>NZ_JBNNUU010000006.1:0-185825 GCF_050280025.1 Lysinibacillus sp. NPDC093712
AAACTCTCCATAAAAGAAATTTGATTAGCTCAAATTGTTTTGCTGGCATCAATTTTGATGTCCAAAATTTTGTTTCGTTCACTAACATATGTTAGCTAATAAAAACTATATTGATTACGTTTTGCTTGTTCAGTTTTCAAGGTTCATTTTGTTGCCGTTTGTTTTTAGCAACTTTTACATCTTATCATCAATTATTTGTGATGTCAACATTTTTTTAAAATGTTTTTTTGGAGCGGGTGATGAGAATCGAACTCACGACATCAGCTTGGAAGGCTGAGGTTTTACCATTAAACTACACCCGCAAATATTTAAATTTTATTATGGCGCGCCCGGCAGGAGTCGAACCCACAACCTTCTGATCCGTAGTCAGACGCTCTATCCAATTGAGCTACGGGCGCAAGTATTAAATAATCGAACTGACTTGACTTGGTGCGGCCGAGAGGACTTGAACCTCCACGGGGTTGCCCCCACTAGGCCCTCAACCTAGCGCGTCTGCCGTTCCGCCACGACCGCATTCATAAAATAGGAACTTTCTTATTATACTATGATAACTTGAAATATCAACCTTTTTTCTTAAAAAAAGATGAGCCATGAAGGACTCGAACCTTCGACCCTCTGATTAAAAGTCAGATGCTCTACCAACTGAGCTAATGGCTCAAATTAAGAAATGAATGGCTGGGGTACCTGGATTCGAACCAGGGCATGACGGAATCAAAATCCGTTGCCTTACCGCTTGGCTATACCCCAATAAGTGGCGGTCCCGACCGGGATCGAACCGGCGATCTCCTGCGTGACAGGCAGGCATGTTAACCGCTACACCACGGGACCAATGTTACAATTATTTATATTTATGAAAAATGACCCCTACGGGATTCGAACCCGTGTTACCGCCGTGAAAGGGCGGTGTCTTAACCGCTTGACCAAGGGGCCATGGCTCCGAAGGCAGGACTCGAACCTGCGACAACCTGATTAACAGTCAGGTGCTACTACCAACTGAGCTACTTCGGAATAATCATATTGTTTTGTCGTCTTTATCTTGTCGACTTTTACTATTATAAGGATAAGCTCAGTAAACGTCAATCTTTTTTTAAAAGTTTTTTTCTTCAACTAACTTTAATTGCCCTAAACACTTGCCACAGCAGTATCTCTTCACATTTAATCTTATTTTTCTAACATATATTTGGTGGCATTTTATACAAGTGTATTTATATTGAGAACGCTGTTTTCCGTTCCGAGATGTAGGTTTCTGCAAAGCTGAACAAAATCGAGGAGCGTTCACTTTTTTTAATAAATCCCGAAAATCCTTATCTCGGTGTTGATAGCCCTTCCCTTCTATGTGTAAATGATAATGACATAATTCGTGAAGAATTATCCCCTCTACCTCACTGACACCATACATTTCATATGCTTTTGGATTTATTTCAATATGATGGGATTGTAAAAGATAGCGACCACCTGTTGTACGCAGTCTTGAGTTAAAGTATGCACGATGCATGAATGGTTTATGAAAACTTTCTAATGAAATGCGGGTTACAAGCTGTTGCAGTTCCTCATTGTTCAACTTCATCACCTCTAACAACAAGAATACCACACTGCGCAGTATAGACAGTGTGGCAATAAATTATTACTACTTTTCAATTGTTTGTTTTTCTGGAGGTAGCATTGTTAATGAAATACGCCCTTTGTTTACCTCTATCTGTTCCACCCAAACTGTGACAATATCACCTAGTGCTACAACTTCTAATGGATGCTTGATACGTTTCTTTTGTAGCTTAGAAATATGCACAAGCCCATCTTGCTTAACACCGATATCAACAAATGCACCGAAATCGACTACATTACGTACAGTGCCTTGTAATTCCATACCTACCTGTAAATCTTCCATTTTCAAAACATCTGTTTTTAATAGTGGCTGCGGAAAGGCATCGCGCGGATCTCGACTTGGCTTCTTCAAGATATCCACAATATCCTGAATTGTAACAACACCCATACCTAATGTATTACTTAGTTCTTGAACATCAAGGGATGCAATTGCTTCCTCTGCCTTTTGCGTTCCTAGTTCTTTTTTATTTATATTTGCTGCTTCTAAAATTTGTTCAGCTATATTGTAGCTTTCTGGGTGAATACCTGTAGCATCAAATGGGTTTTTCGCTTCAGGCACACGTAAAAATCCGATTGCTTGCTCATATGTCTTTGCACCAAGTCGCGGGATTTTCTTCAGCTGCGAACGTGTTGTAAATTGTCCATTTTCTTCTCGAACTTTCACAATATTTTCTGCAACGGTTTTCGATAGCCCAGAAACATATTGCATTAATGAAGCTGACGCAGTATTAACATCAACACCGACATGATTGACTGCAGTTTCTACTATAAATGTTAACGACTCTGATAATTTCTTTTGAGAAACGTCATGTTGATATTGACCAACACCTACTGCCTTTGGCTCAATCTTCACTAATTCTGACAACGGATCTTGTAAACGACGTGCGATAGAAACGGCGCTTCGCTGCTCTACTTGTAAATCTGGAAATTCAGTACGCGCAATCTCAGACGCTGAATAAACTGATGCACCAGCTTCGTTTACAATCACATATGCCGCATCTGTTTTCACTTCACTCAATACATCCGCAATAAACTGCTCCGTTTCACGTGAGGCAGTACCGTTACCAATCGCGATAATCTTAATAGGATACTTCGCTAAAATTTCTTTCACTACAGCCTTTGATTTTGCCACATCTGGTTTTGGTGGATGTGGATAAATAGCTGTAACTTCTAGCATTTTTCCTGTCTCATCAACAACAGCTAATTTACAGCCAGTTCGATAAGCAGGGTCCACTCCTAATACATATTTGCCCTTTAGCGGTGGTTGTAGCAAGAGGTTACGGAGATTTTCTGAGAAAATGTGAATAGCTTGCGCCTCTGCTTTTTCTGTTAATTCATTGCGTAATTCTCTTTCTATAGATGGCTGAATTAATCGTTTGTAGGAATCTTCTATCGCTAGCTTCACCTCCGCAATAGCTGGCGATGAACCTGTAGCAGGTATCCATTCTTTCCACATAATCATCAGTACTCGATCTATCGTCACTTGTATCGCTACCTTTAAGACATCCTCTTTCTCCCCACGATTCACTGCTAAAATACGGTGAGGAACAATGCGATTAACAGGTTCTTCATATTCGTAATACATTTCAAAAACCTTTTTTTCATCTACTTCTGCATTTTTTAATGTGGTTGTAAGTACGCCCTCTTTCCAAGAAAAAGCGCGAATTTTTTGTCTTATACCCGCATCATCCGCAAAGCGCTCTGCCAAAATATCACGCGCCCCAGCTAATGCGTCATCTACTGTTGCAACATTATCCATGTCTACAAAGTTTTGAGCTAACTGGACTAATGCTTCATTACGATACTCTAATAGAAGGTCGGCTAGAGGTTCTAACCCTTTTTCCTTTGCGATTGTCGCCTTCGTACGTCGTTTTTGCTTGTATGGACGATACAAATCTTCCACACGCTGTAGAACTGTTGCTATCTGAATTGCATTTTCAAGCTCGGGAGTTAGCTTATCCTGTTCTTGAATTAAACGAAGAACCTCTTCTTTACGTTGTTCAAGTTGCTGTATGTAATGGTAACGATCTTCTACAGCTTTAATTTGTACCTCATCCAGAGAACCAGTAGCTTCTTTTCGATAACGCGCGATAAACGGAACGGTGTTACCTTCATCTAATAATTTTATCACTGCCTCTGCTTGATTTGGTCTGATAGCTACATCCTTTGCAATAAGCTGTAACATTTGTTTTTGTTCCACATTATCACTACCTTTTTTCTTTTCATTTTAACACTACACTTCAATAAAAAACCAAAGATAGTCTACATGATGGAAAAAACAGACAAAAAAAGGCGCTTATCGCTATTGGATGGAGAACTCCGCTAGTAATAAAACGCCTTAGTGTCATCCTCACAGTGGCACACTACCACTTGCAAGAATGACTTCTTGTAATTTCTTAATTGCTTTTCTTTGTATTCTTGATACATGCATTTGAGAAATGCCCAATTGTTCGCCAGCTTCTTTTTGGCTAAGCTGCTCTAAATAAGTAAGCTGAATAACTTGCTTCTCTCGTTCATTTAAAACTTCCATAGCATCAGCAACGATCATCCTTCTATTGGTCATTTCATATCCCATATCTTCTTTACCCATAATATCAGATAGTGTGACAGTACTTCCGTCATTATCTGATTCTATTGAATGATCCATCGAAAGTGCTTGATAACTGCGACTCATCTCCATCGCTTCTAAAACTTCTTCCTCAGGTACCTCTAATCGCTCAGCAATTTCTTGAATGGAAGGTGAACGTTGGAACTCTATCGTTAACGATTCTACAGTCGATTTAATACGTGGCCCTATCTCTTTAATTCGTCTTGGCACATGAACGTCCCATGTTTTATCTCGTAAAAATCGCTTAATCTCTCCAACAATAGTTGGTACAGCAAATGCCTCAAAACTGCGGCCAAAACTTGCATCAAAACGTCTTATTGCACCTAGTAACCCCAACATCCCTACTTGTACGATATCATCATAATAAGATTTACCATACGAATATTTGCGAGCAATGGACTCTACTAAATTTCGATAATGAATAACCAAATTGGTTTGTGCTTCTTCATCCTCTGTTGTTTGGTACTGTGCTATCCACTTTAACACATCTTCTTTTGAAGAAGATTTATGTAGTGATTCTTTCGACATTTTTTTCCACCTGCTCCCTAGCGACATACTTTGTCATGAAAACAGTTACGCCACCATCGTTATTAATCATCACCTCATCCATCAAAGTTTCCATTAAATAAAGCCCTAGACCGCCCTCTCTTAGCCCCGCTATACTATCTTCAGGATGATAAGGCCCAATTTTTGTTTTAACCTCTTCAAAATTAAAACTATTTCCATAGTCTGCAATCATCATTTCCAACTTGTTATCATAAAGGGCGCAACCTATTACAATTTCGCCTTCCTCAGCATCTTTATAAGCATGGTGCACAACATTCGTTACCGCTTCACTAACTGCAATTTTCAAATCCTCGATCTCATCGAAGTTAAATCCAATACGATTAGCTAATCCAGAAACAGTTAAACGAATGACACTGACAAACTGAGGTTTTGCAGGAACCCTTATTTCAATATAATCAAATTCCTTCATTGCTTAATTCCACCTTTTTATCAGTTTCAATATCCATCAGTTCACTTAAGCCAGTAATTTCAAATAATCTTTGTAGTCGCATAGACAATCCAACAATTTTTACTTTACCTTCTTCACGCAAAGCTCTTTTATAAAAAGCTACAAAAATACCAAGACCTGTACTATCCATATAATTTACTTTTGATAAATCTAATTCAATTTCAATACCTTTTGTAACCTTTACTGCCTCTAGTTCCTCACGAAGACCTGAGGCTGTATACGTATCAATTTCACCTTCAACAAACCCGTATAATTTTGTACCATCTTTTTTAAAATGCACTACCATATCCATACCGTACACCTCCACCATATTTATTCGACTTTTTTTCTTTTCCCACATTTTTCGGATGTTAAACATAATTAACTATATTTAATATCATAACTTTAATTTTTTTTAGAGTTAACATGAAAACATCGACATTTTTCTACAAAACTTATAAATCAATATTACTTGCATTTTATTTCATTCTATTAATACTATTAAATAGTAAATTAACTATATGATAACGCAAAAAATTAAAAAAACATCAGGATACGTAAAATCCCTGATGCTCTATACACATATGTATATCAAAATTTAACAAGCCCTAAACTAATCATCAACGCTCCATCCACTTTTTCCATCACTGCATGATCGAGCTGTGTAATACGATCAGTCAACCTAGACTTATCGATTGTACGTACTTGCTCAAGCAAAATGACCGAGTCACGTTCAAATCCATACTTCTCAGCATTTATTTCAACATGTGTCGGTAACTTTGCCTTTTGAATCTGTGCAGTAATTGCTGCGATGATGACAGTCGGACTAAATCGATTTCCAATATCATTTTGAATAATCAATACCGGCCTAGTGCCACCTTGTTCGGACCCAACTACCGGCGATAAATCTGCAAAAAAAACGTCACCACGTTTTACATTCAAAGTGTCATCCCCCGCTAACGAGACGCTCCACTGTATGTTGCGCTTCATATTCCGCGTGCAAGCATTCACTTGCAATCATCAGATTAATATGAGACATCTCAACATATCCTTTCATCATAGCTTCCCGTATTTGATTTGGTTGCTCCTGCATTAAATTTTTGCGCGACAAAAAACGCACAAAAGATTCACCTTCAATTACTTCCTTTGTTTGTAGAAACAGTCTATCTTGAACAGCAATTGTAGCTTCTCTTAACTTTTTCTCGTACACAGCAAGCACCTCCAACGGAACCATACACTTTTTCATTACTACTCATTCTACCATTGAAAGATATTGTTGAAAAGACATGAAATGACAAAATATCTGACAATTTGAAGAACAAGTTGTAAAATTTCGTTGGTTGTCGATGGTAAATACTGCTTCCTGATGTCTCTTTGACATTAGTGCCTGTTGCTTACATTCCTTATATGCCTACGTTTTAACCGAACTGGATTATGTTTTCCCACACAATTATTAATTTCGACAAATATTTCCTAACTGCGAAGTATTGAGAAAATTATTTTTATTAATGACTGCTATTAATAAAATCAATTGCGTCTCAGGCGTAATTGCCTTCAGACATTTTTAGAGCTCACTTGAAAAGCTCCTGTTAAAATCTGAGACACGCACTAGTAACTAATAATATGAATCAGCCTGCCTCCGTGTGACCCATACAGAAGTCATTACATATTTAACATTTCTCCCCCACTTGTAGAAGTGAAAAACTTTTGCTACAACAAGTTAAATGTACACTCTAGGAACTCTGGCTGTAATAATGCATGGTACTTCATAATTAATAGTTTCAAGTCTTGTTGCCCATTCATCCATTGAAATGACTTCCTGACCTTGACGACCAATAAGCGTTACTTTCTTACCTATAGCATATGCTTTTGGTAGAGCAACCATACATTGGTCCATACAAATTCGTCCGACTATCGGCATTCTTTGTCCGTCTATAAGTACATCTTGTCCAGCTAACTTACGAATAACCCCGTCCGCATAGCCTACCGGAATAGTTCCAATCCACATATCTGTCTGTGCAATAAATGTTGCTCCGTAACCTACTGAATCACCAACTTTTAACTGTTTGACATGCACAAGTTCACTCTCAAGTGAAAAGGCAGGTTTCAATTGAAATGGTAAAATTTCTCCAACGTAAGTAGATGGCGCTAGCCCATACATTGAGATGCCATAACGTACAGCGTCATAGTGTAAATGATTATCTTTCACTAAAGCCGTTGCTGTATTGGATGCATGTACTAGTCTAGGTTTTTCAGGCAATGTAAAAATAAGCTTTTCAAATAATTGTACTTGACTATCGAAATAGGCTGTATCCTTCTCATCGGCAGTTGCAAAATGAGTAAAAATGCCATCCAATTCTACATTGTATGTTGAATTGATTGTATGATATACCTCTAACAATTCTTTCTCTGTGCGAACCCCAATTCGCCCCATCCCGCTATCAACCTTTATATGTAGTTGTAAAGGGTTTGCTTCACCAGCTATGAACGTTGAAGCTTGCTGTATCCATTCACTAGAAAATACTGTAAGTGTAATGCGCTGTTGCGCTGCATAAGGTGCAAACGCTACTGGTGATGCTCCTAATATTAGTATGTCTGGTTCTTCGAAATGTACCCGAATATGTAATGCTTCGTCTGGTGTAGCCACTGCAAGCATCGTTGCGCCAGCTTCCAAAGCAGCTTGTGCAACTGCTATATCTCCATGTCCATATGCATTGGCTTTTACGACTGCGATAATTTGTACATTTGGTTGAAGTAGTTTTTTTAAATTTTTTAGATTTTGCTGAATTGCTTGTAAATCTACAATTGCTTTCGTTGGTCTAAAATGCTGCTGTGTCTCCATTAGAATACCCTCTTTTTTATTTATTAAACCGTTATGTATTGAAAAAAATACCAAATAACAATTCAATTATGCCTTAGCCTTAATTACATCCAGAATTTTCTCAAGCTTTTAAAAAAACTCCTCTTAAAAGTCTATACTATCTCCAGATCCTTTAACTTGATTCTGCAAGGTTTTGAAGCTCCCCATTGAATATAATGCATTCACCCACTACATCTCTAAGTAAAGAACTTCAGCAAAGGTTGAATTTCAAGCGTAATGCTCGTCCGCAATTCGAATCAACTTAGCTCTACTCAAATAAAAATTTACAGCGCTCGTTACTTAAATTCGACGACACATCACCATCTCCCTTTTTTTTCCTATAAAAAACTGCTCATTTTTACAAATTACATAACACTATTCTATAGATAGTATTATCTACAGAATAGTGTTATCATTAAATTTACATTTTTTCCTAACAAACTACAGCTCTCTTTTATAGAAAACTGTAGCTTGAAAAAATTATTTCATACTACTTATCGTCATGGAAGCGGCAACTTCCACCATTTCTTCACGGGTTAATTTACTAGAAGCTACAAAGAATGCAACTCCATCTTTTTCCCAGCTAATAGACGTATCGGTAATAGCTCCAATCGTAAATCCTAAGTCTACAGGATCGCCAGGCGAAGTAACTGGTAACATAGACGTCTCTTTCATAACTGGTTGTTGCATAACCGTAAACGCTTTATCACCTTCAAACGTTAAAATAACACGATCCATGCCACCCTCGCGAATAGCTTTCTCATCTGTCATTTTAGTGTTCTCGAAATTCACAACTGGATAATGCGTTTGGAATTCTTCATACTCAACCTCTGCACCGACTGCTTCTTTTTCACCATTCTCACCTTTTGCATCTTTTTCATCTTTAGCATCTTTTCCGTCTTTATTTGTAGGTGTAGCTTGTTCGCCTTTTGAATCATCTGATTCTGTAAATTGCTCAACAGCATACTCTTTTGCAGCATGTTGTACACCTAATTTAATATTATTAAATGTGATACGGATCTGCTCTTCCTTGACATCATTCATAATGACTACTGATGTAGGGAGCATAGTTTTCTTATCAACTGTAATGACTTGGTGAGGCATACTATTTTTATAGCTATTTCTAGTAGCCGCTTCAAATATATATGCTTTGTCCTCTTCTTTCATGACTAAATTTTTATCTTCAGCTAAATCTTCTGCTAGTGCTCCGATTAAATATGCCTGACTATTTTTCTTTGGCCAATCACTTTGGAACTTATACATTTTGTTTAATGTTGGTGTAACAACAAAAACGCCATCTGCATTACGCACAATCATTTGCGAAACATCTTTCCCACTTTCAACTACTTCCACTCGATAGAAATCAGGTTTAGTATGCCATACTGTTACATCATACGTTCTAGGTTCTCCACCTGATTTAATCTCCATCTTAGCGTTTAACTCATAACCATTCGTCTCTGACCATTTACCATTAACTTTCTTTAACACTTTTTCCTGTGAGGCTGTACCACACGCCGACAGAAGTAATATCGCACAAATTAAGACGAGCCAAGTAACTAAACGGTTGCCCACGCTTTCACCCTTTCTTCTTTCAAATCCACTACGACAATATATGAACCGTATGTGTCAGTTATGTCATTTGATGAAAAGGCAATATATTTTATTACAACAGTAATATTACTTGTGCGGCTGCATATTGCTTAGAATGCGTGATACTGACAAAGCCATTTACAAGCTCTCCTTTAAAATATAAAACAGGGTTACCAGCTTCCCCTCTTAATATTTCAATATCTTGCAGTGCACAATCTTTACCGATACCTGTGCCTAGCGCTTTCGAAAAGGCCTCTTTTGCGGCAAATCGTCCTGCCAAAAATTCTACTTTGCGAGATTCTGTATGCAAAGCAAATAGTGCTCTTTCTTTCTCTGATAAAATCCGGTCTTTAAATTTTTCCGTACGTGTCATAGCCTTGACAATACGCTCGGTTTCTACAATGTCGAGACCTATTCCTTTAATCATATGAACTTCTCCTTTTCTTATTTCCAAAAAGCCATGTATAATAATTGTAAATTGAGGTGGAGCTATGTTTAGTAGAACAGAAAATTTTAAGCAATATACAAGTTATTACCCTGTTGTTTCAACATTAATAGCAGTGAATCTAATTCTTTATGTATTAACACTTGTTCCCGTTATAGGGGAACTGCTGTGGAACTATGGGATTCAAGTCAATTTCCTCGTACAAAGCGGTGAATGGTGGCGAGTTTTCTCAGCAATGTTTTTGCATGCAAACTTTATGCATGTGCTCTTTAATATGTTCTCCCTGTTTTTATTTGGGCCAGAACTTGAGAAAATTGCAGGTAAAGCACGTTTCATTACGATTTATTTATTATCTGGTATCGTAGGGAACATGGCAACCTTTATGCTTAATGACGGAGGCTATGCAAGCCTTGGCGCAAGTGGGGCAATTTTCGGGATTTTCGGAGCATTCGGTGCTCTTGTATACTATACACGTCGTACAATGCCAATGCTTCGTAAGCTTATATTGCCGATTATCGTCATCAGTGTCATCATGACTTTCTTACAGTCTAATGTAAATGTCTATGCCCATTTAGGTGGTTTAGTGACAGGATTCATTCTCGGTCTTATTTACTTACATCCCAAAAGAATTTTAAGCTGGCGCAAGCAAAAAATGGCTGGCAAATAGCTTATAAAAAGAGGAGCTGACCCAACAGTGACGTCTACATCACTTAGGGCTAGTCCTCTTTTTTTAGCTCAAAAAATTCGCCTCACTGTCATACTATCGTTGAAATTATAGTACAACATTAGCCTCTTTAGCCATTTTTATTTTTTTCCATTCTGCCGCGGTTATCCCATATACTACTTGATCCACATGATGATCGTATAACCATTCAGCGTCTCTTAATCGTCCTTCTTCATTGAAACCTAACACTTTTGGAATTGTACGACTACGAATATTTCCTACAGCGACACGTACCTCAATGCGATTTAACTTTAAATAGTCAAAAGCAAAATCGATGAACGCCCTCATAGAATTTGTCACAAGCCCCTTGCCAACAAAATCACTTCCAAGCCAATAGCCAATGCTCGTCCATTTATGTTGCCAATTCACTTGGTGATAACCAATTACTCCCGCTAGCTTACCATCATAATAAATTCCAGCCTGTATCCCATTATTATCGGCATATTGTTGCATCGCATTTCGGACAAATTGTTCCGTATCCTTGACCGTCTTCACATTGTCTACAAAGGGTAACCACTCACGTAAAGTCTCTCTCGAACGATCCGTTAGCGCAAATAATTCATCTACATCACTTAAATCCAACATTTTTAAATATGTGTGTTCATTTATGCTGTATCTAAACATCAATCCCACCCCTTTTCGTCGATTTATTCTATTATAAACGCATTTTTCCTGTTATTGTATATAAAAAAAGCAATCTCCACATTTTCATGTAAAGATTGGCTTTTTATCTATTAATGTTCATACCAAGATAATATGGTTTCAGCATCTCGTTGCTCTAGGCTTGGTACATTACCTGTCATACCAGACATTCCTGACATTACCGTTGCTTTTATAGACATCACTTGCTTACGCTTTTGGAAATACGTTTGACTACTTTCCATAGATTGTATACGTTTTTTCTCCATAAACAATGTGATACGGCTGAAGATACGATATTGCATTGCGAGTTGCTTTCCGTCAATCATATAACCTGCTGTTCTATGTTGCCAAATGCCAAGTAATACTGTTAATGGAATGAGTAATAATGACAATAACCCGTAAGGATATAAGAAATAACTACAAGCGCCTAAAATTGGTACAAGCCATAAAAAATCTATGCGATAAAAGAATGGACGTGCGCGTTTCGGAGCCCTCGTAAATTCAGGTTGCCAATTCATTTCAGGGAAAAGCTGAACTAATGTTTGTAAACAATCTTGCTTTTTAATTAATGGGAATAACGCAATTTTCTTATCTCGACCTTTTTCACCGTTGCCACCAGCGCTTTCTACAACAACAGTGGCAAAGCCAAATACTTGTCGCAAAGGATTTTCAACAATTCGGATTGCCTGAATACGATTTAAAGGCAGTGTAATTCTTTTCTTCTCCAGTAACCCCTTAGTAATCATTAGCTTTTCATCTTCAATACGAACTGTATAATCGTAATAATTTACAAGTGTTATAACAACCGATACGAACCATGCAATGATAAGTACGAACATGACCATTAAGGCAACTAAAAATGCTCCAACTTTCACAAAATCCGCCACTTCATGGAAAACTTCGTCATAGGGAATAATATCCGAAAACTGTGAGACTACTGCCGCAAGTCCAGACAATACTACTCCTATCCCACCAGAAGTCGTTGCTAATACAAGTAAATCCCGCATCGACATATGGTAAATAGCAGGAACAACCATTCCTTCACCTATTTGCTCAGGTGATTGTTCTACGTCAATATGTTGAGCTATTTGCGTTTTTGCACGACGCATTTCCTGTTCAATTACGTCTGCTGCAATTTTCCGAATAGCTGTCAATTCCACCTCTGGCTTACCGCCCTTATTGCCCGCAGTCTCAACTTGCACCTTTACTAAACCGAATAGCCGATGAAAAATACCTTCATGGTAATTTAAGCTTTGAATGCGTTCAAATGGAATATAACGCTTCTTTTTTACGAATAACCCATACTTCACCCGTAATTCGCCATCTTCAAACCAATAAACAAAGGTACGCCATTTAACGATACCACCAACAAGTGCAAGCACTGCTGCTACACCCCACACACCAAACAATAAAACTGTTTCAAAAAAATGTTCGCTGCGGAAGTTAAACGAAAAGTTAAAACCGTTACTAATAATAATAATCGCAACAGGTAGTATCATACTTTTTAACGCTTTGACACTAGAAATAATGGCAGATACAGGGTGCAAACGATACACTTCATTAGACATCATCTTCCGCCACCCTTGCTAATTCCGAAATACGGGCACGAAGTCCATCTGCCTCATCCATGACAAGTGCAGGAATTGTATGTACTGTGGCAGCTGTGGAAATTGAAATATTTCCCAAGCTATATTTTTTTAAAATAGGCCCTTGTGTTGTATCGACATGTTGTACACGTACCATTGGTATAAGTGTGCGTTTTACAACAAATAAACCATGTTGTACTTCAATTTCATGCTCACGCACTTCATATCTCCAACGCTCCCATCGGATTTTAGGAAATAAATACGCCAATAAAAAGGCACTTAATAAAACAACAGCAATTGCAATGATATAAATAAATGATGGCCAATCAAAATAATAAGTACCGTAACATACCAATGCTGCGACGACTAACAATAGTATTGTTTGTAACACACCATATAATCGCCATACAGTTAACCCTTTTCGGGAAATTTGATGAATTGGTTCAGCTCTCATGTTGTTCCTCCTCTTTTAATTATCTATGTATACGTACACTAACACTAATTTGTTTCAATATAAATATAAAAAACCTTACAGTCGGTTTGACTGTAAGGTTGGGAGTTTCAAAATTAATTAGTCTTCATGACGACGTGGTGCACGTGAACGACCTTGTCCACCTTCACGTCGAGCGCCACCTTCACGGCGACCACCTTCACGACGGCTTCCACTGCTACGACGATCTCCGCCACCACTACCTTCACGACGGTTACCGCTAAAGCTACGACCGCCACCGCTTCTGTTACGACCGTTACGATCGCCACCGCGACCACCGCCGCCACCACCAGAACGCTCACGGCGCATTGGTAATGGACGTTCTTCTGTAATTGTAACAGGCGAATCATCCGGCTCTTTTGTTAATGAGCGTAATGCAGCAGCTACTACATCGATTGCATCATGGTTTTCAAGAACTTCTGTAGCTAATATACGATAATCACCTAAGTTATTAGTTGAAATAAGACCTTCAAGCGTCTCAATAGCTAAACGTTGTTGACCTACTAAAGCTTCGTCATTTGTTGGTGGACGAAGTGGTGTCATACGTTTTTTCGTTGTTTCTTCAACGATACGTAAATAACCCATTTCACGAGGTGTTACAAACGTTACTGCAAGACCTGATTTTCCGGCACGGCCAGTACGACCGATACGGTGAACGTAAGACTCAGGATCTTGAGGAATATCAAAGTTATATACGTGTGTAACGCCTGAAATATCAAGACCACGAGCGGCAACATCTGTTGCAACTAGGATATCAATTTTATTTTCTTTAAATTGGCGTAAAACTGAAATACGTTTTGCTTGGCTTAAATCACCGTGAATTCCTTCTGCAAGATATCCGCGGATTGATAAAGCTTGAGCTAACTCATCTACGCGACGTTTTGTACGTCCAAAGATAATTGCTAATTCTGGTTGGTGAACATTCAATAGACGAGATAAAACATCGAATTTTTCACGTTCAGCAGCTTTCACAAAAAATTGTTCAATGTTATCCACTGTTAATTCTTTTGCTTTAATTTTTACAATTTCAGGGTCACGCATAAATGTTTCAGCAATTTTACGGATTGCTGGTGGCATTGTTGCTGAGAATAATAATGTTTGACGCTCAGCAGGTACGTTTTCTAAAATTGAATTAATATCATCGATGAAGCCCATGTTTAACATTTCATCTGCTTCGTCCAGTACAAGCGTTTGAACATCTTCTAGTTTTAAAGTACGACGATTAATATGATCTAAAATACGACCTGGTGTACCGACAATAATTTGTGGTTTATTTTTCAGTGCACGAATTTGACGGCCGATTTCTTGACCACCGTAAACTGATAATAATTTCACACGCTTGTCGTAACCGATTTTATATAGTTCTTCTGAAACTTGAATCGCTAATTCACGAGTTGGAGCAATTACTAATGCCTGGATATTAGGGTTTTTAGGATCGATTTTCTCGATAAGTGGAATACCAAAAGCGGCAGTTTTACCAGTACCAGTTTGCGCTTGACCTAATACATCGCGACCTTCAATGGCAAAACGAATAGTTCCCTCTTGGATTGGTGTTGCTTCTTCGAACCCCATACGTTTTACTGAACGTAATGTAGATTCGCTAATATTTAATTCTGAAAAATTTGTCAAACTTCTCAATCTCCTTTTTTCCTTATAAGTTGACAAATGGTTACATTTTCAGATGAAGTTGTCGGCAAATTCGAGCCTGTGTTGTGGAACGTTTCCGTTACTTAAAAATTTTCTCTACAAAGGTTTCATGTAGAGCTCTCTTATATGAAAAGGAAAGCCCGGTCTTTACCGAGCGGTTCGATTCTGCGTAATTATTCACTTAGAATAAAACCGTTATGTTCAAAAAAAAGTACTCTTCAACCAAATTATGAAGAGTCTTCGCACAAAATGTATCCATTGCTTACACTAGTCTATCACGGTAATCAACCGTATGCAACGATAACGCATGAGTCGTAATAATCTGACTACTTTATCGCTCCTTTAAAAACGCTAAAACCTTCACAAACCAGTCAAAACAATCTTCACAATAACAAATATGGTGTTTGCCATTATCAGAAAAATACAACTTTTTATTGATTGAGGCTAGTTGATCAAATAAAAATTGGGCGGTATGATACGGCACTATACCATCTAATTTCCCTTGAATAATATAAACTGGCACTTTGATATCTTTGTAATACGGCGCAACCTTTTGAACGAGTTTCATGAATTCAATCGTTGCTGATAATGGCACATTATTAAACTTATGGCGATATCTTAAATACAGCTCATTATTAGAAAGGTTTCGATGATATGCCTCAGTCGCTAGCATTTTAAAATCCTTTACAAGTTGCTTAGGACTTACATATTTAGCTGCCGCACTAAGCAGTACGAGCTTCTTTACTTTATATCGCTTTGCTAAATATAGCGCGATAATCCCGCCCATTGAAAAGCCAACGACAATAATTTCATCAACTTTTTTGGCAAGCGCTCGAAAAGCCACCTCTGCATCCATTAACCAATGCAGTGCTGTAAAACCTTTCATGTTTAAATCTTCCCCATGTCCCGATAAAGTAGGTGTCTCGATTAACCAATCTGTATTAGTACGTAAATAAGTTGTAAATGGCTCTACCTCGTAAGCGCCACCTGAAAATCCATGTAAACATAATACACCTATTGCCATTACTCTCACCTCTAAAAAGTGGACGTTATACGCGCAACATAGCCCGCCATATAGGCATACTATATTGCCTTTTTCAATAAAAGGTAAAAATCCGCATATGATGTCTATTGTAGCCAAAGCGGATTTTTACCCTATAGGTAACTATTTATTATACTTACACTTGTAAATTATGAAGTAAATGCTTGTAAAATCGTTTCTAGCTTCATGCCTCGTGAACCTTTTAATAAAACGATGGATTGCTCCGTTGTCTGTTGAAGCTTTGCAATAATAGGTGCAAAATCATCCTGCTCATATAGTAAATGATCAGCATCAAATCGGTCTTTTAACACTTTATATAAATATGCCATACGTGGACCATATAAGCACACGTAGTCAATTTCACCTTCGTGAATAGCTAGTGATAAGTCTTCATGAAAGCTTTGTTCATTAGCTCCAAGTTCAAGCATATCACCTAAGACAAGCCACTTTTCTGGTCGAATCGTTGTTGTTGCAATAAACTGAATGGCCGCCTTTACAGATGTAGGTGCAGCATTGTATGCATCATTAATAAATAATGCACCTTGATTTCCTTGTACTTGTTGCATGCGCATATCAGTTAAAGTTACACCTTTTAATGATTCGCGAATTTGTTCATCATTTAACCCTAGCTTTTGTGCGATAAGCATTGCAATCAATGTATTTTTCACTTGATGCTTACCAAGAACTGAGATAAAGAATTCACCTTCAATCGCACCATGCGTTGTAAAGCTACTTCCATTGGCAGTTGCTTCAATATTCTCAGCATATAGCAAATCGCCAGGTTCTAAACCAAATGCCTTAGCATTTAAATTTTGCTCTTTTGCAACGAGTTCTTTTAACAATGGTTCGTCACCGTCATAAAAAAGTACACCGTTATCCTGCATACCTTGAATAATTTCAAACTTCGCCTTGGCAATGCCTGCACGAGAGCCTAAATCTTGCATATGCGCCTCACCAATATTTGTAATAACTGTCATATGAGGTCGAGCTAATTTTGTTAAAAATTCTATCTCACCAAAGCCACTCATGCCCATTTCAAGTACTGCAACTTCTGTATCCGCATCGAGCCGTAAAATCGTAATCGGTAATCCTAGTTGGTTATTAAAATTGCCAATCGTTTTTTGCACTTTAAAAAACGGAGCAAGCGTACCTGCTAAAATATCCTTTGTTGAAGTTTTACCATTCGACCCTGTAATACCAATAAAAGTCGCCTTATGCTCATCGCGATAAGACCGTGCCATTTGCTGTAAGGCTTGCTCTGGATCTTCGACAAACAATAATGGAACACCCTCTGGTGGATTCGGTTCATCTTTTTGCCAAAGCGAAGCACCTGCACCTTTTTCAAAAGCTTGTAGTACGAACTTATGACCATTTACCATTTCTCCACGAAATGGTACAAATAAATCTCCTTGATTGATTGTTCTTGTATCGATAGAAATACCAGTTACAACCGTCTCTCCGAAAGCCGGCTCCTCATCATTCAACCATGCTGCTAATTGCTTTAATGTCTTTTTCACAATAATCCCACTCAGTCTTTTTTATAGTGAAGCTGTTGTTTTTCTTCATAACGCTCAAGTGCAAGCGCAATCAGACGATTAATAAGCTCTGGATAACTTACATTTGTATGTTGCCAAAGAAGTGGATACATACTAACAGGTGTAAAACCTGGCATTGTATTTACCTCATTAATATAAATATCATGATCTGCTGTGACAAAGAAGTCTGCTCGTACTAAACCGCTTCCATCTAAAATTTTAAACGCGCTTTTTGCATGTTCTTTTAAGCTTGTCACAACTTCTGTAGGAAGCTCTGCAGGAATAATGAGCGCTGTTGAGCCATCCTTATATTTTGAATCATAATCATAAAATTCAGTCATAGGTTTAATTTCACCTGGCACTGAAACTTCTGGAAAATCATTGCCCAATACAGCCAATTCAATTTCACGAGCTACAATTCCTTGCTCTACTACAATTTTGCGGTCGAATTGTAAAGCCACTTCGATCGCTTTAATTAGCTCTTGACGATTTGAAGCCTTACTAATACCAACACTTGAACCTAAATTGGCAGGCTTCACAAACATTGGCCAAGTTAATTTTTCTTCACAGCGTGTTAAAATAGCTTCTTGTTCGTTAACCCATTCACTGCGAATGAAGTACGTATATGGCACTTGTGGTAAACCTGCAATTTCAAATAATTGCTTCATAATTACTTTATCCATACCTGCTGATGACGCCAATACACCATTTCCGACATACGGAAGATTCAAGACTTCAAGTAGGCCCTGTACAGTTCCGTCTTCCCCATTTGTTCCATGCAGTAAAGGGAAAATAACATCAAATTGTACCGCTGTCCCGTTATTATCGATTAAAAATGCTGTAATATTATTTTCTAAAATAATGGCTTCATCACCAAATTGTAATTCTTCAATCGAATTTGCAGGTTTTTCTAAACGCTCACCGCGTCGCCATTCCCCATCTTGTGTAATGTAAATCGGATATATCTCATACTCCTCGAAATTCAAAGCTCCAGTGACCGCACACGCTGTCGACAATGACACTTCATGCTCCGCTGATTTTCCGCCGTATAATAAACCGATTCTTTTTTTCATTTTTGTGCCCTCCACATACTTCTTGAGTATTATTAGTTTATCACGAAACGTCTTGACAAATGACATAAAAATCTCACCGTTAAATTTACGGTGAGATTTGAGTGCCTTATTCATTCAAAAGTTGGTCACCGTAGTAAATGACATACAATCATCCGCTTCGGTTCCCTTCATATTTGGCTGGTGGAATGCCTGCTAAATAGAGCTAAATAATTTGAATCAATTCATCGTGTTCGTTTTTCAAAATTGTATTTAAATCATCCCAGACCTCATCTGGGAAGGAATAATCTGATAAGTTACGAATTTCTATACCATATGCTGCTTTCGGCTTCTCAATGCGATACAGTGATAACAAAGCACCGTCCTTAGCAAAAGAACGATAAGCTCTTAAAAATTCCGGTGTAAGACAAGGAATACTCGATTTTACTTTACGTCTCCAAAAGCCCGTGCTTCGTTCTTTCTCACGAATTAAAGAATTAATGACATTTGCAACGAGTAAATCCGAATCACTTAAATGGCGAAAATAAATTTTTGTCATTTTCTCTACATCCGAAGAACAATAAACAAACCGATTTTGCAATTTATTAAAAAATGCCGATGTAATCGGTTCCTTTTTATGGCTAATGTAAAGCAGTTCTCCTTGCTCCATCGCTGTTAGCTGATCTAGCCTCTTTTCATCCATAAAATCTATCCAACATAATTCTTTTGACTCTGTAGCCTTTTTTACAAAATGAGGAACCTCCTCATCAGGTACATAATCAAACTGTGTATGCATATTAAATGATCCATCTTCATAGGAATGCTTAAGTAAAAGTAAGTGATGCAGTGGATCTAAAGCAGCCACAAATTGCGAGAGCTTAAGCCCGCTAAAAATAACAAATTTATCGACATCGTTCATATGAACGTATATATGATACATAAAATCTTCAGCTGACTTTAATTTCTTAGCCACATCCATCACCCCATTCTTCCCTTCATTATAAAACTAATCATCATTTTTTGAAACATTTTATGCTATTTGTCGTCACAACAATATACTCAGGCGTAAAATTGTTTTTTGCGTTATAATGTTAATGTTCAACTTGCGTATACACGCATCTCTTTAAACTATTTTATTTTAGGTGGCTTTTATGGAAAATAAACGAAATTTCGTGAACCGTTTTGACTGGACGCTCGCTTTTATACTTTTCACTTTTCTTGTCATTAGTTTGTTAGCTATTGCATCTGCGCAAACTTCTGGACAATACGGTATTAACTACGTGCCAAAACAGTTACAGTGGTATGTAATTGGTGCAGTTATTATCGGTGTCATTATGTTTTTCGAACCCGATCAATATAAAAAAATGGCTTGGTATATGTATGGAGCTGGGATCGCCCTTTTATTATTACTTATTTTCATGCCGGAAGGAAAAGGTCAGATTGGTGAGCCTGTAAATGGAGCAAAAAGCTGGTTCCATACACCACTCGGCAATATTCAGCCCTCCGAATTTATGAAAACTTTTTATATTTTAGCACTTGCCCGACTTATTAGTAAGCATCATGAAGTTTATTCTTTAAGATCCGTAAAATCCGACTTCATTTTACTAGGCAAAATCGCTATAACGTTGATTATACCACTTGGTATTATTATGAAACAGCCAGACCTTGGTTCTGCACTTGTTTTCTTTGCGATTACTGCAGCACTCATTATTGTAGCAGGAATTTCTTGGAAGATTATATTACCTACTTTTTTAGGTGGGGCAGCTATCGGAGCAAGTCTCCTTTGGATGGCGCTTTATATGCAAGACTTTTTAGAAAAAACATTTGGATTTAAAGCTTACCAGTTTGCCAGAATTTATTCTTGGCTAGATCCTTATTCTTATTCATCCAGTGATGGCTACCATTTAATTACTTCCTTAAACGCCATCGGTTCAGGTGAAATTTTTGGTAAAGGTTTCCGCGGTCGCGAAGTGTACGTAGCAGAAAATCATACGGACTTCATATTCACCGTCATTGGTGAGGAATGGGGATTTATAGGCGCAAGTATCGTTATCTGCATTTTCTTTTTGTTAATCTATCATTTAACAAAAACAACACTATTGTTAAAAGATCCTTTTTCAACTTATGTATGTGCAGGAATTATTGCTATGATTACGTTCCACGTATTCGAAAATATCGGTATGACCATTCAATTACTACCAATTACGGGTATTCCGCTTCCGTTCATTAGTTATGGAGGAAGTTCATTAATGGGGAATGCACTTGCCATTGGACTGGTCTTTAGCATGCGTTTCCATTATCGTACTTACATGTTTACAACATATGATGAAGATGATTAAAAACTTGAATAAAAAAGAATGGGTAGTCTTATTTTCAAAAGACTATCCATTCTTTTTTGTAAAACGAGTTAAGCTTGAACTTGCGGAGTTTGCGTTGGTGGTGTGAGCACTTTTAAAAGTTCAAGTCGAGACTTCGTTACAGTAGCAGTCACACCCAACTTCGATAAATTCGAAACAATCTTTTTCAAATCTACTTCCTTTGTCATACATTCCACCTCAATCTTTCCTCGATTTTATATAACGTTTTATTTCCAAAAAAGTTTCAATTTTCTATGTTATAGATGTCAGACGAGTTTATCTTTATCTATCATACCATTTAACTTGCCTTTAATATTTTTCAATTTTGTTACAATGTAAATTATGTTTAATGACCATTTTTTACGGCAAAAAATAAACTGATTTGATATAACTATATTCTTAGCACATCTTATTGGTTCTATTCGTATTTCCTCATTTTTTTTTGACATTCAATACGGATATTTGGGACCTGTTAAAACCTCTACGAAAGGAAGGAATGAAAGAGGAAATAATTATTGTGTAACCGCTAAGCGAAATAAAAATAAATCTTAAAAAACTTTTTACAGTGCCCAACAAAATGCTTTACCTACGTTTCCTTGTAATAGCAAGAACAAGAGAGGTAGAATATACATACTGAAATATTGTAAGAAAGCAGGAAATTAAATGATAAAACCAATTTTACTCTTAATGTCAGTACAATTTCTCGTCTACTTAGGCTTCGGAATTATTATTCCAGTCTTACCAGAAGTCATCGTGCAACACGACTGGCAAAACATTCATGTAGGCGGTTTACTGACAGTGTATTCACTTGCAAGTTTTTTTACTGCACCACTGTGGGGAAAGCTATCCGATAAAGTCGGACGAAAGCAACTTATTTTAACGGGATTGGTTGGATTCAGTCTCAGCTTCGTTATCTTTTCAATGTTTATTGATAATTTAACGATGCTATACGTATCACGTTTAGTTGGCGGCTTATTCTCAGGTGCACTATATACAGCGGTAACAGGCTTTATCGGTGACATGTCGAGCGAGGAAGATCGTAATAAATACATGGGTTTAATGGGCATGTCCATCGGTCTAGGTTTTATCTTCGGTCCTGCAATTGGTGGCATGCTAGGTCATTATAGCTTGCAACTACCATTTATCGCATCAGCAGTTTTAATTGCGCTATTATTTATTTATGCAAATTTTGTCTTAAAAGAACCAGAAAAACGAAAAGATGTAACAAAACGAGCAATTGTCCCAAAAGGTGTTGGCAAAATGCTTCAATACCGAGTTCGTTATTTATTTATGTTCTCATTTTTAGTCACTTTTATGCTCGCAGGAGTAGAAGCTACATTCCAGCTTTTCCAAATTGATCGCATTCACATAACACCATTGCAAATTGGTTATTTATTTATGTTTAGTGGTTTTGTAGATGCAGCAATACAAGGCGGTGTTGTTCGTCGTATTAAAAATGGTACGGAAACTTCTTGGCTTATCGGAGCTCAAATCGTCACTGCACTTGGTATGCTTTTATTTACTTTAACAGGCAATCTATTAATGGCAGGATTTGCACTTTGTGTATTCACAGCCGGCAATGCCCTTGCCAGAACATGCGTTGTGTCACTATCCTCCAAAGAATCTGGTGGCCAATACGGGACAGCAGCAGGCCTTTCTTATTCTATGGACAATTTAGGACGTATTCTCGGCCCTCTATTCTTTACATGGTTATTCACAATGGAATCAAATCTTGGCTACTACATTGCTGCAACAATCGCCATTATCTCAATTAGTTTAATGTTTATTTATAAAGCATCAAATAAAACTTTACGCCTTGAATAATTTACTTACAAAATGTCGTACCTTATAGTAACAGACGTTTTTGATTATGTTAGTTAAAGACATCAATGTTTGAAAGTGTAAACTCGGAGGGCACTGCATGAACAAAACGATAAATTTATCACTACCTAAAGAGCTCTACCCATTACGTTCAGAAATTGAAGATTCGCTTCTTCCAGCGATTATTATTTCGCCATCTAAACGAGCAACTTCATTAACAGAAAGTAAATTTGCTGGTGAACCTTATTTACCATATTATCAAACAGTTCCAAAAGACATTACTGGTGAATCTATGCGTTTATTAGCTCAAATAAATTTTGCAGAAATACCGCTCACACAAGATTTCCCTACACAAGGTATTTTACAATTTTTTATATCATCTAATATTTTTGCAAATGCAGCGCACTATAAAGAAGATATTTTTCAACAGTTTTATAAGGTACGATTTTACCCAACAGTAGAATCCAAAATAACTATGTCATCACATAATAACCTATCACAATCCTCAAATGATTGGTTTCCTATTAATGAGGAATTAGCATTACAATTCCACTACACGCAAGAACCTGTTTCTGCGTTAGATTATCGTGCTGTGCATCATTTACCTAGCCTAATAGCAACGCAAAATTATGATGTTAATTTATATGAAATTTATTTACAACATTTTTTAGGTGCGGGGGCAAAGATAGGTGGTTATGCATATTTTTTAGATGAGGACATTCGACATGCGTCTCAGCTTTTACAACGATATGATGTACTTTTACTACAAATAGATTCTAATGATGAGTTCGGTATTATGTGGGCGGATAGTGGTGTAGGGAAGTTTTTTATCAATCGTGAAAAACTTCTACAACAAGATTTTTCCGATATACTATTTCAATGGGAATGTTATTCATAAATTAGTAAGATGCCCCCTCTCTTTTGAAGGGCTTATCCACAGTAGTCGAAACCGGCAAGCCTCCCCTGTGGTATGGCTTGCCGGTTTTCCATTATTACAGCACGAATCTCAAGCATCGTTTATTTTTACACTTTCATTTATAGAAGCGCTAAGGATTACCTCTTTATATTTTGGGGTAATCTTTTCTATGGTGACAACAAATAGCGGACTCTTCTTTCTTTCCACCTGAAAAGTAGGCTATACTAAGTATTATATGAAAAATAGTAGAGGGGTGCAGGAATGAGCATTTTTACAGATGTAGAATATCTAGTACCTTTAGTATTAATCTTTAACATCTTATTAGCGATGACCATCATTTTTTTAGAGCGTAAAGATGCCACTTCTACATGGGCATGGATTCTCGTTCTATTTTTCTTGCCATTAGTTGGATTTATTTTATATTTACTAGTCGGCAGGCAACTGCGGAAGAAACATTTGTTTCGTTGGGAAGGGCGCAAGGATATTGGGATTGATAATCTGATTAGCTATCAAATTGATACGATTCGAGATGACACATTTGAGTTTCGTATTGAAAATGCTGAAAATTATAAAGAGATGATTTACATGCATTTGAAAACGAATAATGCCGTATTAACACAAGACAACCATATTTCTATTTTTGATGATGGTGCAGACAAATTTGAACAGCTTATAAAAGATATCGAAGCAGCAAAAGACCATATCCATATTCAATATTACATCTTTCGTTTAGACAATTTAGGTACGCGTCTCGTCGACGCAATGATTAAAAAGGCAAAACAAGGGGTTAAGGTAAGGCTCTTGTATGATGAAATGGGCTCACGTAATGTTAAAAGAAGACATTTCAAAGAACTTCTTGAAGCGGGCGGTGAGGTTGAAGTGTTCTTCCCCTCAATATTCCCACTCCTTAATCCACGTCTAAATTTCAGAAATCACCGTAAAATTGTAGTAATTGATGGTCGTATTGGTTATATTGGGGGCTTTAATGTAGGAGATGAATACCTTGGACTTCAAAAGAAATTTGGCTATTGGAGAGATACACATTTACGTATCGAAGGTAGTGCCGTCCATCCGTTGCAAACACGCTTTCTGCTAGATTGGAATCAAGCTTGTGCACAGCAAAAAATGGGCTATTCAGATCGCTACTTTCCTGCTATTCCGAAAAAAGGTAATGTAGGCTTACAAATTGTTTCGAGCGGGCCAGACTCTGAGTGGGAACAAATTAAAATTGGTTATTTAAAGCTTATTAATATGGCCAAGAGATATATTTATATTCAAACCCCTTATTTCATTCCAGATGTCAGCTTTTTAGATGCCATTAAAATTGCTACGCTTTCAGGTATTGATGTTCGTATAATGATTCCAAACAAACCGGATCACATGTTTGTTTATTGGGCTACATACTCTTATGTTGGGCAATTACTGCGGGCTGGGGCGAAAGTTTATATTTATGAAAAAGGATTTATTCATGCTAAAGCTATTATTATCGATGACGAGGCTTCTACAGTCGGAACTGCCAATATCGATGTACGAAGTTTCAGTTTGAATTTCGAAGTAAATGCTTTTATTTACGATTCAACAATTTCACATCAGTTAGCGGAGCTATATGAAAAGGATATTTTAGATTGCACAGAATTAACTTGGGAGATGTATCAAAATCGTTCGAGCATGATCAAGTTTAAGGAATCTATTTCACGTTTACTAACACCTGTACTGTAGTAAACTACTGGCTTAAAAGTTCAAAGGATAATGTGACAAAAGAAAAAGTGTTAGATTGACTGTAATCAATCTAACACTTTTTTGCTATGTCGTTTATTTCCGCAACGGCGGTTTGCTTTAAAAAGCAATTCTCCCCCGTTTTAATAAGGATAGTACGACAACTTATCGGTTTAACATTAACTAAGAGCTATAGACTAAGAAAGTAGACTAAAGGAGTTAATAGTTCATCTTGATGCCTTTGGTTATATTTTGGTTATAAAAAAGGAGTTCTCCATACAACACGGTCAGTTGATTGGAGCGAAGGGTGGGCGACTCCTGCGGGAACAGCACAAAATGAAAGCCGCAACAGACCGCGCGTTAGCGAGGGTTGCGGCTTACGGTGTGCCCGCGGAAAGCGACATCCTGTAGCGGAAATCAACAGTAGTAGTCTCTTATTTTTTATTTCACGCCTAAATATTCTTCTAAAGTAAGATTTTGTTCTTTAATTTTTTTAGCAATTTCGACCCCTACGTAACGGTAATGCCATGATTCATACATATAACCTGTAATGTCTTCTTTGTTTTGAGGGAATCGTAAAATGAAACCAAATTGCGCAGCATTATTAAATAGCCATTGTCCAGCTGGAGTTTCTCCAAATTCCTCAGTCAGCCATAAATCATCTTTGCCAACTTCACCAATATCAAATGCTAAGCCTGTTTGATGCTCAGAAAAACCTGGTCGCGCACTATAGCGGTCCGCAGCAGCCTGACCATCACGCTTAACATAGTTGTTATACAATGTTGTTTGATATTCGTATGAACGATACCCACTAAACGCTACTAAGTTAAAACCCTGTTGCTTCGCTTCTGCTATCATCTTATTTAATGCTTGACGCGCCTCTGGACTTTCTCCAGGTGCAAATGTTGATGGTAGTGGATATCTTTTATTAGCTAATAGAATACCATCAATATAAGTAGGCTCTGTTGGTATAGCTTGATTTGGATAATAGCCGTTTTCATCCGGCTGTTCTTGAGGCTCAGATGTATTATCAGGTGTTTTTGGTTGTTCTTTTGTTGGCTCATCTTCTTTGCCTTTTTGTGCTACTGGTTGTTCCTCATCAGATGCTACATTTACTTGGCTATATTTATAGTTTTTAACTACAAAAATTGAAACGATCAATGCCACTGAAATAACAGCACCAATAATAAGTGGTAAACGACTTTTTTTCACTTTTTTTGCCCCTTTTTTACAGATACAGGGTTGCTAAACTACCAGACAGGTCGTTTCATGGAGAGTTTGAGCAACCTTAAGACCTTTAATTAATTACGCCTCGGCGTAGTGGCGTCCAGATTTTTTTCGAGCATGCACGGAAAGCTTATCAAAAAAATCTTTGACATCCGCCGGGGCTTTTAACTTGGTTCAGCAAGGTTTTGAACCTATAGATTTCAGTCATATTGCATACGGCATTCATCCACCACTTATTGAAGTGGAGTACTTCTGCTAAAGCAAGTTATAATATTTTCATTTGATAGTTTTATTTTATCACTGTTCACATTTTTAAGTGAAGCTTTTCACTATTATTCTGTAAAAATGATAATAAGGACAGCAATTGAAGCTATAGAGAAAAAGATAGACATATACTTCATCCATTTTGCCTCTTTAATATATCCCTGCTCTTTAAAGCTTTTCGCTCTAAAACCATTAGACATGGCAAACATGATTGTCATCGCTAGTACAGCAAAATTGAAATTTCCTAAAATGATGCATACAATTGCCGCGATACTAAAAATTGCCACAAGAATTGATGATATCCATTTTGTGTTCATTCTGTTTTCCTCCTAAAAAAAATCGAGGCTACACAAGCGCCTCGACATAAATTCATTTATGATTTTGCTTTTTCGGGATGCTCCGAATAATATTTTCGACCAATATATGTTTGAAGAATTAGTAATGCACCGCTGACAGACCAGTAAAGAGGTAGAGCTGCCATAGAGGACATAGAAATAAAGACAATCATAATTGGCGAAATGTAAATAAACATTTTCATTTGCTTTTTTTGTTGCTCAGGTACAGTCCATAAAGATACACGTGCTTGTACTAAATAAACGATCCCTGCAATAATTGTCATAACAATGTCTGGCGAACCTAAGCTAAACCATAAAAACTCATGTGATTTCACATCGGCAGAATATAAAATTGAAAAGTAAAGACCCATAATGATTGGCATTTGAATTAACATTGGTAAACAACCCATATTTAGCGGATTGACACCATGCTTTTGATACAATGCCATCATTTCTTGCTGATATTGCGTTTGCTCTTCTTTCGTCTTTGCTTCCTTCATTTTCTTCTGAACGGCTTCCATTTCAGGCTTGAAGGCATCCATTTTCGATTTCATCAATTGTTGCTGACGATAGTTTTTCAACATAATCGGCATTAAGACTAAACGAATAAGGACCGTAATGGCAATAATCGCTAAACCATAGCTACCTGAAAAAATATCATTTCCGAAAAACTCCAGTAAAAATTCCATAGGTTTAACAAAAACACTATAGAAAAAGCCTTCTTTGTTCTCAACTGCTTGACAGCCGCTTAATACAAAAACAACAAGTCCAAGCATTGATAATAGCTTCAAATTTTTCATTTTTCCACCTACTATTATTTTTCAACTAATGTGAAGTATACCTTATAAAGACTACCTTTATCAAATAGCAAGCGCTACTTATCAATTCTTCCTAGGTGTTATTGTAAGCTTGGAACTATGGCGATCATTTCAGATAAAAAAAGATGCGCGCTTTAGCATCGCTAATACGATCGCATCTTACAGTATGTTTTTATATTTAGCGCCAGTCATTCAATGTCCAGGATTAAAATTATACGTTTTGCATCTCAGCCTCGTTCATTTCAAAACGGTAAAATTCATGGTGTAACTCATCACGGAAATGCTTAGGTGTTACACCAGTATATTTTTTGAAAATACGTGTAAAGTAGCTCTGATTACAAAAATGGAATTGGTCTGAGATTGACGTAATGCTTTTATTTGTATGTCGTAAGTAATATTGTGATTCTTCTACTCGACGAACATTTAAATATTCAACCAATGTTATCCCCACATGTTCTCTAAAAATACGTGATAAGTGACTAGTACTAATATGGAAGTTATTCGCGATACTTTCTACTGTCAGATCATTTTCTAACTCATCATTTATATACATAATCACTTTGTTGACTGTCTGATGACGGAAAGTCGGTTGTTTTCTATCTGCGATAAAATAGACAAAGAAATCAATTAAATCATCAGCAAATTGCAAAAATTCAGCGTCTTTCATTTGGTTTTCAATCATATCATTACAAGCAATATTAAAAGCAAAGGCTTTCTTTGAAGGTACTTGATTGTCTAGCAATTTACGAGCAACAATCGACGCTAACACAGAAAAATAACCTCTCACAATTTTAATGACTTGCTTACCAAAACGTATAGAAAGAATATCAATTAATTCATGCAAAGATTTTTTTGCCTTTGCAGATTCTAAATGATAAATTTCAAATATTAACTTTGACTCAATATTAAAAAATTCTTCTACACCGACATATTGGTTAATATTATCGATTTCTTGGAAGTATCTTTTTGATATCGTCTCGGACATAGAATGTTGATGTAGTTGCATAATCTTCCCCATCTTTCCTCAGAGTGCACGAATTACATTACAATATTTGACATCGAATTACAATTTCAAAATAAGAAAAAAGTATTTACTTATTTATCATATGAATTGAGTCCTATTACACAATTATATATTGAATATAGCTTAAAAATAACCCAACTTAAACACCAGTATTAAAAAAAAATATACTTTACAGTGAATTTTACCATATTCTGCGATTTCCTTTCAACCACATTTTACACATCATTCTAGTTCTTATTTATCATATAAAGATAGTTGAAACCTTGTAAACTTATTAATAGACATTTAAATTTTACCATATACATATTAAAAGTAATTAGTAATTAATTACTCTATATTGAATATTATGTAAGTGTTTATCCTACTTTTTATTTTAACAATCGACATATCTCTATTTTATTCCTAAATCTTCTCTATATAATTTATACGAATATGTAGTAAAATAGATGATAATACTATTTTTAAAAGTTAAAACGAGGTGCTAATAGTGGATCCAAAACAAATAGAAGAAATCATGGAGATTATTAAGGAGTTTTTCCCTGAGAATACTTCAATTGCAATTTCCGATACAAATGAATACTTGTACTACCAACCGAGCAAAAAGGTTGATTTAAAAATTAAGCCAGGTGATCCGATTAAAGAAGGTTCAGCTGCACATAAGGCTTTAAGCTATAATCAAAAAATCAGCACGTATATCGAACCTGATGTATTTGGTGTTGCTTACTATGGTATGAGTATTCCTTTAATGGAAGAAGGCGAAACAAAAGGTGCTATCACAGCCATCTTCCCGCAAAAGCCATCTGCATTTTTAACAAACTATATCACGATTAAAATCGATGATTGTTGGTATCCAATTAAGCATGATCAAGTCATTTATCTTGAAACACAGCTTCGTAAAACATTTGTTAAAACAATGGGACGAGAAGGCTATCACCGTTTAAATTTAAGTGATCTTGAGCTATTTTTAGCACCTGACTCATTTATTAGATGTCACCGTTCTTATATTGTTAACATTGATTACATTGATGAAATTCAACCAGATTCACACTCAACTTTCTTATTAATAATGAAAGATGGTACGCGTATCCCTGTTAGTCAACGTTACGCAAGTTATTTCCGTCGTTCTTTAGGCTTCTAATTTTCTCTAGTACAGCAAGTACCTACTTCAGGATAGCTTGCTGTACTTTTTTATTTAAAGCTTGAAACCTCAGCTCTACAATAAAACGTTTTCTCTGTCGAAAAATCAGCCTTCCGCTCGTTTTTTCTTCGTTTACTTAATTTAATGCTAATTATAAAGTTTTTGTGACAAATTGGTGATAGTATTAATCAAATGGTTGGAGTCATACTACAACTAAATAAACAGAAAATTCATACAGGTTTTTTCTAGTTTTGTAATCGGTTTCCATCAAAATGATTTAGGGGAGGATTTTTTTATGGATGCAAATATTCAAAAACGCCTAGGTTTAAAAGAACTTGAAAGTAAAATTGTCACTGCTGAAGCAGCAGCAGCGCTTATTTCAAATGGTGATGTAGTTGGTATGAGTGGTTTTACTCGTGCCGGGGATGCAAAAGTAGTTCCAATGGCATTAGTTGAACGTGCAAAAAATGAAGAATTTAAAATTGATGTATACACAGGTGCATCATTAGGACCAGAAGTAGATAAATACTTAGCTGAAGCTGGTGCAATTCGTAAACGTGGACCATTCCAAGGAGACTCTGGTATCCGTAACTTAATTAACTCTGGCGATGTCCTATATGTAGACGCTCACCTTTCTCATAATGCTGAGTTAGTGCGTCAAGGAATTATCGGACCAATTAAATATTTAATTCTAGAAGCAGTTGCTATTACAGAAGATGGTTATATTATCCCAACAAACTCTGTAGGTAACTCACCAATCTTTGCTCAATACGCAGAAAATATTATTATTGAGTTAAACATTTCTCATCCAGAAGCATTAATAGGTATCCATGATATTTATGTTCCTGGAGAACAAGGTAATCGTGAAGCAATTCCAATGACAGATGCTATGCAACGCATTGGTGAAATCGGTATCAAAGTTGATCCAGCTAAAATTAAAGCGATTGTTATTTCTGAAGAGCCAGATGCTCCTTCATTAATCGTACCACCAGATGAAGAAACTCAAACAATGGCTAACATTCTATTAGACTTCTTCCGTGATGAAATTAAAGCGGGTCGTTTAACAAAACAATTAATGCCACTACAATCTGGCGTAGGTTCTGTAGCAAACGCTGTACTTGATGGCTTTGCAGATTCTGAATTTGAAGATTTAGTCGTTGCATCAGAAGTGCTTCAAGACGCTGTATTTAACTTAATCGATGCAGGTAAAGTTAAATTCGCAGCTGCTACTTCAATTACACTTACTGAAGAATTACAGAAAAAAGTATATGGCAATTTAGAAAAATATGCTGATAAAATTTGCTTACGTTCACAAGAAATTTCTAACCACCCTGAGCTTATCCGTCGATTGGGATTAATTTCAATCAACACTGCTCTTGAGTTAGATATCTACGGTAACGTGAACTCAACGCACGTATCAGGCACTCGTATGATGAATGGTATCGGTGGTTCGGGAGACTTCGCACGTAATGCACGTCTTGGTATTTTCGTAACAAAATCTTATGCAAAAGGCGGAGCGATTTCTTCAATCGTACCAATGGTTTCTCACGTAGACCACACTGAGCATGATGTGGATGTAATTATCACTGAGCAAGGTATTGCTGACTTACGTGGTTTAGCACCAAAAGAACGTGTACCTTTAATCATTGAAAACTGTGCACACCCAGATTACAAAGAACAATTATGGGATTACTACAACCGTGCTATTGAAGCAACAGGTAACCAACAAACTCCTCATATTTTAGAAGAGGCTCTTTCTTGGCACGTAAACCTTGCGAAAAACAAAACAATGAAAAAAGAAATTGCTAAAGCTTAATTTTATCAATTTTTGAATGTCTAATAAGTTCAACTTATTAGGCATTCTTTTTTTGTCGAAAATGGTATAATAAACCCACTATGTCGTAATTTGTAGTGGAGGAGTTATGAAAAAGTTTATCTATTTAATTATATTCTTTTCATTTTTTGACCTATTTACTCAGCTTCCTGTAATGAGTACATATGCAGAATCTTTAGGTGCATCTGCCTTTTTAACTGGCCTTGCCGTTGGTATGTATTCTCTTTCTAATACGTTCGGGAATATTATTTCTGGCTTTTTAACCGATCGTAAGGGACCCTTTATCATATTAATTATCGGTCTTTTAACAACAGGGCTCTCGCTAACATTATATAATTTAGTAGAAGCACCACTTGCCCTATTAATAGTCCGCTTTATTCATGGACTAGTAGCTGGTTTTATTGTTCCTGCTGCTTTTACATTTTTAGCTAATGCTACAGAGCAAGAGAAACGAGGCAAAGGCAGTGCCATTTCCGGAGCATTTGTAGGAATTGCAGCCATTATTGGTCCAGCTTTTAGTGGTATCCTAGCAAGTCGTACTAGTGTACCTTTTGTCTTTAATATTACTGCAAGTTTTATGCTATTGTTAGGTATCCTTTCTTTCTTTTTACTAAACTCTAATAAAGTAAAAAAAGAAAAGTCTTCTTCTAAAACCTATATCCCAATTAGTGTATTTTTTAATAATGTAGGTACGTTAAAGGCTTTCACAGGCGCATTCTTTTTAATGTTTTCACAAGGTGTCATTGCCTATTTACTACCTTTAAAGGTTCAATCTTTAGGTTTTGATTCACGCTTGAGCGGTACTTTAATGAGTGCTTTCGGTATTGTTGCTGTACTTGTATTTATATTGCCGAGTAATCGCATTTTTGATAAAGTAGCTCCAGTTAAAACATTATCGCTTGGTATTGCTTTAATGGGCTTAAGTCAAATCCTGATTAGTCAGGCTGATTCGAGTACGTTACTTTATATAGCAATGGCTTGTTACGGCATTGGCTTCGGTTTTTTATTCCCGTCGGTGAATTCACTATTAATTGACTCTACGACTGTTGAAATCCGTGGGAAAGCATACGGTTATTTTTATGCCTTCTTCTCATTAGGAGTAGTGTTAGGCTCCTCATTACTCGGATGGTTATCACTTGGTGTAGTCAGTGGATTCATCTTCACAGGAATTGTGTTAATTACATTTGCAGGTGTTACCCTTATTCCTAATAAAAAGGGCCAACCTCTTAATTCGCTTTAAATAAACCTTCTGGACTGCATATTTCGTAAAAGCCCACTTCGCTTTCCACGGGCGCATTGTAAGCCGCAGCCCTCGCTACAGCGTGGCTTATTGCGTCTTACGTTCTGTCGTGTTCCCGCAGAATTCTACGTGGGATTTTATATTCAGAATTGTTTAAGTGCCTGGCACTTTAAAAAACCTTCTCAAAGATAAATGAGAAGGTTTTTTATTATTTTTCTTTTTCTTGTATTTCTTCATTGTAGAAATGAACACCTGTATGTCCTCCGCCTTCGGAAACCATCTCGTTTGAAGCTAGCTTTGTAGGCGCTGTCCCTGCTTCTGTTGCTACTTCAGCAGTTACACGTTCCGCAATTTTATCATCCATATTAACATTCGATGTACTCAGATAAGATTCAAGTTTGGATTTCGCACTGTTGAACATTTCATATGCTTTATCACGATTTTCTTTTTTACTTAAATAAGATGCTGCAAATCCTGCTAATCCAGCAAGCACAACACCTGTTCCTTTACGCTTTGCCATAATAAATTCCCTCCTAAAAATAATATAGAAACTAGTTATACTATAGCTATTCCCCATTCGGAGAGGACTAAACATTATTTTTTTGCTTGATATAGCATATCTAAATGTGGCAAGCTATCGTAAATATACGGCTCTGAGATTTGTTGAAAGCCAAAGGAACCATAAAAATTTTTTAAGTATTCTTGCGCCTGAATAAATACTTCAGAACCTGGCCATCGCTGTACGATTGTTTCTAATGCTAATCGAATCAAATCTTTACCTAGTCCTGTCCCTCGCATCTCCTGACTAGTAATAACCCGCCCAATTGAGGCCATTTCAAATTTTTCTCCTGGGGGCAATATACGCGAATATGCGCATAATTTTCCATTCTCAACATATGATATATGTATAGAGTTTTGATCATGGTTATCTAAATCCTCATAGCATGTTTGTTGCTCAACAATAAAAACATTTACTCGTAGCTGAATAATTTTATACAGTTCTTCCGTCGTTAATTCATCGTACGTCTGTATTTTCCAAGACATTCGCAATCACTCTCCTACTCGTTATTATCACATAATTCTAATATTTTTTCGTAATTCTTTATTATTTTGCACTTATATATGATTAGTACTGACAATATGAGGGAAATAATACAATAATACAAACGATAGGAGGATGTCATTTATGAAAGATTTAGATTTAGTATATGATTGGGTAGATATGGCTTCGTTAGTTGGAGGAGCAGGCTTCTTAACAGTACTTATTTACAGTGTCCTTTTTTTATAATATGTGCAATGAAAAATTTCTATATTCAACCTAAAAAGCAATCCGCATTATAGCTCGAGGCTATGTAGCAGATTGCTTTATTTTTTATTGTTTTACATCGTCATAAGCATCCGATTTTTCAAATGCTGCAACTACATATGAACAAACAGCCACCATTTTATAATTATTTCCACGGGCATAATCTGCAGCACGATCTAATAATTTTTTTGCTACCCCTTGACCACGAAGCTTATCTGAAACGTAGGTGTGATCCATGACCATTACTTGACCTTCCTGTTTCCATGTAATTTCCGCTAACTGTTCCCCATCCTGCTTATAAACAAAAGCCAGTTTGTTTTCCGTTACATTTTGTAATTGGAATTCCATTTCTCACCACTCCTTTTTTTTCATAGTACCATAGCTATTTGCATTTTTACAAAAATAGTAGATATCGTTTCGTATTTACGCACTGACGGAACATCATATTGTTTATATTAAAAAAGACTGTAAACATAGCCAAATATTTTTGACTTTGTTTACAGTCTAAAGCGCTACTACCTAATGGCAGAGCGCTCTTTCATTTAGTTAAACCATGTCGATATTGTATCCTTTAACTTTGCAAAGAAATTTTTCACGCTCGTCCAGAAGCCTTCATCTTCCATTAATGCTCCAAACTTCTCTTGCAATGTATTACTAATATCATTTAGTTGATCGGACCATTTACTAAAATCAATATCTAGGTTACTAATTTTGTCCATCAGGTCAACTAATAGCTGACGATCTTTTTCGCTTAAATTTACATCTAGCTTATCTAGCTGCTCTTGAACAATTTTTTCAACATCTTCACGCGTTTCTGGCTTTACTTCAGCAATTTGCTTTTTAATTTCTGTAAGTAATTCCGCAACCTTTGCATCATCTACACCAGCAGAATCAGCTAGTTTAGTTGCTACTGATAGTTCTTCATTGGCAACATCTGTACGGTCTATATCTAACGTTTCGCCTGTTGTTACCTCATAGGCTTTATAAATCCCTACAAGCGCAGAGTGACCTGTTACAGGCTTTGGTGCTGCTACTTGAACCGTTGCATCCTCAATACCCGCTGTCAGCATTGCATTTGCATACATTTCTGAAGTTACTTGTGTAATGTTTGATGGTGTGACAATTTCAATAACTAAGCCTTTTCCAGCATCCTTACGCGTAATTTTTGCAGAAGAATACATACGTGAGCTCGAATTACTATCTTTAATGTATTTAGCTAAGTCATTCCCTGATACTGTTATTTCCTCAACTTCAGGATCTTCATTTACTTTTAACGATTTTTTTACAGATTCTTTTTCGGCCTCAGATAGGTTTGCACCATATACGACAATTGGAACACCTAATTTTTCATCAATTGCTTTCGGTGGCGTATTGTCTGCTGCAAATCCCGTTGTTGGTGCCAGCACACCGAATACTAGCATCGTTGCTACTAGTATTTTCCCCCATGTTTTTTTCAAATTGTGTGACCCCTTTCGCTAGAAAAATCATTTAGCCTGTATAATGTATGTCATTATACAATTATTAGTACGAAAAAATGACGAGAAGGTTTCAGGCATGGTTCTCGTCATTTCTATATATATATTTTAAAGAAATTAAATTTCTTCTGTCCAGCCATTTTGCTGTTTCACTTTACCAGCCTTCATAAGTGTACCAAGTGCACGTTTAAATGATGCTTTACTCATATTAAACATTTCTTTAATTTCGTCTGGTGAAGACTTATCGCTAAATGGCATTTTACCACCGACATCTTGCAAGTAGCTTAAAATTTGCTGTGCATCTCCTGTGATGCGCTCGTGTTTTCGAGGTAAAAGAGACCCATTCATTGAGCCATCATCTTTTATATCAATAATACGGACCTCTACATCTTGTCCAAGACGTGGTTCCTCATAGCGTTCTGTTTCATGCACGAAAATACGGTATGGTTGATCTACCCCTAGTAAAAATGTGCCTACTGGTAATAATCGATATGGACGAGCTGTAATATTTTTATTGTGCATATCTTCAAATGCACCTTCGAATAGCTCCGAAATCTTTTCTTCCGTTACTAAACGACCAAATAAATCTCCATTTCGATCTGTTCGTAATGTCATAAATACATGGTCACCTGGTTCTGGCCATACTTCTTTAACAGCAGGTAAATCCTCTGCTTCGACAAGCACTTCACGTGAAGTACCAATATCTACAAAAGCACCTTCATGTTCTACAACACGAAGAACTCGAGCCCAACCGTATTCGCCTTGTGCAAATGCCGGAATAGCAGTAGTAGCTGCTAAATCACCACGTCGATCCGCAAATAAAAACACTTCAAGACGATCCCCTACAGCTAGTGGTTCTGTGACCTCAGAAGCATTTAATGGCAGTTCAACTACCCCATTTGTTAAGATCCATTTCGATGCTTGTTGCTCTAACACTGTTAAAGTAACAACTTCACCTGATTTTAATTCGTTCATAATGTCTTCCTTTCCTTCATACCTTCAATTTCGCAAAATATATAATTCCGTACTTAATGCATATACTTCAAAGCAACGAGCACAAGTTTACACAATATTGGTCATATAAGCATCGTCTGTAACATGGAGATTAAATTCTCCATAGCGTCGACGTAACCCCAAAAGATGAATGTTTTATCTTATAAATTGTGCTGTTTTCTTGATGCTTCTAGTTTTTTTGCGATGTCTGGATTTTCTTCCATTACTTGCACAAGTTCCGCAATACGATCAATTGAATTCCAACTCAAATGATGCTCGATTCCTTCTACATCATTGTAAATACGCTCTTCATCTACACCAATGATTCGCAAAAATTGTTCTAGCAGTTCATGTCGCTGCACAAGACGTTTCCCAAGTTGTTCTCCTCTTGGCGTCAATGTAAGTCCACGATATTTTTCATAAACTAAATAACCATCTTTATCTAATTTTTGAACCATCTTAGTAACAGAAGAAGGAAGAACAGATAATGCTTCAGCAATGTCAGACACTCGAGCATAACCTTTATTAGCGATCAATAAATATATTTGTTCGATATGGTCCTCCATACTAGGTGTTGGCATATCTTATTCCCTCTCTTTCCTATTCTTACTCTCTAGTTTACTACAAGCTTGCCTTAAAAGTTAACTGAAAATACATAACCAAGATAAACACTTCTTTGAAACATAAAAAAAGCCTACTTCACTATAGAAGTGGGCTCTTTTTAATGTCGAGGATACTTATTTACCACATGTAATGCATGAATAATTTCTCTGTTTATCAACTCGATATTTTCAGGAGTATTCAACGCTTTAAATGCTTCATCCCGCGTTTCCATAGATGTAACATACTTACTAGCCAAAGCATTTAGTGCAAGTGCCACTGTATCAAATTCGCAGTTTTGACATTTACAAAATGTTTGATATTCTGGTCCCCGAAGTAGAAAACTTACTAAACCACGCACAATTTCCTCTGTAACATTTACTAAAATAGGTTCTGACATATAAAACTTTCGCCTCATTTATAATGTATTGTTACATTTTTCCTCTATTAATAATAACGTGAATTTTAACGCTTTTCAAGAATCGCTAGTAGCATCTATACAACAATAATAAATAAACATTGGAATGATTATTTACCTACAGAGAAAAACAACACACATCCTTATACCTATTATTTTCTCGTTTTAATAAGCCTTAAAGAATTGAAAACAACGAGTAATGTTGCGCCCATATCTGCAAAAATGGCAATCCATAATGTTAACCATCCTGGAATAACGAGTAATAGGGCAATTAATTTTAGAGCTAGTGCAAATATAATGTTTTCTTTAATAATTCGTAATGTTTTTCTGCTTAAAGCTATCGTATACGGTAATTTTGTTAAATCATCACCCATTAGTGCAATATCAGCTGTCTCCAACGCGGCATCTGTACCTGCACCACCCATTGCAATCCCTACATTAGCCGAAGCCAATGCTGGCGCATCATTCACACCATCTCCGACCATTGCGACAGCTCCATATTTCGTGCGTAATTCTTTAATAGCAGATAGTTTTTCCGCTGGAAGTAACCCTGCTCTCACATCGCTCATACCTAGTGTAGAGGCAATCGCTTCAGCAGTTGATTTGGCATCTCCTGTAAGCATCACAGTATGCTTCACCTTTAAAGCACTTAATTTTTCTAGCACATTTTTACTTTCAGCGCGCAATTGATCAGCAATAGCTATCAATCCTATAAACTGACCATCACTAACAGCTGCTACTACAGTCTTACCCTGTTTTTGAAGTTTATTAACCTGTTCCTTTATCGTGTCATTAACAGTCGCTAACGATAAAATCCAATTCATACTACCCACATAAACCTTCTGACCATCTACCATTGCATACGCACCCTTACCAGTTACGGATTGAAAATTTGTCGGAACAAGCTCTGTCAGCTCTTTATCATGTAACGCCTTCAATATCGCTTTTGCTAATGGATGCTGAGATTGCTTTTCAACTGCTGCTACAAGCTGTAAAACATCATTCTCTAGCAATCCCTTATGTGTAACAATATCTGTTACAACAGGCGTTCCTTTTGTTAATGTCCCTGTTTTATCAAATGCAACTGCATCTATATGGCCTAATTGCTCTAAATGAATACCACCTTTTATAAGAACACCTTGTCTTGCAGCATTCCCGATAGCAGTTACGATTGCCACTGGTGTTGAAACAACAAGCGCACATGGGCATCCGACAACAAGTACTGCCAATCCTTGATAAATCCAGTGTTGCCAATCTCCTACAAATAAAGGTGGAACAATCGCTACAAGAAGCGCCACAAGCATGATTGCTGGTGTATAGTATTTAGCAAAACGATCTACAAATTGTTGTGATGGAGCCTTTTCTGCCTGTGCCTCCTCCACTAAATGAATAATCTTCGCAATCGTTGTATCCTCTACACGTTTCGTTACACGTACCTCTAATGCGCCTTCTTCATTCAACGTTCCTGCAAATACCTCGTCACCAACTGATTTGTTGACAGGAATTGATTCACCTGTAATGGCTGCCTGATTAACCGCGGATAACCCCGCAATTACAATGCCATCCATTGCAATTTTTTGACCAGGCTTCACCATTAAAATATCGCCAATTTCAATTTGTTCTGTTGCCAATTCCATCTCGTGGAAGTGCTCACCATGCGCTCGTTTAATAGTGGCAGTTGGCGGAGCAATATCCATTAGCTGACGAATTGATTGACGTGCCTTATCCATTGAATAGGCTTCAAGTGCCTCACTCACTGCGAATAAAAAGACAACAACAGCCGCTTCTTCCCACTCACCAATTATTGCAGCACCAATTATTGCAATGGTCATAAGCGTTTTCATATCAAACTCTAGTCGCGCAAGATTGCGGAAGCCTGTTTTAAAGATCTTTACGCCCCCAACAATAATCGCAATGATAAACATAGCAATCGTCAACAAGTCTTCTTCTCCACGAACAGAAGATAATAGATAGCCAACTACAACGAATAGCAGTGAGACACTAGCTAATATGTTCTCCGTTTTCTTATAAAAAGGAATTGTTGCTTCACTTGCTTTTGCCGCAGATTGTGACACTTTAATGCCATCAAATGCCCCTGCTTCTTCTATTTGATCAACACTAACTGCCCCTACAATCATTATTTTAGAAGCTCCAAAGTTCACTTGTGCATCTTGAACGTCAGGAAGAGCTTTTACATTTTTTTCGAATTTAGCTGCACAGCTAGCACAGGATAAGTTTTGTAGACGATACTCTTGCTTACTTGGTGTCACTGCCATTGGCAATCCCTTCTTTCGCATGTTCATAGGCAATCGTTACAATTTGGTATACATGCTCGTCGGCTAAAGCGTAATACATTTGCTTCCCCTTACGATGCGATTTCGCTAAACTATGTTCTTTTAAATATCGTAAATGATGCGATGCTGTCGCTACAGATGAACCTATTATTGTCGCAACATCACAAACACATAATTCATCCTCTACCGTTAAGGCATACGCTATTTTGAGTCTTGTTTCATCAGATAATGCCTTTAAAAATTTGGCTACACCTGATAAGTCTGGCATTTGCTGCTGTACCTTTGTGACCGCTTGTTCATTAACATGCGTCACTTCACATACTTCTTTCGTCATTTCCTCACCTCATTCAAATATTCGTTTGATTGTTTTTAATATAGCATAATATTCCATCATATTCAAACAGACATTTGAATGTATAGGATTACTATCACGAAAGTATAATAAATTGTTTGCGTGCCTGGCACCTCACTTTGATTTCTAGCATAGTAGAGGCTCCTAAATCGTAAAAAATTGATTAGCAATTAGCAATTAGCAAAATAAATTGTTTGAGAATTGTTTGGGTGCCTGGCACTTCATATATGGCACCTTCCGCTCAACAAAAAATCAGCGCATAAAAACATGCGCTGATCGTTTCTATTATTTATTGAGATTTTAATAATACCGTTTTACCTTTAATATCTTCCTTTTTGACAAACGTTTCGTGATAATTACCATTTGCCCAGTCCATTACTTGATCTTGATACCATTCCGATTTCACGTGACCGCTTTGACCAGGCCCTACAATATGGTAAGCAGAGCTTAAATCACCTACATCAGCGACAAAACGCCATGATGCACCGTGATTAACGTTGCCCGCTAAATCATTATCTGCTGCCTGCACCGTCACCTTCGAGCCACCAACCGGAACCTTCTTAGCATTAAAGTATGCAGCAAGTATTGGTGAAGCACTGCCTAATGTATGATCAAACGTTAGTTGGTGGAAGTCACCCCATTGCCATTTCGATACATTTTTCCCGAACTGATTTTCAATTTGTGTAACCGTGCGCTCTAACGCCTCAAAAACTGTGGCATCTACACCACCTTGCTCTTCCATCCAAATACTTCTCTCACCTGCATATGCTTTACGTAGAAGCTGATCAGTAATATTAAATTTACCGTACATCATTTTATACATATCTTCTGGCATCTGCTCTTTAAACAATACTTCTTGTAATTGCACCATTAACGTATGGAACACTAATGGAGCTCCTAAATCTTTGGCATCCACCATGTTCCAATCCTCTAACAATGTAATGACTTCAGTATACTTCCCATCCTTATCCATCTTTTTAATAGACGTTAATAAATCCGGTAAAAATTCACGTGCATATAGATTATGCTGATCCATTTGCAGATTCATCATATCCTCAACTGTTATTGAATCATTTGCTTCTAGCACTTCCTTAATCCGTTCAAAGCGGTAAGGCTGTGCCCAAAAATCTGTAATATGATATGGATATTCGTCGCCAATCACTTCATTGTTTGCTGTTGCAATAAAGCCTTCTTCTGGATTGACAACAGTTGGTAACTCATCCCAAGGAATAAAGCCTTCCCAGCCATAATCACTTGAGTCACCAGGTACTGGTAATTGTCCATCCCCTTGCTTTCGCAGTGGAATTTGTCCGTTAGCTTTATAAGCTATCGTGCCATCCTTAGATGCAAAAACAAAGTTTTGTGCGGGTGCTTTAAAATCTTCTAAAGCCTTCTCAAACTCACTCCAAGATTTCGACTTATTAAAACCAAGCACTGCTCGTAATTCAGCAGTTGGTTGAAGTGCTGTCCACTGCATTGAAAATTGGGCTGAAGGCTCAGTTTCCTTAAACACTAAATCTGTCATAATTGGACCATGGCGTGTAACAATTACTTCAAAGTCTACCGTTTCTCCATCCTTTACCTTTATCGACTCATCACGTACCTCTGCTTGTTCCCACTCACCGTCATAGCGGAATTGTGTTGGATTATCTGGATTTGGAATTTCAATATATAAATCCTGTACATCAGGGCCTACATTCGTTACCCCCCATGCAATTTCTTCGTTATGACCTAAAATAATGCCTGGAATTCCCGCAAAAATTACACCACTAACATTTTGTTCTGGTGATTGTAAATGCATTTGATACCAAATAGATGGTGTACTTAACCCTAAATGAGGGTCATCAGCTAAAATTGGCTTTCCTGACTTTGTTTTATCGCCAGATACTACCCAGTTATTACTGCCATTAAATTCATTGGGTAATAACTCAGCATTAAACTGCCCTACCACAGACACTGGATTCTCTTTATTTGCCTCGATAATCGATGATGCATTTTCAGGATACGTAATAAATAATTCCTTTGCCTTTTCTTCATCAAAGTTTTGTAAAGCCCAATGGCGGAAGGCAAGCGTATTCCAATTTCCACCTAAATCATAAGCCATATATTTTCCGATTGTTAAAGAGTCTACAACAGTCCATTCTTCCGGCTCGTAACCTAGTAACGCAAATTCATAGCTTAACGTATTCGTACTCTTCGCCTCTTCCATAAAGGCGTTTACTCCCTCTGCGAACCATTCAAGAACTTGCTTGCTAGCTGGATCATATGCTGCTAATGATTTTTCAGCAGCATTACGAAGACTAAATGTACGAAAATGTTTATCTGTCTCAATCGTCGCCTCGCCAATGATTTCCGACAGGCGACCACTAGCCTGCCTACGTGCTAAATCCATTTGAAACAGACGATCCTGCGCTTGTACATAACCTTGTGCGCGATACAAATCCGCATCTGTCTCGGCAAATATATGAGGAACCCCTTTGTCATCCCTTGTCACGGTCACATCTTGATCGAGCATACTAACAGCGAGCTCTCCATCAATAATCGGTTTTGATTTATTCATAAACCATGTAAAGACAATAACAGATGTTATTGCGACGACCGCCAACACACCAGCGATTACCCATAACCACTTTTTCCACTTAAACTTTCTCACCTTACAACCCCCTCTATAAGCAATATATTCTTTATTTGGCTTCTCAAATCCTTTTCTACAATCAGAATAACCTCAAATTTTATCGTTTTTTGCTGTATTACGCACTTTTTTTCTACATCGAATTACAAGCAATTCTCTTTATACAAAAAAACCGTATTTCCAAATGGATAATACGGTTCTAGTGTCAGGCACTCAAACAATTCTCAAACAATTTCAAATAAAAAAGGCTATACATTCAGTTGAAGTTCGATTGGGCAATGATCACTGCCCATAATATGTGGATGTATTGTCGCTACATCAATTTGTTCCTTTAAACGCTCAGACACAATAAAATAATCAATGCGCCATCCAATATTTCGTTCACGAACTTTATTCATATAAGACCACCACGTATAATGATCGGTCACATCTGGATGCTTGTAGCGGAAAGAATCTACAAAGCCACCTGCTAATAAATCTGTCATTTTAGCTCGTTCTTCATATGTAAAACCCGAATTACCTATATTTGATTTTGCATTTTTTAAATCAATATCAGCATGAGCAACATTCAAATCCCCACAATAAATGATTGGTTTTTTAGCATCAAGTTCTTTTAAATACAACGCTAATCGATCCTCCCAGTCTAGTCGAAAAGGTAATCTCGCTAGATCACGTTGCGCATTTGGTGTATAAACATTTACCAAATAAAAGTTTTCATATTCTAATGTAATAATTCTTCCTTCATCCTGCGACTCGTCCTCACCAACACCGTAGTGCACAGATAGAGGGGTATGCTTTGTAAAAATTGCGGTACCTGAATAGCCTTTCTTCTGAGCGTAATTCCAATATTGCTCATAACCTTGTAATGCAAGCTCAACCTGCCCCGCTTGGCATTTTGATTCCTGAATACAGAAGAAATCTGCATCTATACTATTAAAAAAATCTAAAAAACCTTTCCCCAAACAAGCTCGTATACCATTGACATTCCATGATATAAATTTCATCCATTCCCACTCCTCAAAAAAACGCCCTTCGCCAAAGCGAAGAGCGGCATTGTTTTTATAGGTCGTCACCGACTATTTTCACTTCTGTTTCCAAATCAATATCATACTTTTCTTTCACTACTCGTTGTACCATTTTAATAGTTGCGATATAGTCAGTAGCCGTAGCATTTCCTTTATTGACAATAAAACCGGCATGTTTTGTAGAAACTTCTGCTCCACCTACCCCTTTTCCTTGTAGGCCGCTATCCTGAATAAGCTTGCCTGCAAAGTGTCCTGGCGGGCGTTTAAAAACGCTACCAGCTGAAGGATACTCTAGTGGTTGCTTCGATTCACGTTGAAACGTTAAATCAGCAATTTTTGCATCAATTTCTTCCTGTACTCCTGGAGCTAATTGAAACTCAGAAGACAGTACATAATAACCTTTTTTGGCTATACTACTTTGACGGTAACCTAATTCTAGCTCTTCTTTTGATAATATTAAAATTTCTCCTTCTTTTGTTAAAACTTTCGAAGAAATAATAATATCTTTTATTTCGCCACCATAAGCACCTGCATTCATCGCCATCGCGCCACCAATAGAGCCTGGGATACCACACGCAAATTCAAAACCAGTAAGAGATGCTGCAGCGGCAAGCTTTGATACATCTTTAATGAGTGCACCACTTTGTGCATAGACATGTTCGCCATTAATATGAATTTCATCTAAATGTGAGAATGTCACAACAATCCCTCGCATGCCTCCATCTCGGACAACCATGTTAGATCCATTTCCTAACATTAATAATGGAATATTATTTAAATGTGCATAGCGAATAACGGCAATTGCTTCTTCCTCTGTTTCAGGAAGAACAAAAACATCCGCTTTACCACCTAATTTTGTCATTGTATATTGCTGTAATAATTCATCTAACTTAATATTGGCCGGATTTATGTTTTGTGCCAAATCCGCAGCCCATTGTTCTTTTGTCATGAGAGCTAATTCCTTTCTAACGTCCTTCTTACTCTACACTAGTATGGATTTAGAACCTCGATTTGACAAGTAAAATGAAGGGTATTTTTCGCGCTTTAACGGGCAGTTTGTTGTCCTTTTCAGTTATCCTCTGTATTTTTCAGAACATCCGTGACTTTATAACTGCCCGATTTATTCAACTAATCATCTAAGAAAAATGGCTTTCACTTGATGAAGTTTAAAGTATATCGCGCATTCACACTGACATTTACAGCTGAATTATCACAAATAATAGTTTCGAATACTATAGCCAGTTAGTAGCCCATGATTCAATATTACGAATAGCACCTTCTAATGCTTGACCTTTATCGGTTAAAGAATATTCTACTCGCACAGGCACCTCTGAAAATACTTTGCGCTCAACAAGCCCCTCTTTTTCAAGTTCCTTTAAACGTTCAGATAATAAACGGCCACTTACAGGCAATGCTGATTCTATTTCATTGAAACGCTGCGATCCGTCTAATAATTGATATAAAATTAGCCCAGTCCAGCGTTTTCCGATTAAATCCATTGCCTTAGCTAAACGAGGACATAAAGTTGTCTCATTCATATTTTTCACCTCTTATGTATTCTATTGTAACGATTAATTTAGTAAAAGTAAATTTAAAGTAACTTATTTACTTGACGTAATGTGTTTACTATTCTATATTTAATTACAAAAAGTAACTTATATATTTGGAGGATTTATTAGCTATGACATTTAAAATTGATGCAAATTTAGAGCTTGAGCATTTACATTTACTTGTACAGTCACTAGAAACAATGACTAATTTTTATAAAAAACTTGGACTTCAAGTCCTCAACCAAACGACAACACAAGTGACATTTTCAATCCTAGGCAATACGAAGCCCATTTTAGTATTATCAACAGAAGAAGGTGTAGCGATTCGTCCACCTCGTACGACTGGTTTATTCCACTTCGCTATTTTAGTTCCTTCTCGAGAGGATTTAGCATATGTGATTGGCAATTTGTTAAACACAGGTGTAGCTATAACAGGGGCTGGTGATCATATTTATTCGGAAGCCTTTTACTTAAACGATCCTGAAGGTAACGGAATAGAAATCTATCATGATCGCCCTCGTACGGAATGGATTAGCGATGGTCATGGTGGGCTAATAACTGGCACAGAGGCAGTGGATATAGAAGGTGTGATGGCATTATATGACCGTCAGCGGCCATGGGTAGGTTTCCCTAAAGGAACAGTATTAGGTCACATCCATTTAAATGTGAGCGTTATAAACGAAGCAACAACTTACTTCTATATAGATGCACTTGGTTTTGATATTATGACTAATTTCCACGATAGCGCACTCTTCATTTCTGCTGGTGGTTATCATCATCATATCGCGGTAAATATATGGCAAGGCGTAGGTGCTCCCGTTCCACCAAAACAAACTACGGGTTTACTCAGCTACACATTCGCACTTTCTTCACATGAAGAACTACAAAACCTGCTGAATAATGTAAAGGAAAAACAAATTCCGTATACATTCGAAAACGATCAGTTAGTAGTTGTAGATTTCAATGATGATGCAATGATTTTTTACGTTCGTTAGTTTATATAAAGGACACCGGTTTTTAATTTCTAGAATAATTGCTCATGTTACAAAGCTTTTGTACATCATAAAAAGGAGAGCTACGATGACTAATCGTACTCTCCTTTTTTATATACTGCATTATTTAATTAAATATTTACCGAAGCCGCCTTCTGTATCACCAAGATACTCGATGTTGCTACCTGCTGGGATGACTTTTTGTGCATCCTTAGCAGAATGATAAATAATCTTTGTATTAGCCGGGAACGGTACAAATGACCAGTTGTTATCTGCAGCAGGATTAATTGTTTTGTTTGCCATAATGTAGTCAACTACGGCTTGACGATTTTCATAAGCATAGTTTGTTACATTTGTGCCTTCCGCATTTTTAAAGGTTGCTCCATAAGAACCACCAACACGGTAATTGTTTGTAATGATAATGAATTCTTGCTCTAGATCAATTGACTTACCATTGTATTGTACATTTTTAATACGGTTCGCTTTTTCATCGACAAGAATACCACGACGATCATATTTTGCTGGAGATGTTACATCAATTTGATATGTTAAGCCATCTAAAACATCAAAGTTGTAAGAGCGTGCTTCAGCATCAATAATATTTTGTTCCTCGGTTTTCGTCGGATCGATTGTTGCGAAAATACCAGCAGCCATCTCTAACCACTCGATAGCTTGTGCACCTGTAACTTTGATCGTTGCAACAGTATTATCGTAATGATAAATGTCCGCCATGTTTTTAATAGCAAGTGGACCTACAGGAATGTTTGTGAAGTCCGCAGGGTTGTTACGAGAGCCCGCTTTGAAAGGAGCACCAGCAGAAAGAATTGGTGTGTTTTCATCAGCAGTCCCTTTTAGTTCTTTTTCAATAAACCATTTTTGAGCTTGTGTTACGATTTGAATAGATGGATCATCTTGAACCATTGAGAAGTAGCTGTGAATAGGTGCAGTCGTTTCACCAACAGCTTGGCGAATATACGTTAATGTACCTTCATGTGCTTCTTTAATAGCGTTTAACACGGTTTGCGATGGTTGTAATCCTTGTTGTTTAATAGAACGGATTGAACCTTGTCCATTTACAACAACCCATTCAGAACCTTGTTGTTCTAATTTCAAATCAATTACACCAAGGTGGCTACCATAGCTACCTGCCATAACTGTTGGAACTCCATTAATAGTCCCTTTTTCTTGATCAACATTTTTAAGGTCTTTATAGTCACCTGGGAATGTTAAATGCGAGTGACCTGTAATTAAAGCATCAATGCCTTCTATTTCAGAAATTTGGTATCCTACATTTTCAGCGCCTATTACATTCGTATCTTCACCGATACCTGAATGAGAAAGCACGACGATTACATCTGCACCTGCTTTTTGCATTTCAGGTACAACTTCTTTAATTGCCTCTACAGGCTCCTGCATTTCTACTTTACCTTCTAAATGAATAGCATCCCATTCAACAATTTTAGTTGGTACAATACCTGTTACACCCACTTTTAGTGTATGTTTTTTACCTGTATTGTCCACAACCTCTTTATCGATAATAACAAATGGTGTATACATATGTTCTTTTGTTTTTGCATCGTAAGTGTTCGCATTCACTACTGGATATTGCGCATCATTCAGTACTTCTGTTAAAAATTCTAAACCATAGTTGAATTCATGATTTCCTAAAGTGCCACCATCATATTTTAGTGCATTTAGAGCAGCAATAGCAGGATGAGTTTCACCTGGTTTTAACACATTTTCTAACGCTTTATAAGAACCTAGTGGTGTTCCTTGAATTAAATCTCCATTATCAAATAATAATGTATTAGGGTTTTCTGTACGCGCTTGCTCAATAAGTGAAGCAGTGTTTGCTAGTCCAACATCAGCAGATTCTGCATCTAAATAGTAGTTATAGTTTGCTAAGTTAGTATGAATATCCGTAGTACCTAAAATTTGAAGATCTACTGTTGTCGCAGATGTAGGTACTTTGTATTCAGCTACAAAACGCTCAACAATACTTTGCATTTGATCGGATGTCACATAGTTACGCGGACGAATTGTATTATCTTCATATCCTTGTAAAATATTCGCTGCTACAGCATTTGCTAAATCTTGCTTATGTGTCTCAGCTACTTGATCAGCATCTTTGAATTTGTCTAATTCACTAAGTGAAGCATTGTTTGTTACTAATCCACGGGCCGAAATAACAAATGCCTGTTGGCGAGTTAATTTATCATTTGGACCAAATAAAGTTGCTGTTTTACCTTTAATTAACTTTAGTTCTACCGCTTTTTCCACATAAGGTGCTAAATCCTTAGGGACATCCGTAAAACCAAGTGAAGACCCGTCACCAAGCTCGACATTCAAGCTTTCTACTAGTTCCTTCACGTAATCTCCACGTGTTACATCATTAGATGCAGCATTCGCTGAAAAGCCAAATGGTAATACTGCAAATAGAACAAGTAACACGGCTAACATTTTAGTTATTATTTTCTTATTCAAGCAATTACCCCCCTATAAATATAATATTTTCCTTCGTTTTCTATTATATTATACTAATCATCAATTTAACTGAATATTTAGTCCTAATTGTATGTACTTTTTAACCAATAGCAGAACACTTTTTAAGTAAATCATACATTATTATCATTTCTTAATTTTCTTTATTTATAGTATGTTATTTTATGTAAATGTTTAATAAATGCACAACACCAATATGTCAGACCTTTATACGTCTACCATACCTTTATAAAAACAAAAAAAAAATCCTCTCAATAATGAGAGGACTTTTAGTAAAAAAAAGTTACTTATGCTTTTACAGCTTGTAAAGATTTTGCTACTTCTTTAACAGCTTCTAGGCCGTTTGCAATAATTTCTTCTGCTTTATCTGGTGTAGCATTATGACCTTCAATGATAACTTCATTAATAATTTCCATACCGAATACGCCACCAACTACGTTTTTAATGTAGTTTACTGACATTTCCATAGGTTGTGCTTCTGGTGCTGAATAATAACCACCACGAGCATTTAGGATGATAGCTTTTTTATCAGTCATTAAGCTAACTAATTGACCGTTTTCATCATATTTGAAAGTGAAACCAGCTTGGTATACATAGTCAATGAAAGTTTGTAATGTAGCTGGGATTGTTAAGTTCCATAATGGGAAAGCAAATACAACAACATCTGCTGCAGTTACTGCATCCATAGCTTTTTGTTTTGCAGCTAAAAGACGTGATTCGATATCAGATAATTCTCCACCGTTTTGCACTTTACCAAATGCGTTGAAAAGATCTTGACCGAAGTAAGGCATATCTTCAGCATACACATCGAATGTTGTTACGTTTACATCTTGTACGCTTTCCATGAAAGTGTCATACATTTTTGTTGAAATTCCGTCTGGACGGTTGTTAGCTTTTACTACTAATACGTTCATTATATAAATCTCCCTTAAATATCTTAGTTTAATATCTCGAATTCAAGATATATACTTATAATAAGAAAATCAGGATAAAAAGTCAATGTTCCTAACCTAAGACTTTTGACTGAATAATTTTAGTATGAGCCCCAAACCGTTACAACGTAATGGCGTCCAGATTTTTTTGAGCCTACTTAAAAAGCTCCTCTGAAAATCCGAGACAGCAGCTGGGGCCTAAGTGCCACCGAATTAAATTAAATTAAAATTCACAGCTCTCATCTGTACACACGCCTGCATCACTAGAGCCTTCCATTTTTAAAGCAGGTTGCAAACCTTCTTCCTCTGCAACTTTGCGTAAAGTATTTTCAAACACCTCTTGTGGTTGTGCTCCAGAAATACCGTATTTACGATTTAGCACAAAAAACGGAACCCCTTTCACGCCAAGTTGAAGCCCTTCTTGTATATCTACTTCCACATCAGCCTCAAAATCGTTGCTAGCTAGAACCTTTATAACATCATCGCGGTTCAGGCCTACTTGTTCTGCTATGTTTACTAACACATCATCATGACTAATGCGCTTTGCTTCTATAAAATGACTGTGTAACAGTGCCTCAACAAGTGCTGTAGCATCCCCTTGTTGTTCAGCCCATTTCACAAGTCGATGTGCTTTTAATGTATTTTCTGTCTTCATTTTATCGAAGTTATAGTTTAAACCGACTTCTTTTGCACGCGCAGTCACACCTTGCGTCATTTCTTTCGCTTTTTCTATTGTCATACTATATTTTTTTGCCAAAGATTCATAGACTGACTCATTCGTATCTTCTGGTGTTGTTGGATCAAGCTGATAGCTTTTATAAACAAGTTCCACCTGTCCCTCAAAGCCCGTATCCTGAATAGCCTTTTCTAATTGCTTTTTGCCAATATAGCAAAATGGACAAACATAATCTGACCAAATTTCAATTTTCATAATTGAACACGCTCCTTTTGCTACATTGTAACGACACCCGTTCCCTTGAAGCAATTTTTATGCTTCATTGCATAAATTTTCAAACCAATCTCCATACTAAGCATAAAAACACTGTGAGGGTTAACTATGACACAATCTCTTTGGCTAGCGACGACCGACTCTGATTCCTTGCCATCATTGACGGCTTCAACTAAATGTGATGTTTGTATTATTGGAGGGGGTTTAACTGGACTATATACTGCCTATGTTTTAGCAAAAGCAGGTGTTGATGTAGTACTGCTTGAGGCAAATGCTAAGCTTAGTCATGGTACGACTGGTCATTCAACAGGAAAATTAACGGCACAGCATGGCTTAGTTTATGCGAATCTTATCGAAAAGCTTTCTGTAGATGATGCTCGGCTTTACTATCAATTGAATCAGCTTGCTATAGAGAAAGCATTACAGTTACTACCTAAAGAGTCCATTCAGCAAGTGGATTCATTACTTTATTGTCAAACAAAAGAAGGCTACTCGCAATTATTAAAAGAGTGGAACGCCTATAAAGTATTAAATATAAAGTCTAAAATTACCTCTGACACAGAGCTTCCATTCCCTGTTACAAAAGCGCTCAGTATATCACAACAGGCGCAAATAAATCCTGTAATGGTTAGCAATTTTCTTATTAAAGAGGCATTATCAATGGGGGCAAAACTATATGCGAATACCCGTGTTCAGCAACTGCAAATTGCGCAAAATAACTTACATACCGAAAAAAATATATCGGTTCAATATAACAAGCTCATTTTGTGCACACATTATCCAATTGAAGCCTTCAAAGGACTACAACTATTAAAGCTTTCAAATAATCGCTCTTATATGGTCGCAAGTAAAATAACTGAGACGTTCCAAGGACAATATTTATCCGTCGATTTCCCTTCCCGTTCTATTCGCACGACGACAATAAATGATGAACATTATTTGCTTCTCGGTGGGGCTAATCATATAGCAGGTGAAACGGCAAAAACCGAGCCCTATTATGACGCCATTCAAAATGAAATGAAAACGCATTTTGGACAGGAGCCACTTTATAGATGGTCGGCACAGGATATTGAAACACCAGACATGGTACCTTATGTCGGTAGAATAACAAAATCCTTACCTAATGTTTTTATCGCAACAGGGTATCGTAAATGGGGGATTTCTAATTCGTTTGTAGCTGGAGATTTACTGTCATCACTTATTACCGAGACTCCAAATGTCAACGGTGCTAGTGCACTCTATTCGCCAGCACGCACGAAATTTGGTGCACAATTTATGCAAATGCTAAAGGTTGGAGGCTTCGTGGCAAAGGAATTTGTCTCAGGCCATATTAAAAATGGCAACGCGCCAACTTGTACACATTTAGGCTGTAAAACTAAATGGAATGAAGCAGACGAAACGTGGGATTGCCCATGCCACGGCTCCCGTTTTAATTCCCAAGGAGAAGTGCTAGAGGGGCCAGCGGTACAGCCTTTAAAGCTTGACTAAAAAGGATAGCCCATTACGTCAGCATTCCCTTTACATTCTGTCTTTGGAATAGCAAAGAGCTTTAGTGGAATGTTGCGAAGGCGGTGACTCCTGCGGGATTGCACGCATAGTTAGACGTAACAGTCGGTGCGATAGTGACCGTTGCAGCCTACAGTGTGCATATAGAAAGGTCAGCCGTAGCGGACAACATCGCCAATACAAAAAAGTGTTAGATTGATGACAGTCAATCTAACACTTTTCCTTTTAGTCCTAGCCTCATTTACGTTTGGGCTATACCTTAAATTATTTTAAAGCTTCCGTTAATACAGGTACGATTTGTTTTTTACGGGAAACAACACCTGGTAATACAACACGGCTGTTTGTAAGCTCAGCACCAAATGCTTTTGCTGCAGCTTCAGCAACTTGTCCAATTGCAACAGCTGTTGAATCATTGTTTAAAATATCTGTTACGACAAAGAAGAATAAGTCTAAGCCATTTTCGGCAACATTTTTGTTTAAAAGAATTTCTAATTCCTCTTGTCGACCAAGTACGTCATTAATATCGACAGCATTTACTTGAGCAACGACTGATTTATATTCACCGAACTGGAACTCTTTAGCATCTAATGATAAAAGATCTTCTAATGATTTATCTGAAAGATCAGCGCCTGCTTTCAACATTGCTAGCCCATAGTCAGCAGCGTCAACTCCTGCGATTGTTGCTAGCTCTTGTGCAGCTTTGACATCCTGTTCTGTACAAGTTGGCGATTTATATAATAATGTATCAGAAATAATAGCAGATAACATTAAACCAGCAATATTTGATGGTACTTCAACATCATTTTCTTTAAAAATTTTATTTAAAATAGTTGCCGTGCAACCAACTGGCTCTGCACGATAATACAATGGGTCTGCTGTTTGGAAGTTTGCAATACGGTGGTGGTCGATTACCTCTGTAATTTGTACTTCTTCAATTCCATCAGCTGATTGTTGGAATTCATTATGGTCTACAAGAATAACTTTTTCCGCTTCCCCTACTACGGAAGTAATTAAACGAGGTGCCTCAAAGCCAAATTTCTCTAGGGCATATTTTGTTTCGTTATTTACTTCACCAAGACGTACTGCTTCAGTATCTACTCCAATTTGTTGTTTTAAATATGCATATACTATTGCAGATGTAATCGTATCTGTATCTGGATTTTTATGTCCGAAAACTAAAACTTTACTCATTAATACTTTTCCTCCTAAATGGCTTCTACATTTTCATTTATTTTAACATAATTTATGACAGAACATGATATAAAGAAAAACTTTCATCATCCTGCATTTTCGTTAACTATCTTCTTGTTCATTCACGCTGCGCTATACTATAATAAAAGCATTCCCCTTCATTTTATAGTTTATCTATTTTTTACCATGCACTATTTTACTTTTTCTATGTTAAGCATAAATTTCCTTATTTTAGATAGATATATAGTTGTGATTTTTATACAAGAAACGATAATTTTATGCTATTATCATGTAGTCAATTTTTTTTTTAGGAATTACAGGAATGGGGATTATGATGACAAAGAAGATGGAAAAAAAGTATATTCCTTTAGCAAGCTATTTTGACGTAGCTTCGCAAAATGAGATTACATTATCCTTTAGCGCATTAGAAAACATTATGGGACAAGCTTTACCCAATGCTGCATATTTGAATAAGAGCTGGTGGAAAAAAACAAAGCCCCCTCTTACGCACTTTTTATCTTGGACAAATGCAGGTTATTATGTCATTGATGTCAAATTGGGCACGAGTGTCACTTTCTCTCGCACACAAGAGAAAATACCTTCGGACAATATTTCTGAAAATAACGAAAATACTTCTGCGTACATAATCCGAGCGATTGAAGCAACAGATGCTAGAGCATTTATTCTTTTACAAGAAGAAATCCTTCAGCAAACTGACTTTTTGTATAATGCAGAAAATGAGTTAGAGCTAACCGTACAGCAGCTAAGAAAAGACCTAACTTATTGGAAGCAATTAAAAAACCGCACGATTTTACTTTGCATTTTAAATGGCACATTTGCGGGTTATGCCGTTATCCATGGTTATAAGCATTCTAAAGCTAAACACGTTGCATCAATTCACATGGCCGTAAAGAAAGAACACCAACGAAAAGGTATCGGTTCAGCACTTATGAATGCAGTGGAAGACTGGGCTAGCAAAAGAGATATATCTCGCTTAGAATTATCCGTTATGGAGCATAATGATGCTGCGTTACAGTTATTTAAAAAACATGAGTTTCAGCAAGAAGGAACCCGCGCCAATGCTATTAAACTAAAAGATACTTTTAAGGCTGAATATAGCTTCAGCAAAATTTTATAAATTATTTCCCAAGGATGTCTAATGCCTTATTTGGACATCTTTTTTTACTTCTAATTCGAAATCACCTATCGTAAAAAACGTATAGATTAGTGGCTGTACCCCAATCTATACGCTGTATTTTATTAAAATACTTGTTTCTCTCTTGCAATGTCTAAAAACAATAAATTATTTTCAACTTGTTCATACGATTGTTGATATTGCTCATACCGCTCTTTATCTTGGCTAATCATTTCCTCAATCAATGCATGCATAAAGGAAAACAGTACTGGCACAATGTCCAAAGAAGATTGATTTTTCAAGCCTAATGCAAACAACGCACTTGCATAATCCCTTATTGGAGACAACGCCGAACCTGTAATAGCAATGATTTTCACCTTTTTCATTTTAGCAATTTCAACAATTGTTTTGACATCATTGGATTGTTTATCACATGAAAAGACGATTAACGTTGTACGTTCGCTCATACTGTTTATTTGTTGAACAAGATCATCTGAATCTGTTCGCAACTGCTTGATATTTGTTCGTAAAGTTTTTAACGTATACGATAACCAATTTGCAACGGAAGCATCTTGGCGTGCACCTAAAATATAAATAGTATCTGCTTCATGCATCCATTTCGAGCTTTTCTGAAGCATACTATCGTTAATGAGATGTATTGTATCTTGAATGTTTTGCATGTCGCGTTGCATTACCTTGCCAACGCTAGAAGTCTTCTGCTTGCTCGTCATATATGTAGATTGGAGAGGCGTTCCCTCATTTTGAGAGTTTAAATAACTTCTTAATTCCTCCTGTAGCTCGACATAACCTGACAAATCCATTGCATAACAAAAACGAATAACGGTTGATTCACTTACATTCGCTTGTCTACCCACTTCAGCCGCCCCATTGGCAATGACAACCGCTGGATTACTCATAACAAATTGCGCGACTTTACGTTGTCCTTTTGACAGCCTGACATACCTTTTCTTTATATCTTCTTTTATACTCATTCCTAACAACCTTTCTTTCAAAGAAATTATCACGAATGGAGATTATTCCCTACTGATTCTAAATTCGATTAAAAATACAGTATCACGATTACAATTTGAATACAATGACTTTTCAGAAAAATCTTTAACACATTAATACACTAATGCAATAGTTCGTAATAAATTGACATATAATCTTTGTATCTTCAATATTAAAAATATCCTTATTAATATTATAATTTCTACTGTATACAATATTCAATTCGAAATTTTAACACATTTCAGATAAATGTGTATAAAAATAAATTATTATTTTATTTTTTAAAGGACGAGCATTTAAAAAAGTCTTGGATTCAAATAGAATCCAAGACTTTCTTTTTTATTCTAATTCAATTTGTTTTGTTTCTGTCCCTAAAAATATAACACCAATGACCCCGATAATTATTGCACCACAGAAAATCGCAAAAATATAGCCAATATCATAGCCTGCTGTTAACAAGGATCCTACTAATAACGGCCCAAAAATACCGCCAATTCTTCCAACTGCCGCTGCCATGCCTGCACCTGTACCACGAATAACTGCTGGATACTGTTCTGGTGTGTAAGCGTATAGTGCACCCCATGCACCTAAGTTAAAGAAAGATAAAAACATACCCGATATTAATAGCACTGCCATCGTCTCAGCATTACCAAAAATGAAAGCACTTACAGCCGTTCCAATTAAATAGGAAATAAGTACAAATTTCCGTCCGAACTTTTCGATAAACCATGCAGCTGTGAAGTATCCTGGCAGCTGTGCTAACGTCATAATCAGTACATACTTAAAGCTAGTAATCATATCAAAACCTTTTCCTACCATTACGCTCGGCAACCATAAGAACATGCCGTAATACGAGAATACAACGGTGAACCAAAGCACCCATAACATTAATGTCGAACGTGCATATTTTTTCGACCATACTTCCCGTATATTGAGAAAGACACTGCGCTTTTTTGATTCAGCCTTTGCAGTAAATTGCGGTGAATCTGGCAAATGCCAACGAAGGTAAATAGCGTACACTGCAGGAACAGCTGTTAATAATAAAGCTACACGCCACCCCCATGTAGGTATGACAAAATAAGATATAAGTGCTGCAATTAGCCAACCTGCTGCCCAAAAGCTTTCCAGTAATACGACTACTCTTCCACGTTCTTTCGCCTCCACACTCTCAGAAACAAGTGTAGATGCTACTGGTAGTTCTCCTCCGAGCCCCATCCCTACTAAAAAACGTAATGCCATAAATGCTACTAATGTTGTCGTAAATGCGGAAATGCCGCTTGCGACGGAAAATAGAATTAGTGTCCACATAAAAACTTGCTTACGCCCGACTTTATCGGCAAAAATTCCAAATGCCAGTGCCCCTACTGCCATACCAATAGAATTGATACTACCAATCCAGCCCATTTGACTTTTTGTTAAATCCCAATCTACCGCTAGCGCAGTAATAACGAAAGATAAAATACCGACATCCATCGCATCAAAGAGCCAGCCAACACCTGCAACTCCTAAGAGCTTGTTACGTGAAATGGATTGTTCTGTCTTTATTGTTGTCATTATAACCACCTGTCTTTACACATGACTTTACATTACGAGTTTACTATACAGTTGTTTCGAGAAAGTGACAAGTAAAATTCAAATGACCGAATTGTTTAGACAATTTATTAATTGCTATTGAAAATATATAGTCATTTGCGTTAAAATGTCTCTTATACAAAAACAACTGTTCTTTCTATGAGAACAAAAGGAGATCGTTACGTTATGTGGAAAGGCCTTATTGAAGAATATAAACAATTTTTACCCGTAACAGAAAATACACCTGCGCTAACATTAAACGAAGGCAATACGCCTCTTATACATTTAGTTAATCTATCAAAACAGCTTGGTATCGAGCTTTATGGTAAAATAGAAGGCGCAAATCCAACCGGCTCTTTCAAAGACCGTGGTATGGTATTTGCGGTAGCAAAGGCTATTGAGGACGGTAGTAAATGTGTAATTTGTGCCTCAACAGGAAATACTTCAGCAGCAGCTGCAGCTTACGCAGCTCGCGCAGGTATTCAGTCGATTGTAGTTATTCCTAAAGGGAAAGTAGCCCTTGGTAAACTAGCACAAGCGACAATGTACGGTGCAAAAATTATTGAAATTGATGGCAATTTTGATGATGCTTTAAATATTGTGCGCCAAGTAAGTGAGACGACTCCAGTAGCACTTGTCAATTCAGTTAACCCATACCGTATTGAAGGGCAAAAAACAGCTTCATTTGAAATTGTGGACGCTTTAGGTTCTGCTCCAGACTATTTATGCATACCAGTTGGGAACGCAGGTAACATCACTGCTTACTGGAAAGGCTTTAAAGAATATAACGATGTGAAAGCTTCAGGTTTACCAAAAATGTACGGCTTTGAAGCAGAAGGAGCCGCAGCAATTGTAAAAGGTGAAGCAATCCCTAACCCAGAAACAGTTGCAACAGCTATCCGAATCGGAAACCCTGCTAGCTGGCAATTTGCTGAAGCAGCTCGTGATGAGTCTGGCGGTATTATTGATTCTGTAACAGACGAAGAAATTATAGCAGCTTACAAACTAATCGCAGGAACTGAAGGAATTTTTGTTGAGCCCGGTTCAGCTGCATCATTAGCAGGTGTTATTAAATCTGTTGAAAACGGTAAAATTGCTAAAGGCTCAAAAGTCGTGACAGTATTTACTGGTAACGGCTTAAAAGATCCAGATACTGCAATGAACGTTTCAACAGTAGACGTCGTATCTCTTAAAAATGATGAAGAACAAATTCGTAAATATATCGAGGATGTACTATGAGTAAAAAGTGGCAAATTACCGTTCCTGGGAGCACAGCCAATTTAGGCCCTGGCTTTGATTCTATCGGACTCGGCTTGTCTCTTTATTTGAAATTAGATGTTTCCCTACAGGATAATTGGGAGATCATACATCTCGATGACAACGGTCCTAGTGAATTTGAGCTAGAACAACATTTACTATACATTATTACCAAAAAAATTGCTGGTCAGTATAATAAACAATTACCTGCTTGCCGAGTTGAAATGGCAAGTGAACTACCATTAGCCCGTGGTTTAGGAAGTAGTGCTGCTGTCATTGTAGCGGGTATTGAGCTAGCTAACCAATTATGCGATTTAAAGTTAACTATACAGGATAAACTAAATTTATCTTCTCAAATTGAAGGGCATCCTGATAATGCGACTGCCTCGGTACTTGGTGGCTTGACGATTTCCTCAATGGATGAAATCGGAATAGTAGATACATTCCATGTAAATGATATTAATGCTTCTTTTGTTGTGTACGTACCAGATGTTGAGCTAAAAACGAGTGAGTCTCGCTCCGTTTTACCAAAACAATTAGATCGAGCATATGCCGTACATGCCTCTGCAAACGCTAATATGCTAGCTGCATCTTTAATGTCACGAGATTTTAAACGTGCAGGACACTACATGGAAGCGGATTTGTTCCATGAACCTTTCCGTTCAACATTGATACCTCAATATGCAGAAATCCGTGAAGCTGCAAAAGCACATGGTGCATACGGTACAGCATTAAGTGGAGCGGGTCCGACACTCATTTCCATTATTCCAACTACTATTGCTGATGACTTTGTTACAACAATGCAGGCAAAGTTCCCAGAACATCAAGTCATCTTAACGAAGGCCGATGAGCATGGTGTACAAGTAAAATAATTGTAGAACGTCTACTTCAAAGTAGGCGTTTTTTCTTGAAGGAGGAAGTACATTGAAACCAATTATTTTCTGCGATTTTGATGGCACTATTACAGAAACAGATAATATTGTCTCCCTGATGACGCATTTCGTTCCTGAGCAATCTGAGAAAATTGCAAAGGCAATGATGGCTCAAACAATTAGCTTTAAAGAAGGTATTACTGCTATGTTTGATCTTTTATCGACTAACCAAAAAGATGATATCATTCAATATTTGAAGGAGACCACCGTTATCCGTGAGGGCTTTAGCGAATTTGTCCGCTATGCGCAGGAGCACGACATTCCATTTTACATTGTTAGTGGCGGTGTAGATTTTTTCATTCAACCATTGCTTGAAAGATTCGGACCCTTTTCAGGAATTTATTGCAATAGTGCTGACTTTTCTGGAGAGCAAATCACCGTTGTCTATCCTCATAGCTGCGATGAGCATTGTGCAAAATTCCCAACACAAAGTTGTGGTTGTTGCAAGCCAACTGTCATGCGAGAAATGGCACAGCACGATCAATTTAAGATCGTTATCGGTGACTCTATTTCCGATTTTGAAGCTGCTAAACAAGCAGATTTAGTGTTAGCTAGGGAGCAATTAATTGATCGCTGTAAAGATTTACATATCCCTTATAAGCCTTTTAACACTTTTTATGACTGCTTAGAGACAGTTAAGGAATTGATAGAAGCATAATAAAAGGAATCTAGCCGATAAGACTAGATTCCTTTTTTAATAGCAAGTTAAGCACTTAGCTAATAATACTAAACTAATAGCCATTACTGCCATTCCGGCAACTAAACCATACATTGATAAATGTGTTTCATCGTACCTCTGTGCGGCTGGTAGTAGCTCATCTAATGATATAAATACCATTATTCCTGCAACACCTGCAAATACAATACCGAACATGACATCCGATAAAAACGGCATTAAGAGTAAATAAGCTACTAGCGCACCAACAGGCTCTGCTAACCCCGATAAAAAAGAAAGTTTAAATGCTTTTCTACGATTTCCTGTAGCAAAATAAATAGGAACGGAGACAGCAATTCCTTCAGGGATATTATGAATGGCTACAGCAATTGCAATCGCAATGCCAACATTCGGGTCATTCATAGCAGACATAAATGTTGCTATGCCTTCAGGAAAATTGTGAATACCTATTGCAAGTGCAGTGAATACGCCCATTTTCATTAAGTGGCTTTCATCTACCTGTGGTTTAATAGCATTAACATCTTCCACAAGCTTTACTTCATGAGGATTAGTCGATTTCGGAATAAACTTATCAATCAAAGCTATAAATAACATTCCGCCAAAGAAACCCGCTATCGTCATCCAATAACCATTAGTTGTACCTAAGGCATTGGTTAATGCATCCTTTGCTTTCACAAAAATTTCTACAAGTGACACATAAATCATAACCCCTGCCGAAAAACCAAGAGCTAGTGATAAAAATTTAGTATTAGTTCTTGAGGTAAAAAATGCGATTAAACTTCCTACTCCTGTTGCAAGTCCAGCAAAAAGGGTTAACCCTAAAGCAAATAAAATTTGTCCTTCCAATTCCTTCTTCCTTTTCTCTTTTTTTCATTGTACTCATCTTAGCTTAAAAGTTTCCTATAAGCAATTCTTTTTTGCAAGGAAAATACTTTATTGATATCACATAAAAAAATCATAAAAAAGCAGTACCTTGGATACGGTACTGCTGACAAATGCTTAATTTAGGTTATCGAAAGCTTAAAAATCCACTTCGCTTTTCGCAGGCCACTTTGTAAGACGCAACCGTCGCTGCCGCCTTTTGCATCTTACTTCTAGTACTATTCCTGCAGGAGTCTTCGTGGATTTTTACTTGGATGCTATAAAAATTCAGAATTGTTTGGGTGACTGGCACTTAATTTTTGGGTTTAAACAGTCGCTTACGTCGTTCATACCAAAGAACGCAAATGATGAACCATGTGTAACCTATACTCCACCCAGCTAGCACATCTGAGGCAAAATGACGCGCTCCTGCTACTCGTGATAGGCCAATAAGAATTGTTAGCACAATTGCACCTATCCAAAGCTGTATTTGACGTGCCTTAGTGTTATTTTCAGATAATAAATAGGCGACAGTAAATAAATACAATAGGCCTGACATAGCATGTCCGGATGGAAAACTGAATGATGTTAATTGATCTTCTATTTCAGGGCGCGGACGTTGCACCCATTTTTTCAACATTTGATTTAACACATTCCCTACGGCAAATGTTAACACTACAAATAACATGCCCCGGTAATTTTTCGCTCCCCATGCTAAATATACAATTAATATAATAGCGACCGCGACTACAAATTTAGGCTCACCAATATAATGAAAAATCTCTATATACCGATTGCCAAACAGTATTTCTGCCACTTTTTTATCGAAGCTTAAAATCATGTCACTGTTGTATGTTAAGCGCAAAGCAAAAAATACAATAAGTGTTACAATCGCTAATGGATATGACCATTTTTTTATCAAAATTTCACCTCAAAGCACATTCACGCAATGTTTTTTCACATCATACCATAATTAGGTGAACTTGAGAAAATATACGACATCTGATTTATAGCATAAAAATGTACTTAATTATATTAGCTAATATAATGGATTCTTCATTCGGCTTATTAAAGTAATTTGAAAGCGCTAATGCTACGATAAATAAAATAGCAACGATAGGTAGTATTTTTCTAAACAACATCAACACTCCCTCACCTTTTATTATTCTATAGTTCAAACTATTTCAATAATACTGGATCGAATAACCAATCTTTCGGTCCGAAGTTTCGATCCTTTTCCCCTCTAACTTCTCGAGAAATATGATTATTAATAATTAAATCTCTGAACTTTCTACTGAATATTGTTTTTCTGTAAAGATAGCTGCCATCATGACTCCACTCTGAAGAATAGAATACATCTCCATTTAAATTCATAATATCTTTAGCATCGTAATTATCAGGGCCTAGAATTACACCACTTAACCCACATTTACAAGGTGGCTGCTCAGTTGCAAAATACAGCTTTATTCTTTCAGCATTACTAACTGGTAGCATTTGGGTAGGTATTATTTGATATGCAAGTTGCTTCCCTACTTCTGATCCACTATGAATTACTTCTAGAAGTTCATAGCCTTCAATATTTGCTTGCTTCATTAATGCTGCTAATTCTTCAGAGGCCACCCAGTACCCACTCACATGGACTAAATGACGATCTTTCATTTGCGAAGTATCAATAACTAATGGTGAAAGTTGCTCTTTTTCCATAAGCCCACAATGCTTACAATATGTACTTATTGAAAATAAAGTGCCTCGATCATCTAAAAACATTTCTGGCGAGTTGCCCGTAGAGTTTAACGTAAATAATGGCGTTTGTTCGTATTCACTGTCTGAAAAGTCAAAATAAAAACGTTCCCCAATAGATACAATGCCCAACTCATGTTCCAACGATTTATATAATGCTGCCACCTGCTCATACGTCACATCTTCATTTAAAGTAAAAATAGGATTAAAAGATGCCTTCAAATTTCTTTTTCTGATTTCAGGCGCACCTACATAAATACCGTAGCGATTATAAACTTTAATGACTTGATCTTGGTTAGATTCATCTATAGAAATTAAATTTTCAAGTTCTACTTTCAAATTATACGCCTACCTTTATTAAAGTTTTTTCGTGAGTATGCTGTCCAGCTAGTAACATCCTTAAAAAATCTACTACATTTTCTACTATATAAATAAATAGTTAAACTGCTTATTTCAACGATATATTCTCTTAAACTATTACTCACTATGGAAAAAATTACTTAACCTTGATTAATCTAAGCGTACCAGTACTTATACCACCATTTCAATGTTGGGTTTACGCCAGTTTTTTGGCGGACTTAGCTATTTTTTTGGCGTGATTTGGCGGGCACGAAAAAAACACCGCCAAAAAATGGCGGTGTTCATTCGGATTTATAGGTATTTAGTTATATTAAAAAAGAATATTGTCTTGATTAATATTATAGTGTCTTTACATTACCTAAATACTACCCTTTTATAGAAAAATATAACAATTAACTTTTATAATAACATATAGCTAAGCTATAGTAAATTCATTCGTTCAGCAAGATTTACTGCTTCTGTTCGCGAATCTACATTTAGCAAGGAAAACAGTTGTGTTAAATATCTCTCAGTTGTTCGTTGAGGAATGTTTAACTCTATAGCTATCGCTTTATTTGTATGCCCTTCAGCAATCAATCTTAAAATTTTCTTTTCTTTTTCATTTAAATGTATATCGAGCTTAGCATCTTGTAATTTAAATCGATTATCTAGAAAGTCTAAGAAATTTTTGGGCAAAACAATTTCTCCATTTGCAATGGCACGAACCGTCCGTAAAATCTGCTCTTTAGAAGCTGTTTTGGCTAAAATCCCATCTATTTTCTTTTCTAAAATTAGTGGGTAATAATCTGTGATGTCATCCCCCGTATAAAGGATTATCGAAGCATCTATTTGTATCGCTTTAATATTTCTCGCTAAATGAATGCCATTTTCTAAAGGCATATTGATATCAATTAGATAAATATCATATGGCTTGTCTTTAATTTTTGGTATTACTGAAGTTGCATCACTCTCTGTATCAACTAAAATGTCTTCATTCTCTTTAAATAAATTTTTCGTTCCCTCTAACACAATAGGATGATCATCCACTATGAGCATCGTTATCAAGTGTGTCACTTCCTTCTTTTACTGTAATTCTAATAGACATCCCTTCATTAACTTGAGTATCAATGTAAAAGTGTCCATCAAATGCTTTTACACGCTCTTGCATACCACGGATTCCCATCGATTCAGCAACAATAATATCATTAACATTACAACCTACTCCATCATCCCTATAGATGATTTCAAATCCATTGTCCATTTCCTTGAGGTGAATTTCAACCGTTGTCGCATAGGAATGTTTCAAAGCATTATTGAGTATTTCTTGAAATAGACGATAAATCATTAAATTCATTCGTTCATCCTCTAAATAAAGACGGTCTATTGTATAAATTAACAAAAAGTTAGCCCTTTCCGTTACTTTTCGAATGAGCTTTTCTAATGCGGCATTTAGCCCTAACGTGTCTAACAATGGGGGCTTTAGATTCTCACAATATGCTCTTAAATCATGTAAAGATGCAACCATTTGTTTATGAATCTTGACAAGTTTTTGTTGGATTTCTATAGTATCTTTGGCATTGATTAAAACATCTACTTCACGAGCAATATGGAGTTGCTCTTGTAAATTAGTATCATGCAACTCTTGAGCTAATTGATATTTCTCCTCTTCAAACCTTAGCCATAACAGCTTATTTAGCCAAGGTAATTGACCTTCATCTGCTTGCTTCATATGCTTTAGTTCCTCTAACAGTTCTTCCACCATTTTTGTATTTTCAATAAAGTTATTTACATATAACAGGAGCAATTCGAGCCATAAAAGCTCTTCATCTTTTAAATGAATTGAATTGTTATGCCCCAATACTAAGGCTCTTTTGTAATGAGCATCTTGATGGAGGAAAGCTAGATAGACTTTGTCAATTTTCCGTATTTCTCCTAATTTCAAATCTTCCATTAGCATAGGATTTATCGGAACCTTTCCCTCAACCATTGAAGTAAACTGATTTGTGTCATAGTCATAGGTTAATACAAATACATGCTCAAGCTCTAGGTGCAGCGAAACTTCCTGAGCAAACTTTTCTAGAAGCTCGTCTAATTTAATCGTCTTACCAATTCTATCTACAGCAGTATATAACTGATGTATATAATCCCCTTTAGTAGAAAACAAAATTTTTCGCTTGCGATAATCTACCTTTTCTTTTATGTAGAAAAGAACAATTAACGATAAAAACGTAAATAATGAAACACCTGACATAATAGTCTTAGTTAAAAATTTTCCCGCGATCCAATACAAACCAAAAGTAAACCATGCAGTAAAAATTACAGAAAATATGACATAGTAACGAAGCCTTGTAATATGATACTCAATGTCAAATAATCGTTCCGTTAGTTGTGTGAAAATAAAACTAAAAGGAATCAATAATAAAAACAAAGCACTGATTTCGGCGGAAAGCACAGGATGATGAAATAGTATATTTGGAAGTGCATAGAGAAATAAGAATGGAAGAAATGGAATCATTACACTATTCATTAAAATTTTTAACTGAGGTGATTTATATTTAAAATAACTTAGCATTAACATAATGAGTATTAAAATAAGTAAAATCAAAAAAGTAGCTAAAACAATATAAGAAAGAAAGTTATGCAAATTATTATTAATAATGCCAACATAGCTAAGTAACATCGCAATTAGAGGCAATAAATAAAATAATTTTATATTGTTAAAAAGTAACCAATTAGCTTTTAAAAATGAATAATAGTTTCTTAAAAAATGTAACAGTAACACTAAACATAACAGCATACTACCTCGATTGACCATAATTCCTATGATGTCGAGACTACCAGATGCACCAATACTTACATAAGCCAAGGAAACAGTTAGCATAAATAAGATGAGCAATCTTAAAAGCGAAGTATTTTTTTGTTTAAAATGCAAATAACATACAACAAATAATGTAAGAAAATAGTAACATGCAGGGATTAATAAAATATAATAAAACCGCTCTGAAAAATCTAAACCTCTTGGTTTAATATCAATTATTTTTCCGTTTGGCTGTAATATTGTTAGTGAATTTGCAGCCCTAATTGTCAAATCATACTTAATATAAGAAATATCTTCTATTTCAATATTATCTATTTTTAATACAATATCCCCCGCAGATATTTTTTGACCATCCACTAGTTGATCATGTGAATGTTCTATTACCCAGTTTCCCTTTTCCTCTATCAAATTTATACCCAAATAAGGCTTGCTATAAGGAACATATAGCAGGTAGAAACCTAGCATTATGTAAACACTTATAGCAAGCATAAACCATTTTTGATTATATAAATTTAATTCCAAATAGGGTCTCTTAAGCATAGTACATCTTCGAATGAGTCAAGTATTGCCTGTTGTTCAATTGCTGAAATACCAATTAATGCAACTTTTTGTTCTTTTAACAGTGGTACTAGTGCTGGGTTTTCTTCTAGATACTGAATTACATTAATCATAAAATCTCTCCTCATTTCATTAGTTTTATTAGGTATTCTTTACCTAACTTGTTTATAGCAACTTTTTCAAGATTATTCAATGCTTTTATCTTATAGAGATTTTTTATTGCAACCGCATAACGTATTGCACCACTGTTTGTCAACTCAAGTTCTGTAACATTATTATCCAAAAATGTAACTATATCTTTATTATAATAGTTTATCACAGATTTTGATACACTATTTTTTTGTGCCATTAGATAAATAATTGGCAATGAATACTTTCTGTTTAAAAGATCATTTTTAGGTCCCCACGTTTTTAAATCTAGAATATCATTTTTAATTTGTTGGATAATACCTATGCATTTTCCGTACTCCTCTATTTCGTCAGTCACCTTCCCTTTTGCAAGTACCTCACCAATGACGCAACTCATTGCTGTAAGTGACCCTGATTTTTGGTCGATCATGTGTAAGTAGGATTGCTCATCTCGACAAGCATTAAGTACATCTAACTGCTGACCACTAATACTACGTAAAGCATATTGTTCAAGTAGACGAATGGCTTTATCTTTATGTTCAAAAGAAGTGTTATTTATAGCTCTAGATGACATTACGAGCAAGGCAAGTGCCGCATTTAAAGAAAGTTCAGGTGTTTTGCTCCAAATATAGTCTGTATCCTTATCCTGCAAATCATCAATAATATCATAGGACAAAATTAGAAGTTCAATAGCTGCAGCAACTTTATATATATCTTCATTCAAACAATCAACAAATGCTTCATAATGCCAAAAACAGAGTTTACCAAATGAATAGCCTATTACTTTCTTTTCTGCTTTAAAACTTTTAAGCATTGACTTTAATTCATCACCAAGCATCAAATCATTTTCAATCAGACTGTCTAAAGAATCATTAATACGTCCGTCTATATCACTCAATAGTCCTCTACTCCCCTAAATATATTGTTAAATATTATACATATTAATGGGAATTAATTCTAGTATTTATATGTTAAATGAATCACTCATATCTTCTATTTATCACTATTATAAATACATAAATACCGCCAAAAATTGGCGGTATTCATAGAAAGCACGCCATTTTTTGCTAAGAAATAGTAAAAAACTGGCGGTGTCACAAAGGTGACCGCCAGTTTTTGGCGTTAACTGACCATTGAAATGGCGTCCTGACTGATGTTACGCTTAAGATAAGTAAAATTCATTAGTATTGTATGTGACTCGATTTGCAATTTAAGCCGTATGATAAATTCTCTATAATATATTCTCCAACATTAAGGAGTGATTGAAATGACTAATGGAGTAAATGACAACGTGTTAATACTTACAGAAACTTTTTCCTGTACAATATCTGTCTCTGCAGAAGAAATTACTATTAAAAAACCTTCTAATGAACAACAATCTATTGAACAATTGATCATTCAAGCTGAACAACGTGCTTATCAAGAAGCTTTAGCTGAGTTTAAACATAAGTCTTCTATTTCTAATTTCATTTGTGATATTCCTGGATTTGAAGATACTTTTCAGCAAAAACTAAACACGTATATGGCGCAACATGACATTGTAAAAGTACCAGAAAAAGATTTACCATTATTGTCTTTAGTGAGCCCTTTTACATCTGGTTTGAATATCCATACACCGATGCTCTATAAAACTTCACAGTACTGTATTGTTTATGCTAGAGGAACGCAGAATGGTCAAAACAGCAGTAACGTCGTTGAAATAAGCAGCTTTACAGACTCGCTGACCGATTTCAAAAATATAGATTATAATACCTCTTCAAAAATGGTTAATACAGTTACAGAGAAAAATGACGCCTATCAGTACTACCCAACCAATATTACAGGATTATTCATTAATAATAGCGGCATCTCCTTCAACATCAACTCAGCCTTTAATATTTGGAGTAAAGCTTCCATTAAACATTAAGCCGATATTTTACGTTAAGCACAGCTTTAAGTGCAACTGAATTTAAATAAAATTTATTGTTTACCTCAAAAATCACCCTTCTATGTGTGGCGAGGTGTGGCGCAATTTAACTAACCCCCCTTGCCTTCCGTCCTTTTCACACCCTAAACCATCCAACAAAAATACTTAGACTTCTAATAAATTGATTATTTCTCAAGTTAATTCCTAACTGTTCACACACATAGTGCATTATATAAGAAGTGAGATAACAAAAAAGAGGCGCCACAATTAACTTGTGAGACACCTCTAATTTTATTAACCTTTTACATAGTAAACGTCTTGTCCGCTTTCGATGATATAGTCAGGTTTAGGCTTACCAGCATTTGCTTTATGACCAGCAATATGCTCAGGGCTCTTCTCCCAATTTTTCCATGCTTCTTCTGATTCCCAACGAACCATAATTAGCACTTCTTCATCACCACGGCGTACTTTTTTTACAAGTACTTGCTTATCGATATAACCTGGTTGCTGTTCAAGTAATGATGGACCGTCTTTTTTAGCTCCAAATCGTTCAACAACCTTTTCCCCGTTACCCTCTGTTACGACCATACGTTTAATTTGTACAAACATATTAATTAAACGCCTTTAAGATATCATCAGCTTTTGCAGTTTCTGATTGTAAACCGCCACCTGATAGGTACCAATATTCTGGATCAAGGTAATAAATTTTGCCGTTTTTAGCAGCGTTAGTAGCACCAACGATTTCGTTTTCAATAGCAGCTTTAGTACCAGACTCACCTTCTGGGTTAACAGCAGCGTCACGGTCAACTACGAATAAAATATCTGGGTTTGTGTCACGTACATATTCGAATGAAGCGTTAGCACCATGTGTAGAAGCTTCAATTTTGTCATCTGCAGCTTTTACGCCAAATACGTCATGAATAACACCGAAACGTGAACCAGGACCATATGCAGATAATGAACCTTCATTACCTAAAACGATTAAAGCTTTATCTTCAGATGTAGCAGTTTTTGCTTTAAGCTCTTCTACTTTTGCTTCGTATGCAGCGAATGCATCAGCAGCTTCTTTTTCTTTACCGAAAATTTTACCAGCTAATTCAGTGTTCATTTTAAACGATTCCATGAAATTATTGTTATCTACACCAACGAATACAGTTGGCGCAATTTTAGATAATTCTGCGTATGCAGATGCTTGACGACCTGAGATGAAAATGATGTCTGGGCTCATAGAAGAGATTGCTTCAAAATCAGGCTCTTTTAAAGACCCAACATTTACGTAAGTTGTGTCAGCATATTTGCTTAAATAACTAGGTACTGATTTTTGAGAAACACCTGCAACTTCAACGCCTAAAGCATCTAAAGTATCAAGGAAACCATAGTCAAATACGACAACATTTTTTGGTTGTTCTTTTAATGTCACTTCTTCAAAAGTATTTTCACCAGATGTACTTCCTGGGATTGTAATTGGGTAAGCAGAAGCAGCTTCATTTTGCTCTTCAGCAGGCTTATTATCCGTAGAACCTTTATCATCTTCTTTTGATTCTTCTTTAGAACCACAAGCAGCTAATACTAAAAGCATCATTGCCATTAATACAGTAAGTAATTTCCAATTTTTCATTGTGAAATCTCCTTTAATTGTTTTTATATTTTTAGATAGTAATGACTATCTATTGTTACTAAGAGTTAAAATACACACAAATGCGACAACCATTTTGCTCTTGTACAGGGATATCCATATCATAGATTTCCTTTAACGCATCTGAGTTAATAATGTCATTGGTTGGACCATCTTTTATAACGCGTCCATTTTTTAAAGCGACGATACGATCAGAATATACGGAAGCAAAGTTAATATCATGTAAAACAATGACAACCGTTTTTCCTAGCTCATCGACCAACTTGCGCAATATTTTCATGATTTGCACGGAATGCTTCATGTCTAAATTATTAAGTGGCTCATCAAGTAAAATGTAGTCTGTATCTTGCGCAATGACCATTGCAATAAATGCCCGTTGTCGCTGACCACCTGATAATTCATCTAGATAATTATGCTGAATATCAGCTAAATTCATATATTGTATTGCCTCATCTACCTTTTGCTCGTCCTCTGGTTTCAGATTCCCTTTTGAATAAGGAAAACGACCAAATGAAACGAGTTCACGTATTGTTAGTCGTACATTCATGTAGTTTGACTGCTTTAAAATCGATACGCGCTTTGCAAAGTCATCAGATTTCCAGCGACGCACATCTGACTTATCGAGTAGTACTTCCCCAGTGTCTGCATTAAGTAAACGGCTTACCATTGAAAGCAGGGTTGATTTACCTGCACCATTTGGTCCAATAAAGGACGTAATTTTACCTGGCGCAACGTCTACACTAACATCTTGAATGACCGGTTTTTTTCCAAAAAACTTAGAAATTTCTTTTACTTGGATCATCCTGCTGACCTACTTTCTTTCAATAATAGGTAGATGAAGTACACACCACCTACAAAGTTTATAATAACGCTTAGTGTTGTATCGAAGTTGAAAATACGCTCGACCACCCACTGACCACCGACTAAAGCAACAATACTCATTACACAAGAGCCTGCAATTAATACAGAATGCTTGTACGTCTTGAAAAACTGATACGATAAATTCGCTACGATTAAGCCAAAGAATGTAATTGGCCCAACAAGAGCTGTAGATACGGCGATTAAAATCGAAGATAATATGAGCATGCGTTGTACAAGCTTATCATAAGGTACCCCAAGGTTTATTGCTGTATCGCGACCCAGTGACATTACATCAAGTTGACTCATATGACGCCAGCCGTAAATAAATGTACCAACAATAACAAGTCCTGCTAACCATACTAAATCTGAATTCACATTATTAAAGCTTGCAAACATTTTACTTTGTAAGCTTAGGAATTCATTAGGATCAATTAATACTTGGAAGAACGTAGTGACGCTTCCTAAAAATGTTCCGACAATCATACCGACAAGCAGTAGAAAGTAAATCGGACGTTTACCTTCTTTGAACAATACTCGATAAAATATTAACGCGAAAACAACCATTGCTGAAACAGCTAGTAAAAAATTGTAATGTGCATTAATAACAAATATTGACATCGAGCCAAAGAAGTAATAGATAATTGTTTGCACCATCATGTACAAAGCATCAAGCCCCATGACACTTGGTGTTAAAATACGATTATGTGTAATTGTTTGGAAAACCACCGTTGAATAAGCAATGGCAATTCCCGTTAATGCCATCGCCACCACTTTAATGAGGCGACGTGGGAATGCATAACTATAGTTCCCATTTAATTCATAAAAGACGTACAGTAACATAGCGGCTACTGCTAGTCCGATTAATATCAACATTTTGGTACGGTTACGCATATGCTCTCCCCCTAAATAACATAATTAGAAAGATTGCACTTCCGATGACGCCGACCGTCATACTAATCGGAATTTCATAAGGGAAAATTAACACGCGCCCTAAAATATCACAGAATAATAGGAACGACATACCGAGTAAAGCTGTGTGTGGTAATGTCTTTGCAAGGTTATCCCCTCTGAATAGCGATATAATATTTGGAATAATTAAACCAAGAAACGGAATCACACCCACAGTTAGTACCACCGTAGTTGTCACTAGTGCTACTAACACTAAACCTAAATTCACAACGAATTTGTAGGAAAGACCAAGATTTTTTGCAAAATCCTCACCCATTCCAGCCACTGTGAAACGGTTTGCATAAATGTAAGCTAAAATTAGAACAGGTACACTTATGTATAAAAGCTCATAACGACCTTTCATTATCAATGAGAAATCTCCTTGTAACCATGCAGCAATGTTTTGGATAATATCAGCCTTATACGCAAAGAATGTCGTAATTGAAGACAGGATATTTCCGAACATTAAGCCAATAAGCGGTATAAAAATCGCATCTTTGAACTTTATTCGATTTAATATTTGCATAAACAATAAAGTGCCGGCTAAAGCAAATATGAAAGCGAAGGAAATTTTTTGAAAGTACGTGACGTTTGTGAAAAACATCATTGAAATTAATACACCTAATTTCGTAGCATCTAAAGTTCCTGCTGTAGTTGGTGACACGAACTTATTCCTACTTAAGCTTTGCATAATTAAACCAGCAATACTCATACCTGCACCTGCTAGCAATATTGCTACAAGTCTTGGTACACGACTAATTAAAAATAGTCTAGTTTCTTCTGATCCGAAGTCCAATAAGTCACTTGGCTTAATATTTACTACACCAATGAATAGTGACACAAAAGACAACACAACAGTTGCTGTTAAAAGATATCTTATTTTCATTGTAATCCCCGGTAGATTCATTATTGAGTGTAATTAATAATCAGCTGAAAATGATTATCATTACTCACGATTCTCATTATAAGCATCTTTCTATTATCAGTCAACCTACTATTGAGAATTGTTCTCGCTTTATTTGGAAATACTTAAAAACTATGATTTTTCAACAAAAATACCGACAAAATAAGATGTTTTTCATTCAACAATCGTGCATTATTTCCTCGGCATTTCTATAAAAATAAAAAGGTAATTGAGAATGGCATAGCTTGCCCTTCTCAATTACCTCATTAAGCTACTCTTCTTATTCCTCGTAGCCATGCAAAAATTATGGACACTACTAAAATAAAGCCTAAATAGCCCATTACTGAATATAACTTCGATACGAGTGTCGTAAAGCCCACTAGGCTAGCAAAAAAGCCTAGAACGCCCATAAAAATGACAGCAGTCTTAAAGCTTGGCTTTGTTGGTTTAAAAAACCGCACCGTAAACGAATAAAACATCCCTACCGCTGTATTGTAAATCATTCCCAATAACGAAAATGACATTAATAAACCTACTATTGGATGAATTTCATTTGCTAATGCGAGCATTGGTATATCCATTCCAACAATAACGTTCATTTTAGCAAGAAGTGAAAAATGAATAAGTAAAATGAGCGCACCTAGTAATAGTCCCCCGATAATTCCACCCATGCCTGCAATTCGTTCATTACGAATAGCACCACACATCACCGTGAGGAGAGAGAAGCAAACGCCAATATTAAATGACATATATAACAAAGCCGTTACCCACCAGCTTTTTGAGGATGCTTGTAATTGTTGTTCAGCTATAACTGTTTGCTCTGCAAATGATAGATCCATTGTAGCTATTGAATAGACCGCAATAATCGTTACAACAGCTAACAAATAAGGCGTCGCAATGGCAATAATATTAATAATACTTTTTACATTCATCATAACCGTCATCATGGTGAGGACAATCATACAAACGCTTCCTAGCCATACTGGTAGTCCAAACATTTGCTCAAACGTAGCTCCTGCTCCTGCAAACATAATGACTGACACACCAAACAAAAAAAGCGATAGAACAAAGTCCATTATAAAGCCGATAGTTTTACCTGAAATTTGATAAATTAAATCTTTATGAGACGTGGTCCGCAGCCTTGAACTAATTTGTGCTGTACACATTCCCACAAAGGCAAACCAGAGTGTCGCTAAAAGAGCGCCTAATATCCCCTTATTGCCATAACTCGTGAAATACTGAATGATTTCTTGCCCTGATGCAAATCCTGCACCGACGATAATTCCTACATAAGCACCGCCGATTTGCAAGCTCTTTTTCAATCATTTCTCTCCTCGACTATTTATCCCGTACTGACAAACAGAAGGAGGAAAAGGCTACCTCCATCTGTTAAAGGTACTTTGTATAGACTTTCTTGCTAATTGTTAATTTATTAATGACAACCATATTTGGCTTATAACCTATGCCAACGCTCTGAGGCACACGAATAACACCATCTTCTACTACGACCTCAGGCATAATAATATCCTCATACCAATAATGGCTTGACCCTGCTGTATCACCAGGTAATGTAAAATTGGAGAGTGCTGTTAATGCGATATTATGCGCTCGTCCGATTCCCGCTTCCAACATGCCACCACACCAAACAGGAATATCATGCTCTTGACAGTAGTCATGAATTTTCTTAGCCTCTGTTAAACCACCTACACGCCCAATTTTTATATTAATGACACCACAGCTACCGAGCTCAATCGCTTTACGGGCATCTTCAAGTGATGTAATACTTTCATCTAAACATATTGGTGTTTTCAACTGCTTTTGAAGCTTAGCATGATCTACAATATCGTCAGCAGCAAGTGGTTGCTCAATCATTAGAAGGTTAAATGCATCCAACTGTTGTAGCACTTTTATATCTTTTAATGTATACGCTGAGTTTGCATCTGCCATTAATGGCAAATCAGGAAATGTAGCACGGATAGCTCGAATTACTTCGACATCGTACCCTGGTTTTATTTTCACCTTTACTCGTTTATAACCCTTTTCTACATAGACCTTTATCACATCTAAAAGCTTTTCCGTGCTAGCTTGAATTCCTAAACTAATTCCTACATCAATATTATCTTTGCTTCCACCTAACGCATGGGCAAGGGACTGTTTCGTTTGCTGTGCATAAATGTCCCATACAGCCCCTTCAATAGATGCTTTGGCCATATAATTACGCCGAATGGGAGCAAACAAGGCACTAACCTCATCTGGATGTGCCAGCTCTTTATGTAGCAAGGCAGGCATTAAAAAGTCCTCTAACATATGCCATGTCGTCTTTAATGTCTCCTCCGTGTACCATGGTGCTACAAAAGCAACTGTCTCTCCCCATCCAATCGTTCCTGTCGCATCCTTCGCCTCTAAAAGCAATAGCTCTTTTTCACTAACAGTACCAAAACTTGTTGCGAATGGAGCCTTCATAGGCATTTTTAAATGTCTTATTGTAATTTCTTCTATTCTCACAAAATTCACTCCTTAGCTCTATTATAAAGCCAATAAAGAGCGTCTGACTAATAGGTAAAAATGAATATATTCTTTTTGCTTTTTCACCCGAACGATTGCATATTCTTGATCAAAAAAGGTCGTTAATATTGTACGAATTTTATAACGCCAGTCCTCTGCCAATTTCGGACTTTCCACTTTCATCTTTTGTAAATACTGTGGAATTGGGAGTAAATAAGCGTCCTTATAAAATCTTTGGTTACTTTGAAATTCACTATCTTTATCGAGCACAGGTAATCCATCAACCGTCAATGACCACGACACTACTTGTTCTGCCGCTTCTTCTAGCTCATCCAAACTATCTTCTGCATGCTTGCGCTCAACCCACCATTCTACTGCAATGCGGTCCGAGGGCAGTCCATCATTAAAATCATCTTGCAACGGACCGTAATAATCTATTTCATACTGATTACTAAATGCATCTAGCTTTAAAAACGATAAATTTGCCAAACGCGCTTCTAATGGATCAATGAGCCAACGGACAAGCTGAAACCCATTCTCTCGCGCATATTCTTGCTGGGCATGCTTCAATAACTCTCCTACACCTTGTTCACGATATGTTTTTTCGACGCCAATCATGTGTGAGTGTAGATACATATTTCCTTCGCGGTAACCTACAAAGCAGTAATTAAAACCAATTAGTCGACCTTCTAAATACGCACCAAGCAATAATCCGCCATTTTGAACAGCCGCTAGCATTTGATGTGAGGGAATTGCCTGACTCCCCCAGATTTCAACATTTAAGAATTGCACCTCAGCAATTTCCTCAGGTGTCATCATTTTTTTAATAGAAACGTTTTCTAACATTTTCTGATGCCTCCTTTATGTTTCGAGTTCTAATGCTCCTAATACAGCGTTTGTAAGAATTTCAACTCCGGTTACAAGTCTTGCCTGCTTAAATTTCATTTTCGGATGGTGTAGTCCTGGTGTTAATCCACAGCCTAGTCCAAGCATCGTCGTTTTTAAATGCGGACGTTGAACTGCATAATGGTGAAAATCTTCTCCTCCTGGTGTATGCACAGGCTTTCGTAGATTAGATAACCCCGCTGCCTTGACAATAGCTTGCTCCATAACATATTGAGCAGTTGTGTCTACCTCTGCTGCCACAATATTAGCGACTGTACGCAACTCAATTTGCACTTTATGCAAAATTTTTGAAGAATCGATTACACGTTTAACACCTTGAGCGAGTGTATCCATTACATCATTACGTTGTGCTCTTATATCAATCGTGAAGGCTGCTCTTCCTGGAATAATATTACCTGACTCACCTCCAGCTTGAAATTTTGTCATCTTAACGGATACAGGTACCATAGGATCTGTATGTATGGTGCGCAAATCTTCTATAATTGTTGCACCTACTTCTATTGCATTTACACCAAGATGTGGTCTTGCCGCATGTGCATCCTCACCGATAATTTCACCTTCGAGTAAACGAGATGCTCCATGATACAAAGCTGCACAATATGTGCCGTCCTCAAGCTCGTGTACTGGTCTTAAATGGACGCCAAATAAAAAATCCAAATCATCAATAATGCCCTCTTTTAGAACGGCTAATGCACCTGTTCCTTTTTCTTCAGCAGGTTGGAAAATAACACGAATTGTGCCTTTGTAAGATTGAGACTGCTCTTTCAAAAGTAAAAGAGCACCGATTGCCATTGTCATATGCCCGTCATGACCACAAGAATGATTTGCTTTAAACTCACCATCTACTTCTTGCCATAATGCATCTATATCCGTACGTAAACCTACTTTTGGGTTTCCATCACCAATATCAACATACAGCCCTGTGCTATTTTTAAAGCGTTGTGGTGAAAATCCTTCACGTGTCAACAGATCAAAAATATAATTTGTTGTTTCTACCTCTTGCCAGCTTATTTCTGGATTCGCATGTAAATACGTGAAAATCTCCATTAATCTTGGCCTCAAACGATCCAATGCTTCTTTCATGACAACCAACCCCTTAAAAATGTTACTAGTAAGATTATTATAACTAAAAACAGTCCTATTCGACAGAAAATTAAATTATCTTCTAGCTAATAGACTACACAAGAGACAAAAAAGATGCAGGGACAAAAAAAGTGTTAGATTGACTGCAGTCAATCTAACACTTTTTGCTATGCCGTTGATGTCCGCTACGGCGGTTGCTTTCCGCGGGCACACTGTAAGCCGCAACCCTCGCTAACGCGCGGTCTGTTGCGTCTTACTCTGCGTGCTGTTCCCGCAGGTGTCACCGCCTCGTCTACCATCAACTAATGCTCTTTTCTAAATTTTAACTACAGCAAAAGAAAGAATATTTAAGTTTTTCTTCATAGCAAAAATTGAAGAACTCCTTTGCACTGTTTCTATATTTTTAATTAATACCACGCATTGCTTTAGAAATAATAGGTGAAAGTACTAATAAGAGTATGCCAATAAGAATTGACAATGATCCTAAAAATCCGAAATACGTGAATTCGCTTACAACTTCATATACCTTTACTAGCTGAGCGTTAATCGCTTGAGCCGCAGCACTAGTTAAGAACCATAGTGACATTGTTTGTGCAGCAAAAGCTTGTGGAGCTAATTTCGTTGTTGCAGACAGACCTACTGGAGACAATAATAATTCCCCAACTACAACTAAGAAGAATGATAATACTAACCACAATGGACTTACTAAAGCTTGTCCACCTGAAAGATGTGCAGGAATCATCATTACTAAAAATGATAGTCCGGCAAAGAATAGTGAATAAGAAAACTTACGCGGTGTCGATGGTTGCTTATCGCCCCATTTTAACCATAACATCGCAAATAATGGAGACATAGTAATAACGAATAATGGGTTTAACGATTGGAACCAAGACGATTCAAGACGAAAACCACCAATATTTAATTGCGTACGCTCATCTGCATATGTTGCTAAGATTGTTGCACCTTGTTCTTGAATAGCCCAGAACATAACTGCTGCTAAAAACAACGGAATATATGCAAGAAGTCGAGATTTTTCATCTGTTGTTGTTTTCTTACTGCGATACATATAAATAAAGAACGCTGCTGGGATTAACACACCAAGAGCAGTAATAATTAAGCTAAAGACATCCATTGTTAGTACACCAGTTTTAATACCAATGCCACCTAAAACAATAATGATTAATGCTATAATACCAAATTGTGTAAAGACTTTTTTACGTTCCTCTGGTTTTAACGGGTTATTTACTTGTAAGCCCGCTAAGCCTAAATATTTTTTCTCCGTTACTTTAAAAACAATTAATCCGATTAGCATACCAACTGCTGCTAAACTGAATCCTAAATGGAAACTATACTTTTGTCCAATTGTTCCGACAATAAACGGCGCAATGAATGCACCCATATTAATACCCATATAGAAAATCGAAAATCCTGCATCGCGACGGCTATCTGTTTCAGCATAAATGTCCCCTACAATACTTGAAACATTCGGTTTTAATAAACCAGTACCGATAACAATAAACGCCATTGAAGCAAATAACATTGTTATACCGCCAGGGAATGCCAGCAGTAAGTGACCGATCATAATTAACACGCCACCATAAAAAATCGTTTTACGTGTCCCTAAAAGTCGATCGGCTATCCAGCCACCAATAATACCCGACATATAAACAAGCGAACCATAGATAGCCATAATTGAGTTCGCTGTACCGCGATCAAGACCTAATCCACCTTCATTTAATTCATAATACATGAAGAAGATTAGAATCGCTCGCATACCATAGTATGAAAAACGCTCCCAAAATTCTGTAAAAAATAATGTAAAGAGCCCTCTAGGGTGTCCGACAAATCCATTTTGAGGGACAGATTTTACAATTTCATCTTTAGTAGACATACAATTTCCTCTCCCACTTTCATTATTCCTTAAAAATATTGTTCCCCATTAATAAGGATAAAAAACCACGTTTTATCATACTAAAGCGTTTTTATTACTTGCGCAAGAGTTTTAAAAAATGTTGAAAATTTGTCATTTTTCTTTATATTCAGACTGATTGAATAATATTTTATTAAATATATTGAAATATCTACGTTTTCTCACTCTTCCCTATCCTCTATAAAATAGTATTTGAATTTAAAGTTAGAAAATAATAAATATTAAGATATTTAAACAAAAAAAATCAACAGCCATGATTGCTGTTGATTTTTTAAACAATGCTATTCAAATTGACAATCGAAACCTCAAATCAATCCTCGCATTGTTTATCTTATCGCTATTTAACAACGAATTGTTGATATTTTGCGTAATCTGCTTCTTTTGCTTCAAGCTTTAGTAATGTGCCATTTTCTTCATATGCTGTTTCATAAATGGTTGCATTTTCATTTAAATAAGAAACTACATTGCCTTGCTCATATGGTATAAGCATTTTACATGTGACATAATCAGAAAAAATGTGCTGTCGTATAATTTGTAATAGTTCATCTAAACCAATATCCTGCTTTGCAGAAATCCAAATATTATCCCCACTAATGACAGGATACGGAACATTTGCTAAGTCCGCTTTGTTATAAACATATATAGTAGGGATTCCCTCAACGCCAACTGCCTTTAACGTTTCGTTTGTAACATCCATCATAAAACCATGCTCTGCATTTGAGACATCCACAACATGGAGCAATAGATCAGCATCACGTGCTTCTTCTAGTGTCGAGCGAAACGCCTTCACTAGATGATGCGGCAATTTACTAACAAAGCCGACTGTATCTGTTAATAAAAATGACTTCTTATCATGTAATTCAATATAACGGACAGACGTTTCAAGTGTCGCAAACAGCATATCCTTTTCAAATACTTGTTTGTGATCTTCTTGACCAATTTTAGCGAGTAGTTGGTTCATAATTGTCGATTTGCCGGCATTCGTATAACCAACAATGGACACAACAGGCACGGCATTTTTCCGACGTTGTTTTCGTTGCGTCTCTCGCTGCTCTTTCACTTGCTCTAAATCTTTTTTGATTTTTGAAATCTGATCTTCAATTTTACGACGATCTAGCTCAAGTTTCGTTTCACCGGCTCCACGGTTTTTAAAACCGCCTCCAGTACCACCGCCTTGTCGGCTTAACGAAGCATGCAAGCCGACTAAACGAGGAAGCATATATTGAAGTTGCGCCAACTCTACCTGCATTTGCGCTTCACGCGTTTTTGCACGGCGCCCAAAAATATCTAAAATTAACATCGTTCGATCGATTACTTTCGTCTCTAAATCACGCTCTAAATTACGGATTTGAGATGGCGATAATTCATCATTAAAAATTACCAGATTGGCTTGCGCTTCTTCATAAAAGCTTTTTATCTCTTCGATTTTCCCTGTTCCAACATAGTGTGAAGGTGTGACACGCTCTAAATTTTGTGTGACAACGCCTAAGACTTCCACATTTAATGCTTCGGCTAAATTTGTTAACTCTTCCATAGAATACTCAAAATGCTTATCATTGCGTAAATTTACGCCAACAAGAATAGCCTTTTCTAGTAAAACATCTACTTCTTTCAATTTTTCCACTCACAATCCTCCCACCAACGCCTTGGTGACGCTACAGCAAATTTTCTCCATCTTACCATATAATGCCCGATTCTGTGTCTTTTAGTCGAGTCCGTTTATTTCCACTAAAGCGCTATTTATTTTTTAATAAAATCACTCTAGCGTTGAATTTTAATTATTAAAAACAAATGCGCCCTAAAATTGGGCGCATTCAAACTAGATAAACTCTTAGCCTATTATAATGAATAAATCTATGTGAAACTTTTTCACAAAATTTACAGGCTTCAATATTTACTCTTTAAAGTATCGTTTATCATTTCCCTCGTTCTTCTTTTAACAATGATATGCTACGATTGAATTCATCTTCAATCTCTTCATTTCTTTTATATGTCATCATACTAACAATAACGGCTACTACTAAACAAACTAGGAAGCCTGGTACGATTTCGTAAAGAGTCGTTGAAAGCGATTCTATTTTTCCCCAAACAAAGGCTGTTAATGCACCCAACACCATCCCACTCAACGCTCCGTAATTCGTCAATCTCTTCCAATATAATGATAATAAAATAATTGGTCCAAAGGCCGCTCCAAAGCCAGCCCAAGCAAAACCTACTAAATTTAAAATAGAATTTTCAGGGTTCCAAGCTAAAATTGCCGCAATAATTGCTACTACTAATACTGCCATTCGACCAATAAAAACATAATGTTTATCGGTAGCTGTTTTATTGAACAATGCCTTGTATATATCCTCGACTAGTGCTGAAGAAGTGACAATTAATTGCGATGAGATTGTACTCATAATTGCCGCTAAAATAGCTGCTAACATAATACCTGCAATAAATGGATGGAACAAAATTTGGCCAAGTACAATAAACACTGTTTCAGCGTCCTTTAATTCGCCAGCATTTTGCTGGTAGTATGCAACGCCTACTAATGCGGTTGCAAGTGCACCAGCAAGACTTAAAATCATCCATCCAATACCAATACGACGAGCCTGTTTTGTCTCCTTCACAGAACTAATCGCCATAAAACGTACGATAATATGTGGTTGCCCAAAGTATCCTAGTCCCCAAGCAAGGGAAGAAATAATGGCGGCAGCAGTTGCTGTCGCAGGCAATAAACTTAAATGCTCTGGGTTAACCGCCTTAATGGATTCTACTGTTTCACTAAGTCCACCAGTTAAAAATAACCCGAATAACGGTACTGTTATAAGTGCTAAAAACATAATTAGTCCTTGCAAAAAGTCTGTATAACTCACCGCTAAAAAACCGCCAAACAATGTATAGGCAACAACTACACCTGATACTATTAATAAACCTGTATGGTATTCATAGCCAAATGAACTATCAAAAAACTTGCCTCCAGCTACCATTCCAGAAGATACATAGAAAGTAAAAAATATAAGTATGATTAGCCCGGAAGCAATTCGTATTAATTTCGTATTATCACGTAATCGATTATCCAAATAACTTGGAATTGTAATAGAGTCATTTGAAACTTGAGTATAAACTCGTAATCTCGGTGCGACAAACATCCAATTTAAATAAGCACCGATTGTTAACCCAATTGCAATCCATGCCTCAACAAGTCCTGATACATAAATCGCACCTGGCAACCCCATTAATAGCCAACCTGACATATCCGCAGCGCCAGCACTAAGGGCTGTAACAGCAGGTCCTAACGAGCGTCCCCCTAGCATGTAATCCGTTAAATTTGAAGTTTTTACAAATGCATACCATCCGATTCCTAGCATTGTAATCATATAAATAATAATAGCGATTAGCTGATAAGTGTTGTCCGACATAAGTCTTCCTCCTATCCACAATTATTCTTTGCCTTCAAAAAACTTTTCACTATAAATATACCGTAAAATTATTAAAAATAAAATCGTTTATCTGAATATTCGATATACTGATTGTATAAAATTGAAAACAACAATGAATTAATAAAATTGTGTTACACTAATGCCATCTATTACACAACGAAGAAGGCGAAATAAATGACATTTGAAGAAATGAAAGCACAGCTACAAGAGCAATTTTCACAACAACAACTCGTTGCAGCTACAATCAGTCAACCTCGTATGAAGTCTAATGAAATAAAGCGTATTAAACTAAAGCCCATCATGCTTAAAGATGCTTATCATATACAAATTGAATACCAATATGAACGTATTTTAAAACATGAGAACGTCATACTAGCTGATTTCCCTCCTAAGCTAGAGCTGTTTTTTGCTGACTTCCGTCAAGCACATATCGATTTTATTGACGAAAAAATACAGGTGCAACTATCGAAAAAGAACAAAGTATTATGGAAGTCTGATAAAGTAGCTACACCAAAGGAAGTAAACTTATCACATAACCGCAAGAAAAACTATTTACTAGATGAGTCCACCCCCTACCCTTTTTTAATTCGCTTAGGTGTACAAAGTGAAGAAGGAAAAGTAAAAAAACAAAAATACGATAAATTCAAGCAAATTAATCGCTTCATTGAATTTATCGACGATGCCTTAGCCTATTTGCCAAAAAATCGCCAAGTGCGAATTTTAGATTTTGGTTCAGGGAAATCCTATTTAACGTTTGCCTTATATCATTACTTAAAAATTGAAAAAGGTTTGGATATTCGTGTCACTGGCTTAGATTTAAAAAAAGAGGTTATCGAGGAATGCTCACGTATTGCACAGGATTTAGGCTACGAGCAACTTGAATTTTTAGTTGGGGATATTAATGACTATAATGATGAATCAAATGTAGACATGGTAGTGACGCTCCACGCCTGTGATGTAGCAACAGATATGGCATTATCACGCGCAGTGAAATGGGGAGCAAGTGTTATTTTAAGCGTCCCATGTTGCCAACATGAGCTAAACCGGCAACTTGATACACCCGCACTCGACATCATGCTACAGCACGGTCTTGTCCGCGAACGCTTTGCTGCATTGGCTACCGATTCGATTCGCGCAGAGATTTTATCGCTTGTTGGCTATGAAGCACAATTACTGGAATTTATCGACATGGAGAATACACCGAAAAACATTTTAATTCGAGCATATTATACTGGTAAAAAGCCAAGTGCACAGCAACGTGCTAAATACGACGCTTTTGTCACACTGTTGAATGCTAAGCCATTTTTGGCAAATGAATTAACATCTTATTTATAAACTATGAGAACCCGAGGCGCATTATGTGCCTCGGGTTCTTTTTATAGCTCTTGTCGCAATGCTTGGATAACATCGATTTTTGTTGCTTTACGAGCTGGTCGGTAGCCAGAAATCATAGCAACACCAATACTGATAGCAGACGCAATAATAACGAGCTGCCATGGAATAAGTGAAAATGTAATATCAGACGAACCAAACGCATCTTCACCTGTTGCCGCTTTTAAAATTAACGGTAAAATCGCATTTGCTGTAAAACTAATAGCATATGAAATCACTACTGCAATGATTGTTCCAAAAATGCCGATAAATGTGCTTTCCATTAAAAATAATCGTTGAATAAGCTTTGGACTTGCTCCGATTGCCTTTAATACTCCAATTTCACGTGTACGCTCTGTAACCGCCATTGTCATCGTATTAAAAATTCCAATAGAAGCGATTAATACGGCAATTGTGCCAACAAAAATTAAACCAATCTTCAATACAAGGAAAAATACATCCATTTGATCTAATTGCTCAGTCACTGAATACACATTGTAGCCTTTGTCTTTAAGCTTTTCCAAAATAGGCTTTACGTGCTCTAAACTGTCTGCATATATATTAAATTCCGAATTAAATACCTCATCTTCTGGTACATCATCTAATGCCGCAAAACTGCTCCCTATTGCCTCTTTCTGTTTTGAATCCATATAAACTGTATTGTCAATCATCCAATCATAAGAAGGCTTCTTCGTCACACCGACAATCGTATATTTCACCTTTTCAGTTTCAGATGTTCCATTTGAATTAGATATTAAAGATAACTCAATCTCTTTACCAATGACAGACTGTTTATATCCTTCTTCATTACCATCATAATACGTTCCCTCTGCCTCAGCCTTTTTACTTTTTTCTTTTATCGTATCGCGATCAGCGTCGTTTAATAAAGTTTGACCAAAATGATATCCAACAATAATCTCATTCGGCTTTGTCGGATACTGTCCTTGCGCAAGTTTCCCAGTTACATCCTTAAAATCTTTCATATTCGTTAAAATTAAGTTTGAGTTTGTATCACGATCTTTAAAATATGAGTGTGCACTTGCATTAACCGTAATCGTTTCAAGCACTGTATTCACATTTTCTATCGACTTTATTTCATCTTTCTGTTGCTCTGTAAATTGTGAGCCATCATATACTTGTATTTTTGTTACATTTTCATCTGAAAGTATTTCGTTACGAATCGAATCCTGCAATCCAAACCCTACGGATGCCAGGACAATTAAAAACGCACAACCCATTGTTGCAGCCAGCACCGTCATAAATACCCGTAATTTATTTTTCTTTATATGTTGTATAACAAAGTCTAGTTGATCTTTCCATATCATGTTATTCTACCTCCTTCACAAGCTCGCCATCATACATTCTAAAACGTCGATGAGCAATCGTCGCCACTTCTTCATCGTGCGTAATAATGACAAAAGTTAAGCCAAGCTCACGATTTAAGCTTTGAATTAGGAGTAAAATATCTTGTTCTGTTTCAGAATCTAAACTCCCCGTTGGCTCATCCGCGAGCAATATTGGAGGATTGGTAATCAATGCTCTTGCAATGCTTACACGCTGTTGTTGACCGCCTGATAATTCATTTGGATAATGGTCAGCTACTGCAGTTAATCCAACCTTGTCCATTATCTTCTTCACTTTTTCTTTACGTATAGCTTTACTAGCACCTTGCAATTTCAAAGGCAACTCAATATTTTCAAATGCGGTTAAACCCGGCATGAGTTGAAAGTTTTGAAAAATAAATCCGAACTGTCGCAATCGAAAAGCTGCACTCTCTGTTTCATTAAGCTTCGCTGTCTCTTGCCCATTCACCTTAATAGAGCCTTGTTCAGCCTTCATAAACCCTGCTAAAGTTTGAAGCAATGTTGATTTTCCCGAGCCACTTTTGCCGACAATTGCGACAATTTCTCCTTTTTTCACCTCAAAATTGACACCCTTTAATACAGGTACATGCTTTTCCTTGCCCTTTTTCCCAATTAAAAATGTATGTTGTAAGTTCTCGACTTGAATCATTTTTGTCTTAATGCCCCTTTCTCGTACTTTCTCAATTATAAAAAATAATTCTTAAAAATATTGAAGGATAAAAATGAAGATATTCTTAAGAAAATAGGGAACACTATGTTTAAGGGGCGTTTCTTTACAATACGTTTACAATTCGATTTAACTAGCAAGTAAAATCGAGTGTATATAAATGCTACATTCTGTACTAAACAGACTATTTTTTTAATAAAAACACTTATTATATAGGCGTTTTTCTGTACTAATAGGAATAAATACACATACAACACAGCATATTTGTGAACAAATTGTATATTACAGGATTGTAAAGTTTTATGTAGAGAAGATAAATTTTATGTAGATAAACGAAAGATTTTGTTATGATAGTAAAGTTTAAAGGTTGATTATTTTATATACATCCAGGAGGATTTCATTTACATGCTTAACTCAAAAAAACAAGACCCTTTCTTTATAGCATTGCATAAAATTGCAGAGAATATGAGAGAGGCCGTACATTACGCAAATGATTTTCGTATTACAAGTGTAGCTGACTTAAAAGAGATTAGCATTACAATGAAGAATTACGAAACAGCTGGCGATAAACTTATTCATGAACTTATCGTGATGCTAAACAAATCATTTATGACACCGATTGAGCGCGAGGATATTTTAGAATTCGCAATCCGTATGGACGACGTGTTAGATGGTACGGAGCATTGTATCGCTCACTTTGAAATGTTCTCCTTAACAGAAGTTGATGAAGCGATGCGTATTTTTTTAGGCTATATTTCAAAAAGTGCCGACGAAATTGTTAAAGCTACTGAAGAGTTAAAGAAAAAGAATCTTATCGGCATGCGCCCACATGCAATTTTAATAAAAGATTATGAGCGCGAATGTGACGAAGTACAAAGAACTTCGATTAAGCAATTGTTTTTAAATGAAAAAGATCCAATCCGCATTATTAAGTTTAAAGATATTTATGAACAACTAGAGGATATCGCTGATTATTGTCAAAACGTTGCAAACACAATGGAAACAATTATCATGCGTAACGCGTAATTAGGAGTGGGTCACTTACAATGAATACAATAATTATACTAACCGTATTGGTCGTCATCTTTGCCCTAACATTTGACTTTATCAACGGTTTCCACGATACAGCAAATGCTATCGCAACTTCGGTTTCAACTAGAGCATTGCCTCCACGTGTTGCCATTATTATGGCTGCGACGATGAACTTCATCGGTGCTATTACTTTCGTGGGTGTAGCAAAGGCTCTAACTAAAGATATTGTAGATCCATTCTCTTTAAATGCATTTCAAGGAGATACAACAGGTTCTATCGTTATTTTAGCCGCATTAATTTCAGCTATTATTTGGAACCTGCTTACTTGGTACTTTGGTATCCCTTCAAGTTCTTCACATACATTAATCGGTTCAATTGCCGGTGCAGCAGTTGCTTCTGCAGGCTTTGGCGTACTTAACTACGGTGGTTTTACAAAGATTATTATGGCTTTAGTATTTTCACCAATCATCGCGATTTGTGCCGGCTTTCTTATGATGTCTCTGTTTAAATTATGGTTTAAAAACTTAAATCTATATCGTACGAATAAAGGCTTCCGTACAATGCAAATTTTTACAGCGGCTATTCAATCGTTTACACACGGTACAAATGACGCGCAAAAAGCAATGGGTATTATGACAATGGCGTTAATCGCTGGAGGCTTACACACTGGGGATGATATTCCTTTTTGGGTTCGAGCTGCTGCGGCAATTGCCATGGGTCTTGGTACTTCTATTGGTGGCTATAAAATCATTAAAACAGTCGGCGGTAAAATTATGAAAATCCGTCCTGTAAATGGCGTTGCAGCGGATTTAGCTTCTGCTACTGTTATTTTCGGTGCGACATTAGTTCACTTACCCGTATCAACAACACACGTTATTTCTTCATCCATCATGGGCGTTGGTTCGGCACAGCGTGTTCGTGGTGTAAACTGGGGAATGGCACGTAAAATTGTGACAACTTGGATTATTACAATGCCAATTTCAGCTGTTATGGCATCCGTTATTTACTTAATATTATCTTTATTCTTCTAGATTTTACGGCACTTTCTGCTCACAGAAAGTGCTTTTTTAAGTGTCAGGCACTCACACAATTCTCACACACTCTACCGTGAGCAGGAGTTTTTACTTTGTCACACGACAAAAAGCGACACATCCTTTACACTGATTTAAAAGGGGGATGCTTTATAATTATGAAAACTTTTTCAGCTTTTATCACTGCACATGCGAAAGCTATCGTTGCAATTTGGATTGTTATTTTTATCGCAATGGCTGTGTTTGCTATACAGCTTCCGAGCAAACTGCATGGAGATGGCTTTTTTGTTGAAGCTGATCATACCTATGTCACAAATGAACTAGCAAAAACATTCGACTTACCTGCCGAAACTATAATGGTTGTCTTTGACCAAGTAGACAATAAAAAAATCGAAGACACCTTACAAAAACTCGATGACATTCAAGAAATCCATTCAATCCAGTCACCATTGGATGATTCTTCGCTACAAAAGAACGGCATCGCCTATGCCATGGTACATTTTAAAAATAACGTTGAAAATTTGCCCGATACAGTAAAAGAAGTTCGCACATTAGTTGAAGATGATAGCATTAGTATTACAGGTGGGCCTGTGATTTCTGAGGATATAAATGAAGCTAGCCAAAAAGACTTGGCTTCTGCTGAAGCAATTGGTTTACCAATCGCTATCATCGTACTATTACTAGCCTTTGGTACCGTTGTAGCTGCAATTTTGCCAATTATAATTGGTGTCGTTACGGTTGTTACAGCATTCGGACTGTTGACACTACTTAGTGGTAGCGTTAATTTATCCATTTTTGTCTTAAACATTGTGCCAATGCTAGGACTTGCCCTCAGTATTGACTTCGCACTACTATTTATTAATCGCTATCGCGAAGAACGTGGCCATTCTACAATTGCCGATGCGATACAAATTGCTATCCAGACAGCTGGCCGTTCAATAATTTTTTCTGCTGTTTGTGTCATGATTGGTCTTGGGGCCATGATTGTTATTGACGTTGAAATTTTTCGCAATATTGCACTAGGCGGCACAATTGTCGTGTTGTTCGCAGTGTTGTCAGGTCTCACTTTATTACCTGCAACAATGATGGTTTTGGGAGACCGTCTAAATAAGTGGCGCATAATACGCGTAAAGCCAGGTGGGACAAATCGTTGGCGCAGTTTTGCTGGCTTTGTTATGAAACGACCTGTATCAATTGTCATTGTCGCATTATTGTTACTTGGTATCGGTATGATTCCATTAAAGGATATTAAACTAGCTATACCTCAAGTGGATTCTTTACCAACTAAATATGATGCACGTGCAGCATACGATAAATTAGATGACACGTTTGGGCTCGGTGACACTTCGATTTTATATTTACTCGCTGAACGTAAAGAAGGTTGGGAGGATGAGAAGGCAAGAGAGCTACTGTTTGATATACAAGAACAGCTTCTTGACGATCCACTCGTTGATCAAGTATCAACTATTTATACGGCTTCTAATATAAAATCGCCGGAGGAATTAACAGCATCTTTGGAAATGCCACAAGTTGCAGATCAACTAAAACCACTTATTCATACCTTTTCGAAGGATACACAATTGTTTATTCCTATTACATTAAATGTAGCTGGTTCGTCCTCTGCCGCACAAAAATTTGCAAGAACATGGATGGACAAAGATTTAAACGTCGATTTTAAACTAGGTGGACAAGGTAAATTCAATCAAGAGATTTTCGATGAAATTGCGGATAAAATCGTATTCGCTGTTTTGATCATTATCGTGTCAACGTTCTTTATTTTAATGCTTGCTTTCCGTTCAGTTTTAATTCCTCTCAAGGCAATCATTATGAATATTATTGGGTTATCCTCAGCGTTTGGGATACTCGTATACATATTCCAATATGGACATTTCGGAATAGAGGCTGGCACAATTGTCCTCATCATTCCGGTTATTGTATTTTGCCTTGTATTTGGTTTGAGTATGGACTATGAAGTATTTTTAATATCTCGAATACAAGAGGAATATCAAAAAGGTGCGGATAATACTCATGCGACAGTGGAAGGACTTACATCTACTAGCCGTATCATTACATCTGCTGCGCTTATTATGATTGTTATTACTGGAGCATTTGCTTTTACCGACGTTATGCCTGTAAAGCAAATCGGTGTTGGTATTGCCATTGCAATCGCAATTGACGCTACAATTATTCGTCTTATGCTTGTCCCAAGTCTTATGAAGCTATTTGGCGACTGGAATTGGTGGCTACCCTTCGCTAAGAAGAAGTAATTTCTTAAACAAAAATCCGAGAACGCTAATTTACAGCGTTCTCGGATTTTTCGTTTAAAAATATTTACGATACCACTCTCTTGCTGAATCTACTTCAGGCATTGTAAGCTGGTGACCATAGTTAAACCATGCTGTTGTTACATTAGCGCCTGCACCAGATAAAAGTGACTCTAAATCCTCTGATTCCTGTGCTGAACACAACGGATCATTTGTTCCAGCCGCAATAAATACAGGCGTATTAGCTAACACAGGTAGTCCAATTCCTCGTCTTGGCACCATCGGATGATGTAGAATCGCGCCTGCCAACGCATCTTCAAAATGGAATAATAAACTTGCTGCAATGTTTGCGCCATTTGAGTAACCAATAGCTACGATACGTGTACGATCAAAACCGTATTGCTCTGCTGCTGTTGCCAAAAAGCTTTGTAATTCTTGCGTACGGAAAATTAAATCTTCTATATCAAAAACACCTTCAGCTAAACGACGGAAAAACCGAGGCATACCATTTTCTAATACATTACCACGTACACTTAAAACATTAGCTGTTGCATCAATTTCTTTTGCTAGGCTAATTAAAGAATGCTCGTCTCCACCTGTACCGTGTAATAACAATAAGGTAGGCTTTGTTTCATCTGTTCCTTTATGAAATATATGTTGCATGAACACATCACCTTTCAATTATCTTGAATTCGAGATAATTGTAGCTTGTGGTAAAATTAAATTCAAACTTTTTGACTTATTAACGTCACGATTTTCGCTATTTGGCTGTTCTTCATTGTTTTTATAGAAATTTCGAATCGTAAAAACTGAAAATAAGCATGCAATTACTAAAACAATAAGTACAACTCCCACCAATTTTTTACCACTCATTACGCGTTTTCCCCCATATTACTTAGTTCTTTTTACGAAAGCCTTCTTCCAATAAATATTCTTTTGCCGCATCATACGTGCCAAAGGCTTCTTCTAGATTATCTCGATGATATACATTCCATGAACGTTGTTCAAAAGCAAGCTCTAATTGATCACCTTCACGATTACGCCAAGTCTCAATAATCGGTTCTTCTTCCTCTTGTTCCTCGCCTAAATACGTAATCGCATCTTCAATAATGGTACGCAGCTGTTGCTCATCGTAATCACGAATATTTACTAATCCTTTATCATTTGCCTCATTTTCGTAGCGCAACAAATCCCCTACAAAGACAAAACCATTTCCGTTTGGATGCAATTTTTCAACGACAATCGTTTTTTCAAACAGACTGTCCATAAAATGATAATTCACTCGTTTCATCGAAATTTCTTTTCTCGTTAATTCTGAAAACGATTCAATTATCGCTTGTTTTTGTTCAAATGTTAGCATGTATATGCTCCTTTTCTTTCATTGTAATTACAAGTATAGCTTATTTTCTACACAAATTAACATATAGACATAAAATGCTCATAAAAAAAACTTCAATTCATTTCGAAGTTATCTTTATGAGCCACTATGATTATATACATGCGAATTGGCACTGATTCTTACCATACTTCATTGTTTTTTCATATGCGTAATCAACTAGCCGGTGATTACGCTATTCTATCGACTGTACATTGAATTTTTCACAAAATCTATTACATCTGCAACGTACAACTCACGATATGGAACAAATTGCGCAGTGCTTACAGGTCTCACTACCCGTGCTCGTTGTCCATCTGGAAAATATTCATATCCTTCAATATTCAGCGTGACGGTTTTACCTAAAAAGAAATCTTCGGCTTCATCAAGCTTTGCTCGAACAACACCCGAAACTTCCTCATATTGCAACTCAAAAGAATCCCAATTGTCTTCAAAAGGGTACAAATAAACATGACAAAATTCATTATCAATCATTTTTTCAGATACGATACTACATGAAGTCATACCCATTTTTACGACTTCATTAATATCGATTGTTAATCCTAATTCTTCTCTTACTTCTCGTATGCCCGCTTCCACTGTCTCAATGGCTAGTAAGTGACCTGCTGCTGTAATATCAAGCAGTCCTGGATAGTCCTTTTTTTGTGCACTACGAATTTGGAAATAAATATAGTTCTCGTTGACAAGCCAGCAGTGAAAAGTCTCATGCCACAAGCCTTTTTCATGTACTTCTGCTCGTGTAGCCGTGCCAATTTGTTCATGCTGCTCATTAAAAACCTTCACAATCTCTTGTTCCATTTTTATTCGACCCCTATACAGACTTCGTAGCCTTTTTCTTTATCGCAATTCGTTTATCATAAATATTCGAAACAATAACCTTTAGTACAGCATAAAACGGAACGGCAATTATAATTCCTATGAAGCCTGCTATATTTCCTGCTGCTAAAATAATTGTAATAACCGTTAACGGATGGATATCGAGAGATTTCCCCATGACATTTGGAGTAATGAAGTTACTATCAATCTGCTGCGCAATAAGCGTAACAACGCATACCCAAACAACAAGCATCGGATCCTGAATAACTGCCACAATCACTGCTGGTGCAAGGGCTATCCATGGACCGATAAACGGAATCATATTCATAAAGAAAGCAAAAATAACGAGCAATAATGAATACTCTAAGCCAATAATTAAATACCCAACATACATAATAAGTGCTAATAAAAAACTAATTTGCAGTTGACCTTGAATATAGCTACGTAATACATCATCAATTTCACTTAACGTCTTTTTTATCCATTCCCGACGTTCACCACTAAAATATTTATAAATGGATGGCGCAAATTTCTCATGATCCTTCAACATAAAGATGAAGAAAAACGGAATTAAAATAGCTAATAAGGAAACTGAAACAATGGACTGTATAAATGATACGAGCCATTTACTTGTCACGACAGCAATACTTTGTACAGAATTAGCAAGACTATCGATAAATTCGGTTATTTGTGGAGGTAAATTATCCTTATTGCTGAACAAGCTGACCACATAATCAGTTGCATCTTGAATGCTTGATCCAATCATCGGTGCATTTTTCGCAAGATTATTAAGCTGTGTAGCTATCGGATTACCGATAATAAAACCTAAAACAACAACCATGACAATCATGCCAACAACAATTGTCAATATACTAGCCCATCTTGGCCATTTTCGCTTTTCTAAAAAACGCTGAATCGGCTCTGTCACATAATACAACACGCCACCAAGTAATAACGGCACAAATATCGCTTTTAAAATAATCGCAAGCGGTGAAAAAATCCAATGAATTTCTATAAAATATTTAAGTATTAGTAGAACTAGTAAAGTACCTACTCCTACTTGAAACCATACTTTCCTCGTCACGTTCTTCACTTCCTTTTATCACAGTTACTGAAAATACTACTTATATATTAACCATTTCGCAAGTATCCTAGTATTTATTACAAACATAAAAAAAGATAACAGACTAAAAAACAACTTATCTTGGACAAAAGAGAAAAGTGTTAGATTGACTGCCATCAATCTAACACTTTTTGCAATGCCGTTGATGGCCGCTACGGCGGTTGCTTTCCGCGGGCACACACGTAAGCCGCAACCCTCGCTAGCGCGCGGTCTGTTGCGTCTTACGCTGTGTGCGTTCCCGCAGGAGTCACCGCCTGCACTACCATCATCAACTAGTACTCTTTCTTTGCTGAATTTTATTTATGGCAAAAGTAAAATAGCTAAGTTCTTCTTCATAATAAATAGCAAAAAATGATTTACGAGTACCTGTGTTCTAGTTTCTAAAATTCCAAGTTATATCTCAGTCTCTCTAACTAACTCGGTTTCCTAGAGAAGTTACACAAATTTTTTCATTAGCTCTCGAAAGATTCTATCGCACTTTATAATTTTGTATCATCCACTGAATTTAAGTAGTTTTCAATCACACCAATTACTGATTCTACACAGCCATCCTCGAATGGTGAAATTAAGCCAGCTTCTTTCACAAGCTTCGTAAATGACATAGAGCCACCTAAGCCACATAAATGGATATAGTCTTTCCAGGCAGCCTCAAACTCTTCACGTGAACGTTTCCAGAATTGGAATGCACAAATTTGCGCTAACGTGTAATCAATATAATAGAATGGGCTTGCATAAATATGGGCCTGACGTTGCCATATACCACCTGATTCTAAGTAGCTATTGCCGTCATAGTCACGATGCGGTAAATATGTTTCCTCGATTTTTTTCCATGCAGCTTTACGCTCAGCAGGTGTCATCGTAGGGTTTTCATAAATAACATGTTGGAATTCATCAACAGCAACACCGTAAGGAAGAAATAGTAGGCCACTGCTTAAATGTGTAAATTTATATTTCTCTGTATCTTCTTTGAAGAATAATTCCATCCAAGGCCATGTGAAGAACTCCATACTCATAGAATGGATTTCACATGATTCATATGTTGGCCATAAATATTCTGGAATGCCAATATCGCGGCTTGAGTATACTTGGAAAGCATGTCCAGCCTCATGTGTTAACACATCAATATCACCTGATGTACCGTTAAAGTTCGAGAAAATAAATGGCGAATGATAATTTTCAATAAACGTACAATAGCCGCCACTTTCTTTTCCTTTTTTCGCTACTAAGTCCATTAAGTCATGGTCAATCATAAAGTTGAAAAATTCACCAGTCTCAGGTGATAGTTCTTCATACATTTTTTTACCGTTTGCGACAATCCAATCTGCATCACCTTTTGGCGTAGCATTTCCTGTTAAGAAGTTTAGCGCTTCATCATAAAACTTTAAGTCCGAAATGCCGATACGCTTCGCTTGTCGCTCAAATAATTTTGTTGCAACTGGAACGATTAAATCACGCACTTGGTCACGGAATTTTTTCACCATTTCCGCATTGTAATCAATACGGTTCATACGAATATAGCCAAGCTCTACATAATTTTTATAGCCTAACTTTACAGCAATTTCATGGCGTACTTTGACAAGCTCATCATACAACCGATCAAATTCTTCTTCATGCTCAGCAAAAAAGCCAAATCGAGCTTCTGTAGCCGCTTTACGCATTTCACGATTTGTCGATTCTGCATAAGGTCCTAGCTGAGCTAACGTTAATGTTTCCCCATTAAAGTCAATTTGAGCTGAGGCAACTAATTTATTATATTCAGAAACTAGCTTGTTCTCCTTTTGCATTAAATCAATAACTTGCGGAGAGAACCCTTTAATTTGATAGGACGCTAAGTCGAATAACTGTTGGCCCCATTTTTCTTCAAGCTGCTCACGGAATGGCGAAACTATTAATGCTTTATAGTATTCTGTTGTAATCTCTTCAAGTTCTGGGCCTACTTCATCAAAATAGTCACGTTCTTCTTGATAAAACGAATCGTTCGTATCAATCGATGCTCGAATATATACGAGGTTAGCCATTGTCGCATACTCATTACTTAATTCATTTAACTTTTCAATTAGCTCGCTTTGCGCCTCAACAGTTTGCGCTTCTTTAAATTGCTCGATTATAGCTAATTGCTGCTCTTTCATTGCTGCCACGTTGGGACGGCTGTATTTATAATCTTTAAACGTTGTCATAGAAGTACCCTCTTTCTGTCGTTTACTCATTATATTTCTATTATATGACAAATATATTAAAGAAAGAAAGTAAATATACCATTAATGACCTATGATATACGTTTTTAACAATGCAGCTCTTTCACGAATCCTTAACTTCGCTTCTACAGATTTTGGTGTTTTTGCAACAACGACATCCGCCTCTAGCTGAAGCTTATTAGCTAAATACTTTGCTCTTTGCAAATGGAAATCATTCGAGACAATCGTAATATGCTTTGTGCCCTCTGGGAGTAATTCTTTTGAAAATAGTAGGTTTTCATATGTCGATGTGGATTGTTCTTCCACTAAAATTCGTGCAGGGTCAATCCCTTTCTCCTGCAAGTACGAAAACATTGCAGATGCCTCTGTCCTATCCTCATCTGCCCCCTGACCACCCGATACAATTACCTTCACGTGCGGATACTCATTTAGATAAGCTACAGTCTCTTCCAATCTATTTTTTAAAGATAGAGATAATATCCCACCAGGCTTTACTTTTGCCCCAAGCACTATTGCATATTGTGCAGATCCATCAGCAACTGGCTGTGTCCCTCGCTTCATTTCTTGTCCTAACCATATATAGAGGGCACTACTTATACAAACGACAATTGTGATTCCTCCCACCAACCACTTTTTCAAATGCAACACCCCTTTTTACTTACAACGTCCAGAATATAAAAAGGATGCTTGTACAAATATTAGCTACTGTACAAGCATCTTTATTAACTATCTTATAGTAAAGCGTTGAATGGATTCCTGTAATGCTGAGATTTCGTCTGTTAAATCGTTGGAGGATTCGCTAACAAGTTGTATAGCCCTTTGTTGCTCGTCAACAGATGCTGTTACTTCCTCAGAAGCTGCTGCATTTTTTTCACTGATCATAGCGATACTTTCAATAGACTGCATCATATCATCTTTAGAGCTATTTAAATATGCAACACCTGAAGTCATGTCTCCAATAATTGCTATAATTTTTTCAACAGCCAGTTCAATTTCATTAAATGAAGATTCCATTATTCCAACAGAATTATTTTGCTCTCGAACAATAGCACTTGTTTTTTGCATTTCTTCGTTCACTAAATTCGTTTCACTTTCAATACCACGTAGCGTTGTGCGTACTAAATCTGTTGCAACGGAAGTTTGGTCTGCTAGCTTTCTTACTTCTTCCGCTACGATTGCAAATCCTTTGCCATGCTCCCCAGCACGCGCCGCTTCAATCGATGCATTTAATGCAAGAAGGTTTGTTTGATCGGAAATTTCATTAATCGTTCCCACAATACCTTCAATTTCTCTTACTTTAACAATTAAGCTATTAAACACTGTTTGTACACTATTAATAAGCGTAGACGATTCCTGTGATGTGTCCTTCAAACTATTTAAATTTACAAGCCCTTCTTCATTGGAATGCTTCATAATTTGAGAAGCATCTAACATTAATTCATTTTTATCATGCAGTCCTACAATTTGCTGAGCAAATGCTATAGCTGTACGATTCGTATCTTCAGCATCGGAGGCTTGTTTAACTGCACCTCCTGAAACCTCATTAATCGCTTTCACAATTTCATCGCCGTATGCATTAGTTTCCTCAGCAACGGCTGTTAAGTTAGACGAAGTGGATTGAATTTCAGCGATTGATTCTTCCACATTTGTAATTAATGTCTTTAATTGATCTACCATATCATTAAAGCCCGTGTTTAATTGGCCAATCTCATCTGTACGTTGTAGGTTTTCAATTTCCACCGTTAAATTACCTTGCGCTACTTCACGTACACGAGTCGACAATTTTTTAACAGGCAAAGCCAAATGTCTAGAAACAAGTATGACGATAACTGTACCGATAATAATGGCTCCTAATAGTGTCAGTCCAATAACTAATAACAATGAATTAGCTTCTTTATTAAAATCTTGCATATATGTACCCGATGCTATAATCCATCCCCAATGTGGATCTTTTGTAGAGTAAATGATTTTATCGGCTAAAACATCCTGACCGGGAAGTGCAAATTCATATTTTGTAAAACCCCCACCCTCTAATGCTCGTTCAGTTACATCTCGAATAAAATACGTACCACTACTATCCTGTTCATCCCACAAGTTATCCCCTTCACGAGTAGGATGTGTTGTTAGCGTCCCTTTATCGTCTAACACGTATATATAACCATATTCACCTAAATTACCAGGATAATTAATTGGTCGCTTTCCCTCACTATCCTTTGGACCAAGTAGCGCTTCACGTACTTTTTCCTGCGCAACCTCCAATGGGATGTCGCCTTTTTCTACACTTTCATTTGCCAGTTCGATTAATTGCAAAGTAGACTCAACGCTATTTTGGAGGACTTGTTCACCTAATCCTTCCATCCCATCCTTTGCTTTCCCATAGCTAACTATACCAATGATTAAGCTCGGCACTATTAATAATGCCATTGAAACGATAATTAATTTCCCCTGTATTGAACGTAAAAATTTCATACTTTACACCCCTTTTTACTTCTATCGTTTAATGCATTACTCATATTATGGAATGGTTTTACAGTTTACACAATGGGTAATTCACAATAAATGTGTAGAATATTCAGATTTTCGAGTAAATATGCTAATATACACATTTTTCCGCACAGAAGAAAAACTATCTTTCTACAGGGTTACAATGTGTAGAAAAATAGTTTTTTGATTTTCTTTATAATTTAAATGTATTAATCGCTTCAATTACTTCCTTTGATGTACGTTCCAAAATCTCCACAACTTCATTTAATTCTGAAACCATTGCCACCTGATGATCAGAAGCTGCTGCTACCTCTTTAGTTCCTAAAGCACTTTGCTGTGCAATACTTTGCATTTGCTCTATTGTCGCTAATATTTCTTCTGAGCCTGCTGACATTTGCTCTATTACTGCAGAGTCATCTTGAATTTTATTATTAACAAGCACAACTGATTGTAAAATTTGAGCAAGGCTAGTACCGATCCGTTGCACTGCTACATTACCTGCTTGCACATCCTCCGTACTTCGTGCCATTTCAGAAAGGGCGCGTTCCGTAATATCTTTGAAACTTATTAAATGTTTTTGAATATCATCGGCAGAAGTCTTAGACATTTCAGCCAACTTACGCACCTCGTCAGCTACAACAGCAAAGCCCTTCCCAGCTTCTCCAGCCCGCGCCGCTTCAATAGCTGCATTTAATGCAAGTAAGTTTGTTTGATCAGCGATATTTGTAATAACCTGGACCATATCTTCAATTGACCGGAATTTATTACCCATTTCTTCCACATGTCCTGCTGTTCGTAAGACTGAAGATTCTACACTTTGTATTTGTGAAACAACCTCATGGGAATGGTTAACATTCGATTCGACTAATCCTGTCATCGCAGTAGAAGACTCAGCTATTTCCGAAGTTGTATCTGCTAAACGTTGAATGCCAATCGACATTTCGTTCATCGTTAACACAACCTCATTATTATTTTGCTGGTGCTGCTCACTGCCTGCTGCAATTTCGATAATACGGTCTGCAATCTTCAAATTGGATGTTTCAACCTGCTGTGATGTAGCATCTATTTTACCTACAACATCTTGCAATGCAACAGTACGATGTTGAATAGTTTGGAATGTGTCTTTTAACTTTATTAGTGATTCCTTGAAGGCCAGTGCAAAAACTGTAATTTCATTTTTATTTTTAAAATGAATTTGTTCCACTGCTTTTGTAGCTTCCTCAATATCACCTTGCGCAAAGCTTTCTGCAGCTTCCCCCAAATAACTTAACGGTTTTAATGAACGATTTACATAACGATACACTACGTACATAACAATCGCCGTTAAAATTAACATAATTGCAATAAGAGCTGGTAAAACAGAAGATAATACGGTATTCGTTACACCACTTACTTGTGTTGCCTCAATGTCTACGCCAACAAAGGCAACGATAGTACCTGATGCATCTTTTAACGGTACTGTACCTGATAAATAATCGCCAAAATCACTATGTAATATTGCTGAATAATAACTACCTGTAGACATTACTTTTTCTAGATCTTTATAGTATGTAGAAGATGATTCCGTATTAATAATACCTGCATTTTCTTGGTCATCTTTAGGCATTCCATCTACTAAAAATTTTACTTTTTGATCTTCTTTTGGTACAGCAAATGTGTAAGCATAGAGAACGCCATTTTGTTCACGTAATCCATTTAACTCTTCTCTTAGCTCCCAGTATAATTTAGACTCCGATGGGCTTTTTGAAAGCGCAATATATTCATCAACATTTAACTGTTTAGCAATGTTTTCTGCCATTGCAACTGCCTGTGTGCCCATCGTTTTATTTACAGATGATTTCGCTGTGTAAATAGTAGTTACTATAAAACCAATTAATAAAGCGATTATTGTCATTAATAACATTAAAATAATTTTATTACTTAACTTATTTGTTTTTGTCATATTATTGGCACTTCCCTTCTTCATTTTACTAGTATACCAATCTTATTATTACTGAATATTTTATTTTTTCAACTATTTCGACTTCTATACTACGATATTATTGCTAACCAAGCAATTAATGCTAGTAATGTAATGAAAAGTGTCGGTATAGTTAGTAAAATACCGATTTTAAAATACTGTCCCCAGCTTATTTTAATGCCTTTCTGTGCCAATATATGAAGCCATAACAATGTTGCCAATGAACCGATCGGTGTCATTTTCGGTCCTAGATTCGTACCTATAACATTGGCGTAAATCAGTCCTTCTTTGATTGTTCCGCTTGCACTTGTTTCAGCAATAGCCAATGCATCAATCATAACGGTCGGCAAATTATTCATAACTGCAGACAAAATTGCTGCAACAAAGCCCATTGTTAATGTCGCTACAAACAAGCCTTGTTGAACAGTCAGCTCTAACAAATCTGCTAATAAACCTGTAAGACCTACATTTTTCAAACCATAAACAACGACGTACATACCTATTGAAAAAAACACGATGCTCCACGGTGCACCTTTAATAACCCTCTTCGTATCAATGCTTTTGCTTCTCCGTGCCAACCATAAAAAGATAATTGCAACACTACATAAAATAAATGACACTGGAATAATAAAATACTCACTCGATAAGAAACCAAGTAATAATACCGCGATAACGTACCATGAAATATTAAATAACTTCTGATCTCGAATAGCGACAGTCGGGTGAACTAATGCTTCCATTGAATACTGCTTCGGAATGACTTTTCTAAAAAAAACATATAGCACAAAAATGCTAGCGATTAAAGAAACGATATTAGGCACGACCATATGCACTGCGTATTCCATAAAACCTATATTAAAATAATCCGCAGACACGATATTCGTTAAATTACTAATTACTAGTGGTAATGACGTTGTATCTGCAATAAAACCACTCGCAATGATAAACGGAAATACCCTTTGCTCTGTTAAGTTTAACTTTCTTACCATCGCTAAGACGATTGGCGTTAATATTAGTGCTGCACCATCGTTTGCAAATAGTGCAGAAACAATCGCACCTAAGCAGGCTATATAGATAAATAGCCGAATTCCACTACCTCTCGCAAGTCGTGCCATATGCAATGCTGCCCATTCAAAAAATCCGATTTCATCTAAGATGAGGGAAATGATAATAATCCCTATAAATGACAATGTTGCATTCCAAACAATATCAGTAACTGCCACGACATCGCTGATTGTAACAACACCTAGCATTAAGGCAAATGCTGCGCCAATACAGGCAGACCAGCCAATCGATAATTTTCGTGGCTGGACAATTACTAAAAATAACGTCACTAAAAATATAACGATAGCTAAAAAAGTTTGCACAATTCTCCTCCTTAAGTCTGTGACATACGCTGGGGCTTTTTAACTTGATTTAGAAGTGATTTAAACCTCCACGAAATGTAAGTCCCTAGCATTATCCTTCATATTTAAAAGTAGCGGAATTTTTCTGTATCAAGTTAAATCAATTTGCGACTCGGCGTAATTGCGTCCAGATTTTTACGAGCTTGCTCGAAAAGCTCCTCTAAAAAATCTGTGACATCCGACAGGGCTTTTTAACTTAATTCAGACCCCATTGCGTCCGTGCATACTTCGGCATTCATCATCCCGACTTATTGTAGTAAGGAATATTCTGTATCAAGTTAAAAACCAGTAGCAAAGGATTGCTACTGGTTTGACTTATATTAAAATTTATTCAAAATCTGCGTTATGGTAAACGTTTTGTACATCGTCTAAATCTTCTAATGCATCAATTAATTTTTCAAATTTCGCTACATCATCACCTGTTAATGTAACTTCTGTTTGAGGTAGCATAGAAAGCTCAGCAACTGTAAATTCTTGAACGCCCGCCGCCTTCAGTGCTTCTTGCGCAGCAAAGAAATGGTCTGGTTCTGCATAAACAATGACTGTCTCTTCTTCTTCAAGAATATCACGTGCATCGACATCTGCTTCCATTAAAATTTCAAGTACTTCATCCGCAGTCTTGCCCTCTAAACCAATAACTGCTGTTGAATCAAACATATAAGCAACAGAACCACTTACGCCCATGTTACCGTTGTTTTTACCAAATGCTGCACGTACATCAGAAGCTGTACGGTTAACATTGTTTGTTAAAGCATCAACGATTAGCATTGTTCCAGCTGGTCCGAAACCTTCGTAGCGTAATTCATCGAAGCTTTCGTCGCCGCCACCCTTCGCTTTTTCGATTGCTTTTTCAATAATATGTTTAGGAACACTGTAAGTTTTAGCACGTTCAAGAACAACTTTAAGAGCACGATTTGATTCAGGATCTGGTTCGCCTGATTTTGCTGCTACATAAATTTCACGACCGAATTTTGCATTCACTCGACTTGTGCTTTGGTCTTTTGACGCCTTCTTTTCTTTAATATTGTTCCACTTACGACCCATTGTTTCCACTCTCTTTCGAAAATAAAGTTTATAAAAATCATAGATGTACAACTGCACATCTGCAATTGGTATTTAAATACTTTTCGTATCTTTACTCTGCAAATAATAACATATTGATGCTTACAAAGCTAGATATACCAATGTTTAAGGTAATGTTTTCAGAACAGAATGTTGCATAAAATATTTTAATTTCAAGGCTCTTAATCGTTCTCACATGTTCATAGTTTTTGCTCATGCTTAATTTTATCTAATAAAGCCCGACAGCCTTCTAGCACTAAATCATAAGTTTTCTGAAAATCCCCCGTATAGTATGGATCAGGTACATCCATCCGATGGTCCGTTAAATCTAAAAAGCGGAAAATTTTTGGTGAGTCAGGATTTCCAAGCATCGTGTAAATGGTACGAATATTATTTTCATCCATTCCAATAATGTAATCGAATTGGTCAAAATCATGCTTATGTAGTTGTCTACTTTGCATTCCTGTCGTCGAGATACCATATTCTCGCAACTTGTCTTGTGTACCTCGATGTGGAGGCTCACCAATATGCCATGAGCTTGTTGCAGCTGAATCTATTTTAATTTTGTCATTCAACTTCTCTTTTTCTATTAAATCTCGCATGACTGCCTCAGCCATTGGAGAGCGGCAAATATTCCCTAGGCAAACAAAAAGTACATTAATCATGAAAAATGCCCCCTACGACAAAGCACCCAAAATCAACTTGATTCTGAGTGCTGTCCGTATCATTTTTTATCCGCTGCAATTCGTTTATTTAATTCGTCTGTTAAGGCTATTAGCTCGTGTTCAAGATGGTGTGTAAATTCCTCACGCCCTTCTTTTCCTTTGCCTGTTACATAAAACGGCTCACCATAGATGAGATAACCTTTCCCACGCTTAAACACATCGCCAGCATTTCTCGCTCCAACATAAGCAGCTGGAACAATCTGTGTTTTAGACAACTGTGCAATCGTTATAGCACCTTGCTTTAAATCAGATCCTTCTGAATTTCGAGTACCTGATGGGAAAATCCCAACAATCTTCCCTTCCTTCAGCAACTGCGATGGAACTTTAATAACACTTGGTCCTGGATTGTCACGGTCAACTGGAAAGGCGTTTAAATGGTCAATAAGCCAGCCAAGTCCCTTAATATCAAACAATTGCTTTTTCGCCATAAAGTGAATTTCACGAGGCAAGACTGCAACACCTAAGTTTAATATATCCACATATCCTGTATGTGTACATGCAATAATAAACCCACCATCTTTCGGTAAGTTTTGCTCATCATATACACGTGCCTTTGAACCCGATAATTTTAATATCAATTTGACAAGATTTGCCGTAAATTTATACACTGTTTTATTCCTACCTTATTCAATAGTTATTACCATTGTAATCGAAAAGAGTTGTATACTGCAATTGTTCAAGTCAAATCTATTTGATTTATACCCGACCAACAAGGACATCGACATCAATCGTGATTTCATTTACAGTCACTTCTGCATGTTGCGCCTTATGCCAGCCCATCGGCGTCATTTCAAGCAGTGCAGGAACGAGCACCGAAGCAAGTGGCACCGTATAAGTTATACGCTCAATTGTGACATTTGAAAAACTTTCACGAAAACGTTCTACAGTTTGCTCATTGGAGTACGTTTCTTTTGACGAATCAGCATAAAGTTGTGCACGTAATTGTTGCAAATAGCCACTTTGTGGTACCACTTTTACGACACATCCATTTGATGTAAGTAGTCGTTTAAATTCCTCGTAATTTGCAGGAGATAAAATATTTAAAATAACATCAAAGCTTGTCATGGCAAAAGGACTTTTGGCTAAGTCCCCAACACACCAAATTTGCTTTGGGTAATGCCGAGCAGCTGCAAGAATGCCCTCTTTTGCAATATCAATACCAATACCAATACCTTGTTTTTGCGACAGTATACGAGCTAAATGTGACCCCTCTCCACAGCCTGTATCAAGCACTGTTTTAACTTCTCCTATTAGCTCTGCTATTTTCTCCTCAAGTGGATCATACAGACCACTATCAATAATCGTTTTACGGGATTCAAAAAGATCTTTACTATATTTAGAAGCTGCACTATGCGTCAGCATATTTACATAACCTTGCTTAGCAATATCAAAGGAATGGTTTGCTGAACATGTAAGCCTCCCTTGATCATAGACTTGCATGGACTCCTGACAAATCGGACAAGCAAATAACCCGATATTTGCATCTATTAACGCCGCTCCTGCAGCACGTTTAGAAAGTGCTCCCATTTAATTCGCCTCCTTTTGTTCTGTAGGTGAGACAATTGCAAAACGTTCCCACTTTCGACTTTTCCATCTAAAGTATACGATAATGGCACGCATCCATTCATCTGCTGAAATAGCTAGCCAAATCCCTACTAGTCCCCAATCTAAAACAAAGACAAACAAATAGCCGAGTGGCAAACTCATGCAGACCATTGATAAAAAGCCGATCTTCACTGGAAATCTTGCATCGCCTGAAGCACGTAATGAATTAATAACAACGATATTCATCGTACGACCTGTTTCTAATAAAATACTTAATGCTAATACAGACCCACCAATGGCTATAATCTCTGCATTATCTGTAAATATGCTCATTAATTGTTTTCTAAAAATCGTCACAACACTTACCATTAGTATTGTGAAAATAAAAGCTGAGCGCACGCTTATCCATAATTGATGATAAGCCTCATCTTTTTTACCCGCGCCTACATAGCGGCCTATAATAATAGCTGTCCCCGTACCGATTGCAACTGCAAACAAATACGTAAACATCGAAATATTCATTGCATATTGTCTTGCTGCAAGCGTTTCAGACCCTATATAAGTTGCATAATAAAGGAAGACAATTTGGCAAAATTGATAAAGCACTTGCTCAAATGCAGAAGGTAAACCGATATTTAAAATTTTTCGGACATACTCTTTTGAAAAAGTGAAATAGTACTCGATTTTCACACGTATTTCCATTACCTGATACAGCAACCATGAAAATACAATAACCGCAAGTCCACGACTAATAATGGAAGAAATCGCAGCACCTTTCACACCCAATTCCGGCAATCCCAAATTACCAAAAATCAACCCGTAGTTTAACACGACGTGAACGACATTCATACCGAGTGATACATACATCGTCTGCTTCGTCCAACCATGTACACGAATAATAGCCGCTAATGCATTAATAATAGCTTGTAAGAAAATAAAACTACCAATAATGACTAAATAGCTTTGGGCATATTGTAAGACATCACCCTTCAAATTCATCATCGTCATTAAATGGCTGGAGCCTAAGAAAAACAGAGCACTCATAATAAAACCTAAAATTAAGTTCAACGTAATTGCTAACGCTGAAATCTTTGTAGCTTCTAAAAATCTCTTTGAACCTAAATATTGCGAGACAACTATTGCAGCACCATTGCCTACCACTTCAAGAATTAATATCGCAATATGAATGTATTGATTTGCTGCGCCAACACCCGATACAGCGTTATCCGATAAGGCACTTAACATAAATGTATCGGCTAATCCCATTAACATAAATAAAAAAACTTCTAAAAAAATCGGCCATGTTAAATGAAATAGACTAAACTGGTCTGCCGAATGTTTCTCTCTAATCGCATGTCCCAACAACTTCACTTCTCTCTCTATTACATAAAAATCTATTGTATCTTATCACAGATTTACCACTGTAAAGGATAGCTAATACAAAAATATTTTGAATAGCTTACAAAAAAATCCCTCTCACTGACTTACTGTGAAAGGGCGTCCTATTAGCATAAGCAATTTTCTTGTAATTGCCGGCGTTTTTCTGTTGTTAAACCAAACTCTTGCTCTAAAAATACTGGTTTCGAACCATAACGACTATCTATAGCATCGAAGGCAGCTTGCAAATAATCCTCACGTGCAGACATTAATGCATGGAACTGTTGTAACTCTTGGTCATTAAAAGTATTTTGAATTGCCTGTGCCATTCGTTCTACCATAGGGCGTAAATAAATATTCGTATCTAAATAGTCTTGCATAATCGTTTCCTCGGGTACATCTAATGCGAGCAAAATGAGCGCACCGCCAATTCCCGTTCGATCTTTTCCTACTGCACAGTGATGGACGAGGCCTAAATTATCTGGATTTTGAATTGTAGACATTAATTTTTTAAATGAAGCATTGTTAAAGGGCATTTGTGCATAAAAATCGCGGAACATCTCTGGGCTTACAACCTTATAAAAATTGTGGCCACCGGTATTTGTCGGCATCTCAAATGCGTGGTTGCCCTTTGCAGGAATTTGAATATACTTTGCGCCCTTGAATGTAGGGTTAGGATTATTTAATGCCTCTTGTTGATCTCGATAATCGAAAATTGTTTTAACTCCTAGCGCTTCAAAGCGCTCCTTATCCGCTGGTGTCATCTTACCTAGCGCAGCTGAGCGATAGAGCAATCCATTCTTAACCACTCTGCCATCTCGTGTCTTATAGCCACCCATATCGCGGAAATTCAAGACTGCCTCAAACGGAATAACCTTCATGTCAAACTGTGTCATCCACTACGCCTCCCTTATTTAAGCAATCATATATATTTCTATTTTATAGAACAACCGAAGATAATACCAATTATTCACAATGCCTTTTAGAAGAGATTCAGATTCTATGACTCGCCAGTAGACTTGAAGTTATCGACGGTTGAAGCCCGTAAATCGCCGGTTGACTTGGAGTTATCGCCGGTTGAAGCCCCTGAATCGCCGGTTGACTTGGAGTTATCGCCGGTTGAAGCTCACGAAGCCTGTACTTAGCGGACAACAACGTTCACAAGCAAAAAAGTGTTAGATTGATTGCAGTCAATCTAACACTTTATCTCTTTTGCCCAAGCTCTAAAGGTTGGCTTTCACGATTTAACCTTATTTAAATAGTTCGGGATATACTGCTTTCGCTACCATCTCAACAGCTTCACCAATACGTGGTCCTGGGCGATTTGAAATATCAGTATCAATATAATTTACCGCTTTATCTTGAATGGCAGTGATTGTATTCCATCCATCACGCCCAAGAATTTCACCTACTGCATCTTCTACATAGTTTACTGTTGTTAAAATAACTTGAGGATTTTTCGCGATAACATCTTCCTCAGAAACTTTTACCCATCCTGTTTGATCGCCAAATACATTGTTCACATTCGCTGCATCAAGAATCTCTTGTTGGAAAGTACCAGCTGCTGTTGTATAAATATCTGGCTTAGGGCTAATTTCTAAGTAAACATTTTTCGGTGTTTCTACACCTTTTACTTTTGCTTGCACATCCGCGATTTTCGCTTTAATATTTTTGTTTAATTGCTCACCTTTATCTTTAACGCCCATCACTTCAGCAATTTGTTGAATATCTCCATATACATCTTCAAATGAAGCTGCTGATTTAATAGCAAATACTTTTACGCCTGCATCTTCAAGACCTTTTAGCGCATCTAATGTTTCGGCATTGCCTGTTGAATAAGCAATTACGACATCTGGCTTTAATGCTACAATTCGCTCAGTGTTGAATGTCACAGAATCTGACACACGTTCAATATTTTTTGCTTCTTCTGGGTACGTATCATAATCAGTTGCACCAATAACTTTATCGCCAACGCCTAGTGCAAATAAGATTTCTGTGTTACTCGGTTGTAATGACACAACCGTTTTTGGTACTGCATCAAATGCTACTTCTACATCGCGATCATCTGTCACTTTGTAGCCTGTTTGCTCTGCTTGTTGTCCTGTTTTAGATGTATCGTCCTTTTTAGCTTCATTTGCTGTGCCGCACCCTGCCAATACAAGTGCTAACATTAACACTGTAAGCCATTGGAATTTAAATAGTTTCTTCACTTTACACATTCTCCTTCTTTTTCTTCATCGGATATGATTTGCTTATAAATGGTATTTCAGCAATACCAGCTTGTTGATTCATGTATACAGCCATTACAAAAAATACATTAGCTAATAATCCTAAGTAATCGAAAAGGATGGCTGGTACTTCTCTTTCCTCAGAAACTTTATGTAGAACACGGTATGATTTTTTTGCCTCACTACGACATAAATGAAGCGCAGTTGCAGCCCCTGTACCTTGTGGTAAAACAAAGTTCTGAATTTCTTCCTTTACATGCCCCACATAAAAATCATAGCGATCACTAAGCCATAACAAATCTTCTTCCGTTACCGCTAATTTGCCACGTACTGAGCCGTTTACATGGTAGGCCATTGGCAAAATAGTCAATAAATCTGTAGCCACTACTTCAACTTCTTCAGCTTTTACAGCCGTCAATGCTACACCGACATGAGTTGTTAAACTATCTGTACGAATCTCAAAATCTACTGTAGATATTTTTTCACGCATGAACGGGTAGCAAGAGTAACGGGCATCTTTTTTCATACTTAGTCCCTTCTTTCTTTCATGAACAGATTTTGCTTTACAGGTGCATAAAAAAACGCCGCTCCCTAGGGAACGACGAAAATAGCATATATAGTGCCGCCTCACGCGACATTGCCTATGTATTTGCCGTATATCCTCCTAGCTTCCGAAGAGTTTTTATACATTAAATAAAGGTCGGTCTCCTGGCTCGTACAGCTCACTACTCAATGCAGTAGCGATCATAAAACCTTCCCATCTTGGGTCTTCCCCTTTTCGACAGTGGCATTTTTTATGATTCTTGTACTTACAGTTGCGGAAACAGCTTCGGTTTTACACCGAATTCCCGATTATGCTAAAGTTAGCACCATTATTCTGCAAGAATTATTCACTTGATTAGCAGTTTATCATATATTGATTTGAAAGAGTAGTTGTGAGATTGTGGAATATTCGAATATATTTATACAAAACTTAGCACTATTTCTACATAGCGATAAGCTATTTGTTATTCCAACCTAAAAATTCTGATTAAAATAGCTAGCTATAAAATTTTTTCAATAGCTTGCTCTATATCTAATTGTGAATCTGTCGGTTCAAAGCGCTCAACTGTATTACCTTGATTATCTACTAAAAATTTCGTAAAGTTCCAACGAATGTTACGTCCATCTAAAAAGCTCGGTGCAATTTGGATAATAGCTTCAGCTAACATCTTTTCCTGCATATTCGCTTTTCCGAATTCACGAAAATCTACTTCGTGCTTTAAATAATTGAATAACGGATGTGTCTCTTCTCCATTAACCTGAACTATTTCAAAAATCGGGAAAGTTACCCCGTAGTTAAGCTGACAAAGTTGAGTTGTCTCAACTCCATCTTCTGGGTTCTGCTGTCCAAACTGATTACACGGGAAACCTAAAACAACGAAATTTCCCTTGTCATATTTATTATACATTTTTTGCAAATCTTCAAATTGATATGTAAAGTCACATTGATTGGCGGTGTTAACGATTAACATTGTCTTTCCTCGATACGTCTCCATTGATAAAATTTCACCGTTTGGCTTTTTCACTAAATAATTATAAATCCCCATTTTCTCGACCCTTTCTAATTTACAAAAATTATACTGTTACTATGCTATATACAGTTGCATATTTACGTGTTTCCTCTTTATAGATAGTTTCTTGCTCTCACTTATACGATAGCTTACATCAGTATATAAGACCTATCAAAAACTGAATCCATCCTCCTACTTTCATTATAATCAATAACTTTTCTTTCTTCAAAACAACACACTTGGGCATAAAAATAGCCATCTCGCTATTTTAACGGATGGCTGTTTTATATTTCTTTTTGTATTTTATATCCTGCTCTTCTTCTATTAATCTCTTTGCAATATCTAATAAGTTTTGATCATTCGTAGCATCAAACAATTTCTTAAAGGAGACAATAATATCATATCGAATACGTGATGGTTGCTTTTCATCGATACATGTTTGGAACCTTTTCGCTAAATACGAAACAATTAAATCCCTTTGAACTTGTCCAGCAAGCCCAATTTGCCAAATTGCTTGAAGAGCATGCCTTGCAGTTACTGTTTTTTCATCATATGTTACTGCCCAAATTTTTAAAAAATCATCCAGAACACGTTCTTCCGGGTCACTTTTTGCTGCTAATGCACATAAAAACTGTGCTGCCCGTGCACGAGCATGTCCATCTGTATATGTAAGGGCTTTAATAAGCTGTTCCCAAACTGCATATGTCCAATCTACTGGTTCTTGCATAATTTTTATCAATTTTCTATACGACTCGTATTCAATCTCACGGTCACGCTCTGTTAAATTACTAAAAAGTTGCAAAATCTCTTTTTCCATGATTTATCCCTACCTTCATTCTTTCAGAACGTTTTCAAATTTTAATTTTTTTATGTTACACTTTACTTAAAAATAACGATAAAAGGAGAGCTTATGAATAGAACTATAACTCGAAAGTTGACTATACGAACGCTAGCGATTATATGCCTACTTATAGCCGTATATTTTATCATTCCTGTCTCCGTGCCAATTATTTTAGCAGGTGTTACAGCTTTTTTATTAGAACCCATTGTTATGTTTTTTAAACGAAAATGGAAAATGTCGCGAAAAATAGCTGTTGCTTTTATATACATAGTAAGCGTTATTTTTATTTCTATTATTTGTTACTTTACTATTACGCAACTAATGTCGCAAATTATTTCCATTTCAAAGCAAGCACCTTACTATATTTCTAAATTATCCGAGTTGTGGGGTCATATGCAAGAGAATATTTCAAAATATACAGAAGACTTTCCAACTGAAGTGAGTGCTTCACTTCAAAAAACGACAACCGACTTCATTGAGAAAGTTGAAGAATCTTTCTTAAACTTCTTTAATTATACCAAAGTTACGACCTTCTTTTCACAAATTCCAAGCCTCTTTATAAGTCTTCTTGTTTATATGATCGCCCTATTTCTATTTATGCTAGATTTGCCAAAATTAAAACAGTCAACTTACAAATTTTTAAAGCCTACAACTGAAGAGAAATTGAAAATTATTACTAATCGTTTAAAAGATGCATTTTTCGGTTTTATGAAGGCACAGATTCTTGTTAGCTTTATTATAGCCGGGGTTACACTTGTAGGTTTACTACTTATTCACCCGAAATATGTGATAGTAATGACCATTATTATTTGGATTATAGATGTTATCCCGTTCCTTGGCTCAATTATTATTTTAGCACCTTGGGGAATTTATTACCTCCTGATGGGGAATACAGCGATTGCCATTAAGCTCTTTGTTCTTGCAGCTATTTTATTAATTATTCGCCGAACTGTCGAGCCTAAAGTAATGGGTGCACATATTGGTTTACCCCCTCTGCCAACATTAATCGCAATGTTTATCGGCTTACAATTGTTTGGCGTCATCGGCTTACTCGTAGGACCATTTGTTATCATCTTCCTCTTCGCATTAAAGGAAACAGGGGTTATTAAATTCAATTTCAAAATTTAATGATGAACTCCAATCAACTGCCCTCAAAAGTGATAAAATCGTAAATAACAAAGGCACTTTCTATTAGTTATAAAACAGAAAGTGCCTTACATTATTATCTATCTCTACTACATTATAAATTAATTAGCTCTGCTTTCTTTAAGAAGCGATCAATTACTACCGCTACTTCTGCACGTGTAATGTAAGCTGTTGGTGCAATCGTTTGATTTGCCTTACCTGTTACTAAACCTGTTTTTAAAGCTACTGCAATGTGAGGCTTAGCATATTCGGCAATTTGGGCTTTATCTTTAAAAGTTGCTAATATGCTAGCAGCTTCTTGCTCTGTAATGGCTGTGTCCACACCTGTTAACGACAAAGCACGCGCTAAAATTGTCATCGCTTGCTGACGTGTAATTTTATCATTTGGACCGAATTTACCATTACTATAACCTTGAATTAGCTTGTATTCACTTGCAGCATTAATATAGCCTGCATACCAAGCATCTGCCCTCACATCTGTGTAATTATTAGTAACAACATCTGTTTTTAAACCGAGTGCACGAACCATAATAGCAGCAAATTGTGCGCGCGTTATATCTTGATTTGGTGCAAATACACCATCACGAACACCATTAATAATCATACGAGAGCCAAGGTTATTAACTGCTTCTTTTGACCAATGACTTGCTACATCCTTAAATTCAATAGGATGCCATACGAGCGCATACGTACTGTTCGTTAAGCTATTAATGACTGCGAAGTACGTTCCCTCTTTTTGCATAATTTTTGTTGGTACATGATACGTTGTGCCATCTGGTTTAACAACAATAGCTGTTGTAATTTTGTTTGCATCAATGCCACTTGGTATGGCTATAGTTCGTTGAACGTAAGCGTTAAAGCTTGTTACATCGACAGTTTTTACAGCACTTACTGCTTTTACAGTAAATTCAATAGGCGCAACCATTAATTCAAAGTTACCTTGTTGTGCCGCACTTTCTACAAATTTCACCATATCATTCGTTGGCTTTGCTATTTCAATTTGCACTTTAATCTCTTCAAGTGTAATATCTTTACCCATTTGAGCAGAAATTGCTTCTACATTGATTTGTGAAGCTGGCAGTGTATAAGATGCTGTCGGTGTTTGAACGATTACAATCGCTTGCTGGTTTTGCATATTTTTCACCATTTGAGCATTTAATTCCCCAATAAAAATGTCAGCATCCGTGTTTACAGGAATAGTCAAAACAGCTTTTTTACCTTGTGCTTCTAGTTTTTCTTGTAACTTTTTAGAATCCACCGTTACCGTCATCACTTTTTGATTGCCTAGCTGCGTGTTTGTAGCTTTACCAATGGCCTCTTCTTTACCATTTACAAGTACTTTTACATCTTCTGTAGGAGTAGGAGTTGGCTTTGGAGTGGGCTCTGACGTTGGAGGAGTAGACGATCCATCATCCCCATTCGAAACTACATACCATTTAGCATAAAGCGTTGTATTATCTGAGATTCCTTTTGTAAAATCAAATATTTTTGTTAGTTCACGGTCTATATACCAACCGCCAAATACATAACCAACTTTCGTTGGGTCAGTTGGCTTTGTTGCTTTCTTGCCATATTCAATCGTTTGGCTAGACACTATAGAGCCTCCGTTGCTTTCAAAGGCTACACCATAGTTGTTAATTTTCCACTTAGCAAAAATTGTTGTAGCTGCTGTAATAGGTGTATTAAAATCAAATACATGTTCAAAGGAAACATCCGTATACCAGTCTACAAACACGTGGCCTGCCTTCGTTGGGTTTTCGCTTGGTTTCGTAGCGACATCTCCCTCTTTTAGCTTTTGCGTTTGAATTGTACTACCACCATTAACTTCAAAAGTAACAGTAAATTGTTGTACAACCGTTACGTCAAAATTAGTCGTTACTTTTCCACCAAAGCCATCATCTGCAGTAACAGTAATTGTCGCTTGACCCGCTGCTAGTGGTGTGATCTTCATGCTATTATTATCAATTGAAACAGTGGCAATTTCCGCATTGCTCGACATTGCAGAGAGTGTCAATGAATCATTATCTAAGTCGTCAAATGTATTTGCCATATCAATTGTAATGTCATCGCCATTAGCATTGCCATCTTGATTAGCAATCGTTTCCTTCACAGTAGGTGCCTGATTCGCTTGCACAGAAAAGACTACCTTCGCTGTCGCAGATTTTGGATCTGCTAAACCAGAAGTTGTACCATTATCTAAGATTGTATAAGTAAAACTAGCTTGTCCTTTAAAATTTTTCTCTAAAGCAAACTTAATTTCCCCCTCTTCTATAGCAACTGTTCCGCCTTGTGCATTAGCAACAGATACTAAGGAAAGTGTTTGATTGCTTTCATTTTCTGGACCTGGTTTATCATTAGCAAGCAGCTCTGAAAACGCGATTACCTTATCTTTGGCATTTTCTCTTATTGGAGTTAACGTATCATCTTCAGCAATTGGATTATCATTCACTTCACTAACAGATATAGTAGCTTGTACTGTATCACTTAAGCCAATCTCTGTTGTATCAAGTGCTGCTGCAACATCAAAAGTAAAGACATCATTTGCCTCTGAATTTAAGTATTGCGTAGGTGTAAACTTTAAGCCACTATTTCCTTCAGCAATAGTAATAAAATCTCCATCTTGGATTGCTGTTGACCCATCGTTTTTATATAATGTTCCGCCTTGGATATTACTTATTTTCAGATGCGTTACAGCATTGCCATCTTGTGACGCAATCACCAATCCACTTTGTGTTTGCGTATGCTCAGAAGTCGAAGCAGTTGTAACCGATGGAATACTTGCGTTTCTAATTACTGTTAGAGTATAAGTAGTTTTGATTCCCTGACTAGATGTCACAACGACAGGTATACTATTTTTTCCTACTTTGAGTGGAAGTTCATCAGATGGACTATCACTTGTAACATCTGTATCTAGTACTTTTATTGTAGCTGAAGTTTCCGTAACTGTCGGTGTTACCTTTATAGATTGAATCTCATTATCTACAGTAAGAGTATAGTCATTCGTATCTTCTGAAAATGCAGGGTTAAGCGTTCCTTCACTTACACTTAAATTGGATAATGTTGATGGATACGCCACTATAACATCACATGTTGCGAATTTTGTGCCATCTTTTTTTGAAGTGACTTTTATTGTAGCACTACCTTCTGCTAACCCTGTCACAATACCATTTTGGTCAACTGCTGCAATCGTAGGGTCGCTAGATTCCCACTTTACATCTTGAAATGTTGCATTTGCAGGAGTAAATAAAGCTGTTAACTGTTTTGTTGTATTTGGTTTAACCGTTATATTCGTTTGATCGAGCGTTAAATTAGTAGCTTCATTATATAGTTTGACAGGATAATAACTAACTATATTTCTTCCAACTGTCAAAATATCATTTACACCATCATCATTCATATCTTCTATAAATAATTGGTCGATATCGTCCCCACTTGTAGAAGTATTAGGGGAGCTACTAAATTGACCTGCCCCGTTATTTAGGTGAATATCTAATTTCTTTTGACTGTCATTATTCATTGTTATGACAGCTAAATCCTCAAAACCATCTTGATTTAAATCACCAATTGCTAAAGAGCCATATACAAAATGATCTTGTCTCATTCTCTTCATATCAAAGCCTGTATTAGAATTATTTCGTAGTCCCACGTCTATAGAAAGTATTCTTTCATCGTAATTACTACTTATTAAAATGAAATCATCTTTCCCATCTCGATTTAAATCCCCTGTAGCTACAAATAATCCAGTTAAACCGTTCGATTTCTGCGGTGTTGCTTCAAAATGAAATGTACCGTCACCGTTACCTATTCCAATTTTATATGCGTCGTTACCATAATAATTTAGTGTCGTACAAATATAGTCTAAATTATGATCACCATTAAAATCCCCAACAGAACAACCATGATTGCCCATTTCATTATCTACGCCCTCATTTTCTTTCAACGAGAATGAAGGATTATTTGGTGTACTATTATTAATACCGACATACACTTTACTAGTTGTAAACCAAATAACATCATTTTTCCCATCATTATTGACATCTCCCGTTTGCACATTAGTACCATAAAATGCTTTTGAAAAAAGATTAAACGTAGATTGTTTCATTAATGTTTGATTATCATGGTTCCATAAAATAATATTATTAGGGCTTTCTTTAGATCCATTTGGCCCAGCTGAAACAATATCTTGTTTACCATCACCATCTAAATCAGTCATTGCTGTACTATAAAATTCATTTACCTCCGGGCTTTCAGTATGTACTTTATAGACAGGTTCTCCTTTTAAATCGTTTAGTGTAAAAGGAGATTGTGAACCGACCATTCCTGCCATGCGGAGTATACCATCACTATCTTCTCCAATAGATACTGCTCGTCGTCCAGAGCTAATCGGCAAACCCGAAAATATCACTTGCGGTTCTCCTAAAATGATTTGGTTTAACGATGCTGCTTTTGCTTCTCTTGGTGTCATTGGAAGCAAGCTAAGTAACATGCTAAAAATGATAACTATATGTAAAAATTTCTTATTATGCATTCTATTTCTCCTTTCTGTTTCTTTTATTTTTTTAATGAATGCCGTAATAAGAATAGCATCGACAACTCTCAAATTTCTCTCAAAAACAGCTTATTACCATTAATATTCAACAGTTAATCGTTTCTTATGTAATTAAAATTTGTATTATATATAGTGAAAAATACTTATATTTATCTAAAAATTAAATAAAAATAGCACCCATTATCGTTACTTGATAATGAATGCTATTTAAATAGTTTATTTAACTTTTTTGCTATTAAAATCGTCTAACTAATATAGGCTTACTGAATACGACCGAAGCCTACTAGATATTGGTTCCACCAATCAAGTGACTCAATGACTACCCCTTTATTTTGAGCATCAATCATTGTGTTATTACCAAGGTAAATACCAACATGCGCTACGCCTGAGCCATAGCTGAAGAATACTAAGTCACCAACACGAGCTTCACTTGCTGAAATTCGTGTTGTTGATAAATATTGTTGTGATGCTGTACGAGGTAATGATACACCAGCTTGTTTGTAAGACCATTGTACAAGACCTGAGCAGTCAAAGCCTGTTGTAGGATTACTGCCACCCCAAACATATGAACGACCTAGGAATTGCTTCGCTGTAGAAATAGCATCACCTGAAGACGCAGTACCTGAACCAGATCCAACTATGATTGGTTGAGGTTTGCTACCACCGTTATTGTTACCGCTATTGTTATTGTTGTTGTTATTGCTGTTGTTGTTGACATGAACTACAGGTGTAGCTGCTTGAAGTGCACGTAAACGAGCTGCTTCTTCTTCAGCTGCCTTACGCTCTGCTTCAAGACGCTCTTCTTCTTGTTTCGTTGCAATTTGTGCCTTTAATGCAAGTGATTTTGCTTGGTTTTCAGCTTTTTTCACTTCCATTTCGCTTTCTTTTTGTTGAAGCTCTTGGAATTGTTTTTGAAGCTCTTTTTGTTTCTCGTCTAATGTTGCTTTTTGTTCTTCTAATTTCGCTTTGTCCGCTTCTTGTTGATTTACTAGCTCTTGGTCAGCATCCATTAATGTTTTTACCGCTACGACACGGTCCATTAAATCTGCAAAGCTCTTCGATTCTAGAACAACGCTTAAGTATACACCCACTGTGTTATCTTGTGCTTGGTATGCAGCCATACGCTCACTTAAAATAGTTGAACGTTGCTCAATACGTTTTTCAGTTTCAACAATACCTGCATCTACTTCTTTTATATCTGCTTGCACTTGGTTAAATACTTTAACTTTTTGATCAATTTCTTGTTGAAGCTGGTCTAACTCTTTTTCTAAATTTTTAACTTCTGCATCAATTTTTGCTTTTTTATCTATCATATGCTGAGACGTTTCTTCAGCGTGTGCTTCAATCGGTTGAACTGTATTAAATAATAGGCCGCCTGCAAGTGCTAATGCTAGCACCATCGACTTACGCCATTTATTACGCTTACCCATGGGTCTTCATTTCCCTTCATCTATCAATTTCGCTCTTTATTTTCCTATGTAAATACATGAACGATCAATTTAAATTCTTATGTTTTTATTAGCCTTTTAAAGTTTAGCATTATTGCCGTAACTTTTATACTATTTCCGACCGTTTTAATAGTTTAGTAAAACTCGAAATATAATTGTAACATTGTAATTAATACGACATTTTTCTACAAAACGTTAATATAACGCTACATATCACTACAAATTTCTCTAAACAGCACCTTGTACCTTGGTTATTTGTAATCTTTTTGTAATATAAAAAGGTAGGAGAATCATCCCCTACCTCAAAATGTATCCAAACTTATAGAATTTAACTTCTACCATTGATTTCCGCTGTGACGAGCGCTTGACGACTTTAAGTTGCCTAACAAAATTGCACTGCAGGCAATGCCTGATAAATGACAAAAGGCAGTAATAGTGAACTTCTTTATGCTTTTTGTCAGCACTTTGTAGTGTCTTTTCCTACCTCATTGAGCGTAGCGCTTGAATAGATAGTCGTACTAATAAAATTGCACATAAGAACAACCCTAAATAAGCGGCAGTATTTAAATACACTGCATACGACTCATGAATGAATTGAGAAATTGCTAGTAGTGCGACTGAGATAATACCAAATGTAATGCCGACAAGTAATAAAACAAAACGTGCAAATAGCTGGGTAATGAAACGTGAGTTATGGTCATCTGAAAAAATATCATGATGCAATATAATTTTTCCGCTTTCTACTCTTTGAATAAGCTGATCGATACGTCTTGGCATTTTTCGTAAAGTAGGAATCAGCATCGACAGCTCTTCCTGCACTCGATTTTTTGTCGCCATCGGTTCTTTAAATGGTCTTAAAAATGCAGCTCTCATATAAGATGAAGAAAAATCTTTAGCTTCTGTAAAAATATCAAATTGCGCATCAATTACACGTAAAGTCCCATCTAATGTTACTAATGATCGAAGCGCTAAACCAACAGAAGGATAAAACGCAAGGCCAAAATCCCGTACGACAGTAAACAACGAATGTATCAATTCTTCAGTTGGAATACGATCTACATAAGATATTTTAAGTAATATTTGGTCTATTGCTTGTTCTACCCTACCACGATCCGCATGGTCCTTATTTTCTACTAGCAGCATTAAGCCATCGTATAAAATACTGGAATCATTTTGTTGAATACCTAATAAAAATAACTTTAAGCCCTCTTGTTGTGTAGCTCCTAAGCGCCCCACTGCTCCGAAATCGAGGAGAATTGGTCCCCCATCTGTCTCATCAATATAAATATTTCCTGGGTGCGGATCCGCATGAAATATTCCTGAAAATAACATTTGTTCGAAAAAGGAATACAAAATTGTTCGTGCAAATTGTCTGCGATCAATATTCAATCGTCTAAATTCAGATGAACCCTCAGCCACGCTTTTACCACGAACGTATTCCATTACAATGATGTCTTCATCACAAAACTCTGTATATATTTTAGGGATACGTACTTTATATTCACTTTTGGCAAGAGCATTCGTTACCTGTAACGTATTGCGTACTTCAATATCCAAATGAATTTCTTCCCGTAAGCCATCTGCAAATGCTCCCGCTAATTCTCGGAAGCCTAAAGACTCTGCCCACGTAGACTTGTTTGCAAACCAATTCGCAAATTCCTCTAAAATATCAAGATCATCACGCATAATTCCTTTTACTTCTGGACGCAATAACTTGACTACGACTTCTTCATAGTTTTTCAGTCGTGCCTTATGTACTTGTCCAATAGAAGCTGCTGCCAATGGCTCCATTTGAAAGTTTGTAAATACATCATCTACAGACATTGGTAGGGATTCCTCTAAAATCTTTGTAACTTGCTCGTGCGGTAAAGGCTTTACACTTTGCTGTAAATGTTTTAACTCATCGATAATAATAGGAGAAAATAATTCTTTGCGCGTTGAAAGTACTTGCCCGAATTTAATGAATATCCCGCCACATTGCTCCAAAGTTGTACGTAATGCAACAGCAAGCTCCTTCTCATTTTCCCGCTGCCTTGCATATTTAATCGTTTGTACTATACCATTTGTTACTGCTATTTTTAGCACATGACGCAATCTCTTCTGCTGACGCCAGTAGCTACGTAATCTCAACAATATTGTTTTTTGCCCATTACGTCGCTCTCCACCTTTAATCCCTATTGGATCAAACAGTTCGAATACAAGATAGAGTAGCATCGAGATAAGCAACATACTACCTATCCAAATAAGCGTACTTACCTCGGTAACGGTTTGCATCATCGACTCCGATAAAAAATCTCGATGACGCAAATAGGAGTACCAATAAACAAAGGACGTAAGCGTAACACTAATCACGACAGATAGTACTCTTCGTAAAAAGTTAATATTTGAGCCTATTAAACGACCACTAACAAAATAAATAATTCCTGCAACAAATATAATTTGAATAAGTAACTTCAAGTAAATCAACAAGCGCCACCTCCCGTTGTTTTTCCTAATACTGCTAGTATACCAAATTCATGTACTAACTTTCTTTTCCGAACTACTAGGGACAGCAAGATAAGTTAGAGGCAGTTCCACTATTTTTCTCTTATACATAATAGGACTTCTTATAACGTAAAAATCCACTTCGCTTCCCGGGGGCTTTTCGTAAGCCGCAGGAATCTCCATGGATTTTCACTAACAATATTCAGAATTGTTTCGGTGCCTGGCACTTTTTTTAATTCGTAGAAAGCACTTGCGCCCAATCAATCGTGCCATTTTTTACTTGATCGCGCTTCTCTTTATCCATTAAGTCGTTCGGACGACCACCTTTTGGCCAGTCTTTATCATGGTTGGCCCATTCAGGACGATCCTGCGATAAAATGTAGGCTGCTAAATCAGCGGCATCTTGATCAGATAATGTACCACCCGCTCCAACTGGCATATTATTTTTTATGTAGCCAGCCATTTTGGACATACGTACCATCCCTGCACCATCATTAAAGGAATTATCGCCCCATAATGCTGGACCTGTGTTAGCGCCGGTACCAGAGCCATCTGCAGCATGACAAGCGATACAAGATTGTGCGTATAATTCTTCGCCGTTCGCTACATCTGGAACAGGTATGTTTTTCATATTACTTGTACCTGCCCATTCACGCTCTGCTCCAATCGGTACTCCTTGTGAAATATAAGCAAAATAGGCAACCATAGCTTCAAGCTCGTCACTGTTCATTTCAAACTTTTTGCCGTTCATACTTCTTACCATACAGCCATTAATGCGTTCTTCAATCGTCACAATTCCTCCAGAACGAGCGATATATTGTGGATAGTTAGCCATAACGCCAACTAAAGAAGAGGCTTGTTCATCATAGCCTGCACCTGCATGACAGCTTGTGCAAGATAACTGATTTCCTACATATTCATCCGCAGCAACGTGCGTATTATTTACAAGCTCATAACCATATAAAATAGCTTCTTTCATCGGTCCATCAGGTACTTCTTCGATACTCGGTGGAGCGTAGACTACTTTTTGAGAAGCTGCCGTTGTTGGAATTTGTGTCTGTACTGCCGCTTCTTGCGTCTCACCATTTGCATCACCTAAAATTTTGTCACTGATCACTGCCCCAACAAAAAGTGTAGCGGCTAATAAGACTGTGCCCGCTATACCAGTAGCAATTTTCTTCATTACCAATACCCCCTTTGAATGTTAATTTTATTCTAGCAAGAGAATATATGGTACGATGTGACTTTTCTCACACTTCACAGTAATAGAACCATAAAGACAATAAAAATGTAATTATTATACAAATTATTTTGTTCTATAACAATAGAAACAATCCTTAATACCTCTTGAAGTACTTTATTTTTTCTGCTAAAACCGTGCTGTCTACATGGCAAAATCCACTGTTTTCGGTAAGAAAACAACAAAAATAGTATACCAAGAACATTTGGCATACTATAGTCTCCTATATTGTAAAAACCCACTTCGTTTTCTGGCGGGCACAAGCCGCAACGGTCGCTACGCCCGATCTATTGCGTCTTACATCTTGTGTTGTTCCCGCTGAAGTCTACTTAGGTTTTTACTTAAATACTCATAAGTAAATAATCTAAAAATTCATAATTGTTTCGGTGCCTGACACTTTCCTGCAATTTCTGCTGCTTGATGCAATGTACGCACGAATACTTCATTTGGCTCAGCACCTTTAATGCCGTAACGATTTTCAAAGATGAAGAACGGTACGCTTTGTACGCCAATCTGTTGGGCATCATAGCGATCTTTATCCAACTCTTCCATAAAATCGTCTGGATTAGTCAGCACTTCTTTTGCTGTAGCTACATTCAAGTTTAATTCTTTAATAACCGCTAGTAAAACAGCCTCATCATTTAAATCTTTACCTTCTACTAAGTGAGCAGCCATTAAAGCCTCCGTATAAGCCACTTCTTTACCGAATTGTTTCGTCCATTTGGCTAAGCGGTGGGCATTTTCAGTATGCACTTTTTTCATCTCTGCAAAATGATATGCTAGTCCAACTTCCCTTGCTCGTTCTATGATGCCAGCAGTCATGTGCTCTGCTTCTTCAAGCGTTGATTTTTGGTGTGCCATGACATATTCATAATAATTTTGACCAACCTCTTTGGATGCGCCCGGATCAATTTGGTAAGATTTAAATTCTATTTCTACTTGATTTGTATATCCTGCCTCTTTTATTGCACGCTCTAATTCTTTTTTCCCGATATAACAAAATGGACATGAGAAATCTGAAAACACTTCAATTTTCATAGTACCCCTCCTATAAAATATCCATCCAAATTTTCACAGCAGTAGCTAAAATCAGAACAGCTAATATTCCTTGTAATACTTTCGTATCCAAACTTTTACCTGCCTTTGCCCCCAATGGTGCCGCTATTAAACTAGCTACAATCATTATTGCCGCAGGGTAATAATCGACTTGACCCGTTATAAGTTTTCCTGTTGTCCCCCCAACGGAGGAAATCAACGTAATGGCTAAACTTGTAGCAATCGTCATACGTGTTGGAATTTTTAATACAACAAGCATTATCGGTACAAGAAGGAATCCACCAGCTGCCCCCACAATGCCAGAGCCAATACCGACGATAAATGCTAAAATAGCTGCTACTGACTTATTAAATGTGACCTCATTCATCGGCTTCTCATCAATTTGTTTTTTAGGAATAAACATCATAATTGCAGCAATGAGTGCCAATATACCATAGACAATGTTGACTCCCGCCTCCGATAAATATCGCGAACCAAAGCTACCTATAAAGCTACCTGCTAAAATGGCTCCGCCCATATAAATAATAAGCGATTTATTTAAGTAGCCACCTTTACGATATGCCCATACACCCGCAATCGAAGCAAACAAAACTTCTACAGCACTAATACCCGATACCTCATGCGCTGTAAATGCCGTAAATCCAAGTAAGGAGGGAATATACAGAAGCATAGGATATTTAATAATGGCTCCTCCAATTCCTAGCATACCTGATACAAAAGAACCTACAAAGCCAATTAAAAATATTGTAATTACCCACGATATAGCCATTCAGTTTTCCTTCTTTCAAGTCTTTTACACCTTGTCCTCTATTAATAATGAGGCATATCAAGGCATATATCCCAATGAATTTTAGAATGAAGATAAAAGGTGAGTGTCCTCATTTGAACACTCACCCCTCGCATTACGCTTTTTGAATAAAGAATGTAATGACACCAGCGTCTTCCGATTTATCTAAAATCGTGTGGCCACCCGCATTAGCCCATGCAGGAATATCCGCTAAAGCTCCTTTATCCGTTACTTGTACTTCTAAAACCTCACCTGAATTCAGTGTATCAATAGCCTTTTTCGTTTTTACGATAGGCATTGGGCAAGATAAGCCCTTTGCATCTAATTGTAAGTTCGCGTTCATGTTAATCTCCTTTTAAATTGTGTGAGAATTGTGTGGGTGCCTGGCACTCTATCCAGGCACTCTATCTAACTGCGCAGCGGTTTGGCCCGATTTCCATTTCTGTTTGTTCCTCTAATGCCGGTGTTACTTTCCCCATATTCACTTGGCGAATTTCCTGATATGCATTTGGTTGTGGTGGTAAATTATTTGTTACAATGTTGCGGAATTTCTCATCATCGTCAATATTTAAGCCGTGATTTTCTGCAAATAATTCCCCTAGACGCTTCGCAACAGTACCATCCTCATTTAATTCACCAATAATCATAAAATGAGCAGGTAACACAACTAAATCATCCGATAATTCACGGTAGCGCTTATAAAGCGTTTCTCGTAAATCACCAACCCAGTCTTCTGCAAGTCCTGCCAAATCAGGGCGACCAATCGAATCGATAAATAAAATGTCACCAGTTAATAAATATTTACTATCTACAACAAACGATGTCGAGCCAATCGTATGACCTGGTGAATAAAGTGCACCTACATCAATTTTCGATGCACCAATTTGCACAGTAGTACCATCTACTAACGGCGTATAATCAAATACGACCTCTTCTGCATCCTTCGGAGGTAAGTAATAGGCAGCCCCTGTTGCAGCTGCGATATGACGACCACCTGAAATATGATCAGCGTGTAAGTGAGTATCAAAGACATGTTTAATGTTTACGTTTTTTTCTTTTGCAAAGTTTGTAAATACATCTGTGAAACGAACAGCATCAATAATTGCTGCTTCACCTTCCGAAATAACCATATATGATAGACATCCTTTACCTAAACGGACGAACTGGTATAACTCGCCCCCATTAGTTAAATCGCCTACTTTAATTGGTTCTAAATATTCACTCCACGTCTTCATACCACCCTCTAAATAAGCAACTGAACGTCCTGCTTCTGATAGCATCTCAGCTATCATCATCGACGAACCTTCCTTAGCGCAAACGACTAATACCTGTTTATCCGCTGGGATTTTAGGTAAAATTTCTTCAACACCATCTAATAGCGCAAAATACGGAACATTTAGGTACTCAAATTTATGCCCATCAATTTTCCAATCTGCAAATGCATCTGCATTACGTACATCCAAAATAAATAAATCATCATTTTCGATTACTTTTTTCGCTACATCAGAAGCGTTCCATTTTAATACTGACACTACTATTACCCCCTAAGGTATTATATTACTTATTTTTTTAGCGGAAAGGACATGCCTCTCCGCTTACTTGCATCATTGAGTAAAATCAATTACGCATCGATATAATTGCATTCATTTATTTTTCGAGCCTGCTTGAAAACTCCTCTTATAATCTGCGGCCTTTAACTTCCTTCAGCCGAGATGTGAATCCAACTAAATTTTCGTGCATTATTAACATTCATCTTAAGCAAGTTAAAACGTTAATGATGGTGCTGCATCTTTAGCAAACTCTAAAAATGTAACAGCTCCTCCAACCTCAATACCATCTACGAAATCTTCAATCGTTAAGCCCATGACGTCCATCGTCATCTGACATGCAATAAATTTAACGCCTAATTCTTGTGCCATTTCCACTAATTGCGGAATTGCAGGTACATTCGCTTTTGCAAATCCTTCAGCAAAATGCTCTGCTCCAGCAGGCATCGGTAAAGCATGCATCCCTTGCTTATGAATTAAATTTAACCCTTCAAATGTGAAAAAGATTGCTACTTCCTTGTCAGAAGCCGCCGCAGCTGTCGCGATATTGAACACCTTGTACGCATCGAAAAGACCACCGTTACTTGCAATAATTGCTACTTTGTTTGACATAATAAATTCCTCCAATTTAAATAGTTTTAAATAATTCGCCCGTCCAAGATGTCATACCTGGTAGGACGTTAAATACTTTTGTAAAACCATTTGCCACAAGTTTTTGCGCTGCTAAATCACTACGAGCTCCTGTACGGCAAATTACATAAATCTCTTGTTCTTTATCTAGTTCAGAAAGCCGCGCTTCAAGCTCACCCATCGGAATCGATTTAGCGCCTTCAATATGACCGAAAGCAAACTCCGCTTCCTCGCGCACATCAAGAATAAGCCCATCTCTTCCTTGTATTTGCTGCAACTCAATTGTGGATTCAAACATTTTTTCACCGACTGCATCTTGTGCACATTTACGAATATAATGTTTTAGCACAGCATCCTCATCTATCGTTCCAATGTACTGATGCCCAACAGAGTCAGCCCAAGCAGCAATATCCGCTTTCGAACCTTTATCCGTTGCTGATACTTCTAAAATTTGACCATCTGCTAATTCCGCCATTGCCTTTTTCGTTTTTACGATTGGCATCGGACAAGATAGCCCTTTAGCATCCAGCTGAAAATCTGCTTTTATTGTCATAACTTCCTCCTTATACTTATAGGGGTATTATTTTTTATAAAAAAATATAGAGTAAGACACTACATAACTCTTACTATAGCCCTTTACCGAACTTCACCTTCCCACGCAAGCATACCACCAACCATATTTGTCACATCAAAGCCTTGGCTTTCTAAAAATTGAGTAGCTCGACCACTACGAGCACCAGAGCGGCAAACCATAATATATGTTTCATTTTTATTTAACTCATACATTCGAAACTCCAGCAAGCCTAACGGAATGTGAATAACACCAGGTATATGACCTCCCTGCACTTCATCTACTTCACGGACGTCAATTAATTTTAAAGTTTCGCCTTGTGCCAAAGCCTCTTGAACTTCTTTTGCTGCTATTTCTTTCACGATTGTTACCTCCTAATAAGCGCTCATGCCACCACGGACATTAGTTACACGCTCATATCCTAGTTTTTTCAATTGCTTGCACGCCTGACTACTACGCATACCACTTTGACAAATAACAACAACTTCTTTGTCCTTCGGTAATTTATCAAATCCAGAGCCAAGTGGAATATTTTTAAATTGCGGAATGTTTCGACCTTTATACTCAGCAGGTGTTCGCACATCAATAAATACTTTATCCTTTTCATTCAGCATATTTTTTAATTGTGCTGTCGAAATTGACTGCACCCCTTTTACTGGCTTCATACGCCAAATTAAAAACCCTATAACAATAGCAATCATAATCCATGTTTCCAAGTGTATTACCTCCTATTCACATACTATAAAGGGTATAATGAAATTATCTACTTTTCACAACTAAATCCATCGCTTCTTGGATGGCAGTATTCATTTTCTCTGAATCACCATCGGCAGTCGTTACACAATCTAACAGGTTTTCACTGACGATAACCCCTATCGTCCGATCAACTGCAGAACGCACGGCGGATAGCTGTGTGATCACATCTTTACAGTTTTGACCTTCTTCCATCATGCGTAAAATTCCACGCAATTGGCCTTCCATTCGCTTTATACGATTGGCTGTTTTAGCATCGTACGCCATTATGTGCACGTCTCCCTTCAAATTTAGTAATCCATCTTGCTTACGTGCTTTATAATATACCCCTATAGGTATATTGTCAACATGAAAGATCTAATTATTAATTTCCTTACTTCTTTACATGAAAAAAACTCTGCTACAAGTGCACAAAATGCGGCTTATAACAGAGTTAGTTATTATTTTTTAGTTTGCTAATTGCATAGCTGGACCAAAGAATTCATAGTGAATCTTTTCATCTTTTACACCGATTTCATGGAGATTTTTAATTACTGCTTCCATAAAGCCAATTGGACCACAAATATAAACGTCCGTATTGTTCGCTACTTGCTCAGCTAATAATTCTTTTGTCAGTAACTTGTCCTCATCAGAATAAAGCGCAGTATACGATGCATTAGGAAGCGTATTTACTTTGTCTTTAATGTCATCACTGAAAGCTACTACATTTTCATTCCGCGCACATTGAATGAAATTAACCTCATTTGCTGCATTATCTTTTAATGATTGCAGCATACTGTTTAATGGTGTTACACCAATACCTCCACTAACGAATGTAATTGGCGCTGCACTTTCTTGTAGAACAAATAATCCTGCAGGCACGCTTACATCTACTAAATCTCCAACTTGTAACACATTATGAATGAAGTTGGATACTTTACCATTCGGAGTATGCTCACTTTCACGTTTTACTGAAATACGGTAGCCATCCTCTGCACTAGCCTGTGAAAGCGTATATTGACGGTTCAATAAATATTCTTCACCAGGTACTTTCACACGAATGCTAATATATTGGCCAGGTTCGTATGCTGGAAGTGGTGAGCCATCTTCATTTACAAAGTAAATGGAAGTAACAAGGTCGCTCTCAACTTCTTTTTTCGCTACTTTTAATGGTTTAAATAAACGCCATCCACCATTATTTTCAGCTTTTTGATATAGCTCTTCTTCTACTTGAATGAAAACATCAGCAATGACGCCATAAGCTTCAGCCCATGCATTGATAATGTCATCTGTAGCTGCATCACCTAAAACTTCTTTAATCGCTTTTAATAAGAACTCACCCACGATTGGGTAATGCTCTGGTAAAATTCCTAAACTACGGTGTTTATGAGCTATTAACATAACTGCCGGTAAAATTGCTTCTAAATTTTCAATATGAACTGCCGCTGCATAAACTGTATTCGCTAGCGCAGTTTGTTGACGACCTTTTTCTTGGTTTGTATGGTTAAAAATATTTAATAATTCTGGATGAGCTTGAAACAAATTTTTATAGAACGTCTTCGTAATTTCTACCCCATGAACTTCTAATACGGGTACTGTCGCTTTAATAATTTGTACTGTTTCTTGTTTTAACATATCGCATACCATCCTTTCGTGATTACAATATAACGCTTTCATTTCCTTAAAGCAATATTTAAAATACATCTTTAACAAAATGGACATATTTGATGTATTTTAAATACATCTTTTAAAAAGGTAATGTATTACTATAAATTATTGTAGAAATGTTATAATTATTATAGTGACAATATTGAAAGTAGGGTGTTCCAATGCGATTAACTTTATACACAGATTACTCCCTTCGGACACTCATTTATCTAGGAGCAAAAGAAGAGGGGCAGCTCTCAACCATTCAAGAAATTTCAGATGCCTATAATATATCAAAAAACCATCTAATGAAAGTGACACACCAATTGGGGCTACTTGGTTACATCGAAACAATTCGAGGCAGAGGCGGCGGTATCCGTTTAGCAATCGACCCTAAATCAATTACTATTGGTGAAATTGTACGCCATACAGAAGAAGATTTTCATCTTGTTGAATGCTTCGACAAAGAAAATAACTTATGTAAAATTGCACCAGAATGTCAATTAAAAGGTGTTCTTTATGAAGCTTTACAAGCATATATGGCTGTCCTTGATCGTTACTCCCTTGATGATTTTTTACATTCAAAGGAGAAATTAATGGCTTTATTATTTGGCAAATAAAAATACCCGCTCAACAATTGTTGGTCGGGTATTTCTTTATGATTAATACTTTTCAATATCTTTTATAATGCCTTTGAAAATATAATCATGTCCAGTGCGCGTATACCATTTTCATAAATCGGCTCCGGATAATTACTGAAAAAATCTTTCTCTATGGCTTCCATACGAAAACCCGATTTTTGATAAAAAGCAATGTTATCGATACTAGAATTGGCTGTGCCTACTAAAATATTTTTAAAACCTTGCGCTTCACAAACCGTATAAATTTTGTTCAAAACTTCCTTACCGATACCTTTACCTTGAAATGCTGGCACAACAGCTATATTTTTTAATTCTACTGTCGTATCAGACTGTGCAATAAGTAATGCGACACCTGCTAATTTCTCACCACATTTAATTGCGAATAAATCACCGTCATTCAAATATTGACGAACGGCAACTTCACTTTCATCTGCTATTAATAGATAGGACATATAGCTTTCACGATCACCCTGCACCTTTTCAATAGATGTATGGTATCGAACAAAATCCTTGCGTTCAAAAACATTTAATACACACGGTTGCTTTTCCTTCAGTTCTAACCAAGAATGTTCCTGCGGAAAATCCTTTTCTACCCCAATACGAATAAAAGGCAACTTTTCTTGTGCCTTTTGTGAGCGAATATTGATCTTTCTAGCTCCTGCGAAAACACGTTCAAGTCCTAAATCAAAAAAAGCGATTTCTAAAATTGCCTTTTTCGCTTCCTCATTGTAGCCTTGTCCCCAAAACTCATGACCTAACCAAGACCCAATATGACAGTTTTTATTATCATGATCTATATACATTAATGCTGTTACACCTATGAGTCGTCCTTCCTCATTGAGCACAACGCGAGGAACAGTTTTCCCCTCTTCCTCGTCAACACATTCACGTTTTATAAAGTTAATCGTATCTTCTACTTTCCCAGCAGGTAACCCAAGAGCATCCCGAACCTGTGGCATTGAAGACAATGCATGCATTGCTTCAGCATATTTAATGTCATGCTTCACTAAAGTTACTGCCATACCTTTTTCTCCTTTTTACGCAATTAAGTTTTACTATACCAAACATGCATTGGATTTTTACCTTCATCCTCTACTGGCATATGAATCATTCGAAACTCGCGTTCTTCATCTATTTTCTGTAAATCTGCATAGACCTCGCTTGAGCGGCTTAAACCTACTGCAATGGCATCAGCTAATGAATTTGCAAAATAAGCCTTATTCACTCCGGCCATCGCCATCGCGCCAAAGCACATTGGACAAGGAGCCCCACTTGCATACATCACCGTTCCGCGTAAATCTGTAGAGCCTAGCTTTTCTTGCGCTCGTCTTAAAGCAAGCAACTCGGCATGGCCCGTACTATCTGGTCGTAAGTGCAGTTCATTGACACCTTCACCAATAATTTCATTATTCTTTACCAAGACAGCCCCAAATGGTTGACCACCTTGTTCTATATTTTGAAGAGCTAGCTCCACTGCTCGCTCCATCCATTGGTTCATATATACCCCCCTAATAATTAATTATACGTAAGTTGCCACGATACACCGAAGCGATCCTGAATCCAAGCAAACTGTTTAGAGAAACCGTAATTATCCAATGGCATTAACGCTTGACCACCATCCAATATTTGCTCAACAAGGCTTTCAATTTCTTCCTTCGTCTCACACGCTAAAAAGATTGATATCGCTGGAGTAAATGAAAAGTTATGTTTGATTGGACTGTCATTCAACTTGATTTTCAAACCTTTTAAATCGACTTCTGCCATAGCAACCTGTTGTGTGTTCTCCACATATGTCAAAGTTTCAACCGCTAATTCTGGAAACCATTGCTTGTATTGCTCCAAGGCATCATGAGCTTGTCCTTGAAACATTAAAAATGTAGTAGCACTTTTCATTTGTTCAATTCTCCTTCATATCTATTAATCCATTCCCCAGGAGTCATTTTCGAAACGAGCTCTCCTATCAAATCATAAGGAATGTTTTTTGTACTAGTAAAACGAATACAACTTTTCCCCATATTTAACTTTGTTGGCACTCGCTTTGCGTACTCCTCTTGAAACCAAGACAATAAAGCGTTGTCTGCATAAATACCCATATGATAAACAGCTATATGTCGCTTCTGTGCTGCCAAGCTAATAAATGGTAAGGGCGTATTCGGTGTTACATGATACCCTTTTGGATATGACGCTAACGGAACTACATAACTTATCATGTCGTAATTCATTGTTTGTTCAAATCCAGCAGGAATATTCGTTGCTATAACGTCCGCAAGCTTGGCAAAACTATCACGCCATTTTTCATCTACCTGTTCAATATATGCTTCCATAACTTTCACCCCACTTTTTAAAAATGTGTCATTGATCGATTTAAAAATATTCCTTAATAGTAGTATGAAGCTTATTTATTAGCAATAGCGTAAGCATCTTTGTGACAACAATCGACAAAAGTTTTAACAGATAACTACTACATCTGGAAATTCTCTTATACTTGGCCCTCTGCTTTCGCTTTTCGATAGTGCTCCTTCGTCTTAAAGCCAGCCCTTGTAATTTCAAGCATCTCCACTAAACGAGCTAGCTGCGTTTCTTGCTTTTTCGCACTATAAACGTAGCGAGCCCAATCCTTTTGATATCCTGGCGTTAATGCATCATAAAAGGCTAAATCAATTGGATTTTTCGCAAGTTCACTTCGCAATAAGGGAACCATACTTTCATAGTCACTTACACATTGACTACTTGCTGTTTTTTTCTTTCCTCTTCCCTTTGCGTCCCGTTTAATGCATACAATAGAAAACGTATCATCCAATGACATTAGGCTTGAAAATTTATAATCGCTTCCAGCAATATATTTTGCCTCGTCCACCTGAATTGCTGGGAAAATGTCATCTCGGTGAATAAATTCTTTGTATTTTTTATTATTTTTTTTCGGATAAACAAAAAATAAATAGCCTTGCTCTACTATTATGTTCTGTTTAAGCGTGCTTTTTAAATACGTTATCATTTCATCAATTGTAAACACAAAAGAAATGACGCGATCGTAAGGTGCATGTCCTGCATCCGAAATCCCTTCTAATAGCACCTTGTCTGGCAAATTGTGAATGGTAATAGAAAGTCCATCCTTTAATTTGAATTTCTTCTGCATCATTTCAGCACCCTTCATGCATTTATTTACATTAAATTTATCACAAAATATTTAATTTAACTCCATTTGTCCAAAATATATACAAAAAACGCTTGAACATTCTCAAGCGTTTTAGTCTTTCATTAACTTCCTGATTGCATTTTATAATTTCTATAAACCATACCGTTTGTTTTTGTCATGCCGAATTTTTCATAGTAAGGTACGAGGTCATCATCACAGCATAAATCGATCATATAAATATTATCGAGTTCTTTAAGCATTTGTCTTACTAACTCCTTGCCTATACCTTTATTTTTGTATTGAGGTAATACTTCTAGTAACGGGATATAAGCAGACAGAACGCCATCACTTATAGCGGTAATAAATCCTATTACTTCGATTGTCTTATCATCAATCGCCAAAACTATTTTGCTGCTTCTCTCTAATAACCGTAAATGCGTTTGTGGATTAGGTGGACTCGGCCAATCTACAAAAAAACCGTTTAACATATTTGAAGAAATACCTTCGAGTGAATTCTTATAAATCATTTTTCTATCAACTCCTAATATTATTTAACTATTAGTAAGCTACTAGAAATCAAAAGAATAGTAACAAAATGCAACCTCCAGTATTTGTAATTATATAAGTGATTCTACTTACGTCGTCATTCTCCTGCTCCAAACGTTACTTTTTTAAAATTCCCCACTTTGGATACGGTTTACTTAATCTTCGATGCAGCAATTAAGCCTTTAACAATCGGAATACCTGTGCCAATTAGTACAACTGGCAAGAACCACCAACCTAATCCATCTACCTTTCCTAATGCAACGAGTACAATTTCACAAGAGATGACTGCAAATAAAATTAAGCAAAGGTTTTTTATTTCATTCAATATTTTACGACTATTTAAATAAAAGGCCTCGACGTTGCTCTCATTTAAACGCGCTGGATAGTTATGCATATATGGTACTTTCTCAAGAAGTCCTAAAAATATCCACAAAAAAATTCCGATACCCGGTAAAATGAATAGTTCTATTTTCGAACCCCATCGATCCACCTCTCCCGCTCCATTAAAATGTGCTGGAATTTCTTCAGGTAAGGTGCTCCACTGAGAAATAATAAATATGATGGATACAATAAATATTCCGCCACCGATTATATCCAAAAATTTTTCATCCTTCGTTTTCGGTAATTTCAAAACCGGTCTATACATCGCTCCACATCCTCGTTTATCGTTAACTAAATTTACGTTACTTCCAACAATTAGGTTTCAAACATTATATAAATCGTGTTTTTCGTGATACAATTTAGTTTCTTCTTCATAAGTAAATACATAGAACATAGTGCATAAAATGCCACTTATACGACCCCATACTATAACTAAATTCGCTCTTATTTCATATTTTTCACTATGAATAAACTCATAATGCTTTTTAAAATACATATAATCTGCTATAAATAAGTATATATACATATTTCACTTTTTTGTAACATTTCTACTAAATTACTAGGAAGGGACTTACAATACATGCGATTTACGATTTATAAAAAATTAATTCTCGGTTTTTTTATTGTTATTTTAGTTTTAATTGGCACGATAGCTTTAAACTTTAAGCAACTTAATTCAGTAAATGGTACTTATCAAGAGTTACTCGAAGAACAAACCCAAAAATCTATTAGCATTCAAGAGCTTAGAGTAATTGCAAAACAGGAAATTGTAAGTATGCGTGGATATCTTTTACTTGGAGATAAACAAAATCGTGATGGTAATAAATCCGCACGTGAAGAATTTAAAGTAAAATCCGAAAGTTTAATGGCAACATTAGAATCAGAAAAATCAATTGAATTATTAGAATCTGTCAATAAAAGTGAGCAAAATGTTCAACAATTTGCTGATCGTATGTTTGCTTTAAAGGATGCTGGCGAAACAGAACAATATGAGAAATTAGACAGCTCTCAAGGTCGACTTATTCTTAAACAATTCGACGAGCGTGTTGAAAACCTTGCCAACTATCAAAGTGAAGCTGTAGAAGCAAAAATTGCTGCTACCTCAAAAGATATTGATGCTATTAAATTTAACATGATTTCGCTTGGTGTGTTTGCTGTCATCATTAGTCTGATAATTGCCATGATTATGGGAACTATTATTTCTCGCCCTATTAAAGGAATGGCAAAAGCAGCGCAAAAAATAGCTGAGGGTGATTTAACAGCTGAACAAATTCGCATTAAAAATCGTGATGAAGTTGGTGATTTAGCCCTTGCCTTCAATCAAATGGCTCAAAATCTAAAAAGCTTAATTACCAATGTTAGTCAAAACACAACCCAAGTGAGTGCTTCAGCTGCTGAATTAACTGCAAGTGCAGATCAAACAATCCAAGCTACTGAACAAATTACATCCGCTATGCAGGAAGTCGCTAGTGGCTCAGAAGCTCAAGGGAAAAATGCTACAGAAAGCTCACAAGCTATGAAAAATATGACTAACGGCATTCAACAACTAGCATCGACAACTGCTGCTGTTTCTGAACTTGCCATTGAAACGAATACTGAGGCAAACAAGGGGAATGAGTCACTACATCGCGTCATCTCGCAGATGGATACTATTAATACAGCCGTTTTGGAATCTGCTAACGTTGTTAAAAATTTAGGTAACCATTCTGTTGAGATTGGAAATATTATTAGTATTATTACTGACATCGCAGAGCAAACCAATTTACTAGCATTGAACGCTGCTATTGAAGCTGCTCGAGCGGGTGATCATGGTCGAGGCTTTGCAGTCGTAGCTAACGAAGTGAAAAAATTAGCTGAGCAATCTAAAAAGTCAGCTGAACAAATTTCAGGATTAATTTCAGAAATCCAACAGGAAACAAACCGTGCTGTTACAGTGATGGATACTGGTACACAAGAGGTTCAAGTTGGTATGCAAGTTGTTAAAGTAGCTGAGGAAGGTTTTTCAAAAATCGTTGACCTTATTGAGCAAGTGTCAAAACAAATCCAAGAAGCAACAACCGTTTCTGAGGAAATGTCTTCTAGTGCTGAACAAATCTATGCATCCTTCGATGAAATAGCGACAATTGCACAAACGTCATCTTCTAACCTTCAAAATGTAGCTTCTGCTTCTGAAGAGCAGCTTGCGACAATTGAAGAGGTTGCAGCTTCTGCGGCAACTTTATCGACAATGGCTGAAGAATTGCAAACACAAGTTTCTCGCTTTAAGGTGCAATAGCTAAGTGACTGACCTTACAAAATTCAGAATTGTTTGAGTGCCTGGCACTTTCCATAAGCACCTAAAAACCCACTAAGCTTTCTACGGGCACACCGTAAGCCGCGCCGTTTATTGCGACTTACGTTCTGTGCTGTTCCCGCAGGAGACTACGTGGGTTTTTACTTGGTTATAATTTTCAAAATTGTTTGAGTGCCTGACACTTTATTATTTCAATCACTGCTGTTTCTTCAGATGGCACCTGTACAGTGGCATGCTGACCTACCTGGTGCTCACCAACACAAACACTCTCTAATGCTTTTTCAAACATCGCAGCATCATTTGCATCGTTGCCAAACGCGATAAACTGATTTTGTAATACCCCTAATTTCGTTAAGCCTGTCCATTTATCAATCCCACTGGGGCTCATATCTAAAATGTTTTCAGACGCATGTTCATATAACGAAATCGGTAGCTTTCGTAGCTGTGCCAAAATATTTTGATGATGCTCACCAGGGAATAAAACAATTTTGACAATGTCTTTTAGTTCCTCCAGTACCACTCGTTTTGCAAGCTGTAGTGGATCTAAGTTTTGATAAATTGGATGTGATTCACTGCCCGTGTAGGCGTAATCCCAGTCACCATCTACTAAATACGCTAATTGATAGGTTGTTATAATTTGTTTGATTGCTTCTATAATTTCTCCATCAAATGCTGCGATTTCTTTTATATCACCATTATTGGCTATAAAAGCTCCGTTTCCCCCAACCATTGGAAACGTGTGCATTGACTCTGGCAATACCGGTAACATATCTCGAATCGGGCGAGCTGAAGCAAAAATAACTTCATGTCCATTCTTTAAACAATCCTCTAATGCAGCCGTTATTCCTGCACTTAAAGGCTGACCTTTAAAACAAATTGTACCATCTAAATCAAATACAAATTTCACCATTCTACCTACTTTCTATATATAAAATCCATCCTCATTATCTCATAAGTAAATGCCTTTATTTGTGAAATATATATTTTAACAATCCAACTTACTAACTACCGTTAAAACTACAATGATTAAAACTGAAAACAAATAATTTTTTGAATATTGTTGACATACTGACAATATCAACGTATTATAGCTTTCAACAACACATTGTTAAGCAAAGATTGGAAATAGTAAAAATGCCCGTGTACTTGTAGAGAGCCGATGGTTGGTGTAAATCGGTAGGCACACATTTTGAACTCATCCATGAGCTACTCCCTGAACCAAAACGAGTCAGCACAATCCTCCTGCTCCTAAAGCAGCGAGTAGAATGCCGTTTAAAAAGTAAGGGATGTCGGTTTCCACCGTTATTGGGATAGACAGTGATAGCTGTCGATAAGGGGGCTTTTTCTTTAAAGGGAAGGTCAATTAGAGTGGTACCGCGAGCAAATAACTCGTCTCTATATTTTTATATAGAGGCGGGTTTTTTTATTTTATTACAACAAAAGGAGTGTTTGAAAATGGGAAGAAAAATTTGGGTGTTTGATACAACTTTACGTGATGGCGAGCAAGTGCCGGGAGCAAAACTGAACTTATACGAAAAAGTAGAGATTGCACAGCAACTCAAAAAATTAGGCGTCGATATTATCGAAGCTGGTTTCCCGGCTTCTTCACAAGGTGACTTTGATGCGGTAAAAGCTGTCGCTCAAAAGGTTGGTAATACGAACGACATTATGATTACAGCTTTAGCACGAGCAGTAAAGGCTGATATTGATTCCGTATATAATGCTGTAAAATATGCAGAAAACCCAATGATTCATATGGTGCTTGGCACTTCTGATATACATGTTGAAAAGAAATTTAGTAAATCTAAAGACCAAATACTACAAATTGGCGTAGATGCTGTGAAATATGCAAAAACTCTTTTACCACAAGTGCAATATTCAACAGAAGATGCCTCCCGTTCAGATTTTGAGTACCTATGGAAAACAATTGAAGCCGTTATGATGGCCGGCGCAACAATGATAAATGTGCCGGACACTGTAGGTTTTGCTGAACCAGAGGAATTTGGCGCTATGATTTATAAGCTTAATGACCGTATGAAAAACTTAAATGATAGTGTTTTATTAAGTGTACACTGTCACAATGACCTTGGTATGGCAACAGCTAACACACTTGCAGCCATTAAAAACGGTGCAGATAAAGTGGAATGTACAATTAACGGCATTGGGGAACGTGCAGGAAATGCAGCACTTGAAGAAGTCGTAATGGCACTAAAAACACGTAGTTCTGTTTACAATGCAGAGACGTGTATTAACACAAGAGAAATCATGAACACTTCACGCCTTGTTTCAAGCTTTATGGGCTTAGACGTACAAGTAAACAAAGCCATTACTGGAGACAATGCATTTGCACACTCTTCAGGAATTCATCAAGATGGTCTACTTAAATCTCGTGATGCCTACGAAATCGTACATCCAGAAGATGTGGGTCTAGATGATATGGAACTTGTCCTAACAGCTCGTTCAGGACGCCATGCTGTTAAAAATGCACTTGAAAAGTTAGGCTTTTCTAATCTTTCTACTGAGGAATTTGAAGGTATTTTCGATGGTTTCCTCAAATTAGCTGATGCGAAAAAAGAAGTTTATGACCATGACTTATATGTCATTGTAGAAAGCTATTATGAAAAGCATGATGCAAATCATGCCAATGCTACTCATTATAGCGAGCAATTTTTTGACATTGAAGATTTACAAGTCGTCAGCAACGCAAGCTTCCCTTCTGCTAGTGTAAAAATTCGCAAAGGTGAAGAAGTATTGAATGCAAGTGCTGTTGGCTCAGGTCCAATTGATGCATTGTATTCTGCCATTGCAGATATTGTAAAAATTGATGTGAAGCTAGTAGAGTATAATATTAACAGCGTATCACGTGGTAAGGAAGCACTTGGTAAAGTTAAAATAACGATTGAGCATGAGGGCGAAAAATATATCGCAAAAGCTGCAGATACAGATATTTTAAAAGCAAGTGCGCTTGCATACATTAATGCAATCAACAGCATTGTTGTGGCGAAATTAACTCCTGTTATGAACTAACGTAGAAAAGCTGTATGACGATAAATGGCATCAAGAATAAACTTCTTGATGCCTTTTGTTTCGTTAATTGGAACTTAGGGCGAGTGCCAGGCACTCACACAATTTGAATACGCTACTAGTAGCGGAAATCAACGGCTGCTAGTGACTGTCATTAACTAACTTCTGGTATTCTTCTTCAATTAGCCCCACATCAAGTCGTTCAAATAGTGGTGTCACTTCGCCAATGCTTTTCGGTAGCTCCACTTGCTCATACCACATCAATTCTGTTATGCCTAGCATGCCTCGAATTTTCTCTGTGGAGAACGGTAAAAATGGCTGTAACACTTGCCCTAAATTTGCAATCATGTAGACGCACGTTGCAAGCGTTTGATGACAATCCGCTATATTCTCCTTCACCTGTAACCACGGTTGCTGCTCGTCAAAATATCGATTGGCCGCACGGATGTAAGTAAAAATTTCTTCTAACGCTTGCTTAAAATGTCCCGCTTCAATCGCCACACCAACATCATTAAACAACTGTATCGTCTGTTTCCTTACAGCCCCATCTACATCGACCTGTGGCACTTGGCTATCAAATGATTTTTCTATAAATTTTAACGTCCGATCGACAAAATTGCCGTAAGCTCCTAGCAATTCACCATTATGACTATAAATAAATTCTCGCCAAGAAAAATCTGTATCACGATTTTCAGGTGCATTCATTGTTAAAAAATAACGAATAGAATCTGCGTCATAACGACTTAAAATATACGGCACCCAAACCGCCCAATTTTGGCTTGTTGATAATTTTCGTCTTTCTAAAGTCAAATATTCATTGGAGACAATATGTGTTGGTAATGCTTTCGCACCAATACCCATCAATATCGCTGGCCAAATAACTGTATGGAATGGAATGTTATCCTTGCCATGCACATAATAAGAAATTGTTTCTTCATTCCATAAATCCTCAATCGCAATATTATGTTGTTTTGCCCATTCCATACTCGCTGTCAAATAACCTGCTACGGCTTCGATCCACACATAAATTTTCTTCCCTTCAAAGCCCGGTACTGGTACATCAATACCGTTTGGCAAATCTCTTGTAACAGCACGATCAGGAACACCCTCCGCTAAGTAACGTTCAGTCAAGCTTATTGCATTATCTCGCCAGCGCTTATCCGCCTTTGCTTCGGACACAAAAGTTTCTAGCCTTCCTTGAAATTGACTAAAAGTAAAATAAAAATGCTCCGTTTCTCGAATAACAGGCTCATTGCCACAGATTTTACAACGCTTGTCGATTAATTCAAGTGGATCTAAAATTTTCGAACAATTATCGCACTGATCTCCACGTGCTTTCGCCCCACAATTTGGACAAACACCTTCCACAAAGCGGTCAGGTAAAAACTGTTTGTCCGTTTCACAATACGCCTGCTCAATTTTCTTTTTGTATAAATAATTATTTGCCATCAGCTGTAAAAAAATTGCCTGTACAGCTTCATGGTGATGCTGAGCATCCGTTCTCGTATATAAATCGTAAGTAAATCCTAAATCATGAAAACATTGTGTAAATTCTTGATGATACCGATCTGCAATCGCACTTGTCGTCGTACTTTCCTGTGCAGCTCGAATCGATATTGGTGTCCCATTACAATCACTTCCTGAAACATACAATACTTTGTCACCTTTTTGTCGGTAATATCTAGCCAAAATATCACCTGGTAATAATGCGGCAATATGCCCTAAATGTAATGAACCATTGGCATATGGCCAAGCTCCTCCAATTACTATTGTCATCCTAAGTTGCTCCCCTCAATTGATTAAATTCTACTCTTTTAAGCTGTCACGCAAAAAATTGGTTAGCTGTCAGCGGCATTCTCTTCATTCAATGGACAATAGAAATATTCCCTAGCATCCATCGTTTTTGAAAATAAAAAAAACGCCCTAATCATGACTGATTAGGACGAGTATACCCGTGTTACCACCTATATTTACAAATAGCTCACACTATTTGCCTCAATCAGTACGTCTTGCATTCATATAAGAGATACTGCCGCTGTTGTAACGAGTGCCCATCTCGTCGTAATCTACTCACAAAAATGCTTTCGGTACGAAGCTCAAAGGTCATTTTCAAAAGGGTTCATTTACCTCATTTCCACCAACAGAGGCTCTCTATTAAATGCTTGTCCAATTTACTTTTCCTTTTCAACGCTTTGTTATAGTTTGGCACTATTTTACTCTTTCCCCTTATGAAATGCAATGTAAACATTTATATTCACTTCGAATTAGTGAGAAATAGTAGTTAGATGCTTTGAAATATCTTGTAGATTATCTATCACGACATGTGCCTTTTGTAATTCAGAGTCCTGCGCAAAATCAAAGCGTACACCTATGGAAAACAGATGATTATCCAGTGCTGCTTGGATATCAGATGCACGATCTCCGACAACAGCACCAGCTTGAATGTTATTTTCTTCGATTACACTTTTTACTAAATCTGATTTATGACCACTTGGAATAGACTGAATACTATACGTCCCTTCTATATAACGATCTAGCTTATATGTATCTACAATTGCTTGCAAATACTCTTTTTGGCCATTGCTCGCTATGTATAAATGATAGTCGTTTGCTAACGTAGCAAGTACTTGCTCTGCATTCGGATATAATGCGCCTTTGCCATTTATTATTAGCTCAATAAGCTTTTCATGGAATAGGGCATTACTTGCTGCACGAACCTCTAAAGTATGCATAGGACATAAAGTTTCCCATACAACAGGCAATGAAACACCCATAATTTCACGGTATTGTTCAATCGGTGTGTCCCCTTGCCATAACCCCTTTGTACGTAGCACATCGAAAGTCGCTGTCAGTGCAGGCTCCAATATAAGATTCGTTTGAAATAAAGTACCATCCATATCGAAAATAATTGCTTTTTTCATAATATATCTCCTTTCGACATGTTAATCATTGAAAAATTCCATATGCGTTTTTTCGTTTTTATAATACTCTAGGCGATCCTGTAACGTACCTGTATGGAACTCAAATTTATGACCATCTGGATCGGTAAAATAGATGGACTGTTTATCTCGTTCATCTCTTTGTCTTCCTTCTAAAATATTGACCTTATAATGCACGAGCTTTTCATAGATTTTATCGAAATCATCTGCATCGATAGAAAAAGCAATATGTGTATAGGACTGCTGAATTTCATTACGCGGTATATCTGCTTCCTCATTGAGAGCAAGCCACAGCCCATTTAAATCTAAATAAGCAGTGCTTCTCCCTTTCACTAATAGCTTGGCATCAAAAACATTTTGGTAAAATGCTATTGATTGCTCTAGATTAGAAACAGAAAATAAAAAATGATTAATATTTTGTATCGTCATCGCACATCTCCTTTGCCACCTGATGAGCAACTTCGCAGCACAATGGCGAAGTTGCCCCTTACAGCTTCCACTATTTTTTCCCCTTCTTCATACCTTTCGCAATTTGCTTCCATTTGCGTTGCTCATTCAGCTTTGCCTGCATATTCGTTTTTCGCTCAATAAAAGCAAGCTCCTTTTGCAACTTGAAATAGCTTTGCAAACGTGATTGTTCAAGTGCTCCATCATTGATAGCTTGCTGCACGGCACAGTGTGGCTCCATATGATGCGTACAATCTCTGTAACGACATGCGGCTGCAAATTCTTCAATATCACGGAAACTAGAAGATAGACTTTCACTTTGATCCCATAATTGCAACTCACGCATTCCTGGGGTATCGATTAAGCAGCCACCACTTGGCAATACAATTAATTCTCGGTGTGTTGTCGTATGGCGCCCTTTGGCATCATCCTCCCGAATACCTGAAACTTTCATAAGCTCTTCTCCACTTAATGCATTCATTAAAGTGGATTTCCCTGCACCCGATGAACCGAGCAGTGCACCTGTCACCCCTTCTGTAAAGAGGTTCTGAATAGCTGCTATGCCTTCGCCTGATCGTGCACTAGTTACAAAAATATCCACACCAAAAGCTACAAGCTCGACCTCCCGTACCATGCTCGAAATATCTTCACATAAATCAGCCTTTGTCAGTACAATTATTGGCTTCGCACCGGAATCCCAAGCGGCTACTAAATAACGCTCTAAACGACGAATATTAAAATCTGCATTTAAGCTCATTACAAGTAGCACAATATCAACATTTGATGCTACAATTTGTTCCTTTATTTCCTGTCCTGCAACCTTACGAGAAAAAACGGACTTTCGGTTAAATAATTTATGAATTATCGCCTTTTCTTCCCCCGCCATCTTCTCTACTAATACCCAATCTCCAACTGCTGGATAGTCCTCTCTTGCTACAGATGTATATGCAAAATGTCCAGCGACTGTAGCTAGCCATTCTCCTTCTTCAGCTAGTACACGGTATGAATGCTTATGCTCTAAAGTAACTCGTGCAGGTACACAGTTCGCTAACTTTGATTCCTCTTTAAAGGCAGTTACTTGCTCTTCAAAATATGTTGAAAACCCTAATGTTGTTAATTTCAATTGTTATTCCTCCTAAATGTGTCTATCGATTACGCCTCTAAGTGCGTAACAAGCATAAAAAAACCTTGAAACTGCAATTCGGCAGTTTCAAGGTTTCACAGGCACGTTTAAGGGAATACACAAATAGCCTTTGTCACATAGTAGTCGTTAACTCTACGGGCAAGGTCAAATCGCATATTTTAGGCGTGTGAAATTGAACAAACCGAATTGCAGTTCGTTAAAAACGGATCTATTCATCATGTCACATCACCTACTTCCAATTTAGATGTTACCAATATATCTAAATTGTTCATAATTGTCAAATAAATTTATTGAAGCATGTACGCCCTTCCTATCTGCATATAATGTACAAGACCACTATTTGCGAAGGAGATGTTGAATTGTCAAAAATTATTTCTATCAGCACATATCAACCACCTTACACATTGCAACAGGCGAACGCGGAGGCGTTAACAAAGGAGCTCTTTTATGAAAAAATACCAAAGTTAGAGCGTTATTTAAAAGTATTTGATAATGGTGGCATCGATACTCGCCATTTCTGTGTACCCGCTGAGTGGCACCGCAGTGAGCATACTTTCGAAGAACGTAACAATCTGTATATAGAGCTAGCAACACAATATAGCGTTGAAGTCATTCAAGCCTGTTTACAAAATGAATCTTTTTTAGAAGCTCCTATTACCCCTAAAGATATTGATGCTATTATTTTCGTGAGTAGTACGGGCATATCTACACCAAGCATAGATGCTCGTATTATGAATCAACTGCCTTTTTCTGATAGGTTAAAGCGCATACCATTGTGGGGGTTAGGCTGTGCAGGGGGAGCTGCTGGAGTTAGTCGTGCTTATGATTATTGCAAAGCGCATCCTCAAGAAAAAGTACTTGTTGTATGTGTCGAACTTTGTAGCCTAACTTTTCAGCAAAACGATCTTTCTAAAAGTAATTTAATCGGCGCATCCCTATTCGCTGACGGCGCTGCCTGCATACTCGTTTGTGGGGACGATGTAGCAATTCCTACAAAAAAACCAATTCCTTCGATTGTTTCAACTGGTTCCAAGTGGATGCCCGATTCAGAAAATGTAATGGGCTGGAATATAAAAAACAATGGCCTTCATGTCGTATTCCAGAAAAGTATTCCATCCATTATTACGAATTGGCTTGGTCCTTTCATTGAACAATTTTTAGTTGAACAACATCTTTACAGTGAGCAGCTTGATCATTTTATTGCACATCCAGGGGGAAAAAAAGTGTTAAAAGCGTATGAGGATACGTTATATCTTGCTGAACAAAAAACCGACATTTCTCGGGAAATATTACGTCAACACGGTAATATGTCTTCTCCTACTGTTTTGTATGTACTAGAGCAGTTTATGTTAAACGAAGGGCAAATAGATGATATTGGGCTGCTTGTCGCCCTCGGTCCAGGCTTCTGTGCGGAGGCTGTATTACTTAAATGGAGGGAGTAATATGCTTTTTTACATTATTTTAATTCTTGTTATTCTACAAAGATTAACAGAGGTTTTAATAGCAAAACGTCATGAAAAATGGATGCTTGCAAAAGGAGCCTATGAAGTTGGTGCATCTCATTATTCGTATATGGTTGCTTTGCACGTTAGCTTTTTTCTATTTTTAATTGTTGAAGTAGTTTCAAATAATAATGGACCATCGTCCTTATTCCCGTTATTATTCTTATTATTCCTTATGGTTCAAGCTTTGCGTATTTGGTGTATCCGGTCACTAGGACCATTTTGGAATACAAAAATACTAATTTTGCCTGGCGCAGAAGTTGTACGCAAAGGCCCTTATACATTTATGCGCCACCCAAATTATGCTGTTGTTAGCTTGGAGATTCTTCTACTACCATTTATGTTTCAAGCTTATTTCACAGCATTTTGCTTTACGCTCTTAAATATTACAATGCTGTCAGTACGGATTCCCGTCGAGGAAAAAGCATTACGTGATGCGACAAACTATAATCATGTATTTAAAAAGAATCTACCACAAAAGTAATGTGGTAGATTCTTTTTTACGTAAATTGTACAAATTGACTACTTTTTACTGGCGTGGCTTAACACACAATCTAGCAATACTACTTTAACTCCATTCCCAATTAAATGGATCCTCTAGATGCTCCCATGGCTCCATAAATTCATTAGTCGTCAACAGACATGCATCCAGCTCTTTTGTTATTGCTTCTTTGTCTAAATCGATGCCTATTATGACTAGCTGTGTCATACGGTCACCGAATTCCTCATCCCAATCCTCCAAAACCTCTGGGCTTTGTGAAAAAACATCCTTTTGCTGCGCTGTTGGTAATGCCGCCACCCAATAGGAAACAGGTTCAATTTTTGCAGAGGAACCTGCCTGTGACAATAACAACGCTACTTCCTGATGTTTTGCGCTCCAAATAATACCCTTTGCACGCACAATGGATTGAGGCATATTATCGCACCACTCCACAAAACGCATTGGATGGAAAGGTATTTTACGCTTATACGTGAATGAAGCAATGCCATACTCCTCTGTCTCTGGTGTATGATTTTCATGCCCAAGTTCTAACTCTTTTAACCAGCCAGCAGATTCTGATACTCTCTCAAAATCAAAACGTCCTGTATTTAAAATTTCACTTGGCTCGATTACACCATTAATTGTACGTATTAGCATTGCCTCAGGTTGTAATGCACGCAAAATACGTTCTAATCGTTCAAGTTCATCTTCTGTTACAAGGTCACACTTGTTCAATACTAAAACGTCACAAAATTCAATTTGGTCAATCAATAAATCTGCCACATCTCGTTCATCTAAATCACCAACTGCTTCCTTGCGCTCTAACAAGCTTTCGCCTGACTGAAAATCATGCCAAAAACGGTGTGCATCGACTACAGTCACCATCGTATCGAGTTGACAAAACTTTGTTAAATCAATTCCAAGCTCCTCATCCAAATAACTGAACGTTTGCGCAACTGGAATAGGTTCACTAATACCCGTTGACTCAATTAAAATATAATCTATATTTCCAAGCTCCGCGAGGCGTTGAACCTCTTGTAATAAATCCTCACGTAACGTGCAACATATACAACCATTGGAAAGCTCTACGAATTTTTCCTCCGTTCGAGAAATACCACTTCCACTTGCAATTAGTTCTGCATCAATATTGATTTCACTCATATCATTGACAATAACAGCCACCCGTATATTTTTCTCATTTTGTAGCACATGATTCATCATCGTTGTTTTACCTGAACCTAAATAACCACTTAAAACTGTCACTGGAATTTTCTTTGTCGTCATATTCCAACCTCCTTAAATCGTAATGATTACTATTTACAATTTGTAATTTAATCATAGAAATGCTGAAAATGCAATGCTTAACTTTTTGAGTAGCTACATATTGACAATAGAAAATAAAAATAATATTGTATAAAGCGTAATGATTACTATTTAAAAGGAGTTGATAGGATGCGTGTTCAAATTATTTTAGCCTGTACAGAAACTGGAGATAAAAACTACATTACTTCAAAAAATAAACGAAATAACCCAGAAAGACTGGAGTTAAAAAAATATTCTCCTCGTTTAAAGCGCGTAACGTTACACAGAGAAACAAAATAATAAAATTCAACGTCAACTAAACAATCCAGACAAAAGTTTTAAAAGTTCCGCTATGTAAGATAAAAAACTTTAGCATTTTTCGATCAATAAAGTTTAGAAATGAGCACTAGTTGTTGAGAGCAGGCCTGCTTAGAACGTAAGGCGTAACAAACCACAAACTTTCGTGTGTTGCGCCTTACGTTGTACTGAGCGGAAAGGGACCGCAGTAGCTAAGCGACGGTCACAGCAAAAAAAGCGCTAGATTGATTGTAGTCAATCTAACACTTTCTCTCTTCATACCATCCATATAAACTACCTCGTTTTTACATAGACCTATTCACATTGATCTCTATAGCGAGCTGAGTCAATTGGTGCTCTAAGTCATCTAGAATACGAACTTTCTTCTCTAGTTGCTCCTCAAAATCATTGGATTGCGCTATTATTTTTTGTATTTTAGCATCTAGATTTAAAAGCACCTTCGAATTGACAGACGTATTTTTTCCATTTAAGGCTACAGTGCCTGTGTTGTTGTTTTTAATATCCATTAACTCAAAGGACAATCTATTCATTTCATTGTCTCTTTTTGCTAACTCCTTAACTAAATAGTCATGTACATTATTTTCATCATTTCTCTGTACGGCTTCGATTATAGCATTCATTTTTTCATTCGCTGCTTTTGTAAATGTACTTAGCTGTATTTCGAGACTTTCAATTGCCTGCTTTTCTTCCGCTACATAGTTTCTTTTAATAGTGAGCAGTTCATTATTGTTTGCCTTTGTTGTTTGCCGTAATTCTTTATTTTCAGAACGTAAATGTTCAATTTCTCTTAATAATGTATCTATCGAGGAAATGTGTTTTTTTCGTTGATTTTCCCTTCTCTGTATTTCCTCATTATAAGCCTTTAATTCCCTTTCATTCGTTCTTTTTAATTTCATCCGATCCATCGCAAGCTCTTTATTACGTTTTGTCAATTGAACATTTTCCCGCTCTAGTCTAAGTACGAGTGAATAATAATCGCTATCTCTAAGTCTATTTATTTCATTTTTATATTTAGCAAGCTCTGCTCTTAAAAAAATAATCATTTGCTGGAGCTGTATAGGATCGTTATTTTTAACGCTTTGATTATCCACGTTAGTACCTCCTATCACGTTAGCTTTTCAAATAATCTATTATTTCCTCAAATTGCACTTTACTATCAGCTATTAAATCATCAAGTTCTTTTACGAGACGCAATTCAAACTGCCCTGTTATATTCTCTTCTGGTGCTCTCCTGTCGCCAGATAATAAATAGGAAAGCAGTAAATGCAACGTACTTTTTTCAAGAAATGCAAAGCTATTATCTCCCTCCTTTCTAAAGTCCGTGACATTACTAAGTTGATCCTTCATAAAATGACGAACGATTTGTTCTAAACCCGCTTCTAGTTTTTGTTCTTCTATTTCACTCATCTTGTTCCTCCTGTACAACGTTAATTCCATTGAGATTAATAGGATTTAGCACGAAGACACCATCTTGTAGCTCATCGCAATATGTAAAGCCCGTTATTGTACCAGCATAGGATAAATTATGGGACCATTTAATTTGGAAATTAGTAAATGAAATCGTCTCATTCGGCTCAATTGTTGTTTTGCCTATTGGTTTAAGCCAAAATTCTGCATTGTTAGAGCTATCATTTATTCGTTCCCAGCTACCCGAAGTTTTTAAATTTTGACTAAAATGTTCATATACATATCTACCTGAGAAGGAAAACGGGGAATCTTCAGGTAGCTTTATGCACAAATAAGGATTTGTTATTGGCTGATTACCTATATTGCGAATATGATACGAACCAAGACATAGACTCTCCTGTTCTGAATCATAAGAAATATTAAGAGAAGTCGTAAAATAACTAATAACACTTACATTTTTTTGAAAATTTTGTTCCTCCACTAACTTTTTTATTTCACGGACATAAAACGTCGTTTGCTCTTTAAGATTCTTTATTTTTTCTTCTACAGAATCTTTATGAGTATTCATAATTAGTGCCCCCTTGCCTATATAATATGTAACAAAAATAAAAAAAAGAGAGGATAATCCTCTCTTTAAGGTATGACATATGTTTATGTGTTAGCACTCCTAACCCATAGTTGGGAAAATAACGGAGCATTGCTTTGGACGAACCGTTGACGGGCATGAGAATGGTAAATCTGCTCTTGGCTCGCAGTAATTTGCTAAGAATTCCACAGTAACTGGGAATGTGGATTGAATACTTTGACAAACTGCTACTGTGATTGTCAACGCAGAAAACGTAATTGTTCCAGTACCAGCAGTAAGCGTACCTGTTGTACACACGAAGCAATCTAAATCTGTATAAAGGATTTCTACATCTGTTCCTTTTGGTGCACATAATGTAACTTGTTCACAACGTGATACCGGAATCTCACTACTTGTTAATACAGCTCCAGTTGGTAAAGTAACAACAATCGTAAGAACAAAGTTCTTTTGAATATTTAAGTGTTGTAGACAAACTGTTGCTCCATCAATAGAAAATTGACGGTTCTCACGATTTAAAATTACGATTGGGTTTGTCGCAGCCGGAGTTACTCTACATGTGACAATTGCACCTGTTAAAACCGTCGCCGGTGTTACGCCTGGGAAGGTAATTGCACCTGTTGGAGAAATATCAAATGACATTTCCTTTACAATCCAGTCATATACTTTATCGACGTTTATACAAATTAGTTCGCGCGCCTGGGATGGCATATTATCTTGCATCCTTTTGACACCTCCATAAGTTTTTTATCTTTCGTTTGTAGCATATGATTTTTAGCGTTAAGTGCATGGGCTAACAAATAATTTACCATGATAATTATTCAACAAGTGTTATTGCTATTTACTATTAAAGAACACTTTTCTCTCCTTTCGAGTAGGCTTAAATGATTTGTAACAGAAAGTGGAGTTTTTTAATAAAATACTAATGGACTGAAAGGGGTGAAATGCAATGGAAGATTCAAAGTTGTACTCCACTCAAGACATTGAAAAATTAAAAGAAAAAATCGATAGCTATAAAGAAACGTTAACAACATTAAAAATGGGTACTTCAATCGAGGATTACTTATTTATGAAAAATGAGTTTGAGGATCTTAAAAAACAAGTTGTACATTTAGAAGGACTCACAGAAACAATTGATGGTAAACACAGTATGCAAATTAAAGAATATGAAGAGCAAGTCAAACAGCTTTCTATTCATATTGAATCCCTCAATCAAGCAATTGAAGAAATGAATCAAGAAATTTTAGCCGTATTAAATAAATTAATAACCGTTGAAAACAATATACCAAAAGACAATTTCCCAACAAATGTTGATGAAAGCTCAGTAAAAAATATAGTCCTTCCTTCGAGAAAACTTCTAGAAAAAATAGAACAAACTACTGTACAACCACCATTACCTACCACTGAACCAAGTTATAAATTCCTTCAAGATTTGGCTGGTAAAGCTTTTAATATGAACAATGGAGTACCTTTTCCTCCTAATGATCATCCTGTGCAAAAACAAGAAGAACGCCATTTTAACCAACACTATTTTCAAACCATCAATACACACCCGAGTCAGATTTATAACGGTTTATATAGAAACACCACAGCAGAATCAACTTTTCATTTTAAAAATGCAGCAGACACGCAAGGAATCCCAGTAAGCGTTGTAGAAGCAAATAGTTTAACAGCTCCTATAGCAAAAGAGGAGAATACGGAAGCTATTGCTCCTACTGCTAATGACTTGAACATAACAGAAGCTTCTGTTCTTAACGCAAATGATTTGGAAATAGTAGAAGCCTCTTTTCCAATTACAACTGAATTAGAGATAACAGAAGCCTCTTCTTCTATCGTTCATACATCATCAATTATTCAAGCTGAGCCTTCTTCTTTAAGCGTATCGAAGGAAAACATGGAACTAGTAAAGGAAGAAAGCATTACACAAATGGAGTTCAATAACCAAACTGAAGATATAAAAGAAGTAGTGGAGGAAGAAGTGAAGAAAGAAAAAAATTCTTTATTTTTCAATCTATTTCGCAGACGCAATTAGCTTGAATCTCTCGGAGGAAAAACAATTAAACCTTATACAATCAACCATCATTATTCCTATAGATAAATGTCCAATAGGTATCCAAAAATACATATTGGACTTTTTTACGTCCAATAATATTAGAATTCTGCTTGCAAGTACCCTTTAATAACTTTTAAGCACGGTGAACATGTAATAGTGGTTTTTCAAATTTTCACTAGTAGACAATAGACTAACCCGTATCACTTACAGGCATTTTTCTCTTTTTCTTTTATTGTAAAAATAGCTTTATGAATGTAGTTGATAGCCCTTTTTCTTTATTCTTCTATGAATAGAATAATGAAGAAAGGAGGTGTAAATATGTTCTTATTTGATCCTATGTCTAATAGTGGATGTGGTTGCTCATCTAGATCTAATAATATGGAATGCCAAAATTTTGGCCCATTTTTAGCAATTGATGCTGCATGTATCACTCCACAACGAACAGTTACTGAAGGTTCCATTATTCCATTCTCTTCTGGGGTTACACCTGTTGTGTTAACTTCTTTAATAACAGGTTTAATCGCTACACCATCCCTTATTGGATTCGGTACTGCAATTCCTGGTGTTACGCTCGTTGGAGATACAGTTGATTTAACTGGCGTATTAACAGAGGCATTTACGGTACCACGCGCAGGTAATATTACAGGCCTTTCTGCATCATTCTCTGCTACGCTTGCCGTTACTTTAGTTGGTAGTACTACTGTTACTGCTACAATCTATCGTGCACCTGCTGGAAGCACGGTTTATACAGCTACAACTGCTACTGTTAATTTAGCTCCGCCATTTACAGGCTTAATCGCAATAGGTACTACAGCATTTGGTTCAGGCAGTTTTGCACCAGTTCCAGTCACTGCTGGTGACAAACTAGTAATGATGTACTCCATGACTACAGCTGGTGTAGCTGTTGCTCAAGTACTTACTGGTACAGCAAGTGCTGGCATTACAATTCAATAAATTATTTTTTTAGCATCCCAGTTTATACGACTAAAAAATCCACACACATTTGAATAGTCAAAATTTTAAAAAGCGACTTTCCTCAGAAGTGAGGATAAGTCGCCTTTTTTCTATTTCGCCAGAGCATTTTGTATATGGGCAAGATGATGCTTTCCATGCCATGCATAGAGAGCGAGTGCTTTTTCAAGCGTCATTAGCCCGTTGTCTGGATGTTGAAAAGCCCGTTGTAATTGCTCATCCGTTAAACTTGTCAGCAAATAAACCCAACGTTCATGTAAGCTTTCAAGTAACTTATAGGAAGTGGCAACTGGCATATCCGAATCCGGAAGCACTGCCCAATCCACTTCATTGTATGGCTTAATTAGCGGTGTATCTTCGGTTAAAGCTAATTTAAAGCGAATAAAGCTATTCATGTGACTATCCGCCAAATGATGGACTAGTTGTGTTACAGTCCAACCATTCTCTCGGTAGGATTTCGCTAATGATTGTTCACTTGCTCCACTTAATGCCTCCGCTAATTGCCTCGGCAATAAACGGATATCATCAATCCATTTCTGTACTTGCTGTGCGGTCACTATTTCTGGAAATTGAAATTGTCCAATCGGATACCGTAAATCGTTCATATAGCTCGCCCCCGTTTCTCTTTCTAATTTCATTATACTACCAATTTAGAAGTTTCATTTCATTTAAATTTAAAATTTTATCGGCGATTGCGTGAGTTTTATCGGTGATTTGAGCATTTTTACCGGCGATTGCTCGACTTTTATCGGCGATTCCGGCACTTCTACCGGCGATTGCCATTTTTTATAACAAATCCAACTAATGATTTCAAAGGATGTATAATCGGAATGTTAAAATCCTTTTCAAATTGTTGTGCCGCTTCGACCATCGAAAGCTGGGCAACAGAAATTAGCCGACCTTCGCCAATTATTTCCCGGAAATATTCCATTATTGCATTGTTGTATGCTTGCTTTTTTCCTTGCATAATAAGCTCAAATGTATTGTCTATTACCTTTGCCTGAACGTTTATCACTTTATTGTGGAGCTTAGCATATTGGTAGAGTCTGTCCATCGTTCCCTCCACCGTTGCAGGGTTTGTAAAAAGTATTATTTGTGGTTGCGTCACTTTGCAAAGTGATTGAAAATAGGGTTCATCTATTTTTATAATTGGTATGGATAATGACAACTCTTCTTCCTTTAACAACGCAATATAATTTGTACATGTAATTAAAATGGCATCGACATTACAGCTGGCTATCCACTCCACTTGCTCCTTCACTTTTAATGACAAATCGTCAGTACCCTTTGCCACATGCTGAATAAGTCCCGGATCAACAAAATGCTCAAGCTCTAATTCATGAAAGCTATTAAAAGCTTGCTCTATGTAATCTATATTTGAATGATGTGCGTGCAAACAGCCTAATCTTTTCTTCAAATGCACTCCCCCTAAAGATTCTTTTCCATTGTTACAATCGGAAGAGAAAAGCCATTACGATTTTCCCCTATCGTTTCTTTAGTGATAACATATCCTAACGAGCGGTATAACTCAATATTACGTGGTACATTCATACGGACTTTACATTCACTAATCCTTTTCCCTTGTGCACGTGCATAATTTTCAAGTTCAACCATTAATGCTTTTGCCAATCCCTGACCTTGCTTTTCTGGAATGACCGATAGGCGAAAGAAATAAATACCCTGATCCTTCAAAGTAAATCGAACCATTGCTACAGGTGTATCTTTCATATAACTAATAAACGCTTGTTCGCCATTATTTAGCGCCTGTTCAATTGATTCAACCGTTTCACTTAATGCACTGGATGGTGGCGTTGCATGTTCATATTCTTTAAAAGCCTGAAGCATTAATTTATGCACTACTTGTGCATCCTGACTATTTGCCAAAACAATTCCCATCTAAGTCACATCCTTTTTGATTATAAATACATAATATTAAATTTTTATACATAAGTAAACCGCATTACCAAAGATAATGCGGTTACTGAATTAATATTTATTCACAAAACGTATTGCTCTACTCATTACAGTGGGTACAACAGATGCATGATTTTCGTTCAATGCTTCATAAAATTCAATACCCATTACTTGCATTAGCTCATTAGCCATTTGTCGTCCGTCATCTACCATAAAGGTTTCAAGTTCCCCTACACCGATAAATAATTGTTCGTTCACTTGCTTGTGCTCTTCCATAAATACGCTTGCCTTATGGAACAATTCATGTTCATTCCACCAGATGGAAGGGCTAATGGCTATATAACGTTGGAAACTATGTTTTTCATTCAATAATTGCCACAGCACAAAATAGCCTGCTAAAGAGTGACCAAATAAAGTTTGATGCTGTTCATTTACATCGAATTGTTGCTGAATTTGTGGCATTAATTCTTCCTGTAAAAAGCGACTAAAACTTACCGCACCGCCATGCTTATCATATCCATTTCCTTTAAATCTTGCAGGATAGCTATACGTTTCGGCTGGTGCTGTAAAATCATAAAATCGTCGTTCATGCATGTCAGCTCCATGTCCTACACCGACGACAATGGCAGGTACGATGCCTGTTTTGGGCGCATTACGGCTTTGCAGGCGATTTGCTTCCTTCACTAAATTGAAGTATGACGATCCGTCTAATACATATAAAACTGGAAAGCCGCCTTGAGGTGTTTCCCCTTGAGGTACATAGATGTTTATCGTATACGTATAATCAGTAAACTTCGACGTTATTTCATAAGATATAAAATCTGTTACGTTAATTGCTTGTTTTACAGTCATCTATCTTCCTCCTTTAAAACATCATAGCCATAACATACAGGGGTGTTTGTTGCTGGGTCTTCCATTATTCTTGCCGTAATATTAAACACTTTACGCATCACATCCGCACATAAAATTTCCTGTGGTGTTCCGGTTTCCACAACAGCACCTTGACGCATAGCGATTAAATGATCTGAATATCTTGCTGCATGGTTAATATCATGTAAAACCATGACAATCGTACAGCCATGTTGTTCATTTAAATTTTTTACGATATCTAAAACCTCTAACTGATGCGCCATATCTAAATACGTCGTTGGCTCGTCTAACAGCAAAATGCTCGTTTCTTGTGCTAATGCCATTGCTAGCCAAACACGCTGTCGTTGACCTCCAGAAAGCTGTGCAAGCTCTCGGTTGCGATACTCCAATGTATTTGTGACCGTTAAGGCCCATTCAATCATTTCTTCATCCTTCTTCGTTAAGCGATTGACATTATTACGATGTGGGTAACGACCATATGCAATCAGCTCCTCTACCTTCAACTGCCCTGGTGCAATTGGCGTCTGTGATAGGATTGCTAACTTTTTCGCAATTTCTTTCGTCGACAAATTTTGCATATTTTGTTCCTGTAAATAAACCGTTCCCTGTTGTTTCTTTAAAATGCGTCCTATTGTTTTTAATAAGGTCGATTTTCCACAACCATTAGGACCAATAATAGTTGTTACTTTTCCCTCTTCTATCGTTAAGTTCAATCCTTCAAATACACGAACATGCTCATAGCCTGAGGACAAATTTTCCATTCTAAATGCAGTTTGCACACAACTTCCTCCTATGCTTTTGACTTCACTAGTAAATACAAGAAGTACGGAATACCAATAATTGAAACAACAATACCAACTGCTAGCTCTGAAGGTGCAAAGACAGTTTTACCAATAAAGTCGGCGAACACAAGCAGGCATGCACCTATTAGGGCACTCACCGGCATTACATAACGATGTTGAATACCGACAAGCTGTTTAGCAATATGTGGCGCCATTAATCCAATAAAACCAATACTTCCGGAGACAGATACACAGGCGCTCACTAAGCCTACACTTGCCAATAATAATTTAATTTTCTCTTTTTCTAGCGCTATGCCTAAACTTGTAATACTGTCTTCTTCCAGCTGAAAATAATCGAGTAAATATGATTTACGATATACATAAAATCCTAGCAATAGGAGCCATGGCAACATCGATACGACAAAAATCCAATTGGCATTATAAATAGAACCAGCCATCCAAACTGCTGCCGATTCATAATCTTGCGCATTCATTTTCAACGATAGAAACAGCGATAATGCACCAAATCCACTATTAATAGCAATCCCTGTTAAGATCAGTCGCTGCATATCTAGGTGGCCATTTTTCATGGCAAATGAAAAAATTAAAGCTGCGGCCATCGTACCGCCCACAAAACCGAATATCGGCATGATTAAAATAGATAACCAGCTACTAATGTCCGCTGTTACAAGACGGAATTGAAAGAAAAACATAAAAATGACTACTGCTGCACCCGCTCCAGCATTAATACCCAAAATTCCTGGGTCTGCTAAGCCATTTCGTGTAATGCCCTGCAGCACAACCCCTGCCATGCCTAGTCCCACACCAACAAGTGCTGCTATTACAATTCGTGGTAAACGAAATTCAAAAATGACAAGATCATATTTCGGGTTTGGCTCAATACGTAAGAGTGTTTTTAGTACATCTAATACGGACATATCAAAAACGCCATTCGTAATATGGAGATAGCTTGCCCCTAATATAAATAATAGCAGGATAGCGACAGTCGTAATGACTGCACGGGAAGTTTTTTTATGCATGCTTTTCACCTCCGTGCTTACGAACTAAGTATAAGAAGAATGGGACACCGACTAGCGCTGTTAATACACCAATTGGCGTTTCGTATGGGTAATTTACATAACGACTGAGCACATCGCAAAGTGCTAAGAAAAATGCTCCTATTACCGCTGCACATGGAATAATAAAACGATAATCAACACCTACAAGGAAACGTGTAATATGTGGAATGACAAGCCCGACAAAAGCTATTTTTCCGACAAGTGCCACCGCAGTACCTGTTAAACATACAACTGCAAGCATACTAACAATTTTTACTGCTTTTGTTTTTTGTCCAAGGCCTAAGGCAATATCGTCGCCTAATGCGGTGATAGTAATAGCTCTTGCCGATAATAATGCAAGAATAAGGCCTATTAATCCGAAAGGTATTGAAAGCATTAGCATATCATTGTCTACCGTATGTACCTTAGTGTTATACCAAGCGCTAACCGTTTGCGACACTTGGAAATACATTGCTATTGCTGTCGCTATACTACTCAAAAATGTCCCTATTACTGTTCCAATAATCGCTAACCGAACTGGGGAAAGCCCATTCCTTATTAGTGAGCCAAACCCGAAAACGATGCCTGCTCCCATTGCAGAGCCGAGCATAGATAGTAAAATCATTTGGTAATTTGGAAGTCCTGGAAAAAACACAAGCGCCAATGTAATGACAAATGCGGAGCCGTCATTAACGCCCATCAATGATGGAGATGCTAAATAATTTCGAGTAATACCTTGCATAACCGCTCCGGCTACTGCCAAAAACGCACCTACTAGTAATACGGCACAAATTCTAGGAATACGACTAGTCCTAACAATTTGATGATCAATATTCCCAGCATCGAATGCCGTAAGTGCTTGCCATACGGTTAAGCTGCTAATATCCTTTGTACCGTACATGACAGAAATTAAAGCCACAATCGCAATTAAGAAAGGTGAAGCTACTAATATAGAAAATGATACTATGTTTGTTTTTTTCAACTGCCACACCTTTTTCTATTTAATCTTTATCTTATAAAAGGCTGGTAATAGCCCGGTGCTTGCACCAATTCTACTACCAGCCTACTTCTTCTATTTAAGTAATTTTTCCGCTGCGACATCTAAGAATTTAACCTTAGACCAAGCAGTACCACCTTGAGCGAGTGGATCAATTGCATTGACGAAAATCTGTTCATTTTTAGCTGCCTTTAAGCTAGCAAAGATCGGGTTTTTTTGCAGATCTTCTAATGCTTTCGGTGCATCCGTATTTTCAGATTCCTCAAATTGTAGGAAAATCGAGTCTGGGTCGATCTCCGCTAACGTTTCAAGTGAAAGCTCTGCTTGCGCTTTTGTCGAGTTTAAAATTTCAGGTACTGGAGCACCTAAATCTTCATACAGCACAGGATTTAAGTAAACGCCTGCAGGATAAATATACATAACGCCGCCACGTAAGCGAATAATTAATACTTCCTTGTCCGCTAGTTGCTCTTTTGATTTAGCCTGAGCATCCGCTACTTTAGCTTCATAGTCTGCAATAATTTTTTTAGCATCTTCTTCTTTGCCAGTAAGCTGCGCAAGAAGTGTTAAGTTTTCTTTCCAATTTGTTGAAATATGTGAGTAAGGAATCATTGTTTGAATTTTATTTAATTTTTCAGCAGTTTCCTCAGGGAATTTTGAAGTACCGATAATAACGTCAGGATCAAGTGCTAAAATTGCCTCCGCATTTGGCTCCATTTTATTTCCTACTAGTGTTGCACCCTCTAATTCCTTTGTAAGATATGATGGAATTTTGCCACCAATATCAAGTGCACCAACTGGTTTGATACCAAGCATTGCAGCATCTTCCATTGATTCTAAGCTTGCAGCTACAATGTTTTTCACCTTAGCGGGCAGTTCATACGTTTCACCTAAATATGTAATGCTCTGTGTTTTTGCTTGGTCAGTTTGTGTTTCAGTTGTACTTGTTTCTGCTGCTTCATTTTTGACAGGTGTGGATTCCTCTTTATCGGTACCACACGCTGCTAGGGATAGTGCTAAAAGTGCAGGTGCACACATTTTGATATATTTATTCACAATGAATCTCTCCTCATTATTTTCATCTGCTAACGATAATGATAATCATTTTCATTTATAAGTCAATAGTAATTAGCTATTTAATTGATAGCCATTATCATTTACGATTACTATCCTACCAAAGAGAAAAATAGTTGTGAATGGACAATTTTATTTTCTATATGGACTTTTGCCGAAATTATTTTAAAAAAAGAGACAGAATAATAGGAGAAAAAGTGTTAGATTGACCGCAATCAATCTAACACTTTTTGGCTATGCCGGTGTCGTCATTTATAGAGGATGCTTTCCTTGGGTTTATTGGCGAGTTTTTTCATCTTACTGGCGATTTACGGGTTTTTATCGGCGATTTCTCTCGTCTTACTGGCGATTTACTGGTTTTTATCGGCGATTTCTCTCGTCTTACTGGCGATTCACTGGTTTTTATCGGCGATTTCTCTCGTCTTACTGGCGATTCACTGGCTTTTATCGGCGATTCCCCTTTAGACATATTAAGCTTCTTCAATCATTATTTTTCGATATGCTGTTGGAGACATTCCGGTGCTTTTTTTAAATACCCTGCTAAAGTAAAAGCTATCAACATAGCCTACACATTCTGCAATTTCAGTTACTGTAGAATCACAATATCGTAGCAAGTCCTTTGCCCGTCGCATGCGATATTCTGTTAAATAGTTACTAGGATTCATACCTGTATGCTGTTCAAAAAGATATGCAAATCTACGACGCTCGACACCGAATTCCTGTGCAATTTTCGACACTGACAATGGTTTCGAATAGTGCTCGTGAATGTATTGTATAACTTGCTCCATCATTTCATTTGCTGTATCAAGAACCTTCATTTTTGCCGAAATTAAAATCGTTTCCACTAAATTCATAAATATCGACTTTGATTTAAATGTTGCCATACTTCCTGGCATTGCATAACTTTCTATTAGCTGTTGTACAAGATTAATAATTTTTGAGTTTTCACCTGTATTGATTAAGAAATGCTGCGTTGCTAATGGATTAATAGCCTCCTCGTCTGCAGGTATATGATAATGGACTACCGCATACTCCCACACTTTATCACCAATCGTATATATTTCTATTGGCATTTGTGGCCCCGCATGAACAACCATTCCTGGCACCATGATATAAGGAGTACCATTAAAGCTAAAGGACGCACTGCCTGCCAGTGGAAAGACTAAACCACATTTCCCTGGCGCTGTTGTACGCCCGATATCCTTTCGATCTGGTTCCATTTTATTCGTAAAAATATCAACAAAATCCACTGTTGCCTGTGCATAATAATCAATGATTTGATTTATATTTATATTTATTTCCATTCCATCTCACCTATAACATCTTGGACTTGTAAAAAATGATGCAGATCATGTTCTACTAAGCCAGAAAAATAACTGTAAAGTGTAAGCTCAGAGTGCCCGATTTTAAAGCTCTGCTGCCACAATTCATCTGGTAAACGAGCAAGGGCATCTAACAGTAAACGCCTATTATTCAGTAACGATTGCAATATTTGCTCCATACTTTGTAAACGGCTGCTGCTCGCTGCTTCAGCATTCATCTGTTCCACATCGGGCCCCTTAGGTAACTGCTCTTTTGAAAATAGAAATGGAATGCGCTTATGCAATACAAATTCATCCCATGGAATTAAATGTCCAATCACTTCGGCGACTGTCCACTTCCCCTGTTGAATTGGGGAACGCCACTGCTTATCCGTAATATGCGAAAGTCGCTCTAGCCATAGTATAGATTTTTCATAATGCATTAGTGTTTGCTTCTTTTCTGGTTGCAATTCTGTCAGCTCCTTTAGCTATACCGATGTTACAAATGTTAGTTTTGGCCAAATATTTTGCCATCGTTTGTTATGTATCCTCTTTTGATAAATGTCATGCAATTGTGTATTTTCATCAAAATAAGGTGTAGGCGCAACAATCCCCGACAGCAATTGCTGTATGCCATAAGGCGCTACAATTTCCAGTGTACCTTGTGTAAGCCTCACACCAATCGCTGTAGGTATTTCAGGAAAATGCGCAATTCCATCAACGGAAGATTGATAAGGATTACTATCGTTTACGACATGCATTCTAGCTTGATTTTTCACAGACCACGGTTCTTTTGGTAAGAGTGCTAATAATCGCTGTTCATATTGCTTCTCTAGTTGTTCGGAAATATGCTGATTATCGAAATAAATGACATCAATATCACCTAATGGCGTTCTCTCTTTATAATCATGCAAGTAATCCCACACCTTCGAACGAATAAATCCAGCACATACCCAGCCATCCGGTAATTGTAGTTGCTCGACACAGCGTAGAATTTCCATCATCCATGTATCCGACTCAATTAAAGTTATGAAATCTCGTTCTGTTAGTAACTTCTTCATTTAAATTAGACCCCTATTTTAATTGCTTAATAAAACCAGTGCTTTTTCCTTCAAAGCCTTGCTGTCTGTAAAATTGGTGAGACGCATTTCGTTCTTCACGATGACCGCTGTTCAAAGCAATTACCGAAGCCCCCTGTTCCACTGCCCAGTATTCTATCGCTTCAAGCAGCTTCTGTCCAATGCCTTTTCTACGATAATGATGATCTACGACAAAAGCTTGAATCCGTACCTAACTTCCATCATGCTCATAAAATAAGCTATGGCACAATCCTGCCATCCCAACTACGTGGCCGTCCATTTCAGCAACTAAAGTATGATAACTTGGATTTGCTGCTAAAGCTTGAAAACTTAATGTCTTTTTCTCCTCTGTCGTTGGAAACCCAAGCCGCTCCATTAACAAAGTTAAAGCTTTTATATCATGTATATCAACGGATCTAATTTGCACCTTTATTGCCCATCCGATAGTTTTATCATTGCTTATTAACGTTTCCATTTATTACAATAATAACTGTATGACATTATTTTTCAAAGGGGTGTGAATATGAAAATTATTTCTGTACGTGAGGAGCCTAGCTTTGCTAAATTGACGACCCGCTATATTCAAAGTAAATGGGCAAGTGAGGAAAGTATGATGCTCTATGAGGATTGTATTTCACATTGCATCACTGCGCAGGCACCACTTCCGCAGTGGTATTTATTAATGGACAATGATGACATTATTGGCTGTGCAGGTTTAATAACGAATGATTTTATTAGTCGTATGGATTTATATCCTTGGGTCTGTGCGGTGTATATTGAAGAAAGCCATCGCGGGCATGCATACGGAGCATTGCTATTAGAGCAAGCTAAAAAGGATGCCCAGCGACACGGATTTTCACACCTTTATCTTTGTACAGACCATATTGGTTTATATGAACGTTATGGCTTTTCACATATCGGTACTGGCTACCATCCTTGGGGGGAAAGTTCACGCGTTTATGCCGCAAAACTAGATTAAAAAGGGGGTATATGCCAACTGCATTAGCTACTTAAATGTTCGTGAATAAGCTTCCATTCGTTATTTACTACAGTAAAAACATTTGTCGCTCTCCCGCTACCTGATACAAATGTGCCATTATGATATCCCTCGTAATGGTATGTATAAATACATGTAGCAGTATTTGCATCCGCAGTAAGCCATTGAACATTTGTCGCCCGATACACTTCATCTTTTATGACATGCCATGCATGAGTGAAATAAGCTCCTATCTCGTCTAGCGTTGTGCATGTTTGGTCAGTAAACCAATAAACTGCTTGTGGGTGTAATAGCGCTTTGACGTTATTAAAATCATGTGTATTTGTTGCTTCAATGTAATGTGTTAAAGCTTGTTGACAAACCATTTCCATTCCTCCTCTTTTCATCTAATATTAGCTAAATATTTTGCAAATCGAAACACTTATTTAAGTGCTGGCTTTCTTGAAAGATAATACAGTGCGACTAAAATTAATACACATCCAACTAATTGAACAGCGGATATAGATTCACCTAATACCAAAGAGGATAACGCAATACTACTGATTGGCAAAAAGCCCGTTAAAATGCCAGCCATATTTGCTGATACTTTCGCTATGCCAAGATGCATAAGAATAAATGCGATGACTGTAACAACGATTCCAAAATACATAATTAAGCCCCATTCAGCAAAGGACACTTTTTCATATGCAAACTGCCTACTTTCATATAGAGCACACGGTAGAAATAAGACTGATCCAAAACAGCTAACAATCGTAGAAATAGTTAATGCACTAACCCGTTGAGAAATAAATTTCCCAAATATAATAAATAATGACTCACAAATAACTGCACCAAAAACGAGGCAATTCCCAACTACTGATAAATAAGAAATGTTAGAAGTGCCAAATATCCCAGGGGCATTTATTGTCATAGTTCCCATCGTTGCTAAGCATATGCCAATTATGATGTTCTTTGTTAATTTCTCTTTCAATAAGAAAAAGGACAGCAAACCTGTACAGGCTGGGATAGTGCTTGTGATTAACCCTGCTTCAGTTGCTGTCGTTCGTGTTAGTCCATAAAGCATAAAAATATTAAATAAAAACACGCCTGTTAATGCCTGAAAAAATAAATAGAGATAGTCTTTTTTTCGCAATGAAGGCATACCTTCAACCTTTAACAAAATCGGTACTAAAATGATTGATGCGACTAAAAACCTTAGTTCAGAAGCAAGAAACACAGGGAAGCTTTGAACAATGAGTTTACCCGCAACAACAGAACTTCCTACTATACACATAGCAAGGCTAATATTTAGAACAGGCATGATTCGATTCTTCAATAACCTTCACTACTATCTACTAATGATGTACTCAACATGTCCATTACTGCGGAATATAGATTCTCTGGGTTTTCAGCAAGACGATGACACAAATATAAATACCAGTCATGACCATAAGGTAAATATATCTTACAGTTATATCCTTTTCCTTTTAATTTCTGAAGTAAGTCTGGTCGAATGCCATATAACATCTCGATTTCTACATTTGTTTGATGAAAATATTGTCGTTGTTCCATCACTTGTATAATGGATTCATCATGTGTAGCTATAGAAATAGGGTGATTCAATTTTATTAATTGCTCTACATATTGAAGATAGCGACTATTCAACGCTTCTGACCTCTCAAAAGCGAGTGTACTTGGCTCTTGAAATGCTCCTTTCACAATCCGTATCTTCCCAGGATATTGCACAAGTTCTTGTATATCCAACTCAGTGCGGTATAAATGAGCTTGTAACGTAATGCCGATATTGTTGTATTGTGTTGCTATTTTTTTATAAATGTATAGAATATCGTCTGTCTTTGATGACTCCTCCATACTGATCATTAAAATAATGTCATATTTATTTGCCTGCTGAACAAGTTGAAGTAAATGCTTAAAGGCAATTTCTTTGTTTATAGACAATCCAATATGCGATAAATCAAACGATACAGTTTGTTTCATAGACAAAGTACCCAGCTCTTCAATCAACGCCATAAATTCTTTTGTAGCCTTTTGACATTCCTCAAGATTTACTGTATTTTCTCCTATAAACTCCAGCGAAATCTGATAATCTATTGCAGACAAATTTTTTGCTACAGTAACGGCTTCCGCTCTTTCTTCCCCTGCTACATATCGTCTTGCAGCCTTCAATAATAGTGGATAAAGTTCATTCGATTGTTGAAACGCGTCTTTCATTTGATTATTTCTTGCAGCCGATTTCAATGCTTGAATAACTAATCCTTCTGACTTTTTCATTTTTTCAGCTCCTATTCGTTATTTAAATTTACTGTATCATGGTAATATTGGTAAAAATAGAACCACTTATTATACTTTTTAACGGTACCAATTTTAAAAAGGAGTAAAACAAATATGCTGTGGATACCAATAAGTAGAGCATTAGATGTACCTTTAAATAAACAGGTCTATCAACAAATTCGTGAAAAAATTTTAAATGGAACTTTACAAGGTGGGGAGAGGTTGGCGTCAACACGTAAACTCTGTTCAGAATTAAATGTGTCAAGAAATGTTATATTAGAAGCTTATGAGCAACTTGTGGCAGAAGGATTTTTAGTTTCTTATAGAGGTTCTGGTACATTTGTTGTCGATGGAGCATTATTAACTCAATCTAGCAAAGTAACTTTTATAAAAAGAACAGAAGAAAAAACAGAAGAACCGAAAATTGACTTTCGTTCGGGTATACCTGCGTTAAGTTTATTTCCCCGTAAAACATGGGCAAAATTATCTCATAGTATATGGAATGATACGAATCCTTCTCTCTTTGGTTACGACTTACCCGAAGGTCGATACGAGTTAAGGGACGTATTGGCAAACTATTTATTGCGAACAAGAGGTGTTGAATGTCATCCCAATCAAATTGTCATAACCTCCGGTGCTACTCAAGCATTGACAATTATTTCTAAATTATTTTTATCAGCAAATGATATAGCTATTATGGAAGACCCTATTACAAATGATATTCAAACTATATTTAAATCTTCGGGAGCTTCTATTCATTCACTACCAGTTGATAAATCCGGTATGAGAACATCCTTATTACCACAAAATCAACAGCCAAAATTCGTCTTTCTAACTCCTTCGCATCAGTTTCCATTAGGGGGCACTTTGCCAATCCAACGCAGAATTCAGTTAATAAACTATGCAAGGCAAAAAAAATGTTATTTGGTCGAAGATGACTATGATAGTGAATTTAGATATGAAGGCCCTCCTGTAAGCTCCTTACAAGGATTAGACCCTAATCGTGTTCTCTACGTTGGATCTTTTAGTAAAATTCTCTCACCGGCATTAAGAATTGGCTATCTCGTTCTTCCAACAGACCTTGTTGAAAAATGCCGTCAGCTTAAATGGTTTTCAGATCTACATACACCTTCAGTAGATCAGCTTATTCTTGCTCGTTTTATTAAAGAGGGATACTTAGAACGACATATTGCAAAAATGAAGAAGTATTATAAGAACAATAGAGATTTTCTTATCGATTGTTTATGTACAACCTTTTCAGATAGAATAAAGGTTTTAGGCTATTCCACTGGGTTGCACCTCGTTGTAGAAATACAAAACATCAACTTCTCAAAAGCACTACTTGAAAAAATTGAACAATTTGGTGTAAAAGTATATCCAGTAGAAGAACATTCAATTAGTAAAGGAAAATATAACAATCATATTATTTTAGGATTCGGGCATTTAAAAAAAGATGAAATACAAGAAGGCGTGACCCGATTATTTAGAGCAGTCTTTCATAAATAAGAGGTCGAATAGCCTTAAATTCAAGGAGGTTGTTTATGTTAGCTACGATTCACAAAAAACAAACCGGCTATATCGCGCTAATTGAATGCTCACTGTCACATTCAATTAGCGCAGTTTGGGCGGTACTAACGGACAATGGCAAACTTCAAAAATGGATGAGCAATTTAGAAATGATTGACCCTAAAAAAAATGGTAAAATGCGCTTCAATATGAATGACGGAACTGATGCCTTTATAGACATCGCTATTACAGATTATATTGAGCAGGAGGTACTGGAGTTTGACTGGGGCAAGGATTGCGTACGCTTTGAGCTATCACCGACTAGTGAGGGTTCACTATTAGTGTTGCACGAAACAATCGGTCAGCTGACTGATCATACGCCTAAAGATTTAGCTGGTTGGCATATTTGCCTAGAGCAACTGTCTGATTTGTTAAACGGCACGGTGCATGAAGCATTTCCAATGGAAGCATGGCAAAAATGGTTGGCAGAATATACGATACTTTTACAAGAAGTTGAAAAGTAAACAAGCAAAAAAAATACCCTGAGCGGATTGCCACTCAGGGTATTTTGATTATTGGTTAAAGGCTGATGCAATTGCTAGCGCCTTCATTGGGTCCTTTATTGAATCAAGTGTATAGACAAGCTTTCCATCCTGCCAGACGATTAAGTTTCCAGATTCATAAACGTCTAAATGCACCATGCCGTTTTCATGTGGAATCGGAAGCGTATGGGATTCTAAATATTCTACTGCTTGTTTCGCTAGGTCAACTCCAGCGGCTGGGTTATCTGTTCGAGTATGGCTTGCTAATGCCCATCTCCCCTCATTCCATCCAGTCCATAACGAGCCTGCGCCTGCATCCTGATAGCCATTAATATTGTATCCAAGCGGTACTTGCTGCCCGCCATTTTTACTAAAATCTTCATAAGCAATCTGTTCGCTTGCCTCATCTATACTATCGAATAGCTTTACAGTAAGCTTGGCAATCGCTGTTGCATTAGTAGCATTTTTTAGCTTCACATCGTTAACAGGAATATACTCTTTGCTTTCTAGAAAAAGAACTTCAGCTTGTTTGTCTGAACCTGTTGTTGTCGCCGTTAAAAAAGTCCCTTTTGTTAGCGGAAGGTTATTTGGCATAACAACCGCTAATTCTGTTCCAAGCTGCTCTTTTATAGTCTTTAATGCTTCTGCCTGCGTGATAGAAGATACAGTGTCTTCAGATTTTGTTTCAGTTGTAGCATTCTCATTTTCATTTGATTGCTGCTCTTCTTGCGTATGGTCTTGCTGTGTATGGTCTTGTTCGCTCACTTTCTCGTCATTTGTAGTACATGCGCTTAGCATACTAATCGTGAGTAAGCTTGTAAAAAGTATTTTTTTCATTTAGACACCCCTCTTTTGGCTTTATATCAATAACGGTTTTGGCATTTTTTCAATTCTGCTCTAAAAGCCTGTGACATTAGCCAGGTTTCCCCACATTATAAAAGTGGAGAACTTCTGCTGAATCAAGTTTATTTTCCCCACTCTTTTCTCTCTTAAACGTGAAACTAGCGAAGATCATTAATTTGCTTAGTCAAGTCATTAAACTTTCGATCAAGCACTGCATATTCCTTATCCTTTGCAGTTAGAAAGCTAAGTTTGCCGAGTATTTCTTGTCTTTCATTTTCAAGCTTTAGTCGCAGTGCACTCGTATCATTTACTTGTGGCGGTGCGCTCTCTCTCCATTTTTTCTCAACGCCATTATTTTTAAGCTCCCAAACGAAGTTCGTCGTTTTTTCTAAAAAATAACGATCATGTGATACTACGAGCAATGTACCTGTATACAATTCCAATGTTTTCTCCAATTGCTCTCTTGATGGCAAATCTAAATGGTTCGTTGGCTCATCTAAAATGAGAACATTTTTTTCCTCTAGTATATATGCCATAAGCTTACACTTCACACGCTCACCCATACTCATATTGCCAATAGGTGCTGTCCAATGACTAGCTGTAAACCCTAAATGTTTCATGACATTGCGGACTTTACCTCTTTCCTCGAAAGTCTCCTTGTAAAAGTATTGCTCTGGTGTAAGTTCAAGTGGCAAATCAAATACATCCTGCGTTAAATAGCCGATGTTGGCAGCAGGTGAAATCCATATATCACCATCCGCTTTTTCTTGTCCTGTCAGCACTTTCAATAAAGTCGTTTTCCCGCTACCATTTGGGCCAGTAATAGCAATCTTTTCACCAAACTTAATTACTAAATTTATATCTTGAAATATAAGACGATGCTGAAAAGATTTTGTTACATGCTTACACTCTAAAAATCGTTTTCCTACCCGTTGGTTTGTCTCTACTGAAAATCGCACTTCCTCTTCTTGCTTAAGTTGTTCAACTTTCGTTTTTGCAAGCTCATTTTCCAAGCGTTTTTTCTTTGATTTTACTTGCGCATCCATTCGTTTAGCCTTTACTCGATAAAACTCTTTAAAACCCTCTTGCTTAGTCGATTGCGCGTGTGCCTTATGTGACCAAGACGAAAGCTCATTTATCTGTGATTCAATACGTTCAATATTTTTCTGCTGTTTATCATATGCACGTTGTTGCGCTAACCTTTGTTGCTCTCGTACCGCTATATAACTTGTATAATGTCCACTATGCTCTTGCAATTTACCGTCTTCCAATGACCATATTTTCGTGGCAACTTCGTCCAAAAAATAACGGTCATGGGACACGACAATAATTGTACCGCCATATTTTTTCACTTGGCCGATTAGCAGTGCTGTACTTGTTTCATCTAAGTGATTTGTCGGTTCATCTAACAATAGTAGTTGCGCATGTTGTGAAAATCCTCGTGCTAGTCGCCTTTTCAGCTTTTCACCACCACTTAAAGCTACAAAATCAGTGTTTGGCACATGCCATTTAGCTAGTAAATCTGCTTCCTCTGCACTTACTTCCCAATTTTCAATAGCTACTTGCTCTTGTTCAACATAAGCAATTTTGATTCGCTGTAACCACAATAGCTGCCCTTTTGTAGGAGATAGTATGCCTTGAATTAGCTGTAATAATGTCGATTTTCCAGCTCCATTTTTACCTATTATGCCAATGACTTCACCCTGTTTTACTGTAGCGGTCACATTATCAAAAATCACTGTGTCACTCACTTCATACTGTATATTTTGTACTTTTAAAAGTTCTTTCATTACATCCGTTCCTCTCCGTATAGAGGGACAAAAAAAATCCCTCCAATTATTTTGGAAGGATTAGTCGCGAAATATCATACATAAAAAAAGCTACATCGTCGAGCTTAGTTATGAGATGATCCAATACTAAAAAATGCTATACCCCAACAAAGAATTTCTAGTGGGAAAATATGCGTTTTAAGTATGCGTTTAACAATAGTTGGTGGTTAAACCTATATCGTTGCACTTATGGAAAATGGGCAGACTAATCCTATTTTTGGTTCATTGAAATATACATTTCATGTGCAAAAAATAAGATTAGTTAATCATTAGCCACCCATCGTCCCTTCATCTTTAGTTACAATAATTGTAACATCAATTGTTCAAAAACAGAATATTTATAATAAATATCTCTCTATATTTTCGAAAAAGGAGCTATGTCCACTAAAATAGAAAGGGGATTCGTCGCGGTAAATCGACGAATCCCTCGCAATATAGGTCCCTTATCTAAAACATTCGAATGCGAGTATATTATCTCGCAAGATTGTACTGAAACGCCAGCCAGATCTACTGCTCCAGCGGAATCCTGCAATAACGTCCCTGCCAATAACCGTCGGGAAAAACCAAAAACTTCTTCCGTTCGTCGTCCAAATAAATGTATTCCTAAATAAACATCTTTGAATACCACTAGAACCTCCATGCCACGCAGGCATAGCTGGCGAAAAACTCGGTGGAGCACTTGTTGGCATTTGGCCAGTTGATGGCGGACCATAATTTGGTGGGCCGAAATTTGGCGGGCCCATATTTGGTGGGCCAAAATTAGGTGGACCCATATTTGGTGGGCCGAAGTTAGGCGGACCCATATTTGGTGGGCCGAAGTTAGGTGGACCCATATTTGGTGGGCCGAAGTTAGGTGGACCCATATTTGGTGGGCCGAAATTTGGCGGACCCATATTTGGTGGGCCGAAATTTGGCGGACCCATATTTGGTGGGCCAAAATTTGGCGGACCAGGACGTCCCCCTAAGTCATTATTTGGATATAAATTCAATACAAACTCCCCCTTTTACATAATTCAATATATGTAAAAGGGCGAAAGCTGATTGAGCAATTAGCCTACTCATCATTTCATCAAAGATGTTTTTAGTCTTCACTTTTCCATGCTACAAAATCGGTTTTATGCTAAATACGATTGCATCACTCGCCAATCCTCCAGCTTTTCATCAAAAGATTTAATATTTTTTCCAGGTATCGGGCTAGTTGATGGCATTTTTTGATATGCTCGCCCGTCTAAAACATCAAAGCCAATATGTTTTTTAAACACTTCAAATGCCTTACCACCATTAAAAAGCACAAGTTCAATTTTTGGATAATGGATAAAAAGGGTTTTAAAATCATTCGGTTTTTCATTTCGAATGGCCGAATCTAAACTGCCCTTCCGCTCGCATGATTCAATTGTATCCCAAAGACCAATACGATTTTCCTTTAACAACTCTATTCGCTGACCATAATCTACAGGTATATCTCTCTGTAAAATTTCCCCAACAATAGACCAAAAGTGATTGCGTGGATTGCCATAATATTGTTGCTTCTCTAACGATAGCTTTCCTGGCATTGAGCCGACAATAAGCACTTTTGTTGCTACATCAATAATAGGAGGCAGTAAATTTTTCACTTCATCTGACACAGCTATCACTCCTTTCTTTTATTGTAGCGCAAAGTTTTAGAACGTTGCTTCAAAGCTGATTAATGTCGTTGGCAATGCGGAAGGTACTCACTATTTAATTACAAAACCAGTTGTCTCGACAACTGGTTTTTTTGTAGCTATAAAGGAAAAGCAGAGCCTGTAAGTATGTTTTTTGAACTTTTTTTTAGAAGCTCTTTCGCCGAGTGACTTTGAATATATGTCCTTACAATTTCATAACCAATGCAATACCCTATCCACGGTGGAAGCCTTCCACCATATAAATATTCAACATGGTTATTCAAGTCTTGAATATTTATATTGGGCAAAAATTGAGTCTTCCAAATAGCTAGCATCTTTTCCGAAGAATAGTCTCCCAACCAAGTCGCTAACCATTTAGACCCGTAAATTTCCTCTACAGCACATTCTGCTAAACCTTCTAAAATTATTGAATCTAAAAGCGTTACTTCCCGTAACGATTTGTTTAAGTAGTGCAATCGACAAACATGATTGTATTCATGTGCAAATAATGCTTTAAGTTCTTCCCTTTCAAGCTCTCCTATAAATAAAAATAAAGCATCTGGATATGCAACACCATTTTTGTTTGTCATGTTTTGCTCCTGTGTTAGTGGAAAAATATAAATTGGTATATCTGGCCCGCCCCATCGCTTCTTTAAATAAAAATATTCTTCCTGAACAATTTCCCAAGCATTTTGATCCTGTAGCTTCTTAATATCAATGTTTTCATGTGCTCGAAATAGCCCTTGCTGCTGTAATTCAAACTGTATTTCTTGTAGAGTTGCGCCGTTAAAATGTTCTACTAATGGGCTACATAGAATAGTACGTTGTAAATCTTCAAAATCTCTACTGCCATTTAACTTTTGACTAGTTTTTAACTCGTAAAGCCAATCATCAGTTGATATGACTGACATACGTTCACCCCCTTGCAATAGCTTATGTTTCAATAGACATTCGGCTAGTGATGATTGTATGCAACGGCATATATTATCTTGTAAGGACTAAGAAAGGAGGAGATTTCTGTGAATCCAGCTGATTGTTATAATCTTTGCTGTAAATATCACGGTAAACGTGTAAAAATTACTGATACATCTGGGAATGTTCATGTTGGAGAAGTAACTAGAGTGGATAGAAACCAGGTATGGATTCTACCTAATAGACAAAATCGAGGATATGGTTTAGGTTTTTGGGGTTGGGGATTTAGACCAGGATTCGGAGCAGGACTTGGCATCGGAATCGCATTTGGCGCAATTGCCGGTATTGCATTAGCACCTTTATTATTTTTCTAGTTTAAATACGTAGAGTATCCGTTGCTTTTAGGAAAAAATAAGCCATTTCATTATTGAAATGGCTTATTTTTCATTGGACTTTCTCTTGTTGCTGTTTTCTTTCAATTAGTTCCGATACTGTTACAAATGTATAGCCCTGTTTTTTTAATGTAGGTATTATTTCTTCTAGGGCTTTAATTGTTTGTGTGCGGTTGCCGCCTCCGTCATGAAACAAAATAACATCCCCTGGCTTTGTTCCACCGAGCACCTTTTGGACAATTTTATTTACGCCTGGTTCTTTCCAATCTTGTGTGTCTTGATGCCAAGACCACATGACGACCTGATAACCATTTTTTACGGCAGTATTAATTATTTTATCGTTATAATTACCACCTACAGGACGAAATAAAACAGGTGAAAAACCGGTAATATTATTAATTATTTCGTTTGTCCGCTGTAGTTCCTCCTGTAATTTAGATACAGAAACTTTGAATGGGTGTGTGTAAGTATGGTTGGCTAGCTCATGACCCTCTTTATAAGCTCTTGAAACAACATCTGGATACTTTTCTGCATTTTGACCAATAATAAAAAAGGTACCCTTTGCTTCATACTTAGCTAAAATATCTAGCACCTGTGAGGTATACTTCGGATGTGGGCCATCATCAAAGGTTAAGGCAACGATTTTATCCTTTGTGTTAATATCCCACACAACCTCACCAGTCTCCTCATATTCACTACGCCCTTTTTCTGCAGAGGTATTCATTCCTGTAAAACAGATAGAAATGAATAAAAAGCAAGCCGTCAAAAACAATACATTTTTACGTATCACAGTATCACCTCCCACATTTTATTGCATATTACAGCTCATCTTACTATTTACGAAACACGTCGAATTATACTTCAAAAAGACTACCTGATTTTACTTATGCCTGCTAAAATCTTTATGCTGAAAAAACATTTAACAAACTGTTTCTCTATACTTTAATAACCTGTTTAATTAAACTTTTTCTAATATCCTTATTTTTAAATAATTTCCACAAACGTAGCGTCAATTTTGAACGAAATGTGAAACCTTTCATTTAACACTTTATTTTTAATAAAATCGGTGTAAAATAAGGTGCATAACTGATATATAACAATTACAATACATTTGATTACTGTTATACTACAAATTTATATACAAAGGGGATTTTATAATGTGGATTATTACTGTTTTTGAACAAGATACATACCGTATGTTCGAGTACACTACACAAGATGAGGCTAAATTAGCGTTAAAAAATATACAACAAACTGCATTGCTTTCTTATACAAAATAAGTGCCAGGCACTCAAACAATTTATATTTCCAAGTAAAAATCTACATAGACTCCTGTGGGAACACACGTAATGTAAGACGTAACAGGCGCACGACAGCGACGGTTGTGGCTTACACTGTGCCCGCGGAAAGAGCAGTGGATTTTTACGCTTTAGGAAACCGATTTATTTTTAGTGGAAATACCGAACACCTTTTTATCTATTGCCATATGTATAGATAGAAAAGGAGTGTGATGTTCATGGTGACAATTGAACCTATTATGATTAAAGGTCATTTTTTCACTGCTGTAATAGTACATTTACCAAAAACGACACTACTAACTATTTCAAATGATACGGGCTACATCATGTGTGGTGCATTAGATGTCGGTCTTTTAAATAGTCGCTTATTAGATCGAAAAATCATCGCAGGTCGAGCGGTTGGAGTGAAAACAATAGATGAGCTGTTAACAGCCCCACTAGAGTCCGTTACATTTGAGGCAGAGCAACTAGGCATATTCGCAGGAATGACTGGAGTAGAAGCATTGTTAAAAATGATTTAAAACACTACTAGAGACCAGTCGGGAGGTGGTATTAAATGTATCACACACATGCAAATCCACATTTGCTCCCTGCATCGCGCATTATGACTGTCACAGGAAATGGAAAAGTAGTAGCGAATGCCAGTTATGTTCAGCTTCAAATTGAGGTAACTACGCAAGGGGAAAATGTGCAGCAAGCACAGCAAGAAAATGCTAGCATTATGAATCGTGTCATTCAATCCATCATGGCACTAACTATTCCAAAGGAAAATATTCAAACTGCCACCTATACGATTGCGCCTATTTATGATTATGTAGATGGCAAACAGGTATTTAAAGGCTATGAGGTAGCAAATGCAATTACGGTAAAAATACCTGATACAAATCTTGTAGGGGTTGTTATTGATACGGCTGTGGAAAATGGAGCAAATCGTATATCCTCTATCCAATTTAAAATTGATAATGCAGATGTATATTACCAGCAGGCGCTTAGCTTGGCACTTCATAATGCACAAATGAAGGCTAATACGATAGCACAGACGATGCAATTATCTGTGCATCCTCAGCCGATAGAAATTGTTGAAGAAAACGAAAGTGGCCCTGTGCTATATAAATCGATGGCAATGGCAGATTCGTCAATGGTAACGCCTATTGAACAAGGGCAAATCACTATTAGTGCCGCTGTTCGCGTTACATTTCAATACTAAATATATTTTTCAGAACGTAAAACAAAGCCTGACTCCATTTATCATAATGTAGTCAGGCTTCTTGTCTTCTATTGTTGTGCATCCCAAATAAAAGTAATTACTCATGAACTACAAATAACCATCATATATTTAGTCAGTGTAAAAAGATGATGCTTAAAGGAGGATATGATGCAAGCGGAAAACAAACGCCTTCGGAAAATTCAACATCTTGCTCATGAAATTATGGATGAGATGAACGCAGGGAAAGAATGGAATGAACTCGAAACATTAATACCTGTCATTGATAATTTATCGCGTGCAATCGGTGATTTAACAGACGCATATGGCAATTATTCATTAGATTATGTAGAGGAAAAAGTTAAAAATGCGCATACCTTATTGTTCAAGAAAAACAAAGTAGATATATACCAGTTATGACATAAAAAAAGGGTAGCCCTTAAAGGGTTACCCTAACGCCACTAATGCTCTTCAGGTGTAAATGTTTTGCAATCTGTTTCTTCACTATTGGATGCATGCTGACCTTTTTGACTTACAACGTAAATAGCTTCTGCAGTACATTTATTACCAGAGCCCCAATACGTGCAGTTATTGACTTCACATAGAATCTGTTGTGCCATCGTATCACACCTCCTTTTTTGTTATCCTTAACAAATTCGGAGTTTTCAATACTTAACTTAAACATAAAACATAAAAATAACCTAAAATAACAATGGTGCCTCGTTTTCTTTATTTTCTTCTTACAGCGACCAATTTATTTGCTGCGTGACAATGTTTAATATTGTTGTCATGCTGATCTTCAAATTGGTAAGAACGATAATATTGAATTAACCAACTATGATATAAATCTTTGATTTCGCCTTCTTTACATATTCCTTTAACAAATGGTGCTAAATCTTCTGGAATATCTACTTCGTCTGTAAATACGGTAATAATATTGATGCCCTGTATTTTCGTATGTATTTGCATTGAATGAATAATGCTATGCCAAGCTTCACGCTCTAAAAAGTGGAACAAGCCATGTGAAATAATACAATCATAGGAATGTTTAAACTCATATGTCGTAACATCTTGCACAATAGCTTGTAAGTTATGTAATTGGTGCAACGCTTTATATCTATTGATTTTAGCAATACCTGCCTCCGAAATATCGATAGCTTCAACCTCAAACCCAAGCTGTGCTAAATAGATTGCGTGCCGACCATCACCACATCCGATATCTAAAATGCGCGCTCCAGCTTGTAATGTTTTTGCCCATTCAACCACTTCCTCACTTGGGTTACCAAAAGCGTAATGCGTATCCGCTAAGTAATCTTTCTCCCAAAACGGTTTCACTATACCATCTCCTCTATCGGTTAGTTTATAAAAACGTGCTTTGACAAAAACTTCATCAAAGCACACCGACAATCTATTGCGTAATAATTAACATGTCATTTTCATCAAATTGCCACATATCACCGTGTGCAACTTCCCAATAAAAGCCGTTTGGGTCTTGGAAATAGCCGCTATAGCCTCCCCAAAACACTATTTCAGGCTCCTTTACAATATTCGCTCCCGCTTTTTTTGCTAACAAAAATATTTCATCGACTTCTTCTTTAGACTTTCCATTATAGGCAAGTGTCATGCCATTAAAGCCATCGCTTACAGCTGGCGGATTCGCTTCATCAATATCCTTTACTAAGCGCTCAATTGGGAATAAAGATATTTTTGTTCCTGCATTATTGAAAAAAATAACATCTGGATTTGTTTCATCCCCATAGACGACTACTTCAAACCCAAGCCCATCACGATAAAATGCCAGCGATTCTACCATATTTTTTACACCTAATGTAATTAAATTTAAACGATTCATCCCATCTACCCCTTTTCTACAGTATCTATTACTTATTCTCCTATTTTAGTTAATTTCCCTTCTACGACCTTGGTACGCGCTCCATATAAAAGATGACCTTCAACACAAAACATAATGCCGCTACATAAGATACACTAAGATATTAGCTATGGATTGGAGGAATTCTGCTGTATTACAATCCTTATCCGTATTATGTTTTTGTAAATCAATATCCACATTGGGGCATTTCTAATTCCCCTTTACCGCATCATTTGCCGGGACAGCTTGCGATGCCCACATCCCCAAACCCAAATCCGTACCCGCCTATTAATACATTGAAGTTGAAGACATCAGCCAAACAAATTCAGCCAATTATGCAGCAGGCCCAATTACTAACAGAGAAAATTGAAGGGTCTGATCAATTTGCACATGATCTTAAGAATGCCGCACAGCTTTCCAAGCAAGATGAAGTGCAAAAACTCATTTCTTCAGCGGGCGTTACGGCGAAGTTTGAAGCGAAATATACGCCAGATAATATTCGAATTGTATTATCAGAAGGTGGGTGCTGTAGTATAGCGGTAATTTTATATTGGTAAGGGAAAAGCTTCTTATTTTTTATAACCATGCACTCCTATAGAACTTGTAAACTATTTATGATTATGCTAGAGTATTTGGTATTACTATTTCTGAAAATTCATATATTTTTCTTATCAAGAGAGATGGAGGGATTGGCCCTATGAAGTCTCAGCAACCAGTCTTAGGCATGGTGCTAATTCCAATTTGCGAAATTCGCGAAAAGATGAGGAGACTGACTTTAGTACACAAGAGTCCTCTTCTACAAGTAGGGCTCTTTTTTTATTTTATTTTAAGCAAGAGTTAATTTCATCTTAGTTTTTCTAAAAGAGTTCACGAACATTTTAATGGTGCGGAAGGAAGCTCGGTGCTTGCACGTGGAAAGCGTCTGCCTGTAGCGTAATGATGGATCATCATAATTTTTATCTCTTCAATGTTCGTACTTAATGATGAAATTGATTCACCACTCATACTAAAAGAAAGCAGGGAATAACAATGACAAATGAACTTTTACAAGCATTAGAGCTATTAAAATCCAAGCAATGGATCGACTTAACACACACATTCGGACCTAACTCTCCTCATTTCTTTATGTTTGAAGATGCCAAATTTGAAACGCTATTTTCGCATAATGACGGCTTCTTTGCACAACAATTTACGTTTCCCGGGCAATATGGAACGCATATTGATCCACCTATCCACTTTGTTTCAAATACACGCTACTTAGACGAATTAGAATTAAAAGAACTTGTCCTACCGCTAATTGTTATTGATAAGTCCAAGGAAGCTGAATCGAACAATGACTTTACGTTAAGTGTACAAGATATTTTAGATTTCGAAGCAGAATATGGAGAAATTGAAGCAGGTACATTTGTCGCACTGCGAACTGATTGGAGTAAACGCTGGCCTGATAAGGATTTGTTCAATAATAAAGATAAAGACGGTCATAACCATATTCCAGGTTGGGGATTAGAAGCGTTGCAGTTTTTATTTTCAGAACGGAACATTAATGCAATTGGTCACGAAACATTCGATACAGATTCAGCAGCAGATTTCCGTAAAAATGGAACGCTTGATGGCGAATACTTTGTACTAGATCAGGATACATATCAAATTGAACTAATGACGAATTTAGATAAGCTACCAGCAAAAGGTGCAGTCATTTTCAACATTGTGCCAAAGCCTGAAAAAGCATCTGGATTCCCTGTACGTTCATTTGCTATTTTGCCTTAATTCTATACAAAAATGGTCTGCCTCAAATGTCATATAATCATTTGTAGCAGACCTTCTTTTAACATGCTGTATTCATTTAATCGTATTTCTTTTTTTAAATATATAGTACACAATCAGCATTAGTACTATAAACACCAATATTGCATAGAAGCTGTATTGAGATAAATACATACCAACAAAACGCCACTTATTTCCTAGCTCTTTCCCTAAAGTAATAAATGTGAAAGTCCATACGATTGCACCTGCATACGCATAAACAGCAAACTTTTTATAAGGATAATTATTAATGGCTGCAATATATGCTGTGAGATGACGAACGCCAGGTATAAAGTATCCAATAAATAATAGTACAGGCCCTATCTTTTCAAACAATTTTTTCGTAAACTCAATTTTTTGTGCTGTTATATGAATTTTCGGCCCATATTTTTGTAATAACGGTAAACCGAATCGACGACCAACAAAGTAGCTGAGGGTGATGCCTCCTGCAGCTCCCACCGCAGCACTTATTAATGCAGGAATATGCTCTAAATTTTCTCGATAAACATTATACCCTACATAGGTTAAAAAAATTTCGTCAGGAAGTGGCAGCCCGACAATCCCTCCAACTAGTATAAGAATAATCCCAAAATACCCGTAATGTTCAATAAGAGATTGCACGTGATGCACCATGTTTTACCCCACCTAAAGCCTTAATTTTCCCATTATCTTAGCTTAACATAAGCCTCTTAAAGTCAATTATTTTTAACAATCACTTTTGCATAGGTTTAATCATTATTACATGTATATCAATATTGTACAATCATCACAACTTTATTTTTGTTAAATTCAGTTTTCAACAAAAACCCTCTTTACCGTATCTTCGTAACTCTTTCAGCGCTAATTTCTATTGATGATGACTCCATATCCCTTACTGTAGACTCACTCATGTACGACTTATTTCGTTCTTGGCTGATGGGCTGACTATAAACAAATATATACGACAATGGCAACTAGAACATCTACCACGACCATTATCAATAATTTATTCATACAATTTGATAACATTCCTATCTATCCAGCAAAATCTAATCAACGCTATGCACCTACTATGAGAAGAAGGGGCTATTGCTAGCTAGTGTAGCAATAGCAATCATTTAAATATTCTCCTATAGATGCGATTGCAATATTATTTCATTTTTTATCGTATTTGTTACCTTAGATTAGCTGTAGCTTACGCAATGCATCATCTATGCCACCTTCATCCGATTTCTTCGTGACATAATCAGCGATATTTTTTAATGCGACACTGCCATTTCCCATCGCAATACCATATTCAACTTGCTTTAACATATCAATATCATTATCTCCATCTCCAAAAGCAATTGCCTCTTTCGGAAGTAGGTTGAAATATTTTAGCACTGCTTCAACAGCGATGGATTTTGATACATCGTCTTGTAGCACATTCATAATCGTCGGATGCCATCTTTCAAACTTCAAATTTGGAAATTGTGTTATGTACTTTTTCTCTTCTTGTTCGTTGGCATATAAACACATTAAGTAAACTTTCTCGTTTAAAATATTATTATTAGTGGGAGGATACTCATCTAAAGATAATGTCTCCTTCATCGCTTTTAGTGTTGCAGGATGGCGAACATTATTCATGGATAGTTGGTCAGTGAAAAATGATAGACTATTATTATTGTCTTCAGCAAAAGCTTTTACGCTTTCTACGATTTCTTGTGCGATAGGAATGGTATGGATGATTTGATCACCATGCCGAGTATAAGCACCATTAGCAGTAATAAATGTATCAATACCTAGTTCTTGCAAATCATGACACATGGATAATGGTCTACCAGTTGCAGCAACTAATCGAATTCCTTTGTTCCTTAGTATTTGTAGCGCGTTCTTCGTACTTCTTTCAATACAACCATCGCTATAGTTGATAAGCGTACCATCCACATCAAAGAAAATAATTTTACAATCCATTTCGATCTAGCCCCTTTAAATTAAATAGAAAAATATAGTGATTATTGTACTTTGAAACTAAAAAAATTAGCTTTCTACCGGCTTAAATCCCTTATCAATATGCATATTATTGAATAGTAAATTTATCCTATATGTATTATAATAAAACTACGACAATTTTTTATAAAAAACAGCATTCTAAGTATGTCAGATTTAATTTAATAAAGTAGACTAAAACATTTAACTTTTCCCTATACACCACCGATAAATACTATTGCCAGTATATTTAAACCATGCATTCCCTTTACATATAAAAAATTAATGTTTTATGGGCATTACTTTAATCATACTGAAGGAGTATACCAAAAAACATAGAATTGCTAAAATAGTAGAAAATCCATTAAATATATTGAACGAGTATCGCCCTTATTTAAATAGAACTAAAGAAATGTTAAAAACTCGACACAGAGGAGTTGGTTCATATGGGTTTTAATATTTACTACTACGAAAGTAATGTGGATTGTAAATTTTGCAAAAAACAATATACAACATATAAAGTTCGACCAAATCGTTTTAAAATAATCGAAGAACAAACGGATTTTATGCCCGTTTATGAAGGCTTAAATCCATTGCTTTATGAAGTTGCTGTATGCCCGCATTGCGGATATGCTTACCATAAATCTATGACGAGAACGTATGGACCGTTCTTGCTACTAATCGAGGAATTGTATATTAAAGAACTACATAAGCCAATGAACATCTGTCACGAACGCACGATTGATGATGCTATCGTTAGCTATAAATTGGCCTATCTCGTAGCAAAGGCCTCAATGGAAGAGGCACTTTTAATGGCTAATATCGCCCTAAAAATAGCTTGGCTGTATCGTTTGAAAAATGAAAGCGAATCTGAAACTCACTACTTATATGCAGCAAGAGACTTTTACAGTAAATCTTTTGCGTCCAATCAAGAAGGCAGCGAGCGAATTCAATTTTTACATGCCGAATTAAGCCTTCGACTCGGCGATATTGTAGAAGCAAAAAAAGGATTTTCTAGATTAATCGCAGATCGCAATGTTTCCAATAAATATCGCAAACTAGCACGTAATCGTTGGGAAAACTATAAATATGACGAACACCCTAACTATGTTTCTGAAAATAAAGAAGAAATCATCAAATAATTGAGAAGGGAGAGGATTTGAATGCTGCTGTTCGAAAAAAAAATAGACGCTCGAGAAGAGGATATTTTTTCGGAATTACATCATTTTTTATTAAGAAAAAATAATCGGCACTTAACGAATGATGAAATTGTTGCATTAACAGGTATTTCATCGGACTTACTTTATAAATGGGTGAAGACAGGCAAGTTAAAAACCTCTATCTTCCCTAATCTTGGCGCACCATGTGAACGATGCGGTAAAATTACACAAGCAAAAATTTGTGTTAACTGTTCCTCAACCATCGTTAATACCTTACAGCAAGAAGAAAAAGATCAAGCATGGTTTAATAAAATTCAACGCAATAATTCAAGAGCTAGCACTTACCATTACAAATAAACCTTTGAATACAAGAATCTACCTCATTGCGTGAATAGCCACAATGTCGTAGATTCTTTTTTTGAAAAACTACTTTGCCCTTTTGATAATTTCCATCATAATTTTCGTGACATAATCCTCTTCCCGATTTTTAATAACAGCGTCATAAATATATTCTTCATACACGTACTGCCCTAGCTCGTAGCCGTTTTCATCCATGACCTTAAATAATCGTTCATATGTTTGGCCTAGCGTCGTTGATAATCCTATATGGTAACCAATAATAAAATCTCCTTCAATCGCCTTAAAATATGGATGCCCTTCTTGAGGATGCGGTTGTTCCATATATAAGTAACAATAATTATCATAGTTACCAGCTAAAACTTGCTCTCTTTTTGTGATGCCCCCAATTGGATAGCCTGTATCAAGCTGCGAGCGATCCAATTCATCGATAAAATCCGAGACCGCCTTTACAAACTGTTCCTCTGTGGAATCTTCAATATTTTTGCTTAAATATAATGTCTCTTCCGGGAAATGACCGATCGTAATGCTGTCAAAATCTATATGCATCGCTTCCTCTGTTGTCTCGATTTTTACCTCAATAATACTTTCAATCATTTCAAGCTCTTGCCGTTTTTTCGCCACAAGCTCCTTTTGCTGACGCATCAAATCTAAAAAGTTTTCTGGTGATTTATCCGCCATATACTTTTGAATTTCTTTTAAAGACATACCAAGTGTTTTTAATAATTCAATAACGCTAAAAAAATCATATTGAGCGATGGAATAATAACGATAGTCTTTACTATCTTTCATAATTGGTGATAGAAGGCCAATTTGATCATAGTAAATGAGCGTTTGTTTATTCACCTTACAAAGCTTAGCAAATTCACCTGTTGTAAAATATTTTACGTTTTTATTAAGCATTTTAAGTTTCCTTTCTTGACTATATAGTTACTATATACTTTAGATTGTAGCTATTCACAATAAATTTAGAAAGGTTTTGACATTATGTTCACGGAAATACGTGACATCACAGCTTTAAACAAAGAAGAAGTATTAGCTTTACACATCGCTGACAATCAGCAGGACTTTATTGAAAGTACACAGCAATGCTTAGACGAGGCAGAGGACGATCGACGATTTATTCCAGTTGGTTTGTACAAGGAGGATATCCCGGTAGGCTTCGCAATGTATGGTGTATTTCCTCACGAGGACGATACACAACGCGTTTGGCTAGACCGCTATTTAATTGATGAGCGTTATCAGCATAAAGGACTTGGAAAGTACTTTTTACAGCAGCTTATCAGTTTTTTACAAACAAAATACAATTGCCAAAAAATATTTTTAAGCGTCTATGACAACAATAAAGTAGCCATTCAGCTCTATAAAAAGTTTGGGTTCGCCTTTAACGGTGAACTAGATGAAAAGGGCGAAAAGGTCATGGTAAGAGAGGTACTTGCTCATGACGACAATTAATCCAATTGAAACAAGACCGTTAAAGCCATTGTTTTTATCCTACTTATTCCCTGCGATGATTGGTATGCTACTCATGTCTGTAAACATTTTAGTTGATGGTATATTTGTCAGTCATGGGGTTGGCCCAACAGCTTTAGCAGGTGTCAATATTGCCGTACCGATTTTCTCCATTTTGTTGTCAATTTCACTGTGGATTGGTATGGGCGGTGCCACATTGTATTCTATTTCGCTCGGTGAAGGCAATAGAAAAAGAGCACATCAGCTTTTTACACTCTCGTTTACAACGATGCTTGCAGTAGTTTTAACTTTAGTGCTATTACTTTTATCAAACTTGAAGGAAATTGCCTATATATTTGGGGCAAGTGATGTTACTTATCCTTTTGTGCAAGAGTACTTGCATGTGATTTTGATATTTGGTGTTTTTTACACAATTGAAAACTTATTAAGTATTTTTATTCGCAATGATGGAAATCCAAAGCTCGCAATGATGGGTTTAATCACTACATCCATTTTAAATATATTATTAAACTACGTATTTATTTTCGTGCTCCATTACGGTGTAAAAGGTTGCGCTTTAGCGACAGCAATCTCTACAATCATTGGCATGTCGGTGCTATGTCTCCATTTCTTCAGAAAGCAATCTGAATTAAAATTTGTATCTTCATTTTTCAGCCTATCCGATTTAAAGAAAATATTTGCCATTGGTTTACCAAGCTTTATCGTAGAAGCTTCCATGGCGATTATCGTTATTTTATATAATGTATCATTTTTGCACTACCTTGGCGCTAACGGCGTAACAGCATATGCAATGGTTAACTATATTCATACAGTATTATTAACTGTATTCTTAGGTATTGGTATGGCTCTACAACCTCTTGTCAGCTACCACCATGGTGCCAGATTAACAAAGCGTTTAACAGCGCTATTGAAAATTGGCTTAGCTACCGCTCTTATTCTCGGATTAAGCATTGCCATTATTGCTATGCTATTCCCTTCGCAGTTAATAGCGTTATTCGGCGATAGTACGTTTGAAATTCGCCATATAGCAACCCAAGGATTTGTTCAATTTGCAATTGGTTATGTCTTCTTAGGCTTAAACATGGTACTTGCAGAGTTTTTCCAATCTATTGAAAAAATTCGCCTTGCAACAACAATTATGTTACTGCGCAGTATTATTTTATTTATTCCAGCGCTCTTATTGCTACCTAAATTACTAGGAGCACAAGCAATTTGGTGGACTTTCCCCGTCGCTGAAGGTATTACTGCATTGCTGATTTTCTTATATATCAGAAGAAAGCCACGTGCGGTTTTTTCAAACTAAGACTAAGTGGGAATTCAAAAATAATAATTACTGCCATTGATTCCTGCTACGGGCGGGTGTTTTCCGCTTTAGTGCCTGGCACTTTGCTAAGAAACTTCGCATCATATCTACTCCTAAATCGGAAAATTCCACTACGCTTTCCGCGGGCACATTGTAAGCCGCAACCCTCGCTGTCGCGCGGTTTGTTGCGTCTTACATTACGTGCGTTCCCGCAGGAGTCTACGTGGATTTTTCCTTGGCAAGACATCTGGAAATTGTTTGAGTGTCTGGCACTTTAAGCATAATATCTGCACCTAAATCGAAAAAATCCACTTCGCTTTCCGCGGGCACATTGTAAGCCGCAACCCTCGCTGTCGCGCGGTTTGTCGCGTCTTACATTACGTGCGTTCCCGCAGGAGTCTACGTGGATTTTTCCTTGGTAAGACATATGGAAATTGTTTGAGTGCCTGGCACTTTAAGCATAATATCTGCACCTAAATCGAAAAAATCCACTACGCTTTTCGCGGGCACATTGTAAGCCGCAACCCTCGCTGTCGCGCGGTTTGTCGCGTCTTACATTACGTGCGTTCCCGCAGGAGTCTACGTGGATTTTTCCTTA
>NZ_JBNNUU010000006.1:185921-202850 GCF_050280025.1 Lysinibacillus sp. NPDC093712
CTTGGTAAGTCATATGGAAATTGTTTGAGTGCCTGGCACCCTAAAAAGGAAGCATACGCATAATGCGATGCTTCCTTTTTAGGATTTTACTTATTTACTTTTATACTACAGAATGTTTAGGTTCTTCATCAGATGACGTGACACCTAGAACATCGAGCAGGAACATAAACAACGGAATACCGATAATTAGCCCCCATACCCCAAGAAATTGCTCAGAGAATAGGATTACGATAAACGTATAAAAAATAGGGAGATTCGTTTTGGCAGACATAAGCTTTGGATTTAAGAAATATGCCTCGATCGAATGTAGCACCACTACAATAATAAGTATGTAGACAATGTACATCGGGCCACCAATACTATAGGCAATAATGCTAAGTGGAACCAATGAAATTATAACCCCTGCTACAGGAATTAAACCTAAGATGAAAAGCATTATTCCGAGTGCAATTAAATGTGGGAAGCCCATGATAGAGAGCGCTATAACAGATAAAACACAATTTACAGCAGCAATGATAAATTGCGCTTCAATTACTTTACCAAAGGAACGAATAAATATTCTAGAGAAATACGTTAACTCATCGTAAAGCGGACCAATTTTACTATCTTTAAATTTTGCAGTAAATTCAATAATTCGTTTCTTCTCCAGAAGAATGAACAAACTCAAAATAAGCGCGATGAAAACGTGCAAAATGACTTTACCAATGTTCGTCAAATTTTTAAGCGTAATGTCTACGCCTTGCTCTAAATATTTTCCGAGTTCAATCTTCTCAAATGTCGGAGCTAAATATCTCGCAATCTCGTTATCATTCGGATTGAGATTAAAAGCTGCAATCAAATCAAAAAGCTGTGTAATCTGTTGGGTCACAACTGGCAAATACTTATAGATGACAGCAATTATCCCGGCAACAAGTAGAAGATAAAGCGCAACTATCATCGCTTTTTCATTGATTGGCGCAATACGTCTAAACTCTTTAGTCGCCTTAGTAGAGAGCTCATTCATTAAGTAGGTCATAATGAATGTGAGAAGAATAAGGTTAATCATACTGCGCATTAAATATAATGCAACAGCGATCCCAGCTAGAATAATAAAACGTTTAAATCCATTACTTCGAAAAAAATTACTCATGCATTCGCTCCTTCCACAAAACAGCTTCGCCTCAACTGCCTACTTACAAAATATAATAATATTAAGCAAGCAGACAATAAATTAGTCATCAATATATATAATTTTCATGTCATTATTTGAGCTTAAAAAATAGAACAGTATTTCTATTTCCCATAAAATATAACGATATGGCGTTATCTTGCTCATAACAATCTCTAATCCAAGAAGTAAATCCATATACAATAGATTTTTTACACTTTTCGAATTAAAATGAAAGACAATACTATTAATCATAGTGTATTGAAAGCTATACCAGCGTTAAAGCCTGAATTTTATTAATTCTATTATAACCCTATAAACTGCGATATCCAAAGCAACTTATTTGGTAAACAGCATCTAAATAACGTTTTTATGTTAATATTCGTACGAAATTTTAGAAGTTTCACTAAATTCATCTAGATAAGGATTGATTATATGAAAATCTCAAGAAATCCCAAGGAAATTCATCCACCTGTTGCTCCTTACGTTCACCAAATTGAAATAACGGGTCCAAATAAATGGCTAACATTATCTGGACAAATAGGGATGGCAGTAGATGGCACTGTGCCTGAAAATCCAATAGCTCAATTGAAATTAGCACTTAACAATATTAAAAAAAATCTCGAAAGTGCTAGCATGACTGTTGATGATTTAACAAAAGTGGTTTTTTACTTAGTTGGGGATTTTGACTCAACAGAAAGAAAAAAAGTGATGAATGACTTTTTTGGCGATCACGTCCCATGTATGACGATGTTGTATGTAGTTGCACTTGCTGCGCCAGCATTCAAGGTAGAGATTGATGCTTGGGCATGTCAGGAAATGAAATAATAGAGGTAAGTGTTGAAGAAGGGTATTTGCTCATGAATGGAGGTCCGTTGATTCCTCGTACGCTCCATTCACAAGCATATCTTCTTTTATTAACTTTTCTGTCTGACTATATAGGACGTTCTATTTCAAAAAAATCTCCTATTTTTGCATAACTCGATCCAGCAAGCCTGCTAACTGCCTTTAGTGCTCTTGGATCTATCTTTCCTTCACAATAAATGGCGTCATCTAAATGAAATTGTACGACCTCACCGATAAACAAATCACCTGTCTGCTCATCCCCATTTAGCAAGGGGATTGTCTGTACTAAGCGACACTCCATTCGAACTTTCGCCTCTTTAACACCAGGAACGTTAATACAATGACTGTCTATCACTGTAAAGTTGGCCCTTTCAATTTCACTTTCAGTTACAGGCAACGTAGCCGCTGTTTCATTAACCTGGCTAACATTATCTTCATCTACAATATGCACAACAAATTGCCCTTGATACTGAATATGACGAGCAGTATCTTTTAAGTACCCTTTCGATCTTTGAATTGCTAACGAAATCATCGGCGGGTTTGCTGATACGATATTAAAATAACTAAACGGTGCGCCATTCAGAACACCTTGCTCTGACTTTGTCGTCACAAAAGCAATAGGTCTCGGAATAATACTACCAGTTAATAATTTATAATTTTCACGTTCTGTATTTTTCTTAGGATCAATCGAAATCAAAAGATTCGTCCCCCTTTTTATTAATCAACCGACCGAACTTTAATTGGTATTAATGTTCTTTCCAGTTGTTCACGATGTTGCTCATACTGCAATGGTAACATTAATTGACTACCCATTGTTTCAAGTGTTTCATCATGTGCGAATCCTGGTGGATCTGTCGCAATTTCAAATAAAATTTCACCTGCTTCACGGAAATAAATAGCGTTAAAATAATTACGGTCCTTTACTTCCGTTACATGTTGCCCACGCTTCATTACATACTCTTGCCACTCTAAGTGATCTGCATTGTCCTTTGCTCGCCAAGCAATATGATGGACTGTTCCGACACCCATTTGACCACGTATGCCCGGTACAGTTTTTAAGTCAATAATATTTCCGATATCGGCACTGGATTTAAAGCGTGCATATTCGCCTTCAGTTGCTATTTTTTCAAGCCCCATTACATCTGTTAATACCTTCTCTGTTTCTTGTGGACGACTTGAATAAAGTGTTGCGCCACCAAAGCCTTTGATTGCAACCTCTTGTGTAACCTCGCCAAATGCCCAATTATTTAAATCGCCTTCTGCACGTGCTACTAATTCAATATGAAGTCCATGTGGATCATCTAATTGAACGACTTGCTCTCCAAAGCGTTCGACTTTTTTGAATGGAATAGAAAATTTCGCAAGACGATTAATCCAAAAAGGCAATGCCCCATCTGGTACAACATATGTTGTAACGCCTACTTGCCCATCACCGATGCGTCCTTTATAAGCGTTTGCCCATGGGAAAAATGTAATAATGGTACCCGGTTTCCCAGCATTGTTACCAAAATAAAGATGATATGTTTCTGGGTCGTCAAAATTGACCGTTTTTTTTACTAAGCGTAAACCTAAAATTCCTGCATAAAAATCAACATTCTCCTGTGGATGCCCAACAATTGCTGTGATATGGTGTATACCTTCAGTATGTTTGCTCATAATGACGATTCTCCTTCATAAATAATTTGCTTACTCTTTATAGTTTCTAACTATGTGCTACTTCAAACTTCTAACAAAGAACAATTTATAACCCTTTATTATTATCTCGAATTAATTTATCTTGAATTCGAGATAATTATAACACGTTATTTTTTATTTCGTCAATCGCCCTGCCAACAATCGTTTTTCTTGGCATGAAAAAATAGCAAAGTTGCAATATATCAGCAACTCTGCCTATCATTCATAATTATTATTTGCTAATGACCATAACCATCTTCCGCTGCCACTGCATCTGCTTTCGTAGCATGAACAGTTCCGAATGGGTGGTTAGGAGGCGCATAGATTGAAAACAGCTTTAATGGCCCATTCCCTGTATTGGTTACATTGTGCCATGTTCCAGCAGGGACCACAATGGCATAATCATCATAGACATTTCTAGTAAAGCTTAAATGATCTTTACTAGCACCCATTTGAGCAACCCCCTGCCCTTGTTCAATATATAAAAACTGATCGACATGAGGATGCACCTCTAAACCAATATCGTCACCAACATTTACAGTCATTAATGTAATTTGCAAATGCTCTCCTGTCCATATAGCAGTACGGTACGTATTATTGAGCTTAGTTGCCTCCTCCATATTAACAACAAAGGGTTTTTGTCCAAAATCCGTTGTCATTTGATTGTGATTACCGTAGCCAGCTTGATTTGCAAGGACTACCTCATGAGGAACAGGCCAGTGAATAGACTGATTACCATAGCTATACATTGGGACATTTATATAATAAGGAACATAGTACATTTTCTCAATCCTCTCACAGATTATAAAAGTATCCTATGCTTCTGTTTGTGAAATGTACCCAATTGTAGGAAGTGTCCCCGTATAATCAGTGAAAGCATAAATATCCTACCTTTTACGTCCCAAAAAGCTGAACACAATAAAGAATCCCATAGATAGGAAGTGCGATTGAGGTAAGTAAGTATATTACCATTTCGCCATTCGAAAGCTTCCTTTTCCATTTCGTTAGTTTCAGTTGTCTACGATAAATAAAACTTGAAATTACTATTATTAATAATGTTAAATCTTTTACGTTCTCTAAAATGAGATGCAATTCATTCTCCCCCTTTGTTGTGTAAAAATAGCTCTATTATAGTAAATGACTACAAAACCAAAAAAAGAATCTAGTATTTCATTTTCCTGCTGCTGTAAACACACAAATACTGTGCCCACTTTAGAGCAAAGTACTTCGAGGAATAATTCATCTCATTTTTGGAGCACCTACATATGTAAAACCATCAAATCCTCGTCACAATACTGTCCATTAAATTTAAGGGCATTCCGTTCTACTCCGTACACTTTAAAGCCTAGAGACATATATAATTTTTTAGCTGACATATTGTCAGAGACAACTGTTAACTTAATTTGCTCCAACCCTTCACAACTTTTTGCCTTTTCTATTAGTTTACGCATAAGTAATTTCCCTACGCCCTGACCTCTTCCTTCAGGTGCTACATACATTCCGAAAACATTTCCTTTATGACGAGTTTTCACACTGCTGTCGCGCATATAAGTAACCATTCCAACTAACGAATTGCTGTTATTGAAAGCACCGAGGACAAATTTATCGTTCGTTGGTTCTAATCGCTCTGCTATAGTTTCTAATGAAAAGTTTACTTCACGCTCATATGTTGAACCAAATGCCTCTGGATTGATTTGTAATGCACTTAATCGAACTTCTTGATACAACTGAGCATCTGATTTATTTAAAATACGAATTTCCATAGTATATCCCCTTACGTCTGTTATTTTACTAGCGGTCTCTCCGGTCTCCATGTTTTTTACAACATATTGATTTTCCGTAACTTCTTATTCTCCTAACACAATTACAAATGGAATGTTGTCACGATTCGCTTTATTCATCATTTTTCTTAATTTTTTCATTATGTGCGGCGAATTTTACGACGAATAAGCTAATGCTCAGGTAATAATCTTGTGTTCCTCTAACATTTTGATCACCCATTTTCTTCATCGTCGCCTCTCCTTTGTTTTTAAGAAAATAAAAAACCGTACAAACATAAGCTCCAACATCGGCTTAGTTATACGATTTCATGAGAAATAGTCGTCCTATTCATTATTAATAAATTAATGATAGCAAGACTAATGGATATGATGATGTGTAGTTGTTGATAGTAGACGCTTTAAAACCCGCATAGAATCTCCTCCATTCAATTATTCGTTACTTTAAATCATATGATAATATTTGTCAATTTATTATTTTAACTGTCTTTAGTTGAACACAATAAAAATAAGGTAGCTTCAGGATTGCAATGTTAAATTACATTCATAGTAAAAAAAGCAGTTACTCTGTATAGACTAACTGCTCATTAAAACTTGAATTTATAGTAGCTTTTGATAAAGTTCAAATTTATTTAAACCATATTCGCTGTATCCTAAATCAATGGTATCAATATACTCAAAACCATATTTTCTATAAAGTTTTATAGCTGGTTTATTATTTTCATATACATCCAGACGAATAGCTTTTATGTTCATTTCCTTACTATGTTGAATAATAAAATCCATAAGTCTTGTTCCAATCCCTTTATTAAGATATGTAGGATGTACAGCATAAGTGTTAATAACCAATATTTCTTCATCATCGAAATCATGATACCAATTAGCTTTAGAATAAGCTGCTTCTTGCTCATGTCTTAATATGACAGTGCCAACAATATGTTCCTCATCTTTCATCACATATAAATTGCCTTCCTGTATACCATGTACTGCCGTTTCTTTTATAGGATAGACACCTTTTTTCCATCCAGGGTAATTTATATGCGCATCAAGATAATCATTTAAATCATTATATAAAGATTCAATTTCCTCGATATTATTTTCCGTTCCCTTTTCAATCTTCATAATTTCTTCCTTTTCTATTTAATTAATTAAGAAACCTAAATTATATGAATATTATAACTTATTAATAATTGGTAAACGATTCCTTATGGTGAAATTTTGAACAAAGAAACCACTAATGCTTCGCTTCAGAGGTTGGGATTTTCCACAGAACGGGTATAGGACACTACTGCTAGGAGAGGAAAATTAGCGAAGTTTGAATCAATAATTTTAGTGTCTGCTTGAAATCAATTTAATATCCTGCATAGTTTACGTGAGCGCTATAGGCTCTCAAATTATGAATTGGACTACTACCAGAGGGGATACGTCATTCGTATCCTCATTTTGCTTAAAAAAATTTAAATAAAATATGTGGAGGAGTTGGATTTATGACATATGTAAATATTGGCTCGAAGTTATTTTTTGGATTTATAGCTTTATTAATTGTGACGCGTTTGTTGGGCAAAAAAGAAATATCGCAGCTCACCCCCTTTGATTTTATTTATTCCATTGTACTTGGTGGCATATTGGAAGAAAGCATTTATGATAACAAAATTTCACCGCTTCATGTCTGGTTCGCAGTGACCGTATGGGGAGTAATGTTATTTATTATCGAAATTTCATCACAGCGCTACAATAAATTAAGGGTTCTTCTGAAAGGGGAAACGTCGATTTTAATCAAAAATGGCGAATTCAACTTAAAAGAACTAGAAGCGAATCACTTGGAAATGGAGCAATTGCGCATTATGTTACGGCAACAAGGGGTATTCTCACTGCGGGAAGTTTGTGATTTGTACTTGGAGCCTGGTGGTACTGTCAGCTTAAAAAAATATGCTAAATTCGATATGGTCACACCATCCATGCTCAATTTAAAGCCAAAAGACGAGTCAATTAATTTCCTTTATGTAGATGAAGGAAAAATCAACGAAGAGATCTTAAAATACACGGGCAAGTCAGAGAAATGGCTATACGATGAACTGCGAAAGGAAGGCTATACTATTATTCAAGATATTTTGTATGCGGAATGGTCAGAGACTGACGGATTTTTCATCAAAACCTATGCGGATACCAATAACGATATACGAAAAGTGAATTAAAAACGGTACACACAATCTACAATTTAATCTAAACCAAAATGTATACTAAAGTAGTAGATATTTGGATTTAACAATGCCGAAGATTCAATTAAAGTTAATATGATTTAATAAAAACCACCCGTTTATTCCGTAGAACATTTCTGTCTACAGTTAGGCTATTCATCTTACACAAGTTAAATAGATTTGTTATTTGGAAGAATTAAAGGTAAGTTATATATTGAATAAATTTTACAAGATGGAAGTTAGAGGAAAAACATGAGAAAAAAAGTTATTATGTCATTAATGTTAATGACGTTCCTTTCTGCTGTAGAAGGAACAATTATTAGTACAGCAATTCCCCGTATAACAAGTGATTTATCGGGCGTCGAACTCGTTAGTTGGGTCTATGCAATTTATATGCTTGCCACTGCTGTTTCGACTCCAATATACGGGAAACTGGCGGATTTATTTGGTCGAAAAAAAGTTTTACTTATCGGGGCTACAATATTTTTAATTGGCTCTGCTCTTTGCGGTGTCGTGACATCGATGGAACAGCTCATCGTCTTTCGTGCCCTTCAAGGTCTAGGCGCTGGCGCTATTATGCCAATAACTATGACCATTATTGGTGACTTATATAGCGAAGTGAAAGACCGTGCAAAAGCACAGGGGTGGATTAGTGCCGTTTGGGGTATCTCTGGTGTTATCGGACCTCTCGTTGGCGGATTTTTAGTTGATTCTCTTTCTTGGCGCTACATCTTCTTCTTAAACGTACCATTTGGAATTATCGCTTGTATAATGATTGTCATTTATTACAAAGAATCTATTAAGCCCGCAAAGCATCATATCGACTATCTTGGAGCAACAGTCTTCTCATTAAGTGCAATTGCTCTACTATACGCGTTATTAACAGGTAGCAGCAAGAACAACTGGGGGGACATGACAATTATAGGTCTGTTACTCTTTGCAGTTGTGTCATTCATTATTTTCTTATTTATTGAGAAGAAATCTCCGGAACCATTAATTCCGCTAGCACTTTTCTCTAACCGTACATTATCTATTATTAATATCCTAACACTTATTTCGGGTGCAATGCTTATTAGTATTACGATGTATCTACCAATTTGGAGCCAAGGTGTATTAGGAAAAAACGCGACAGATGCCGGACTCATTTTAATGCCGCTTCCTGTTATGTGGACAGTCGGGACTATTTTTTCAGGTAAATTAGTTGGACGCTTAAATACGAAACAAATCATCCTAATTGGGGTTAGCGTTCTGTCAGTTGCTGCCTTTACATTATTTACATTGTCAACAGATTCCCTAGCGTTCCTTATTTATGTAGGGGTCGGATTATTCGGATTAGGAATGGGACTTGTTTCACCTATTTACATGGTAACGATTCAAACAGCTGTAACCAATCAAACACGCGGGACAGCAATTGGCCTAAATACATTTATTAATACGTTTAGCCAAACATTAGGAGCTGCAGTTTTCGGGGCACTTTTCAACACGATGATCCATGCACATGGTATTCAACACCTTGATCTCGTTTCATCTGGTGGACATGGAGGAACTACAGCAAATATCGTAACCAAATCGCAAGAGGCATTAGCTTCTAGTGTACATTTTATTTATATGGGAACTTTTATATTAGCACTCATAACGTTGTTAATTGTTTGGTTCTTTTTAAAGCCAGCAGCTCAGCTAGTGAGCGAGCATAAATAATGAATAAATAAGCTATAAAGAGATTACTCTTTATAGCTTATTTTTTAGTTAAACAGGTGACATCAATAAAAACACTTGAAGGGAGACAATTAAGCTATCCCTTAAATTTTCTATCAACAACCGTTCATTATAATTTATTGCCTTTTTTTATTGGGTATCTTCATCGCCTTTATACTCCAAAATATCACCAGGCTGACAATCTAAAGTTTTACAAATCGCTTCTAATGTTGAAAAACGAACTGCTTTTGCTTTCCCATTTTTTAGAATAGAAAGATTTGCCATAGTAATTCCAACCTTCTCCGAAAGCTCCGTTACGCTCATTTTCCGCTTTGCTAACATTACATCTATATTAATAATAATAGCCATATCATTCACCTCAGACCGTTAAATCATTTTCTGATTTTATGTTAATCGCTTCTTGTAAAAGCCGTTGGAGGATAGCAGCAAAAACGGCGATTACGAACGAAGCAAAAATGATAATAAGCCCTATAAATCCAAAAGGCGGATCTACTTTTTTTGCTATAAAAGAGAAGAGTGGCATACCCAATATATACAAACTACTGATTATAATCGCACAGCGCTTAATGTTCTTTAATGCTTCTACAGATAATTCCGAGAACGCTGTATTTTCCTCGATGTACCGTAAAAGTTTAAAGGCCTGATAAAGAGCAACGTAAAAAGGTACAGCCGCTCCATACATTACGATGAAAATGAGATATTTCATCGGTGAAATATTTGGATACAATTTCGATGCGAAATTCGCTATATGGGGCACCAAAAATATACATAAAGCAAGAACTGCAATTCCAGCCAGAAAAATAAATACCTTTAAAAAAGTCGTTGAACCTCGTTTAACATTCATAGTAAGCACCTCAGTTATTTAATGACAAAATAAATTTAACATAATATTTATCGTTTCACAATAAATATAGATTGTTTTTCATGGTATTGTCCTTGTTATTTAATTATCCTTTTAATTTTGACATTGATTAAAATAATCGCAATAAAAAACTAGACCCTTAGCTAATGGATCAAGTTTTCTACTCTTAAAGAAAAGCCACGAAACATTGAGTTAACAGCATTCGTGGCATTTTAGTTCATTTCCAAACTTACAATTGAGAACGTATTATAGACTTTTAATTAACTAATTCCGCCATATATATTACAGTGGAATGTTAATGTAATTATTTGTGTAGAAATAATACCACTTTGTGTGTATTTTCCCGATACATCAATAACATATGTAACTCCACCGTCAATTAGTGAAGCCTCATATCCCACTTGCGTCCAACTTCCATCAGCATCCGCTGCTTCTGAAGTAATAGAATTAAATACTGAAAATAGTTGTCTCCCCTCTGGTGTATTAGAGTTTAATTGTGTATCAAAAGAACCTTTAAAGTAAATGTTCGCTTCTTTTGAGCCTATATGAAAATTTACTGTCTTTGGAACTATCATCGGATTATAACGTTCGCTATTTTCCAAAATAACAATCGACATATTAGCCCTCTCTATTGTCAGCTTTTTAAAGTCTCCTAATTCAATCCAATTGTCATCAACAACACCTGCAGGGTGATTGGATTTCATGCCTTATCTTGGCTACGACACCATGTATAAACCTTCTTGCATGTGATGATGCAAACTTTTTTGGCCTGTTCATCCTCCGTTCATATTGTATTCATTAGGAGGACATCTTGGTTAGTTATACTGTCTTTAGCACCTACGTTAAGGTGGTCTAACACAATGATGAAGACAGGAGTAGATACGAGAGTGAAGCCAAGAGAGGAAACAAAAATGAAGATGAGTATGAGGACAGCAAGAAACAGGATTACTATAGCTGCTGTGACTCTCATGCTGACGATACTTGGTCCAATGTCTGCAATGGCCGCAAAGACTGCCATGAATAACAACAGCAACCCTACGTATGAGACAACGAAGAACACCGTGATCGAAAAAGCCAAATTACTATCCGAAACGTACGGTACGACGAGTCTGCAATATGCGCTCATTGATGGTGGAGAGATTATGGTGTCCGGTCAAACGGGCAAGAACGATATAAACGACAAGGTACCTCTTACTTCGAACACGATCTATGGCATTGGTTCAACCAGTAAAATGATGCTTACAGCCGCTGTAATGAAGCTGGTTGACGAAGGCAAAATCGATTTGGATGTGCCTATAGTGGACTATATGCCAGATTTTACAATGAAAGATAACCGATACAAACAGATTACACCCCGTATGTTGCTGAATCATTCGGCCGGGCTTCTCGGAACCTCTAGCGGTAGTGCTATACTGTATGGGGACAATGATACCTATGCACATGATACCTTTTTGGATCAATTGGCGACCCAGAATCTGATGGCAGAGCCAGGTGCGTATTCGGTGTACTCTAACGATGGATTTACATTAGCTGAAATTCTGGTTGAGAGAGTCACTGGTATGAGCTTTACGGCATTTATACACAAATATTTTACAGAGCCTCTGAAAATGAATCATACCAAAACACCACAGGATATAGTTAATACGGGAGAAATGGCGGGAATCTACTCTCCTTTGTATAAAGGCCAGCTTCCACACGAGAATTATAATATCATTGCTTCAGGAGGCATATATTCCACCGCTAAGGATCTGGTGAAATTTTCGCAAATCTTCACAGGAGAGGTCAAAGGGATTCTTTCCAACAAGTCGGTAGAAGCCATGGAGCAAAAAGAATACAGAAGAGGCATGTGGCCAGAGGATAGTGATTCTTCTATGTCTTACGGATTAGGGTGGGATAGTGTGGACTTGTTCCCATTCAGTGACTACGGCATCAAGGCTGTTACGAAAGGTGGAGATACGTTATCTTATCATTCTTCACTAGTCGTACTTCCGGAATACAACATGGCTGCAGCCGTGATCTCTTCAGGCGGAGCAAGCATAACCAATCAATTCATTGCGAGTGAGTTATTACTTAGCGCACTTGAAGAAAAGGGCATTATTAAAGAACGGAAACCGGAAAAATCATTTGGTGTACCTATGAAGGCTGATATGCCTAAAGAAATCTCCAAGTTTGCAGGAATATATGGTGGCAATAATTCAGTTACGAAGATCAAAATAAATAAGGCTGGACAAATGACGGTCTCCTCTCTCACGGCTCCAAGTAATCCGGTTCAAGAATACACCTATACATCAGATGGTACTTTTGTGAGTGATGATGGTACAGAAAAGTTGAAATTCGTTGTGGAGAAAAATGGGAATACCTACCTGTGGTCTCGATCTTATATCTCCGTTCCAGGACTCGGACAGGTGGCTTTCTCAGAATATAATGCGGAGAAGCTCAAAGCCAATACATTACCCAAGGAGATTAACGCTGCATGGGCAAAGCGCGATGGTAAAAAATATTATCTGGTGAATGAGAAATACACATCAATGCTCTATCTTAATGCTACATCGATCCTGCCTATTCATATGAATAAAGAGAATCCAGGGTATATGTCCAATAATAAAATTATTGGAGCCAACGAAGCAGCCAATCAATTGCAGATTCCGGGTACTGCCGGACGAGAAACGATGGACATTCTTTTCTCCAAAAAGAACGGAGGAGAGTATCTTACATTTTCAGGTTATGTATTTGCCAGTGAGGAAATGGTGAAACCAATCTATTCGGGTAAACGATCCGCAACAACCATTCAAGCAGATGGATATGCCAAATGGTTTTCGGTACCAGCTACTGCGAAAGGAAAAGTCATGACAGTGAAATTGCCTGCAAATGGAGCCTTTGCTGTCTATGATCAGAATGGAATTTGTATTAATCACAGCGTGGTCAGCGGTAAGAATGATGTTGTTTTACCAGAAAACGGCCGTATTGTATTTGCAGGTGAGGCTGGTTCCCCATTTGAAATTTCATTAAAAAAGTAAAATGAATAGAGTTTCAAACGGCTGTACAGCAAACGAACTCAACAGGAGAGAACCATCATGATGAAAAAAATATTAATCATTTTGCTCAAAATATTCGGAGCCATAGTTGTCGCTTTTGCATTATTTATTGCTACTGTCTTTATTGTAAATGTATTTAGCAGCAAATCGGAGGAAGGGAAAATAAAACCTTATGGTCAGTTTGTAGCGGTTGACGGGAAAAACATGAATGTGTTAATTCAAGGAAAAGGCGAAGAAACGGTCGTATTACTTCCCGGATATGGAACACCAGCTCCAGCCCTTGATTTTAAACCGCTAATCGATGAGCTATCACCATTTTACAAAGTCGTCGTCATTGAGCCTTTCGGTTATGGACTAAGTGACGTAACTGAAAAAGAGCGTACCACTGAAAATATGGTTAGTGAAGTTCATGAAGCATTACAGCAGCTTAATATTCATCGTTACACGCTCATGGGTCACTCCATTTCAGGAATTTACGGACTGGACTATGTGAACAAATATCCAAACGAAGTAAGTGCCTTTGTCGGGATTGATAGCAGCGTTCCAACGCAGGGAGGTAATGATGATCCATTTCCAACCGAAACGTACAAATTGCTTAATAAATCAGGATTCTACCGATTGTTAATGAAACTGGCCCCTGATCAACTGATTGCACCCGACGTTGATGATGAAACCAGAGAACAAATTAGAATACTTTCACTCAAAAATACGTTTAATCCGAACAACCTGAATGAAGGCGAAAACTTCGGTCCTAATTTCAAAGCAGCTGAAAACTTGTCCTTCCCCAAAGATCTTCCTGTGATTTTCTTCTTACAAGCGAATGATACCGAAACGAAAGACTGGATACCCTTGCATGAAGAGCAAGTTAAAGATTCAGTGCATGGAAAAGTGATGACTTTCGAGGGAGAACATTATTTGCACCATACCCGATCCAAAGAAATCGCTGAAAATTTCAGGAGATTTATGAACGAAGTAAAATAAAAGATATCAATCACTATCAAAAAAGACACGTCGTCCATAGATTTGGATGAGGTGTTCTTTTTTTATTTAGATTACAGAACACTACGTAAGACAGCACCAGTAACAAAGCAGCCAGTAAAGATATTGCGTTAAGTCGATTTTCGCTCAACTAACTTGTATGATAAAGTATTTAGTCCATTGTTCGTGTTATTCCTCCTATTTTGCAAAATGGAAAATGCATTCTCAGCTTGCTGAACAACAGGATAGTCAATAGTTGTCAAATCAAGCTAGTGAGCGACTTCCGTATTATCAAAACCCATAATCCTCAAATCTCCCGGAATGGAAAAACCTAACCGACGCAAACGATCATGAATAAAATTTAGTAACATACTATATTTTTACCCGTGAATTGTATAATGATAATAAAGTTATTGAATTTTGATTAATAAAAGCTAAGAGCCTTACTACATTCTACGCAGCAAGGCTCTTTAAAGTTGTTTCAAATTACATCCATCTGTTTATGTAATACTAAAAAATGAATAATAAAGTTGTTTACTTCTTATTGAACTAACGCATCTGTTCGTTTAAGTGTAACTCTTCACAATTACTTAATATTATATAGAATAGAAAGATAAATTAAAATTTAGTTTAGTAGTTGTAAAAGTAGGTTATTTATATTATTCTTTTATAATTTTTCAAAAAGGAGAGTTTATGAAAAAGATTATTGTTTTTGTATTAACGATATTTATATTATTCTCAGGATTCGCAACACAAAGTTATGCGTTGTCAGATTCAAAATCTGCGGCAATACAAGCGTTGCTAGATGATGCCTCTCGTATATCAGGTGTGCCGGGAATGTCAATCTCAATACTTGCTGATGATGAAGTGTTCTACTTTTCTTCAGGGTATGCAGACCGTGAAAAGGGATTGTCTGCAAGTGAAAATACACTTTATGAGTTAGCCTCGGTCAGTAAAGCTTTTACCGGTATGGGTATTACGCTGTTGGAAGAGCAAGGGCTCCTCTCAATGACTGACTCTGTCCAAAAATATTTACCTTGGTTTACGTTAAAGTATCAAGGGGAACCTGTTGATATGCAAAGCCTTACACTAAATGACTTCCTTCACCATACCAGTGGTCTAACAAATATTAGGCATACTCAAAATATTCCACAAGGCAATACACCGGATATGTTGCAAAAGACTGTGGAAATGCTCGTAGATGCTGAATTGGCGTTCCCTCCCGGTGAACAGTATAACTATGGTACCGTTAATTATGACGTATTGGGTTTGATTATTGAGATTGTGTCGCGACAAAGCTATGAAGACTTTATGAGGGAACAGGTATTTCAGCCGTTAGGTCTTCACCAGACGTATGTTTATAAAGAAGATGCTCAAGCCACTGGACAGTTAGCACAGGGCTACCGTACTTCCTTTTTTATGACAACTCCATTTAAAGCTCCGGATTATGCTGGGAATAAACCCGCAGGCTACATCATTTCTAATACAAAAGATATGGCGCGTTGGATGGGTATACAGATGGGTATTGTGCAGGACATACCCGAAATATTTCACACTGTTATCGAAAAATCACATAGGGGTGATATGTCTGTTTCGGCTGTCAACGATATGTATTATGCGGCAGGCTGGTCGGTAAACGCCGACCAAACGATTATTGAACACACTGGGGGCAATCCAAATTTCAGAACCGAAGTAGTCATACTGCCAAATGAACGAACAGCCGTCTGCTTGCTAAGCAACGGCGCAAATACCAATATAAACCTAGTTCTAAAAGTTATAGATATATTAGACGGCAATCTAACACAGTCATATGAAATAAGCAGCACACAGCTTTTGGATATTATTTTGTCGTCTATCACAATTATTTTTTGCCTATTGGCCGTTTTGCTATTTCTCTTAGGATTACGCAGAAGGAAAACGAATGAGCGGCAGCCAATGACAAAAAAGAGAATAATCGTAACAATTATTTTCCTGATCGCTACGATTGCCCTGGGTATACTGTGCTGTGCTTTCGATTGGTCAACGACACTTATTTGGCAAACATATAGTGTTCTTACAGCTTTGATTTCGTCAGCATTATTAACAGCAAGCATTACATGGTTTGTATACACTCACCGATAAAATACCTCGCTCCCAAGATAAACATAATGTTAAGTAATTAAATTTAAATTTATCGGTATGCTTAATTTAAATAACATAAGACACTTCGGTGTCTTTTTTAATATCATCGACAATTTTCCCAGTCAAACCTAATTACTGTTGCTACCACTAATCTGCTCCGTTCGTGGAATAGGGATTTTTAAACAACTATATTATTTTTTAAATGACTTTATTGTAAATTAAACAACAATATTATTTTTGCACAAGCGTCGTTAGGTAACATTTCTTAAAAGACTGTTATTCAACAATCTGGCCCGTTTGTTGAATAAGATAAATCCTGCTTTGAATTTTGTTTTAAATGATCAATCTCTTCATAATAATTAGTTCTTTTTTAATTTGAATTGTAAATCAATCAATGTAATAAAGGCTATTCAATTATATATATTTTGTGTCCCATAATAAAAAAATGTAAACAAAAACCCTGGTACAGCAACACACTGTGAAGTGACCCCTAAAAGTTAGACACGGTTATTTCATTTAGGCAGCTTGGGTAAACTGAGTTCGGTATTGTACCGGGCTCAGTTTTAATTTTGCC
>NZ_JBNNUU010000007.1:0-100085 GCF_050280025.1 Lysinibacillus sp. NPDC093712
CATTCGAATTCATGGGACACTAGGCTATTTAACTCCAGTGGAATTCAAGCAACAGACCTTATAATTTTTGTCCAGTTTAGTGTTGACATACCAATATACATCATTCAAAGGAAGTTTTGTTAACTCTTGAATTTTCTTTTGATATATTAATTTTTCAGATTCACTACATCTAATTTTGGCTTAATTGAAACTATACCTTTGCATTTCTACTTTTTTTGAAGTAGAATTAGAGCATGTTAAGCGCTCATATTTATTTATATTAGGTACTACTAAACTAATGCGTTGATACTAACGTGTCTTCAAACAATTAGTATATAGGAGAGTGTTCTTAGCGCTCTCCTTTTTATTTTGTCTATAGCTCACATAAAATCTCGTAAGCTCTCTTCTACTTCCTTAACATTCAATTCTAAATATTGCATTACAGCTAAATTACTGTGTCCTAGCGCTTTACTAGTTAAAGGAATACTTTCTCTTTTTTCTAATATACTCTTTGCATAAGCTCTCCTAATGGCATGTGCATAAATAGTCTTATACCAAACTTTTTCGAATACTTATTCATTTGCTTTATAATGGTACAGTTCGTTGAATTAGACGTACTCATAGATAAACCATTTTGGGTTATAAACATACTTTGAATAATAACCTTGTACTTGTTACGAATCTTTTTGTTGTGTCTCCTATGTAGCTATAACATCTCTAGCAACTCATTATCTATCTAGTCGTATCTTCAATATCTTATGATTCTTTAATGTTGAGCCATCTAAATTCAAACACTTACGTTAAATATCAATTTGCCGCTCCTTCAGCTCACATACAGTATGGATTCGATTACCAGTGCGATATCGCTGTAACATCTCTAAGCCCTAAATGTTAATTTATCAAAGAAATGAACTAGCTTTGTTGATATATTTATAACTATGAATTGTGTGCCGATCTATTGCCAGCAATGTTCACTTGCTTAAATATAACTTCCAATGCGTAAGTAATCGGTATCCAATGATCATACTTCACTTTAAGATGGATATGCTGTGCTTTCCCCATAGAAAAAATGCTTCCTGCTTTTGTCCAAACAAAAAACCTCCTATTCATCGTGTGAATAAGAAAGTTTATAAACGTAAGTATTCAATTAAATTTACCCTTAAAAAAGAAAAAAGTTAGGGAGTCTTTTTGAAAGTCTAACACCTTCAACTATTTACCCAAACTCTGATAAACTTTGATTTAACAGTATTACTACAGTATTACTACTGCTAAACATCTTGTAAGGAGACGGCGGGAGTCGACCCTTCAGTCTAATAAATGTATGATAATCAGAGTTTTTAAGGTTATTTAGCTACTAATGAAATTAATTGACTACCTTAGATAAGAAATGTATTGCGGGGACGAAATAATTAGATCTACTAATTCAGTCTTTGAGGACAGTACCTAAGTTTTTCTTTATTAACAGGCTATTGATCTTAAAAGAAATTGTATAGAAATAGTTGAAATGTACTTTGAATTAATTTGTTTTTAATTATATCTCAGTATAAATAAATAGCTGTTAAACTAATTTTATATTAAAATATACTTTATCGTATTTTTTAATCCATATACATTTGAATTGAAAAATATATCAGGAGGAATATAAATGCAATTAGAGTTATTTGAAGAAATAGCACATAATTTTCAAGAATTTAACAATAAACATAGAATTACAAATTATGTCGACACTTTTAACGTAGATAAATCTGGCGATAAGTTTACTGTTTTATCACTATTTTCAGGTTGCGGAGGACTTGACCTTGGTTTTAAAGGTGGATTTGAGTTTTTGTCTAAAAAATATCCAAAAAACAATTTTGAAATTATCTGGGCTAATGAAATTGTTGAAAAAGCTGCCGAGACATATAAGCATCATTTTGGTGAGCATATTGTTTGTGAAGATGTCAATAATGTACCCTCTGAAAAATTTCCTAAAGCAGATATAGTAATTGGTGGGTTTCCATGTCAAGATTTTAGTCTAGCAGGGAAAAGACAAGGGTTATCTGTTGAACGAGGTAGATTATATTTACAAATGAAGAGGGTTATTGATAGCGTTAAACCAAAAGCGTTTATTGCTGAAAATGTAAAAAATTTATTAATGATGGAAGATGGGTTAATTTTAAAAACTATAATAGAGGATTTTAAAGAAAGTGGTTATCAAGTTTATTTCCATTTATTCCATGCAGCTAATTATGGTGTGCCTCAAAATCGCGAAAGGGTAATTATATATGGAATACGTAATGACCTGAAAGGCGTAGAGACTTACTTACCCAAAGAAACACATTCTCAGGAAAATTGGGTTACCTCGTCACAAGCCATCGATGATTTATGGGATAAATTAGATGATCCAAAAGTTTATAATCATAGAACTAAAGATTATTCAAAAGCAAAATTTTATGAAGGTAAAAAAATGCAAGGAAATACAAGAATAAAAGCTGATAGTATTGCACCTACTATACGTTCTGAGCACCATGGTAATATTGAAGGTCATTATAGAACTATAGGCGATGATGAAAATGATATGATTACTTGGAGAAGATTATCTGTTAGAGAATGTGCTCGACTTCAATCTTTCCCTGATAATTTTGACTTCCCTTGCGCAGCATCAAGTGCATATAAGCAAATAGGAAATGCTGTACCCCCTGTATTAGCATGGCATATAGCAAGTGCTCTTTATTATTCTTTAACTAAATAAAGCAATATATACAGAGGTGGATGAAGTCTTTCAACCACCTCTTTATCTATATTATTCTTCCCATTATTTAATCTGTACTTTTTTCATATTCTATTTCAGTTTTTAATTTATTTAATAATTGTTTTTGTTCTAAATGGCTTAATTTTTCGTATCTCTCCAATAAATTTATAGTGAATTTTTTTATTGTATGGTTAAACCAAGAAACTTTCTTTTTAGTATTAGGTATTGCAATTACATCTAACCATCTATTCACTAATACATTTTGCCAATCATTAATAAGTTCCTGTTTTTTATCTATCAGATCCTTAGGATACTTTATTTTTAGACTTTCAGTATCATTATTAATAAATTCGTCGTTCCAATCCAATATAGTTTTAAAAGAAACTGATGGGCGAGGACTTCTATCAGGAAACTGCATGTTTTCATTTACTGCACATAAGTATCTTCCAATAGTTACATTAAAACTCTTATTTGTATGTTTTACAAAAATAACCCATTCATCACCCTGTATTTGCTGAACACTTGAACCAGGAATACTATTATCTTTCGTTGATTTTAATTCTAACGGCACTAGGTAACTACTTTCTCCATCTGTAACTATTAATAACAAATCCGGATGAGTATAAACAACATTTGGTCTACGTAAATGAATTTTTAATCCTTCTGTAATTTCATTGGGTAAAAGAATCCTTGATACTTTAAAATTGAAATAATATTTATACTCATAAGATGATAAAAGGTTTTCATCTTGATCGTATAACTCAAGTGTTTTATTATGTAAGTTATTCGGAATACTATTAAATTTTGTTTGTAAAATATTTTTTATAGATTCTTTTAGAGGTCTATCAGTATTAGCTTCATCAGAATGGAATGTAACTTTTTTTAATTCTTCAAGGCAAAACTGATTTAAGTAACGTTCTAATTCAAAAAAATAGATATTTAAAAATACACTTATTTGATCTTTAGGAATCAAATTTAAAACCACCTTTCTATATATAAATTATATAATAGAAAAATAGTAATAAATAGAGGGGAATGAAAAATATGGACGATTGTATAATAGTTAGCATAAAACCTAAATATAAACGCTTATTATTCTCTAAAGAGAAAATTCATGAGTTCAGGAATGTTATACCAAAAAAAAATGTGAAATATATATGTGTCTATGAAACATCACCTATTAAAGAATTAAGTTATGTTTTAGTAGTAGATCAACCAATTGTATTACCAAATATGATTCTAGAAGATACCTATGGTAAAGAAAGATTTAATAGTGGTGAAATGAATTGTAAAATAGCTTATCCAATTAACAACATATATGAATTTAACCCGATTAGTTTAGAGGATTTAAAAAGTAATTTTGATTTCATAATACCTCAGTCATTTATATACTTGGATTCAATTCCTAAATTAAAATTATACTTGAACAACGTTGAAGTTACGAATATATGGTAATTATTATAAACTCAATAGAAATTTAATTTATCACCGTTAAAGGGAAGAACCTATATAAAAGAATAAACTATTCTCTTTCAAGCTTGTCGGTAACATTAAAACCCTAAAAACGAGCGTGAACTGCACCCCAATTGTTAGACACATCTAACAATTGGAGGTGCATTTTTTTATAGCTAAATATACTGCAGAGGAAAAATTACAAGCAGCTTTACGATACTTAGAAGGCAAAGAAAGTTCACATGAAATTGCTAAATCGATTGGGACAGATAATAAGGCAATTCTTAATTGGGCTAAGCAATATGAGTATAACGGTGTAGAAGCATTTATAAAATCGTATACAAACTATACAGCACAGTTTAAACTAGACGTACTAAACTTCATGATTGAAAACGGTACCTCCTTACTTGAAACAGCGGCAATCTTCCAAATAGCTGCCCCATCCACGATTCTGAAGTGGAGAAAACAATTCGAAACAAAAGGATTAGATGCCCTTCAATCAAAGAAAAAGGGGCGTCCATCCATGAAAAAAGAAACGAATAAACAAACAAAACAAGCACCGGTAGAAGGCTCACCTGAAGCACTTCAAGCAGAAATCGACCGTCTACGCATGGAGAACGAGTATTTAAAAAAGTTGAACGCCTTAGTTCAAGCCAAGGAAACATCACCAAAGAAGACAAAGTAAAGATCATCTATGAATTAAGGCATAAATACTCGGTGAAGGCACTTGTCGCATTCGCACAGATTCCACGTAGTACGTATTATGACTTAGTGAAGAAACTGAATCGTCCAGATCCAGATACCGACTTAAAGGCCGAAATTCAATCCATCTATAACGAACATGAAGGCCGTTATGGATACCGTCACATTCGTGATGAACTCGCAAATCGTGGACGAAGAGTGAATCATAAGAAGGTACAACGTATCATGAAAACACTTCGTTTAAAGAGCGTAGTCAGAATGAAAAAGTATAAATCATATAAAGGGACAGTCGGTAAAATCGCACCAAATATTTTAGACCGCAATTTTACAGCTGAAGCCCCTAATGAAAAGTGGGTAACAGATATTTCAGAGTTTAAATTGTTTGGTGAAAAACTCTATTTATCCCCTGTTCCAGACTTATTTAACGGAGAAATTTTTACTTACACAATAGGTCATCGACCAACGTATTCACTTGTTTCAGAAATGTTGGAGAAAGCATTAGAGAAGTTACCAGAGGAAGGCTAATTATTGATGCATTCCGATCAAGGCTGGCATTATCAAATGAAGGAATACCGTCACGCACTTGAATCAAGAGGCATTGTGCAAAGTATGTCACGTAAAGGCAACTGTTATGACAACTCGGTGATGGAGAATTTCTTTGGGATTTTGAAATCGGAATTTCTTTATTTAAAGGAGTTTGAAAGTGTTGAGCATTTTAAATTGGAACTCGAAAACTATATTACGTATTACAACACGAAACGAATTAAGGCAAAATTAAAACTGAGTCCGGTACAATACCGAACTCAGTTTACCCAAGCTGCCTAAATGAAATAACCGTGTCTAACTTTTAGGGGTCACTTCAATTGTTATAATAGCTTATATAGTCTTTGACGGTTTGCTCTACGATGGCTGTCGTAGTATTTCTCAAATCGTCTAAGTAGAACGTTTCAGACTTTAACACAGAATGGAACAATTCGATTGGGGCATTATCAGCGGGCGTTCCTTTACGGGACATGCTCATGGTAATGCCTTTTGTTTTTACAGCCTGTTGATAGTCATACGATGTGTACACCGCCCCTTGGTCACTGTGCAACGTACACCCTTCGGGCAAATGATGAAGTTGGGCTAATGTATGCAGCACAAAATCAGTATCTTGGCAGTCACCAATCGAATAGGCAATAATTTCACCATTATATAAATCTTGAATACTTGAAAGATACAACTGTTTCTGGCCAAATGGCAAGTAAGTAATATCAGTTACGAGCTGCTGTAACGGTGCTGTGGCTTCAAAATCGCGATTTAATAAATTCGCTGCGATCGCGTAAGGTTGTCCTGTTCGTTTCCGTTTTTTCACTTTCACGCGACATTGCCAACCATATTTTTGCATGATACGTTGAACAACTTTATGATTGACGCACATTTCTTGACGTAAGAGAGCTGTAATTTTTCTGTAGCCATAGCGAAATTTATTTGCACGACAGAGTTCACCGATACGTCTCTCTATTGCTTGACGCGACCTTGCATCGGTAGATGCTCGTTTCCAACGATAGTAGGTGGATCGGGCAATCTCAAAGTGTAGACAAATATCCTTTACAGACATCACGCCTCTTAGTGATGCAACTAACTGTACAGCTACTTCTCCAACCACTTCCTCTCCAACTCTGCGTACTTTTTTAGCACCTCAATTTGTTGCTTTAAATAACGGTTTTCCAAGGCTAATTTCGTTTGTTCATCGTCCGGTTCAGGACCCTTATTAAAGATATATTGTTTGCCTACAGGTTGTTTCAAACGATTGACTTCGCCATTTCTATACCAACGCACCCACGTTTCGACCTGTGTTTTATGGCGTATATTTAATTCCAATAAAATCGGTTTGGTTTGACAGGTACACCCGCTAATCGCATCTCAATCGCTTTCATTTTTACTTCATAGGGATAACTCACTCTTGTTCCCATAGAAAAAACACCTCCAAATTGAAATTTAAGTATCTATACCCGAATTTCAATCGAAGATGCTTTTTTTATTTGTCTATACCTACTGGGGTCAGTTCCCACAAAAGCAGAGTACTTTATTGTTTTTTATACTCTTTTGTTCAATTACAATGTTTTTACCCGTTCCTTGTTAAGGTTTACAATACCGTTCTTATAATAATGATGTCAGAGAAAACATTACAACTAGGAGGTTTTAATGGAATGGAGTTTTTAACAGTAAGGTCACTAGCCAACCTTATCGGCATGTCGGAACAAACTGCTTACAAGCTATTACGAGAAGGAGTAATTCCAGGACGTGTAAAGGTAGGTAAGTCTGTTCGCTTTAACAAAGAGGTTGTCATGGTTTGGTTACAGAATGGAGGGGCCGCAGATGATGGTAAAGACTGAAAATCTCTATAGCTTTTCACAAGCAGCTGAAATACTTGGGGTAAATATACAAAGCTTTTTGAACTTACAGCTTCCCCTTACGTGAAGGTGATGTTTAATGATTAGCGTAGAGCAGACTAGCACGAATACTAAACTACTTTAATATAAGTTTTACGGAACAAGCTGTTCTTAGTTTCATACAACGTGGAATATTAGAGAAAGCCCCTCGTATTGATAGTGGGTATCACTCACGTTTTAGTAAGTATAATTACAGTGTAAACAAGGATAGCTTAGTACGTTTCTTATTGGATCATGGGGCTACTGAAAAAGAAGTAAACGATAACTTATCAGCATTAGCTATTTAAATTAAAATTCGACCGCTCTCCAATATTTTGACAAAGAGCGGTAATACATAATAAAATTCCATATCTGCTTTAATCGTGGTTTTTACTAAGAGAACACGTTAAAAACTAGCCCGTCTAACAAACGGTGGCGGGATTACCGCATAGTTTTATAGCATTCCCTAGATTTATACCATCGCAGAGCCTTTGGCTGGTGGCCTGACAGAGTTATTTAGAATATACGTGATAAAGCTGCACCTAGGCACGTTGAATATCATGAAGATACCTCAGGATTAGTCCTCAATATCGACATCCCCCTTTATGGGGGGGTGGTATGTTTCCTCAAATTAGCACCATAACCCAACCATTAACCCAATAAATTAAAATAAAAATCGAGCCTGCGAGCTCGGTGAGCGTAGCGAACGAAGACTAGAATAATTCTAGTCTACAACCATGTTGAGTTAAAAGGTTATAGAAACATTGCATTAATTTTAAATAAAAGTTAAACCTATCTTTTAGTCCCCACGCTTCATAGACAATTCTAACCTTTGGCTCAACCTTTCAGGAGATGGGTAGTCACTTTTATTCTTAGGTAAACGAATGTTACCAAAATCAATTCTAGTTTTTCTGTCTACTATAAATATCTCACCATTTGATTTAACGTAAATATTCCCGTCTTCGTATAATTTGTCATGAATTTTACATAGGCAAATACCATTATTCACTGTATCATCCGCACATAAATGGGCTGGATATATATGAGCAGCCACTAAAATTGAAATATCATCTTTCTCACACATAGCACATTGGTTATCATATGCAGAAAGTATCTTAGTTCTAAAACTATTGTCTCTAATTATTGTTCTACTTACTTTTTCTATGTATTCCCTACCTTCAGGATATAGCCTTCTAGCATTAATTGATTCTTTTGACTCAAGTTCGACTGTTCCATCTTCTTTAACAATTGCCGCTGGTAAGAGATTATATCTATTTTTTGTTAAATCTAAAAAGCCCATTGTACCTTTTTTCTCATCGAACAAAATTTGTACTCTGATTTCTCCTCTATTATGTTCATCAAAAGAGAGCAAAATTGGATAAACATTTTCGTCTGTTAATCTATCTAAATACTCTTCGTTTAGTTGACGATTTCTATCTTCTCTAATAGCAGCATTATTTGCTTCAATTAAAAGTTTCTTCGTAAAATATTTACCCTTACTATCAATGTAATGCATAAAATCCCCTCACTGTTCCTGATTATTTATCCCTTTATTAAATAGGCTCTCTGATTTTTGCTGTACTTCTTTAGTACGCTATCCACTCATCTCCGAAGATATTGGCATTATTTACAAAATTAACCAATAAAAAAATATACCTACATCCACTCCAATTATTAGGGATAAAACTTCTACATATTATTTAATTTGGAATAAACCTATGGTTATACTACCAAATATTTTGAACCAATACTAGAGAACTATTAGAAACATCCCCCTTGATTAGAAAAATATGTACAAAATAAATTAGAGTTTTAATATAGACAATCCTAAACAATATATCGCAACTATCCCCTACCATGTTCCGACTACTAAATTACAAAACATATGTGGGGGTATTTTTATTGGAATTAGAAACGTTGAATATTTTTAAAAAATACGGTATTAAGTACAATGCAACGAGCTATTAATAACTATCAACCGAAGGAATGGTTGAGCTTAAAAGAGGGAGCTTCATATGCTGGGGTTAGTTATAACACGTTCATCAATTGAGAGAAATGGGGTTAGAAGTGATAGAAATTGATGGTATAAAACGGGTTTCAAAATCAACAATAGATTCCTTTTTTCATCAACATAGTTCTTAAATACTAAGCGGGGAAACAAAATATTTTATAATTAAGCTATGACGCTGATACTATCATGTCATGGCTTTTATATTATAATATAGACTTAATGCTACGTATTACTAACTTAGAATTATTCCTCTATAAATCTTGCCCTCACAAGAGTAAGAATGAAAATCATGACCAAGAAAAAAGTATCACCAATCAAAAGCTACAAGCTAAAAAAATGGAGAGCTACGATACGAGTTCCCTGCTTATTTAGGTGTTGATGCACTAACAGGTAAGCAGAAGCGCACTATTAAGCGAGGTTTTAAAACATGTAAGGAGGCTTAATTAGCATTAGCTCGTCTTAAGTTAGCTGTTGCGAATGGTACGTACCAACAAGAACGTGCTGAAACGTACCAAGATGTTTACGACTTATGGGTAAAACAATATGAGAAGACTGTGGAAGAAAGCACATATGTAAAAACAACTGGTGTCTTTAAGAATCTTATTTCACCTTCGATGGGTGCTTATAAAATTGAAAAGATACATGTCGTTGTATGTCAGAAACATGTGGATGAATGTGCGTCGAAGTTAAAGAAGTTTCGCATGGTAAAAGCATATGCCGCTAAGGTACTGGACTTTGCTATTAAGCGTGCTATATACAAACAAATCCAATTGCACATGTAGATTTGACCGCTAACACTTCTAAAAAGGCTATAGAAGCAGAGATGATAATGAGAACTTCTACACACGTGAGCAGCTTATTGAGTTCCTAACATGCTTAGAGCGTGAAAGTAACCACAAGGCGTATGTCCTATTTCGCTTACTCGCTTTCAGTGGCATGCGTAAAAGGTGAAGCCCTGGCTCTCACATGGAATGACCTAAACTTCACAACAAACGAACTGCGCATCAACAAGGCCCTTTCACGAGGTAAAGATAGTAGACTATATATAAAATCTACGAAAACAGGTGCTGCACGTACAATTAAAATGGACGACAAGACAATGGCTGTTTTAAAAGAGTGGAAGCAAAAGCAAGATTATTTAGTGCTTGGCTTCAATACACTGCAGCGAAAACAACTTGTATTTAGTAATGAACACAACGAATACATGCAGCCTACAAAAACTCGTAAGTGGATTATACATGCTCAGAATAAATACCAGCTAGGCACAATCACAACACATGGTTTACGTCATACGCATTGCTTATTGCTATTTGAAGCGGGTGCTAGTTTGAAGGAAGTACAAGTTAGTTTAGGTCACACTGAAGTAAAAATAACAATGGATATTTACACACACGTTACACAGAAAGCAAAAGATGAAGCAATTTTAAAGTTTGCCAGCTACATTGAAATCTAATGGGTGACTACGTTTTTGACTACGTTCGATTGATACTCATTGAAACTAGATGATATAGACAAAAAGAAAAAACCCTTGATATACAAGGGTTTTGACACTGTATGAAATCATATGATTTCGAAATATGGAGACGGCGGGAGTCGAACCCGCGTCCAAAGACTCCAATACTTCAGCTTCTACGCGTGTAGTTTGCCTATTTAGGATTCACGTAACATTGCCGACCTTAGAGCCACAAGCGATTGAGAACTATCCATATTTCTATATTCAACAATTTTCTCCACTAGGGAGTATTACATATTTACGAACTTGGTTCAAAGACCTTACTAATTCCATTGTATATCAATTGATTCTCAAATGGAATCGTTTCGTTAGTAACTTCAATTCAGGTGAGTATAACAGGTAACTTATTAATAAAAAAGATACTCTACCTCAATATCAGAAAACCAAGCTCTCATAATGTTATTTTGTCTGGACACTCATTGGAATTCAAATTATTATTTGGCTATCACAAGAATGCTAACAACATTCTTTAACCTTACAATGGTCTTCAGCAATACTTAATCTACTTACTAAACATAATAATTTTTAAAGGAATGTATCTTTCAAGGCTAGATACATATCTTATTTTTAAACTCATCAAAGGATTCTTCAAGCAGTGCAAGAGAGCAAGTCAAAATAGACTGCATCAGATTCATAAAGGGGTTTGTGACCTATCAAATTGATACCTGATTTAACCGTCATTACAATCATTAAGTATCTCAAAGACTTCCTTATACTCGTTTAAATCGACATTGGGAACAATCATTATTTTATCTTTGTTACTACAAATTATCCGTCTACATATTGATTGATACCTATAGCCATTCGCTCTGGAACTATCATTAGACCTTGACTCCATGCTTGATTTTAAGTTATAAAGAGCATAATTTATTTTTCCGATGCATTCGCTATCCCATTCTAAATAATTGAAGCAACGTTCTATACGTTCAGATTCTTCAGACCGTAACCTCCTATAATTATTATATTGTGAGGTTGCGTCTGTGTGAAAGAACCAACTTGATAATTCAAAAATATATTTTTTGAACACTTCTTTACTGTTAAGTACCCGCAAATTTCTTTCATCTTGTTCAAAAGAATCAATTAGTTCAAGAGTTTTATAATTTATGATTTTATCAATGTCCACATGTTCCCTATATTTTTCTAAAACTTCAACTAAAATAACCCAAAATATTTTCTTGAAATCATATGTATTATCATATGGCTCTTTTAGCCACTTTGATAAATCATTCATAATAAACTTGGGGTTGAGCGCAATTGACATTTCGAGTAATCGAGGATAATAGTTATAGAAGTTAAAGAAATATCTCGCATCATTTGAAATGACTTCTACTATGCCATCCCTCACATCTTCATGACTCGATTCTAATATATCATCCCAAAATTTTGTATTTGCATCATTGACTAATTCCCTTCCTACTGCAACCTTCACTAGATTTTTAAATAGTTCTTGGAAGAATTCTTTAGAATTTTTATTATAAATTACATTTACATCATTAATTATTGCATTCACTGTCGCTGGTTTAACTATCTCTGGATATCTATAATATTTATATAGATTTTCTAATTCCCTTAATAAGTATTCCTCACCACCCAGAACATAGAATTTACTTAAATTATCAATTAAATAATTCCAGAAACACTCTACTGTTGCGTTATCAATTGTTATATTCTTTTTCGCATGAGCGCAATCATTTCTGATATTTCTCCAATAATTGTAAGCCACTTTAATCTGTTCTCCATTTGTGAAATGTAAAATTGCCATATCTGTTTTATTTTTTTCATCTACACAAGATGCTTCCACAATTGTATTCAAATGACTTTCCCAAATTTCATCATTTTTTAATTTTTTAATAATTTCATTCTCCCAAAACTTCGGGTTACGTTTAACAAGTTCTTTACCATAAGTACATCCCAAAATTCTATTTCGGATAATAGTTTTAAAGGAAAGGTAAGACATAATAAAAGCTGATTTATATGCTCCAATTTTGTAGCAACGGACAGATTCTTCAAAAAATTCATTAGCTGTGTCTGATTCCTTAAATGGCTGCGTTTCCTCAGCCCATTTTTCAATTCGTAGTTTCATAGATATTCCCTCCATATATAGTGATTACATGTACCATAAATGTATATTTTTTCACCTCACTAGAAGAACGATAGGCTTTTAATACTATTTTCTATTGACTCTTCTGTAATACCAATATAACGCAATGTAGTCTTTTGTGAGCTATGATTAAATATTTCCATGAGTGTTGCTACATCTTTCGTTGCTTGATAGTATGTGTAACCGAATGTCTTACGCATCGTATGTGTTCCTATTGAATGGTTGCCTATCATATCACCAGCTTTAGTAATAATGCGATACGCTTGTGTCGTTGTGATATGACTATCACCTTTACGACTAGGGAACAAATAAATTGCATCAAATGGCAATGTTTCAATATAATCTGCAATATCAGCCATTAAATTGTTCAAATAAACCGTTCTCTCCTTCTTTGTTTTACCTTCACGAATCTTGAATGAAGATTTACCTTTCACTTGTTCCACTTTCAAAGCCACTAAGTCACCACAACGTAAGCCTGTGGAGATTCCTAGCTTAAATAATAGCTGGTCACGTAATCCATTTTGTGACATTCCTAATGCTTCGATTAATTCATTAATTTCTTGTTTACTTTTTATGGGTTGTACATCAATCAACATGCCTTTCTTTTCATTCAAATTAGCCATGATTTTACCCCCTTTTCAATGTATGCTATTTTAATTAATTTTAAAATACCATACATACAATAGAGTATCAATATAAGAATGGCTTCATATCAACATTTCATATGTATGCTAATTTCGAAAAGCATACATTAGTTAACAGTTCCTACTATCATAAATAAAAAATTAAACAAACAAAAATCCCTATGACATTCATAGAGATTTAATAATTTTTTTAATCAACTACTTCTTTTAGAAAAATAGCACTCTGGATTTTCTATATCTCATTACGAATATCAAGTCCGTTTGCTGTTAATGACAACAAATATGTAGTTCAAAATTATACCAATTACAAACAAGTTAATTATTTTATTTATAATAACTTGCAATATTTGAAAAACATATATATACGTATGCTCACCAATAATCGAGATATATTCGGTATATTTTGCACCAATCGGCAAAGTATTTGAGATAATTATACTTAAATAAAAACTCTCTAAGAAACTCAAATCATCAATATTTTCAATAGGAGCAAAAAACATACTATATATAAATGAAAAAACTAAATCAGGTACTATGGAAATAAACATAATCCCAAAACAAATAAATGCTACAATCCTTAAATTCAAAACATTTATTTCCGTTGCTAATTGTTTAATTTTTAAAACTAAAGATAATATATTTCTACATATACCGTAAAGTAATATTAAAGCGAATAACCAACAAAAAAAGATAATCAGAGGAACTGATTGATTATATTTTGTATTAGTAATTAAATATACAACAACTAAAACCCCAAAATAGAAAAATACTATTTGTAACCAAGGAATAGAGAGCTTATATGCTATCCAATCGCCTATATTATTAAATTCAACTTTAAAATTAATGACATCACAATATATTAAAGAAACTAATACAACCAAACTAATTAATATTAAAAATGATGGTTTACTAATTGAGTACAATGGGTTTGAAATAGCTAATAATGCCAACATAACTGATATAAAAAAATTACTTTTAATAAAAGATAGATTCATCACTTACTCCTTAAAATAGTTACTTCCAAGAGATTTTCCACATCGTTTATGTAATATATCACCAGTTAAAACTAAAAGAAACTGAAGTTTTTCCTACATTTCAACCCAAAATGAATTTCTCTACTAGGAATAATAGATATTTCAAATATTTTTAATCTGTATTATGCGTCAATCACTCAAAATAAAAATTGAAGTTATTATGAATTAAGAATCTTCTCTAACTTATCAAACTCTACATTTATTATCTCAAAATTGGTATTTATATTATTCTCTCTTACTGCTTTTCTTCTAAACTCAATATCTTGATTCTGAATGCTCTCTATTTCTTTTATTAATCCCTCTTCCTCAAAAAATTCAGTAGTATTTATTTCGGGGATTGGATAAAACTCAAAAGTTTCTTTATGTAATATAAAACCCCTAATCTTAAACAACGTTATGAGTTCTTTTAGCTTTTTGTCATGTGATAAAAACAAGGGTATAAAATAAGAATTCTTTTTATTAGCGGTAATATTAAATTCCATAACCCTTGGAACCAAAAAATCCCATACTATATTTTCAATTTTCCATAGTAAATCCTTCTGTTTCCCCCCTTTATTAATTTTATTAAGCATCGCTACCGATTTTGGGTTTTTGAAATATTCGTAAGCGACAATCATTTCTCTTTCGTAGTAGATACCTACTTTCTCTATCATGTAATCAATGAGTTTTTTCATTTTGTTTTTTGGGCTTGCTTTACTTTCAAATTGAATTTGCCATATCCCAATTAAAAGTAATTTTATATTTTTATGAGTTTCTATAAATATTCTTAAACCATCTTTTTCTTTATAAATACTCTCAATTAGATAATCTGTATTTAATTGAGCCTCAATAGGAGTAATTTGAAACTCAATTTTTCTTTCATTTAAATATACTTGAGAGTTAATACTTTTAAATAGTTCTAAATGGTATAAATTTCTATATAAAGCTATATGACTTTCATTGGTAACCGAAAATTCTCTCTCACCGGCTAAAAATAAATTATGATAATTCTCGATTAAGTAGAATGTATAATCATAATTGAAATTATTTTTAAGCATGATATCTATAGTTTTATAAACACTTTCTTGCGTGAAATTAGGATTGTTTTGTTGATTTAAAAAGTCATCAATATAGCTTGTATAATTTGTATCTAACATTATTGAATAATCATATTTAATCTGTGTTTCTGGAAACTCTAACATATCATTTATAATTTCTTTATCTAAAAACAATATTTTTTCTGATTGAAAATAGGGAACAAAATCAGTATTTTCTTGGTTCAAGATATTAGTAAGCCCTTCAGGATAAATATCTTTTTCATAATTCTCCATTGTTATGATTAATCTAAAGTCTTTTGTTAAGTCTTCATAAATCTTCCAAGCTGCCATAACCTCTAAAGGATTTTCTGCATCAATCAACTCATATAATAATTCTCCCATTACCATTAATCTATTCCCTCCTATGATAAGTAATGTTTATATCCATTAGGGCTTAACAATTAATATTTCATTTCCCCAATCTCTCAATATTACGTTAGTAATTTCCCTTAAGTTTAATAACACCTTTAAATTTATATTTAAATTCTATTTTTTGATTGAATAGTTTTTTCTCTCTATCTAAACCATAGTATTTATATAATTTTCTAGTCAATTCAATTAAGGTTAACGAGCCATAAGTAATCACATGTTCAATATTTTTTTCTATTATATAAATAGATGAAATCTTTTCATCCGCTTCTTCAAATGCAAATTGTTTACCACCATCTTTAGCATGTGTTTCTGTAGAAAACAACTTAAACAGAAGATAATGCTCTTCACCTAATCCTAATGATTCACACAACTCTCTGAAATTATTATTCCCTTTCTCACTTTGATACCAGTTCTTCTTTTTTTTACCTACATATTCGGTAAACTTTTCATGCATTTCATTTACTTTATCCTCAAATTCTTCTATAAATTTCTCTTTAGAAATATTTAAAAACCGTCTTAATTCTATACTTTTTGCATCTTCTGCAATTATTCCTTGATATATATCTAATTCTTTCTTCTTGACAGAATAAAAATAAGCTTTAGACCTTTTAACAATATCTTTATCTTTTTCTAAAATATAGATTAAATATGCATGTGCTTCTAAAATCCCTCTTGCAATTGCCTCTATTCCGAAAAGTTTGTCTGCCTCTGCTAAATATAAAATAGAATCGAATCTTGATACAATACCATCAAATAATCCCAAGATTACGTAATCTTCTATATTAAAATCTTTTGGATATTTTAGACTAGTAAATTTTTTATCAAGAATTGTCTTCACTACAACATCAACTTGCTTTAATAGTTCCTTACTAAACTGGATATCCATATTTCCCTCCAAAAATATTCACCTCAATACTTGAGTAAAAATACAAACATTGTTTATAGCATCCTATTTCAAATAGGTTACCTTACATAAGTGAATCAATAAGACTATCATCTTTAAAGTATTTGAAATATTTACATGAGTAATTATTTATTGTCATCTATCCATTCCAGCATATGAATTCGATAAAAATTACCAACATATATTTTTTCATGTTTAGGATGAATCCGTTCATAAAGAAAGTCCTAGAAAGTTTGTGCCTTTCTGAATTAGCTATGTAAGTCCCTACTGACAAAAGTAACACAGATTGAATAGTCATATTCTTTATTCGCTAACCCACACATTTTAAATGCCCCTATTTACAACATCAACCATATAAATTAAATCGTTTATACCACTTCCGCTAAATCCAGCTTTAATTACTAATGCTCTCCCTAAAGCTACACCTATTCCAGCTTGAATCTCTTTAAAATTAACGCCCCATCTTTTTATAAATTTAAAATTTAAAACACTCATCATTACATTTGAAATAGAGGCTGCTTGTACTGCTTCTATTATAGGTAATTCACTATCTTTCTCTTCTCCAGCGAATATTGCTGATACACAATCGCCCACAATGTTAATTTATTACAAGTATTGAATATATTAACAATAGCTACAATTTCACTAATGTAAGCTCGATAAATTCTAGCAAGCGTTTTCGATTTTCGTCCTTGTGTCTTAATTAAGTCTGTAGAACCTCTCAAATCTATGAAGAAAGCCGCACATTTAACATATTTTCCATTTTTAAAAGTAAAATCTTCAACCTTTGGAATATCATCAGCTTCATCGTAAGTTATTGGTGAGTTTAATATATCATCCATTTTTTTAGACTTGCATCAAAATCAATTTTTTTTGTATTTGCTCGCATTTAGTTAGCATCCTTTCGTTTAAAACAATATTAATTTTTTCACTCAATAAATTTTTGTTCATAATGCTCAAATCTATCTTGGAAGCCTAACTGATTTAAAATATTACGTGCTTTTTTTAGTCCTTCTGCATTAGGTGAAAAGAGTTTAATATTTTGTTTTATAAGCTCATAAAATTCAACCTTTTTGTCTATTCTCCTCACTACATCTATAATGTCTGAATCCCAAGGCATCCCACCATTAGCGATTGGAAAACTAGAAAACCACTCTTCTATTAAATTATACGCTATATTTAAATTAAACTTTTTAGTATAAGGAACTAATCTCCAATAATATAATTTATTACTTTTCAAATCCAAATGTGTTTTTCCAATTTTGTCACCTAATTCAATAAGATACTTTATTTCTTCCAAAGCTTTTTCAAATTCAAAGGTTTTCAAATTATCTGATAGGAATTTTGCCCTTATGTTAAATTCTACTTCCGTCTTTTTGAATTCTATTTCCCTAACTTCGCTAGACCTCATTGCATCAAGTGATTGCTGTTGTTCTTTTAGTCTTTTTTCTTGTAATTCTATTTCTCCATCTTTAATCTGTAACTTTCTCTCTCTTTCTTCGATAGCAACTTCTCGCCTAACAACCGTTTCAAATCGTTGCATCATTGCCTCTGTTTGTTGTTTGGTTCCTTGTACTATCGAGTTAATTATGTCATTAACATTCAAATCTCCTGTACTATCAAATGAAAACATCGTTTTAACAACTTCAAATTCTTTTTGATTCTCGGATACTTCTTCATTCATACAATCTAAATAAAAATTCTGTTTGGCAAAACCTTCAAAGAAAGAATTTCCTTTTAGTCTTAATACAGATTCCCATCCAATTTCATCAGTTTTAAGATTTGCAGATAAATTACTATGGAATCGTTTTGTAACGAAGATTTCCCCTTCTTCAGCTAAATCTGTATGCTTACTTGCCATATTAGCTATTTTTCCAGCCCAAACTAAGTCTTTTGCTTCTTCTTCTTGGGCTTTCATTCCAACCTGTGTAAGTAAAACCTTTCCATAATCTATTCCTACTCCACATTGTATTTCTTTTCCATTAACTTTTTCCTACACTCTGGATTAAAATAATAATCTATGATTGTTATGATGGCTCGTGCTGCCTCTAAAGCTTTTTCTGTTCCTTTTTTCTCTTTATCGTTGACGAATACCCCCATAACTCTATCCCCAACTATTTGTCTAACTCTACCACCGCTTTTATATACACATAAAACCATAGCACGAACAAACGCCCGATATATTTTCGCCATACTTTTTGCCCAAGAAGTATCAGATAATGTAGTAGAGCCTCGTATATCAACAAACAATATTGCACATTCAACTAATAGTCCTTCGTTCGCATCAGTTAAATCCTCTACAGCTGGAACAACATCGCCTTCATATTCCTCGACTTCCATCGGTGAATCTAAAACTTCTATGATTTTATCACTAATTTCTAACAATTCAACATTTGTAAGTATACTCACGGCTTTCGACTCCCTTTCTTGAAGAATTAAATGTATAATTATTTTGAAGAATGCTACTTTTTGAAAGCATATATTTGGATATTACTATTATAATACAGGATGCAAATTTACTAACAATAATTTACTCTTTTAATGGAAGTAGGTAGATTGCAAATGAAATATGTAAATTATAATAAGGGTGGATTTCAAGTATGGAAAACTAAAATAATAACATAGTTAGACTTTATACTTAGGGGGTAATGAAATGACTAATAACAACAATAAAGTTAGCCATTCCGATGGGCAAAACAGAGAAGAATTGGGTAAAATTTTAGAAAGGATAAACTTCTGGATAAGTAATTGTGATACAAAAATATCATTCGCTTTAGCGTTTGCGGGTGTTTTATTAGCTGGTTTTTTTTCTAGTAGCATTATTACTGGCTCATTAAATACATTAATTGAGAAGACCGCTAAAATAAATATTGCATCATTTTGGGAAGTAGTAGTTTTGATTGTGTGTACATTGGTCTTAATAGTATTTATCATTTGCACAGTTGTAGCTGTCACCTATCTATTTAAGGCTTTAAAAGGAGCAATTGATACTTCTGTATACAAAGAAAGCGGATTAACATCTGATTCGTTGATTTTCTTTGGAACTATAGCAAATCAAACTTTTCAAGCATTTAAAGATAAAACAAACACATCTGACGATAATAAAATGAAGAACGATTTACTGTCACAGATATATATAAATTCGAAAAATTGTGATAATAAATTTAAATTGTATAATATTGGAGTCAATCTTTTAATAATCTCCGTCATATTATTTGTACTACTGAATATTCTTTTTTTGTTTATTTAATAGTGTAAAATACAGTACTTGATAAAATTCAAATTCTTTATTTATCTAAAAGAATAAAGAGTGAATGGAACTTTATTCATTCCATCCACTCTCCTTATTCCTCTATATCTCCAAAAACGCTTCTTAAATATTTTTGTCGCTCTTCACTTAAACTATTAAAAATTTCTTCATTAAAATATTCTTTCATTTCTTCTACTGTACAAATACCTTCTACCTCATCAGTAAAAATTCCATCATCAATTTCACATTCTTTAAATACCAAGACAATAAACCCTTCTATTTCTACAGCTCTATCAAGTGCTATTTGTGCAAATAAAAACGTATCATTGATTTTCTCTTTAATATTGTAAAAATCACTTACTTTTAGCAAGCCATTGGCATTATTAATATAATGCCATACTACACCTGCTTCTCTTTCAATAATTTTTTCTAATGCACCTTTTTCTTCTGCTACATTTTGATAATATGCTGCCAATGATATATTGAAATCACGCTCTATAAATACCTCATAGTCGCATGAAAAACCTTCTAAATCAATCTCATTGCTACTCATCCCAAACCATTCATTCAATTCTTCAATAAAAATGCCCTCATACTGTTCTTGACCTTTATTCGCAAAATCCACTTGAATCACTTTACTTTTATCATTTTTCATAAAATAGCTCCTCCATATTTAATCATGCTTATCCCATTAAATCCTTTAAATTGACCACATTGCCATTCGTATGACCTTGCTCTACTTTATTTTCTATAAAATCCTCCAACTCGCCTTTAATCACACCAAAGCATTGTTGCACACGCTTTGATTTACCATTCTTCTTAATGGGCTTCTTCACAACTCGCCCTTCAAATCCTTCTATATCCACAAACAAATCTATTTCAAAATTCCCTCTATTTTTGGCTCGATAATTATTATTTTTACACCACTCAAAATATAATTCATACAGCTCGTCCAGCGTTAGATAATCGCTTTCTAATAGCTTCAATACTTCCATTTCATTTTGCTGATTTTTATACGTCAATTCCATCATCAATTCGTGCTTCCCATGACGCATTTCATAATCCAACAGCGTGACATTTTCCATCATAAATTTCTTAACAACTTTTAAAGAATTAAGATATTCTTCAATGAGCCTTTCCATTGTTGGTGTAACTGTTAATTGCTTTGTATGATTGATAACATTGCTATAAGCCTTGACACCTAAATGTATCAAGCATTGAATAACTTTTTCATCTGCTACATACATGGCTATTTCCTCACTATTATAAACAGCTTTTTCAGCAACTTTATATGGACAATTAACAATTCTTAACCGCCTTTTAATTGCCTCACCACTCTCATTAAATTGTGGTATAAAGTTACAAGAGAAAATCAAGTTTGCATAGCTGCTTTTAAATTCACTATCTTTAAATTTCCTCTCCATTCTTAAATTATCTTCGCCTGTCAATAGCTTTAGATTTTTCATATCCACGATACCGTTCTTGCCTAGCTCACCACCAATATTAGCCAACTTCCCTTCTAGCAAACCAAGCGTGAAACTTTTATCATTGGATAAATCCTCTAAGCTCACATTACTTACATTCGCTGCACCTAGTAAATTGGTGATAAGACTTAATAATGTACTTTTACCATTACCGCCTTCACCATATAAAATCACAAATTGTTGATGCAATATCCCCGCTGTCATACACATGCCAATATATTCTAATAAAACAGGAATGGATTCCTCTTCTACAATTGTTTTTAAAATATTCATCAATATGTCCATAGATTGCTCATCATACTGCTCACTATAATTGAATGGAATTTGATTCTTTGATAAAAAAGCAGGTGTATGAGACTTTAGCTCATTTGTTTTTAAATCATATAATCCATTCATAAAATTAATTGTTGTAGCAAGTTGATTTTTATATTGATAATTTGTATGTTTTTCGGTATCATCATATTGTGTTAATTCAATGTCCAGTTGATTTAGCACTTCTCTACTATTCTTAATATCGCTATATAACACGCCTAATTTATCTTTGATTTTCTTATTCATTATCTTGTGATAATCCACATAAACACCTTTATCATAGATATAATTCGTATTGCCCTCTCGCATAAAATGCTCTTCTTTTAGTAATTCCTCTGCTACAAGCCAATAATTTAACCGATTATCAATTAAATATTTTTTCATTCGATTTTTTTCAGCGTTGATTGTTTCCATATTGTTATCCTTCAAATTTTTATAATAATCCGCTAATAACTTACTAATAGATTGATAGACGATATCAAAGTCCTTTGCTTTCACATCCAACTCTCTCAACATTTTATTTTTATATCTTATAAAATAATGAGCGTAGCCACGCTCTCGCTCCACCGCATACAACAAACTGAGCAAATAATAATTGAATAGCTCATCTTCATCGAGATTTACAGAAGACTTTAATTGTTTTAAAGCAACTATTTCCTTATCTATTTTTAAACAAATATCTTCTATCTCCAAAACACTCTCTAATTCATCATTAATATGTTCTAAATTAATAAAAAATTCTTTTCTATAGCTATTGTCTGTTTCTTCACTAACCAACTCACCATTTACTTGTTGTTGCAATAAAGCTAATTCACTTTCCATTGCAAGTAATTCTTTCATTTCATCATTACTCAAACTATCAATCCCCTTATTCACCATCCTTTCTATAAATATCTCCATCACTTTCATTTTTTCTTTTAAATCCAAAATACCACTCCTCTAATTTATATTATCTTTACCACTATTCCATCTTATAATATCGATATTCATCTCATCAACCAATTTTCGTACATTTTGAATTTTATTTTAAAAATCATATCAATTATACAAACATATCATCTTTTATGCTTATCACCATAACCTAACCGAACAGGCGATTTGCCTTGATTAAATAAACTACAACTTTTACATAAACTACTTCCATTTACTTTATTACAAAGGAATGGCTTCATTTTTTGTTCAACGAGTGTTTGATATTTTCTTGTAACTTCAGTTGCATTATACCTAGCATCATCCCTACTCCACTCATGCGCCTTATTAAAGCCATCCTTTAGATTGGCGCACAGCATCAGCAATAGATTCCACTCCTCATAACTACATTCGTGCTGTTTATCCACCTTGTGGCGTACCCAATTACAGCGCTCATAAATTAAATCACCATCAGCCTTTTTATCAGATGGATAGCTGCTTTGTTGCTTGCCATGAGCTATCTTGCGCTGCTCCCGTTCAATCGTTTCCTTTAAAAACCTTTTTACATCCTCATATTTTAATTGGTTGGCATCCTCAAAATACTCAATCGTAACCAGCTTCGGTTTATCTTTATTTTTAAGGTTATAAGTAAATGGCACACGCATCATTTTTAACACATTGGACTTATCAATTTTCTTCCCCAGCTTGTTAGCTTCTTGATTGACATACTCGCTAAATAGCCTATAAATCAAATTGATTTCCTTACGTTCCTCAATCGTTTCAAGGCGTAGTACCTCATCAAATTTGTAGTACACATGTAGACCGCCTCCACTATTTACGATTATCGTTGGCTTAATAGGTAAAGACATCATAAAGTCAATTGCTTGCGGGAAGCTATCAAAATATTGATGATGCTGTTCGTTATGATGCCCCTCTATATTGACATCAACATCTAGCCATAACCCAAATACCTCGCTAATGGTTTCCACAGTACCTTTCACACGCTTTAATATATTTTGAGTAAGTGCCTCAATATCAGCTTAAAATAGCCATGAAAATCGTGCTTACTGTACTCATTTAACTTTTGCCACATGGTATCGTAGCTAACTAAACCATTTTGTAATTCAGCTTTCTTCTTATTTAAATTGATACCTAACTCTCTTTCTTTTTGCTCAATATGACGCAACGCTCGTTCCGCTTTTGTGGCTTGATAGCCATACCCTTGATGGATGTACTTTTTATAAAGTGCTGCTACTATTTCATGCTTAGTGTTCTCCTCTCCTACCTTTTTTAATTTTGCTTCCTTTTCTAATTGCAAGGCTAAATTGATTTGAACAGTATACCCTTTAGCTGCTTCTGCTTGAATGTAATCAACCACACTATCTTTATCATGCACATCAATAAACTCAGTTATCTTTGTATCTATATTAAATAATAGAAACCTACCTTTATATTCAATATCACTAGGATATAAATATTCCAAAAAATCATTCATACTATCTATCATCCAATCAATCCTCCTAAACATTTATTTTTACAATCAAATCATAAAACAAACATTTAAGTATCGTCTATAAAGTTTTACGCACTTCCTAAAAAATCGGTTATATCAGTTACACTGGTTACACCTTTTTTACATAAAAGGTTTATAAAAATATTTATTTTTAAAAGAAAAAAATATATGTATATCATAACTATCAAAATAGTGTAACTGGTGTAACCCATATCTATTTATTATCTATTGTCAGTAATATTATGTAGTATTTTATAAGGTTAATAGTGCTATAAACCTTGATATACCAACGTTTACAAGCCCTTTCTTAAATTAAGTATGTATTTCATAATTAATATTTCGTGTAAAAATGAATGTAACCGACATAGGTAAATATGTAACCAACACCCTCAAAAATGTAACTCGGTATGTCTATATGTGCCTTTAATTCATAGCGTTCCATACAATTACATATAAAATTTTGCAATAAAAATACGCTACCCGATATGAGTAACGTTTATTGAACATTTATATGAGATTTTTAATCTGTAATCCAGTCCATAAAACATCTCTTTATGAGAGTGCTAAAAAATAAGATTTATATCGCCCCATTACTTCTTAAGTTTTTCATAATTTGAGGATTATCATTCTCAACACTATAGAAGAAGTTTTCGTCTACATGATTTTCAATATCCCATTCTTCTATACCCCATTCATTGGTAGTAACTAGTATAATTTTTTTAGATTGTGTGCGTTTTATTTCATCCAAAAACTTATTGTATCTTTTTGAATTTTTAAGTACCGATTCGACCGGATAAAACAATGTAAAAGTATCTTCATTGCCTTTTGGGTTATTTTGTGTATGAGTTGCATAACTACTAAAATTCACACTCATTTTCCCCAATTTATAAATAGCGGTTGATTTAATTGAATTAGGTAGCAAATCTTTTTTAAACGCACCATTAATATGGTATGACATATCAGACATAGAACCCGTTCTTATAATCCCTTTATTAAATACTTGATTTAAACAAGAAAGTGTTACTCTTAACTTAGCTTCGTTATCATAACCTCTTACTAGCATTGTTCTTTTATCTGTATCATTTAAAAAGTTTGTTATAGCTTCAATTGCTTTTTGCTTATCAGTCATAATACATCCCCATCCTTCCATCTACTAAATTCGACAAAAGGAGATATTTTCCTTCGATAAAATTCCATTGTTTTTAACAAATAACACACAATATAACTTTTACGAATTTTTAGGAAAGAGTTTTTCATTTCGTTCTTTATCAATATGTTCAGCAACTTCTATAAAAATTCTGTCAACTTTTTCTGGCTTTAGTTTTTTACCTTTTTCTATTTCTATAATTATCCTTTTCCATTCAGCTTTTAAAATTACCTGTTGGATAAAATGTATATTAGCACTTAGGTTATTTAATTCTTTATAATCATCATCTACTGACTGGCTAATGTATTCTGTTAGTAAGTTTGATACTTGATTGAAAAGTACACTAAGTTTTTTAGAATAATCTTCTTTTGGGTTTAGCAACAAATAAATTTTTTGTTTTACGCTCTCTAATTGAAGTAATTTATCAAAATGCGCTTTCCCTTTTTCATCTTCAATCGTTACCTCATCCAAATTATATAAAGTCACTAGCAATGTTAACTCTGACATAAGCATTGTATATTCAACAAAACTATCTCTTATTTTATTCAACCATTTAATTCTTTCTTCACTAATAGTATCAATGTATCGCCTTTGTTTTAAGCTAGTAAAATTTAGTTTTCCAAGAACAGTGTTCAAAAGTAACGTTAAAGCTCCTATCGTTAAAGTAATAATTGCTATTTGTACCGATACCTCTAGTTCTAAAAAAGACACTAATAACACCCCTAAATCGTTTTAATTATTACTACTACACCATTCATGTGATAATTAAAAATACAAATATAGTAAATTAACATAACCAGCAGAAAATGAGTAATTGTAATTGCCAATAGCTATACCTTCTTTTAATTGCTCATCAGTTAATTTATTACCTGAATTTCTTACCATTTCATATGTATTTAATACATTATCTTGAGATTTATCTAAATAACTTCTATCAATATATATTTTACTTAAATAGAATCCCCACTCACCTTTTTTAGCCATCATAGAACCATCATTAAGATATGAAAATACCATTTTTTCTTTATTATTTTTATCAAATATGTAAGTAGTATTTTCAAAAGTCTTATAATCTAAATTAGCAGGAAGTTTTTCAACAAGTGACTTATTTGCAGTCGTTACTTCCTTTTTAAATTCTTCGGTCTTAAACTCACCTTCAGTATCTTCTAAACCAATAATATCTTGGCGTTTTTTTCTTTCTTCTTTAATTTTATCTACATCAGCACTTTGACCACCAGGCGTAAAGCTAATTTTAACATCACCATAAGAAGTCACTTTACTTCCATTATTACTCTGAGTATCTAAAACTTCCTTCTCTACAGCATCATCTTCTTCTAACTCTTCTACTTGCTTTTCAATTTCTAAAATTTCTTTATCCGTTACATTTGATTGATTTTGCTTCATATTTTCTTCAAATTTAAATTTATCTAAGTCTTCTTCTTTTACAACTTCTTCTGTCGGCTTTTCAGCTGGTTTTTCTTTGTCTTTACTAAATACTAAAAATAAACCAACTAATAATAATAATAAAATTAATACAATTGAAGATATTAAAATTATTAATTTCTTTTTATCCATACGAAAAAGTCCTCCTTTCATTTAATCACATTACCAAATTTTTGAAATTAAAACTATAGCTGATAAATAAAACCACCTATAGTTATTAATTGTTGTTATATTTTTTTAAATATCAATTATAATAAATTTTATTTAGTGTAGTAAACTGTATAATTACCACTTGAACTGCCCTCTATTATCAATTTTGAGTTTATTACATTCTCATAAGGTGGGTGTATTTTTGACTTATCAACTGTATAACCAGTTACATCTTTAATTATACTAACAACTAAGTCAGAATCAACATTTTTAGAATATGAGATATTTGCTCTACCATTAGCATTTACAAAAGAAATAATTAAATTATCTTCAGAAAATACTATACGTCCTGATTCAGCCATAGAAACCTCATAACCATTATTTTTAATACTGTTCATAGTTTTATCTGATAATTTAGAAACACTCTTATTTAACTCTGTTACATTAACATCTTTAGATGAAGCACCACTACTCACAGGTAATTTAGCATCACTAAAATCAGAACCATTATCTACAGGTGGTTTTGTATTACCACCGTTGTTATTTCCCCCACCAGTAGACGGTTTTTCAGAACCTAATTTACCAAGTCTTAAACTACTATCAAGTTTTGACATCCCCTTGTTAGCTTGACCTACTAAAGTTAAACCTTCTTCATTTTTATTAGCTACTATTGCAATTCCCGTAGCTTGTTCAATATTAACATTATGCATACGGTATAAAAATGCCGCTACTTGAGCACGTGTTAAGTTGTTATTACTTCCGAAGTATTTAAATAAATCTTTACCTTCAAATTGTAAATTTTGTCCGGTAGTAATCCCTTCACCAATCATGAAATTAATAGAATCAGTAAGGCTATTAGCATTACCTGTTAGATGACTTATTGCTTGAGCAACTACACCACGTTTAACAGTTTTATTTCTTAAACCATTATCAAAATAGGCATTTAATGGAGTATTGTAACTTGCAAGTGAATCATAATAACCATCCGCCCAATGACTAGCAGGAGTAGCTTTAACTAAATCTCCTTTGTCATCTTTTAAACCTAAAAACTCAGCTAACATCTTAGCAAATTGTGATTCTGTAATTGGTTCATTTGGCTTAAATGTTCCATCAGGATATCCCGTAATAATACCTTCTCCCTTAGCCCAATTGATTGCATCATAAGCATAATGCGATTTTGTTACGTCTTTAAATTGACCTACTACCTGTTGAGCTACTTTTGTATTTATATTTCCACTTGAAGCTTCAGCAACAAGACCTTCAGTTCCTAGAGCTCCAACTACTAAACTACTTACTAATAATGCACCATATACGCCTAATTTCATTTTATTTTTCATTTTTATTTCCTCCTAAAAATTTATAGTTTTTTAACAAATGCTGGTATATTTATATTAATATTTTACCTTAATTGTGACAGGAAACAACATAAAATCTAAAAAAATATAAAAATAAGAAGCACTCAAAGAGTACTTCTTAACTTTAGATTATATAATCGAAATCACTTTCAAATCTCAATATAACCCTCATAATCATCAAGGTTATTTGCTATCTCTCAAAATATCCTCCCTAATCTCTTCAAAAAAGCACTTTACTATATCAAATCCATGATTGATATTATTACATTCCTCTTTTCGCCCTAAACAATCCATAACATATTTTTTACCACCATCTTCAAAATACAAAAAATCCCCATCGTTTAAAGTAAAATAATCATAAGTATTATTTATGAATGTAAATGAAACATATCCATCTTCAAAACCTATCTCATAATCATTACTGTAAAAATAATCTTTTATTTCTTTGAAAAATTTATCATTATTGTTTAAAGAAATAATTTTCACATTTTCTTCTATTTTTCTTAATATTCCTTTTATTTCAACTCTATTTTCTACAAAACTAAAATACATATACATTCTCCTGTTCTATATAATAATGCTATTTTTATTCAAGAGGCACTCAAATGAGCCTCACATTACTTATCTCGATTACTAGACTAATGTTTCATATTACAAAATATTTCTCTCTAATCTTCTCCCTCTTCTGCTTTAAAGCCGACAATTACATCATATTCATCTAAAATCAATCGCTCATAATCATAAAATTGTGCGTCAAAATATCTATTTTCTTTGATACAAATAGCTACATTATATTCAAACAAATCTATTAATTCTTCTAATTCGATTTCTCCACAAGTTTCATTTTCAAAAATCTCATATACGTAATCATCGATTTTAACTTTATCAATGCTCATATAATTATCTATTTTTAAAAAATAAACATACTCTCCTCTCGAACCTATTTTGTATATACGACCTAAAACAACTTCATTTTCTATCAAACTATACATCACTAAATCATTAAAATATTTTTCAATCATAAAATCTCTCCTTTTTTAATACATATAACAAAAAATAAATATTAATAATATTATATAAAAACTAAATTTAAACCGTCTATCGAATTTTACGCAAAAACAAGATATTTTTTAAAAAACTAAAAAACCACTATAAAAATAGTGGTTTAAACCAAATTTATTAATTATCAAACTAACAATCAATAATATACAAAACAATTATTTATCAACAAACCTTTTAATCATTAATGGTAAGCGTATATTCTTCCCTTCAATCAACGCTATCTTATCCTCTGATTTATCTACATCAGCCTTTAACAGCTCAATATGACTAGTAAACAACCAACGCATAAAATAAATTTGAGCCGAACTTTTTCTCGTCTTATTAGGAAGTGTGTAATACGTTTTCGGATTTTCATATTTTTTAATCAACCCATCAATTTGCTCCCTATCCTTTAAAAAGATACTTTTATCCACATCTTTATCTGATAAAGACTGATTTATCATGACCTTTGCAAAGGCAAGTGGATAATATATTTTGTACCAAGCCAATCTATAAGCATTAATGACATAAGCAGCAGCGTGAGCTAATGGAAATAAATATCTAACCTTTTTGATGCTTTCAATGAACCATTCCTCTACATGATGCTGTCTTAAAACTTCCTCATATTTTTTCCACTCAATTTGATTAGCGGCTTTATTTTTACTGCTATGCAATTTACCTTTGCGAATGAATTCAACGATTTTATTACTTAAAACTTCTTCTACTCCATATTGCATTAACAATCTTTTAAAGTTCTCTCTACTTGTAATGAGTTCACTAATTTCTTTGCCGTTCTTTAGCAATACGTCCGCATTATCATCCCATAAGCCCTTACCGTGTGTTAAACCGCTAATCGCTACTAAATCGCTAAATTTTTGAGGGCTTACTTGCTTAGTGACATTGGTAGAATAGTTTGTGTTAAATTCACTTATCATTTCAGTACGTCCTAATGCAAATTCCTTCATAACATCACTATCATACATATCAATATCAGTAATACTAACGTCTGTTTCTTTTTCTAAATAATACAACCTTGTATTATCATCTTGGCTCAAAATATCAAACTTTAAAATTGCATCCTGGCTTATATTCTGATTGTAATGTGACATGACTAGCATCATAGCCATCTTTACTATAGGTAATACCACTGTAATAATGCACATCTAACTCTTCTGGAATCACTAACATCCCTCCAGCATGTTGACCGCTGCTAAATGCTACTCCGTTTAAAAAATCTAACGTTTCTTGAAAAACCAAGCTGTCAAAATCAAATGTCAATATCTCTACTAATTGCTCGCCATTATCCTCTTGTTTTAATTTTTCTATATATAGAACGTTAAGATTATTTTTATCAAAATGAATATAATCAATTGGATGTAAATCACCTTCTTCATCTAATTCATAAAAATCACTAACATCATTATCGTATCGTTCTTCTAGCGTTTCTACTTTTATATTTCCCTTCGCTTTATGATACTCCCAAATGATTTTTTTACTTTTCCCCTCGGCAAGTGTGCTAGTTGTGCCAGCTCGTACTATATTGTGCTCACCGAATAAGCTGGTGATAAAATCAATCATATGCTTTTGAATCTCACTACTAAAATTCAAATCTACGTCAGGCGTTTTTTCACCGCCATAGCCCATAAAACTACTCCAATGTATACCAAAACCATTTCCCTTTAAAGAACCACCACAAGTACATTGCTTAACAGGCAAATCAAAGCCGCACACTACGTTTTCATCTCCACTAAACTCTACTTTTTTGCATGTATCACATTGATAATGTGGTGGTAATGGATTAACTTCACTTATGCCCATCACATAAGCGAGTAACATGCTTCCAACACTTCCTCGACTGCCTACTAAGTAACCTTTGCGCTTGCTTTCCTCCCCTAATAAATAGCTGCCATAAAAAACAACCTCATAGCCGCCTTTGTATACCATTTCCAGTTCAAGTTCTAATCTATCTTGGACTGTTTTATCAACATGCTCACCATATAGCTCTTTAAGCCTTCTTTCTACGACCCCAAGCATTTTCTCCTTCTCATTGCCTTCTAACATAGATGGCTTTACTAACGGATGCGTTGGTACTACCTCATAAGGAGAAAATCTATCCAATAATTTGATGGTATTGATAGAAACAATTTCTCTTGCTCTTTCTGTTCCAAGAAAATCAAATTCGTTTAATAATTCCTCTGTTGATTTATAATAAACGTTTGTTCTCGCTAATTCCTTATTTTGAATATATGAATGGAATCTTCCACCATGTTTCTCAAGTTTTAAGCCCTCAATATTAACATTTAATAAATCATCACCAGTTAATTTACCCATTATAAATTTGTTATATAGCTCTTGCTCAATGTCACTAAATTCCTCATCTTTACAAATTTTATTATCAAAATATTGCTGAATGGTGGTGACATTTTTATCTAAAAATACCTTGCTACGATTATCGAACCACAGCATGTCTAAATATTTTTCCTCGTACTTATGAAGGCACAACACCTCACACAAACTGATAACCATTTTATTTTGCTTTTGACAGATACCATCAACAATTTTGATTAATTGCTTCAAGGTTTCTACTGGCACACCCTCAAAATGATGATTACTATATGGGCCATTGAAACCAATCACATCATAATTATCTAAAGCACGCTCATCAAATTTGCCGTTTAGTAGGTTTTCGAAAATGTCTTTGCAATAAAAGCCATTGCTTACGACTAAAATATTTTCTCTATTACCTTTAACATTAATATCATCCCAGCTTAAAACCCTGTTTGTTGTATCAGTATTAACCTTGCTACTTAATTGATTAATAAATAGTAAACCCTCTCGATTTAAGGCGTAGAGTGTGACCATTTGTGGAAAACGTATATCTAGCTGACCTTTTAAAGGCTCGTTACACGCTACTAAATCTTTATTGTGAGCTGTCATATCCTCTAGCAATTTATTAAACAATTTGAAGGTAGACAAGCTATCAGAAACCGCTCTATGATGATTTTCAATCTTGATTCCGTACTTTTCTAACATGCTTTTTAAGCTATAATTCTTGCGTTTTCTTTGCTTCGCTAATACTTCTTCCTCTACAAATTTACTTAAATATAGGGTATCAATTAAGGCAAAATCATTTAATTTCTCATCGAGCCTATACATTCTGCTTCTTACATTGATAAAATTTAAATCAAAATCTCTAGCATTATGCCCAACTAATACATACTTTTCATCACCAATAAAATCATAAAAACGCCTTAATGCTGTTTCTTCATCCACACAATGCTCTACCATTTTATTTGTGATATTTGTAAGGTTACTAATTTTTTGATTGATTTTATTTTTAGGCTTAATCAATTCATTAAACTCTTTAACAACCTCATCGTTTTCTATAATTACTGCTCCTATTTCAATAATTTCATTAAAAAGCGGGTAAATACCTGTCGTTTTTATATCAAATACGAGGTATTTTACATTTCTCAAAAATTTCTCATCTGTTATCTCACTGTTTTTCTCATACAATTTCTCACTATTTACTAAGTAATGCAGATGCCGATTTTGATTAACTATAAAATCAACACCATAAAACATCTTCATTTTTTTGATATTCTCTAAGCGTTTTCTATTTACCTCACTTGGATTGTTCTTATATTCCTCCGCCATCACCTTTTTGTATTGCTTCAATTGTTGCTCAATCAAAGGAAAGCCTCTTACCGTTCCTTTTTCTACAAAGCCCAATCCTTGATAATTAAATCTATTGGTTAGCTCTATAGCGGCTGCTTCTTTTACAATGCTTTGCATGGTGGAATATTGACTAATCGCTCTAAATTCAACTCTACCTATTTTATCTGTGTCTACTCTATGCCCAATATCATTCGTAATATCTTTACAGTCCTCTATATCTACTTGCAATTGCATAGTAGGCGCATTGATATTACCTATATGAGCAGATGTTACACTAAAATTTGTGTACGTTTCGTCTAAACTTGTTTTGCCTTTTAATTCGTAAAAATGCCCTTTAACAAAGAAGTTTTTAATTGTTTCTATACTATCTTTGTCATGCTCTTCATACTTCACAAAAATAATACACTTTAGATTGCTTGCTCCATCATTCAAAACAAAAATGAGATTCTCACCCTTGCCACTACCCCATGCCTTAACCAATACATCACTGACCATTTTTCCACTGACTCTTACAAGGTCATTTTCTTCAACTATTTCATTAATCCTTTTTTCTTTATTATATTTATCCATTATTTGCCCCCTCAATTTTTTAGAAAAATAAAGCGAGTGAAGCACTTACACCCCACTCGCATGAACATATTTAATCAAACTTGATAAAATCAGTATAATTAATATTACCTGTTCCATTTACATTAGCTCGTGTGCTTTTCTCCTCATTTACTTTTACTTCATTTTCCAAAACTTGATGTGCTTCATCTGGTGAAACCTCATCAAGTTTCTCAATTTCGCTTACTACCCCATCAATTTTCTCAATTTTTTCAATAGGTTCATCAAGTTTTTTAAATTCTTGTTTTTTTCGATGAAAATTTTCTATCGCTTTTTCCTTCTCTTGTATGCCATACAGCCAACCAACCTCATTCCTCCCATTCTTTGTGTAGACAACGCTAACGATTTTCAATTCCTTTAACTTCCCCACTAAAAAATCTTTTAATTCCGACTCTTTTATTGCTAAATTATCAAAGTCAATATCCAGAAATCCTATTAAATATATTAATTGATTTTTCCCTATGTCATTCACATTTGCCTCATCATAGACTAATACATTTTTTATTAATCTATAATCTCTATCTACTAAACGCAATTTGAATTTCCACATTTCATACCGATTTTGATTTTTATCTACTTTATCTGATTCACATTCAATATTTTCTATAAGTAAATCATATACATCATCTTTTAATAAACCACCTTTCTTATTTTTCATATTTATTAAATCATTTAAATTAACCATACCATCACCCTTTCTTTCAATCTTACAAACATATATTATTACACAACCATTAATTCCATCAACCAAATTTTACGCAGTTTCAATTATTTATTATGTATTGGTTACAAATTTACTATCATGGGTTACATTTTTACCCTTCTTGGTTACAAAAATAGCTATGCTGGTTACACATAAAAACCGCTATTTTTTCATTTAAATTAGCACATAAAACCTTCATAAACGTTGATATATCAAGGTTTATAACTTATACTTTATTTTTAATATGATTAATTTATCTATTACGGTTACACTGGTTACACTATTTTTAGAGTTATGATATAGATTTATTTTTTTATGTAGTAAAGAAAAAATCCTCATAAACCTTTTAGTCAAATAAGCTGTAACTTGTGTAACCGATGTAACCGCAACAAATAATAAGGTTCTATTATTGTTGTATTCAATGAAGTCCATGAACACAAAAAAACCATGCGTTGATACTCGCATGGCTACATCTATGACCTATGATATTTTGGCTTATTACTTATGTGTAGTTATTGCTATAGGGAAGATTATGCCTTTTCCTTTGCAGGAAGAATCACCTCAAATAAATGTGCTTCTTTATCTACGCCTAATTTCTCTTTATCGGCTTCAGGAACAGCCTCTATTTTCAAGCGTTCAAGTGGTAAGTCAATGCCATCCACTTTTAAGTCATCCACAATTTGATTGATACTAACGGTTGTTTTATGACCACCTTCCGCATTTCTTAAACCGTAAAAAGTATCTTCTTCATTGCTAAATAAAATAAATAACTTTGTTTTATTGCCTTTTTTATCAACACCAAATTTAAAGAAACCTAATTGTTGCTCATCTAAGTATTCTTTTAGGATTTTGGATGTAGTTAGCTTTGTAAACTCTCTACCTGTATCGTTATATACTTGTTTTCCAATTTTTAAGAACATATATTTATTCCCAGCACCATAATATCTACTTTTATCATTTTTGTTATCTTTCCAATTCACAAAACCAGCTCCTTATTACATATCATTATTTAATTATATTATAAATTAAACAATCAACAATTCCAACTACAAAACGAAAAGGTGTTGATTTTATAACCAACACCTTAACATTCATTTAATTTATAAATATTTAAAATCTAACTATACAATCATGCTATAAAGTATATCTATCCTCCGCATCATAAAAATACTTTAACATCATGAATATCTCTTGCTTTGATAGTGTAACCTCACCTATCTTAATCGACTTACCAATGGATAAATTGATAAATGTTTCAAATGTGACTGTTTTAGCTTCTTCATTATAGGTGGCTCTTATCTCATGAAATCCACTTATCCCTGTACTAATGATGGTTGTCATATGTGTAGCTCCTATAAATAATCTCTTAAATCTTTTGCTACTTCTTCAACATCTAAGTCTAAATATTGCGTTGTAACGGCTAAATCACTATGTCCAAGTGCCTTGCTGATTAAAGCTATACTTGCACCTTTATCATGTAAATTCTTTGCATACGCTCTTCTAATAGCGTGAGCATTGATATTTTCTAAATTATATCGCTTCGCATATTTATTAAGTTGCTTAGATATGGCACAATTTGATGATTTACTTGTATTCATTGGTGTACCATTTTGTGTAATAAAGACATTGCGATTATCTGTGCCGAAATGCGTACGAATGCCTTTATTAAGTTCAATCAACATTTTAAGCATTTCAACTACTTCCATATCAATAGGTAACTTTAAGAATTTGTGATTTTTTAATATTGAGCCATCGAGATTTAAGCACATATTTTCAAAGTCAATATGGCGTTCTCTAAGCTCTCCTAATGTGCGAATCCGAATACCTGATTTGTACATCAACTTAATTGCACAAGCATCTCTAAATCCAATGAATGTTGTTTGGTCAATCAATAGAAGAAGCCTATCTATATCTAATTCCTTTGCTCCTTTTTTCACTTCTTTATCAATTTTAATTTGAATATTGCTCCAGAAGCGGTCTTTAATCCAACCATTGTTATAGAACTTACTTAGTACGGCTTTAATGGATTTTAATCGAATTAATTTAGTAGCTGGTGTAACCTCTAAAACATCCAAATAGTGATACAGCTTATTAATATTAATATCCTCCACATATTCGATATGGCACATTCCTACAAATTGCTGAAAAATGTACGCATAGCTTTCAATGGTGCGTTGTCTATTGCCAGCAATACGCATTTGATGAAAAATCGTTTCAAGTGCTTTTTGAATTTCTTTATCATCTTTTCTTAGCTCTTTTTGCTTGTTCGATATAACTACTACATCACCACTTACTGCAAATACGCCATGTTTTCTACTTCTGGACATACAAAAAACCTCCCAATTTTTTAATTAGAAGGTCTAAGAATCGTTCAAATATGTTATTTTTCCACAGAGATGAAAATAGGGATATTGCCCAAGAGTTCAACTCCCGTTCAATATCCCTAACCTCGAAAATCGTTGATATACCGCCGTTTACAGGCTGGTAACTTATGGAGACGGCGGGAGTCGAACCCGCGTCCAAAGACTCCAATACTTCAGCTTCTACGCGTGTAGTTTGTCCATTCGCAATTCGCGTAGCATTATGCCGACAAACAGGCGTCCTGTACGCTAACCTGGAAATCTCTTGCCGGTGACTCAGGTGGCACCATCGACCGTATCCCACTAAAATTGGGCCCCACGTTCTCTACATGGGCGATAGAGAGGCAGAGCGCTTACGAGCTTACGCTGCGAAAGCTAAGTTTTGTTGTTTGCCAGTTATTATATAACTTCCGTTGATGACGGAGCCGAGACCTCCGACGCGCGACCAAAGCTTGAACCATCCCTGTCGAATCCGTAACGTCCCCTTGAATATGATGCGAAGCTTGTTGCCTCGATCAAACAAAGAGCTAGAATTGCTTCTAGTACGGTTGAAGAGTAGTACTACGCTTCAATACATGCTGGCATTAACAATTCATATTATAAAACAAACCCAGCTGTACTTCAAGTATAGTGCCTTATTTACAGATTTATAGTTCTATATCAACTCCTAAAAACACCTTTTGAAAATCATTAATCAAAAGGTGTTTTTTAGGTTAGCGTATATCCACACGAATTGGTTCATCAAAGTAAACATATTTTAATTCCGTTTGACCGTAAAGGATAAACGAATTTAATTTAATCCCCTCATCGAATGTGATTGTTGTATACTTTTTTTCTTTATCTTCTCGGAATCGGGCTGTATCCCATGCTGTTTTATTATTCACTGTAATATGCCAGTCGCTTATTGTCGTTGTCTTTGCGTCTGATGAAATTTCAAGACGTTGGTCGGGTAAGAGCTTCACTTCATATACTGTATCTTTATAAGTAAATGTGTAAGGTAATTGGTCTACTGTTAGCGGGTGTCGGACATCCGTCGGCAACTCAAACTTGGCACCAGTAACAGCTATATAGCCTCCTTCTTGTACACTTGGATAGGCACTAATTGTTTCGGTATGCGCGTAGCGATCATTTTGAATATTGACGTTATCTTCAGGAACCGAGCGTTTTAATTTTCGACCATCGGCGTCAATAACGTCATAAAGTATTTGTGCATTATAACCTGCATAAGCTTCCTTTTCCTTTAGCGGTAAATCAGCTGTATACTTTTCTGCTTGTTGCTCTACAAATGTTGCCATCTCCTCCGTAAATTTTGTTTCAAATTTGAAGAGAGAGTTTTGTGGTCCATGTTGTGCACGGATAAAGTTTACGTCAACGCCGTCTTTCTCAAACGTAGAACGTAGTGTGACAGTCTCTGTTTGGGCTAACAATTCCTTACGATTAATCGGTACTTCCAGCGTCACCTGTCTATCCGTATCATTGATATATTGAAAGTTAAAAAGCAGGGTAAATTCATCATGTGTCATATCAAATAATGCAAACTCATAGGTAATTTCATTTGTTGAATGCTCTGCATAATAGCTGACTTCTTCCCTTTTCCCGTTTGGTAGTATGAGTTCTACATCACCCTCGGTTGATTCCCTGAAAAACAATTCATTGCCATTATAGCCTGATGCAGCTAACGTTACTGTTATGAAAGCATCTGTTAGCTTAACGTCTTTTCCTTTTATCGTAATAGGCGTAGAACTAGTTACAGGCTCCTGTTTTACAGTCGAAATTACTAGAAATAATAATGCGGCTGTGACGAATGCGGCTGCTACAAAAGTTGCCCGCCAGCCGCGCTTTTTTGTAAGAGAAGTTTTTTTCTTTGGTAGTTGACCCATCACTTGATTTGTAAATGAATCGTCCACATGCACTGCAGGAAACAGGGAGCTTATGAGCTGTTCTGTTTCAAGTTGTTCATCCAATAATGCAGAGCAGGTTGCACATGATTGGATATGCTTGTCCATTTGCATCATTTTGTTATCGTCTATTTGTCCGTCGATAAAATCGTGCATTTCTTCAGTTGATAAGCAGTTCATTAGTAATCTCTCCCTTCAAAATAGCGTTTCTTAGCCGTTTCTTTGTTCTATGCAGTCGGTTTCGTACTTCCGATATTGATATATTGAGTGTCTCAGCGATTTCTTCGTAAGAGCAATTACTAGCATACTTCAGAACGAAAACTTGGTACGTTTTGTGTTCCAATGTTTTAAGCCATTGTTGAAGCAACTCGTTCTGTTCTTTTTCGATTATTAACGATTCAGGTGTTTCTAATGAGGGCGTTTCCTCTAGTGGTGTCCGATCTTCTTTATGCTTTCTTTTAAAATCAATCAGTTGATTAAGCGCGATACGAAAAAGCCATGCCTTAAAAGATCCACCTTTAAAATGAACTAAGCTTTCATAGCATTTGATGAATGATTCTTGCGCAATATCTTTCGCCAATTCCTCGTCATTCGTTTGATAGGTCAAATAGCTGACAAGTGGCTGCTTATATGTATCAACAATGATGCGAAATGCTTGTTGATCCCCGGCAATGATTTTTTGTATCAGCTGCATTTCCATGAGACCACACCTCCTTACATTAAAAACGTAAAATCTTTTAAAAAATCTCACCTAAATCAAAACATTCTTTTTATTGGGTTTTAATTGTTCTTGCTCCGCGGGATTCTCCGGAATTAACCTCCTGCTCCGCGGGATTCTCTCCTCATTTCGCGGAATCCTCACCTCATTTCGCGGAATTAACCTTCTGCTCCGCGGGTTTCTCTCCTCATTTCGCGGAATTCCCACCTTGCTCCGCGGGATTCTCTCAACATTTTGTGGATTCTCCCCCGCTTCGCGGAAATATCTCATTGTTCCGCGGAATTAACCCCTCACTTCGCGGAATCCCCACCTCATTTCGCGGAATTAACCTCCTGCTCCGCGGAATCCTCACCATATTTCGCGGAATTATCTCCTCGTTTCGCGGAATTCTACCCTTGTTTCGCGGAATTACCCTCCTGCTCCGCGGAATTACCTACAGCGTGGTAATCGATACTTTTTAGTTGTAGCGAAGGGCGGGCGACTCCTGCGGGAACAGCACAAAAGTAAGACGCAACAGGCGGCGCGTCAGCGACGGTTGCGGCTTACTTTGTGCCCGTGGAAAGCGTCCACCCGCAGCAGAAATCTCTCCGCTTCGCAGATAAGCCCGTGCCCATAGACTTCACCTTGCTCCCGAATATAAAAAAACTCACCACAACAAGTGGTGAGCTCCTCTCTTAATCTATCAATATTGATTTTTTGCTTTGAAGGTACGTTCCATTTCGCGTTTTGCTTCTTTTTTGCGCATGTCGTCGCGTTTGTCGTAGTCTTTTTTCCCTTTGCCGACGCCGATAAGGAGTTTGGCATAGCCGTCCTTAATGTACATTTTCAATGGGATGATTGTGTAGCCGTCACGTTTGACAGCACCTACTAGTTCGCCGATTTGCTTTTTATGTAGGAGCAATTTGCGGGCGCGTAGTGGGTCGTGGTTGAAACGGTTACCTTGGTCGAATGGGCTGACATGCATGTTGCTAATCCATGCTTCGCCGCTTGTGATTCGAACGTAAGAGTCTCGTAATTGGACTTTACCTGCACGAATGGCTTTAATTTCTGTGCCTGTTAGTACCATGCCCGCTTCAATCGTTTCTTCGATGAAGTAGTCATGCCCTGCTTTTTTGTTTTGTGCTAATACTTTCCCAGTACCTTTTGCCATCTTGTTCACCCTCAATTCAAAGGTTGAGCAGGACTTAGCCTGCTCACGCTGGATTTTTTATTTACGTTTTGTTTTTTTCTTTTTGCCTTTTTTGGCGATGCCTTCGTAAAACTTTTGCTTTTGCTTTACGCCTTTTTTCGGGCCTGGGCTTGAGCTATCTTTGCGTTGACCACGTGGATCACGGTCACTTCCACCGCGTTCTCTGCGTTTCGATGAGTCACCATTGCTTTGTTTTTCATCGTCACGGCGACCTCTTCCACCGCCTGAACCTGAACGACTGCTACGGCTGCTGCGCCCATCTTTATTATCATTATAATTTTTACGTGCATGGATTACTGTAGGTGTTGCTTTTCTTGTTCTTCCATAAGACGTTACCATTCCTACGATTTCAAAGTCAATCGATGACTCCTCGATAATGACGTTTGCGACGCGTACTTTTACTTCATCACCGATGCGGAATTGGCGGTTCGTACGTTCACCAATCATAATCATTTGGCGATCATCGAAGCGATAGTAATCGTCGGTCATATTGCTAATGTGCACGAGTCCTTCAATCGTATTTGGTAGCTCGATAAAGATACCGAAGTTCGTAACAGAAGAAACAATTCCTTCAAACTCTTCGCCGATTTTATCAGACATATATTGTGCTTTTTTCAGTGCGTCTGTATCACGTTCTGCATCGACTGCACGACGTTCGCGCTCTGACGTATGGTCAGCAATTTCATCCATTGCCATCGACCACTGTGCAATCGTTTCTTGCGACGTGTCTTTATTAATTAAGTACGTGCGAATTAAACGGTGGACAACTAGGTCAGGGTAACGACGAATTGGTGATGTGAAATGTGTATAGAAATCAGTCGATAAACCGAAGTGACCGATGCTTTCTGGATAGTACTTCGCTTGTTGCATTGAGCGTAGTAGCATCGTTGAAATAACTGGCTCTTCAGGCATGCCTTCAATTGCTGCTAAGACATCTTGCAATGCTTTTGGATGCACTGTATTGCCTGTACCTTTAATTAAAATACCGAAGTTCGTTACAAATTCAAAGAAGCGTTGTAGCTTTTCTGGCTTCGGATCTTCGTGAATACGGTATAGGAACGGTACATTCATCCAATGGAAATGCTCTGCAACCGTTTCGTTGGCAGCAAGCATGAAATCTTCAATTAATTTCTCTGCAACAGTACGTTCACGTATTTCAATATCGACTGGCCAGCCATCTTCATCGACGATTACTTTTGATTCTTTAAAGTCAAAGTCAATGGCACCACGTAACTCACGTTTATGACGTAAAATTTTTGAAAGCTCTAACATATTCTTAAACATCGGTACAAGTGGCTCATAGCGAGCAATTAGCTCTTCGTCTTGTTCCTCTAAAATTTTATAAACATCTTTGTAAGTCATACGCTCTGTCGTTTTAATGACGCTTTGGAAAATTTCATGCGCAATAACATTACCATTGCCATCAATAATCATTTCACACGAAAGCGTTAGTCGATCTACCTGTGGATTTAAAGAACAAATACCGTTCGATAGTCGATGCGGAATCATTGGAATAACACGGTCTGTTAAATATACACTTGTCGCGCGGTCATATGCTTCAATGTCTATTACAGAGCCTTGTGTTACATAGTAACTGACATCTGCAATATGTACGCCAAGCTTGTAAGTACCATCTACATTTTTTGTTACGGTTACCGCATCATCTAAATCTTTTGCATCTGCACCATCAATTGTGACAATCGTTTCATGACGTAAATCACGACGCCCCTCTAAATCGGCTGGTGAAATTTCATCGGGCACTCGTTGTGCAGCAGCGACAACTTCTTCAGGGAACTCTGGTGGAATATCGTGCTTATATAAGATTGATAAAATATCGACACCTGGGTCATTTTTATGTCCTAAAATTTTTGTAATATAGCCTGTTGCTGATTTTAAATCTTCTGGCCATGTCGCGATTTCAACGACCACTTTGTGACCATCAACAGCGCCTAATGTATCGCCTTTCGCGATGAAAATGTCCATTGGTAGTTTTTTATCGTCTAATACGACAAAGCCGAAGCCTCTATTTGCTTGGAATGTTCCAACAAATGACGTTTGCCCGCGTTCTACCACTTTTGTGATTGTACCTTCGCGGCGATCGCCAAATGATTCCTTTAATACACGAATAAGAACTGTGTCGCCGTTAATGGCACCATTTACTTCGTGCGGTGGAATAAAGACATCGTCCATGCCCTCAACATCAGGTGCGACAAAGCCAAATCCTTTTGCGTGGCCGATAAATTTACCGCGTAGTAAATTCATGCGCTCTGGTAAGCCGTAACGATTCGAGCGTGAGCGTACAACTAAGCCCTGCCCCTCCATTCGCACGAGCGTTTTTACGAGCTCCTTAAATTCTTCTGCATCCTCAAACCCAAATTCGTCTTCTATTTCTCCAACGGTTAAAGGTTTATATTCTTCTTCACCGAAAAAATCGAGTAATCGACTTTGTAGTGAGTCTTTTTTGTCCGTCATACTTAATACCCTCCCTCATGTAAAAATCCTAAATCATTTTTAGTGTGCCCAATTTAGGCCATCTAAAAAACGATAAATATCTTCATGTAATTGATCTTTTTCTTGATCTAATGTTATAACGTGCTTTGAGTTTTCATACCACTTGATGTATTTTTCTAGTGACTCAGTTTGATTATATATAATGTTGGCAGATTCTGTCTCTATTACCTCATCATTTGTCGCCTGTACGACAAAAATAGGGGCATAAATCATATCTATTTCTTTTCGAGTCTGCACAATAAACTCACGAAGTTGTTGTAATGATGGCATACCTTTTTCAGCGATTAACGACACTTCTGCATCAATTTCTGTGTCAGTTTTGCCTTCAAATTTTTTGTATTCTTTTGCATATTTCAATACGCCTTCAAACATTACGTCTGTAGTTCGCATCGTCATTGGCGCACACATTGTCACAATGCCTTTTACAGGATTGTTTAGTGCTACATTTAAAGCCATCACACCGCCAAGTGATAGTCCTGCTACGGCAATTTCCTCATAGCCGGCATCTTGTAATTGTTGGTACGCAGCTTTGACATCTTGCCACCAATCAGCTGGTCCTGTTGTAATGAGTTCTTCAGGTTGCACACCGTGCCCTTTATAATGAGGCGCTAATGTAGTATACCCTTTTTTCTCTAAAAATCTACCAAGCATACGCACATCTGCAGAGCTACCTGTAAATCCGTGTAATAATAACACTGCACGCGGTCCTGCTTGAAAGAAAAATGGCTGAGATAATGATTTGTTCATACGCAAGTTCTCCTTCACTGTAAAACATATTCATTCTATTATAGCCATATCCATTATACATTGGCGTAATTTAGCATCTTTCATACGTATAAAATCTACATTATTCGTCTAAGTTCATCTATGTACTGAAAATAAAAGAAAACGCCCAACCATTCGAGGTTAGGCGGAATATCTTCAACTATTATATTTTTGCAATAGCGATTGCTAAAAGAAAGAATAAAATTGATAAAACAATTGTTGCACGGTGAAGAATTAAATCCATACCACGTGCTTTTTGCTTTCCAAATAGTTGTTCAGCTCCACCCGAGATGGCACCTGACAAGCCTGCACTTTTACTAGATTGTAATAAAACTACGACAACCAATGCTAATGATACGATAACTAAAGCTATTAATACTGCTGTATGCATCCACTGCACCTCCCGAACTTTGAAACATCACAACACACTATATTATAACAAAAAAAGGTTCCCATGACAAACACAGATTACAAAATGGTATAACTTTTCCAAATACTATGTACAATACATAAAAGAAATTGACTTAAAAAGGAGAAGACTCAGTCTACTCTACTGATATTATACAAAAAAGTATAGAAATATTTCAAATCTAAAATGCAGTGCCTGGCACCCAAACAATTTAGAATTTTCTTGCATTACGTGTCCTACCTAGAACGCACACATAATAGTGCCAGTCACTCACCCAATTATACTAGGCTACTCCTGCTCCGAACGCACGGAACGTAAGACGCAACAAGCCGCGCGCTAGCGAGGGTTGCGGCTTACGATGTGCCCGAGGAAAGCGCCGCCCGCAACGGAAATCAACGTTGTACAACTCTCTCCATGCTCACTCTACTTCAATCACGCACTAATTGAATAGTGAATAGTGACAGGCACTCACACAATTACAAATATGAGCCAGGCAGTTCCTATGTTTTTTATCACTAAGTAAAAATTCACGTAGACTCCTGCGGGAACGCACGTAATGTAAGACGCAACAAACCGCGTGCTAGCGAGGGTTGCGACTTACGTCGTGCCCGCGGAAAGCGCAGTGAATTTTTACGATTTAGAATAATATGACCCCTGTTAGTAAAAATTCATTCGTTAAAAAAAGACTATAGACAAACAAGTTTGTCTATAGTCTGAAGCTAGTACTAGCTATTCACCTTATTTTAAGTTATAGAAAGTTTTTAAACCAAGATATTCTGATGTTGCACCAAGTTGATCTTCGATGCGTAAAAGTTGGTTATATTTTGCAACGCGATCTGTACGAGATGGAGCACCTGTTTTAATTTGACCAGCGTTTGTCGCAACAGCGATATCAGCGATTGTCGCATCTTCTGATTCACCAGAACGGTGAGAGATAACTGCTGTGTAACCAGCACGTTTCGCCATTTCAATTGCTTCAAATGTTTCTGTTAACGTACCGATTTGGTTTACTTTAATTAAAATTGAGTTACCAACACCTTGCTCAATACCAGCAGATAATTTTTTCGTATTTGTTACGAATAAATCATCTCCTACTAATTGTACGCGAGCGCCAATGCGGTCTGTTAATAATTTATGACCAGCCCAGTCGTTTTCATCTAAGCCGTCTTCGATTGAGATGATTGGGTATTTCGCAGTTAACTGCTCGTACCAGTCAACCATTTCTTCAGAAGTTTTCACAACGCCTTCACCATCTAAGTGGTATTTGCCATCTTCTTTATTGAATAGTTCAGAAGACGCAACGTCCATTGCTAATTTCACTTCTTCACCAGCTTTGTAGCCAGCTTTTTCGATTGCTTCAAGGATAACAGTGATTGCTTCTTCGTTCGAACCAAGGTTTGGAGCGAAACCACCTTCGTCACCTACAGCTGTGTTGTAGCCTTTGTCTTTTAATACTGCTTTTAAGCTATGGAAAATTTCAGCACCCATACGTAATGCATGACGGAAGTTTTCTGCGCCAACAGGCATTACCATGAATTCTTGGATATCTACGTTGTTATCCGCATGTGCACCACCATTTAAGATGTTCATCATTGGTACTGGTAATTGTTTTGAGTTGAAACCGCCAAGATATTGATAAAGAGGTACATCTAAATAATCTGCTGCAGCATGTGCAACTGCCATTGATACACCTAGGATTGCGTTAGCTCCTAGTTTACCTTTGTTTTCTGTGCCATCTAGCTCGATTAAAGCTTTGTCGATTACTACTTGGTCAAGAACTGAGAAATTACCTTCTAATTCTTGTGCAATAATTGTGTTGACATTTTCGACTGCTTTTAATACACCTTTGCCAAGGTAACGAGATTTGTCACCATCGCGTAATTCTACCGCTTCGTATTCACCTGTAGAGGCGCCTGATGGCACGATTGCACGACCAAAAGCACCTGATTCTGTAAATACTTCAACTTCTACTGTTGGGTTCCCACGTGAGTCTAAAACTTCGCGCGCATAAACTTGTGTAATAAATGGCATAATTAATTCTCCTCTTTTTCGATAAGTGATTTACCTGTCATTTCAATAGGTTGTGACACCTCTAATAATTCTAACATGGTTGGCGCTAAATCGGCTAAAATGCCACCATTTCTTAACATTAAATTTGCTTTCGTCACAATTACTGGAACAGGGTTTGTTGTATGTGCTGTCATCGGATTTCCTTCTAACGTTACAACCTCGTCAGAGTTACCATGGTCAGCTGTAATAATAGCTGCTCCGCCTTTTTCAAGAAGGGCATCAACTACTTTTCCTAGACATTCGTCGACTACTTCGATTGCTTTAATTGTTGGCTCTAGCATTCCACTATGCCCCACCATATCAGGGTTCGCAAAGTTTAGAATGATGCCATCAAATTTGTCAGCTGCAATCGCTGCAAGCAATGCTTCTGTTACTTCATAAGCACTCATTTCAGGTTTCAAATCGTATGTCGCAACTTTTGGAGAAGCAATTAAAATACGTTCTTCACCGTCGAATTTCTCCTCACGTCCACCACTCATAAAGAATGTCACATGTGGATACTTTTCTGTTTCTGCAATACGTAGCTGTGTTTTACCATTAGAGGCTAACACTTCACCAATCGTATTTTTTAAGTTGTCATTTTCATAAGCAACTTGCGCGTTCACTTCATCACTATAATGTGTGAACGATACGAATTTTACATTTTGCGGATGTTTTGCTGATAAAGCAAAGCCATCAAATGTTGAATTTGTAAATACTTTCGATAATTGAATCGCACGGTCAGGTCGGAAATTAAAGAAAATAACTGCATCATTATCTTCAATTGTCGCTACTGGCTCTCCATGTTCCTGGATGCTAAATGGAATAACAAACTCGTCAGTTACTTCACGCTCATAGGATTCTGACACGCCACCTTTTGCGCTTTCCGCCGTTTGTCCAACCCCATCAACGAGGGCATTATATGTTAATGCTACACGATCCCAACGTTTGTCTCGGTCCATCGCATAATAGCGTCCATGAATCGATGCGAATTTACCAATGCCAATCGAAGCCATTTGTTTTTCAGTTTCTTCGATATAGCCGATAGCTGTCGTTGGCCCTACATCACGACCATCTAAAAATGCATGTACAAATACCTCTTCAAGCCCTTGTTCTTTTGCTAGCTTTAACAGCGCGAACATGTGCTCATAATGGCTATGTACACCGCCATCTGATAATAAGCCCATAACATGTAGCTTTGACTGATGTGCTTTAACGTGTGCTACCGCATCTAAAAATGCTTGATTCGTAAAGAAATCTCCTTCGCGAATCGATTTATTTAAACGCGTTAAGCTTTGATACACGATACGGCCAGCACCGATATTTAAGTGTCCAACTTCAGAGTTCCCCATTTGACCGTCTGGCAACCCTACTGCCTCACCTGAAGCTGTTAGAGTTGCATGCGGGAATTGGTTCCAAAAGCGATCAAAATTTGGTTTCTTTGCTTGAGCTACTGCATTGCCAAATGTTTCATCACGGAATGCAAAACCATCTAAAATAATTAATGCTACTGGCTTTTTAGGCATTTGCTGCCGCCTCCAATAATTTTAAATATGAATCAGCTTGTAAGCTTGCACCACCGACTAGCGCGCCATCGATATGCTCTTTTGACAATAATTCTTTAATATTATCAGGCTTTACGCTGCCCCCATATTGAATACGTATAGCTTGTGCTGTTGCGTTATCATATAATTTTTCAACAACTGCTCGAATGGCACCACATACTTGGTTGGCATCTTCTGCTGTTGCTGTTTTACCTGTGCCGATTGCCCAGATAGGCTCATAGGCAAGAACCATATGCTCCACGTCCTGTGCGGCAAAGCCTGCAAGAGCTGCTGTAATTTGACTAGCTACCTTTTGCTCGGTCGTACCTGCCTCACGTTCTTCCAGTGTTTCACCACAGCAAATAATTGGCACGATATTATGTGAAAGTGCTGCTGCCACCTTTTTATTGATAGCCTCATCTGTTTCGTTATAATATTCACGTCGTTCGGAGTGTCCTAATATCACATAGTCTACCTCAACGCTTGCAAGCTGCGCCGGGCTAATTTCGCCTGTAAACGCACCTTCATTTTCGTAATGCATTGTTTGAGCACCGATGGCTAGTTCAGATTCACTAGCGACCTGCACAAGTGTTGGTAGAAAAAGTGCCGGTGCGCAAATAACAGCATCTACTTTGTCATTGGAAGGAAGATTATCCTGCACGCTATCGACAAACTGTATTGCCTCTTCAAATGTTTTATACATTTTCCAGTTACCTGCAATAATTGGTTTACGCATCGTTATGCCTCCTATCTATTATTTATCGTTTAATGCCACAATACCAGGAAGCTCTTTGCCTTCCATTAATTCAAGTGAAGCGCCGCCACCAGTCGAAATGTGGTCCATTTTATTAGCTACTTCAAATTTTTCTACTGCCGCTGCGGAATCTCCGCCACCAATTACAGTATAGCCAGCCGTTGCTGCCATCGCGTCTGCAACAGTTTTCGTACCATTGGCAAATGGTTCTAATTCAAAAACACCCATTGGTCCATTCCAAATGATTAATTTTGAATTTTGAATAACTTCTGCATAGCGAGCAGCTGTTTTTGGTCCAATATCAAGACCCATCCAATCAGCTGGGATAGCATCTACATCGACAACTTTAGTCTCCGCATCTTTTGAAAATTCATTGGCTACCACTGCATCAATTGGCATATGTAACTGCACGCCTTTTGCATGTGCTTTTTCAATGAACGATTTTGCTAGTTCAATTTTATCTTCTTCTAATAAAGATTTACCGATATCATGACCTTGCGCTTTAATGAAGGTAAATGACAGACCGCCACCAATAATTAAGTGGTCTACCTTTTCAAGTAAGCTCTCAATAACGCCGATTTTATCTTTTACTTTTGCACCACCAATAATAGCAGTGAAAGGACGCTCAGGATTTGATAATGCTTTACCTAGCACATCTAATTCTTTTTGCATAAGGAAGCCTGATACAGCAGAAATGTGTTTCGCAATACCTTCCGTTGAGGCATGTGCACGGTGAGCAGCACCGAATGCATCGTTAACATAAACGTCCGCTAGTTTAGCAAATTGTTCTGCAAGTGCAGGGTCGTTTTTCTCCTCACCAGCATGGAATCGTACGTTTTCCAGTAGAACGATATCTCCGTTTTGCATATTCGCAACAGCTGTTTCTACTGCTTCACCGATTGACTCATCCAATTTAGTAACAGGTTTACCTAAAATTTCAGCAAGGCGGATACCAACAGCAGTTAAACGCATATCTTCTTTTACTTCGCCTTTTGGACGACCTAAATGAGACGCTAAAATAACTTTTGCGCCTTGTTCAACTAAATATTCAATCGTTGGAATGGCTGCGCGGATACGTGTTTCGTCTGTAATTACCCCATCTGCCATCGGTACATTAAAATCGACACGTACGAAGACGCGGTTACCTTTTACATCAATATCTTTCATTGTTTTCTTATTTAACATGAAGAAACCCCCTTCAAAGTTTTGTAGTACGGACATAATAAAATGTGCTCCACCCATCTTGGCTTTACACACTTCGGACCAAGTTAAAATATACCTTTATTAGCTTTTATAGTAACAAAAGTAACGTTCGGTGTCTCGTAAAAGACAAGGTGACTACTAACTGTTTGCACGATAGTAAGTCATCCATATTTTATCCAAGATATTTGTATTTAAAAAGGAGTAGGGTAAACGTCCCCTACTCCTATTACCCTTGTTTATTATATCTTTTCGATATTATAAAGGCTATACTTTTTGTGCGTAAAAAGCCGTATTATGTCACACTTTTTACTTCAAATTGCGAATTATGACACTTATTTATGATTTAACCCTTGTTGTGCGATATATAATGCAAGGTCCATTAAACGAGTAGAGTAACCAATTTCATTATCGTACCAAGCAAGAACTTTCACCATGCTATTTTCTAAAACCATTGTTGAAAGGCCATCAACAGTTGAAGAGTTATGGTTACCATTGTAATCAATTGATACTAATGGTAGTTCATTGTAGCCTAAAATACCTTTCAGCTCATTTTCTGAAGCTTCTTTTAAAGCCGCATTAATCGAATCTTTCGTTACATCTGCTTTAAGTTCTACAACTAAATCCACACACGATACGTTCGGTGTAGGAACACGCATAGAGAATCCATCAAGCTTACCTTTTAATTGAGGTAATACTTTAGAAACGGCTACTGCTGCTCCTGTTGTTGTTGGAATCATTGACACTGCCCCTGCACGTGCACGACGTGGATCAGAGTGCGGGAAGTCAAGGATACGTTGATCGTTTGTATATGAGTGAATTGTTGTCATCATACCGCGCTCAATGCCAAATTTCTCATCTAAAATTTTAGCTACTGGCGCTAAGCAGTTTGTTGTACAAGATGCATTGGAAATGACATCATCTGTTTTTGGATTGTAATCTTCGTGGTTAACACCCATTACGAATGTTGGCATATCGCCTTTAGCTGGTGCAGATAAAATCGCTTTTTTAGCACCTGCTTTAATATGCAACCCTACTTCATCCATTGAGCGGAAGCGACCTGTACATTCAAGCACAACATCAACGCCAAGCTCGCCCCAAGGTAATTGTGTCGGGTCTTTTTCAGCGTATACTTTCACTGTTTTACCGTTCACTACGAAAGAATCTTCCTTTGCACTTACTTCAGCATCATAGATACCATGTACAGAATCGTATTTTAATAAGTGTGCAAGCTGACCAGCATCTGTTAAGTCATTCACTGCAACTACTTCAAACTCATCATGTTTCATTGCTTCACGAAATACTAAACGTCCAATACGTCCAAATCCATTAATTGCTAACTTTAATGCCATTGTTAATTCCTCCAATAATGTTTTATTGATTTATTTTTACAGTAAACGTTCAGCGATTGCTTTCGCAGCAGCCTCATCTGTTATAAAAATCGTCTGCTTCGGCGCTACCTTAAAGTAAGATAGCATCGCATTCACCTTTTGTTTTCCTGCTGCAACCGCAATAATATGCTTACATTTTTCAACTTGTTCAAGTTGAATGCCAATTGTACGAATACGATGTACAATTTCTCCTTCGGCATTGAAATAATAGCCGAATGCTTCACTAACAGCACCCTTTTCCTCGAGAATACGTAAATCTTCGGCCGATGAATTACGACGAATCGCCATTTCTTCAGCAGAGCCAATACCATGAATAACGCAATCAGCCCGGTCATAGTAAGCCATTATTTCTGTAACCATTGGCTCCATTAACATTGCCTGATATGCCTGTTCACTTAAATGCTCGGGTAAAAACAATGTACGGTACTGTGCTTCCATCTGCATAGCAAATGTTGCAACGAGTGTATTAGCCTGCATTTGCATTTCATGTCCGATACCGCCACGAGCAGCAACAAATGTTACATTGTGCTGACCGTCAACTGGTAGTAAAAACTGCGCTAGCGAAGCTACTGACTTTCCTCCAGTAACAGCTACTACTTGCTCATTAGCAATAGTCGAAAGAAATTGCTGCGCCGCTTCTTTTCCAATTAATGTTAATACAGTTTCATCATCGTTATAATCACCTGGAACAACAAGCACATGCTGTAGCCCTAAATGGTTTTCGAGCGCCTTGCCAAGCTGCGTTAGACCAGACCATTCATAAACTAATGCCCTAAGCTGTTCAATAACTAATTCACCATCACTCGTACATACCATACCCGACTTTTGAGAATCTAATAACCCTTGATCACGTAAAATATCTGTTTCTTTACGGATTTCACGCTCTGTCATCTTGAGTGACTCCGCTAGTGTTCGTCTCCCAATTGGTTGCATTAACTGAACCGATTGCAAAATACGGTATCTCGATTGTAGAAGTGGATTCATTTCTGGAAGTAGTCTTTGCTGTGCCTCAGGTACAGTTAACATCTATATCTACTCCCTCTCACTTTAATGGGACAAATAATAACCCACTATACTAAATTGTGTCCCACTTGTAATTTTATTATAATATGCTTTGTGAAAAAGAGCAAGTAAATAATGGTATGGGCTGCTTTTACACACTTTATACGCGATTATCATAAGGTTTTTTTAATATTCGTTGTTTGTGAAAATAAAAAATCCCGCAACCAATTCTTTCGGCTTCGGGACTGCATGTTTTTATTTTGTGAAAGATAATACGGCGTTTTTCTTGAAACCTGCTAAAGCTTTTGTTGCTTCCGTTTTGTTTGTGTATTCAAAAATACGAACGTCCTTTTGTTCAAATACTGTAATAACCCACATAGTCAAATCTCCCTTTAAGTTTATTTTTGTAATATAACAACCACGTAAATATGTGATACTTTTGATTAACTGTTTTATAACAACCTCTTACTTGATTCCTATTCTACTCCAATTTTTTCAAAAAGAAAGCTTTGTGTGAAGTTCTTCACAAACTGTTCATATTCATAACGCTTTCATTGAACAATTTGTGAATAACATGAATTACAGGTTTAATTATATAATAGAAGAAAAAAAAATCCGCGCTTCCCGAGGTGAATAACGAATTTTTTAAGTGTTATATATTTTTAATTTCATAGATTAGATGCATCGGTTATTCACTGCACAAATGTTCCATCAATGTTACATAGTCTAAATTGCCATATTGTATGACTTCTCCATCCTTTTCTACTACTGGTATCATCAACATATATTTTTCGTGTACTGCATCGTCTTTTTCTATATCGATGACGTCGATTGAGAAACCTAGTTCTTCTTGAACAAGCTTTAATGTACGTAATCCTTCTACACAAAGCTCACAATGCGAACGACTAAAAAAAGTCACGTTCATTTACACACACCCCCTTCCTATTTAGGTGCCAGGCACTCAAACAATTCTGAATTTTGCTAGTAAGATATTATTAATTCCGCGAAGACTCCTGCGGGAACGCACGCAGTGTAAGACACGGGCAAGTAAGCGTTACGTGTACGTTTTAGAAGTGCCAGGCACTCAAACAATTGCCGCAGCGGAAATCAACGGCCATATTCATCTTCAGCTATTATAAATGAAAAAAGACTGTGCAAGTAAAATTTCTGCACAGCCTCATTATCGTTATTTTTTTAAATGACTATCAAAGAATTTAACCATTGCATTATAGAATTCAATGCGGTTTTCTTCGTTTTGGAAGCCATGTCCTTCATTTTCTTTCAGCATATACTCTACATCCACACCTCTTGCGCGTAACGCTTCTACGATTTGATCAGATTCTGCCTGATTAACACGCGGATCGTTTGCACCTTGGGCAACGAATAAAGGTGTTTTAATTTTATCAACATGGAAGACAGGTGAAACTGCTGTTAACAGATCTTTGTCTTTTTCTGGATGCCCTACACGCTCATAGAACATATTACGCATTGTTTCCCAGTATGGTGGGATTGTATCTAACAATGTGAAAATATTTGATACGCCTACATAATCAACTGCAGCAGCATATAAGTCAGGTGTAGACGTAATACCTGCTAAAGTAGCATAGCCTCCAAATGATGCACCGTATATACCGATACGGTCAGGGTCAGCAATACCTTGATCTATTGCCCACTGTACGCCATCTGTAATATCATCTTGAATTTTCAGACCCCATTGCTTATTACCAGCTTGTAAAAATTCTTTTCCGTAACCAGTAGATGAACGGAAATTCACTTGTAACACAGCATATCCGCGATTTGCAAGCAGCTGTACTTCTGGGTTAAAGCCCCACACATCACGAGCCCATGGACCACCGTGTGGATTCACGATAAGTGGTAAGTCTTTAGCCTCTTTGTTTTTCGGTAATGTTAAATAACCGTTAATTGTCAGACCATCACGGCTCTTATAAGAAACGGGATGCATTTCTGCAAGCTCTTCTGATTTTAACCAAGGGCTTAATGTTGCTAGTTCGGTCATTTCATCTGTAGTTGAGTCATAGTAATAATATTTGCCGTACACTATATCACTAGACACGCTGACGATGAATTTTGTCATTTCTTTATTGTAGTCGTTGATGCCTAGTTCGCTTTCTTCAACACCTAGCTTGTTTTGAATTTTGCGGAACAGCTTCTCAAAACTCTCATCGAAGAATTGATAATGTGCTTTATCCGTTACATAGGCACCGAATAAAATTTTATCTTGCTCACCACTATATAATACGCCTGATACGTCTACGTCTTCATTAGACATAATGACTTCTTCGTTACCTTCAAGATCGTATTTCACCACTTCTACTTTATCTCTACCTTTATTAGAAGTTGCATAAATATGCTTATTATCTTTAGAGAAGGCAAGCGGATTTACTTCATCCCCTGCTGCCATTTCAATAAATGGCTTGAATTCATCCTTTTCAGTGTCACGATATAGAATCATTCCTTCTACACCATCAGAAACAACAGCTATACGAATATTACCGTTACGGTCCGCTAACCAATTCGAAATGTTACCAGGATTTTTTGCAACATGCTTTGTTTCGCCTGTCTTCACATTTAGCTTGTACACATCGAATACTGTTGCATCCTCTTTATTCATCATAATTAAAACTTCATCTTTAACACCTTGTAATCCACTTAATACACCTACTGTTACACCTGGATAAGGCGTTAAATCTTTTTCTTCTTTTCCATTAAATGTAGAAGAATAAATGTGGAAGTTTTCATCTCCACCTTTATCTTTTGCATAAAGCAATGTATCATCTTTCCAGAAGAATCCAGCAATATCACGATCTTTTGAATTAGATACACGAACTGGTTCACTATCATCATTCATTTTTTTCACGAAAACATTTGAACGGTTTTCCCATGCTGAGGCAAACGTAATGTAATTACCATCTGGTGATAGCTGATAGCCGAAGTTTCCTGGATTTTTCATAAAATCGTCTACAGAAATTTCTTTAACACCTTCATTATTAGCACCGTTTTTTAAACTCTTAAATGTAGTAAATATTTTAGTAGCGTCTTGTTTTGAAATTGTTTCACTATTTTCTGAAATACTACTAAATAAGCCTAGCTTATTTGCTTTTTCCAGATAGTCTGCTAGTGTTACTTCTTTTTCTTCTTTATCAAGAGCTCTTACTAAAATTCGTGCGACTTCATTACGTTTAATCGTATTACTTAAGTTTTCTAATTCCCCGTCTTTAACCCACTTATTAATTACTTCTTGACGCATTGATTCTGAGCCATGTTGGAATGTTAAAGATGTTACAGCTAAATCAAGAAATTCTTTTGCTGTTAGGCGCTCCTCTTGTGCAATGATAGTATTGCTAGTTTCATTAGCAGCGCGTACTTCCTGTACTGAAACAGGATAAACAACAGAGGCTGTTAAAATGACCGCTAAAGAAGCTGATAAAAATCTTTTTTTCAAAGTAATTCCTCCTTATATCAGTGTTCGTTATATCGTTTGTCGATACAATGAAATTATAACAAAATTAGTTAATTTGTCAATAATTGATAATACTTATTTATTTATCCTTTTTACCCGAGTGAAAAGGACCCTCCTATTAAGGAGAGTCCTTTGATGTTTCGGTGCCTGGCACTTAAATTGTTCGTGAATTGTTTGGGTGCCTGGCACTTAAACAATTTGTCCTTCTAAAGCGTAAAAATCCACTTCGCTTTCCGCGGGCACAAAGTAAGCCGCAACCCTCGCTTACGCGCGGATTGTTGTGTCTTACATTGCGTGCGTTCCCGCAGGAGTCTTCGTGGATTTTTACTTAGTTATAAAAAAACACCTTACAGTTTTCAGAATTTTTTGGGTGCCTGGCACTTATGTGCCAGGCACCCACTCAATTAAAACTTTCGGCTGGCGCCGCCGCCTGCAGATGATCCACCGCCAAAGCCTCCAAAGCCTCCGCCACCGGAACCGCCACCTCTGCCAAAACCGCCTCCAAAGCCACCACCAAAACCTCCTGGATAACCTCCGCGTCCCCTAGATCGTGGTCCTCCACCACCATTTGAGAAAATAATGACAACGAGTACTAAAATAACTAGTAACACAAAGAGCCAATTGGGCATCGACTCATCCTCCACTGCTTGTGCTGGCATCTCTCCCTCCCAATTATATTCTTTTGCTACAGTTTGAAATAATTCGGCATATGTTGCTTGAAATGCTTGATCGACTTCACCGTTACTCGCATATGGATAAAAAGCATCGTCTAAAATACGTCCTAATTTTCCATCCGGTAACGCTCCTTCTAGACCTTGACCAACAGCGATGACTACATCATTATTTCCTTGTCCTTGCCCAAATGTAGCCAATAATAGGACACCATTGTTTTTCTTTGCATCTCCAATGCCCCAAGCTCGAATTAATTTCGTTGCATACATTTTAGCCTCTTGCCCTTGAATGCTATCTACCGTTACAATCATTATTTCTGCACCTGTGCCTTTATCTAATTGCTCAGAATAATGATTGAGTTCTTCCTTTACAGAAGTTGAAAGCACATTCGCAAAATCATGAATGTACGTATTTTTCATTGGTGTGGGCAACTGCGCTTGTGCACTGTTAGCTGTTACAAACCACATTAAACAAGCAACTAAAAGCGTTACCGTCAAACGTTTCATTATTGTTTACCTGAATCACTAAAATCAACTGCAGGTGCTTTTTCAGCTCCAGCTGCTGCCTTAAAGTATTCCTTTTGTTCGAAGCCAAATATACCTGCGATAATATTACCTGGGAAGCGTTTTACTTTTTTATTAAAGCCTTGTACTTCATTATTATAATCTTCACGTGCTACTGCTAATCGATTTTCAGTCCCAGCAAGTTCATCCATTAATTGACGGAAATTTGCATCGGCTTTTAAATTCGGATAATTTTCTACGACTACAAGCAATCGACTAAGTGCACCATTTAATGCATCATTAGCACTCGCTTGTTCCTCTGGTGTTTGTGCATTACCCATCTGTGCACGAGCCTCTGTAATGCTAGCAATGACTTCTTGCTCATGATTAGCATATCCTTTTACAGATTCCACTAAATTCGGAATTAGATCATAGCGGCGTTGTAGTTGATTTTCGACTTGAGCCCACTTCGAATCCACATTTTCCTCCGCCGTCACAAGGCCATTATATTTTGGAATAAATAGTAAAGCTAATACAGCTAAAACAATGATGATTATTCCCACAGGTCCAAGTACTTTTTTCAATTTTATATCCTCCCTTAACTTTCTTTTCTTATACCTCTAATGTGTTACAAAAAAACATCACTATGCTAAATATATGCAAACGGATTTATATCGTATGAAACTGGACTAACAAGACATACTAAAAACTGTAACAAACTATACAATTCAGGAGGCGTTTTTTTTGTCACAATCTTTTTATAATGAATCAAATGATGCAACAACACCTAACCAACAACAAAGCCTAAATCATGGTGGCCACGAAGTTATGGACATGCATGAAACAATTGGCGAAATTATCGCTGGACTAAACCTATCCATTATTTTACGTCCGCAAGTAAAAGATCCAGAACTACTTAGCATTTTGGATAATCAATATAATTTCACGCTCGGTATGTACAATACGATTGTGGAATCTTTTAAAACAGGGCATGATCCTTCAGTTCCAACTGGTCGCTATGAAATGCAGACAGGGAACAACTTCCAATATGGCATTAAGCCCTCTCAGCCGAAAAAGCCAATGCAAAATGCAAGTGAGATAAATGATGAAGTTATTTCCGGCTTCTTACTTGGTGCACATAAAGGCTCAGCTAAATGTATGACTGCAGCAGCGACAGAAACAACAAATCCAGTTGTCCGCCGTGTTGTTGCTGATAGTATTCCCAACTGTATCGAGATGGCATACGAAGTATCTATTTACCAAAATAAGCATGGCTATTATCAAGTGCCACAATACACGCAACAAGATATGCGTGCAATGCTTGATGCCTATGCGACAACTACAAATCCCCTCCATTAAATGCAAAAAAACCATTCATCGCTTTCGCTTTGAATGGTTTTCCATTTTCATTATAGAACTTTTCCTAAAAAGGCTTTTGTACGCTCATTTTTCGGGTTACCAAAGATTTCTTCTGGCGTACCTTCTTCTACAATATAGCCACCATCCATAAACACAACACGATCCCCTACTTCTCGTGCAAAGCCCATTTCATGTGTCACGACAATCATTGTCATTCCTTCAGATGCTAGATTTTTCATAACATCTAAAACTTCTTTCACCATTTCTGGATCAAGTGCTGAAGTTGGTTCATCAAATAAAATAGCTTTAGGTTTCATCGCTAATGCTCTTGCAATCGCTACGCGTTGTTGTTGTCCACCTGAAAGCTGCTCAGGATAGTTGTAAGCCTTACTATCTAGACCGACTTTTTGCAGTAGCTCATGGCCTAGTTTCTCTGCATCCGCACGATTCATTTTACGAATTTGCATTGGAGCCATTGTTACATTATCAATTACATTCATGTGAGGGAACAAATTAAATTGTTGGAATACCATACCGACCTCTGCTCGTATAGCATTAATATTCGTTTTTGGGCCATTTACCTTCACATTCTCAATATAAATTGCACCATCAGTCACTTCTTCTAGCATATTAATGCAACGTAAAAAAGTACTTTTTCCCGATCCTGATGGTCCAATAACACAGACAACTTGCTTTTCGTGTATTTCATAATCGATACCCTTTAACACTTCTAATTTTCCAAAGTATTTGTGTAAGTTTTCAATTCTAATCATCTTGCTTCTCTCCCTTCTGCTTTACGAGGGATATAGCTATTGCTAAATCGTTTTTCGATAAATGCTACTACTTTTGTTACCACATATGTTAATACCAAGTATAGTAATGCGGCTACAATATACGGTTCCCAGAAACGGAAGCTCGCACCTGCCACAACTTTACTTGCATATAAAATATCTGGCGCTGCAATAACCGTTACTAAAGAAGAGTCTTTTAATAATGCAATGAATTCATTACCAAGCGGCGGAATCATCCGTCTAAAAGCCTGTGGTAAAATAACTTTTTTCATCGCTTGATTGTGTGTTAGGCCAAGCGAACGCGCTGCTTCCATTTGTCCCTTATCAATGCTTTGAATGCCCGCACGGAATATTTCTGCATTATAGGCTGCACAGTTTAGTACAAGTGCGGTAATACCTGACACCATATAGCCTAATGAATGACCAAAAATCGTTGGAATAACCGCTAAATGAATTAATAAAATTTGCACTAGCATTGGTGTCCCACGGAATAAATCTACATATAGTTTACATGGCCAGTAAATAAACTTATTTTTAGATACTTTCCCTAAACCTAATAGTAAGCCTAAAATAATACCACCAAAATAACCACTGAGCGTTAAGATGATTGTTATACCAATACCACGAATAAACATATCACGGTAGTTCCAAACTATGTCCCAGCGTAAATCAAAGATGTCCATTAGAACCCCTACTTTCCCTATCAATTTCTCTACTAAATACGCTAATAAATCAAATGAGCCGCTAGCATGATTAGGCTAACGGCATCATCCATTACTTAAAGTCCTTACCAGTAATTTCTTTTAATTTACCATTGTCTTTAATTTTTTGTAGACCTTCGTTTAATAGGTTTAATAATTCGGTATTGCCTTTTTTCACCATAAAGCCGTAGTATTCTTTTTCAAATGCATCATCTTCAATTACTTTAAGTTTTGCTTTTGGGTTAGCTTTAATATATTCGTAAATAACTGCATTATCGCCAATTGTTGCATCAACGTTACCGTTTAACATTTCTTGAATAGCAACAGGTTGGCTTTCGAATGCCATAATGTTTGTGCTTGCATCACCTTGTAATTTTTTTGCAGCCATATGACCAGTTGCATTTATTTGTACTGAAATCTTTTTATCTTTTAAATCTGCTAATGACGTAATATCTGAATCCTCTTTAACTACGATTAATAATTGAGATTCATAATATGGCTCTGTAAAATCAAATGAAGCCTTACGTTCTTCATTAATCGTAATCCCCGATGCACCGATGTGTGTTTCACCATTTTTTATTGTTTGGAATACAGGCTCCCAACCAATGTTTTCCCATTCCACTTTAATGCCCATTTCGTCTGCAATCGCTTGCAAAATATCGACATCTAACCCTACAATATTCCCTTTATCGTCAATCGATTCAAATGGTGCAAAAGTAGCCTCTGTACCTACCTTATAAACTTTATCCTTCCCGCCGCCACCAGAACCTGCGTCGCCAGATGATGCATCATCTTTTGCACCACAGCCAACTAGCACAAGCGTAAATGCTGCTACAATCATCAATAACGTCCAAAAACGTTTTTTCATAGTTTTTCCCCCTATACAATTAATATTTTCCGACTAATTCAATTTTATTAATTCGGAAATGTTAGACTATTAGGTCAATTATAGTGTCAATAGAGGTGATATACAATACGATTTCGTATAAAAGTGATTATTTTTTCATAATAATGAATTTTACGATACAGAACGTAGAGAAATTATGTAATAAAAACAATATCCGTGTCGAAAAATGTATACTTATGCAATTCTAAGATGATTTTTATGCTAATTTTAGATATTTTTGCCCACAAAAAAAGAATCCCCTCAGATGGGATTCTTCTTTTGGGCTAGCATGCTAGCCTCACGATCAGTATGTTCACTAAAAAACTTTTTGGAGTTATTGCTTTTGATGGTTTAGAAAGGAATAATTATGGGAATAATGCCTACGGGGCAGATTTCCACCATATTCCTCTCTTTCTCCACTAAGAAGGCTGCTAAGCTACTTATTAGGAGAATCGAGCTATAAAAATAAATCAATAAATCAGTAAATGGCGCCCTCGGAGGGAATCGAACCCCCAGTGCAAGAACCGGAATCTTACGTGTTATCCATTACACCACGAGGGCAATTGAACATAAAAAAAAAGTACTCACTCTTAGGCTTTACGGTAAAGCATCATGTAGATAATCCTCATTGTAGAAGCATACCTGCAAAATAGTGTACTGTACTTAAACATGCGACCTTTCTATTATACAAACGTATTACCCATAATTCAACTATAAATATTAATTTTTATGATGGATTTAATTTCTTAATATCAGCGTTAATATTTGACCTTCCCTGACTATAATGTGTATGATAAGGTTACAACTGAAATATAATGGATGATTTCAGTAAAAGTATTCGAATTTAGCTTTTTAAGGAGGATTTAACATGAATTTAATTCCTACAGTTATTGAACAAACAAGTCGTGGTGAGCGTGCTTATGACATTTATTCACGACTACTAAAAGACCGTATTATCCTATTAGGAAGTGCAATTGATGACAACGTTGCAAACTCAATCGTTGCGCAGCTTCTATTTTTAGAAGCAGAAGATCCGGATAAAGACATTTCTCTTTACATTAACTCACCAGGTGGTTCTATTACAGCTGGTATGGCAATCTACGATACAATGCAATTCATCAAGCCAAAAGTACAAACAATTTGTATTGGTATGGCTGCATCAATGGGTGCTTTCCTACTTGCTGCTGGTGAACCTGGTAAGCGCTATGCATTACCAAATGCAGAAGTAATGATTCACCAACCACTTGGTGGTGCACAAGGTCAAGCGACTGAAATTGAAATTGCTGCAAAACGCATTTTATTCCTTCGTGAAAAATTAAATGGTATTTTATCTGAGCGTACTGGTCAGCCACTAGAAGTCATCTCAAGAGATACTGACCGTGATAACTTCATGACAGCTGAACGCGCAAAAGAATACGGCTTAATCGACCATATTTTTGTACGTAACGAACGCTAATTAGAAAAAACCGTTAAGTCCATGCGACTTAGCGGTTTTTTTATGGGTGCCAGGCACTCAAACAATTCAGAATATTTTAAATTAAACTAGTGCCAGGCACTCAAATAAAGGCACTCAAATAATTGTGCTGAGCGGAAAGCGACGGCGATAATGATAAAAAACCTCTAAGTCCAGGTGACTTAGAGGTCTTTTAATTTAGTCTTCCTTTTCAATAAGAGCAGCTAATGATGTAACCGCTTGCTCTGCATCGCTACCTTCACTGCTTAAAACAACCTTTGTACCTTTAGCAATAGCTAAGCTCATTACACCCATAATGGATTTGGCATTTACTTTTTTCTCGTCTTTTTCAAGAAAAATATCAGCACTAAAACGATTTGCTTCCTGTACAAATAACGCTGCTTGTCTAGCTTGTAGTCCTAATTTTAATTTTACCTGGACTGTTTTCTCAGTCATTCGCAATTCTCTCCTTCACTACCGTTCATCTATTAGTTTTATATTACCGCACTTAGCAGTAGAAGAACAATAAGCGATTGCACTAGCTTTCTGTCTTTTGTATGAAAGCTTAACCGCCTATTTTTTCACCTCTTCTTAATGCATCTGCTATTTCGTCTATTTTACGCAATCTATGGTTAACTCCTGATTTACTAACCGTTCCACTTGATACCATTTCACCAAGTTCTTTTAACGTTACATCTTGATATTCCACACGTAAGCGTGCAATTTCACGAAGCTTTTCAGGCAGCTGATCCAGCCCTATTGAATTTTCGATAAAGCGAATATTTTCTACCTGGCGTAGTGCAGCGCCTATCGTTTTATTCAAGTTTGCTGTTTCACAGTTTACAATACGATTAACACTATTTCGCATATCGCGTAATATACGAACATCTTCAAATTTCATCATTGCTTGATGAGCTCCAACAATGTTTAAAAAATCGGAAATCTTTTCCGCTTCTTTTAAGTATGTCACAAAGCCCTTCTTTCGTTCAATTGTTTTTGCATTTAACTCGAATTCATTCATCAAATCCATTAATGCTTCACCGTGTTCTTTATACAAAGAATAAATTTCTAAGTGATAGGCAGACGTTTCTGGGTTATTTACCGAGCCACCTGCTAAAAATGCTCCACGTAAGTAAGCTCTTTTATGGCCACTCTTTTTAATAAGCTCTTTAGAAATCGTGTGATTGAATTGGAAATCATCCGAAATTATCGCTAAATCAATGAGTAACTCACGCGCCCCTTCTCGCACACGACATATATAAACGTTGTTCTTTTTCAAACGCATTTTTTTACGTACAAGTAGCTCGACGTTATAGGGATACAACTTCTTCATAATTGTGTAAAGCCTTCTAGCGATTGCAGCATTTTCTGTCTGCACGTCTAAACTAAGTTGCTTGTTAGCAAAAGATAATGAACCATTCATACGAATTAAAGCAGATACTTCTGCTTTCATACAATAATCGTCCGCTTCTACTTGCGTTAGCTCTTTTTTCGTTTCTGAAGCAAATGACATATTACGCCCTCCTTTCGACCTTTATTTCTATGTATATGTTCATCTTACCATATACAACAAGCATTCTTTAGGACTCTATTGTAGGCTCCCTTACTTTTTCGGTAAGATTTTTGCATAATCCACAAGCCATTGTGCTACATTTGCAGAATTATGGCGAACTGTCCCATCTGGTCGAATGGTTGCAATATCACGTTTAATAACCTCTAATCCCATACTTTCCAGCTTACCAACATCAAATGTTACGGGCTCCGCACATTCTTCTTTATATAGCTCTTTAACAGGGTGCGGAAGCTGTTCATCATTTACTAAAATAGCATCAATAAAAGAATCTCCAACATGCTTGTGAATAGCCTCAACATGGTCACCTGCTGTATAAGAAATCGTTTCACCTTTTTGGGTCATTAAATTACATACATAAATTTTTCGTCCTTTGGCTCTTACGACAGCTTCTCCAATTTCTTTTACTAGCAAATTAGGAATAATACTCGTATATAAGCTTCCAGGTCCAATTAAAATATAGTCAGCTCGATTAATTGCTCGTATTGCCTCCGGTAGCGGTTGCACATTGTCAGGCACTAAAAAAACGCGGTTAATGCGCTTTCCAGCAGTTGGGATTTTCGACTCGCCTTCAATAACTATCCCATCTTCTAACTCGGCATTTAAAGTAATTTTTTTATTAGCCGCTGGAATTACTCGACCATGTACTTTTAAAACTTTTCCCATTTCGCTAATAGCATGGCTAAAATCCCCGGTAATATCTGTTAATGCCGTTAACATTAAATTGCCAAGAGAATGACCATTTAAATCCTCTGATACTGAAAAACGATATTGAAACATTTGCTCAACGAGTGGCTCCACATCCGATAATGCAGCGATGACATTGCGAACATCACCAGGCGGAGGGATATCGTAATCATCACGTAAACGTCCTGAGGAACCACCATCATCCGCAACTGTTACGATTGCAGTGATATCAAACGGGTGATGCTTTAAACCACGTAGTAACGTAGAAAGGCCAGTACCACCACCTATTACAACTAGCCTTGTATGCTTTTTCCCCATTCACTCAATCCTTTCTTCGATTGATGTCACGGTGCGATATCACAGCATTTTCTTTTTTGGCTAAGCAAGCGCCAAAATATTCTGCTAAAGTCACCGAACGATGCTGTCCTCCTGTACAACCAAAAGCAATGACAAGTTGTGATTTCCCCTCTTGTTTATAAAGCGGTATCATAAATTCAAACAAATCCGTTAGTTTTTGAATAAGGATTTGTGTATCCTCTAACGCTAATACATAAGAAGAGACTTCAGTTTGCAAACCAGTTTTAGGGCGCAATTCCTCTACATAATAAGGATTTTTTAAAAAGCGCACATCAAATACTAAGTCTGCATCTATTGGCATACCGTGTTTATATCCAAAGGACATAATATTAATTGAAAAAGTATGATCTGCATCACTTGCAAATTCTTTAACGATTTTCTCGCGTAGCTCTTTTGGTTTCATGTTAGACGTATTATAAACAAAATTAGCGCGACCTTTTACTTCTGATAGAAGTACGCGTTCTTGTTTAATACCATCTAGCGGTAAACCAGTTACAGCTAATGGATGTGCACGTCTTGTTTCCTTATAACGTCTTACAAGCGTTGCATCATCTGCATCTAAAAATAAAATGCGGACAATGATGTCGCCTTCTTTTAATATTTGGTCAAGCGCACCAATAAGCGAATCAAAAAAGTTGCCGCCACGCATATCCATGACAGCTGCAATACGTGTAATATTTTTACCTGAATCCCTAAGTAAAGTTAAAAAAGTCGTGAGTAACGCTGGTGGTAAATTATCAATACAGTAATACCCTAAATCCTCAAAGCTTTGAATAGCTACGGTCTTCCCAGCTCCAGACATTCCTGTAATAATGACCAATTCATGTGTACATTGTTGACTTTCAACCACCACTGTCATGCAGCTCCTTTATTGTTCTATTGATATTTGTATTTTCTCATGAAGCAATTCAAAATCCTTCGTGTATTCGAATGTGCCGTACTGAATGCCTGATTGCGAAACAGCAAATTGTAAATTTGTTCGATCACCTTCAGCCATCGGCAAATGTTTTAAATCCCCAACTGGGTGCCATGCAAGCTTACCTTCTCTTGTTTCTTCGAATGGTACTCCTTCTATATCTTTCGCCATAAAAGTATAGAGCATCCATTCATCCACCTTAACGTTATCTTCTTTAATTATCATCGTATATACACCCTTTAGATGCGCGTTCAATGGTATAACATTTGTTTCTTCCTGAAACTCACGTAAAGCAGCCTCATAAATCGACTCACCGCTCTCCATTTTTCCGCCTGGTGCTACATACCAGCCCCGTCTCGGCTTTTGAAGTAATAATACTTTGCCGTCTTTTACGGCAATTAAGTTTGCAATTCTTTGCATAGACACACCTCTAATCTCTTTTGCATTATATTTTTTATTATAGCAAGACCTATCAGAGTTTGTCCTCATTTCACAACTATGGTATCTTGCGCAAAAAATTGATTATATTAGATCATCATTTAGGGTTTTTGTTTCTTTTGCATAAAGGCTCGTCGTACTCCCAATGACAGTTATTTTACACGAATCATCATACTTATAGTATACAGTTTTCTATCGTTAGACATGACACATTCAAAAATAATAAGCCTAAACGTCAGGCTTATTATTGCATAAAACTCCACTTCGCTTTCCGTACAACAAACGTTAACCGCAACTGTCGCTATCGCACGGTTGTTAGTTGCCCCTTACTTTTTGTACTGTTGCTGTAGGAATTTACATGGAGCGATTCACTTAAATTCAGAATTGTTTTAGTGACTGGTACTGGCACAACTCATAAGAATTCTGAATTGTTTTAGTGACTGGCACTAAAACAAATATCAAAAATAGGTTGCTCCCACCTAATTAGGCGGAAACAACCTACTAAAAAAATAAAAGGGGGATTGCTAATTACACTCTAAATAATACACCTTTTATATGTCATTCAAGTTACAGCAATATTAAAACCGTATTAAAAAATTGTATTTTTTTCCGGTAATAACGGCCAATAGCAATCAGCTTTTTGTCGCTGAACGCTGGCATTCGATACGAACTGTTTTTTTAGGCCTATTATGCGTTAATTTTTTCTAATAATTCTTCCACATAATGTTGTGCTGCTTGTGCTGCAATACTACCGTCACCAGTCGCAGTTACGATTTGGCGAAGTGTTTTTTCACGTACATCTCCTGCAGCAAAAATACCTGGTACTTTAGTTTCCATATTATCTTTTGTCACAATATAACCAGCTTCATTTAAAATTCCTAATGCTTCAAAAGGTTTTGTTAATGGAAGCATACCAATATAGATAAACACGCCATCAGCATTAAATTCTGATTCAGTGCCGTCAACAGTTGATTGTAATGTAACGCTGCCTACTTTACCGTTAGCTTCGTTAATTTCTGTTACTGTTGAATTCCAAATGAAATCGATTTTATCGTTTGCAAATGCACGATCTTGTAGAATTTTTTGAGCACGTAGTTTATCACGACGGTGAACAATTGTTACTTTATCAGCAAAACGTGTTAAATAAACACCTTCTTCAACAGCTGAATCCCCACCACCTACGACAACGAGATTTTTTTGTTTAAAGAATGCACCATCACATACTGCACAATAGCTGACACCGCGTCCACCAAGCTCTTTTTCACCTGGTACACCCATTTTTTTATATTCTGCACCTGTAGAAAGGATAATTGCTCGTGTTTTATATTCTTTAGCACCAGATTTAATGATTTTGTATTCTTCTCCATCGATGATTTCTGAAACATCACCGTATGCATACTCAGCGCCAAATTTTTTCGCATGGTCGAACATTTTAGTAGATAGCTCAGGCCCTAAAATAGTATCAAACCCTGGATAATTTTCTACTTCTTCTGTATTCGCCATTTGTCCGCCAGGAATACCACGCTCAATCATTAGCGTTGAAAGGTTTGCACGTGATGTATAAACAGCCGCAGTCATGCCGGCAGGTCCTGCTCCGATAATTACAACATCATAAATTTTTTCTTCTGACATACATACTTCCTCCTAAACTTGTAAAACTTTTTTATAATAACGTTAGTATGTTCATCGTATGTGAAAGCATTAAGTTATTCAACTATGTTGCTCACAACCTAAATTTAACTCGTTGGTAAAAACGTTAACATTTCTTCAATATATTTAGATAATGTAGACACAGATATCCCATACTGCTCTGCAATTTCCTTTTTCGTCACCTTCAACATGCGAGATGAGCGGAATAAGAAATCATTTGCACCTGCAATTGCTGCTGGATTTGTAAAGCGATAATTTTCACTAAGTGCTTGTTCACAAAGCACAAACCACATTTGAAACATCGGTGCAACTAATGTTGTCATTTTCCCATATTGCTCTAATAATATCTCTGATACACGGACGGCTCTTAAAAAGCTTGCCTCGACTTTGTTTTTCTCATCAAACTGATGACCAAGTGCATAAGCTAAAAAAAGCTTTTCAAAAGCATCAAATTGTTCAACATCTATCCATTTAGGATGAGCAATGATTTCCTGTTTATGCGCTGTACCTTTTAGTAAAAACAAACCGAATAGGCGATCACTTATATATTCACTTTCAAGTTTAGCTACAATGAAATCACGATCATGTTCTAATGCGTCAAGCTCATATGTATTTTCATGCTGACGCCAAGGTTCAAATCCCTCTTTCTCTGGATCAAGCTCAAGCAACTGCTCCCAAGCACCCTTTGAAATTTCATCATAACCAGAGAAATATGCCGCATGCGATAACCAAAAGTAAAATCCTGGATCACCTAAATAGCCACGTTTTTGCATGCTTCGTAGCCATTTAAAGGCTATTTCATATTGACCAATAAGTGCAAGCGTTGCACCTAGTTTATAACGATGATCCCAAGCATAAGGCTGTATTTTCACCAATACTTCTAACAGGGCATTTAATTCTTCATCATTTTTCTCATAATACGCAATAACCGTTAAATTGCATAACGCATGTAAATTTCCTTTATTTTCTCGCAGTACAGTGTTTAAGATTGCTTTTGCCTGCTCTGCTTCACCGACATAAAAATAAGCCAAAGCTAAATTATTGTATGCAGACCAAAATTCTGGTCTATCTTCTACTAGTTGTTCTAAAATGTTTATCGCTTCTGGAAAATCTCCCTTTTCCATACAACGACGAGCTTGCTCCTGACGATATAAATCCTCGCCACTGCCTTCAAGCTCTTCATAATCATCTTGTTCAAAAGCTACAAACTCCAATATTTCCGCCGCTTCATCTGCATAAGCACCCTCAGGTTCCATTTCTAAGTACTGCTCCGCAAAGCGTTTGGCATCTTGAATAATGCCGACACACCCAGACACTTCCGCCATATAAAATATAATTTCCGGCTCATTTGGATCTAATTGATAGGCACGACGAAGTAAATCATAGGCTTCTTCAAAACCTTGACCTTCTAATTCTACAATCGCTAATTGCAATAAAATCATTGGATCATCTGGACTTAAATCAACAGCACGCTGTAAATATTTATAGGCTTTATCCATCTGTCCGCTATTCATCGCTTGAATTGATTTTTTATAATAATAGTCGCCTGTTGGAATGAACGATACGACATTCGTTTGCTTCTCTTTTTGACGTTTCTTTTCCAAAATATTTCCTCCGAAACAAGAAATAAGGAACGCATCATACGTTCCTTTTTACAGTAACTTATATTATACCATACAATAAGCGATATGCTGTTATTTCTCCTCGTGACGTTTTTCCAACACATGCAATACATCAAAAACATTTACTTTTTGTTCTTGTAGTAAAACTAATAGATGGTAAATTAAATCTGCCGCTTCCCATTTTACCTCTTCTGCATCACGATTTTTTGCACCGATGACAACCTCTGTTGCTTCTTCTCCAACTTTTTTACAAATTTTATCGATGCCTTTATCGAATAAATATGTAGTGTATGCTCCCTCTGGCATTTCTTGCTCACGCTTTTCAATTACTTTGACTAGTTCAGGGATAATACCAACAGAGCCAACTTTAGCGTTTTCCTGAAGTACATTAGTAAAGCAAGAAGTCGTTCCATTGTGGCATGCTGGGCCAGCAGGAAGTACTTCTACAACTAATGCATCGCCATCACAATCGGCTTTAATAGATACTACCTTTTGTACGTTTCCACTTGTAGCTCCTTTATGCCATAGCTCTTCGCGAGAACGTGAGTAAAACCATGTTTCGCCAGTTTCCAATGTTTTTTCTAATGACTCTTTTTTCATATAAGCTACTGTTAATACTTCTTTTGTATTGGCATCTTGCACAACAGCTGTCACAAGACCTTTATCGTCAAATTTAATGTTATCAATCATCGAACTGCCACTCCTTTTTCACGTAGGTATTGTTTTACTTGCGCTACTCTCGTTTCCTTGTAATGAAAAATGGATGCTGCAAGTGCTGCATCTGCATCTACATCATCTGCTAATACTTCGTAAAAATGTTCGGCATTCCCTGCACCACCACTTGCAATGACGGGGACTGTCACGGAATCTCTTACCGCCTTTGTTAACGCTAAATCAAAGCCAGATTTTTCTCCGTCCTGATTCATACTTGTTAATAAAATCTCACCAGCACCTAAGCGAACAGCTTCTTTTGCCCACTCTATCACTCGCCATGATGTTTTGTTGCGGCCTCCGTGCGTATACACCATCCACGTACCGTCTTCTTCACTGTAGCGGGCATCGATCGCAACCACTACACACTGAGCACCGAAGAAGTCAGAACCTTCCTTAATAAGCTCTGGACGTTCTAAAGCAGATGTATTAACGGATACTTTATCGGCACCTGCTCGTAAAATACGTTTCATATCCTCTAACGAGCGAATACCACCGCCAACGGTAAATGGAATAGCTAATGTCGCCGCTGTTTGACGCACCACATCGACCATTGTTTCGCGACCTTCATGCGATGCAGATATATCTAGAAATACAAGCTCATCTGCCCCTTGCTCATCATAAAACTTTGCAAGCTCTACCGGATCTCCTGCATCGCGCAATGAAACGAACTGTACACCTTTGACAACACGCCCATTCTTTACATCAAGACACGGAATAATACGTTTTGTTAGCACGCCGCCACCCCTTTTAACCATTGTTCTAATAAGTACACGCCTAACTCACCCGACTTTTCAGGATGGAACTGCATACCTGTAATAGAGCCGTTTGCAACTATTCCTGGCACTTCAATACCATGATAGTCTGCATAAGCCACAAGCTCTGTTGTATCAATATTTGTCGCATAAAATGAATGGACAAAATAAACATGCTCAGCAGTTGCTTCATCTTTTAACCATGCAGGGCGATTCGTCACAATCAGTTCATTCCAACCCATATGAGGTACTCGATATGATTGTTTCCCTTGAACACCACTAAAGCGCTGAATACTCCCTTTGAAGAACCCAAGCCCCTTCGTTAACGTCACTTCTGCACTTTCCTCAAATAGTAACTGCATCCCTAAACAAATACCGAGCAATGGTCGATTTTCTGCCTTTACTTTTTGTAGATAGTTATCTAATTTTGTTTCCGCTAAGCGTTTCATAGCATCTGGAAAAGCACCCACACCTGGCAGTAAAAGTGCATCGACTGCATCTAGCTCGTTTTCATCTGCTGTTACAACGACCTCACAGCCAAGGCGTTTTAATGCTTCCTCGACACTAAATAAATTGCCCATCCCATAGTCGATTACACCGATTTTCACGTTAACAGCCCCTTTGTTGAAGGTACACCTTTAACACGAGGATCAATCTCAACTGCCGCATCAATCGCACGGGCTAACGCCTTAAAGATAGCTTCAATTATATGGTGCGTATTATGACCATATGGGACAATTACATGCACATTCATTCTTGCTTCAAGTGCGAATTTCCATAAAAACTCATGCACTAATTCTGTGTCAAAAGTGCCTACCTTTTCTTTTAGCTCGGGCACGCGATATTCTAAATGCGGACGATTTGAGCAATCGACCACGACTTGAGCAAGTGCATCATCCATTGGGACAAAGGCGTTACCGTAACGTTTAATGCCTTTCTTATCACCAAGTGCTTCACGAATTGCTTGTCCTAACACAATGCCAAGGTCTTCTGTCGTGTGGTGATCATCAATGTGCGTATCACCGTTCGCTTGTATTGTGCCATTAAAAAGACCGTGTTTAATAAATAAATCCAACATGTGGTCCATAAAACCAACACCTGTTTGTATATCCGCTTTGCCCTCACCATCTAAATCAATGGCTACTGATATTTGCGTTTCATTAGTTGTCCGTTCAATCTTTGCGTAGCGTTTCTGTTCTGTCATCGTTTTACTCCTTTTCCCATCCACGAGATTCGACTGCACGAGCATGTCCCTCTAGGCCTTCCATGCGAGCTAATCGTGCAATTTTTGGGGCATTAGCGGCCCAAGTTTTTTCAGTATAATAAACGATGCTCGATTTTTTTACGAAGTCATCTACATTTAAACCACTTGCAAAACGAGCTGTGCTGTTTGTCGGTAATACATGGTTTGTGCCTGCAAAATAATCACCAACAGGCTCCGAGCTATATCGCCCGATAAAGATACCGCCGGCGTGACGTACTTGCTCTGACACAGCTTCCGCATTTTTTGTAACAATTTCTAAATGTTCCGGAGCTAATGAGTTAATTGCGTCTACTGCATCTGACATCGTTTCAGCAAGATAAATCGCACCATAATTTTCTATTGATGCACGTGCTACCTCTTCACGTGGTAAAGTGGCTAATTGCTTTTCCACTTCAAGTGCTACGTTATTAGCAAGTTGCTCAGATGTTGTCACCAAAATGGCACAAGCCATCTTATCATGCTCTGCCTGTGATAAAAGATCTGCAGCAACCTCATCTGCAAAGGCTGTTTCATCTGCAATTACTGCAATTTCACTTGGTCCCGCAATCATATCAATTGCGACTTCACCAAATACTTCACGTTTAGCAAGTGCAACAAAAATATTACCAGGGCCTGTAATTTTATCGACCGCTTGAATCGTTTCCGTTCCGTAGGCAAGTGCCGCAATTGCCTGTGCACCACCAATTTTATATACTTCTTCTACTCCTAAAATATGAGCAGCAGTAAGCACGCCAGCAGGTAATTTACCATCACGACCAGCAGGTGATGTAATAACAATTCGCCTAACACCAGCTACTTGTGCAGGAATTACGTTCATCAATACGGAGGAGGGATATGCAGCTGTCCCCCCTGGAACGTAAAGACCTACTGCATCGAGCGCAGTAATACGTTGTCCAAGCCAGGAGCCATCTGCTAATTCCATGCGATAGCCAGAACGCCTTTGTTGCTCATGATAGAGACGTATATTTTGTGCAGCTTCCGTTAAATCAGCAAATAGTTGTGCATCTATCGCGTTTACGCCCTCTGCAATTTCTTCCTTTGTGACACGTAAATTATCAGGAGCAAAGCCATCCCATTTTTCTGTATATGTACGTACTGCGATGTCACCTTGTGCTCGGACATCCGCCAATACTTGTCGTACAACCTTTAATTGTTCTTCGTTGCCACCTTCAAGTGGTCGTTTCAAGGAAATACCTTTTGCTAACTTTGTTATTTTCATGAAAAAAGTCCCCTTTGATTTCTAGCAATTCGTGCAGTGCTCTTTTGCAACTAATTTATAAGTAGAAGCACGTGACATTTTATTAGTCGACGCAATTTTTCAAGCGTTTTACCAGGTCAATGATGCGATCACCTTTCATCCGATAGCTCACTGGATTGGCGATTAAGCGTGAGGATACATCTGTAATAAACTCATACTCCACTAAGCCATTTTCTTTGAGGGTACGTCCTGTCGACACAATATCGACAATGCGGTCCGCTAAGCCTATCATCGGTGCAAGTTCAATCGACCCATTTAATTCAATAATTTCTACTTGCTCGCCAATACCTTTATAGTACTTCATCGCAATGTTCGGATATTTTGTCGCAATGCGTGGCGCGATTTCATTCATCGTCGTATTAGGTAAGCCTGCTGATGCGATATAGCATGTACTTATTCTTAAATCAAGAAGCTCATGGACGACTCGCTGTTGTTCCAGTAAGACATCTTTTCCGGCAATACCTATATCTGCAACACCGTGCTCGACATACACAGGAACATCCATAGGTTTTGCTAGTATAAAACGAATTTTTTCTTCAGGAATTTCTATCATTAATTTACGCGTCATCTCAACCTCTTCTGGTAAATTAAAGCCTGCTTCGATCAGCATTTGGTATGCCTCTTCAAAAATGCGCCCTTTTGGCATAGCAATTGTTAATTCATTCACCGCGAACTTCCTCCTGTCCAACAACAACTACCTCAGTAAAATGCGTTAAAAAGGCTGCTTCATCGACTAAACTACTTCTTAACTGTAAGGTCGCTTGTTTTCCTGCTGCTCGTAAAGCTTGTATCTTTTCAAGAGCTACCTCAAAGTTTGCTTCCTCAAATAGTACAACGACAGCTTCTTCCTTTTTCAAAGCTTGCGCTGTTATCGTTTCTAATAGTCTGTCTACACGAATACTAAAGCCTGTAGCCCCAACTTTTGAGCCAAATACTTCAAGTAATCCATCATAACGTCCACCATTTCCTAAAGGGAAACCGCTGCCTGATGCAAACACTTCAAATAACATGCCTGTGTAATAGCTCATATGGCTTGATAGGGTAAAATCAAACGCAACATATTGAGCTAAGTCCGCAACTTCTAACAATTTTGCAAGCTGTTGCATATATTCTAATGCGTCATTTTTCCGCACATATTTTTCGATATCTCGAATTTCCTTTAAAGTCATTGCCTCTTCAATAAATTGTAACAATGCATCTGATTTTGTTTTTGGTAAATCAAATGATGCCACTGCCTCTTCAAAGCCTACGTAGTTACGCTGCACAAGCAAAGTGCGTAGTGCATCTTCTTGTTCGATACTTTCTGTATAGTCCTGTAAAATACAATTTAAGACACCTGCATGTCCAATCGTTACTTTGAAATTTTCTATGCCAAACTGCTTTAACAGTTCCATTGCTGTAGCGATTACCTCAGCATCCGCAAATACCGAATGATCACCGATTAGCTCAACACCCATTTGCTCAAATTCTGCTGGCCGTCCACCTTCTGTTTCCTGTGCACGGAATACACTAGCAAAGTAAGCTAAGCGGAGCGGTATCATTTCTTTTAATAATTTCGAAGTGGCTACTCGAGCAATCGGCGTTGTCATATCAGGACGTAGGACGAGCGTATTGCCCTGACTATCTACAAGCTTGAATAGATGCGCATCGGAAATTGCAGATGCTTTACCTACTGTATCGAAATACTCTACTGTAGGCGTTTTTATAAATTCATAGCCTCTTGAGCGTAAAAAGCTTCGACCTGTATGTCTTACAGCTTCTACTTTTTCATAAATTTGCGGAAATTTATCGCGCATACCAAGTGGCTTTTCAAACATTTTAATCGCTGACATGTTGACACTTCCTTACGTTTCACTTTAATTCACTAGAGTACTAGAGAATTAGAATATGAAAGTATTTTAACGCATTCCTTTTATTCAGTCAATATATTACGCACTGAATTATCTAAAAATTTCATTACTTATTATTCAGTTAATTATACACCTATTTATATAAAGTGGAACTTTTATAGAGCCTAATAGCATAGCGCATGTAAACCTAAAATAAAATTTAGCAAATCGTGATAGTATGAGTTAATGTTAGCGAAGGCTGCGACTCCTACAGGTACAGCACATAAAGTTAGACACTGGCATTCTGCGCATTGGCGAAGGTTGCGGCTTACGGTGTGCCCGCAAAAAGTTGCCCCCGGAGCGAATAATAACGGCATAATAAATTTTTAAAGATGTAGAATATTTCCTCAATGCAAAATGAAAACTGGCAATAGATAAAATTTAGCAGATAGCACTAGTTGATGGTAGCGAAGGCGGTGACTCCTGCGGGAACGCACGCAGCGTAAGACGCGGGCATTCCGCGCGTTAGCGAGGGTTGCGGCTTACAATGTGCCCGCGGAAAGCACCGCCGTAGCGGACATCAACGGCATAATAAAAAAGTGTTAGATTGACTGCAGTCAATCTAACACTTTTTTACTTTTTCGGCGTACACCATTGCACAACTTCCTTCTGTTTGCGCTCGGCCATCTGTTCTGCTGTATAAATAATTTGCATCGGGTTACCACCTGCCAGACAGCCTGCAGGTACATCCTTATGTACTAGTGTTGCGGCTGACACGATGGCTCCGTCACCTATCGTCACTCCAGGTAAAATAGTTGAATTAGCACCTACCATCACTTCATTGCCAATATGGACATCCCCTAGACGATATTCTTCAATTAAGTATTCATGCGCTAAAATTGTCGTATTAAAGCCAATGACTGTATTATTTCCGACATGAATACGCTCCGGAAACATCGTATCTGGCATAACCATTAAAGCTATAGATGTTTGGTCACCGATTTTCATTTTTAAAAAAGTGCGATACAGCCAGTTCTTCACGCGTAAAAAAGGTGTGAAGCGTCCAATTTGAATGACAATGAAGCACTTCATCACCTTCCAAAAGGACACCGTATCATATACATTCCATAGCGAGTTTGCTCCCTCGACACGATATCTTTCTGTTTTACGCGCCATGCATTTACCCCTCTTTCACAATATCAAGTAAATCCTTCATATGTTGCAATATATATTCTGGGTTAAACTGCTGTAAATATTGTTCCCCTTTTATTGACCATGCAACACCTGCAGCTCTTACACCCGCATTATGTCCAGCTTCAATATCATGAGAATTATCACCAATCATAATGGCGTCTTCCTTTGCTGCACCTAGACGAGATAAAGCAAGTAAAACTGGCTCTGGATCTGGCTTCACATTTTGCACATCATCTGTCCCTATTATCACATCGAATAGATGACTAGCACCTAGAATGTTCAAGCCTCGATCAATCATAGCATTGCGCTTTGTTGAGACAATGGCTAATTTAATACCCATCGACTTTAATTGCTCTAAAGTTGACACAACATCAGGGAACTCGGTTACAAGCTCATCATGATGCGGTTCATTCCAAGCGCGATATTTTGCCATCATTTCGTCTTCTTCGCCTGGCGTTAAATCACTAAATGTCTGTTTTAATGACGGACCCATGAATTTCAGGCAATCTTTTGGCGAATATTGCCCGGGAAATCTCTCTTCTAAAACGTGCATAAATGATTGAATGATTAAGTCATTTGTATTTAATAGCGTACCATCAAAATCAAAAAGCAATGCTTTTACAGCCATCCTTTACACTCCTTACTTATTGTCCAAATATTTCACTGCGGGCTTTACTTTCAATCTTCGGTAAATAATTGCCCCAAGCCCTACGACAATACCAATAATTGAAACAACCTGCGCTGATCGTATGTCACCAATTAAATATAGACTATCTGTACGTAAACCTTCTATATAGAAACGACCGATTGAGTACCAAATTAAATAGCTAAAGAATATTTCCCCACGATTTAAATTCACTTTACGTAATGCCAGTAAAATTAATAAGCCGACAAAATTCCATGCAGATTCATATAAAAACGTAGGATGTACATATGTGCCTAGTTCTTCGATGTACATTTGATTAATAATCCAATCTGGTAGCATAAGGTTTTCTAAAAATGAACGTGACACTGGTCCACCAAATGCCTCTTGATTCATAAAATTGCCCCAACGGCCAATAATTTGACCAATTAAAAGACTTGGCGCTAGAATATCTGCCACGCGTAAAAAGCTTACCCCTTTTTTCCGAGTAAATATGTAAGCCGTCACAAATGCACCTATTAGCGCACCATGAATAGCAATACCGCCATTCCAAATTTGAATAATGCTACCTGGATTTTCACTATAATAATCCCAACGCATAGAAACATAATAGATGCGCGCGCAGATGATAGAAATTGGTACTGCCCATAATAACAAGTCAGCTAAAAAATCTTCGGGCAATCCGCGTTTTACAGCCTCTCTTTGTCCAACAAAATATGCTAAAATAATCCCCGATACAATTAACAATCCGTACCAACGTACAGGAATCGGCCCTAAATGAAAGGCTACAGGGTTAATGTCTAAAAGTAATAAATCCATATTATGCTCCTCTCAATATTTAACGATCTGTTACCTATTAATCGTCTAATTCATCTGTTGAAGAAATGACTTCATCTAATCTTCTTGAAAACTCTTCAGCTGCATTGACACCCATTTTCTTTAAACGGTAATTCATTGCTGCCACTTCGATAATTACGGATACATTTCGTCCAGGTCGTACTGGAATTGTTAGTTTTGTCAGTTCTGTATCAATTATCTTCATTTTCTCTTCTTCTAAACCTAAACGATCATATACTTTGGTAGGATCCCATATTTCCAACTCAATAATTAAAGTTATACGCTTATAAGGTCGTACGGCACTTGCACCAAAGAGTGTCATAATATCGATAATACCAATACCTCGTATTTCCAGTAAATGCTCTAGAAGCGGTGGCGGACTACCTATTAAAAAATCCTCAGATTCCTGACGAATTTCCACACAATCATCCGCAACAAGTCGGTGCCCTTTTTTTACAAGTTCTAGCGCTGTTTCACTTTTCCCAACACCGCTTTTTCCGATAATGAGCACACCAATACCATATACATCGACCAACACGCCGTGCGCAGCTGTCATAGGTGCTAAACGTCCCTCTAAATAATTGGTTAGTCTACTCGAAAATTTTGTTGTCGTCATATGTGTTTTAAATACGGGTACGTGCTTTTCGTTTGAAGCTTGAATAAGTTCTTCAGGCACTTCTAGGTCACGCGATATAATGATAGCCGGCGTATCCTGTGAACATAGTAAACGCATGCGTTCTAGTTTAACATTCGTTGGTAACATTTCGAAAAAGGAAAGCTCCGTTTTCCCTAGCAATTGTACTCGATTGGCAGGATAATGCGTAAAATATCCAGCCATCTCTAACCCAGGTCTAGAAATATCACTTGTAGTAATAGTTCGTCCAATACCTTCCTCGCCGCCTAATAGTTCTAACTTAAATTTTTCCATTACGTCCCTTGTCAATACTACGACCAATGTTTGCAGCCTCCATTCAAACGAATTGAATATTGTTTTATTTTAGCATGCCTATGTATAAAAGAAATGAAATTACACTTGTTTGCATGTTTATTTAGTAACACTATTATACTTACTTCTAGACAGCGGTGTAACATACAAGTGCAAAATAACGAGAGAGATACCATTTACATGTAACAAATAGAAAAACTAGCGGTCTCCAGAACCGCTAGTTTTTGTCATTTATTTATTTTTGAGTCGCTAACCATTTAGCAACAGCTTCAGCGTCTGCACCTTTAATAAGTCCAGCTGGCATAGCCCCACGACCATTGTTAATTACATCTAGAATTTCTTTTTCAGATAAGCGAGAACCTACATTGTTTAGTGCAGGTGTATTACCCATACCTTGTAGCTCACCACCGTGACAAGAAACACATGACTTCATTGCGATAGCTTTACCGTCTGGTTCAGCAGCCGTATTGTTATTACCTGTAGCATTATTTTTTTCTCCGCCGCCACCACATGCAGCTAAGAAAATTGCTGAACCGAACACTAATGTTAACATTGCTTTTTTCATTAGTACCCCTCCTAAGTAAATGAATATCTTACCATTGCTATTATACCAAATTTATGCACGTTTGAAACCTTCACCTAACACCTCGTAAGCATCAGAAACGATGACAAACGCAGATGGATCAACGCTTTTAATGAGTTGTTTCAGCTTTGTGAACTCTGTTTGATAGACAACAACCATTAAAACTGGTCGTGCTTCTCCGGTATAACCACCAATTGCAGGCAATTTTGTCACACCACGATCAATTTCAGCATATATCGCATCACGCACTTCATCTTGTTTCAACGTAATAATATACACCATTTTAGATTGACTAAATCCAAGCTGAATAATATCAATCGTTTTTGTTGTGACATAAAGGCCGATTAAGGCATAGAGTCCTTTTTCTAAGTCAAAAACTATTGCTGCACTAATTGCGATAATGCCATCAATTAATAGTACACTTGTACCAAGCGAAAATCCGGTATACTTTGTAATAATTTGAGCTAGTAAATCAGTGCCACCAGTAGAAGCATTCCCCTTAAAGACTAGACCTATTCCTAATCCGACAACAATTCCGCCAAAAAGTGCACCAAGTAAAGGGTTATCAGTCCAAGGTTCCCAATTATTCGTTAATAAGACGATAAACGGTAACGTTATTGTACCAACAAAAGACTTTACGCCAAATTTTTTACCAAGTATTAGAACTCCAGCTAAAAACAACGGGATATTAAATGCATATTGTACTAGTCCAGGATTCCAGCCAAATAAGCCATGTAAAATGGTACTTATACCGCTAACGCCTCCTGAAGCTACTTGATTTGGTAGTAAAAATACATTAAAACCAATTGCCACTACTGCGGCACCAACAATTACATACACATATTCCAGAATACTTGCCTTTACATCTTGTGATTGATTCATTTTCTCACGCCCACTTCAACTATCAGAATTTTTCTAAAGACGACATGATTATAGCAAATAGTTTTGACGTTGAGAACTTCATCTTGATGAAGAGAAACTCGACCTAACAAACAAAAAAAGCTACCTTGTGAACATCGGTAGCTTATTTTCTGTAGTTTTTCCTTAATTATAATGATGTTTCTGCCCATTCTAAAGCTTCATTATATAAAACATCAATACTTGCCATTTCAATATTTATTTGAGGTGCTAATTGCTCTAGACGTTCCCAATCTAGTTTACCTAGGGCAATACTAAACTCTAAATATGGTGTCATCTCGGTTTGTCCACCTAAAATTGTTTCCGTAATCGCCTCTGAAAAAGGTAATTGTTGCAAAATAGCATTCATCGGTCTTTGTAAGATCGTATCAATTAATGAAAACATCCCGACTAAAAAATACTCAGAAAAGTTTTGCTTATAGGATAGCTTTGCTAATTTTTCACAAACTTTTGCTCTAAACAAAGATGTACGCATTAATTCTTGAAAAAGATCTGAATCCGTTTTACCATCAAATTCACGCAAAGCTAATAAATAGATCCACTTACGTAGATTTGCTAAACCAAGTAATAAAATAGCTTGCTTAATTGAACGCACTTTAGATTTTGAACGTCTACTAGAATTATTAATCATTTTTAATAATTTATACGTTAACGATATATCTCGTTCGATATTTTCCGCTAACAGATGAACATTTGGCTCTTCTTCTTTTAAAAGCGAAATTATATGGAAATATTGAATAGCATTTGCAGGTATATCCATTGCTCTAATAATTTGAGGCTGCTCAAAAAAATAGCCTTGGAATAACTCATAGCCTGAATGCTTAGCTACTTTAACTTGTTTTTGTGTTTCCACTTTTTCAGCAAGCAATTTAATATGAGGGAAATTTTCTTTTACCATATTTTCAATTTCCATTCGTTCAAGCAAAGAGGATAATAAAAAATCCACTTTTATATAATCAATATGAGGGAAAAGTTTTTCATATATTTGTACATCTTCGTTTAAAATAAAATCATCTAAAGCCATTGTAAATCCATGCGCCTTCAGCTCAATGACACGCTCAACCAATTTGGGTGTTAGTGGTACATCCTCTAAAATCTCAATAACAATTTGCGAAGGATTTAAAAATTCTTCGATTGAACTCATAAGCAAGTTTTCCGTAAAATTAACAAAACAAGGCTTCCCTTTCGTCACCTCGTCAATACCTATTGATAAAAATGAGTTCACTAACACATCCACAGTTGCAGCATCTGAGTCGACATTAGGAAATGAATTTTCATTTTTATTTCGATACAACAATTCATACGCAACGACCTGTTCGTGAAGATTAAAAATTGGCTGTCTTCCGATAAATACTTCCATTTCGTTGCCTCCAATTCACCATTTTTTAGTAATTATTATAGCATCTTTCAGTACCTTACGCTTATTTTTTCAGCACTATATTATTTGTTTCTTACACTTCAACCAACATATACCTATATAATTGGCTATTTATTACTTATGTAACTGGAGTTGTCCTAAATAATACTTTTTTGATAAACATCCACTTTGCCACACAACATATCGTGTTTGTTATAAGCCTTTAATCGCATTATAAAATAAATCATAAGAAATCCATATACTGTTCAGAAAATAATTACATTAAACAATAAAATGAAATGGCATTTTCTATATTTGGAGTGGATATTAGCAACTCTATTTGGAACACAGAGCATAATTTGCGAGTAGCAATTCAAAATATATTTAAATAAAAAAGACTATAAACAAACTCGAAATTTTCAAGTTGTCTATAGTCTGAATACCTCAGAATCATTTCAGAGGCATCTATTTATTTCCCAAATTTAGATTTGAAAGCACCAATAACTGCTGGTACTACTGAGATAAATATAATTAAAATAAGAACTACCGAGAAATTATCTTTAATAATTGGGATATTACCAAAGAAATAACCAAGTAATGTACAGCTAAATACCCATAAAACTGCACCTACTATGTTGTACAGTAAAAAGTAACTATAATGCATCTTACTTGCCCCTGCAACAAATGGAATAAACGTACGAATGAATGGCATGAATCGAGCAATAACAATCGTTTTCCCACCATGTGTGTTGAAAAATTTCTCCGCAGCCTCCATACGTTCCTTTTTAACAATTCGGCCTAATAAGCTCTTAGGTGGAATCGAAGTACCAACTTTGTGACCTATATGATAATTCATTGTATCCCCTAAAATTGCTGCAGCCAAAAAGACAGGAATTAGAATCCATAAATCAAAGGCTCCCATTGCTGCTGTTAATGTACCACTAGCGAACAGTAATGAATCACCCGGTAAAAATGGAAAAATGACGACACCTGTTTCGACAAACACAATTGCAAATAGAATGAGATAACTCCAATTACCAAAATCACGAATAATTTCTTCCAAATGCACATCAATATGCATTATAAAACTAATTAACTCTTGAATGAGTCCTATCATTGTTTTTGTATGCTCTCTTTCAATTTAATTTTTCCTAAAAGCTTGGACGTTGTTACGCACAAAAGGGTTCCAAATCAATACAACATAGTATACAAGTTACTACTCCCCTACTATATGACAAGCCCTTTTAAAGTATGTAGTTTGCACATGACTGATTTTATCACTACGGCTCTATGCACTCAACTTATTTAGTCATATTTAAGTGCCAGGCACCCATACAATTAAAAATTTTCAAAAAAAAAGCCCACCACTGAACTTTCTGTGGTGGACATGAATTCTAGTAAAAATCTTATACTGTTGTCGCTTTTAAAGAACGACGCAAAATTTTACCTGTTGTATTTTTCGGTAGCTCTTCCAAGATTTCAACGACTTTCGGAACCTTGTATTTCACCATATGTTTTGCACAGTACTCTAATATATCATCTGCTGTAGTTGCCGTTACTTCTTTGAGCACAATATATGCATGAACTGCTTCACCGAAGTTAGGGTCTGGATAGCCCACTACTGCAGCCTCTACGATATTGTCATGAGCAAACAACACTTCCTCGACTTCTCTCGGGTATACGTTATAGCCCCCAACAATAATCATATCCTTTTTGCGATCAACGATATAAAAATATCCTTCGTCATCTACTTTTGCAAGATCCCCTGTATATAACCAACCATCACGGATGGCCATCGCAGTTTCTTCAGGCATTTTGTAGTAGCCTTTCATCACGTTTGGCCCATGAACGACTAACTCGCCAACCTCACCAACAGGAACTTCTCTTCCATTGATATCAACGACTCTATTTTCGACGTTGTTAATAGATGTACCGATGGAGCCTGCTTTCCGTTCTCTGTCTAAAGGATTGAAGCATGTTACAGGTGAAGCTTCTGATAAGCCATACCCTTCTGATACACGTACATTAAATTTCTGCTCGAAATTATGTAATAGTGCAACAGGTAAAGATGCGCCTCCTGAAATGGCTAAACGAATTGTCGAAAAATCTTCCGGCTTGCCTTCAGGTAATAAATGTAAAAAGTTATACATCGTTGGGACACCAGCAAAGACCGTTGCCTGTTGTTCCTTCGCCAATGCGAAAATTTCACTTGGACTGAATCGTGGTGCAAGCAAAACGGTTGCGCCACTGATTAAAGGTGCATTGACAACTACCGTTAACGCAAATACGTGGAAAACAGGTAATGTTGCAATAATGCGGTCATCAGCTCTATATCCTAAATAGGTAGAGACGTCACGCGCATTTGAATAGACATTTCCGTGGGACAGCATGGCACCCTTTGGATTCCCTGTTGTGCCCGATGTATATAATATAATAGCCGTATCATCATCTGCTACGTCCGCTGGTTCTAGTGAGCCAGATGCACGCGCAATGACTTGTGAAAATAAATGTGTTCTCGCCTTCGCCGCTTCCGATAAAGTAGCTACTTTTTCAGCTACATCTGGTGTTGTTTCACACACTACAAATGTCACGACTTCTGGAAAGGCTTGTACACCTACTTCTACTAATGGAAGCAATGCATCGAGCGCAATTACCGCCTTGACATCTCCATTACGTAAAATATAAGAAATCTCATCTGGCGTATAAATTGGATTTACAGGAATTGCTGTAGCTCCTAATCGCATCGTTGCATATAAAGCAATTAAATAATGTGGCGTATTGCCGAGTAAAAACGCCACATGGTCCCCTTTTTGTACCCCTAAATCTTGTAATCCCTGTGCAAAGCGACCAATCGTCTGTTCAAATTCCCCATACGTCGTATCTTTCCCCATAAAATGATACGCAATTTTTTCCGGTTGCTCTGCTGCTTGTTGACGAACACATGAAACTAAATTCAATTACACCATCCCCTTATCGTATAAAATGAATCATTATTCAGTAATATTATATAAGAAATGTATCTAAAAGACAATGAGTCTTTTTACTTCATGTCATTATTACCGTCAAAAAATTCATTTTTTTCTCTTTTGTACAAGTTTTCAAGAACGGATATGTGAGATATATCGCCAACGGATTAAGTAAAAATAAATTACTTGAATAACAACAAAAAAACCAAAAGCAAAGAAAACTTCTTTAACAATTGAAATATTAGCAATATCCTTTAAAATACCTTGAACCATAAAAAAGGCAAAGGCACTGTGCATCATGGCAACACTCCACGGTAAGAAAAATTGCGGGAATAGATGGCGATTGACCAGCTTTTTCAACTCTATATCTGTTAACCCCATTCGCTTTAAGACATCAAATTTCCGCTTCTCTCGTTCAAGTGAAGTATGCAGTTTAAAGTAAATGAAGCTACCAGCCGCTAGTAAAAATACAGTCGCTACTAAAACACCAACTAATGTAAATAATGAGTACGTAGCTAGTATATAAGAATAATTTAATCCTGCATTTTCAAAGTAAAATGGACTATGCTTGCCCTTCTTAATATTATAAAAATATTCGGTTGATGCCATTTCAATTATGTCCTTACCAATTTCCTTTGTCTCCATCCATTGAGGAATATCAAAAGTAAAAAGATGATAGCTTGGCTGCACAACACCCTTACTTGTAATTGGCTTCACAAGGTTCACAAAGTCTTCATCGCTAATGACAATAGAATTCACACTAACTATTGATCCTGGGAATACTATTTTAGGGTATACACTATCTATCGTAATAGGTATAGAGTTTTCTTCTAAAACCGTTTGAACTTCTTTATTTTTAAGCTTTTTTAAAGACTCTTCCGAATATGGTATGAATACTGCCTCTCCAGATTCTAGATTAATCAATGGATAGTTAAAAGAGGATAACAAGACGTTCATATCTGATTCTCGGAATACCTCGACCTCATTATGTGTATATGAGGAAGTTTGCTTTACAACTACAAAGCGGGATAAATGATAGGATAAGCCCTTCTCCTCTAATTGGATGCGTAGAGAATTAATGTGCGTAGCTTCATATGGGTTATCACTATCTCCTTTATAGATAAGGCCTAGTGGATTTAAACGATCGTATTGTGTCGTATAGGAGGACATCGTAGCCAATACTCCGACAGATAAAAATGCCATTGTCGATACCATCGTTACGACGAAAAACATTTTCACATTATCCCTCATAATATGTGTTTGTTCAGCTAAAGATAAGAGGCGATAGCGTTGCCAATTAAATTTACGTTTTCCACGTGCAATTTGTAAAAAGAATGGCACTGAATCACTAAAAAAATAGTAAGTTCCAAAAGTTGCTGAGAACGGTATTAATAACGTAAGACCAATCATTGTCGTATGTGAAACGATAAATGCCAGCACATAGGTTGCTAAAATTAAAGCAATGCCATATGTTGCACGAACTTTTGAATAGCTAGTCTCGCTATTTATATAATCATTTCCTTTGATAAGATCGCGAAGTTTTCTCTCACGAGTAAAATATACGCTTATGAAAGAAATAACGACAAAGGCACTAGTAAAAACACCGAGTGTCAGTAAGAAAGGTTGCCAAGAAACATAGAGCGGTAAATCCTCTAAATGCAAAATTTCTCGAACAATCATGAAGAAAAACTTCGAAAATGAAAAGCCGAAAATAATGCCCACAATAATAGAGCCCGCACCGATAATCATTGTTTCTAAAAAGACTAGCTTGTTCATTTGACGTTTTTCCATTCCAAGATGCAATAAAATAGCAAACTCATGTGATCTCGCCTCTAAAAAAGCACTCATGGAATAATATAAAAAGAACAATGTAAAGAGGACAAGTACGATTTCTGCACCAATCATGCCGACTAACGATACTTCTCCTAAAATGCCACGTTCAATATCTGGATGAAACATCAGCATTGAATAGATAAAAAATACAGCTACAGAAAAAAAGCTCGCCATAAAAAAGGCCCCGTATATACGGCTGTTCCGTACGACATTATGGTAAGCGAATTGTCGAAAGGTCACCTACTTGCCCTCCTCCTAGTAAGCTCAATACATTTAAAATACGTTGGAAAAACATTTGACGTCGGTCATCTCGATAAATCTCATTGAAAAATTCCCCGTCCTTAATAAATAGCACGCGATCACAATAACTAGCTGCGATCGGGTCATGGGTCACCATCACGATTGTCGTTTGTTTTTCCTTATTAATTTTTGTTAATAGTTCTAGTACATCACGCGAAGAATTAGAATCCAAATTTCCCGTCGGTTCATCTGCTAAAATAAGGCTTGGGTTATGAATCAATGCCCGTCCTATCGCTGTTCTCTGTGCTTGTCCACCTGAAATTTCATTTGGACGTTTTTGCAAAAAGGAAGCTAAATCAAGCTTTTCTATAATATCTGCAAGACGCTCTTCCATTACTTCTAATGGCTGTTGATCAAGCGTTAATGGCAACACGATATTTTCCTCGACAGTGAGCATATGCAATAAATTGAAATCCTGAAAAACAAAGCCCAGCTGTCTTCTTCTAAAATAAGCAAGTTCAGTAGCATTAAGCTTATGAGGGTTCATGCCATCTAAAATGATCTCTCCACTTGTTGGTTCGTCAATTGTAGAAATAATATTTAATAACGTAGTTTTACCACTTCCCGATGGGCCCATTACTGCTAAAAACTCACCTTCTTCGACCTCAAAGCTCAATTGATTGAGTGCACGATGTGTAACCTTTCCCTCATATACTTTTGTAACATCTTTTATTTGTAAAATAGGCATGCCTTGTCCACCTTATTTCTCGATTAATTCCATAGATTCTGGTAATAGCCATTTTAATACCACCTCAAAGCCAATTTGAAACTGTGGCTCTAAAATGGCTGAAGGTATGTTCTCTTCATCTTGAACTAGACTAAAGCAATGCTCCCCTACGATCATATCCCAACCATCTAATTCACCTTCTATTATTTCGCCACAAACTGAGTAGTGCCCACTATACATGACTTTCTCGCCTTCTACTGGAAAAGCATTCAGTTGGCATGGTTTATGTAAGTTTAGCCCAAGTGCATTGCAAAAATGCATTACCTCATCTTGAAGTAATAGGCTAGCCTGACGGAAATTTTCACAAAACAAACAGTCACAAACTTCTAGCTGTAAGTCATACAGATTTTTTGTCTTTTCTAATTCAATATTTAATACCCAGTCATCAATACATACTTCTCCCATTTTTGCTCCCCCTAATTTGTAAATGTCACGGTGACAATCGTACCTTTACCTACTTCAGATGTAATGTCTAATTGATGCCCTAGTTTTTCACAGATTTCCTTTGCTAAATATAAGCCCATACCTGTGGATTCCCCAGTTTTACGCCCATTCTCTCCCGTAAAAAAGGCTTTAGTCACACGTGAAAGGTCAGAAGCAGGAATTCCAATTCCTTCATCACAAATTGCTAACTGAATATAATCATCTTTTTTAATGGCAGACATCACGATTTTTTTATTTTCTTCAAACGTATATTTCACTGCATTTGTAACGAATTGCCCAATAATAAAGCGAAGCCATTTTGAATCACTCGCTACGATCATGTCATCCTCTATATGAATTTCTGGGAAAACTCTATTTGTTATAAATAAACGTTTATTTTCATTAACAGTTGCAGTGACAATCGCTTTTAACTGAATCTGTTCTACTTGCATATCCTCTTCAAAGTTTTCGAGTCGCGCATTGACAAGCACCATATCCAATCCTCTACGTAAGCGATCAATTTCCTCTTGAACATTCTTTTTATCGAGAGGGCGCTCATCCTGTAATAGCATCTCGATGACTGAAATAGGGGTTTTCATTTGGTGTACCCATTGATTCATAAATTGATCGTGTCGCTTTTGACTAGCATATAACGAATGCAGCTCGTGCTGATAAAGACGATAGAGTTCATGCATATATTTTTCTACTTGCATCGCCTCTGGTGTCTTGGCATTTTTTTGTAGTACATCCTCCATTGATTTTGGAAGATGCAATAATTTGCTCAAATAACTTTGACGCATTAAATAGCGAATAAGTAAAAATGAGCATAGCAATACCAAACTAATACTTACAGAGTAAATAGCCGTATCGACGTTACGAAAACCGTCGAGCCAATACAACACCATGATAAAACCAACTAAAATTAGCTGAAAGATAAAAAATGTTGCATAATCTCGCAAAAATAATTTCCAACCCATTACAGCTCACCTGCACTTAATATAAAGCGATAACCTGCTCCGCGGACTGTCTCAATTGTTGATGAAATATTATAATCTGCTAGCTTTTTACGCACACGCGTCATATTAACATTCAACGTATTTTCGTCGACAAATGCTTGATCGTCCCATAGCTCTTCTAACAGTTGCTCGCGCGTAACAACTTTTGGTGCTTGGCCCATTAACAGCTCTAAAATGATACATTCTTTTTTCTGTAATGGAATTTCTAAATCATTTTTGTGCAACTCCATACGCTCTAAATGCAATATAAGCTGCCCTTGCTTAATCGTCCGTTCTTCTTGTCTAGCCGCATATTCGCCATATGTACGACGCAAGTGACTACGGATTTTAGCCAAAACAATTTCATAATTGAATGGCTTTGTAATAAAATCGTCACCTCCATTTTCAAGCGCAAAAATTTGATCCATTTCCCCAGATCGTGCTGAAATGAAAATGATTGGACATGTTGTATGTTGACGTAACTGACGACACCAATAATAGCCGTCATACGCTGGTAAATTTATATCAAGCAATACCATATGTGGATTAAACGTTGTAAACTCTTCAATTAGATGATCAAATTCTTGGATTGTTTCCACTTCGTATTGATATTTTCTAAGTGTTTCTGCAAGCAATGATGCAATCTTTACATCATCCTCGACAATAAATATTCGATGCTTTTCCATATCGACACTCCTTTCTATCGTATATTGTACCAAAAAAAGGCCACGCGCCATAATTGCGCGTGCCCTTTTCTATCATGAGTACGGAAGTAGCTTCGAATTTCCCTTACTAAGGAGTTTAGCATGTTTCGACTCATAATGTTTCCAGTAGCATAACCATTCTATGGTCTAAGTATAGGCTAAAAATATCTTTCTTATCGAAAGGCATTTGCCAACTACTTTTTTGTCTACTGTTAATAAATTAATTGTAAAAACTCTTCTGTTGGGACACCACCAAAGTAGGTTGGTACGTCGATATCTGCTAAAGCCTTTGCAATCGCTACACGGTCATAGTTTGTCCCAACTAGACGTTGCTCTACATCAGCCATATCGCCTACACCGAAGAAATCACCGAAAATATGTGCTTCTTCAATAACACCATGCTTCACCTCTAAACGGATATCAATTCCACCTGAAGGGAAGCGATGTGTTTTTTGAATATTAAAGCGTGGCGATTTACCATAGTTCCATTCCCATGTTTGATAGCGTTCAGCAGATAATTTATGAATATTTGCCCAATCTTCGTCCGTTAGCTCATAATAGCGAATATTTTCTTCACCACCGAAAATGGACTTTAAAATTTCTATGCGGAATTCTTCTATAGTCATTTTATCCTTTAAAAATTCCGAAATATTTGCTACGCGTGAACGAATCGATTTAATGCCCTTTGATTCGATTTTATCTTTCTTTACCTTTAATGCAGATACAACAGCATCAATTTCTGTATTAAACATTAATGTCCCGTGACTAAACATACGGCCTTTAGTAGAAAACTGAGCGTTCCCAGATACTTTACGTCCTTCTGCTAAAATATCGTTACGACCTGACAGCTCAGCGTTAACGCCCATTTTTGCAAGGGCATCTACAACCGGCTGAGTGAATTTTTTATAATTCATAAAGCTATCGCCATCGTCGTTTGTAATAAAACTAAAGTTTAGGTTTCCAAGATCATGATACACCGCACCACCACCAGAGAGACGGCGCACAACGATAATACCGTTATCCTCCACATAGTCTGTATTAATTTCTTCTATCGTATTTTGGTTCTTTCCAATAATGATGGATGGCTGATTTATGTAAAATAACAGCACTGGCTCCTTCTCAACGTCCATTGTCTTTAATAAATACTCCTCAATGGCAAGGTTAATGCGTGGATCATGTATCCCTTTATTATCAACGAAAATCATAGTCGTTTCCTCCTTCACAAAATATCCATATTTTATTTTAACGCAAATTAGGCATTTTGTGTTGACGAAACGCATCTGTTATAATACACTAGAAAATAATAAAACAGTAATAGTACAGATGAACTTAAAGGAGGAGTCCACAATGTTAGAAAACGTAGTTGAATTTTTCAAGAACTTACCTGCAAAACAATGCACGGAATGCGGTGAAAAGATCGAAGAACAAAGCGAATGCTACAGCAACACTTGTGAAAAATGTAACTGCCTATAAGCATTTGCCTATTCTGTAAGTCATTTCGTGCCCCACACGAACTAATAATGACACCCCTCATCATACATTTATGGTGAACCATTAATTAAATCTCTTACACTTACACAAAACAGCAGCTGATACGCTCATATCAGCTGCTGTTTCTGTTTTACTTTGTAAATTGTATGAGTGCCTGACACTCTTCCCACTGAGGACGGGTGCCTGGCACTCATACAATTTCGTTTGCTAGTCATATATTTTAGGACGAACAAAGTAAAAATCCATGTAGACTCCTGCGGGAACAGCACTAGTTGTAAGATGCAACAAGCCGCGCGACAGCGAGGGTTGCGGCTTACATGGTGCCCGCGGAAAGCGCAGTGGATTTTTACGTTTTAGGATCCGATACTTTGCTAGTTGACTAATTGTTTGGGTGCCTGGCACTTACAAAAAAACACCCACCAAGTAAATGGTGGGTGCATGGTGTTTTTTAATCTTCTGCTACTTTTGAGTAGCGTCTTGTGTGTAATAACATGAAATAACCAAAAGTAATGGCTAAGAACACAATTAAGTATCCAAATAATACACCGTAGTTTTGCCATAAATAAGACATGTCGCCTGTTGAAATGCTTGCTTTAAACGCTTGAACAGTATAAGTCATTGGCAATAATTTATTGAACACTTGTAATGGTGATGGAATAAGCTCAAGTGGGAATGTACCCGCGCTTGTTGTAAGTTGTAAAATTAGTACAACAATCGCTACGAAGCGACCTGGATCACCGAAAATAGATACTAACATTTGAATTAATGCTAAGAACACATAGCTTGTTATTAAAGCTGTTAGAACAAAGTAGCCTAAATTTTGTACTTCAAGACCTAAGCCCCATTTTACAATTGCTACTGTTAGTAAAGCTTGAACAAGACCGACAAATGCAAGCACTGTCACTTTACTTGTAAACCATGTTGCACCATTTTTCGGACGAATAGCTGGTTCAACAAGTGGGAATACAATCGAGATTAGTAGTGCCCCAACAAATAATCCAAGTGAAATAAAGTAAGGTGCGAAACCTGTACCATAGTTTGGAACATGGTTAACTGATTCTTTTTCTACTTCTACTGGATTACCTACCATATCATACGTATCATCATTCGCATGTACTTCGTTCGCTTTTTCACTAGCTTCACCTAATTTGCTAGATAATGTAGCTGTACCATCTGCAAGTTCAGTCGAACCATCTGCAAGTGTTGCAGAGCCATCTGCTAACTCACCAGATTTTGAAGCAAGTGTTGATGTGCCCTCGTTCAATGTTGTTGTACCACTAGCTAAGTCATTTAATCCTGAAGCTAATGTTTGTGAACCAGTAACAGCTGTGTTAACGCCAGCATGTAATTCACCAAGTTTATCAGCTAATGTGGCATTACCAGCTTGTAGGCTTTGTGCACCTTTAACTAATTCATTGCTTTTTGCTGATAATGCATTTGCACCAGCTAAAACATCTTTTTGACCAGCTGCAATTTGTGTTGCACCACCGCTTACTTGGTTGGCACCACCTTGTAATTTTTCAGCACCTGCTGCTAATGAATTTAAACCATTATGCACACTTGCACTTCCTGCTTGTAGCTCTGCTAACGTTTGTTTTAACGCTGCTGCTTGCTCTTCTGGCATTGATGCAATTGCATTTTGTAACTGTTCAGTTAGTGCTTTAATACCCGCTTCCACTTGTGCAGAACCATTTGATAATTGATTTGCTGAACTGTTTAATGTACCAGCATTTTCAGCCACTGATGCAGCACCAGAAGCTATTTGCTGTTGTTTTTCATTTAATGTTGTAAGACCAGCTTCTACCTTAGCTACACCTTGTGTGTATTGAGATAGACCTTGTTCAAGATTTGTTGCCCCAGCAGCTGCCTGCTGTGCACCTTGCTGTAACTGAACTGTACCATTTTCTAGTTTCACTAGCCCTGTTGACAGTTCGTTAGCACCAGATGCCGCTTGCCCTGCACCTTTTGTAATTTTATCTGTACCATCAGAAAGTTCAATCGTGCTAGAAGCTAGCTGCTCCAAATAACCTTTTAAATCTTTTGCTCCATTTGCTACTTTTTGTGCTCCTTCATCTAGCTTAACTGAACCGTCAGCAGCTTCTGTAAAGCCATCTCCAAGCGTTGCAATTGAATCAAATAATTTTTCTGCATATGTAGCAGAAACTTGTGAATTTACTTCTGCGCGTATGCGATCCATTGCTGTTTCACCAATTTGCGCACCTAGGAAGTTCAACCCTTCATTTGGGATATAGTTCATCACTAACTTAGAAGGTTTGTCATCAAGTAAAGTCGTAGCATGTTCTGAGAAATTTGCTGGTATTTCTAAGATCATGTAATAGTCTCTACTATTTAAACCTTTTTCTGCTTCTTCTTTTGACACTTCAATAAAGTCAAATTGCTTACTATCGACGAGTTTATCGACCAAGGTATCGCCTAAGTCTAACTTCACTTCATCCATTTCTGCTCCATTATCTTCATTGACAACCGCTACCGGCAAATTAGACATACCTGCATATGGATCCCAAAACGCCCATAAAAACATGCCTGCATACATGACAGGGATAAATAGGACGGCAATTATGGAAACAAGCATTTTTCTTGTTTTTAGGATTTTCAGCCATTCAGCTTTAATCATATTTTTCTCTCACTCCTATACTAATTGACCGTAATCGTCAATTGGTCATTTTTCTGCAAAAAAATCACAAACTTCACAGTGCGTAAAATTTGTAGATTCTTCTCTAAAGAACTAGTCCTCGAAAGATTGTTTCCTTGAAAAGATTTAGTATCTTTTCTTGTGGAATCATATCGCCATGAAGCTCATGCCAATCTACGACGAACGCTAAATACGCTTTTAACAACAGATAGCTTACTAACTCTGTATCACAATCTCGAATCTCACCTTTATCAATACGTCTTTGAATTAACGTTGCAACGTACGATAATATTTCAGACTCTATGCGAATTAATACTTGTTTTACTGCTGGCGTACGTAATTCTTTTTCTTCCTCTATTAACTTCGCAAATAAAAGATGCTTCTCACGGAACTGTAGCATTTTCATTAAAGCATTATGTGCATTATCCATGAAGCTAGCTGATGCATCCAACACTGCATCCGCTTCCGCTTTCATCTCTCGTACAAGTGACATCGCAATCTCTTGAAATAAAATTTCCTTATTTGCAAAGAATGTATAAATCGTTCCTTTACCGACATTAGCAATTTTCGCCACTTGTTCCATCGTCGTTGCCTTATAGCCAAACAATGTAAATGATTTTGCAGCTGCTTCAAGAATTTCCTGCCTACGATCCATATGTGACATCCTTTCCTGTTAAGTTATGTACATCCTTTGTACACAGAAATTAAAATGACCAGAAAACCATTTCGGTCATCTGGTCATTATAATATTCCTATTTTAAAAATAATGCAAGTATTTATTGAATATTTTTTTCGTTTTTATTAATGCTCAGTATCCTCTGATGAATCTTTACTATGATCCGACATGTTCATATTAGCTTTTTCATCTTCTTCGATTACTTGTGTCATATCAGGTGTTCCAGCCGTAATTTGCTGCTTCGGCATATTATGAATACCATTTGCTGTAGTATGAGCAAACATAAAGTATACGCCGTCATGATCAAATGTAGTTTGTGCTTTATAGACGCCATCTTTTTCTAATTTACCTTCAAGCATTTGTCCCTCATCGCGTTTACCTGATTCCCACACTTCAAATTCAACTATTGCATCATCGATATTTTTTTTACCTTGAATAACATGTGCAGCAAGTTCGATAGGATTATTTACCTCAACTTCTTTTGGTGTTAAAATTTCCACTTCTAACATTTGAGGCTCCTCCAATGTAGTAGATGTTGCAGGTTTTTCCTTTTCCCCACAACCTACTAGTAATGCGGGTACAGCTATCAATGTAAATAACCACTTCTTCATGTTCTATTCCTCCATTAATGGCATCGAAATTTTTACCTTTGTGCCTTTGTCTATTTCACTTTCTATTTCAATCTTGCCTTGTAACTGTTTTAATAATTGTTCAACAATGGATAGACCTAGGCCACTCCCACCATCTACTCGACTACGCGCTTTATTAACACGATAAAACCGCTCTGTAACATGTGATAAATCTTCCTGCGGTATACCGATGCCTTCATCCTTAATAGTAATGAGCGCGTTACCGTCGTGTTCAATTGCTACAATGTCAACTTTCGACTGCTCATAGGAGTAATTGATAGCATTTTCAATAATATTGATAAAAATTTGCTTTAGTTTCACTTCATCCGCTTTAACAATTAATTCATCATCTACATTCAGATGTAATGTAATATCCTTTTTCTGTGCTTGATGCGTTAAAATTTTCTGTACTTCACGTAATGTCTCTGCAAGTGGTATCGGATAGAGAGCGATGTCCTTTTGTTCATTTTCCATGCGAGCGAGTTGAAGAAGCTCATTTGTTAAACGCTCCATACGATTTGCTTCACGCACGATTAATTGAATTGCTTCCTCTTGTTGCTCTTCTGCAATAATTCCGTTTTGCATTGCTTCACTATAGCCTTTCACATAGCTAATAGGTGTACGCAACTCATGAGATACGGTTGCTAAAAAAGTCTTTTGTGCCTCATCTTCCCGTTGAATTGCCTCTGCCATATCGTTAAACGTGCTTGATAGTTTCCCTATCTCGTCACTCGATTTAACAGGTACACGTGTTTCATATTGTCCATAAGACATCTGCTCTACAGCAGTTTGTAAGTCACTTAATGGACGCATAATATGTTGAATACCTTTATAGACAAAAAAACTAGTAACAATCAAAAAGACAAATGCACTCAAAAATAAAAAAATGACTTCTTGACTTGCCAACTCACTAATTTTTGCTAATGGGAAGTAAATATAAATTATTCCCTCTAGCCTATTTTGATCTACTAAAGGTAGTACTACTGAAATAAGCTGCCGATCGAATCGAGGTTCATAGCCAATTTTTTGCACATATTTACCTTCCAGCAATTGTTGCCGTTCTTCAGCCCCTATCAATGTTTCATAATCAATATCAAAGGGGACACAGGCACTAAGTTCACGAGGGTTTCGAACAGCAAAAATATTTAAATTGGAATAATCATTATAATGTTCTATATTAGCAATAAATTCGTCTGTAACTTTACCACTCGTATACATTGTTTGTAGCTTTGTACCGATTTCAATCATATTGCTTTCCGTATCTTCCACATAAAGCTGTTCATATAAAAAATCTGTCAGTACATACATAAAAACAACTGTAATAATCAAAAATGCGAAAATGAGTAGCCAAATACGTGTTGAAATCTTTTTCATTCTCCTGGATCAAAGCGGTAACCTACTCCCCAGACGGTTTGTATATAGCCTGCCGCTTCCTTTCCAAGTTTCAATCGCAAAGTTTTAATATGAGTATCAACCGTTCTTGTTCCACCTAAATAATCAATATCCCAAATGCGCTCTAGTAACTGCTCACGTGAATATGCATTACCTGGATTTTTCATAAATAAATGCAATAATTCAAATTCCTTTAAAGTTAATGGAATAACCTTCCCCTCAACTGAAACTTTACGTGCAATTTCATCTAATTTAATTGGCCCAAAGACAACATTTTTTTGCTCAAACTCTGCTATATTAGCGCCACTTCTTCTCAATACAGCATGCATTCGTGCCACTAGTTCATCATTTGTAAACGGTTTGACGATATAATCATCTCCACCGAGTGTTAGACCCTTTACTTTATCCTCATTAGCATCTCGTGCCGTTAAGAATATTACGGGCACATTAGACATCGCTCGAATACTTTGACAAACCGCAAAACCATCTTCATGTGGCATCATTACATCTAATAAAACTAAGTCGATTTGCTCACGAACAATAATATCGTATGCCTCAGTTCCACATGCAGCCGTAAAGGTCTCGAAATTGGAGTTATTGAGCATCATCTCGATTAAATTACGCATATCTTGCTCATCATCTACAATTAATACCGTTGTCACTTTTCTTCCTCCCTTACTAACAGCTGAAATGCACCTTTGCCAACATCAACTGTTTTTTGTACTTGACCATCTTTTATAAAATATAATGTATGGTCGTCATAACCAGCCACAACAATATAGTCCTTAAACTGATTCACAACAAATGGATTTGCTCCTACTTCTTTTTCCCATAAAACATTTCCTTTAAAGTCGACAACATATAATTCATTATGTCCATGGCTAACGACTAACACTTTATCCTTCGTCTTTGTTAAACCTACGGGCATTAAAGGCATTTCTATACTGCCACGCACTACACCCGTTTCAAGATCAAATCGCTTAACTGAACTATTCGGCTTGCTTCCTTCACCATGTCCGCCGACCCAAAGCTCATTTGTCTCTTCAATTATTACAATGCCATGCGATGATTTTCCTATTGGCCATTCCTGCTCTATTGTCAAATCCTTAATGGATAACACCGATAGTTTCGTATCTTTATAATTGACTACATAAAGCTTATCCTTATAAGTAGCCATCGACATCGGATAGTTACCAAGTCGCTGTGATGCCAATTCATTTCCTTCCACATCAAAGCTTGTCACTGTGTTCATCTTACTATTAGCGATAAAATATTGTTTAATATCTGGATCATAATACACATTCGTCGTGCCTAGCTCTACTTTTTTTGAATAAAGCTTTTTACCAGTTGAAAGTGTAAAGACAACTATTTCATCTAATTGATGTCCATATAATAATATTCGGTCATTATCTAATAATAATGCGCCTGTATATGCTTTATCGAATGACCATGTTGCAATCACATTCCCCAGCTCATCAATAAAATCAAGTGAAGGCTCTTGTATATTGATCGATGCAATAAAACTCTGGTTACGGTCAATTGGCTCAAACGATTTCTCGGTACACCCCGCCACCCAAATAACTTGTATAAAAGAAAAAATGAAGAATGCCCATTTTTTCATAATCATCACCTCTGCCCTTTAACTATACTTTACATTTGTGAAATCTGCGTGAAACTTGAAAGGTAAATTTATGACAAATTACCAAGTGATAACAGTGTGTTTACACAATAGGAAAGGGCAATCTGCCTCGCAAAAAAACTGACTTTACATATACTACAAAGATTATTGAAAGGAGGAATCACAATATGGTAACGATAAGTTTATGTATGATTGTGAAAAACGAAGAAGATGTTATCGCCAGATGCCTTGACTCAATAAGAGATTTAGTCGATGAGATAAATATAGTGGACACCGGTTCCACTGACAAGACAAAGGAAATTGTTAAACAGTTTACTGATCGTATTTTCGATTTTGAGTGGATTCATCATTTTGCTGATGCGCGTAATTTTTCCTTCCAGCAAGCAACATGTGACTACATCCTTTGGCTAGATGCAGATGACGTGTTAATGGCAGAAGATCAAGAAAAGTTTAGAGCTTTAAAGCAATCTTTAACTCCCGATATTGATGCCGTCTCGATGAATTATCATTTAAGCTTTGATAACGAAGGGAATGCCAATTCTCTTTTAAGAAGAAACCGACTAGTTAGAACGGATAAGCAATTTCGATGGATAGGAGCGGTACATGAATATTTAGAGGTTAGTGGTAATCTTTTTGAAAGTGATGTTGCAGTTAGCCATTTACCACTTCATCACGATTATCAGCGCAATATTACTATTTATAAGAAACTCCTTCAAACAGGAGAACCTCTCACACCACGCGACACATTTTATTATGCCAATGAATTACTGGATCATAATGAAATCGAGGATGCGGTATTCTACTATGAGCTTTTTTTAACAACTAAGCTAGGCTGGGTAGAAGATAATATTAATGCTTGTTTTAAGCTAGCTAATTGCTATTTGAAATTAAATGATAATGAAAATAACGTAAGCTCTATTTTAAGAAGCTTCGAATATGACACCCCGCGCCCTGAAGCATGCTGCAGGCTTGGCCATCATTTTATGGAACAAGCAAAAAATCATGAGGCCATCTTTTGGTATGAACAAGCACTAGCAATGAAACCTAAACCAAACGCCCCTTTCCAAAATAAAACCTTTACTACTTGGTTGCCCCATTTACAACTTTGCGTCCTCTATGACCGTTTACAACAATACGAATTAGCCAATACCCATAATGAATTAGCCCGTGTCTACTTACCTAATGATCCGAAAATCTTACACAATAAAAGCTACTTTGATCGGATGTTTAAAAAACCCAAGGATAAACATTGAATCACCTAATTTAAAAATGATTTAGACTCTTGTAAAAGCGGCTCCCTTCTTCTCTCAATCCTATCGCCTTCCCCCTATGGTAATTTAACTAATTATAATCACTATATGGTTTACAAATTATCATATAAACATTAAAAGTAGTTAACCGTCCACCTCCTCTATCATTTTTATGAATAGGATACTTGAGAGAGGAGGTGAATAAATGAACTTCGAAGATTATTTTTTAAATAATGTTTGCAGTAAATGTAGGACATTCCCTTGTGGTTGTAGAAGAATACCCGAACATCATAGCTGTATTTGGCCAGTTAAACCTACAGGTTGTACAGGCGCAATAGGACCGACTGGGGCTACTGGTAACACCGGGCCAACGGGTCCTACTGGCGTAACAGGTGATCCTGGTGCGACTGGACCTACTGGGCCAACGGGCAGCACTGGCGCGACTGGTTTACTTGGACCTACCGGGCTTACCGGGGCGACTGGCGCTACCGGGGAACTCGGGCCTACAGGACCTACTGGGGCAACAGGTCTTCTCGGACTTATAGGACCTACTGGAGCAACAGGACTTCTCGGACCTATGGGATCTACCGGTGCTACCGGCGAACTCGGGCCTACGGGACCTACTGGCGCTACTGGCACTACCGGGGAACTCGGGCCTATGGGACCTACCGGTGCGACTGGTTTACTCGGACCTACTGGGCCTACCGGTGCG
>NZ_JBNNUU010000007.1:100184-179572 GCF_050280025.1 Lysinibacillus sp. NPDC093712
GACTGGTTTACTCGGACCTACTGGGCCTACCGGTGCGACTGGTTTACTCGGACCTACTGGGCCTACTGGTGCGACTGGTTTACTCGGACCTACTGGGCCTACTGGTGCGACTGGTTTACTCGGACCTACTGGACCTACTGGTGCGACTGGTTTACTCGGACCTACGGGATCTACCGGTGCTACCGGCGAACTTGGGCCTACGGGACCTACTGGCGATACTGGTTTACTCGGACCTACTGGGCCTACTGGTGCGACTGGTTTACTCGGACCTACTGGACCTACCGGCGATACTGGTGAACTCGGGCCTACGGGACCCACTGGCGCTACCGGCGAACTCGGACCTACTGGGGCAACAGGACTTCTTGGACCTATAGGACCTACTGGTGCTACCGGCGAACTCGGGCCTACGGGACCCACTGGCGCTACCGGCGAACTCGGGCCTACGGGACCTACTGGTGCGACTGGTTTACTCGGACCTACTGGACCTACCGGCGATACCGGTGAACTCGGGCCTACAGGACCTACCGGCGATACTGGTTTACTCGGACCTACAGGGTCTACCGGCGCTACCGGGGAACTCGGACCTACTGGGGCAACAGGACTTCTCGGACCTACGGGGCCAACAGGACCTGCGTTTACAGAAGGATTCTCTGCCTTCTTAAGTACTTTATCCGTTAGTACCTCAGCTACTTTAAGTAACTGGAGTGTAGCTTCACCATATTTCACAACACCAGCATTTAATCCAACAACAGGCATATTTACAGTTCCTACTACCGGAAGATATGCTTTTGAGGCAACGATCAACTATTCAACAGTAGCTGCCATTAGTCTTGGTATTGGTGCAGGTGTTAACCCTTCCTTTGCAATCCGTAGAAATACAACGACTAATTTAATTACCGGTTTATTCCCTATATTAAATTTATCAGTTACCCTCTTAACTATTAGAGCAATTCTTGGAAGTGGCACCGTAACATTGGCTGGAGAAGTTAATTTAACAGCTGGTGATACAATCGATTTATTTTACGAAGCAAATGGCTTAACGCTCGCCTTAACACTAGGAGGCGCTAACTCAGGTGGTATTGTATGGTCATGTCATAGAATTTCTTAAACGTTGGTCATCTTTACACAATTAATGAGTTCAAAATCTATGACTCCATACATTCTACTGTTGAGAAATAAGTAGTACAAAAATAAGTTTGTACTACTTCAGCTTGTCGACAAAAGGGATTAAGAATAGAATTCTTAATCCCTTTTGTTATTTTTTTATTATAAAAATGAGTTCTTACTTTCGTCTTGACCATACTGTCCGGACTCGATTTATATTGGCGATACCCTTCCTTCGTTTATAGTAGACTGCTAGCAATACATATAAAGTTGATTGGAGTGGAGGGCGGGCGACTCCTGCTCAGAACGCACGGTACGTAAGACACAACAGACCGCGCGTTAGCGAGGGTTGCGGCTTACGATGTGCCCGCGGAAAGCGCCCGCCCGTAGCGGAAATCAACGGCAGTAGACCTCTAAATTTATTTAAAGATTAAAGCAGGCGACTATCATATATAATTATAAGTGCGATAATTGTACTGTATTTTCATCTTTTTCCTTCGAAAGAGCATGTTGACACTAGTTGATTGGAGTGGAGGGCGGGCGACTCCTGCTCAGAACGCACAGTACGTAAGACGCAACAAACCGCGCGTTAGCGAGGGTTGCGGCTTACGATGTGCCCGCGGAAAGCGCCCGTCCGTAGCGGAAATCAACGGCAGTAGTCATCACCTCTATATTAATTTTAAATAAAAAAAGGACTATAGACAAACTAGAAAATCTTCGAGTTTGTCTATAGTCTGAGTAATACAAATATAAGTTTGTACTACTTTTTTAGTCTTCCTGTATAAACATTTCGCTTAAAACTTCATTTGCAACTTTGCACCCTTGCTCTACGCATTCAGGAATTGAAATTCCTTCAAAGGAGCTACCTGCAAGTTTTACTGTCGGGAAGTGTTCATAAAGTTCTTTCTTCACCCGTTCAATTTTTGCCTCATGTCCTACAGTATATTGTGGCATAGCATTTTTCCAACGAGAAACAACCGTCGTCATGGGTTCCCCTTCGATTCCTATTGTATTCTTTAAATCTTGTAATACAGTCTTTTCAATCTCTGAATCAGATAAGGCAACAATCGTTTCATCGCCTACACGACCAATATAGCTCCGTAATAATACATAGTCTTGAGGGGTAGTATTAGGCCATTTCCGATTAATCCATGTACAAGATGTTATTGAAAAATCACTATTTCTAGAGACAAAAAACGACAATGCATCCAAGTCACCTAGCTGCTCTTTTTTAAATGCCATCGTCACTGTTGCAATTGTTGCTGCTTTCATCGTATTTAACTCTGTTAAAAGTTGGTGATTACTAAACATCATTTGCGCAACATTATATGGTGTTGCAATGATAACCGCATCAGCAGTTATATGCGAAAAATTATTTAATACGACCTGCACAGTACCATCTTTGCTGTGATCAATTTGCTCTACTTTAACACCCTTCATAACGGTCCCTGGAAGTAGAGATTCTTCTAGTTTTTCGATAAGCGTCTCAAGACCATTTTCAAAAGTTTGAAAAATCCCCTTATCCTTCGCTATCCGATTGTAACTTAAAAAATTTGTCCCTGACTGTTTCATACCGAAAAGCAAACTACGATACTTTTGCTCTAATTCGTAGAGCTGTGGAAATGTAGATCTCATGCTTAGTTGCTCAATATCCCCTGCAAATGTACCTGCAAGTAAAGGTTCAACGAGATTTTCTACAACTTCCGCACCAAATCTTCTTCGAAAAAATTCACCTAATGGCTGGTCGTCATCACGTGCTGAACGCGGGAGGACAAAATCCCCCGCTGCACGAATTTTACCGCTGAGTGAAAATAAACCTGATGTAATGAATGACGAGATATGTGGCGTTGCTCCAGACATCAAATTGCTCGGAATTGGGTATAATTTACTTCCAACGGCAATATAGGTTGGCCCCGAATCTCCAGTTATCATCCTATGTTCAATATTTAAATCCTTCGCAAGCGCCTGGACATGATTTTCACGGTCGAAAAAGGATTCTGGCCCACGCTCGATAATAAAGCCGTCTTTTCTAAGAGTTTGGATTTTCCCGCCAAGACGTAATGACGACTCGACAAGTACGATATCTACCGGCAATCCTTTTGCGCGCGCTTGTTTTTGCATATAGAACGCAGCTGTGAGGCCTGTAATGCCGCCGCCAACAACAACTACCTTTCGTCTTTTTAGAGTCACCAACATCATCACTTTCTTTTCGCTTAGCTTAATTTTTTATGAATGGCATCTACCATAGCATCGATAAATAACGGATCTGTATTAGGCATTGCTGGACGATAATAGTTAGCACCTATTTCATCGCAAACAACTTTACATTCATAATCGTTATCGTAAAGCACCTCTAAATGTTCTGTTACAAAGCCTACCGGTGTGTATACAAATGAACGGTACCCATTCTGCTCATAAAGGTCACGTGTTAAATCTTGAACGTCAGGACCGAACCATGGCTCTGGTGTTTGTCCAGCTGATTGCCAGCCCACTTTTACATTTTTCACGCCCGTAGCTTCTTGAATTAATCGAGCTGTGTCAATTAGTTGGTCTTCGTACGGATCGCCCATTTCTTTAATTTTTACAGGAAGTGAGTGTGCTGAGACGATTAGGCAAGCCTTTTCTCGTTCTTCTTCAGTCATAGAATCGAACGTTTCATTCACTTTACCTTTCCAATAATCAATAAACTTTGGCTCATCATACCAAGATTCAACAGATGTAATTTTCAGGCGATCACCTGCTGTTTCTTCTGCACGGCCATTATATGATTTAATAGAGAAAGTCGAAAAATGTGGTGCTAGCACGATAGAAACCGCTTCTTTAATACCTGCTGCAACCATTTCCTCAACAGCATCCTCAATGAATGGTTGGATATGTTTTAAACCAATAAATAGTTTGTATTCTACATCATCTTGAACTTCATTTAAACGCGCACATAAAGCTTCAGCCTGTGCTTCTGTTGCAGCTGCCAGTGGCGATAAACCACCGATTGCCTCGTAGCGACCACGTAAATCTTCTAAATGCTCGTCAGATGGTCTACGTCCGTGACGAATATGAGTATAGTAGGTTTCAATATCTTCCTCTTTATAGGGTGTACCATATGCCATTACTAATAAACCTTTAACTTTTTTCATAAACCTTTTCACCTCTAAATAATAGTTATACTATATTTTTTGTATGATTTTGTACGTCAACAGCAATTACACAGAAAAGGAGTGTAATTGCGTCAATAGAATTTGCTCTTTTCTTACTTTAAGAACGGGCTTGAATTTGTTGTGCACTATATTCATGAATAAGTGTTGTTAAACGTTTCAATACTGCTGGATCAACCTCTGGGAATACGCCATGGCCTAAGTTAAAGATATGACCTGGCACCTCTAAGCCTTGATCGACAATATCTTTTGTTCGTTTTTCTATTACTGACCAATCAGCAAGTAATAATGAAGGGTCTAGGTTTCCTTGCACAGGCTTTGTAATACCTTTTGCACGTGCATCTTTAATTGGTAATCGCCAATCTAAGCCAACAACGTCAATCGGTAAATCATGCCACTCTTTCACTAAATGGCTTGCACCAACTCCAAATTGAATAAGCGGTACATTTTCTTTTTTTAACTCGCCAAAAATACGAGTCATAACAGGTTTAATGAACACACGATAATCTTCTACACTTAAGGCACCTACCCATGAGTCAAATACTTGAATCGCTTTTGCACCTGCTTCTACTTGCGCTGAAACGTCCGCAATAATCATGTCTGCCAATTTGTCCATTAATGCAAACCATGCTTTTGGTTCCGAAACCATAAATGATTTGGTTTTATTATAGTTTTTAGAAGGTCCGCCTTCAATCATATAGCTCGCTAATGTGAACGGTGCTCCTGCAAAACCTATTAATGGTACATTAAGCTGTTCTTCTGTTAGTAATTTTATTGTTTCTAAAACGAAAGGTGTATGTTCCTTTGCATTGAACTCACCTAATTTCTCTACATCTGAAACTGTGCGAATTGGGTTTGAAATAACTGGACCTACACCAGCTTTAATTTTTACATCGATGCCGATACCTGGTAGTGGCGTTACGATATCTTTATACAAAATCGCTGCATCCACATTGTAGTTTTCGACTGGTAAACGTGTTACATACGCACAAAGCTCAGGTTGATGTGTAATTTCCTCTAATGAATATTTTTCTTTAATTGCACGATATTCTGGCTGAGAACGACCTGCCTGTCGCATATACCAGACCGGTGTATGTTCAGTCCTTTCCCCGCGTGCAGCACGTAGAAGTGTATCATTAAAAAGTGTTGTCATTGATTATTTCCTTCCCCTCGATGAATTTCATATCATAAAAAATCACTTGTTTATTCCATTATTATTGATATCCGTTTTCAATAGTAAACGCTTCCTCTGCTATTGTATAGTTTTCCTAGTGAATTGTCATAAAATTGTTCTTTCTACATGCTTTCTTTTTTGACAAAGCGGGTAACTTACACTTAAATGGAGTTAATCACTGATTATTAGACATTTATAAGGAGGGCAAAATAATGAATATTTATTTAACTTCTGGCACAGGAGAGTTTATGGAACAGGTGAAAAATAAGTATCCTGACGAACATATGATTTTAATGCATGGTGAAGGTAATTCTGTGCTCATCCATGAAACTGAAGGGAAATCTGTATTTGCTACACCTCGTAAATTTGAAGTGTTAGATTCGGTAAACGAATTAGAAGAACGCGGCTTCTTCGTCTTCAATAATATTCCTGTGACAGATGAAGGTAAACCTGTATTTGAACATCGCTTTTTAAATCGCGCACGTGCAATTGAGAACGAGCCTGGTTTTGTAGCGTTCCGACTATTGCGTCCATTAAATGGCGACACGTACATTGTTATGACACAATGGAATGGGCCACACTCATTTGAAGCATGGAAAAGCTCAAAAGCGTATAATACTGCACATGCACAACGTGAAGAACCAACTGGTGTGCGACAACAAAATATTTTCTCTGCCGCATCCTATGTTACAACCTATAGCGTTGTCCCTAAAGAAGACGACGAGGCATAATTTTTTTTACTAAAGGAGCACTTACTTATGAATCAACAAATACTCGATAAAATTGATGCTCATTTTGATGAAATGGTGGCCATTCGCCGCCATCTACATATGCATCCAGAACTAAGCTTCCAAGAGAAAGAAACAGCAAACTATATTATGGAATACTATCAAAAGCTCGGTGTCCCCGTTGAACCAAATGTAAGTGGCTATGGACTGATTGCGCGTATTAAAGGTAGCAAGCCTGGTAAAAGGATTGCCTTGCGTGCCGATTTTGATGCACTCCCTATTCAAGACGAAAAAGATGTTTCTTACAAATCAAAAGTAGCTGGTGTAATGCATGCTTGTGGCCACGATGGTCATACTGCTACTTTATTAATAGTAGGGAAACTTTTATGGGAAATGAAAGATGAGTTAGCAGGTGAATATGTACTGATTCATCAACATGCCGAGGAAGCAGACCCAGGCGGTGCTATCGGTATGATACAGGCAGGTGCACTTAACGGTGTGGACGCTATATTTGGTACACATTTATCATCCAATCATCCGACGGGTATGATTGGCTACCGTGTTGGCCCACTTATGGCCGCAGTTGATAGTTTCGAACTGAAAATTCAAGGTAAAGGCGGACATGGCGCTCATCCACATCAAACGAAAGACGCTATTGTTATCGGCTCTCAGCTTGTCATGAACTTGCAACAACTTGTAGCGCGTCGAGTAGCTCCAACTGAATCAGCAGTTCTTACTGTTGGCTCATTCGTTGCGTCAAATGCAGATAATATTATTGCAGATACAGCCTATTTAAATGGCACTATCCGTTCGTTTGACAAAGATGTACGTGCAACGATGGAACGTGAATTTAAACGCGTTGTGCACGGAACTGAAATTGCACAAGATTGTACAATTGAGCTAGACTATCGCAAAGGCTATCCAGCAATTGTGAATCATGAAAAAGAAACACTATTTGTTCGCGATATCGCGCAAGACATTTGTGATGTTGTTGAAATTCCAGCAACGATGGGTGGCGAAGACTTCGCCTATTATTTAGAGGAAAAACCAGGTACATTCTTCTTCACAGGGGCCGCTCCTGATGAATATGCACCACATCACCATCCGAAATTCGATATTGATGAAAAAGGTATGCTAGTAGCAGCAAAAGTGATGGTAAGCGCCGCGCTAGAATATCAAATCGTGGAATAAAACAAAGAAAGCTCATTTCGCCTAATGTTCTTAGGCAAAATGAGCTTTCTTTTTTAAATAAAATTAGAGTTACCTATTTAAGATTTTGACACCTTTGCCGTTATTTCACTAACTACAAGGATAATTATCGTTGTGACATAAAACATCGGCTGTGTCACGCCGCATAGAGTGACAATAATAGCTTGAGCAATCATTGTCAGACGCACTACTTGCTTCACAGCAGCTTTACGCGCGCCCTCTGGCAATGGATAAAGCATGTCCATGCGAAACTCACCGCTAGCTAATAATGCTTGCTTTAGCTGGATCGTCGTTGCAAAGCTTAGAGCACCCGCAACAATCCATGTAACAACTGGAATATCTACAAAAGCTGCAATCACAGCGGAAATAGCAGTTAATCGGAGCCATAAATAAAAATGATCATCTGTACGAATAAACGTACGGAACACTAAGTACTTTTGAGCATTCCCCTTTTGATAGGGGATAAAATTATAAAACCAGTCAAGCCACGCTCTACGTCGAATACTTCCATGTAAATGTGGTACATCGGTAAAATAATTCGCGAAACGATAGAAGCTCATCATTCGATTTTGTTCTAGTTTTACAAAGTGCTCATATGGTACAGGCTCGTTCGCACACTTTTTGCGAAATACTAATACATAGACACAACCAATTATCACTGCAATTAATGCTAGAATAAGTTGCATTTGTAGTCCCATATATACGGTTACACCAAATACAATAGCTCGTATTAGTCTATCTACCCATACATAATGACCTCGTTCACTATAACGATAACTAAATTCCCCCTGCACACTAACAAACTTTAAGGCGATAACAAGGAAAAACAGTGACCAAATATTAGATGTTGTTAGTTCCGTTACTGCTTTTAATAAAGGAATACTAATGATATAAACGATTGCCACAATCCAAACTTGTGACCAAAACGTCCACGCTATTGCCTTTTTTAAATACAGCGACATTTTTGATTCTAATGGCAATAAATACACTTGGTCTGGCTCACGCAATAATGTCGTTGGACGGCTAAATGCAAGTAATACACCAATTATTAAGGCAATTAGCCCTTCAGCAGGAAAATCAGACTCAACGATTTTCAACCACTCACTATATTGATAGCCCCCAGCTCCAACAAGAAACACAAGTACAAGCGCTATATGTCCAGTGAAAACAAACTGCATATATTTTTGTACTTCACTTATATAGTGCATGAAGCGCGAGGACCATACATCACGCAAGTTCTTCATGGTCCCGCTCCTTTGTCATTGCAATATAAAGGTCATCCAATGTTGCATGTGGCATGCCAAACGCTTGTCGTAAATCTGCCATCGTTCCTTGCGCTCGAACACGACCTTCATGCAATAAAATAATTCGATCACAATGTTTTTCAGCTGTCGATAAAATATGCGTCGACATTAAAATGGATGCACCCTCTTTTTTCTTTGTATCCATCTGATCGAGCAATGATTGAATACCAAGTGGATCCAGTCCGACAAACGGTTCATCAATTATATACAGACTCGGGTTCACTAAAAAAGCACACATAATCATTACTTTCTGACGCATACCTTTTGAGAAATGCGATGGAAACCAATTTAGGCGTTTTTCCATACGAAATTCCTTCAATAATACTTCTGAACGAGCCGCTAGTGTAGCCTCATCTAAACCATAAGCCATTGCTGTTAATTCTAGATGTTCACGCAATGTTAACTCATCATATAAAACCGGTGTTTCAGGGATATATGAAAATGCTGTCCGATACTTGTCCGTGTTTTCTTTTAACGTCACACCATTTAGACGAATGTTGCCTTCTTTCGGAAGCATTGTTCCTATTATATGTTTAATGGTCGTACTTTTACCCGCACCATTTAAACCAATTAGCCCGACAAGTTCTCCTTTACCTATTGTAAATGACAATTCTTTAATAACAGGCTTCTTAGTATAACCGCCTGTCACATGCTGCACTTCTAATACCGACATACCCTCACTCCTCTTCTTGTTATTATTTTATCAAAAATTAGCAAATGATTCAGTTATGAGTATGATAGAATAAACTTACATATAAAAATTTAAGGGGGATTTTACGAATGAGCGATTGCCTATTTTGCAAAATCATTGATGGATCTATTCCTAGTACAAAAGTTTACGAAGACGAACATGTCTATGCATTCACGGACATTTCACCTGTTGCAAAAGGTCACACATTATTAATTCCAAAACACCATTGCCAGGACTTATTTGAAATGCCAGAAGATGTAGCGCGTAATTTATATGCAGTCGCACCAAAACTTGCCAATGCCATTAAAGCAGCATTTAACCCAATTGGTATGAATACAATTAATAACAATGGTGCTGCAGCTGGACAAACCGTTTTCCACTACCACTTACATTTTATTCCGCGTTACGATGAAAAAGAAGGCCTAGGCTTAATTTGGCAAACACAAACATATACACCAGAACAATTAACAGAAGTAGCCGACAGCATTAAAGCCAATTTATAGTGCCAGGCACTCAAACAATTTAGTACAAAACAGCTTATTAACTGGACATTGAACGCTATTGTCAAACGATCAATTTTAGCGTACAATCACAAATAAGTTTCGCTAACGGTCAGGAGGACACGTTAGGAAACAAATAGATTAGCATAGTTGAGGAGAGATTAGAAATGAATACAAAAAATCTAGTGTTAATGGCACTTTTAGTTGGTGTCGGTGCTGCCCTTTATGTGGTCACACCAGGTATGGTAAATGGAATGAAGCCTGACTTCATGTTAACGATGATGTTTATCGGCATTTTATTGTTCCCTTCAATAAAAGAAACTTTTTTACTTTCTTTATCAACAGGGGTGCTTTCAGGTTTATTTACAACTTTCCCAGCAGGCTTTATCCCAAATATTATTGATAAAGCTGTAACAGGTTTTGTGTTTTTAGCAATCCTTATCGTGCTGAAAAAAGTTACGAATCATTTTGCTGTATCCGCTGTATTAGTTGGATTAGGTACGATTTTATCAGGTACTGTCTTTTTATCTGTTGCCCTATTTGTATTTAACGCTAACGTAGGCGCAACATTTGCAATGCTGTTTGTTGGGGTTGTAATACCAGCTGTTGCATTTAACGTCGTAGCATTTGTTATTATTTATCCTATCGTTGCGAAACTAGTGAAGCGTTCTAAATTCAACACAGCAATTTCGCAAGCAATATAAAACAGCACTAACCGCACAGTACTACTATGTAGTCGCGGACGTAAGACGTTTTAAGCCTTAATATAAGGGAAGAAGCTAAACAGTGAGACAAAATCACTCGTTTAGCTTCTTTTTTCTTTTTTTATCGACTGATTTCATGGTTTAATAGAAGAAAGATAACAAATATAGAAATGAGGTATTTACTATGAAAGCACAACCATTTTTAATCGGATTAACTACAGGTATTATAGGAGGCGCAATTGCTGTCCTTTTCTCAACACCTAAATCGGGCCAACAATTACGTTCTACAATACTTTCCAATACTGATAGTGCAAAACTAAAACTTCAAGATGTAAAGCATCAAGTTAACAACGTTAAACAATCTGTGGGCACATTAACAAATGAAGCAAAAAATAATATACCGCAAATAATAAATGATCTAAAACATTCGATTACTATCTTTACGCAAGAAATCGAACCGACAAAGAATAATTTACAACAAGAAATAGAAGCATTACAGAATTCAATTAACGAAATCGAGAAAAACGTTGCACAATTCACAGATAAAAAGAAAAAACCACAAGAAAAAGTGCAGGCATAAAGTTTTACACAAGGATATCAAAACCTATTTTTTTACCAAAAATAATCATCAAAATGTTATTTTTTAACCACTTTTCAATTTTTTAATTTTTCTAACTTTAAACTTTTTTTCTTTATTGCTATAATAATTTTAAAACGTTAAAGAAAGCAGTAGGTGATGGCTTTGTCAGAGGAATTATACACTCAAAAAGAAGCAATGCTATACAGTCAAAGAATTGCACAATTATCAAAAGCTTTATGGAAAGCAGTTGAAAAAGATTGGCAACAATGGATTAAACCATACGATTTAAACATTAACGAGCACCATATATTGTGGATTTCATATCATTTAAAAGGGGCTTCCATTTCAGACGTAGCAAAATTTGGTGTAATGCACGTTTCAACAGCATTTAACTTTTCGAAAAAGTTAGAGGAACGTGGATTACTGAAGTTTTCAAAACGTGATGATGACAAGCGTAATACTTATGTAGAGCTAACTGAAACAGGGACAGACCTTATTATTGAAATGAATAGCAATTATCATAACACATATCATTCTGTGCTTGAGGGCTCGCTAGCTTTGAAAGATTTGTATGGTCGTTTCCCAGAATTTTTAGATGTGATGGCTGTTATTCGTAATATTTACGGTGAAGATTTTATCGATATTTTTGAACGTTCATTTCAACACTTCCGTGATTCCTTTGACACGTTAGAAGAACGTTCAACTGTAAAAGGATAATTTATGCTAAAAAAGGAGGCATTTCAGAAACATTTCTGAAATACCTCCTTTCTCTTGCAATCTTATAGAAATCAATTTACATTGAATAGGAACCTTCCCTATTATGGAGTTGATATTTAACGTGCACTGTTGGAAAATCTTAAACCTTGAACATCATTATGGAACAACACGTATTGTAATGATGGCTGTCATTGTTTTTCTCACTGTCTTTTCCGTGTCCTATGTGACATTTAATTTATTTAACGATGAGTATTATACTGATCATTTGTTCTGGCTATTTGTCATTGCCGTCCTTGCGCTTTATCCTATTCATAAATGTTTACACTTTCTAGCATTATATGACTTACGCCAGCATCTCAAATTACGTATAAAGAGACAGTTTTACTTTATTCCTGTACTGCACATGCGTATCCGTGAGCCATTATCTAAAAACCGATATATTTTCGCATTACTTGCACCATTTATCGTGTTAAATACAAGTATCGTTATTGCTACATGGCTACTACCTGCCTATACACATTACGGTACATTACTTTTAGCGTATCATTGTAGTTTATGTTTGATTGATATTCTTTACGTGAAATATTTGTTGAATTCACCTAAAGATGCCCAAATTGAAGAAACACCGAAGGGCTATGAAATTTTAGTACCACCTACAATTAACTGATTCGCTTGTACTTGTGTTTTATTGACGTTTTTTGATATGCTAATAATACTGAAAGAGGGGAGGAATAGACTTGCTATTAATGATTGTAGTTCTATTCTCGGTATTCTATTTATTTCAAATCAATCGCATGACCTACGCACTGTGCATGCGACGTGAAATTCCCGAAGAAAACCAACCAAAGATATTCCGAACTATCAATATACTTATCACAATTTTACTTGTTTCATTTTATGTTGAAATTTTATTCGCGGTCTAATGAAGATGCATCCGCGCCAGTCCGCACGCGGGTCATGTATTTAAAACATCCATGCAGCAATGGGAAATTAATTGACGCCAAATTTTTTGGCCTCGACCCTAGCGTGCGGAGCGAATGCCTAGATATTGATAAGAAAAGCTAAGGAACATCTCCTTAGCTTTTCGGCATTTTATTAATTAGTATAGGAACGCTGCACCAACAATAATTAATAAAATAAATAACACTACTAATAAAGCAAAGCCTGAGCCGTAGCCACCGCCACCACCGTATCCTCCGTTGCTCATAACTTCACCCCCTTTCTTTTCTATATCCTATGCGCTTTGAAATTTGAAATTTAGGCTATACTCAAGGGGGAACCATTTTGTTTTTAAAACGTTTATGTTATAGTAAAAAATGGACGAAATGAATTAAGGAGAGAATATCCATATGAAAAAGACTGTATTATCTTTAACATTAGCAGCCTCAATTTTAGCTCTTGGTGCTTGTAGTGGAGCTGATAGCAAAGCATTAGTTACATCTAAAGTAGGCGATATTTCAGTATCTGATTTTAACGAAAAAGCGAAAACTTTAACAGGTTCTTATGTATTACAACAGATGGTGACTGAAAAAGTATTAGCAGACAAATATGAAGTGACTGATAAAGAAATTAAAGAACAATATGATGCAACTGCATCTCAGTTCGGCGATAGCTTTGCACAAGCATTAGCAGAAAATGGCTTAACTGAACAAGGCTTTAAAGATTCTTTACGCGTACAACTACTTCAAGAAAAAGCTTTAAAAGACAAAGCAATTAAAGAAGAAGACGTAAAAAAATATTATGAGCAAATGAAAACAGAATTAAATGGTCGCCATATTCTTGTAGCAGATGAAAAAACTGCGAAAGAAGCGATTGAAAAAATTAAAGGTGGCGCTTCTTTTGCTGATGTTGCAAAAGAATACTCAACTGATACTGGTTCTGCAGCAAAAGGCGGAGAGTTAGGTTGGTTTACAGTTGGTTCTATGGTAGATGAATTCAATGATGCGGCTTATGCCCTTCCATTAAACACATTAAGTGAGCCAATTAAATCAAGCTATGGCTACCACGTAATTGAAATTACGGAAAAGCGCGATGTAAAAGATGTAGGCGCATTTAAAGATGAAGAAGAAAAAATTCGTACAACAATGTTAAACAAGCTTACACAAACTGGTGAAGCACAAACATTGTTAAAAGACATCATTGCTCAATTAGCAAAAGATGCAAACTTTAAAACTTCTGATAAAGAATTAAAAGAAGCATTAAAATCTTTTACAATAACAAGTGAAGAACAAGCAAAAGCAGATGAAGAAGCTGCTAAAAAAGCTGCAGATGAAAGTAAAGACAAAGAATCTAAATAGTAATTATTTTACTATATGAAAAAGGGTTACGCCAATACAGGCGTAACCCTTTTCGTTTTACTGAATATTCGGCTTGTAAAATGATCGATTATCGAGAGGAAATAGTCTCTCTGTAAATTCTCCAGGACCCGTTTTACCTAATGCGCGCGTAAGCATATTCATTTTTGCATCAATATTATCAATATAATGTAAGATTTCCGCTTCTTGAATCATTGGTTTTTTCGGGCTTCCCCATTCCTCTTTCCCATGATGCGATAACACTAGATGTTGTAAGAGCATTACTTCTTCGCCTTCGATTTCAAGTTCGCTTGCAATTTTAGCAATTTCATTGACCATAATTGTAATATGACCAAGTAAATTACCTTCTACAGTGTACATTGTCGCCACCGGACCAGATAATTCAACGACCTTACCAATATCATGTAAAATAATTCCTGAATATAATAGATCCCGATTTAGCGTTGGATATAAATCAGCAATGGCTTTCCCTAGCTTTAACATCGATACCATATGGTCTAATAAGCCTGATGCATAATCATGATGGTTTTTTGTTGCTGCAGGATATACTAAAATAGCATCCTGATGCTTTTTAATAGCTGCACGCGTGATACGTGAAATATTTGGATTTTTAATATCAAAGAAGAATTGTGTCAATTCCTCATAAAGCTCTTCTTTTGGAGTAGCAGCAGAAGGAACTAAATCATTAACGGCAATTCCCTCCTCCGGCTTTGCCACACGAATTGTTTTAATACGTAATTGGTTTTTCCCACGATAGTCATGAATTTCTCCACCTACATGCACTATCGCCTCTGCATGGTACATTTTCTCATGATCTTCGTTTGTATCCCATAGTTTCGCCTCAATGTCTCCACTTTTATCTTGTAGCAACAGTGACATAAATGGCTTCCCTACAGTGGTAACCCCTTTTGTCGATTGTTTAATTAATAAAAATTGATCAACTGATTCTCCAACTTGGAGCGTCGTAATACCTTTCATGTTGACGTCACTCCCCTTTCATTTGCTAGTGCTCCTAGATCGACAATTTGCTCTTTTTGCCAAAGTGCGAGCATCCCTTCATGGCAAGTAAAATATAAAATTTGACGTTCATATCCTACTTCTTTCATTAATTGTACCATTTTGTTTGTACGGTTTCGATCAAAATGGACAAAAGGATCATCCATTATAAACGGAAATGGCGCTGAAGTTGCAAGGGTTTTCGCTAATGCCATTCGCAATGAAATATAGACCTGCTCCTTTGTAGCTTGTGATAATTCTGCTACATGATAGCGTAAGCCAGAAACTGCTTGCGCCTCAAAATAGCCTTCCTCATGAATGAAAAGTTTATCGTAACGACCACCTGTTAACGAATGGAATAGAGCATTTACCTGTGTAAGTACATGTGGTAATTTTTCTTCACGTAAACGGAATAATGTTTCATGAATAGCTGTTGCTAACGCTTTTTTAGTAGCCCATTGCTCCATTAGCTGTTGCAACAATGCTTTTTCTTGCTCAAACTGTTGCAACAGTAGACCATATTGTTCGTCGTTAAGCAAATGTTCCTTTTCAATCTGCAAGGCAGCCCGCTCTTCTAAGCAATGTTCAATTTCTATTCGAACGGTATTGCGTACTTCTTCCAGTGCTTGTATTTTTTCATGAAGTTGTTCCGCACTTAAAAAGCTCTCATGCTGTTGCATATCTAATGAGGCTAATTGATATTGAATCGCTTGTAGTTCGGACTGAAGCTTTTGCTGATGTTGAAATTGTTCAAATGCCTCGTAAAATGCGTTTTCTGATTCTACATTCGCGTCATGAAATAATTGCGCTATTTCCGATTCATAATTTTCCAAAAGCGGTTGTACTTCTTGTTTCTTTGAATGTATTTGAGCGAGTTGTTCCTTTGTTTGCAACATCTGTTGTTGCTCCTGCTGAATTGCTAAATATGTTGAGCGTAGATGTACAAAAATTTCCTGCTCACTATACTCATTTTTTAAAACTTGCTGTAGTGTTTCATAAAGTTCGTTTTTTTCAGATTGTATAGCATGTAAAAGCTTATATATGCTTGTTTTTTTAACTACCAACTCTTGTACACCACGAATACGCATAAATAACTCTGGTAAAAGTGACCGCGGTACACTTCCCTCTAAGCGAAAACGTTCCAAAAAGCTTTGCAGCATATGTGTTGCCTCGGCGCTAACTTGTTCAGCTTGTTGAATTTTATGTTCGAGCTGTGCATACTGTCGTTCTTTATCAAGCTGTTGCTCGTTGGCTAGCATCCAACGATCTTCTAGCCGTTGTTTTTTCACAAGTAACACTTGAACAATATTCTCTTCTTGCTCTAGTTCTCTCAGTAATTGGCTATTATGCTCAGGAGGCCCATCATCAGCTTGTTTCGCTTGTTTTAAATACAATAAGAATACTAGCGATAAGATGGCACCAATAACCATTACCGCCCAATTCTTTTCTAAAACACCGTAAATAAGCGCAACAATACTTATAGCTAACACAAGGACAACAAAAAGTGTTGGCTGCTTCTGTTTTGAGCGTTGCGATTTAACATGACGCAATTGTTCTAAGCGCCTTTTTCTCTGGGGCCACTGTGCTAAAATATGTTCTTCCTCAGCTGTTAATGACTCCTGCTGAAGGTGCTTTTTCTGTCGAGAAATGCTATCTAGTTCCTCATGTATTCGCTCTAACGATTGTAGATAAAACTTTAGCTCTTCCTCAGCTTCATGTAAGACAGTCAACTGTCGCTGAAATTGTTCCTCTTGTTGCAAAGATACAGTTCCCTCTAAAAGGGTTGCTTGAGCTTCCAATTCCTGCACGCCTAATAAACGAAACTGTGCTTCAATGTCTTGCTCTAGCACAAACAGCTCGTCCTTCAAGTTCTGCTCTTTGACGAGGAGCTGATTCCAAGTTGCTTCTTTATTCATCAGCCTTGAAATCTCTTCAATTGCTTGTTCATCTGTTGTCAATTGAAGCTTCCTTTTTAAAGCTTGATATTGTTCTTCTAGTTGAGTCAGCTGTAATGTTTCGTGCGTCAGTCGATCTTTTAACTGTTCGTAACGTCTAATTCCTTCAGGTGGAAATTGAACATGTGCATAGCTTGTATATGATTGCTGTAGCGTTTCTTGCTGTTCAATAAGTGGCATTGCCTGTTTTATGACCGTAAGTTGCTGCCAATCTTGTTGCAGTGTCTTTTGTTGTTTATTTAAATCCTTCAGTCTTTGCTCAAGTTGCTGTAATTTGAGTGATTTCTCTTCGAATGTATGGATTGTAGCCTGTTCTTTCTTAATTGTCTTTTCAAGTTGCTTTAAATACTCGATTTTTTGATTGATGAGCGGAACTTTACCAGATTTTTTAAAAAGCTCTCCAGCGTCTTTTTCTAGTTTTTTTTCAAGCGCAGATAGCCGATGAATGCCAGTTGTCCCTGAAGCAAGCAATAGATGTGTCAATTCATCCTCTGACATTTTTTCGATACCTTGCAGTTCATGAATTGAAAATGAAAAAATCGCTTCAAATGATGCGCGTGAATAGCCATACAAAAGCTTGGCTAAAAGCTCGTCATGCCCCTTCATACCTTCTTCTGTATATACAGTAACATCACCAGTAGCCTTTCCTTTAACACGTTCAATTGTACATTGACCATAGATTGGGTGGAGAATCGTCAGCTGACCCCCAAATTTCGGTGATGTTTTTGGCTCGTATTTTCGCTGGCTTTGTTGCTTTGTCGGAAATCCAAAAAGCATCTGTAAAATAAACTGCTGTATGGTCGTTTTACCAGCTTCATTCATGCCATAAAAAATAGTTACACCGTCTTGCAAAGAGATTGTGACATTTTCATGCTTACCAAAGCCGTAAATGTGGATTTTCTGTATCGTTAGCAAAGTTTTCACGCCCTTTGAATTTCATCGGTTAATAACTCCTGCGCATCAAGCTTCAAATGTTCAATTTCTCGTTCTGTTAAAGGTTCTACAAATCTTGCCCCATTCGCATGCTGGTACAAATCCTTTAAAATATCTTTCCAATCAGAAATATCCCACTGCTCCATAACACTTATTACTGATTCAGTCATAGCAGTCGACTCATACGACGAAGAAACTTTATGCAAAATAAGTTTTTGCACCCAGCCCATCGGCTCAATCCCATCTTCTGACTCCCGAATTGTTTCAAGCCATTCTTCTACCGAAGCATGCTCAAATAATGCTGCAGCTTCTTCATCTATATTTTTCAAATGAAGCTCAATTACAGATGCTCCATATTCCATTCGATTATGAGCGATTGCCTCTTCACATTTTTGGAGTAACTCATTTGCATGAAGTACATTTGTACAATCCACCTCCACCATATTATAAACAACAGCAGAAGTCGGCATAAATGTTAAATCAGCAGATGTTTGCGATAAAGTTACATCATAAAAACCTTTCACTCCTTGTTCATTGCGGTGTCTACTTTGAATATTACCTGGATAAACAATCGGAGGTTCGTCGTGTAATAGCTGCCGTTTATGAATATGGCCAAGCGCCCAGTAATGGTATCTTTTTTCAAGAAGTTGCTCTTTTTTAAATGGTGCATATACCGCATGTGTAGAATCACTTGCTTCACTGCCATGCAGCATACCTATATGAATTGCATGTTGATCTTGCGCAACAGGATAACGATCAATCATCGATTCCTTAACATGACGCTCACCATAGCTAAAACCATAAATATTTACTTGCTGACCACGTATTTTTAATTGTACAACACTCGTATCAGCTGGTAATTCGTAAACATTACTTGGCAAAGCAAAACGTGTCCACGAACCATGTAAGTGGTCATGATTGCCATAGCTGATAATGACGGGGATGTTATGTTCAAATAGAGTCTCCATCGCTGCCTGAAAACGTCTTTGTGCCTGTAAACTGCGATTTTCGCCATCATAAAGATCCCCTACAATGAGTAGGAAATCTGGTCTTTCTTCAATTGTCTTCTGAATAATTTTATCAAATGCTTCAAAAGTACTTGCTCGAATTTTTTTTAGATTCTTTTCAGGTAATCCAAATAAGCCTTTAAAAGGACTATCTAAATGTAAATCTGCCATATGGAAAAAACGAATTGCGGACATCCAATCACCTCTACTAATTAATTAAACCTTTGTTCATCATTTCGTCTAGATTTTCATTGTGCTTGTATAAGGCTTGGTAGCTTTATGCCCTATACAAAAGGATCAATCGAAAGCGAATATTTGTTCTATTTTATCATACTTCATGTTAGTTGAGAAACGAAATCATAGAACTATTGATCTTCATGTTGTACTAAATTTTCCACATTTTTCGTAAATTATCGAAATATTCGCTAGATATACCGTGAAGTTTATATTTCTTCTATGTATAATAGATATATATTCAAGTAAAGGGTGGGGTTTGTTTATGAATAATTATCGTTTTACAGCTTTTGAAAAAACTGGGGAAACACTTTTTGATGAAACTTGGACTTTTGAAAGCGATGAAGCTGCAAAAGTAAATGGTCAACAGCAAATCGTAGAAAAGGGCGTTGCCGAAAAAACACATCGCCTTGTTAACTCTTCTGGAAAATTAATATTATTCCATGTTTAAACTATGAAATTAGAAAGACATGTAGAAAATGCTCTAGGCGTCTCACACAGTAACAAAGTTTGCAAATAGTTATATAATTGATAAATCGGCAAGCCCCACCACTTCACTTTTGTGGACGAGATCGAGCATCCGAAATGGAATCTCTCTTTTCTCGTAACAGAAGTCTATGTGATGGGGCTTGTGTCGTATTAAAATCCATTGGGATCAATATTTAATGTTTGTATTCAGCTTGTGGACAATGCTAAGTGCCTTAATGTCCGACAAAGACCGGCGTTCTTTTTTCAACAAATGCATGGATGCCTTCTAAATGATCAGCCGTTTTACGCATAGCAGATTGGCCTTGTGCTTCCATCGCTAAAACGCTCTCTAACTGCGGCAAGTTTTGTGCATGTAAAATCTTTTTAGTCATAATCATTGAAGCAATTGGTGATGCTAGCATTTTGCCAACTAATTGATCAGCCACTGCAAAAACCGACCCTTCAGGCGCAACATAATCGATTAAGCCTATATTGTGTGCTTCCTCGGCTGTTAGCACTTTGCCTTCCCAAATCATTTGTTTTGCTTTCACAGTGCCAAGTCTTTCCTTCATAAAGAAATGACCACCACCATCTGGAATTAACCCAATCCCTATAAAATTCATAGCAAGTTTACTATTTTCACAGGCAACTACGATATCAGCACCTAGTGTTAAACTAAAGCCTAACCCTGCTGATGCACCATGAACCGCAGCAATCACAATCATTGGTAGTTGGTAATAAGCTTTGACGATACGTGTTAAATATACCATTGCCTCATCGATATTTAGCGGCTTATTTGGATCAAGCATTGCTTTAATATCACCACCCGCAGAAAAGACCTTTCCTTCCCCACGAATAACTAAAACCTGTATTTCTTGCTCCTGCTGTAATGCTTCAAAACACTCTGCTAATTCACGCATCATCACATCATCCATCGCATTCATAGCATGTGGTCGATTTAGCGTTAAAGTAGCACGACGCTCTAATTTTTCTAATGTAATTGTTGAAAATTCCATGTCCTACACCCCCAAATATGAATAGTCATTCACTATGTACTATTCGTGCTATTTCTGAAAACTCCTTCTCTCCTACTCAAAATAGTCGTTGTTATGCTATATTTAATGTCGAATAATGAAATTAAAGGTGGGTATTTTTGTGACACAAAAGGGCTTTCGTGTATTACTTTATTATAAATATGTTGCTATTGAGGACCCAATAGCATTTGCCGAAGAGCATTTAGCATTTTGTAAAGGAATCGGTCTACTTGGTCGTATTTTAGTAGGATTAGAGGGCATAAATGGTACAGTTTCTGGTACGATCGAGCAAACTGAAAGCTACATGAATCATATGAAAGCGGACCCTCGTTTTAGCGATATTATGTGGAAAACCGATGAGGTAGTAGGGCATACTTTTAAAAAGATGCATGTACGACCTCGTACGGAGATTGTACACCTCGGCTTAGAAAATGATATTAATCCTTTAGAAATAACTGGGGATTATTTAACACCAATAGAATTTATGACTCGTATGCAAGGAGACAATACAGTTATTATCGATGCACGTAACGATTATGAATTTGATTTAGGACATTTCCGCAATGCGGTGCGCCCTGAAATTGAAAATTTCCGTGATCTTCCGGCTTGGATGGAGGAACATAAAGAAGACTTTACTGGTAAAAACATTTTAACTTATTGCACAGGCGGCATTCGCTGTGAAAAATTTTCTGGCTGGTTAAAACGTGAAGGCTACGGTGAAAGTGTCGGTCAACTACATGGTGGTATTGCAACGTATGCTAAAGACCCTGAAGTAAAGGGACAATTATGGGATGGCCAAATGTTTGTTTTTGATCGCCGCCGCAGTGTGCCTATTAATCAGGTCGAGCATGTGGTGATTGGTAAGGACTATTTCACAGGCGAACCAACAGAGCGCTATACAAACTGTGCTAATCCTGAGTGCCACAAATTAATGCTATGTGAGGAAAAGCACGAGGCATTTTATATGCGTAGCTGTTCAGACGATTGCCGTCGCGCAAAACATAATTTTTTCGTTGAAGAAAATGAATGGACAAAAGAGCAAGTAGAACAACAAATAGCAAAAATTGCACAAGTTCAAAAATAAAATTGTTTGAGTGCCTGGCACTTTCGCGCAGTATAAAGTAAGCCGCAACAAGGTCTGTTGCGGCTTACTTTGCGTGCCTTCCTACAGGTTCTTCGTGGATTCTGGCTATGCATAAGAATTCAGAATTGTTTGAGTGCCTGGCACTTAAGATTGTGCTAAAAAGCGGCCAACTTGTCGTCCGCTAAATAAACATCCTCCGACAAACGTTCCTTCCAATGCGCGGTAACCATGTACACCGCCCCCTCCGAAACCACTAACTTCTCCTGCTGCAAATAATCCTGGTACCGGTTGTCCATCCATGCCAAATACAGCTCCATCTAAATTCGTTTGTAATCCCCCTAATGTTTTGCGGGTTAAAATATTCAAACGTACTGCAATAAGGGGCCAATTTTTTGTATCTAAAATTTTATGTGGTTTTGCAACCCGAACTACTTTATCACCAATATAATTTCTTGCTCCATGTATTGCATTTACCTGTATATCTTTCGTAAATTTATTGTCCATTTCACGGTCTCGTGCTAATATTTGCTCTTTAATTTTAATAAAATCAAGCAATTCATTTCCTGCAAGCTTATTCATGCCATCTACTAGCTGCTTTAAATCGTTTGCAATAACAAAATCCTCACCATGATTTTTAAATGCTTGAATCGGTGCAGGTGGACCCGGCAAAATGCGTTTCATTAACTCTGATATGCTTTTATTCGTTAAGTCAGGATTTTGTTCTGAACCTGATAAAGCAAACTCTTTTTCTATGATTTTTTCCGTTAAAATAAACCATGAATAATCATAACCTGTTTTTTGTATGGCCTCTAACGTACTTAATGTATCAAACCCTGGAAAGTTCGGTGCTCCAAAGCGATTTCCCTCGGCATCAAACCATAAAGATGATGGACCTGGCAGAATACGAATACCGTGGTTTGGCCAAATTGGGTCCCAGTTTTTTAAACCCTCTGTATAATGCCACATCCGATCACGATTGACGATACGACCACCCGCATGTTCAGTAATTTCTAACATGCGACCATCTACATAAGCGGGTACGCCGCATACTATATTTTTTGGCGGAATGCCAAGACGAGCTGGCCAATTTTTGCGTACTAAATCTATATTTGCACCAATGCCCCCACTTGCGACAACGACTGCCTTTGCTTCATAGGAAAAAGCACCTACCCCAATGCGTGAACTTTGCTCTCCTCGTTGTGCAAAGCTTTCAGCTAAAATTGTGCCACTAATGCCAGTAATTCGACCATCCTGTTGTATAAATTCATCCACACGATGTCTCGGCTTAAAATCAATAATTCCTTCCTTTATCGCTTTTTTCACTTTATCTGCAAAAGGTTTTACAATCCCTGGCCCAGTTCCCCACACAATATGAAAGCGAGGAACAGAATTACCGTGACCTCCAGCTAATGAGCCACCCCGCTCAGCCCAACCAACAACAGGGAAAAACTTTATACCTAATGATTTAAGCCATGCATATTTTTCACCTGCAGCAAAATCTACATAAGCCCTCGCCCATTTGTAAGCCCATGAATCCTCATCTTCCAAACGATCGAAGCCAGCAGTCCCTAGCCAATCCTGCCATGCAAGCTCTTTACTATCTTTAATACCAAGCCTTTTTTGCTCTGGTGAATTGACTAAAAATAGCCCACCAAAAGACCAAAATGCCTGTCCTCCCATTGAATTTTCAGGCTCTTGGTCCACCAGTAGTACACGTTTCTTTGCATCTATTAATTCACAGGCTGCAACTAGTCCCGCTAAACCAGCTCCGACAATTGCTACATCATATTTCATCCCAACACCCCCGAAAAATCTAAATCTATCTTTCTTTACATACATTCTTCTCTTATTGGCACTTTACCTCCTTATCGTTTTATAATTTCGACAAATATATGGCATTAACGAAATGTTCGCATTCCGTCTTAAATCAAAGGAAGTTTTATGTAAATAATCTAGTTTAATATAATTATCCTCCAAAAACTTTTTATCTTTTTACACTCGCTAAACCCCTATATTCTCTGTCTTGACACATTCGTTAGCGCTTACATTGTCCTCTGTAAAAAGACGAACAATAAAAACGTCAAAAGCATAAATAGTTCGTATATAGGCAGTTTTCAGACTTTCGAAGGGAGTAATTTTAATCTTTTTTTGAATAATTGTTGACAAAGGTGAACAATAGGGATTATGATGTTAACAAATTTAATCACACAAAAATATAACGACGGAGACACGCTAGTCGAAAGAAAATCCAAAGAGAGCTGATGGTTGGTGTAAATCAGTGATTTCTACGATATAGTTCCACTCCCGAATAGACGAGCCGAAAACCAAAAGTAAGCCTGTCCGTCACATGCACGTTACGCATATAGCTAAGACTGCAACGAAAATCTTTCGAGCAGTAATTAAGGGTGGTACCGCGAACCTAAATTTTTCAGCCTTTCGCCCCTTACGACACAATACTTGTGTTCGTAAGGCGCGGAAGGCTTTTATATTTTTCGAAAAAGAAGATTGTTTGCATGATGTAGGAACCCACAATTTAACAAAATGCGGACTGCACATATAAACATCACTAATAATTTTAATTTAAAAGGAGCTAATTACAAATGACTACTGCAACAAAAACAATTAACGTATTTATCGCTGATCCACTAAGTGAAGATGGTATTTTCCCATTACGCCAAGAAAAAGATTTAGATTTAAACGTAATTATCGACACTGGACTAGCACCTGAGGAATTAATGGCAAAAATTGCTGATATTGATGTTTTACTCGTTCGTTCTCAAACAACAGTAACACGCGAAGTAATTCAAGCTGCGAAAAGCTTAAAATTAATCGGACGTGCTGGTGTAGGTGTAGACAACATTGACCTAGCTGCTGCAACAGAACACGGAATTATCGTTGTTAATGCACCAGATGGTAACACAAACTCTGCCGCTGAACATACAATCGCAATGATGACTTCTCTTGCTCGTCACATTCCACAAGCTTTCAATACATTGAAAAATGGTAAATGGGATCGTAAATCATATGTTGGGGTGGAGCTTAAAAATAAAACTCTTGGTGTTGTTGGCTTCGGTCGTATTGGCGTAGAAGTAGCTTACCGTGCAAAAGGTCAACGTATGAACATTATGGCGTACGATCCATTCTTAACTGATGAACGTGCAAATGAGCTAGGTGTTACAAAATCTACTGTCGAAGAAATTTGTGCCGCTGCGGATTTCATTACAGTACACACACCATTACTACCAGAAACACGTAACCTTATTAACAAAGAAAAGTTTGCGATGATGAAAGATGGCGTACGTATTATTAACTGTGCTCGTGGTGGTATCATTAATGAGGATGACCTATATGATGCTATTGTTGAAGGTAAAGTAGCAGGCGCAGCTCTTGACGTTTTTGTTTCTGAGCCAGCGACTGACCACAAATTACTAACGTTACCACAAGTAATTGCAACACCTCACTTAGGTGCTTCTACAATTGAGGCACAAGAATCTGTAGCAGTTGACGTATCAAACGATATCATTAAATTCTACAAAACAGGTACGGTGACAAACCCAGTAAATATGCCATCAATTCCGAAAGAACTACTTGCACAAGTAGAACCTTTCTTTGAATTAGCTGAAAAACTTGGTTCTTTCTTATCTCAAATAACAGCTGAGCCAGTTAAAGAAATTAACCTATCTTATGCTGGTGAAGTTGCAAACTATGACGTACGTCCATTAACTTCTAATGCTCTAAAAGGTTTATTAGCTAAAAACCATGGTAATCACGTTAATGACGTCAATGCTCGTTATTTATCTGAACGTATTGGTATGAAAATTAACGAACATAAAACGACTACTGCGAAAGGCTTCACAAGCTTAATTACAGTTGAAGTAAAAACGGCTAATGAAACACATACTGTTGCTGGAACATTATTAAATGGCCTTGGCGCACGTATCGTAAAAGTCGAAAACTACGTAGTAGACGTTGTACCAGAAGGTCACCTTCTTTACATTAAAAACACAGATAAACCAGGTGCGATTGGACGCGTAGCAACAAAACTAGCTGAAAAAGATATCAACATCGCAACAATGCAGGTTGGACGTGCTGAAGTTGGCGGAACAGCTGTGATGATGCTAACAGTCGATAATGTTGTTACGGAAGAAGATTTAACATACGTTTCACAACTGGAAAACATCGATGAAGTAAAAGCAATTGATCTTTAATCATTAAATTTCGTTAGCAGAGAGTTTCGCACTCTCTGCTTTTTTGCGCACTTAAAAGCTGGTGCTATTAGATACTTTTTATTTTTCATTTAAAAAAGTACCTCAGAAAGACAATTCTGAGGTACACACTTCTAAATTGGTCTGATAAATAGTTGATGTACATCATTTCAATGCAATACAAATATTTTTTGCTTCCGTGAAAAATTCTAAGCTATGGTGACCACCTTCTCGCCCTACACCACTCTTTTTAAAACCTCCAAACGGTGCACGTAAATCACGTACAAACCAGCAGTTGACCCAAATTGTTCCTGCACGAACATCGTGCGAAATACGGTGTGCTCTTTGTAAATTTTCTGTCCAAATTACAGCATTCAATCCGTATTCTGTGCCATTTGCAATGGCAAGTGCCTCTGCCTCTGTATCAAATGGAATGATCGTAACAATGGGACCGAAAATTTCCTCTTGGCAAATACGTGCTTGCGGGTTTTCCTGTAAATAAATAGTTGGTTGTAAGTAATAGCCCGTACTCAAATGTGCTGGTAATTCAGGGCGCTCCCCCCCGTAAATAAGCGTAGAGTTTTCATATTCAGCGATGCTTAAATAGCTCGTTACTTTGTTATAATGTGCTTGACTTACGACTGGCCCCATATTCGTCTTGGCATCTTGAGGATCGCCAACAACTAATGCTGATGCCGCTTCTTTAAAACGTCTAAGGAATTGATCTAAAATAGTACGCTGCACTAAAATGCGAGACCCAGCTAGACAAACTTGACCAGAATTCATAAATGCCGCCTGAATTGATACAGGAATGGCTTTGTCCAAATTCGCATCTTCAAAAATGATGTTCGCTGCCTTTCCGCCTAATTCAAACGACACCTTTTTCAATGAATCTGCCCCATTTTTCATTATGGCTTTACCTGTTGTTGTTTCCCCTGTAAAAGAAATTAAATCGACTTCAGGATGTGTAGTCATAAATTCGCCTGCTGACTGTACACCAAAGCCATGCACAACATTAACGACACCGTCCGGGATTCCAGCCTGTTGTGCAATCTCACCAAGTAACGATACAGTTAATGGTGTAATTTCTGCTGGTTTAATAACTGCTGTATTTCCTGAAGCTAGACATGGGCCAAGCTTCCATGTTGTGAGCATAAAAGGTAAATTCCACGGTGTAATTAATGCAGCAACCCCAACTGGCTCATAGCGCGTATAATTTAAATACGCATCGTCCATTGGGTATACTTCGCCACCTTGGTGCTCCATAAAATCTGCAAAAAATTTCAAGTTTTCCGCTGCCCTAGGAATTTCACGTTCTAATGCAACCTGGTAAGGCTTCCCTACATCTAATGCCTCTAAGCGTGCTAACTCCTCTTTACGTTCAACAATGATTTCTGCCATCCGCCGTATTTTTGCACAGCGCTCCGATAATGGCATTGTTCGCCAAGGCCCTTCTTCAAAAGCTTGACGCGCAGCTTCACAAGCACAATCTACATCCTCAAAACTTGCTTCGTGGACCTTTGCAATAATTTCCTGAGTAGCAGGATTTTTCACCTCGAACAATGTTTGAGAAGAAGATTCTACATATTCCCCATTAATAAATAGTTTCACTTCTTTCAATTTCGTTTGTGTATTCGCCATGATAGACCACTCCTTACTCTTCATTTTGTCGACGTTGGATGGACTTTCCTGAAATCCCCCAATGAGAACTTGGGATTTCATTTAAACATACACGAACCGTTTCAAGCGGTGAATCAAACACCGATGAAACAGTTTTACTGATTTCTTCAATTAACTGTTCCTTTTGTTCAGCTGTACGGCCCTCAATGAATGTTACTTGAATAAATGGCATATCGTCTCCTCCTTATCTATAGCTCGACTTGAACAGATAATGGTTCCATACCGTCAAAACTTACGCTAAAGCTATCGCCTGAACGCATTGTCGCAGAGCCTGTTAGTGCGCCACTTAGTACAACATCCCCTGCTCGAATGTGCTGGCCACGAGCAATTAATTTATTTGCCATCCACGCTATTGCTCTTGCTGGATGCCCCATAACAGATCCTGCCGTACTCGTTGCAATAATTTCATCATTTTGTGAAAAAATACACCCCATATTGACTAGATCAACTTCACTTACCGTATATTTTTGCGAACCCACTATGTAGCGAGAGGAAGAGGAGTTATCAGCAATTACATCCGGTAATGTAAAATTGAAGTTCAAATAGCGACTATCAATTATTTCCATGGCAGGAGCAATATACTCAGTCGCGGTCAGGACTTGTGCCACAGTAACTACCGGACCAATTAAATCCTCCTTAAACACAAAGGCAACCTCAGGTTCAATTTTCGGATGAATACATGATTTTAACGATATCGGTTGTTGTACATTTAACGCCATATTCGCTAATAGCACACCGTATGAAGGCTCATGAACCCCCATCATTTGCTGTTTAGCTTTACTTGTTAAGCCAAGCTTAAATCCTGAAATGGTTGTCTGCTCATGTTTACACTTTAGTTCAATTAGTTTAGCTTGAATTTCATAGGCAGTTTCTACAGTCAATTCTGGATATTGCTCAACAAACTTCGTAACCTCATAGACATCCCGCTCTGCTAGATATAGTTCATACGCAATTTGCTCTAGCGTATCGGTTTTCATCATTGCGAGTTCCTCCATTCTACTTAAACTGTCTGCTTAGCATTTGCTAAATTACGAGCTATTTCTGCTATTAAATCCTCTTGACCACCAACGGCTTTCATTTTGCCAAGCTCCACTAAAATTTCACGCTCATCTACGTTATATTTTTTCGCAGCTTCCTGAGTAAATAATAAAAAGCTTGAATAGACACCTGCATAGCCCATCATTAAGCTAGACCCTGTTATTTCCTGTGACCGTGGCATAAATGGCGCTACTACTTCATTCGCAACATCTATTGTTCTATATAAATCAATGCCAGTTTCATAACCTAGCCGATTAAAAACTGCCACCATTACTTCAGTTTGAGTATTGCCACTACCTGCTCCCAAACAGCGTAAACTACCATCCACATACGTAGCACCTGCTTCAACGGCAGCCATCGTATTTGCCATAGCTAGTGATAAATTATTATGCGCATGAAAGCCAATTTCACAAGAAACATGAGATTTTAGCGCAGCTACCCGCTCCTTCACTTCATGGGGTAGCATAGCACCTGCTGAGTCCGTTACATAAATAATTTCAGCCCCATAGCTCTCAAATAATTTCGCCTGCTCTACAATTACTGAAGTTGGAGCCATATGTGCCATCATTAAAAAGCCGACTGTTTTCAATCCTAACTCTCGACTTAAATAAATATGTTGACCAGCAACATTTGCCTCGGTTACATGAGTTGCAACACGCGCCATTTTAGCGCCCGCCTTCACTGCATTTTTTAAATCTTCCTTTAGCCCAATGCCAGGTAATATTAATACTGAAATCGCAGCATCGCCACATTCTTCTTTTGCTGCTTCAATTAGCTTCAGTTCATCCACTTTTGAAAAGCCATATTGCAAAGAAGAGCCACCTAATCCATCGCCATGGGAAACCTCAAAGTACTTCACTTTTGCTTCCCCTAAACCTCTAGCTACGTCTCTTACTTGCTGCTCTGTAAATGCATGCCGCATAGAATGACTGCCATCCCGCAATGTAACATCTAACACTGTTAGTTGTTTTGTCATCATGCTCACCTCCATTAGTTCGACTTAACTGTTTCATGTTGCTGCTTAGCCATATGATTACCAACTTGAACAGCTGCCGCCGTCATAATATCAAGATTCCCTGAATACGGTGGGAAGAAATCCCCCGCCCCCTCAACTTCTATAAAAATCGAAATTTGTTTACCGTCAAAAATTGGCGCACTTGTCATACGATAACCAGGTACATATTGTTGTACAGCGCGCACAATATCTTCAATCGCTTTTGTAATCTCTTCTTCCTTGCCTACTTCATTTACTAATACATGTACGGTGTCGCGCATCATCATTGGTGGCTCCGCAGGATTTAAAATAATAATAGCCTTGCCTTTTTTTGCTCCGCCTACTTCTTCTATTGCCCTTGCTGTTGTCCGTGTAAATTCATCAATATTAGCCCGTGTGCCCGGTCCTGCACTTTTACTTGCAACTGTTGCAACAATTTCTGCATAAGTGACATCCACCACTTCGTTAATCGCATAGACAATTGGAATCGTTGCTTGCCCCCCGCAAGTCACCATATTGACATTGTCAACGTCCATATATTTTTCTAAGTTTGCACAAGGCACAACAAATGGCCCGATAGCTGCTGGCGTCAAATCGACTATCTTTTTGCCAAGAGCGAGCACCTGCTCACTATGCAACGTATGCGCATTGGCAGTTGTCGCGTCGAACACAATATCAAAAAGCTCAGGACATGCAACTAAGCCCGAAATCCCATTTGTGATTGTATGATAACCACGATCCTTTGCCCGTTGAATGCCCTCCGATGTGGAATCTATTCCAACCATGACACTCATGGTTAAATACGCACTTCGCTCAATTTTATACATTAAATCTGTACCAATATTACCGGAGCCTAAAATTGCGACTTTCAATTTGACCATCTTTACTTTTCCTCCTTCCTTCTAAACGTAGCAGACACAGCCCCAAGGTGAGCGAACTCAGCTCTAAACGTATCTCCACCTTCTATCGTTACTGCCGATGTTAATGCGCCTGCCAAAACGATTTCACCAGCCTGCAGCCCGATATGATATTTGCTAAGCTTATTGGCAAGCCAAGCTACTGCACGCAGTGGATTTCCCATTACAGCCGCCGCAGCCGCACTATCAAAAAGCTCACCATTACGGTAAACATTCATACCTATATGAGGTAAATCCACCTGCGTCAATTTCGTTGGTGTTCCCCCAATAATGACCATAGCGGAGGAACCGTTATCTGCTACCGTATCTTCAAAGTTAATTTTCCAATCGATGATACGACTATCAATAACCTCTAGGGCTGGTACTATATAATCTGTCGCCTCGATGACATCATTCACAGTAATAGTTGGTCCATACAAATCTTTCTTCAGAACAAACGCAATTTCAAATTCCAATTTTGGCTGTATAAAATGATTGAGTAATATTGTTGCACCGTCCACCTCTACCATATCTGATAAAATATGACCGTAGTCTGGCTCTGTTACTTGAAATTGTTGCTGCATCGCCTTACTTGTTAAACCAATTTTTTTACCAATTATTCGCTTTCCCTGCTGTTGCTTTGAAGCAATTTGAAGTAATTGGATTGTATAAGCGTCATCTACAGTTATGTCTGGCACAGTGGATGTTAATGGCGCAATAGGTTGCTTTGTTTCCTCAGCTACTAATAATTTCTTTGCATACAGTTGTGTATCCATCGCCAACCTCCTAGACCTGCATTGTTGTTTCCGCTGCGAGTGTGCCATATCTTCCATTAAAGAATAGTAATGGCTCTCCTTCTTCTAATTGAATGTTCTTTACGCTGCCAATAAATAACGTATGGTCACCTTCAATGTATGTGCTTGCTACTTCACAGCTTATTTGCGCAATCGCACCATCAATTGTCGGTGCGCCCTGTAAATGGCTGAAATTCACATTGCGTTTTTCTTTGATTTGGCCGGCAAATAACATAGACAATTCTTGTTGTTGTGCCGATAAAATATTGACAATAAAAGTCCCACTTTGCTTGATATGCTCAAGCATTGAAGCCTTCTCACCTATAGAAATTACAACTAATTTTGGATCAAGTGAAACAGACATGAACGCATTCGCTGTCATGCCATGAATAGTACCATTTACATTTGTTGTAATTACCGTCACACCTGTTGCAAATTTCCCCAATGCATTTCTAAACAGACGATCCTCCATTACATAACCTCCTCATCATATAGTGCTGTCTCAAATTCTAGGAAAAAGCATTTAAGACAGCAGTTTAGACACGCTTACTTTATTAAAAGACGTTACTCGTAATCTATTTCACAGGAACTTTTACTGCACGATCCGGAGTACCATATAAAAAATACTCATTAGGCAGAGGAGAGCCGTACCAAATAATCGCTTCATCTAACTCATTCTCACGCCAAGTTATCGGCTTCCAGTCAGGATCAAAAATGAGATAACCTGAATCTCCGAATAATTCAACTCGGTTTCCGCCTGGCTCCATTACATACATGAAATAAGCTTGACTCACCCCATGTTTACCTGGTCCTGCTTCTATTTGAATTCCGTTTTCTACAAAAATATCTGCTGTATCCATTAGGTGCTGAGGATAACCATACCAAAACGCAATATGATGGAAGCGTCCACTATTGCCTGTTTGGTCGTTCATTAATGCTACTTCATGTACTAACGGGCTAACGCTCATCCATGCACCAATTTCTTCATTATTGTTCAATATAATTTGTTCTCGTAACTTAAAGCCTAAATGCTCAGACATAAACTCACGATTTTTTGCAACATCTCTACACATTAAGTTGATATGGTCTAAACGTCGTGCAGGAACACCCATTAACGGACGTTTTTGTGGACGGCTTTTTAATAATGTTTTTTGATCTTCTGCTGGCTGGAAATAATCCACTTCCCATAATATTTCTTGGTTATGTCCATCCGGTGTAACAAATTGATAAGCACGACCATGACCTAAATCTCCATCAATCCAGCCTTTCCCGTAGCCACTTTTTTCTAAAGATGCGACGCGGCGTTCTAACGCCTCAGGTGAACTTGCCCGCCATGCGGAATGTCCAAGACCCGCTTCTTTGCCTTCTGTAAGCTTTAATGTGTGATGATAAAAATCCTCGTATCCTCTTAAATATACTGATTGCCCTTCACGCGCTGTAATTTGTAAACCCATATAATCTGTAAAAAATTTTAAAGATTCCTCTGGTTTCGGTGTAAAAAGCTCCACGTGCGCTAATTGTGCTACATCAAAATTTGACATTCATCATTCCCCCTTAATGTTTTTATTTATTTGCAAAATAATTTACATCATCTGGATTTACCCATGTTGGATCTGTCCAGCCTGTTAAATCGTAATCTGCCATGCACTGCTCTGCAAAAGCTATAAACTCATCTGTTTTACCGCTTCCTTGTGCACCAAACAACGTTTGTAAGCGAATGTCTTCATGATTTCCAGCATAATTACGTTCATATAACTCGCTACGGCCACCAAATTCTGTTCCAATTGCATCCCACAATAACTTGATTGTTTTAATTTTTTCAAGTGCCTCAATACCGTTTGAACCACGATAAAGCTTATCTAATGTAGGGCGGAATTCTTCATTTAAAAAATCTCTTGCACTAGAAGGCTGAACAATCAAATTCCCTGCTACAATTTGTTGAATAATACCTTTAATCTTCGGCCAGCCTTCCTGTAAAAATACGCGATACGCTAATCCGCCATTTAAATTTGGAATGACGATGCCATTCTCTTTTTTCTCTGGGTTTAGCGCCATCGCATCACTTAATGACCAGAACATATGACGCCAAGCCATAATTTCACCTATATGCACCTGAACACCACGGAACTGATCAGTACCTGCTGTTTTTAATGCCTTTAGTAATACACCTATAATAAAATCTAATTTCACGGCTAAGCGTGTGACACCTTGGAACGTAAAACGATTAATGAAACCGCTTTCTACAAAGAACGAAGTCGTCTTTTGCATATCTTCATAAATTAAAATATTTTCCCATGGTATGAGTGCTTGTTCGAAAACAAGTACTGCATCATTTTCATCGAAGCGACTACTTAGTGGATAATCGAATGGACTTCCCATAATGGCCGATGTCATTTCATACGACGCACGGCTAATTAACTTCACTCCAGGAGCGTCCATAGGTGCAATAAAGACAACAGCAAACTTTTTATCTTTAATAGGTAAACCATACGTTCCTACAAAATTGTAGTTCGTAATAGCTGAACCTGTAGCTACCATTTTTGAGCCGCTAACGATTAGGCCCTTATCCGTTTCACGTTCTACTTGAATAAAAACATCACCTACTTCATGGACATCTTTATGACGATCTACCGGAGGATTCACAATGGCATGATTGAAAAACCAATTGCGTTCTTGCGATTCTTTGTACCAACGCTTTGCATTTTCTTGAAAAGGTGAATAGTATTCAGGATTCCCACCAAGTGTGGCAAGGAATGAGGCTTTATAGTCTGGTGTACGTCCCATTTGTCCGTACGTAAGACGTGCCCAAGCAACGATAGCATCTCGTCCTTGTATTAAATCATCTGCGCTCCGTGCTGCACGGAAGTATTTATGTGTATATCCCCCGCTACCCGTATCCGTTTCACAAGTTAAAATATCTTTGTATTGCGGGTCATGCATGGCATCATATAAACGTGATATCGATCGTGCTGAATTTCGAAAAGCTGGATGTATCGTGACATCCTTTACACGTTCACCATGTAACCAAATTTCTCGACTATCTTTTAAACTTTCTAAATATTCCTGCCCTGTCAATGGCTTCGTGCTTTGCTGAACAACCATTCCCTTCCCTCCTACAAATATTTTTTCTTGTTTGACATGTCTATTTTAATTTAATACTTTTTGAATTTTTAGATAATTAATAAAAAGTATAGTATTCTCTATTTTTTCTTTAAAATTTGAAAGGAATTTGCGCACAAAATAGAAAAAACCAGCGAAATCGCTGGTTTTTCTATTTTTTATGTTCTAGCGTTTTAAGTGCATAATAAATTTTTAAAGCTAAATGACATCGAAAACGTCCATCTCCTGTACGCATATCTTCTTGTAATAATGATTCAATCTTTTCCATACGATAACGAAAACCAGGAATCGATAAATTCAAAGCCTTTGCAGTTTGATTTACGTTGCCACTATGGTCTAAAAAAACTTCTAACGTATGGACAAGTGTTGCATTATTTTGCTCATCATATGTTAATAACTGACCAAGTACCTCTTTATAAAACTGCAATAGCTCCTTTGGATTTGTTGTTTTTAAAAATAACATGATGTGCTGAAAATTTTCATAAATTGCAGATTGTGTTTGTTGGGGTACTGCACAATGTAGAAAATGGCATATTAATTTTGCATCGTTATAGCTATTTCCGATTTCTTCTAATTTTTCAGCATTTTTTCCTACTCCAATTTGGAATGTTGCTTGTTTGAATCTCTCCTTTAGTCTTTTCGATAAGACAGTAAGGAAGTTTGACATATACTTAACATCTTTCTCACAATCTTCGAGAATTAGCAGTACTTCTTGATTTTTAATAAAGCACTCTACATTTAAATATTCCGTCACTAAAAAGCTGTGCACTATTTCTAGGTCTTCTTGTTCTGTTGTTATGACAATGACACGATTATTCTTACTCGGATCAAAATAAAATATATTTCGCGCTTTTTTAATAAGCTCCTCCGTGGAAGATTGGTGGCTCATAACTTCATCTAAAAAGTCAGATTTTTTCTTCCACTGAGATTGGGCAATTTGTATTTGTGTATATAAATAAATAGAAAAAACCGTTACAGCACGTTCAATAATCATCTCCTGTTCACGCGTTAATTCATGGTGGCTTAATATCACTAATATTCCCAATTGTTTTTTCATCGTCATAATCTCATATTCATGTCGAAATTCTTTTTTCTTACGACTAGCCTCTATATAAAGCTGCTCATCACTGTCATGCATAAAATAGTAACCAATTGGCTTCATTAAGTATCTACGTTCAACTGTTACACTGCATTGTAACGCATCACTTAAAAGATGTAACAGCTGATTTAATGTATATCCTTCCAGCATTGCATGAGTCATCTTCTTATGGATACTGTCTGAATGTACGATAGACTTATTGAGCCCTTTTAACTCATTAAAGGTTGCATCCAATTCATCTGCTAAAGATGTATCTTGAAAATATCGTAATATCTCCAACTGTTCTGCTGTAGCATGCTCCTTTGTGCGAACAACAAATTTACAATAATCATCGCATTTCCCACGACACTTTTCTTCAAAAACGACAATCTCTTTAGGATAGGTTTTTGCAAGAAAGCCTGCTACATAGCCGATTAATGTCCAACATACACTTTCATCGCTAAAACCAAAATGGCGGACATGTTCCTCCGCTTCATAAGAATGGAACCACTTGCCTTCCATTTCAAATTTATCATCACTTATTTCCAAAACATCAATCTGTACGCTTACAACACCCTCTAAAGTATGAATTGCTGCACCGGCTCTAATTAACTCCTTTAATTCTTTCCAATTGTACATTTTTTCAATAGATCCACCAGCACTATACCCGCATGCCCAACCATATCGTAATAAAAAACCTTTCGCACGCTCCATATTCAATGTTTGAATAATATCGCGCCTAAAAAAACCAAGCGCTTCTGCGGATTTTAAAATCATACGATTGCCATTAAACTTAATAATGCCTGAACGTGGATTAATATCTATAGCATTTTCAAACACTAAACGATTTGCTTTCATTAATATGCACCCCCATAAACATGCTAATTTCCCCAACATGTTACTAACTGTGTTCCTATCTTCCTTACTGCTACAAGCATTTTTTCTTAAGTAAATAAAGGAAGCGCTTTCTCTAAATAAAGCAAATAAGAGTACATAGAAATTATAGTAATGGCAAATAATCATAAGATTTTAAAGTGTTTAATTTACTATCAATCATAGTATATTTTTAGTTTTCAGACAATTTAAATTACTAGACGCGAAAATATATAATGTTCATGAAAAAAAGTACTGATAAATTAAATATCAGTACTTCCAGCTTGTCGACAGAAAGGATTAAGATTTCCATTCTTAATTCCTTTTGTTATTTTTATTGTAAAAAATGGGTTCTTACTTTCGTCTTGTTATACGCTTCAAGCATCCCCTCTCTATAAAGCTGTGTGCCATGTCCAAGAAGCAATTATAGTAAACTGCTAGCAATACATATAAAGTTGATTGGAGTGGAGGGTGGGCGACTCCTGCTCAGAACGCACAGAACGTAAGACGCAACAGACCGCGCGTTAGCGAGGGTTGCGGCTTACGATGTGCCCGCGGAAAGCGCCCGCCCGTAGCGGAAATTAACGGTAGTAGACCTCTAAATTTATTTAATGATTAAAGCAGACGACTATCCTATATAATCTTAAGTGCGATAATTGTACTGTATTTTCACTTTTTCCTTCGAAAAAGCGTGTTGACACTAGTTGATTGGAGTGGAGGGTGGGCGACTCCTGCTCAGAACGCACAGTACTTAAGACGCAACAGACCGCGCGTTAGCGAGGGTTGCGGCTTACGATGTGCCCGCGGAAAGCTACCGCCCGTAGCGGAAATCAACAGCAGTAGACCTCTAAATTTATTTAATGATTAAAGCAGACGACTATCATATATATTCATAAGTGCGATAATCGTACTGTATTTTCCTTTTACCTTCGAAAGAGCGTGTTGACACTAGTTGATTGGAGTGGAGGGCGGGCGACTCCTGCGGGAACAGCGCAAAACGTAAGACGCAACAGACCGCGCGTTAGCGAGGGTTGCGGCTTACGGTGTGCCCGCGGAAAGCGCCCGCCCGTAGCGGAAATCAACGGCAGTAGTCATCACCTATATTAGTTTTAAATAAAAAAGGGACTATAGATAAATTCGAAAAACTTCGATTTTACCTATAGTCCGAAAGTACTAATAAATTAAATATCAGTACTTCATCTTTAAAGCGCTATTAATTTTCTATATAGAAATATATCTTAAAGCTCTTTCACAAGTTTTAAAAAAGCTGTTAATGAATCTACCTCATATGTTGGTGTGACAACTCCTGTTGGAACATTGTTTTCACGGTTAATCCAAACATTACGCATGCCAACTCTAGATGAACCTAAAATATCTGTGTTTAAGTTATCGCCAACCATAATTGCCTCGTCGGCAGTAATGCCCGCCTTTTCCATCACATGCTCAAAGATAGAAGCATCTGGCTTCCCTTTTCCAAAATCCCCAGAAATAATAATATGGTCAAAATACGGCGCAATTTCCGGAGTAATTTCTAATTTTAAATTTTGTAAGCTTGGTGCACCATTTGTTAATAATATAAGTTGATATTTACCTTTCAGCTCATCTAAAACAGTAAACGTATCTTCATATAAAAGTGGTGACACTTTGCGTTCTGCTACAAAGCGTTCTCCTAGTTCGGCTCCAAACTTTGCATCGTCAATTCCAAGTGCCGCTAAGCCCTTTGTCCATGCTTCTGAGCGGTATCCAGGTACAATTTCTTTCATCTTTTGGAAAGAATCAGTTGGATCATCGAATGTTCCCCAAAGTCCTTCGAATGGGTTAATACCGATTAACACCGTATAGTCATATGTTTCATAGCTCTCATAAAGTGCACGTGCTTCTTTGCGCACAGCTTCCTCTAATTCAGCTGAATCTACCGTATGTATTGTTGCAGCATATTCACATGTTTTTTCAAATGCTGTTTTAACAGATTTTTTGTCCCATAACAACGTATCATCCAAATCAAAAATAATTGTACTTATTGACATTATGTCAGCTCCTAGCTTCTTTCTACTTGAACAAAAAGCATTCATATCGCTTATTTTAGCATATTTTCAAAATAGTTAGCATAGTTTTTGTGCATAGTTCCTGCTTTTAAAAGTATCGCTAATTACTAGGAAGTGATTTAAATGTCCTGATTTTTTAATGTTTACAGTTAGTGAATTGGGTGAAAATTGTTAATTATAGAGCCATTACACGCTAGCAAGAAGTGGTTTCCTTTGTTTCCTTTTCAAAATAAATTATGATATATTCAAGAAGAATACAAGTAAACGGAGGTGCGTATACTATGATTACCATACAAGAAATGGAACAAACGATAACAGTCGATGTAGATGATTATCAAATTCACGAAAAAGGCGAAATAAGCTACATCAAAGAAGTAACTGATATTATTGAAGAAAAAATAATAGAATATGTTCGTCGCGGGAAGAAAATTAAAATTGAAATCAAAGTTCAGCCAAAAGAGGACGTGGAGATAATGAAAGTAATTCCTATTCCTAAAAAAATTGGTGTTAGCGATGCTGCTAAGATTCTCGGTGTCAGTCCACAAATGATTAGACGACACTGTGCCAACGGTAAACTTAGCGCACAACAAACTTTTGAAGGTAGTGGGAAATGGACAATTAGTGTCGATGAAAAAATTACTACAGCTCCATATTGGAATGAATTTATCACTGCTCTAAGAGACCGACAATCACAATCTCTAGAACTTATAAAATCACTAAAAGAAGCGACAGAAGTGAGAATATCGGATCTCGAAGGCGAATCGGAGGCGTAATATTCACATGTTAATTTATTTATTAGATACTAATGTTATTCGTTATATTAGGAAAACTTCTGATAGTGATAAACAAAAAAGCAAAGAGTGGTTTCGAAAAACAAAACGCTTTTTGGATAAAGTAGAAGAAGATATTATTGACGGAAACGCTGATTTTCGCATAACTGATGTTACAAAATCAGAACTTGCGATTCAGCGTTTTTCAATTGGTGAGAAAAAATCATTGAAAGTTCAGAGTGAAATAAATAAACACGGTTCACCGCTAGATACTGAGTATTTAAATACGGCTATAATTAACGCAGCTAAAGAAATGATTGCCTATCTGGTAAGTACATACAATTCAAAGAAAGATGCATATGAAATGGATTATGTTTTTGCACGAGGTGGTACGGAAGATATCAAAATAATGTGTTGTGCTTTTGATTTAGAAGAATGTGTTATCACAACAGGGAATGTAAAGGATTTTTTAATTTATGTTGTTTTGTATAATAAAAATAATGTTTTATATGATATCGGCGCTGAGTGTTATGTAAAGCTTCCTGAAAATCTTATTCGAGATATTTATAACGATGAGCAATTTATTGAATTACGCGATAACTGGTTAAATCAAATGAACAATTTAGCAGAAAATGAACTAGATTAAGAGCAGAATACAGAAAAACTAACAAATTATAAAATTTGTTAGTTTTTCCATGGGAGCGGTGTAAGCCGCAGGAGTCTTCGTGGATTTTTACTTGGTGCCAGTCACTGAAACAATTCAGAATTGTTTCAGTGACTGGCACTTAATTTTTTCGGCGTAATTTGTCCATCAAACTTTGTACTTCGGCTTTTTTTTGCTCTGTTTCTTCTTTTATTATGTCGATTTGGTAGGTGTTATCGATTTCTTTAATTAAGACGCGATCACCAGCTTGTAACGATTGGTCAATAGTATTGATAGGTAGAATTAGTTGCTCAATTTCCTCTGGATATTTTAAAAAAATTGCATAGCCATCTTCAATGCGGTCTAATGTGTATTTAGTCGAGTTCACTTACAACTTCCCCTTTCGCATTAAGTAATTGTGCACTATCCCCGTCATTCAGCCAAATCTGTCTTGTTGTCCACTTTAAATAATTTTGCCCTTCACGCGCTGTCGTACCGCTTGTAACATAAATCGTTTTGCCAGGCTGTAACGATACATTTGGAAAATTAAAAACTTGATTACCTTCTATTGATACAAGTTGCCAATCTTTTAACGAAACCGTTTCTTGACCGTTATTTTTTATAGCAACTATTTCCCCTATTAAATCCTTGCTAATAATTTCAACATCTTGTTTCATTTTTGGCTTTTCGGCAATCGCTCCAGACCACTCTTTTGCACTTACATTATAGCTTACCCCATCTGTTGAAACGGTAACTGTACCAGCTTCGGCTGTTGCATAAATTTTACTGCCAATCGCCTGTAAACGCTCTACAACTTCAGCATGTGGGTGTCCGTATTTATTGTCCTTACCATAACTCAAAATGGTTACTTCTGGTTGCACTGCCTGTATAAAGCTTTGAGAGCTACTTGTATTGGAACCATGATGGCCTGCCTTTAAAACCGTCGCCTTCACATTTTGTTGTAGCATCTCTTTTTCTAAAGCTACACCTGCATCACCCGTTAATAAAAAAGAAATATTTCCATAGGTAACTTTTAACACAATCGATGCATCATTATTGTCTGAAGCATTTTCTTTCGCATTCAGCACCTTTACTTCAAGTTCATCATCTAAAGCAATACTATCACCTGTATTTGGCACGTTATACGGAATATTATTCGTATCAATAAGCGAAAGCATTTCTTCAAATGTTTGTGATGTATGTACTTTCCCAGAATCATAAAACTGTTCAATAGGAATCGAATTCAATACAGGGATTAAACCACCAATATGATCGGCATCAGGATGTGTCGCGACAACTACATCAAGCTTATCTATACCAAGTTCATTTATATGTGAAACGACCTGTTGCCCAGCCCCTTTCACACCTCCATCAACGAGCATCGTTTTACCATTCGGTGACTCAATTAAAATTGAATCGCCCTGTCCTACATCAAAAAAATGCACACGCATTTCATGACCTGCTGCCACTGGTATTTTTTCTGTTTCTAATGCTGATGTACAACCTGCTAATACAAAAATACAAAGGAGCACTGCGAGTAATTTTTTCATAGAATAACTTCCTTTCTATTTTCTATTATACAAAAAAAGAGAGCGAACCCGAAGGCTGCTCTCTGTTTCTACTCTAACTAATTGCGAAAACTTCTGCTCAAGCAAGTTAAACTAATATCCACCACAAAATCATCGTAATCACAATCGTTACAAGCCCCTGCAATAATGTCGCAACAGTTTGTGCTTTATAGGCTTGCGTAACTTCCATCCCACTGTATTGCGTAATAACCCAGAAAAAGCTATCATTCACGTGACTAACCGTCATTGCACCTGCACCAATTGCCATAACAACTAATGCTAGGGGAACAGCACCTTCAATGCCAAGCGTAATAAGCATCGGAGCTACTAGTGAGGACGTAATTACTAATGCTGTAGTTGACGAACCTTGTGCTGTTTTTAAGGCAGCTGCTACGATAAATGGTACAACTAGGAAAAGACCTCCAGTTGCAAACATACCTAAATCCATCTCTTGCAACATTTCACCAACGCCAGCATTTTTAATAACCGTTCCAAAAGAGCCGCCCGCTCCAGTAATTAATAAAATCGGAGCAGCCTCTTTTAAGCTGTCACCAATCCAACCAGTTAACGTTTTTTCACTGACTTCAGGTAATAATAACATCGCTGCCGCAACACCTAAAAATAAGGCAACTGTTGGTGACCCTAAAAAACGACAAATCATATTAAATGTAGCTTCACTATCCCCAACTAATGCTGCAATCGATCCTATACCGATTAACACAATTGGAAGCACAATCGGTAAAAATGATTTAAACGTCGAAGGCATTTTACCAAATGATTTAATAATTTCTTCATAATCCAATGCCTCTAAGTCATCTTCAGGCACACGAATTTTTGTCGCTACTTTAACTGACCATAAATAACCTACAAATGTCGCTGGAATCGCTACTAACAATCCAATAACAATCACAGTTCCTAAATAATCTGCCGCCCCTATATTACCAGCCGCTGCTATCGGCCCTGGTGTTGGCGGTACTAAAACGTGTGTAGCAAAGAGCCCTGTTGCCAACGCAACAGCCATCGAGGCAATCGTAACATTTGCGCGCTTTGCTAATGATTTTTGTAAACTCGATAAAATAATAAATCCTGAATCACAGAAAACTGGAATAGATACGATATAGCCGATTAAAGACATAGCTAATTGTGGACGCTTTGGACCAACGATTCGCAATACAACTTCTGCCATTCGATAGGCAGCCCCTGATTTCTCTAAAATTAACCCGATGATTGTTCCAGCTATAATGACTAAACCAATGCTTGTCATTAAGCCTCCAAATCCAGTATTTATACTTTCAACAACAGTTAATAATGGCATACCAGAAGCAATGCCTACAAAAAATGCACTAATTAATAGCGCTAGAAACGGATGAAGCTTTAGCTTTGCTGTTCCGACTACAACAAATAATACCCCTATTAAAATAATAACGAACAACATTTACTCATCCCCCATATTTACATAGTTCTCAATTATTTTTTTCGTTTTTAGACGAATCAAACGATAAGGCTCTTGCATTGCTTGCTGGACAGTAGTCGATTCATCTACTAATGATTCCACAATCGCAAAATAATTGAGTAAAACAGGCTTATCCTCTTCATCAATGGCTCCAGACAATAACACAGCCCGTGTGTTTGTTGTTTTTGCAGCCATTGCCACCCCCAATGGCGCCTTTCCATGTAACGTTTGACGATCCGATTTACCTTCACCAGTAAGAACAATTTGTGCGTCTATCAAATGTTTTTTTAACTGTACAGCATCTATAACAATATCTATGCCTGCATGAAAAGTGCCATTTAAAAAGGCAATTAATGCACCACCTACACCTCCAGCAGCACCTGCCCCTTTATAATCATGTAATCGAATGTGAAATTGCTTTTCCACAATATCTGCAAATTGCTTTAAGCAATTATCAAAAAAAGTAATTTCATGCTCTTTCACACCTTTTTGCGGGCCAAAAATGGCTGTAGCTCCGCGCTCTCCAATCAATGGATTATCCACGTCACATGCAATTGTAAATGTTGCTTCAGACAATCGTGCATCAAGTTGACTATTATCAATGGATGCTAAATCTAGCAATGCTGACACGCCATTCGCAATAGGAGTCCCATCATCTTTTCTAAATTGCAAGCCTAGTGCCCTTAATAGACCAATACCAGCATCGTTTGTTGCACTGCCACCTATTCCAATAATAAATTTACGAAACCCTTTATTAAGTGCTGCCTTTATTAACTGCCCTGTCCCATATGTCGATGCAAGCTCAGGGTTTTTTTCACTGTCCTGCAACAGCGTAATACCAGATGCCTGTGCCATCTCGATAACACATGTTTCATCATCCCCAAGCACCCCAAACTTTGCTTCGATTTTTCTGCCTAGCGGATCAAGTACATTTTCTGAAATATACTTCCCTCCTGTTGAAGCAATGAGTGATTCTAACGTACCTTCTCCACCGTCTGCCACTGGTAAAATAACTGTTTCAATCGATTGATCAGCGTCCAAGATTCCTTCCTGCATTGCATTCGCTACTTCAAATGCAGATAAAGTACCTTTATAAGAATCCGGACAAATTATGACTTTCATGTTATACCCCCACTTTACATCCATTCATATTTACGTTGGTGTTCAGCTGTCAGACGATATAGTTTTATCGCATACAAGAAATTTCTTCTACTCAAAGTTAAGCGCTTACAAATTATTATAATGACAATAAATTCAGAAAACATTATAATGAATGTACAAATTAACTGTCATATAACAGAGGTTTATTTATGCGAGGTGTATAAGCATGTTAACAAAAAAATTAGCAGAAGAAATAGTGCATCAAACAATGTTACGATTACGTCGCAACATTAATGTTATTAGTCCAAGCGGAGTTATTTTAGCTTCTGGCGATAAAATGAGAGTGGAAAATATTCATGAAGGCGCACTTTACGTGGCAAAAACGAAAGAGACACTCATCATTAATGGGGAAAATATTGATGCTTATCCAAATACAAAACCTGGCATCAATATGCCGATTATGTATCAGGATGAGGTCCTTGGAGTGATTGGTATTACAGGCGATTCTGAGGAAATTTTAGAAATTGCCAATCTCGTTCAACTAACAACTGAAATCATGACACATCAAGCTATTGTGGAATCGAAAAGTGAGTGGCAACGTAAAAATAACGATTACATATTCGAAGCGTTGGTGCATGGTAGTAAGATAGACGCTGCCTTACAAGAACGGATTCAAAAGCTTCCGTTCACTTTAGAAGCACCCTTTCAAATTATATTACTTAGCTTGGATGCACCGTCATCTGCAGAAAATAGCCTCCCTCTGTTTTTTGAGGATTTATTTTATAAGCAGGCTGTTCTTTCAGGTCATAGCCAGCTCCATGAATACTATATTTTATTAACAAACTATGATGAGCAGCAAAAGCAGCAAATGATGAAAGCATTACGTAAAAAAAAGCACAAGCTACCTTCATTACAAATAGGTGTGGGACCGACTGTACCCAATCTAGCGCAACTTCCACATTGCTATAACGGTGCTAAAACTGCACTTGAATTTGCCTTTATTAATAAAGAAATCACGTTTTTTGAAGATGTCGAGTTATTTTCTCTTTTTAAAAAGAGAGATTCCGAGGAAGTAAAAGCATTCCAAAATCGCGTTCTAAAAAATATGAATGCTAAACAACTCGAAACATTACAAACCTTTTTTGATTGTAATTTACAACTTAAACTTTGTGCACAACAACTAAATATTCACCGTCACACACTTACCTACCGATTAAATAAAATTCGAGAGCTTACAGGCTACGATCCACAATATTTTGAGGATGCTGTCATCTTAAAAATGGCCTGCACGTTACGGTAAATCATTTGCAGCAATGTGGACAAAGGTTTACCGGCGATTCGGCGATTTCGGATGGTGGTGACAGGCACTCAAACAATTATACGTGTTGATGGTAGCGGAGGCGGCGACTCCTGCGGGAACGCACGCAGCGTAAGACGCAACAAACCGCGCGTTAGCGAGGGTTGCGGCTTACGGTGTGCCCGCGGAAAGCATCCGCCGTAGCGGACATCAACGTCACACCAAAAAAGTGTCAGATTGATTTGCAATCAATCTAACACTTTACTCTTTTGCCCTTTAAGCATTATATAATCCATTTAATAGCTCTATTTTTTTACCAATTGCTTCTTCAAACGTCATGATGTAAGCTGCTGGATCTTTTGGATTATGGAATTGTGTAATCTTCCCTGTCTCAGGATGAACAAATTTTGAAGATGCTCCACAACCGATACCTAAAATCGTCTGCACTTCCTCCATGATCACAATATTATAAATGCTTTCTTCGCCCGCTTTACTGTAGCCTACATTTTCTAAATTACCTAAAATATTTTTTTGACGGTATAGATAGTAAGGAACATAATCATTTTCCTTCGTCCATACTTGCGCCATCTGCATCATTTGTGCAACCCTATCACGATCTGCCACCTTGTATTTATCTTTATTGCGCGTCATTTCAGATGCACGTTTAAAGGATAGTGTGTGGACTGTTAATGACTCTGGTTGCATTTTTGCAGATTCCTCTAATGAATGTTGGAACTCTTCCGTCCCTTCATTTGGCAAACCAATAATTAAATCCATATTAATGTTATTCATACCTGATTCGCGTGCTAGCCAAAACTTATCAATCGTTTCTTGCACCGTATGATGGCGTCCAATTGCCTTTAATGTTTCATCTGTATAAGATTGCGGATTGACACTAATACGATCAATGCCCCATTTTTTCAGTACAGCTAATTTCTCTGGTGTAATCGTATCTGGGCGACCTGCTTCAACCGTTACCTCACGAATCGTTTCTGGGTTCGGGAAGGAGTCATACATCGTTTGATACAATGCATCCATTTCATGTGCCTCGATTGAAGTTGGTGTACCACCACCCCAATAAATCGAAGTGATTTTCATATTATTTTCTGTCAGCCACTTACCCATCTCACGTAATTCAATGTGCAGTCCATCTAAAAATGTCTCTACACGACCTTGTTTACGGTTACTACCAATCGCATAAGCTGGGAAAGTACAATATGCACATTTAGTTGGACAGAAGGGAATGCCAATATAAACACTTATCTCTTTCCCAATATTATCCAAGTCAGGTATTGTGACTAGCTGACGTGCTACAATCTCCTTCAACAGGGCTACCTTTTCCTCTGACAATCGGAAGTCACGTACGAGCACTTCAGCAATTTCTATATCATCCATCCCTGCCTGGCGGAATTTATGATAGAGCTTCGTTGGGCGCACACCTGTTAAAATACCCCATTGCTGATGCATCCCAGTATGCTGCTCTAACACATCTAAAAACACGTGCGATAGTGCACGTTTCATGCGAATATTTTGCTCACGACCAACTGCCTCTATCTCATAATCAATATGGTAATCATTCGTATAACGTTTACCATCTACCTCTAGAACCGCTCTAGAATAGATAGAAAAATTTTCTTCAACTCGGTAGCTGAAAGCAACGGACATATCCGCTCCCTGCGCAGTCGTACTTAACTTCGAATCCTCAAAAAATAAATTCGCAATATGATTTAATACGCGAATCCAATCCTCAGGATATTTTTGATCTATCTGAATAATTTTCATTGTTTTCGCTCTCTTCTTTCAATATTCCAATGTACATTACTAAATTAATGATTGCCTCAATAGTTTAACAAATTTTTATAAGTTTAAGCAAAGCTACTATTAGCAAGCTATTATTAACAGAATATTTAGACTAATTATAGACAAATTATTTAATTATACTTATAATTTTTAATAAAGGTGGTGTTGATAGTGGTTGTAATAAAAGAAAACTCTCCTTCTGTTTCTAGCTTTATTCAGCAATTAGAAGTTGCCTTCCATCATTTTGATTTACAACGTTGTGACGAAAAGACATTGTATATCACCATATTTTTAAAATACCGCGGGCAAAAGGTTCTTTGCGATTTTATTTACATTATTAATCGCCAAGAAATGTATGGTGCTATCTCTATCAACGAGCATTATAAACATGCAAAAAACTTTATTCAACAGCATTTCCACCATATCCTTTTATACTCTGATGAATTACGATTAGCAGGAAACTTCATGAATACATTTCATTTCAAGCAAAGTTTACAGCAGTTTGCCAAAAAATATCCTATATTTATGGCTAATAAACAGCTTTTTGCATAGGACAAGTGTCAGTTATTTTCTAAAAGAAGGTAGGCGTCTGTAATATTCGACGCCTCCCCTTTCACTGTTATTCCTTTATCATTTCACTCAGCCCTGTAATATCAATTCCGTTTAATGCTTGTGTAGCCAGTCTATCTGCTTCTGCATTCTCTTTCCTCGAAATAAGTTTGTAGTCTGGTTGAAGGCTTAGCTCACTTAATTTCGCGTCAATTTTGTCCGCCCATCCTGCTAGATTCTTCTCCAATGCAGGCCATTGCCCATTTAGCTGATTAATCACTACTTGTGAATCCCCAATAATGCTTATCGGCAAATGATGAGCATTTAATAATTCAAGCTCCACTAAACCTAAATAAAGGGCTGCATATTCAGCCTCATTGTTCGATTTGAGCTCCGCGGAAAAGGCATTTTTTCTTAGCCTATAGGGTTTACCATTTTGCTCATAATAAATGGCACACCCAAGTCCTGATTGTGTAGTTGCACGATCAAAGCCTCCATCAAAATAGACAGTAATATTGTGTGGTTCTGTGTCAACTTCTTTTAGATATGCCTTTAACTCCTTGATAGACCAGTTCGTATCTTGTCGATCGATAAATTGGAGTGATTTGACACGTCCCGTACGTTCCATATCCTCCGCCAGTAATAATGCTTGAGCTGCTGGCATTTCTTCTGATCGTAAAACTGTCCCTGCACCCTTTGGTGTTTTATAAGTCCATTCAATCAACACATGCATGACATTCCCTCCATAAGTGAAAACGTGTCTCGAATAGCCGAGACACGTTTTCCTTCTTACTTTGTTATATGTGCAAATAATCGTTTATTTATTCCTTACAAAATATTATACGGTATATTGCCGATAAACATGCTTGCTTACATGCCCTCGTACAACGATTGAATAGGTTTTACTAAAATACGGTTTACTTCTTCGATAACGCCACTTAACTTCATCTCTGCTTCAAGCATAGCTACAATTTTCTCATTTTGTTGCGCGAGCTGTGCTGTTTTTTGAGCATAGAGTAATTCATCTTCTTGTAAATCTTCCCCAGCCATTTGTTTTTGCTGTAAATCTATTTGAATCTTACGGAAGTTTTGGAATAGCTTTATTGCATCCTCATCCGCTTTGACTACCGCTACTGCCTCTTCTAATGTTTTAAATTCCGCCGTTTTGCGGAAAGTTGCCTCCAAAGCATTAATTTCATTATAAATATTAACCATTATTTCTTTTTCCCCTTTCTAAATAAAGTAGACGATTAAACCTTGGACAATACCAATTAGTCCACCAAGAACTGCACCAAGCACAGTAATCATTTTAAATTCACGCTTTGAAATACCAAGGACAAGCTCTTCAAGTTTTGATACAGGAAACGAATCAACTTGTTCACGTACTATTTCTTGTAAATTTAAGCGTTTTAGCACATCTTCTAATTTATCTTCTGCTCTAACAAATGCTTTTTCGATCAGTTGAGGCACTACTGTTTCCCTCATCCAAGTACTACCGTTAGGCCAGTAATATGAGATAGGATGCTGTAAGCGTTCTGCAACTGCTAATTGCTCTTTTACATAGCTTTGTAAATTTGCTAATATCGGTTCAAAGTCAATATCCCCTATATAATCCATTGCGGGGCGATCTTTTAATTTTTCCCACTCCTGTGTGAAAATGTTCGTTAGTAGTGCTGTTGTTCCAGGAGCCTGTATAAACTTCACAAGCTCGCGTTGTACTTTGCCCATAAGTGACGAGGAATCACCTAAAAACATATTAATCATACCGCCAAGTGATCCTTTTGACGATAAAAAATCATCAATCATCGCCTTTATCGTCATTTCACCAGCTGGCGATAAAAAATAATCTTCACCTTTCTCTAAAATATGCCCGACTGCTACTGGAATTTTAGCATCAATCGTATTTTGAATGTCCTCCGATAACAGTGTACGAATTGATCTCGTGGATAATGTATTCTTAACTGATTCAAATTGTCCGGCTACAATTAGCTCTACCTTTTGTTCGATAGTAGCGGGCATATTGGAGAAACCAGCTAAAGATAACCAATCTTGAATCGTTTTAGCATCCGTAAAGAATGTTTCTTCTACCTTTGTTTGTACAAATTGCTCTACTTTATCTTGAATGTCCTTTGAAAAAAACTTTTTCCTAAAGGTCTCAGGTGTCAGTAGATAATTTACAACTGTTAGGCCAAGCTGTTTCGCTAATTCATCACGTCTTTTTGGTATAAGCCCCGGTGTAAATGGCACACGCCAATTTTTAATATAGATCGCTTCATGAGGTCGAAAAAGCATTTTAATTGCTAGATGATTAGTTATACCTCCAATTGCAGCACCGATGATTGCCATAAATAATAATGTCACTATAAAATTGTCCATTAGCATCCTCTCATTTCAATCGTATTCACATTTGGCGTATTTTGTCGCCTATTGGACTCATTATAGCAGAGCAATGAAATCCAACGAAAGAAATACCTCCATTTAATTACGACAAAGTATAATTGTACCTATCTTTAAATAATGACAAATTGTTTAGTTGCAAAATTACCGCTATCCTTGAATAATATTAAATACATATAATTAGAAATGGGGTTTGTATATGATTCAGCATTTTAGCTTTAAACCTTTATTTGAAAATACACAGCTTCCTGGATGGGCCATTTCATTTTTTTATCAACGTGAACGTTACGCTGCAGAATATTTAAAGGATGGCGTCATCCAATGGATTGGACCTATTCCTCCAGATGAAGAAGATGTTAAAAAAATGATTCACGAACTTATGCTTTTCCATATTTATGACTAAAAATATCAATACTTTTTTGCTTTTACCCACTTAAAAATGCCTAATATTTACTAGAAAAATCACTGCTATTATACGAAAAGTGCTTATTTATATTGATATTCCTGTATTTTTCTTATACATTTAATAAATGGATTTATTTCTAAATGTTTTTTATGCAGGAGGCTATTTCAATGAGTAAAGTCGCACTTTCTGATGACTTAAACAACTATAATTCAAAAGCATTAATTCGTGCAAAAGTAAAAGAACTTTTTTCTGAATTTTCGGCAAAGATTTTCGGGTTAGTCGATGAGGTAAGTACTATCGATAGTAAAAAATTTGAAGCACTATCTGGCTTTAGTAGTAATTTTTACAGTGAGTATTGCAGCCAATTAAAAGCTATTTTTGAATCCCCAACTGGAATCGGAAAACGTGCCAGTAAACAAATGTACTTAATTTATAATGGCAATCATTATACCCTTACACAACAAGGGTTGACAGAAAAAGCCCCTATCACCATCTCAACTTTTACAGACGCAATCCCTTTAAAGGAATCTGTGCATGATGTGGAAAAGGCTTGTCTTAAGTTACGCTTTCAACAATAATTTTTTCGATACATATTGACGCAAAAAAGAGGTTGTCTCCATAAATGAGACAACCTCTTTTTTGTTGCATATTAAAAATAATTCATTTAAAAAAATCCACAAGTAAAGCACTCTTGAGATTTTTGACGTGTCGTTTTATATGAGATGCAAATGCTTCTTTCTCTAAATAAACTATCCTTGCTCCATATAAAGTTAGCATAATGCATATTGATTTTCAATCATTTGTCATCTAGATAATGTCCATTTTTTTAAAAGCAAAGCCTTCTTAAAATAGTATAAAAAAGTCGTTGTCAATATTTGTGTTTTAGTTATAAATAACTTATGATTAAAACATCCAACAATTTTTTAAATCATAGGAGGTGTACACTTTGTTTACTTCCCTCATTCGGGCGGGGACAAAGGAATTATTTGGACGGAGACATATTGGAAATAACCATTAGGTTGGCGGCATTCGCCCTACTAATCATAATGACAGGATTTTTCGTTGCAACTGAATTTGCAATCGTAAAAGTAAGAACTACCCGCATTGATCAATTAGTCGCAGAAGGCCATAAAAAAGCGAAAAATGCAAAACGTGTTGTATCGGATTTAGACGAGTACTTATCCGCTTGTCAGTTAGGTATTACAATTACAGCACTTGGACTTGGGTGGTTAGGTGAACCAACGTTTGAAATCATTTTACATCCAGTGTTCGAGTTTCTAAATCTGAACGGTAGTATAACATCTATCCTTTCATTTATACTTGCATTCTCAATTGTAACGTTTATGCATGTAGTTATCGGGGAATTGGCGCCAAAAACTTTAGCCATCCAAAAAGCAGAATTTGTTACATTAAACTTGTCTGGTCCGTTAATTTTATTCCATAACATTACGTATCCAATCATTAAATTATTAAATGGCTCTGCTCGTGGTTTAACAGGTCTATTTGGTCTTAAAATGATGTCAGAATCAGAAGTTGCGCATACTGAAGAAGAATTGCGTATGATTTTGTCGGATAGTTTAAAAGGTGGAGAAATTAATAACGCAGAATATGAATATGTTAACAGTATCTTCGAGTTCTCAGATCGCCTTGCAAAAGAAATCATGGTACCACGTACTGAAATCGTCGGAATTGAGAAAGAGCTTACTATTAAAGAAGTTTTCGATTTAATGGGTGTTGAACAATATACTCGTTATCCAATTATCGACGGTGATAAAGACCATATTATTGGTTTAGTCAATATGAAGCATTTATTAACTGCTTACATTAAAGACCCAGCAAATGGTGATAAATTAGTGATTGACTATATGCAACCGATTATTCGCGTTATGGAAACAACGCAAATTAATGAATTATTACTCAAGATTCAACGAGAACGTATTCATATGGCTATTTTAATGGATGAGTATGGTGGAACATCAGGTCTTGTAACCATTGAAGATATTATCGAGGAAATTGTCGGGGACATTCAAGATGAGTTCGATGAAGATGAAATCCCAGAAGTACAAGAAGTTGCAGAAAATCATTTTATTTTAGATGCAAAAATGCTACTAGAAAACGTCAATGATATGCTAGGTACTGACATAGAAGATGATGATATCGATACAATTGGTGGTTGGTTCATGACGAAGCGTTTCGATGCTGTCGAAGGTGATAGTATTGAAGAGCAAGGTTTTGAATTCACAGCTAAAGAACTAGACGGTCACCACATATTATACTTAGAAGTTCTGAAGTTACCTGAACTTGATTTAGCAAATGACATCGAAGAATCGAAAGACTATAAATAACACAGCTAAGACGGCTCCCTTTCATATAAGGGGGTCGTTTTATAATGCCCGAAAGTTTTGCGAGGAGGAAACAAAATGGAGCTCTATACAAATTTACGTCAAGGGGAAAAAGGCGCTTGGTTATCTATAGCTACCTACTTAATACTGAGCTCAGTAAAGTTAACAATTGGCTATATTGGAACATCTGAAGCTTTAAAAGCAGATGGATTAAATAATACAACTGATATCATTGCATCTATTGCCGTTTTAATCGGCTTACGTATTGCCCAAAGACCACCAGATTCAAATCACCAATATGGCCATCTACGCGCTGAGACTGTTGCGTCACTTGTTGCATCTTTCATTATGCTTGTTGTCGGCTTACAAGTTTTGATTGCTTCTTTACAAGGACTGTGGGAGCCAACTGGCACAACCCCATCCATGTTAACAGCATTTGTTGCCATTGGGAGTGCTGTAGTAATGTATATTGTTTATCGCTACAATTTAGCTCTATCAAAAAAAATACGAAGTGCTGCTGTAAAAGCTGCCGCTTATGACAATCGTTCAGATGCACTTGTCAGCATTGGTACAGCTATCGGGATATTCGGTGCAATTTTCGGTTTCCCGATAATTGATACATTGACAGCACTTGTTGTAGCTTTTCTTATACTAAAAACTGCTGTAGAAATATTTTGGGAAGCTGTTCAAAGTCTTACAGATGCCTTTGATATTGATGAAGTAGAGACTTTGTCAGTACTAATTCGCAATGTAAACGGGGTTATTGAGCTTTTAGATTTCAAAGGACGTGCACATGGAAATATGTACTTTATAGATGTAACAGTGACTGTGAATCCTTATTTAAATGTCTTTGAAAGCCACCGTATTACAGAAGAAATTGAACGTACAATTATGCGGGAAAATCGCTTCTGTCAGGTGCTCGTGCATATAGAACCACATATCGAAGATTTGCCTCCTACAAACAAAAACCAGTCTCCTACCATTTAATGGTAAGAGACTGACTTATTGCGTTATGCCGCTTCGCTTCAAAATAAAAGCAATTGGCGTTTAACTATACTTACTTTATTGCAATATAAATATCGACCTGTGACTCATTAGGTTGGCATCGTTCATCATATATTTCAAAGTCGCCAGTATATGTTCGTTCTACATCTGAGTTTGCAAACCAAGCCCATATTTCTTGCCAAGCTTTGATGACAATCTCTGGCATTGACCCTTTTTCTGAAGTAAAAACTAAATATTTCGAGGCAGGAATTGTTTTGACGGACATCCCATTTGGCACTTCTTTGTCTGTTGATACTTCCACTCCAAGGGTAATTGAATAATCTCCATTAACATCTGTTTCATAATCCGAATATAGTCCATACATAACGCCCTCGTTCACTTGATTTAACAGTTGACCAGCTACATTTTGCTGAAAGTAACTTGTCCATAATTGGGGTATTTTCGCTGTTGGAGTAATTTCATTCGCATTATTTGTACGCGCTTCTATTCCTACTATTTGAAAGCTTTGTTTTTCTTGCACAACAGGAGGATTGACATCGCCTGCTCTCCATCTTTTTAAGCTAGGTAAAAACGAAGCTAACATTTGACGTGCCTCTTCTTCTGCCATGCCCTCTTCCTTTAAATGAGGTACACATATGTTAATCATTTCATTGACAGTTATATTTGGCTGTTTAAACTCTCCTAATTCGTAGCAATATGTGCAATAGTCCTGACACACTTGCCCATCTTTTTCTGTTGCTAATAGTTTTGCATCCACTAATGGCATTCCACAGCTTTGGCAATAAGTTTGCATAATTTATATCCACCCTTCGTTCATTTGTTTTCACTATACCAAAGCAAACTTGACAACTGTATGTCATCATTTGAGCGTAATATTTCACTCTTTGTTTTCTGCATATAATGCTACAATTTCCTGTGCCCGACTTTTCACAATATCAACTAAATAAGGAGGATCAATAAGCTTTATTCGCTTCCCAAAGCTCAGCAAAAATCCATATAGCCATTCATCTTCAGGCAATGAAACTTGCACGATAGATTTTTCATTATCAATATGTTCTGCTCCAAATGTTTCTTCCACTAATGTTCGAATAGTTTCATCAAATGACAGTGTGATTTCCACTAAGTTTTTCGGTTGCTGCCAAGCTTTATCCCAAGGCAGTTCTGCTAAATGAACGGTCTTCCGTTCAAAACATATTAACTCTTCTTTAATTTCCTTCATTCTTGAGATTTTAAATAACCGAAAACCTTCTCTTAATGTGCAATAACCATATATATACCATACTTTCCCCTTCTGTACTAAAGTATGCGGCTCTATCAAGCGCTTTGTCATCGTCCCATGCGCGGTTGAATACAAGAAGCTTACACAATACTCATCTTCAATTGCCCTTTTTAATAAGGTTATTTGTTCTTTTAATATAACGTTCTGTCCCCAAGGGCTTAGGTCAACAAATAAATGATCAATCGATTTTTTCACTTTTTCATCTGCTATCCCTGTTAGTTTTTCTAAAACAGCTGTGGCGTGAGCATCCTCATATGATGTTAAGGCACTTTTAAGAGCTATTGACAGAGAGGTTAGTTCCTCCTTCGTTAAAATTTGCTTATCCATTCTATAACCATCAATTAAACTAATCCCTCCGTTTACCCCTTGCTGACTCACAACAGGAACCCCTGCACAGCTAAGGGTTTCAACATCGCGATAAATTGTGCGAACTGATACGTCAAATAACTCTGCCAATTCTTGAGCTTTTACTTTTTTACGATTAATTAAAATCATGGTCATCGTTAGTAAACGATCTAATTTCATTTGTCTAATCCCTCAACTTTGTACATATTTTTAAAACACACACTACTTTTCCACAACAAAGTAATTTTCAATTACTTATATCCTATTATTTTTAAGTATTTTTTAAGTACCTTTTGAGTTTTCTTTAAGTCAAATGTACTATAATAACGGCTATTACATAATACATTCATTAGAATGTTTTACAAAATAAGAAAATAAAGAAACTTTAAATCCCTTCAGTCAATTTTCTAGTTTAACTATCGTTACTTTCTTTTTTCAAAATAGTTTAATAATAAACGCTTATACAATTATTTCAATTCTCTTAACACTACATAAAAAACTTTTATCCTCTATATAATGGGGAGACCTTTTCAAAAACAATGTACTAGAGTTTAATGGTTTTCAATTTAATTGTATAAAGGAGATTTTGATGTGATTCGAGCCGTTTTAATAGACAATGAACCTCTAGCTTTACACTATTTTCAAAATAAGCTACAAAACTTTCAACAAATAGAGGTTACCCAAACCTTCACTAGTGTAAAACTATTCTTAAATAGCCTTCCATCACTGGAATTTGAAGTAATATTTTTAGAAATAAAGCTTGATGAACTGAATGGACTTGAAGTAGCTGATATTATAAAAAGCAATCGCCCACATGTAATTGTTATATTTATAACTTCGTATTCAGAATTTGCAATCCAAGCATATGAAATTGGAGGACTTGATTATTTACTTAAACCGATTAGCCAAGCACGCTTAGAAAAAACAGTATCACGTATAGAACATGAATTTTCTATGCAACAGTTGGTACAACAAACTTCTAATACGATTTTAAACGTCCAATGCTTTAATCAATTTGCTACCTATAGCAACAATAGTCTCGTTTCCTTCAAAACTGAGAAAACGAAAGAGTTATTCGCTTATTTTATATTGCACCCCAACATGCCTATTCATCGGGATGTTTTAATCGAAATTCTTTGGCCAAATTTAGATTATGTTCGTGCTAAATCTAATCTTCATACAGCACTATCTTATTTAAGAAAAACATTAAATAATATGGGCTACGCCAACTGTATAATATTTTCAAACAAATATTATATTTTTGAGAAGCCTAATATTTTGTGTGATTTGTACGAATTCCAAGATTGTTTTAGTGATTTTAAGAAGTCTGATTTTCCTCCGATTTCCTTAATTAATCAATGTCTTGCTATTTATAAGGAAGGCTTACTCATATTTGATGATTATGAATGGGCTACCTCAAATAGAGATAAGCTTACTAAATCATACATAGAGTTATTAGAGAAAGGGTTTCAAACAAGCATTGGAACCGAAACGGAAAAAGCTATTGACTATCTCAATCGTTTATTAGAGTTTGATCCTTATAATGAACATAAGCTCGAACAATATTTACAACTGTTAATTGAGGCGGGGCTGCATACACAGGCATACATTATTTTTTTAACCTATGAGCAAAAACTAAAAGAAGACTTAGCACTCGCTCCGAGCTCCACTTTACTAGAAATGTCTAACAAATTATTTAGTCATAATCAATAATTTACATGGAAAGAGGCGACAAAAGAGAAAAAGTGTTAGATTGACTTCAATCAATCTAACACTTTTTACTATGCCGTTGTTGTCCGCTACGGAGGTTGCTTTCCGCGGGCACACCGTAAGCCGCAACCCTCGCTAACGCGCGGTCTGTTGCGTCTTACGCTGCATGCTGTTCCCGCAGGAGTCACCGCCTACGCTACCAACAAGTGCTATCTTCTAATTTTTTATTAAATAAAAAAGAAAGAATAGCTAAGTTTTCATTCATTTTACATAGCGGATAAACTAACACGTTTGTTCCTCTTTTTAAAATTTTAAAGTTTTGTCCCGGTCACGTTTATTTATTGCCTACTGGCCGCTGCCTTCTGTCAATCCATGCTTTACTGCATAGAGTGCGGCTTGTGTCCGATCTTGCACTTGTAGCTTCGTAAAAATATTGGAAATATGTGTTTTTACTGTTTTTTCAGTAACGAATAATGATGATGCAATTTCTCGGTTACTTTTTCCCTTTGTAAGCTCTGCAAGTACATCCTGCTCACGTGGAGTTAGCGGATTTAAAACATGTAGTGCATTTTCTGATTCTTGACGATCCATCTCAAGTGTCGAAGTTGCTTCTGGGTGTAATGTATGTTCCCCCTGCATAATGCGACGAATCGATGATACTAACTCATCTGGTTCAATATCCTTTAGCTGATATCCCGCTGCTCCAGCTTCCATCGCTGGTACAACATGATCTCGATCAGAGAAGCTCGTTAACATTAAAATTTCGATGTGCGGAAACTTAGACTTTATGCGCTTTGTTGCTTGAATACCATCCATTTCAGGCATTACTAAATCCATTAAGATAATATCTGGCTGTATGCTTTCAGCTAGCGCAACTGCTTCCACACCATTTTTCGCTTCCCCCACAACCTCAATATCTTTCTGTGTCTTTAAAAAAAATAATAATCCTCGTCGGACTACATGATGATCATCGGCAATTAGTACACGAATCATTTTTACTCCCCCCTCAATATGGCAAGCGGATTAGCAGCTCCGTACCCTTGCCAATTTCACTTACCCAGTCAGCTTTTCCCCCTACCGATTTAGCTCGATCTTTTATCGATTGTAAGCCTATCGATAAGAGCTTTGTATTATGATCAATTACAAAGCCTCGTCCCTCATCACGAATGACTAATAATATATCAGTAGCTGTTACCGTAATATAAAGTGCCGCTTCAAGTACACCAGCATGGCGACGCACATTATTAAGCGCTTCCTGTGCTACACGAAACAGTGTTTCTTCTATACGAGATGGAAATTGTAAAACACCTGATACGGTTACATGAAGCTTTAATCCGAGCATTTCAGCATACACCTTTATCGCTTCTAACAGTCCATTCTCTAAACCTTTTGGTCGCAGTTGCCAAATGAGTGCACGCATTTCTGTTAAAGCATCTTGTGTTAAATGCTGTATCTCCTTAAATGTTTCCTTTACCTCTGAGTCGTTACTCATCTCAATGCCGGCCCTCGCCGTTAATGTTACGGAGAAAAGGAGCTGATTAACAGAATCATGTAAGTCCCGCGCCAGACGATTACGCTCCTTCACTAGTGCCATTTCCTGCTCCTGCTTTGTCAATAATATACGCTTAATGGCAGAGCCCATTTGAAAGGCAACAGATTCCAGTAATGCTAGCTCTTCCTCTGAAAAACGTACCGTATTCTTCGATGCTACATTCAAAACACCAAATCGTTCCTGACCTGATTGCAGAGGTACCGTTGCATGATGTGTAATTCCTTCGTGATCGCCAACATTTGCAGCAATTGCACTTTCGATCCGTTGACATTCAATAATATTAGAAGCTTTTTTTAATTCTTCATTGCGATAACGGGAAACACACCAGCAGCCTCCCTTTTTTAAATAGTGGCAATTTTTATGTTCAAGTGCCTCTGGTAAATTTTCATGGACAACAAGCTCTGATCGTCCTTTTTCATCAATAAAAAATATCCAGCCCGTTTCAAAATTTGTACCATTTAAAAACTTCACAAGCGCGCCTTTTAAGGTAGTGATTATTTCTGTTTCCTCATTAAGTAACTCAGCAATTTCTTTTAAAATACTAATATTGGAGTGCTCGTTCTCTCTCACAAAAACACCTCTTTTTATTGGCATTACTTAGTTTAATGATAACATTTCCGAGTCAAAGGTGTCTGCCTGAGCCGTTCATACTTTAGACTGAATTTCCATTGTTTTTATAAGTAATTGTTTGAACGTAATGACTAGATAGCAATAGAGAAACTCTATAATTGAAACATTTTACTTCTAAATTCAAAACACATATAATCGTAACAAGTACATCGTTAATATAAAGGGAGTTTTTATATGTCAAAAAAAGAGGAAAATAGCTTATTGTTTATTTGGATTGTCTCTATCGTTGCAACATTAGGCTCACTATATTTTTCAGAGATTCGTCACTACGAGCCTTGTAAAATGTGTTGGATTCAACGTATTTTCATGTATCCAATAGCAATAATGACTACTATTGCCTTTATTCAAAAAAATCCACGTATAGCTGTAACAACGGCAGTATTCGCCGTTATAGGTGGCTCTGTATCACTTTATCATTATGGAATTCAGAAACTAAGCTTTTTAGCTGCTTCTGCTCCTTCTTGTGGTGCCGTATCTTGCACGGGTCAATACATAAACTGGCTTGGTTTCATTACAATCCCGTTTTTAGCATTAACAGCGTTTATTTTAATTGCAGGCGCAAGCTTCTATTTAATCAAATCGTTAAAAACTGCAAAATAATGTAACAAGAACGATAAGTACGTTTTTTTGATTTACAACATAATGTCCGACAAAAAATTCGCGATATACCTGTGGGATAGCGATTCAAGCCAGCCAGATTATCCAGTGGCTTTAACATCTGGTATCTTGTGAATCGCCCTTCTGCAGAAAGGGAGCGGATTTTTTTGTACTAAAATCTTTATAAAAAAATGAGCAAGGGTGCTTTGATAGCCCTCATTCCACGGAGGAAAATAGATGTTTCAATATGAAATAAAAGACAATAATACAACGGTCGAGGAGCTACTACGTAATCATTGGCGACTAGGGAAAAAACTAGTTCACGAATTACGTATGGAAAAGGCAGTCACTTCACTTGATGGGGAGCCACTACTGTGGAAAGAGCCACTTCCAGCAGGAACAATTATTAAATTTTCATTTCCTATCCCCGCCTCTAGCTATAAGCCGACACCTGTTTGTGCGATTGATGTTGTGTATGAAGATGATCACTGTTTAATTGTTTCTAAACCAAAGGGCATGTCTACTCATCCTAATGATGATAGCGATACTCACACTTGTATGAATCATGTAATGGCACATATGAAAGAGCAAGGTCGAGACTATGCAGAGCATGTTCATCGCCTTGATAAAGGGACTGAAGGTTTACTTTTAATTGCAAAGCATCCACTGGCAAAATCGATTTTTGATCGTATGATTGAAGAAAAAACAATTATTCGTACGTACGCTGCAGAGGTGCAAGGAAATCTCCGTACTACATCGGGGACTATCGCTGAATCTATTGGTAAAGACCGCCATCACCCAACACGACGCGTCGTATCAAACACAGGTCAACATGCTGTAACACACTATGAAGTTGTTGCACGCTTTAAACATTCTTGTGTTGTCCACCTTGTTTTAGAAACAGGTCGTACACACCAAATTCGTGTACACATGGCGCATATCGGTCATCCTATTATCGGAGATACGATGTATGGCGCGCGCGAAACAGCTAGCGATGATTATGAACTACATGCCATTCAATTAGAATTTGAACACCCATTTTTAAATAAATTAATTATAGTAAAAGATAAAAAATAAGCACAAAGCATTAGTACAAACCAAAATCATGGTTTGTACTTTTTTTTTGGAAAATATCGCTTCATGATAGTTTTATTGATTATGAGCTGTTTTAATTGAATCCGTTTTTTGGCTTTTCTACTATTTAAAGTATAAATTTACGAATTCATATTTTCTTTATCTATTTTTTACAATAATTTTATTATTGATTTTCCAATATTGGTAATGACGATAGATTTCTTTCATGTTAGAATAGAGTAAATTGTCAGTCATCTGACATATAAATGAGGGAGGAAATCATTATTATGAAATGGGTTAAAAGTATTGCCGCAACAACTCTAGCTGCAAGTTTACTAGCTACACCTGGATTTGCTGCACATGCAGCAGAATCAGCACCAACAACTACTAAAGAAGGCTTTAATTTAACAATTCTGCACTCTAATGACACACATGCACACGTAGAGGCAGCACCACAACGAGCAACTAAAATTAAAGAACTACGTGCTGCGAATGCTAACTCATTACTTTTAGATGCAGGGGACGTATTCTCTGGTACTCTTTACTTCAATCAATTCTCTGGAGAGGTTGATATGAAATTAATGAACTTAATGGGCTACGATGCTATGACATTTGGTAACCATGAGTTCGATTTAGGGTCAAGCCCAGAAGGACATGCTGCTCTTGCAAATTTTGTTAAAGGTGCAGAATTCCCATTACTTGGCGGTAACCTAGATTTCTCAAAGGATTCATTATTTGATGGCTTACAATTTAAAACAGTGGCAGAAGACTTCCAAAACGGCAAAATCTATAACGGTATTATTAAAGATATAGATGGAGAAAAAGTTGGTATTTTCGGCTTAACAACTGAAGAAACACCTTCAATTTCAAGTGTTGCAAACGTACAATTTGCTAACTACATCGACTCTGCGAAAAAAGCAGTAGCGGATTTTGAAAAACAAGGCGTAAATAAAATTATTGCCCTTACACACATTGGCTTTGATGACTCTAAAGACTTCGATAATGACCAATTACTTGCAGCAGCAGTAGAAGGAATTGATGTAATCGTTGGTGGTCATACACATACGAAATTAGATAAAGCTGTAAAAGCAGAAACATCATTCAAAAACCCAACAATTATCGTACAAACTGGTCAATACAGCGAAAACTTAGGTGAGCTTGATTTAACATTTGATGATAACGGTGCTGTTGTTGAATACTTCGGCCAACTACATGCTTTAAATGATAAAGAAAATCCTGTAGCTGCCGATGCTGAAGCAGCTAAATTATTAGCGCCATATACTGAAAAAATCGCAGCAGTTAAACAACAATCAACAGGCAATACAGCCGTTACAGAACTTGATGGTAAACGTGGACTTTGGGGTGTTCGTGCTGGTGAAACAAACCTAGGTAACGTTATTACAGACGGTATGCTTGCTGGAGCTAAAAAGATTGACCCAGAAGTACAATTCGCATTCCAAAACGGTGGCGGTATCCGCGCGAGCATTGACGCAGGAGATATCACTGTTGGTGAAGTAATGACAGTAATGCCTTTCGGTAATGCACTTGGTATCGTAAAATTAACTGGTGCTGAACTTTATGAAATTGCTGAACATAGTGTGAAAGAGTTCCCGAAAGAATCAGGTGGCTTCCTACATTTCTCTGGCCTACAAGTAGAATTTGATGGTAAAGCACCAGCTGGCAAACGCGTTAAATCTATTAAACTAAATGGTAAAGAGCTTGATAAAGCAGCTTACTATAAAGGTGCAACAAACACATTCACTGCTAAAGGCGGAGACGGCTATGAAACACTAGCAAAAGCTTACGCAGACGGCCGTGTAAGTGAACCTGGTACAGTTGACTTTGAAATGTTTATCGATCATTTAAACACACTTAAAAAAGTAGACGCTAAAGTGGAAGGTCGCATTATCGCTACAATTCCATTTACTGATATTGCAAAAGGCTCTGAAACAGAAGGTTACGTTCGTGATCTTTACTACCGTGATTTAACTCAAGGTACATCTGCAACAACATACTCACCAAATGCTAACTTAACTCGTGCACAAGCTGCATCATTTATTGCTCGTGTATTAAAACTTGAAGCAAAAGGTGAAGCAACATTCTCAGATATTACTAGTTTAGAAGCAGCAACACAAAAAGAGATTACAGCACTTGCTGAAGCAGGAATTGTACAAGGTCAAAATGGTAAATTCAATCCTACAGCAAAAGTAACTCGTTCTCAGCTTGCTTTAATGTTTGCACGTGCTTATAACTTACAACATGATGCAAAAACTGGATTAACTGCTGATTTCAGCGATATTTCTAAATACAATGAAGAAACACAAAACGCTATCGCACTTATGCAAGATTTAAAAATTGCTAGCGGTTCAAATGGCAAATTCATGCCTAATAACAATGCTACACGTGCACATATGGCAAAAATGCTTTCAAACTACATTCCATATGTAAAAGAATCTAAATAATACTACAAAATCCCGCTTCAACAAGTTTGATAGCGGGATTTTCTATGGTTAAAAATTAAATTTAAAATTATCTGGATCTTGACCAAAACGTTGATTTCGATTTAACGTTGCCATTTTATCCATCTGTGCTTGCGTTAATTCAAAATCGTATATTTGTGCATTTTCCTCAATACGACTTGGTGTCACCGATTTTGGAATAATCAGCGTATCCTTTTGCAAATGCCAACGAAGCACTACTTGTGCAGCTGACTTCCCTAGCTCTTGTGCAATTTCGAGAATTGTTGGATTATCCAGCACCCCTCCCCGACCTAACGGTGACCATGCTGTAACAGCAATTCCATGCTCTGCACAAAATGCCTTTAATGCATCTTGTTGTAAGTACGGATGCAATTCTACTTGATTGACCATTGGCGCAATATTAGCTTTTGATAATAGTTTTTGCAGGTGATGTTCATGATGATTCGACACACCTGTTGCTCGTAGTAACTTCTCATCATACAAACGTTCAATCGCTCTGTATGTTTCCTCAAATGTTTCAGGCACTACCCAATGCGTTAAATATAAATCTAAATAATCCATATTTAATTTTTTCAATGATACTTCAAAAGCACGTAGCGTCGCATCATATCCTTGGTCAGTATTCCATACCTTTGTTGTCACAAAAATATCCTCGCGTTTAATGCCTGAGTGGCGAATCGCCTCACCCACCTCTGCCTCATTACCATATAACGAAGCAGTATCAATCGCACGATAGCCTACTTTCAACGCCTTATCAATAGCCTGTAACGTTTCATCACGTTCTGTCATTTTGTATACGCCTAGACCAAAGCGAGGCATCTCAATACCATTTGTTAACGTTTTTGTTGATTGTAAATTCAAAAACATCAGCCCCTTTCTTTTCCTAGTTTCATTATACAAAAAATTGGATTAAAAATAATGTTTTTCTTGCGCGGGTATTTTGCATCGCTCCGCGGAATTCTACCTCTGCTTCGCGGAATCCTCGCCCTGCTCCGCGGAATCCACTCCTTGTTCCGCGGAATTCTCGCCCTGCTCCGCGGAATTCTCACCTTGCTCCGCGGAATACTCGCCTTGCTCCGCGGAATTATTCCTCTGCTCCGCGGAATTCTCACCCTGCTTCGCGGAATCCTCGCCCTGTTCCGCGGAATTCTCACCCTGCTCCGCGGAATTCTCACCCTGCTCCGCCGGAATCCTCTCCTTGCTCCGCGGAATTCTCACTCTGCTTCGCGGAATTCTCGCCTTGCTCCGCGGAATTCTTCCTCTGCTTCGCGGAATTCTCTCCCTGGTCCGCGGAATTCACACCCTGCTCCGCGGGATTCTCACTCTACTTCACGGAATCCGCTCCTTGCTCCGCGGAATTCTACCTCTGTTCCGCGGAATTCTCACTCTGCTCCACGGAATTCTCGCCCTGCTCCGCAGAATTCTTTTGCCCTGCTCCGCGGAATCCACTCCTTGTTCCGCGGAATTCTCACTCTGCTCCGCGGAATTCTCACCCTGCTCCGCGGAATCCACTCCTTGTTCCGCGGAATTCTCACTCTGCTCCGCGGAATCCTCGCCCTGCTCCGCGAAATCCTCGCCCTGCTTCGCGGAATCCTCGCCCTGCTTCGCGGAATCCTCGCCCTGCTCCGCGGAATCCACTCCTTGTTCCGCGGAATTCTCGCCCTGCTCCGTGGAATTCTCACTCTGCTTCGCAAAATCCTCTCCTTGCTCCGCGGAATTCTCACCTTGCTCCGTGGAATTCTTGCCCTGCTCCGCGGAATTCTCGCCCTGCTCCGCGGAATCAACTTTTATTAGCTATCCATGCCAACTCAGAGCGAAGCTTTCCTATTGCTTATCTTCGGGTTCTTCATCTACTTGAATTGGGTCTGCAATACGGTCATCCTCGGCAAGTTCTTGACCATCACGGAGATGCTCCATTTGTTTACCTAGATCTTGTAGCTCTTTAAAATTTCTCGCCATTGTGCCGTTTTCTATATTTGGAACCTTTTTTTCCATTTTTATCACCTCTATAATAGTTTTCCCGAAATACTAAAGTCTGAACCATTTCTGACATATTTTATTTAGCAAGGACGTTTCATTTTTATAATAGATAGGCTATACTAAAAAGAGATTTGCTTATAAACATGAGGAGGGTTCTTCCATGAAGTTATTATTAATTATTGGTGTAACTGTTGCTTTCTTAGCTGCTATTTTCACTGCTGGGTACGAAGGCGACTACAAAGCGGACAAATAATGCTCAAGAAAATCACTAAGTATAATACTTAGTGATTTTCTTATTTTTTAGAAGTAGCCATTGCGGTTACTTCTTTTTTTCGGCTTCATAATTACTTGACTTCTACTACTTTATTAAATATACTTACTTACATAAAGTAACTTGATGATTAATAATAACTGGAAATTGGAGGTTTTCTTCTATGCATTTTCATGAAAAACCGAACACATATGTTACTAATGTTGAAATTAAAGTAAGTGATTTACAGCGCTCACTAACATACTATAAAGAAATTATTGGCTTTAAAGTTTTACAACAGGAATCTAATCGAGCTACCCTAACTGCTGATGGTATAACAGCATTGCTAACTATTGTTCAACTGGAATCAGTCGAACAAAAATTGCGCACTACAAGTGGACTATATCACTTTGCATTACTGTTACCAACACGTCGTGATTTAGCAAATATAATTACTCATTTCCGTCAATCCAGTGTGTACTTTGGCGCATCTGATCACGATGTAAGTGAAGCACTTTATTTACGCGATCCAGACGAAAATGGTATTGAAATTTATGTAGATCGTCCTGAAAATGACTGGACTTGGCGAAACGACCAAGTGCATATGGTAACTGAGCCACTTAATATTCCTGCAATATTAGTAGAAGCTAATGGTTCATGGGAAGGGCTCCCTGCCAACACGGTAATGGGTCATATTCATTTATCTGTATCAAACTTAGCTGCTGCTGAGGAGTTCTATACGAAAGGCTTAGGCTTTGACATTGTCACACGCTATGGCGAGCAAGCGTTATTTATATCAACTGGACGCTATCATCATCATATCGGCTTAAATACATGGTATTCTGAAGGTGCTCCAAAGCTTGGAGAAAATCAGATTGGTCTAAAATCATATACGCTTCGTTTGGATAATGAAGTGCAGGCAAATAAATTAAAAGCAAACTTACGCCAAATTGGAGCGACTGTTACTGATATTAATGGCGGTTTCCAAACAGCGGATCCTGCCGGTAATGTTATTTTACTAAAATTTTAAGGAGGCTATCTTATGGAATTTGGTGTATATACATTAGCAGATATCGGGAAAAATCCAGTGAATGGCTATATGCCAAGTGTTAAGGAACGACTAGATGAAGTTATGCAATACGGGCAACTGGCTGATGAAGCAGGTCTTCAAGTATTTGGTGTTGGTGAGCATCATCGTTTAGATTATGCCATTTCAGCCGTACCCGTTGTATTATCAGCGCTATCACAGCGAACAAAAAACATTCAATTAATGAGTACGACAACTGTGCTAAGCACGGTTGATCCAGTACGCTTATACGAAGATTTCGCAACACTCGATTTATTATCAAATGGTCGAGCAGAAATTGCCGTTGGACGAGGAGCCTTTATCGAATCTTTCCCGCTGTTCGGCTATGATGTGGATAATTATGATGCACTCTTTGAGGAAAACTTGGCATTACTTTTAAAATTAAACAAAGAAGAGCGTGTAACGTGGAGTGGACATTATCGCAAACCGCTTCAAAATGCTGAAATTGCACCACGTGCTAGTCGTGAAATTCCTATTCATGTTGGAGTTGGTGGAACACCGGAAAGTGCTATTCGCGCGGGACGCTATGGAGTTGGCTTAAACTTAGCAATTTTAGGTGGAGATCCAAGTCGCTTTAAGCATTTAGTTGATGTATATCGTGAAGCGTTGCATACAGCAGGACATGATATAAATAAAGCGAAAATCACAGTATCTGGTCACGCTTACTTTGCAGAAAGCTTAGTGCAGGCTAAGGAAGAATTTTATCCGTATTATTCAAATTATTGGCATTATGTTAATGCACAGCGCGGCATGCAATATCATTTATCTAAAGAAGGCTTTGACGGTATGACGGCTGGCCACAATGCTCTATTTGTTGGTAGCCCGAATGAAATCATTGAAAAGATATTAATGCAGCATGAACTATTTGGTCATTCCCGTTTTATGGCACAGCTCGATATTGGGGCAGTACCATTTAAACAAGTAGCTAAATCCATTGAGCTTCTAGGAACTCAAATTATGCCAGCGGTCAATAAAGCACTAAAAGAATAATTTAATTTAAAAAAGAGGCTAGGACACATGGGCAAAGATGTTCGTAATTTTTGCTATAGTTGATGTCCGCTACGGCGAATGCTTTTCGCGGGCACACTGTAAGCCGCAACCCTCGCTAACGCGCGGTTTGTTGCGTCTTACTTTGCGTGCGTTCCCGCAGGAGTCACCGCCTTCGCTACCATCAACTTGTGCCCTCTGCTGAAGCAAAAAAGTGTTAGATTGATTACAGTCAATCTAACACTTTTTCTCTTTTCTTAGTGTAAACCTGGGTAGCCCTGTTGTCGTAGAGCCTCGTAAATAACAATCGCAGCAGTATTTGATAAATTTAATGAACGCACATGTTCACTTTGCGGAATTCGTAGGCACATATCTTTGCGTTCATAGGCAAAATCCTTAGGCAAACCTGTTGTTTCTTTTCCAAACATAAAGTAGATATCCCGATTATTATCACTAAAATCATGTGTAGTAAACGGTTCTTCACTATATGTTTCAATTAAATACACGTCACCTTTTTTAGATGCTTCTAAAAAATCCTCAAGTGAATCGTGGTACACCACATTGACACTATGCCAGTAATCCAAGCCAGCACGTTTTAGCATTTTATCATCCGTGGAAAAACCAAGTGGACGAATTAAATGTAGTGAGGTATTAGTACCAGCACAGGTACGTGCAATATTCCCTGTATTTGCTGGAATTTCTGGTTGATATAAAACGATATGCAATGGCATAACGAAACACTTCCTTAGCTAAAAAATTGTAATCCTTTGTTTATCTCAACGAGTACTTCCTCGTCTTGTTCCTTTTTCTTTGCAGCAAGTAACGCTATTTTTGCTAGCTCCCCGCCAATCTTGCCTAATGCCCATGCAGCTGTCCCGCGAATAACTGGTCGTTCATCTTTTTCCAGAAGCCCAATTAAATCAGGTACGGCCGCTTCCTCTTTAAAATGGGCTAACGCTAAAATGGCATTGCGTTGAATTGGCTTTTTACCGCGCCATGAGCCCGAAACATGTCCAAACTTATCTTTGAACTCCCGATTGGAAATTGTTAAAAGAGGTGTTAGTAACGGCTTTGCAAGCTCTGGATCAGGCTTAAATTCCTCATGTATCCAATTGATTTTCCCTTTATTTTTTGGACAAACGGTTTGGCAAGTATCGCAGCCATATAAACGGTTCCCTAGATGTGAGCGGAATTCGTCTGGAAGATACCCTTTTGTTTGTGTTAAAAAGGCGATACAACGCTGTGAATTTAGCTGCCCACCTTCGATTAACGCACCTGTTGGACAAACATCCAAGCATAAACGGCAATCACCACATTCATCCTCCATTGGCTTATCGGGCGCAAACGGGATATTTGTCACTAGTTCTCCTAAATATACATATGAGCCAAACTCCGGTGTAATAATTGAGCAGTTTTTCCCGCTCCAGCCAATACCTGCACGCTCTGCTACGGCTCTATCTACAAGTGCACCTGTATCTACCATTGACTCAATGCGCACATTGGGCACTCGTTCTTCTAGCCAAGCTGCTAGTAATGCCAAGCGGTTCCGTAATGCAGTATGATAATCGACGCCCCAAGATGCTCTGCAAAATATGCCCCGTCGTGCCCCCTTTTTACCAATAGGAGCATCTTTCATCCGTGAAGGATATGCGACGGCTATAGCAACAATACTTTCTGCACTGTCTAACAATTGAAGCGGTTCCGTTCGTTTTTCAATATTGCTCTCTTCAAAACCTGATTGGAAACCAAGCTCCTGTTGACGACGCAGTCTATTCTTTAATTCTGTAAAGGGAGCTGCCGTTGTGAAACCTATTTTATCAACGCCAATGGACATTGCATACGCCACAAATTCTCGTTGCAGGTCATGTATGTTCATTTTATTTCCAACTCCTTACATGATATAATAATTAAAATAAATAAAGTAGGTGATTTTTTATGGAAGTATCACTTAATCCATCGTTGTTAACGCAACTTCCAGAGCTGAAAATCGGCATTATTCATTATACCAAAATTGTCGTAGCAGAATCGCCCCAAATGATTAAAGGTCGCCTGCAATTGTATCAAGAAAACCTCTATTTAGAAATGCAGGAACAACCTGTAACTGAACGTAAAGGCATTGCAGAATGGCGACAACTTTGGAAAAAGCTTGGCGCAGATCCAAACCGTTATCGTCACTCGGCCGAAAGCCTAATGCGCAGAGTTAGTAAGCAAAATTATTTAACACCGTTTCATTCAGGTGTGGATGTAAATAATTTTTTCTCTCTTCAATATGAAATTCCAGTTGGCATCTATGATCTAGCTCATCTTAAAGGTAACGTAGAAATTGCACTTGGCAATGAAGAAACCGGCTATGAAGGCTTAAATGGACGCTTTAATACATTAAATCATATACTTTGTAGTCGTGATGAGGAGGGACCATTTGGTTCACCGTTCGTCGATTCAAAACGTACGGCAGTCTCAGAGGCGACGACTGAAGCTTTACATATTTTCTATCTTCGTCCTTCCCTTTCAACTGAAAATGCGCAAAAGCTTCTTGAGTCTGCCGGTAAAATGTTCAATCAAATTCATGGCGGAGACTATCAAATTGCCCTTTTAACAAATACAACACCATCTACTACTCTATAAAAGGACGTGTTTTCATGATTAATCTTGCAGAAGCAGTTAAACTTAAAAGCATTTTAGCTAAAAAGGTTCAGGAACTTATTAGTGAGTTACACCGTAGTGCCTTTGTGACTGTTGAAAAAGGACAAGCACCTAAAACGAGCAATCGTCCAATGACTGTTGTTGAAGGTGAGCTGGCTCAAGTACGTCTTGATATACGGACATTAGATCGTCTTGTCTATGAGGCGAATATAAATAATACAGTAGACTTTAAAGGTGAGAAGCTCGCACTTGTAGAGGCCATAGAATTGGCTTCACAGCTTCGCGCGGAAGCTGAGCTATGTAAACATTTTGGCACACATGAGAAAGAAAGTGTACGCATGGGTTATGGCGAAGGTACAATGCTCTATGATATTGCTATGTACGAACCGGATGTATACCGGGAGCGTTCTCTTCAACTTGAGAAAGAAGCACATAAGCTCTCTAATTTAATTAATGCCAAAAACTACAGCGTTGAAATACAATTTGACGATTCTCGCTATTTCTAAGCTCGGGGCGGTGAGACTCCAAACCGAGTCGGATGGCTGTTTTCAAAACTACTTAGGTAGACTACTTGAATAAACCAATAACATGTGACCTGTTACTTTATGACCGATGACCTATAACCAACCATTGGCAAAGGCATAACAAAACTCGAGCATATAATGATTTCAAAACACCATCCGAAAACTCTCTTGCACCTTGTGTGTAGGAGAGTTTTTTTATGTCTATTTTGCCAATCAATTGGACAAACTTTATTTAGTACAATTGGAAGGAGCAATAGGTATGAACCATTCTCATGAAGAAAAAGATGATACATTAACAAATCGCCAAGGCCACCCTATTACAAACAATCAAAATTTACGAACTGTCGGAAATCGAGGACCAGCGACGCTTGAAAATTATGATTTCCTTGAAAAAATAAGTCACTTTGACCGTGAGAGAATTCCTGAACGTGTCGTACATGCTCGTGGAGCAGGTGCACATGGCTACTTTGAAACATACGGCGTTGTCGGCAATGACCCTATTTCTAACTATACAAGAGCAAAAGTGTTTCAGGAAAAAGGCAAACAAACACCCGTATTCGTCCGCTTCTCTACGGTTATCCATGGAGGACATTCTCCAGAAACTTTACGAGATCCACGAGGCTTTGCTGTAAAGTTTTATACGGAAGATGGAAACTGGGATTTAGTTGGAAACAATTTAAAAATTTTCTTTATTCGCGATGCTATGAAATTTCCTGATATGATACATGCTTTTAAGCCCGATCCAATTACAAATATTCAAGATGTTGAGCGCTTCTTTGATTTCTGCGCAAGTTCTCCAGAATCCTTCCATATGGTAACCTTTGTGTATTCACCTTGGGGCATTCCAGCTAATTATCGAATGATGCAAGGCTCTGGAGTCAATACGTATAAATGGGTTAATAGTCAAGGCAAAGCTGTACTTGTTAAATACCACTGGGAGCCATTACAAGGCATTAAAAACTTAACACAAAAAGAAGCAGAAGAAATCCAACAAAAAAATTTCAACCATGCAACACAAGACTTATACGATGCTATTGAACGTGGCGAATATCCTGAATGGGAGTTAAACGTGCAAATTATGGAGGATGGTCCTCATCCTGAGCTTGATTTTGACCCACTAGATGATACGAAACTTTGGCCAAACGACAAGTTCCCATGGTATCCAGTAGGAAAAATGGTGTTAAATAAAAACCCAGAAGACTATTTTGCTGAGGTGGAACAAGCTACTTTCGGAACAGGTGTCCTCGTTGATGGTTTGGATTTCTCAGACGATAAAATGCTCCAAGGACGTACTTTCTCTTATTCTGATACGCAACGTCACCGAGTTGGTTCCAACTATTTACAACTTCCTATCAATGCACCTAAGAAACGTGTAGCGACCAACCAAAACGGTGGGCAAATGATGTATAAACGAGATTTAGCACCTGGACAAAATCCACATATTAACTATGAGCCATCAATGTTAAATGGTTTAAAAGAAGCCGCTCAAACAGCGAAGGAATACACACCATTTATTGAAGGGAATCTTGTTCGAGAATCAATTGATCGCCAAAGCAATACGAAGCAAGCAGGTGAAACCTATCGTAATTTTGAGCAATGGGAACGCGAGGAACTGCTAGAAAACTTGATTAGAGATTTATCGACTTGTAATATGGCGATTCAAGAGGCAATGATTGCATTAGCTTCAGAGGCAGATGAAGAATATGGTCGCTTATTAAATGAAGGTTTACAAATGGCACAAACAAATGCTTCCTCTGCAAAGCCTCTCGGTAATATCGACGGTGATAACGCACCTAAAGAGGCAGTCGACAAAGGACACGATGCAGAACCATATTAAAGTGTCAGGCACTCAAACAATTTTGAATTTTCAGAACTATCGTGATCCACTTAGACTCCTGTGGGAACACACAAAATGTGAGACGCAACCAGCACGCATTAGCGATGGTTGCGTCTTTCTGTGAAAATTAAAGTGCCAGGCACTCAAACAATTTAATGAACACCCGGTAAAAGACGAAGCGCTTTTTCCTGTGCATCTAAAATTGCATCGCCCCCTAATGGAATGGCAATATTCGTTGTTTCATGCCCAATTTTAAAACCTGCTACGACAGGAATTCCTAAATGGCTAAAATACTCTTTCATTAACGTTAGCAGAGCATCGTCACTTGCTTCTGTTTGCGTAAATGAGCCAATAACGACTCCTGCTAATTGTTCTAGCTTTCTTGCTTGCTTTAACTGCTGTAGCATAGAATCAATCCGTGGAATCGTTTCTGCAATGTCTTCTATCACTAAAATTCTACCTTCAGTACGGACTTCAAATTTTGTGCCCAAAGTGCTGACTAGGCGACGTAAATTACCGCCTATAATTGGTCCACGTGCTATCCCAGGTGCAATCGTTGTTAGTGGCGAAATAGCCTCTGTATACTGTATTTCCATCGGAGTAAACAGCTGTAAAAACATCTTTTTCGATATATCATCTATTTTATCTGTAGCCATTAGCAACGGTCCATGGAAGGTCACTATATTTGCATATTCATTAATTGCACAATGCAAATATGTAAGATCAGAGAAGCCCCAGAAAATTTTTGGATTTTCCGCTAGTAGCTCATAATCAATTTTGCTAGCAATTCGTGCAGAGCCATACCCTCCCTTTACACAAAAAATTGCTTTCACCTCAGGGTCTCGAACCATTGCATGAAAGTCTGCAAGTCTCACTTCATCACTACCTGCTAAGTAGTCATGCTTCGCCGTAATCGTATCCCCTATTTTATAGCGGAGGCCTAACTCATCTAGAAAAGCTAATGCATCTCCTAATTTTTCTGGCTCTACAAGACTGGACAAACATACAACACCAACCGTATCGCCTTTTTCTAAATGTGCGACTGTACTTATCACACTACCCCCTCCAATTCTATTTCTAATTCTAGCATATGCATCATTTATAAGACTAAAATAAAAAGCGTAGACTGCAAAATGAAGTCTACGCCTTAATTTTTTATTTTGTGCCACCGTAAATAACAGTAACATTAGGATGATTTAACAATCTGCTAGCTGGGAACGTTTCTGTCACTTCCCCACCTCGCAACTTTTCAATAGCTTCTAGCTTCTTCTCACCAAATGCAATGAGAACAATTGCCTTAGCATTCATAATAGATTGGATACCCATTGTAATAGCATGCGTAGGTACTTCCTCTGGACGATCAAAATAAATAGCATTTTCAGTTCGAGTTGATTGTGTAAGTTCTACAATGTTTGTAAGCGAATCAAATGACGTACCAGGCTCATTAAAGCCAATATGTCCATTTACCCCAATACCAAGCAGCTGTAAATCAATCCCACCAGCTTCCGCAATTCGAGCATCATATGCTACACATTCAGCGGCTAAATCCTCCGCCCTACCATTTGGTAAATGTATATTTTCCTCGTTGATATCTACATGATTAAATAAATTTTCATGCATAAACGTCCAGTAGCTTGCAGGGCTAGCTTGTTCTATACCTACATATTCATCAAGATTAAATGTTGTAACTTCCTTAAAGGAAATATCACCAGCTTGTTGACGCTTAACTAATTCTTTATACATTCCAACTGGTGAACCACCTGTCGCTAGTCCTAAAATACTTGCTGGTTTTGCTTGTAGTTGCTCAGTAAAAATATGTGCAGCTACCTCACTCATTTCTTCGTAAGAATTCACTTCTATCCACTTTATTGCATTCGTCATTTATATACCTACCTTTAGAATCGTTATTTTTAACTAAAAATGGGAAATTCATTACTATCTAGTAGTGAATATATTAATTTTACAAGTTATTTAGCTGTATTTCTATTATTTTCTTTATCAATTTTTTACGTGTATTCTTTTGCTATTTCGGTTATGTTAATTAGTAAGGAAGTGAGGCGATTTTATGAATTCTCAAATACAACAATATTTAAATTATCTTCAATTTCAAGGATCTATAGAGCCGTCTATCAAGCTACTTGGTCAATTACAAACAAAACATCTACATACAATACCCTATGAAAATTTAGACGTTGCCTTGAAACGTGGCATCTCCTTTACTATTCCTGATCTTTTTCAAAAAATCATTGTTCAACAACGTGGAGGCAATTGCTTTGAATTAAATATTTTATATAGCTGGTTACTGCGTGAGCTCGGTTTTTCTGTCACAAATCGCTATGCACAATTTTGGCGCAATATGGATGCAAATACCCCACTTGAAGATGTCCCTATGCATCAGCTACTTCTCGTCCAATTTGACGGTGTACCTTATATCTCTGACGTTGGTGTGGGTGCGCTAGCCCCATGTAAACCAGTTCCGTTAATTGCTCACCACGAACATCGAGAAGGTAATGAGCTATACAAAATTGAATGGGATGACACGTACGGTTGGATGCTTTATGAGCAAACACCACACAATTGGCGCCTACTTTACAACTTCACAGATAGCGATAACGATGCCAATTTTGCCCCACGGCTTTCACACCAAAAAAATAAAATCGCAATGATTCGCACTCCTGCTGGACGACATACTATGTTCAATAATGAATTTCGTATATATGAAGGGCACTCTTTAACAACTTATACAACACATACTGAGAAAGAGTGGCAGCAAGCACTTGAACGTTATTTTCATATATCGATCACTTAAAAAAGGATGCATTGTTGGAATGCATCCTTTTACGCTTCTAATTTGCTGTTCGTTTTAGTAATTCATATACTACTTCGCCATTGTGAAGTTCCTTGACTAAACCAATACCGTCTACAAAATAATAGGTTTTCACTACATCATTATATTTAAATCTTTCTTCTAATATCGCTACATTTTTATAGTTAACACCGCCTGCTCGAACCGTTCCATCCGTCGTTTGAACTGTTATACGATTGCCGTTAACTGGTCCTTCATCATCTTCGTGAACAATTACGCCAATTCTTAGAGGAAGCCCTATATAGAAATCGTAATGTAAGCTATATTCCTGAGCAATTGCTTGTGCATATACTGAGCCATCATAATATAATAACTCATCATTAAACTGCTTATTATTAGTCATATTAGCAATTGACCAAACATCGTTTTTATTATCATTATGGCTGTATTGATAATTTAATGTATATCTTAGGCCATCATCTGGTGAGTAAAATGCATAGGTGTATTTATATGCAGGATCCTTTTGTAAATTTGGCTTTGAAAGGGTCATGGCACGAGCAACAAAAGCTGAAAAATGTGCACGTGTTAATGGCAATTTAGGTTTAAATGAACCGTCCTGATAACCGCTCGTAATATTATTGTTCGCTACCGCTAATATTTCCTTATAGCCTGGTGTTTTCTCCGTAACATCCGTAAAATAATAAGGGCTCGTTCCCTTTAATTTAAAAGCACGTTGCAAAACAATGGCCATATCTGCTCTCGACAGCGTCCCATTCGGATTAAATTTCTTTGTTGCCTCGAATATGCCAGCATTTTGTGTAGCAGCGATTTCTTTATAGTAGATATGTGATGTCGGGACATCTTGATACTTCGGATTTTTCACATTCGTCGTTTTCAATGCTAACGCACGAGTTAACATGACAGCTACCTGAGCTCTTGTTACATATTCATTCGGTTTAAAAGTGCCATTAGGATACCCTTGAATAATCCCACGCTCAACTAAATATTCTATTTCCGTACTTAACGTATTGTCGGATGACACATCTTTAAAACTAGCCGCATATACCGGCTGAATCTGTAATAACCCAAAAATCAAAACTACAATCAAGATCCTACTTATTTTCTTCATACTATTCCCCCTATATTTACTTCCATCCTTGTTATCCTATTCATCAAGTAAAATAAATATTAACTAAAAAAACATTTTAATAGTTTTCTTGCATTAGCATCTAATCATTCCATACCCGTTTGAAAATGTGCTTACACTTCTAATAGAGTTTATAGCTCTTGTAAAATAAAAAACCCCTGCAAGACTTTGCAGAGGCGCGTTAAAGTTAATTAATTTTTCTTATTTTGAATTAAACCAAAACCTAGTCCAGTAGGGTCTACTAAATACGCAAGATAAAATTCATCAAATTCCATTTTTTCTCGGACAATAATAGCTCCATTTTCCATTGCTTTTGCAATTGAGTCATCAATTGAATCTACTTCAATTTGCACGCGTACTCCATGTGGATAATCACTTGGACCTTTACCAATGCCACCGTTAATACCATTTTGCTCGCTGGCTCCTGTTGTAACAGCCCAGTAATCCCAACGAGGCTCAGCAATTTCCCATGCAAAAACTTTTGAATAAAAATTCGCTGCTTTTTCGGGATCTTGACTATTTAGTTCGAAACCGATCACTCTGCCCAATTCATTTCCCCTTTTTTCCACTTGTAAAAATTAAAGAAAAATAAATTAAAGTTCCTGCTAAACACATAAGCACGATAGCAACTAGTTTTTTAAACATTGCATAATCGCTAAATATATTTGTAAAGGCGTCTAGTAATAAAAAAATAGCTGCAAGGAGTAGTAAAAATGATAATAGTTTATTTTTCATAATTATTACCTCCAAACCTAACATCTAAAAATTATAACATATGAATAATTCTAAAAAATATCAACTTTTAAGTATATCTATTTATCTGTTATGATTTTCCTTACGTTAATATTCTTTGTTACCTTACACTGTGAATATAAAAAAAGACCTCAACAAAGTTGTTGAAGTCTTTTAAATTTACTTTGGATACCGGTGGTCGGGGTCGAACCGACACTCCAAAGGAACACGATTTTGAGTCGTGCGCGTCTGCCAATTCCGCCACACCGGCATAATACTTTAGAGATAAAAAAAATCGGAGTATCCGATTAAGAAAAAAATATGGAGGCGGCAACCGGATTTGAACCGGTGGTAAAGGTGTTGCAGACCTGTGCCTTACCACTTGGCTATGCCGCCATATTATTGGAGCGGAAGACGAGGTTCGAACTCGCGACCCCCACCTTGGCAAGGTGGTGTTCTACCACTGAACTACTTCCGCATAAATGGCTGGGGTACCTGGATTCGAACCAGGGCATGACGGAATCAAAATCCGTTGCCTTACCGCTTGGCTATACCCCAACAATGGGGCGACTGATGGGAATCGAACCCACGAATGCCGGAACCACAATCCGGTGCGTTAACCACTTCGCCACAACCGCCACTGCTTTATAGTTTTAATTTTAATTTTATATTAATGGGGCGACTGATGGGAATCGAACCCACGAATGCCGGAACCACAATCCGGTGCGTTAACCACTTCGCCACAACCGCCATAAAATTAATTGGCAGGGGCAGTAGGAATCGAACCCACATCAAAGGTTTTGGAGACCTCTATTCTACCGTTAAACTATGCCCCTGTAAAGTAAAAACTGGTGGAGGGGGACGGATTCGAACCGCCGAACCCTAAGGAGCGGATTTACAGTCCGCCGCGTTTAGCCACTTCGCTACCCCTCCGGGAAAACATGGTGCCGGCTATAGGAATCGAACCCACGACCTACTGATTACAAGTCAGTTGCTCTACCTGCTGAGCTAAACCGGCAAAAAAACCTGATGGGTCAGGACGGAATCGAACCGCCGACACTTAGAGCTTCAATCTAATGCTCTACCAACTGAGCTACTGACCCATATTAATATTTTGAAAAAATGGCGGTCCCGACCGGGATCGAACCGGCGATCTCCTGCGTGACAGGCAGGCATGTTAACCGCTACACCACGGGACCATTTTGGTTGCGGAGACAGGATTTGAACCTGTGACCTTCGGGTTATGAGCCCGACGAGCTACCACTGCTCCACCCCGCGACAATACTATTTTAATTTTATAAAATGGTGGAGGATGACGGGCTCGAACCGCCGACCCTCTGCTTGTAAGGCAGATGCTCTCCCAGCTGAGCTAATCCTCCATCTGGGTATTCGTAATAAATGGTGACCCCTACGGGATTCGAACCCGTGTTACCGCCGTGAAAGGGCGGTGTCTTAACCGCTTGACCAAGGGGCCTTACTAATTGGAATCGTAAAGTGCTGGCGGAGAGTAAGGGATTTGAACCCTTGAGACAGTGTTAACCGCCTACACGATTTCCAATCGTGCTCCTTCGGCCACTCGGACAACTCTCCAAGAATGGCTCCGAAGGCAGGACTCGAACCTGCGACAACCTGATTAACAGTCAGGTGCTACTACCAACTGAGCTACTTCGGAATAATGTTATTATGTATAGCCTAGCGATGTCCTACTCTCACAGGGGGAAGCCCCCAACTACCATCGGCGCTAAAGAGCTTAACTTCCGTGTTCGGTATGGGAACGGGTGTGAC
>NZ_JBNNUU010000008.1:0-160930 GCF_050280025.1 Lysinibacillus sp. NPDC093712
GCAAAGAGGTCACACCCGTTCCCATACCGAACACGGAAGTTAAGCTCTTTAGCGCCGATGGTAGTTGGGGGCTTCCCCCTGTGAGAGTAGGACATTGCTAGGCAATAAAAAAAGTCAAGGATATATTCCTTGGCTTTTTTGTTTTTTCAATTACTTACAATGTAATATCAATATAGGATATGAAATGCGAGGATAACTTCCTTTGTTGTTTCCACATCTTTCGAATAATCGCAGCGATAGGAATTGTTACAATTTCGTGCATTTTGGATGTGTCAAATCGGGTATAATGGAGTACAAGTAAGGAAGAATAAAAATGACATGCGATTGGAAGGAAGAACGGTTTGGGGAAAAAGCAAATTTGGTATGAAGTAGAAGAAAATGAAACAATTGATCAATGTTTAGAAAGAATGCGTCAGGATGGCTATATGGCGATGGGACGGAAAGAAGAGCCTATCTTTCATCTAGTGAATGGTGAACCAACGTATTTACGTCAAAAAATACAATTTAAAGCGATGTTGTGTCAAGATTCTGAATAAACACGACTTAAAACCGAACAATATTTAATGACCAAAATAAATTGTTCGCATTTTAGCATTGACGCCAGTGTTTGCAATTGTTAAAATGTGATAAGGAAAACAATTAAATCCCCATATATGCTAGAGAATTGGCTCTAGTGTCTCTACCCGGCACCGTAAATGCTGGACTATGCGGGAAAGCAACTTTTGGCATGTTACGGGAAGGTGTGTGTACAGATGTCTAAATCTGCATATTCTTTTCATAATAAGTCCTCAAGTAAGCTGCTTTCACGTGTATTGTAGAGAGTAGCTTATTTGAGGATTTTCTTTGTTCAAAAAGTAAAGAAATGCAGTGACTATTGAATAATAGAGGCTTGCACAATAATCGATCATTTTTCTATCGTTTAAAAGGAGCGACAATTCATGAATCCGAAAATCGGTGTCATTATGGGTAGTTCAAGTGACTGGGAAACTATGAAACATGCGTGTGATATTTTAGATGAATTACAAGTACCGTACGAGAAAAAAGTAGTATCTGCACATCGTACGCCTGATTTAATGTTTGAGTACGCAGAGGCAGCACGTGGGCGAGGTATTCAGGTGATTATTGCAGGTGCTGGTGGTGCGGCGCATTTGCCGGGTATGGTAGCAGCTAAAACAACGTTACCTGTCATTGGAGTGCCTGTACAATCTCGTGCACTTAATGGTCTTGATTCACTCTTATCAATTGTTCAAATGCCAGGTGGTGTACCTGTAGCAACTGTGGCAATTGGAAAAGCAGGTGCGACAAATGCTGGCTTACTTGCAGCGCAAATTTTGTCGACAACAGACGTAGAGCTTGCTAATAAACTAGATGCTAGACGCGAGGCGACGAAGCAACAAGTATTGGAAAGCACAGGTGACTTAGTGTGACAAAAATTATATATCCTGGACAAACGATAGGAATTATCGGAGGAGGACAGCTTGGCCGTATGATGGCACTAGCTGCCAAGGAAGCAGGCTTTAAAATAGCTGTTCTTGAACCGACAATGGATTCACCATGTGGACAGGTTGCAGATATTCGAATTTTGGCACCTTACGATGATGAGGCTGCACTCGAGGAACTTGCCGAAGTCAGTGACGTTATTACGTATGAGTTTGAAAATATCGATTACGAAGGCTTAAAACGTTTAACACAAATGGCTTATGTACCACAAGGAGCAGAATTAGTACGCATTACACAAAACCGTGTGACTGAGAAGGAAGCAATCGTTAAAGCAGGCTGTCCAGTAGCTCCTTATATCGTAGCAAATACATATGAGGAGTTAGTAGCTAGCATTGGCCAGATCAACTACCCATGTATCGTAAAAACTGCAAGAGGTGGTTATGATGGCAAAGGGCAGCAACTTCTAAATTCAGCAGCAGATTTACCATTGGCAAAAGGGCTATTTGCTCATTCACAATGTATTGCTGAAGGTTTCGTACCTTTTGTGAAAGAAGTATCAGTTATTGTACAACGAAACGGTGATGGCGAATTATATTGTCAGCCAGTTGGTGAAAACATTCATGTTCATCATATTTTACACGAAACAATTGTACCAGCTCGTATCCAAGAGGCGACATCACAGGCTGCTGAACAAGAGGCAATAAAAATAGCAGATTACTTAAATCTTGTAGGGACGCTGGCAGTAGAAATGTTTGTTTTAGAAAATGGCGACATAATTATTAATGAACTAGCACCGAGACCTCATAATTCTGGTCACTATTCGATAGAGTCATGTAATATATCACAATTCCATCAGCATATCCGTGCTATTTGTGGTTGGCCACTGCGTAAACCACAACTTTGGGCGCCATCTATAATGGTGAATGTATTAGGGCAGCATGTTATGCCACTTAGTAACTCAATTGCAAAATATCCTGAATGGTCATTACATCTTTATGGGAAAGCTGAAGCTAAGGTGAACCGTAAAATGGGCCACGTAACGATTATGACAAAAGACTTAGAAGCAACACTACAACAAATCGAGAGTTCTGGCATTTGGTCAGAATAGAAGGAGATAAGCGATGATTGAACGTTACACAAGACCTGAGATGGGTGCAATTTGGACAGAACAGAATAAATACCAAGCTTGGTTAGAGGTTGAAATTTTAGCATGTGAGGCTTGGGCAGAGATTGGCGATATTCCAAAAGAAGATGTAGCTAAAATTCGTGAAAATGCTTCATTTGATGTAAATCGTATTTTAGAAATTGAGAAAGAGACACGACACGATGTAGTTGCCTTTACACGTGCTGTATCTGAAACACTAGGCACAGAACGGAAATGGGTGCACTACGGTTTAACTTCAACAGACGTTGTGGACACTGCCCTTTCTTACGTGATTAAACAAGCAAATAATATTTTAAGAAAAGATATTGTGAATTTTATCGATATTATTGCGGCAAAGGCAAAAGAGCATAAACATACCGTTATGATGGGCCGTACACATGGTGTGCATGCGGAACCAACAACATTCGGTTTAAAATTAGGCTTATGGTACGAAGAGATGAAGCGTAACCTAGAACGCTTTGAGGCTGCTGCAACAGTGATTGAAACAGGTAAGATGTCTGGCGCAGTTGGCACATATGCAAATATTGACCCGCGTGTTGAACAATATGTTTGTGATAAATTAGGGCTTGCAGCATCGCCAATTTCAACGCAAACATTACAGCGTGATCGACATGCACAGTATTTAGGTGCTCTTGCATTAATTGCAACATCAATCGAAAAGTTCGCAACTGAAATTCGTGGTTTGCAAAAGTCTGAAACGAGAGAAGTAGAAGAAGCCTTTGCGAAAGGGCAAAAGGGTTCATCTGCTATGCCACATAAACGTAATCCAATCGGCTCTGAAAACATGGTTGGTATGTCACGTTTAATGCGTGGTTACATGGTGACAGCTTATGAAAACGTAGCGTTATGGCATGAGCGTGATATTTCACATTCATCTGCTGAGCGCGTTATTTTACCGGATGCGACAATCACATTGAACTATATGTTAAATCGCTTCGGTAACATCGTGAAAAATTTAACAGTATTCCCTGAAAACATGAAACGTAACATGGGTCGAACATTTGGGCTGATTTACTCTCAACGTATTTTATTAGCACTAATCGATAAAGGATTAGTACGTGAAGAAGCGTATGATACAGTTCAGCCATTAGCGATGCAGGCGTGGGACGAGCAAGTACAATTCCGTACGTTAGTTGATGGAAGTGAAAAAATCACTTCATACTTAACGAAGGAAGAGTTAGATGAGTGCTTTGATTACAACTACCACTTACAGCATGTAGACATGATTTTTGAACGTCTTGGACTTAACTAACCGTATTGAAACGATAGACAGTTAGTGCCACGACGGATGTTACGGGTTTTGAATCTTATCCCAGATTCAAAATCCATAACATCAATACGTCGAGGCGTATTTCATAATAATCTGGGGGAATGACGAAATGACGAAAGACCAACTTTTGTATGAAGGTAAAGCCAAAAAATTATATGCGACAGAAGAGCCTACTATACTTTTAGTAGAATACAAGGATAGTGCAACTGCATTTAATGGTGAGAAAAAAGAAGAGATTGAAGGCAAAGGCGTGTTAAATAACCGCATTACTTCCTTAATTTTCGGAAAATTAAAAGCTAACGGAATTGCGTCACATTTCGTAAAACAATTGTCTGCTACAGAACAACTAGTGAAAAAGGTTGATATTATTCCAATTGAGGTTGTCGTACGTAACATTGCGGCAGGTAGCTTAGCAAAACGTCTTGGCTTTGAAGAAGGCACACCATTAAAACGCCCAATCGTTGAATTTTATTATAAGGATGATACGTTAGGCGATCCATTTATTACAACTGAGCATATTGATGTACTTGACTTAGCAACAGCAGAAGAAGTAACAGCAATGTATGATGGTGCATTAGCAGTTAATAAAGTACTGCAACCGATTTTCGCTGATGTAGATGTCACGCTAATTGACTTCAAACTGGAATTTGGCCGTGACACAAACGGAGATGTTCTACTGGCAGATGAAATTTCACCAGATACGTGCAGACTTTGGGATACAAAGACAAAGCAAAAGTTGGACAAAGATGTCTTTCGTCGAGACCTTGGTAATTTAACTGAAGTATATACTATTATTCTTTCTAGACTCGGAGGCAAATAACAATGAAAAAAGTTAAAATTTACGTAACATTACGTGAGAGTATTCTAGACCCACAAGGTTCAGCAGTACAAGGTTCTTTAGCAAAAATGGGCTATGGTGAAGTAGAAGATTTACGTATCGGTAAATATCTTGAACTAACTGTTGGAGATTCAGCACGTGATATAGATACTCTAGTTAAAGAAATGTGTGAAAAAGTTTTAACAAATGTAGTAATTGAGGACTACCGTTACGAAGTCGAGGAGGCTAACTAATCATGAAATTCGCAGTACTCGTATTCCCTGGGTCAAACTGTGACATCGATATGTATCATGCGATTAAAGACGAACTAGGTGAAGAAGTAGAATATGTATGGCACACAGAATCAGATTTAAGTGGCTTTGACGGTATTTTAGTACCTGGAGGTTTCTCTTACGGCGACTACTTACGTTGTGGCGCTATGGCAAACCAATCAAACATTATGGCTGAAGTTAAAAAAGCAGCAGATGCTGGTAAGCCCGTATTAGGCGTTTGTAACGGGTTCCAAATTCTTACTGAGGCAGGATTATTGCCAGGTGCTTTACTTCGCAATAAAAATCTTAAATTCATGTGTCGTACTATACAGCTTAAAGTTGAAAACAACAATACATTATTCACAAATCAATATGAGCAAGGTCAAGTAATTAATATTCCAATCGCACACGGTGAAGGCAACTACTACTGTGATGAGGAAACATTACAAAAACTAAAAGATAACAATCAAATCGTGTTCACATACTCAGGAGAAAATCCAAACGGTTCTTTAGAAGATATCGCAGGGATTATTAACGAGCGCGGAAATGTATTAGGAATGATGCCTCACCCAGAAAGAGCTGTCGATACACTAGTGGGCGGAGCAGACGGTCTAGCAGTATTTAAATCAATTGTGAAGCAGTGGAGGGAAAATCATGTCAACAACTAAGTTTGAGCCAACAGCACAGCAAATTAAAGATGAAAAGCTATACGCTGGAATGGGGATGTCAGACGAAGAATTTGCAATGGTAGAAGGTATTTTAGGCCGTCTACCAAACTGGACAGAGACAGGGCTTTTCTCAGTAATGTGGTCTGAACACTGCTCATACAAAAATTCGAAACCAGTTTTAAGTAAATTCCCTACAAAGGGACCTCAAGTATTACAAGGTCCTGGTGAAGGTGCAGGTATTGTAGATATTGGTGACGAGCAAGCAGTTGTATTTAAAATGGAATCACATAACCATCCTTCAGCAATCGAGCCTTATCAAGGTGCAGCAACAGGTGTAGGCGGCATTATTCGTGACGTTTTCTCAATGGGTGCACGTCCAATCGCGATGTTAAATTCACTACGCTTTGGTGAGTTGAAATCAGCACGTGGTAAATATTTATTTGAAGAAGTTGTTGCAGGTATTGCTGGATATGGTAACTGTATTGGAATTCCAACGGTTGGTGGTGAAATTCAATTCGACCCTTGCTACGAAGGAAATCCACTAGTGAACGCAATGTGTGTTGGTTTAATTGACCACAAAGATATTCAACGCGGTATTGCCGCAGGTGTAGGAAATACAGTTATGTACGTAGGTGCAAAAACTGGTCGTGATGGAATTCATGGTGCGACATTTGCATCTGAAGAATTAACAGAGGAATCAGAAAATCAACGTCCAGCTGTGCAAGTAGGGGACCCATTTATGGAAAAACTACTACTTGAAGCTTGCTTAGAAGTTGTAAAATCGGATGCTCTAGTTGGTATTCAGGATATGGGTGCTGCGGGTCTTACTTCTTCTTCAGCAGAGATGGCTTCTAAAGCTGGATCTGGTGTAGAAATGAACCTAGATTTAGTACCTCAACGTGAAACAGGCATGACTGCTTACGAGATGATGCTATCCGAATCACAAGAGCGTATGTTATTAGTTGTGAAAAAAGGTCGCGAAGATGAAATTAAAGCGATATTCGATAAATATGATTTAGATGCAGTCGCTATTGGTGTCGTTACAGACGATAAAATGCTTCGTTTACTTCACAACGGTGAAGTTGTAGCGAATGTACCAGCGGATGCACTTGCAGAAGATGCGCCAGTTTACCATAAGCCTTCTGCTGAGCCTGCATACTATGCACAATTCCAAGCAATCGACAACACTGAGCCAGCTATAACAGATTACAAAGAAACATTAAACGCGCTTTTAAAAGCACCTACAATTGCTTCGAAAGAATGGGTTTATGATCAATATGATTATCAAGTACGTACATCAACAGTTGTGGCACCTGGTTCAGATGCTGCTGTTATTCGTGTGCGTGGTACAAACAAAGGTCTTGCGATGACAACAGACTGTAACTCTCGCTACATTTATCTTGATCCTGAAGTGGGCGGTGCCATTGCAGTAGCAGAAGCGGCTCGTAACATTGTAGCAACGGGTGGTACACCACTTGCCATTACAGACTGCTTAAACTTCGGTAATCCAGAGAAGCCAGAAATCTTCTGGCAAATTGAAAAATCTGCTGATGGTATTTCTGCTGCTTGTACAGCATTAAATGCACCAGTAATCGGTGGTAACGTTTCACTTTACAATGAACGTTCAGGAGAAGCTGTTTATCCAACACCAACAATTGGTATGGTAGGACTAATAGAAGATTTAGCACATGTAACAACGCAAGATGTTAAAGCGACTGGTGATGTCGTATTCGTTATTGGTGAAACGAAAACTGAATTCGGTGGCTCTGAGCTTCAAAAATTAATAAATAATGGTGTAATCTCAGGAAAAGCACCAGCTATAGACTTAGCTGTGGAGGCAGCCCGCCAACAAGCATTGCTAAAAGCGATTAAAGCGGGACTTGTACAATCTGCGCATGACGTAGCAGAGGGTGGACTTGCTGTAGCACTAGCAGAAACTACTTTTGGTGCGCAAGGTCTTGGTATTGATGTAACGTTAACAGGTTCTGCAACAACGGTTCTATTTAGTGAAACACAATCCCGCTTTGTTGTAACTGTTAAAGAAGAAAATGCAGCTGCATTTGTAGAAACAGTAGAAGGTGCACTGAAAATCGGTGTCGTAACGAACGATGCGCTTGTTAAAATCAACGGGGACAACGGTGTGCTTGTAGAAGGTACAGTGGAGGAATTCCGTTCTAATTGGAAAGGAGCAATCCCATGCTTGCTGAACTCAGAGGCTTAAACGAAGAATGTGGGGTGTTTGGTATTTGGGGTAATCCAAGTCCAGCACACCTTAGTTATTACGGGCTTCATGCTCTTCAACACCGTGGACAAGAAGGTGCTGGTATCGTCGTTTCTGACGGTCTTCACCTTCGCGCGGTGAAAGGCGAAGGATTAGTGAATGATGTTTTCAATGAAGAGAAGTTAAAGGCAGTGGACGGAAAAGCGGCAATTGCGCATGTTCGTTATACGACTGCTGGTGGTGGCGGTATCGAAAATGTACAGCCATTACTATTTCATTCATCTACAGGTAGCCTTTCAATTGCTCATAACGGTAACTTAGTCAATGCGACACACTTAAAGCAATATTTAGAGCGTCAAGGTAGTATTTTTCACTCTAGCTCAGATACAGAAGTGTTAGCGCATCTTATTAAGAAAAGCTCGCATTCACCATTCCGAGCGAAGGTGAAAAATGCCCTGTCATTACTAAAGGGTGCGTATTCGTTCTTAATTATGACAAAAGATGAAATGCTTGTTGCACGTGATCCACATGGTTTACGTCCATTGTCTCTTGGAAAACTAGGAGATGGTTGGGTTGTTGCTTCTGAAACTTGTGCGTTTGATTTAATAGGGGCAGAGTTTGTTCGTTCTGTGGAACCAGGGGAATTATTAATTATAAACGATGAGGGCGTAAAATCTGACCGTTTTGCTAATATGGAAAATCGCGCAATGTGTGCGATGGAATATGTATACTTAGCACGTCCAGATTCTGATATTGACGGTATTAATGTGCATATGGCACGTAAACGTATGGGGAAACAACTTGCACGTGAATGTGCACATATTGAAGCGGATGTCGTAACAGGTGTACCTGATTCAAGTATTTCTGCAGCAATTGGCTTTGCTGAAGAAAGTGGTATTCCGTATGAGTTAGGTTTAATTAAAAATCGTTATGTTGGCCGTACGTTTATTCAACCGACGCAAGAATTACGTGAACGCGGTGTAAAAATGAAGCTTTCACCTGTTGTTCAAGTTGTCAAAGGAAAACGCGTTGTGATGGTGGATGATTCAATTGTTCGCGGTACAACATCACGTCGTATTGTCAAAATGCTAAAAGATGCAGGTGCAGCTGAGGTGCATGTAGTGATTTCTTCTCCGCCAATGACTGACCCTTGTTATTATGGTATTGATACTTCGACACATGAAGAACTTATCGCTTCGAGTCATAGTGTAGAAGAAATCCGAGATGCGATTGGTGCTGATTCAATAACATTCCTTTCAGTTGAAGGTATGGTAGAAACGATAGCACGTCCATTTGAAGATGAGAACAAAGGTCTTTGCCTAGCATGCTTTACAAGCAAATACCCAACTGAAATTTTCCCAGATACAATCTTACCACATGAAAAAGAACTTTTACGCTAAGTGTATGTTAATGGATGAAACCTTGTCCGACTGCCCACAGTTATTTGGTGGGTATTCGCTGAAGGTGGAATAACATTGAGTAAGGATTACAATTCCTCACTGAATGTTGAACATGCATATGTCCTCTACTTTTAAAAGTAATGGACTGCTGCGTAAATAATTTAAAGGAGGATCTCTGCATGTCAAAGGCATATGAACAAGCAGGTGTAAATATTGAAGCAGGCTACGAAGCTGTAAAACGAATGAAGTCTCACGTTGAACGTACAAATCGACTAGGTGTGATGGGTACGTTTGGTGGCTTTGGTGGTATGTTTGACTTGTCAGAACTAAATCTTAAAGAACCTGTTCTAATTTCAGGTACAGATGGTGTTGGGACAAAATTAAAATTAGCATTTATGGTAGACAAGCACGATACAATTGGCGTGGACTGTGTTGCTATGTGTGTAAACGATATCGTAGCACAAGGTGCAGAGCCACTTTACTTTTTAGATTATGTGGCACTTGGTAAAGCAGAGCCAGCAAAAATCGAACAAATCGTGAAAGGTGTTGCAGATGGCTGCGTACAATCTGGTGCTGCTTTAATCGGTGGTGAGACTGCTGAGATGCCAGGCCTTTATGAAGAAGATGAGTATGATTTAGCAGGATTCGCTGTAGGCGCTTGTGAAAAATCGGCAATCGTAACAGGTGAAAATATCGTCGAAGGTGACGTGCTTGTTGGATTAGCTTCAAGTGGTGTCCATTCAAACGGCTATTCATTAGTACGTAAAATTGTTTTCGCTGACAACGGCTATGCAGTAGATGCAGTTGTTGAAGGCTTCGAAGATTTAGGTCCAATCGGTGAAGCTCTTCTAGTACCGACTAAATTATATGCAAAACCAGTACTTGCAGCATTAAAAGCAGCTGACGTTCATGGTTGCGCACACGTAACAGGTGGCGGCTTCTATGAAAACCTTCCACGTATGATGCCAGAGGGCTTAGCAACAGAAATTGACTTAGGTTCTTGGCCAGTTCTTCGTATTTTCGAATTTTTAAAGGAAAAGGGTCAGCTTGAGGACAAAGATTTATACAATGTTTTCAATATGGGTATTGGTTTTGTGTTGGCTGTACCAGCAGCAGAGGCAGATAAAGTAATTGCTACAGCACAAGCGAATGGTGAAAAAGCGTACAAAATCGGTCGCGTTGTGAAAGGCGAGGGTGTTGTATTTAACGGCTCACATGATGGGAGCTTAGTGTAATGACTGCACCAGTTAAAATTGCCGTATTTGCTTCAGGGAGCGGCAGTAATTTTCAAGCTATACAAGAAGCGATTGAACGTGGAGAATTACATGCAAAGGTTGAGCTTGTTGTAACAGATAAGCCCACTGCATTTGTCGTTACACGTGCTAAACAATTTGGCATCCCAGTACTAGCTTTGAGCCCGAAACAATTTGCCTCGAAAGTAGAATACGAGACTGCTATTATTGAAGCTTTACGTGAATGTGGTGTGCAGTGGATTGTCCTAGCAGGGTATATGCGTTTAATTAGTGAGGTGCTATTGGCGGCATATCCACAACGTATTGTTAATATCCACCCTTCACTATTACCATCATTCCCAGGAAAAGATGCGATTGGCCAAGCAATAGAGCACGGTGTTAAGGTGACCGGTGTTACGGTGCATTTTGTTGATGAAGGCATGGATACAGGGCCTATTATTGCGCAAGCCGCTGTTGAAGTTATCGAAGGGGATCGCGAGGCAACTGAAACTGCTATTCATAAAGAAGAGCATGTACTATATACAAAGGCATTACAGCAATTATTAAAGTAGATTGGTAGGTAGTTAGGTCTGGCTTATTGTAACGGGGAACGCTAATTACCCGTAAGATTCGATCAATTCATGATGAACTCCGCTCAAGTAGAACGAGTCGTTCAATTAGCACCTAACTCCGCTAAATCAAGTTGGCTAGATATTTTCGTGGCTAAACACGAGACAAATTAGGAGGATTTCGTTGTGACAAAACGTGCATTAATCAGTGTTTCCAATAAAGATGGTATTTTAGAATTTGCAAAAGAATTAGTGGCATTAGGTTATGAAATTTTATCAACTGGTGGTACAAAAAAAATGTTACAGGACAATGATGTCGCAGTAACAGCAGTGGATGAAGTAACAAAATTCCCAGAAATTTTAGATGGTCGTGTAAAAACGTTAAATCCAATGATTCACGGTGGACTATTAGGGAAATTTGATGATGCTTCTCATCAAGCACAAATGAATGAGCACGGCATTGAACCAATTGAAATTGTATGTGTTAATCTTTATCCGTTCGTTGAAACAATTTCAAAGCCTAATGTAACATGGGATGATGCCATCGAGAATATTGATATTGGTGGGCCAACTATGCTACGTTCTGCTGCTAAAAACCATCAATACGTAACAGTTATTGTAGATAGCAATGACTATGCAACAGTATTAGAAGAACTAAAAGCAACTGGCGCTACAACAATTGAAACACGTCGTAAGCTAGCGGCAAAAGTCTTCCGTCACACAGCAGCTTATGATTCTTATATTTCGAATCATTTAACTGAAGAAGCATTCCCTGAAAGCTTAACGCTTACTTACGAGTTAAAACAAAACTTACGTTATGGCGAAAATCCTCATCAAAAAGCAGCCTTTTATCAAAAACGCCTGGGCTCTGATTTCTCATTGGCGTATGCAACGCAACTGCACGGAAAAGAATTATCATATAATAACATCCAAGATGGAAACGCGGCACTTCAAATCGTAAAAGAGTTTGAAATGCCAGCAGCCGTAGCTGTGAAGCATATGAATCCTTGTGGTGTTGGGACAGGTGTAACACTAGAAGAAGCTTTTGATAAAGCATATGCAGCTGATTCTACGTCAATTTTCGGTGGTATTATTGCATTAAATCAGGAAGTAGATGCGGCTACTGCAGAAAAGTTAAGCCATATTTTCTTAGAAATTATTATTGCACCTGCTTTCTCTCAAGAAGCATTAGACATTTTAACACAAAAGAAAAATATTCGATTACTAACAATTCCATTTGAGCAAGCTAAAAAAGATCAATTTAACGTTGTTTCTGTTGAAGGTGGTTTACTTGTACAAGAGCCAGATAGCTATGGCTTTGCAGACGCTGACATTAAAGTAGTAACAGACAGAGAACCGACTCATGAAGAGTGGGAAGCATTACAACTTGGTTGGTCTGTAGTTAAACATGTAAAATCAAATGCAATCGTTGTAACTGATTCGCAAATGACATTGGGTGTTGGTGCTGGCCAAATGAACCGAGTAGGTGCCGCAAAAATCGCTTTCGAGCAAGCGGGTGATAAGGCGAAAGGTGCTTCACTAGCATCTGATGCATTCTTCCCTATGAGTGATACTGTGGAGGCTGCACATGCGGCAGGTATTACAGCAATTATTCAACCAGGCGGCTCTATTAAAGACCAAGATTCGATTGATAAAGCCAATGAATACGGCATTGCTATGGTGTTTACAGGTGTACGTCACTTCAAGCATTAATAATCGATATGCAGTAATAAACAAATAGTCAAAAAACAAAGGGTCTGTCCTAATAGAAAAAATAGTATACTGGACGTGTTTCTAGTATGCTATTTTTTCATATCCAAGTACAAGTCGACTAAAGCAGAAGCTGCATAAGACAGTAAGACGCACTAAACAGCAAGTAACGAATACTGTGCGGCAGAAAGCGAAGTGGACTTTGCTAGAAAGAAGTGGGAGCGATATATGAGACAGTCCTTACCTTTAAAGAGGAGGATTCACTAATTATGAACGTATTAGTAATAGGAAGTGGCGGTCGTGAGCATGCAATTGCCAAACAATTTAGCATTTCTCCGTCCGTAGAGAAAGTATTCGTTGCGCCAGGTAACGATGGTATGCGAGAAGATGTAGAGGTTGTTGCTATTGATACAATGGACTTTGCAGGTCTTGCACAATTTGCAAAAGAAAATGCAGTAGATTTAACATTTGTTGGTCCAGAGCAACCACTAGCAGAAGGAATCGTGGATTTCTTTACACATCGTGGTCTACGCGTATTTGGTCCGACGAAGGCAGCAGCACAAATTGAAAGTAGCAAATCATATGCGAAAGATATTATGAATAAATATAATATCCCAACAGCAACCCACGAGACGTTTACAGAAGCAGAAAAGGCGATTCACTATATTAAAGCACAAGGAGCACCAATCGTTATTAAAGCAGACGGCTTAGCGGCTGGTAAAGGTGTTGTTGTAGCAATGACGGAAGAAGAAGCGATTGAAGCAGTGCAAGATATGATTGGTAATCAACGTTTCGGCGAATCTTCATCTCGTGTTGTCATTGAAGAATTCCTTGATGGTGAAGAGTTCTCCTTTATGTCCTTTGTTCACAAGGGTCAAATTTATCCGATGGTCATTGCACAAGATCATAAACGTGCATATGACGGCGATAAAGGACCAAATACTGGCGGAATGGGTGCCTATTCACCTGTACCACAAATTTCACAGGATATAGTAGATGTAGCGTATCAAACAGTTGTTGAACCTACTGTTAAAGGCATGGAAGCAGATGGAGTATCCTTTACTGGGATTTTATATGCAGGTCTTATTTTAACGAAAAATGGCCCTAAAGTAATTGAGTTCAATGCCCGCTTTGGTGACCCAGAAACACAGGTCGTATTACCACGCATGAAATCCGATTTCGGAGCGTTTATGAGCGCATTAATGGATGAAAAACCATTTGATTTGCAATGGTCAAACGAAGCTATGTTAGGTGTTGTCATTGCTGCTGAAGGCTATCCTGGTGATGTAGTAAAAGGAAATGCTTTACCGAACTTAGAAGCATTATCTGCATCACATGCAGTCTACCATGCAGGTACGAAGCATGTAAATGGAACGTTTGTAGGGAATGGTGGGCGAGTTTTACTTGTTGCTGCTAAAGCATCTTCTTTACAGGAAGCACAAGAAAAAGTTTATGCTGGTATCGCAACAGCAGAATGGGATAATTTTTTCTACCGCAAAGATATCGGCTGGCGTACATTTAAATAACAGTTTTACCATAAGTAATTATTTTTCATAGACATATCATTTCTCTAAAAAAGTAAGGAGCCGTCTCATGTTGATTGAGACGGCTTCTTTGACTAAGAAGGATTTTGTGCTTTATTTGTAGAATTTTTACTGTCCGAGGAATTTTGTGTTGAAGTGCTGGTGTCAGATGAATTAAAACTTGCTGTCATCTTTGACGAATTTCCAGTAATAGCAGAGGAGAAATCCTTCATTAGCTTATTGATTTGTTCAGAAGACATAGGATTTTGTTCAGAAGACATAGAATTCTGTCCGGAAGACATAGAATTTTGTCCACTGAACATACTTTGCATAGAGGTGTTCATGGCATTTTCCACATTTGTGTTCAACATTGCCTTCGAAGGACAATATTTAAAAATACCTTCAGCCATTTTCATGGCTCCTAATGCAATCATAAGTCGTCCTTTCATACAGCTAGGATTTCTAGATACCTTAGCGATACCAAACGCCGTCATACTTGTCCCAAGGGCAAAGCGGCAAAAGGCATTTTTATCACTTAAATTTGCTTGTTGCATCATATAATTTCCTCCTTTAGTCATAGTGGAAAAAATAAAGCGGGGTGCACTTTGCTTTATGAAAGTGCTGTGTTACGATTGAAACAAGATGATTGCATAAAGCAGCATTATTTTATCGTCTTTTAGTAAAGAGGATATATGGCACGGATTTTGAAAGGCGTCAACTAACGAGTCCTATTCAAAATGCGAATCATTACGCAAAAGGCGCAATGAAAACAAATAAGCGCTTATGCAATAGTAGTATGTGAATTCAAGTAGGATTTACACAATGAAATTTTACGCAAATTAGGAAGGAGCGATTTACATGGATCCGACATGGAGAATTTCGCAATTGCGTCAACATATAGCTGTTATAGATGGCAAAAAATCGCCTAATATTGTCTTAAAAAATGCGCGTTATTTACATAGCATGTTAAAGCAATGGGTGGTAGGAAATATTTGGGTTTCAGAAGACCGTATTGTTTATGCGGGGGATAGAATGCCACCTTTAATAGAAGGCACAGAAATTGTTGATTGTACAAATAAAACGATTGTTCCAGGTTATATTGAACCTCATGTTCATCCGTTCCAGTTGTACCATCCACAGTCCTTTGCTGATTTTTGTGGGCAACTAGGTACTACCGCTTTTATCTCAGATAATTTAAGTTTTGTATTATCTTTAGACAACAAGAAAGCGTTTTCAATATTAGATGAGTTAAAGAAGTTACCGTTCTCTTTTTATTGGTGGGCGCGGTTTGACTCACAGACTGAAATGGAACAGGAAGAAGAAATTTTTTCAAATACTTCTATTTTAGAATGGTTACAACGTGATGATGTATTGTTAGGTGGCGAGCTAACTGGTTGGCCAAAATTATTGCATGGTGATGATTTAATGTTGTATCGCATGCAAATGGCTAAGGCGCATGGCAAAAAGATTGAAGGCCACTTCCCAGGTGCTTCAGAACGCACTTTAGCGCGTATGAAATTACTTGGTGCAGATGGCGACCATGAGGCGATGACGGTGGAAGAAGTAGAGCGACGGATTATGCAAGGATTTGCAGTAACGCTTCGTCATTCTTCGATTCGTCCTGATTTACCTAATCTATTAAAAGGAATCGTAGAAAAACAACTACCTATTTTCGATCATCTCATGATGACAACTGATGGCTCAACGCCTTCATTCCATCAAGATGGCGTAATGGATAAATGTATTCAAGTCGCTTTAGATGCAGGCGTCTCACCAATAGATGCTTACCAAATGGCATCATATAATGTTGCGCGTTATTACAATATGTCAAACTTACATGGCTTTATTGCAACTGGTCGCTTTGCCTCTCTTAATATTTTGCAAGATGAATGGCATCCAGTTCCAGAAAGTGTACTGTCCAAAGGTGTTTGGTTAAAACGTGATGGCGAACGAGTGCATCGCTTTAATGCAATCGACTATAAAGCAATTCCATCATTCGAATTGGATTTTTCACTAACTTCCCATGACTTCCAATTTTCAATGCCATTTGGGATTGAATTAGTAAATGATGTTATTACGAAACCTTATAATTCGTTAATCACTAGAGAAGGACAGCTTGCAAACCATGATGAAAGCTATTTAATGCTCATTAACCGAAGTGGAAACTGGCATGTTAATACGATGATTAAAGGATTTGCAACAAGTGTTCAAGGCTTTGCATCGTCCTATTCAAACACTGGGGATATTTTGCTTATCGGGAAAAATAAAGACGATATGCTTAAAGCGTTTGAAGAGATGAAGGCTTTGCGTGGAGGTATTGTCCTTGTAGAAAAAGGAGAAGTAGTAGCATCCATTCCACTAACAATCGGTGGTCTTCTATATCAAGGAGATGTGGAGGAGCTTACAGTAAAAGAGCTTGCCTTAAAGCAAGCATTAGCAGAACGTGGCTATCGTCTAGGCGACGCTATTTATACTTTACTATTTTTACAATCAACGCATTTACCGTATATTCGAATTACACCTAAAGGAATTTTCGATGTAATGAAGAATAAATTATTATTACCTGCAGTTATGCGTTAGGTGTAGTAGCACATTTTTTGTAGCGCCAGAGCAACAGCATACACTTTTACATCGAGGCGGTATTGACTAAAGGAGAGTAATGCAAGTGTTGAAATCAAAGAAACTATTAGTTGGCCTAGCATTTAGCGCCTTGTTTATCGGCGGATGTTCTAAAGATGCCTCTGAACCAGAAGAGGACGTAACTAAAATAGATGATGAACCAGCTATTGAAGAGCCTGTGAAGGAAGAAACAATTGTGGCCCCATTAACGGGAGAGGCTGTAAAAGAAGAAGTGACGCAACGTCCAATTATTGTGACTGTTAACAATCATCCTGCTGCTCGTCCTCAATCAGGATTGGCAGCAGCAGATATTATTTACGAAATGCTAGCAGAAGGAAATGTCACTCGTTTACTAGCAGTCTATCAAAGCGAATTACCAGAAACTATTGGACCGGTACGAAGTGCACGTTCTTATTTTATTGATATGGCAAAAGGCTTTGGCGCATTTTATGTAGCACACGGCTACAGTCCAGAGGCGAAAACGATGCTAAGCAATAATGTCGTGGATAATATTAATGGGATGAATTATGATGGCACACTATTTAAACGTTCTAACGATCGTGTAGCCCCACATAATTCCTATATAACTTCTGAAAATATATTAAATGGTGCTGAAAAAGTAGGCGCTTCAATGAATTACAGTGAAAAAGTGCATCAGGCTTTTTATGAACCCGATGAACGTGGTAAAATAGGCGTTGAAACAAGTCAAGTTGACATTTACTATGGGAATAGTAATTCTTTCCACAACACCTATGTATATGATCATCAAACAAATCGTTATGGACGACAATCGGCAGGCGTAGAAACAAAGGATATGTTGACAGGTGAAGCATTAACATTTGCAAATGTTTTATTTTTTGAAATGAAGCATCAAACAATTGATGATGTAGGCCGCCAAGATATTGACTTAACCTCTGGTGGAAATGCATATGTATTTCAAAATGGTTATTTAAGAGAAGTGAAATGGGCTAATATCGATGGATTACCAACGGCTGTCGAAGAGACTGGTGAACTTGTGAAGCTAGTTCCAGGAAAGACATGGGTTCATTTCGTACCAGCTTCACCAGGGTTAGAAGCAATGGTGAAAACGCAACCTTAAGAGGGAGGAAAACTGCATGCAAATCGAAAAAATTCGAGGGCATCAAACAGATCAGTTATTTAAAGCAGTATTAGAACTGAAGGACATTGAAGAATGCTATAAATTTTTTGATGATTTATGTACGATTAGTGAGATTCAATCGCTAGCACAACGATTTGAGGTAGCACATTTATTACGTTTAAAGAAAACCTATGAATCCATTAAAAAGGAGACTGGGGCAAGTACAGCAACGATTTCTCGTGTACGTCGATGCTTTGATTATGGAAATGATACATATGATGAAATGTTAGGTCGTTTGTATCCAGATGAAAAGCCATTCCAAGCACCAAAAGAATAGTAGATAAGAGGCTGGGTAGAGTTTCTGCTCAGCTTTTTTATTTTTTTGTCGAGAGTCATAAGCTATACTTGTAAACGAGTAGATAGAAAATGATAGGTGGTAAAATAGATGGATTATTTACAGTGGAGACATGTGTTCAAGCTAGATCCAGCAAAGGATATATCGGATGAAGCATTAGAAAAAATTTGTGAATCTGGAACAGATGTCATTTTAGTTGGTGGAACAGATGGGGTAACATTAGATGGTGTATTAGATTTACTTGTCCGCGTACGTCGCTTTGAAGTACCAATAGCGCTGGAAATTTCAACGATTGATGCAGTAACACCTGGCTATGACTATTATTTCATTCCAACAGTGTTAAATAGTGATGACCCAAAATGGATTAAAAATTTGCATCATGAGGCGATTAAAGAATACGGAGATATCATGGTGTGGGATGAGTTAGTCGCTGAAGGTTATTGTATTTTAAATCCAAATTGTAAAGTTGCAGAAGTAACACAAGCAAAGACAGATTTATCAGTGGATGATGTTGTTGCTTATGCGCGCATGGCTGAAAATTTCTTTAAGCTACCTGTATTTTATTTAGAATATAGCGGTGAATATGGCGACATTGATATGGTACGTGCTGTGAAAAATGAATTGCAAAATACAAAGCTATTTTACGGTGGTGGCATAACTTCTACAAAGCAAGCTGCAGAAATGGCACAGTTTGCTGATACGGTCGTTGTAGGGAATATTATTTATGAAGATTTAAAAGCTGCACTTGCGACTGTTAAGGCCGTAAAAAATGCGATATAATTAGGAACAAACGTTTGTAAGGTGGTGCGAAATGGAGCATTTAACAAAAAACTTATTAGTAGGCATGAACCCTGAACAGGAAAAAGCAGTGAAAACAACAGAAGGGCCATTACTAATTATGGCAGGTGCTGGTTCGGGAAAAACAAGAGTATTAACGCATCGTATTGCGTATTTAATCATAGAAAAAGAAATATACCCTTCGAAGATTTTAGCCATTACGTTCACGAATAAAGCAGCTCGTGAAATGCGTGAGCGTATAGATGGTATTCTCGGAAATGGTACTGGCGACAGCATGTGGGTATCAACCTTTCACTCGATGTGTGTACGCATTTTACGACGTAATATTGAGCAGCTTGGCATCTCGCGCAATTTCTCGATTTTAGATTCTACTGACCAACTTTCTGTCATAAAAAATGTCTTGAAGGATGAAAATATTGACCCTAAGCGTTTTGAACCTCGTGCAATCTTAAATGCAATCAGCTCAGCAAAAAATGAATGCATAACTGCCGATGAATATGCAGGGCAAATTAATGAACAAAATCCTTATGAAAAAACGGTTGCTCGTGTTTATAAAGGATATGAAAAAAGGTTACGTCGCAATCAGTCCCTTGATTTTGATGATTTGATTATGACGACGATTACATTATTTAAGCGAGTACCTGAAGTGCTTGAATTTTATCAAAATAAATTTCAATATATCCATGTGGATGAATACCAAGATACGAATAAATCCCAATACTTACTCGTGCAATTACTAGCGAAGAAATTTAAAAATATTTGCGTAGTAGGGGATTCGGATCAATCAATTTATCGTTGGCGTGGCGCAGATATTGGGAACATCCTGTCTTTTGAAAAGGATTATCCGAATGCAAACGTCATCATGCTAGAGCAAAATTATCGCTCAACAAAACGCATCCTTCAAGCTGCAAATGACGTCATTCAAAATAACACAAGCCGTTACCCAAAAGAGCTGCGCACAGAAAATGTACATGGTGAAAAGATTGCTTTGTACAAAGCTTATAATGAGCAGGAAGAAGCACAGTTTGTCGTACAAACGATTCAACAGTTGATGGAAAAGGAAAATCGTTCATTTGATGACTTTGCCATTTTATATCGTACGAATGCACAGTCTCGTGTAATGGAGGAAGTGTTAGTTAAGTCTAATATGGCTTATCAAATTGTCGGCGGTACAAAGTTCTATGATCGTAAAGAAATAAAGGATTTATTAGCCTATTTGCGTCTCATTGCGAACAATGACGATGATTTATCGCTTGCGCGTATTATCAATGAACCGAAGCGTAGTATTGGTGCAACCTCATTCGAAAAAATGGCACGCTATGCAATCAATCAGGATCGCTCTATTTTTGATGCAATGAATGATCTTTTGTTTATGGGATTAACAGGAAAAGCTGCTGCTTCAGCAGAACATTTTTATGCGATGATTAAAGGCTTCACTGAAATGCAAAATTACTTGTCCGTAACGGAAATCGTAGAGCAAGTTATTGAGAAATCAGGCTATCGAGCGATGCTACAAAATGAAAAGAGCATTGAAGCGGAAAGTCGTTTAGAGAATATTGAAGAATTTTTATCTGTGACAAAAGCGTTTGAAGAACGTAGTGAAGATAAGAGCTTAATTTCCTTCCTGACAGATTTAGCTTTAATTGCAGATATTGATGCGCTTGATAAAGAAGATGCATCTAAAGGCAATATCATTTTAATGACGATGCATGCTGCTAAAGGGTTAGAGTTCCCTATAGTTTTCATTATTGGTATGGAAGAAAATATTTTCCCACATTCTCGTTCTCTTGATGATAATGATGAAATGGAAGAGGAACGACGCCTCGCATATGTCGGCATAACACGTGCAGAGGAACGGTTGTATTTAACATGTGCGCAATCTCGAACGATTTTTGGTCGTTCAAGCTTTAACAATGCTTCCCGTTTCTTACGTGAAATTTCAGAGGATATTTTAGAATCCATCTCAAAAGGTGGTCCAAAGCCTGAAGTTCCATTTGGCTCAAGTAATCGTTCGGCAAGTGGTTATCAAAAACGGACACTTGGCACGCAACAGCATACACAACCAGCAACGGCACGCCTGCAAGCAACTGGGGGTGACCAATTTGGTTGGAAAGCTGGAGATAAAGCGATTCATAAAAAATGGGGAACAGGTATGGTTGTTAGCGTAAAAGGTGAGGGTGATAGTACAGAACTAGATATCGCTTTTCCACAACCAATCGGTATTAAGCGATTACTAGCGCAATTTGCACCTATTGAAAAAGCGTAAGCGGAGGAACTTAAATGAACGAAATTGAACAGCGCATAGCGGAGTTAAATAAATTATTGCATGAATATGGGCATGCGTATTACGTGCTAGATAATCCTCTTGTTGCAGATAGTGTATATGACCAACTATTACACGAACTCATTGCATTAGAAGAGGCGAATCCTTCACTTATTTATCCTGATTCACCGACACAGCGTGTTGGCGGTGCTATCATAGCGGGATTTAAAAAAGTGACGCACGATTATCCGATGCTAAGTCTGTCCAACGCATTTAATGAAGCGGACTTGCGAGAGTTTGACCGTAAAATTCGTCAAGCAATCGGAGATCACTTTTCTTATGTATGCGAACTAAAAATAGATGGTCTTGCGATTTCTCTTAAATATGAGAATGGTGTTTTTGTCCAAGGAGCAACACGCGGTGATGGTGTGATCGGTGAGGATATAACAGCAAACTTAAAAACAATTCGTGCTGTGCCACTGCGATTAAAAGAACCAATTACGATTGAAGTGCGCGGCGAAGCATATATGCCTAAAAAGTCGTTTGAAAAATTGAATGCACAGCGCGCTGAAAATAGTGAAGAATTATTTGCAAACCCTCGAAATGCTGCTGCAGGCTCATTACGTCAATTAGATCCAAAAATTGCAGCAAGTCGTCAACTATCAACCTTCATTTATGCAATTGGAGGAGATGGTGAAGCGTACGGCATTGATGGGCATGGCGAGATGCTAGATTATTTGGAAGGGCTTGGATTCCCTTCAAATAAAGAACGTCAACGCTGTGCTTCGATTGAAGAGGTTTTGTCCTTTATTGCAACTTGGACAGAAAATCGTCCGAATTTAGCCTATGAAATAGATGGTATTGTAATCAAGGTCGATCGTTTTGCGCAGCAGGATGAACTTGGTTATACAGCAAAAAGTCCACGTTGGGCAATTGCCTACAAATTCCCTGCAGAAGAAGTTGTAACAACGTTGCTTGATATCGATTTAACAGTAGGTCGAACTGGCGTCGTGACACCAACGGCGATTTTAACACCTGTACAAGTAGCGGGAACTACAGTGCAACGAGCATCTTTACACAACGAAGATTTAATTCGTGATAAAGATATTCGAATTGGGGACACAGTCATTATCCGAAAAGCGGGCGATATTATCCCACAAGTAGTTGGTGTATTACTAGAGCAACGCCCGGAGGATTCAATCCCTTATGAAATGCCAGCAAATTGCCCTGTTTGCGATAGTGAGCTTATTCGAATTGAGGGAGAGGTTGCCCTGCGTTGTGTAAATCCAGCATGTTTTGCACAAATTGCTGAGAGCATTAAATACTTTGTTTCCCGTAACGCCATGAACATCGACGGACTTGGTGAAAAGGTTGTTGAGCAGCTGTTGCGTGCAGATTTAATTCATGATGTATCTGATTTATATCAGTTAACAGTAGAGCAGTTAGTCGAGCTAGAACGTATGGGCGAAAAATCAGCTACAAACCTAGTGAATGCTATTCAAGCATCGAAGGACAATTCGATGGAACGTCTACTCATTGGTTTAGGGATACGACATGTTGGCGAGAAGGCGGCAAAGATTGTCTCAGAGCAGTTTGAGACGATGGAAGCGGTGATGGCTGCAACTGAGGAGCAGCTTGTAGCAATTCATGAGATTGGCGATAAAATGGCATCTTCACTCGTAGAGTATTTTGCCAATGAAGATGCACGTGCTGTTATTCAGCGTCTTGCTGAGGCTGGTGTCAATATGACGTATAAAGGTAAAAAGGTAGAGGTAGTCGTAGGTGACAATCCATTTGCAGGCAAGACAATCGTGCTAACTGGTAAACTTGAGCAATTGACACGGAACGATGCAAAGGCGAAAATAGAAGAGTTAGGTGGAATTGTTACAGGAAGTGTCAGTAAAAAAACGGATCTTGTTATTGCAGGTTCGGATGCAGGGTCAAAACTGACAAAGGCAGAACAATTAGGTATTGAAGTTTGGAATGAAGACGACCTAATTGAGCAACTAACTTAAACAATACGTAAAAGATACAGCACTGGCAGATGTTTGCTCTTAAATGAGAGCGGTATAGAAAATTTGTCAAAGGTGAATCTGATAATTAGTAAAGGGGTACTAAAATAATGAAGTCATTTCGACTCATTCCAGCAATTGTAGCTGCTGCAATGCTAGTCGGCTGTGTACCTTCGAATAAGAAGGAGACAGAGCTTACACAGGAAACGCAACAGGAAAAAGCGGAAACAACGATTATTCCTAGTCTACAGATTGATGAATCTTTCTATAAAACACTAATACCATATAAAGAAAGTGCAAGCCGTGGGTTAGTCGTTTCGAATATTTACACGAAGTATGATATGAAGGAAGTAGAAACGGGATTAATGCGTCTTTCTCAAAATGAGTTTGACACTGAAAATTATTACTTCCAAGAAGGCCAATATTTAGCTGAAAGCACTGTAAGCTCTTGGCTAGCACGTAGTTCACAAACGGAGGATGGTTTAAATCCCCCAACAACAGATGCTATGACACCAGAAGAACGTGCAACAAAAGCACCTATTTATTTATCTCATATTGTTGAGCAAAATTATTTAAAGAAAACGGATGATAATAAGGTGAAATTAGCCGGTATTTCAATAGGGCTATCTTTAAATTCTATCTATTATTATCAAAAAGAAAAATATGGTGAGTATTACGAGGAGCCTATTCCTGAGTCTGCTCTTGTTGAGCAAGGTAAAAAAATGGCGGCTGAAATCGTTTCCCGTATGCGTACACGTGATGAATTAAAAGATGTACCGATAGTCGTTGGGTTGTTTAAACAGCAGGCCCGCAATGAAATTATTCCAGGTTCGTATTTTACTTATGGTGTTGCAAAAGAGGGGCAAAATGATATTGGCGAATGGCAACCTCTTGACGAAGAATATGTGATGTTCCCAACAGATGATACACATGATACTTATCGAGATGTTAGTAATAACTTCAAAAACTTCAAACAAGATGTCGATAAATATTTTTCTAACTATACAAGTGTTATTGGCACAGGCTTTTATCAAAATAAAAAAATACAAAAGCTAACAATAGAAATTCCAATCCAATTTTTCGGCACTGCTGAAATTATAGGCTTTACACAATATTTAACGGGCGCCCTAATCAATCAATTTGATAATATAAATGTCGAGGTGAGCATTACTTCAATCAATGGTCCAGAGGCTTTAATTATGAAAGAAGCGAATGATAAAGACCCGTATGTACACGTTTATGAGTAAAAAATAGTCAGCCTTGTGCTGGCTATTTTTATGCATAATCGCGCTTAAATCCAATAAGTGTTCGTTTAATAGAATTTGGACAATGTACATCATACGTAAGTAATAGTTAGTAAAGCTTCTCTAAAATCCAGATCAGCTAACAATTATAGCTACGTTCAACAAAAGAAGACATCTTAGGACAACACTTTGTTATAGTAGTGAAAGTTTCTGTATTTTTGGTGAAAGTTGTGATTTTTAATAGGAAAAATGTTATGATTATTGGCATGGTTAACTTTATTCAACCCTATTGTTATCAACAAAAACAATGAATTGGATCGTATTCGGAGGTGTAAAAAATGGCAAAATTAACAAAAGAAGAAGTTAAGCACGTTGCGAATTTAGCACGTCTTGCAATTACAGAAGAAGAAGCGGAAAAATTTGCAGAGCAACTTGGGAAAATTACTGACTTTGCAGAGCAGCTAAACGAGTTAGATACTACAAATGTTGAACCAACAACACACGTTTTACCATTGGTAAACGTAATGCGTGAAGATGTGGCAACAAAAGGTCTAGACCGTGATTTAATGATGTTAAACGTGAAAGAACAAGAAGATGGTCAAGTAAAAGTACCAGCTATCATGTAATACTAAAAAATAGGAGGATTCCTCATGACGTTATTTGAACGTTCAGCAAAGGAGCTACAAGCTGAAATTAAAGCTGGTAACCTAACAATCGCTGACTTAACAAAAGAAGCATATGAACGCGTAACAAAGCTTGACGGCGATGTACAAGCATTCCTTGCTTCAAACGAAGAAAAAGCAACTGCACAAGCAGCTGAAATGGACAAAGTGCCATTTGAAGAACGTGGACCACTTTTTGGTCTTCCTATTGGTGTCAAAGACAATATCGTAACAGAGGGCTTAGAAACAACTTGTGCTTCTAAAATTCTTGAAGGATTTATGCCAATTTACGATGCGACAGTCGTTAATAAGCTACGCGAAGCTGGCATGATTACAATCGGTAAATTGAACATGGACGAGTTTGCAATGGGTTCTTCAAATGAAAACTCATTCTATAAAACAACAAAAAATCCATGGAACTTAAATCACGTACCAGGTGGTTCTTCAGGTGCGTCTGCGGCAGCAGTAGCAGCAGGAGAAGTATCATTCTCACTTGGTTCAGATACAGGTGGTTCAATCCGTCAACCAGCAGCATATTGCGGTGTCGTAGGGATGAAACCTACATACGGTCGTGTATCTCGATTTGGACTTGTGGCATTTGCTTCTTCATTAGATCAAATCGGACCAATTACACGTAATGTTGAAGACAATGCGCTTTTACTAGAAGCTATTTCAGGATTAGACACTAACGATTCAACATCAGCAAATGTAGAAGTACCAAACTTCGCAGCAGCACTGACTGGCGATGTAAAAGGTTTACGTATTGCTGTACCAAAGGAATTTTTAGGTGAAGGTGTTGGCGAAGCGGCACGTCAATCAGTACTTGATGCACTAAAAGTACTAAAAGGCTTAGGTGCGACAGTAGAAGAAGTATCACTTCCTCATTCTAAATATGCACTTGCAGCGTACTATATCCTTTCTTCTTCTGAAGCGTCATCAAACCTTTCTCGTTTTGATGGTATCCGTTACGGTTTCCGCGCAGAAAACGTTAATAACCTAATGGACCTTTACAAAGAAACACGTGCACAAGGCTTTGGTGATGAAGTAAAACGTCGTATTATGCTAGGAACTTATTCACTTAGCGCTGGTACTTACGACGCTTATTACAAAAAAGCACAGCAAGCACGTACACTTATTAAAGCAGACTACGACAAAGTATTCGAAGACTTTGATGTAATCATTGGACCTACGGCACCAACGCCAGCATTTAAAATTGGTGAAAATGTTGATGACCCAATGACGATGTATGCTAACGATATTTTAACAATTCCTATGAACTTAGCGGGCGTGCCAGCAATTTCAATTCCATGTGGCTTTGAAAACGGTCTACCACTAGGTTTGCAAATCATTGGTAAATACTTCGATGAAGCAACAATTTACCGTGTAGCGCATGCGTTCGAGCAAGCTACTGCGTTCCATAAAGAAGTTCCTCAAATTTGGGAGGGAAAATAACATGAACTTTGAAACAGTCATTGGTTTAGAAGTACACGTTGAGTTAAAAACAAACTCAAAAATCTTCTCGCCAGCGCCAGCTCACTTCGGTGCTGAACCAAATACAAATACAACAGTAATTGACCTAGGTTATCCTGGTGTCCTTCCTGTCTTAAATAAAAATGTTGTAGATTTCGCGATGCGTGCAGCACTTGCACTAAACATGGAAATCGAGCAAGAAACAAAATTTGACCGTAAAAACTACTTCTATCCGGATAATCCGAAAGCATATCAAATTTCACAATTCGATAAGCCAATTGGTAAAAACGGTTGGATTGATATTGAAGTAGATGGTTACACAAAACGTATCGGTATTACTCGCCTTCATATGGAAGAAGATGCTGGTAAACTATCTCATGCTGGTGACCATTCATTAGTGGACTTTAACCGTCAAGGTACACCGCTTGTAGAAATCGTTTCTGAGCCAGATCTTCGCACAGCAAATGAAGCATATGCTTACCTTGAAAAATTAAAATCAATTATCCAATATACAGATGTTTCAGACTGTAAAATGGAAGAAGGTTCACTACGCTGTGATGCCAACATTTCGATTCGCCCATATGGCCAAGAAGAATTTGGTACAAAAACAGAGCTTAAAAACCTTAACTCGTTTAACTACGTACGTCGTGGTATTGAGCACGAAGAGTTACGTCAAGCGGACGTATTATTGTCAGGTGGCGTGATTGATCAAGAAACGCGTCGCTTTGATGAAAAAACAGGTAAAACTATTTTAATGCGTGTTAAAGAAGGAACAGATGATTATCGTTACTTCCCAGAGCCAGATTTAGTGCGTCTATCAATCGACGATGAATGGTTAGAGCGCGTAAAATTAGAGATTCCTGAACTTCCAGATGCTCGTAAAAAACGTTATGTTGAAGAATTAGGATTAACACCTTATGACGCTGGCGTTCTTGTTATTGCTAAAGAAATTTCTGATTTCTTTGAAGCGATGATAGCTGAAGGAGCAGATGCAAAACTTTCTGCAAACTGGTTGATGGGTGATGTTTCTGCATATTTAAATGCTGAACAAAAAGATCTTAAAGATACTGCGTTAACTCCAGAAAACCTAGCAGGCATGGTGAAATTGATTGCAGACGGTACAATTTCTTCTAAAATTGGTAAAAAAGTATTTACTGAGTTAGTCGAAAACGGCGGTTCAGCTAATGACATCGTGAAGGCAAAAGGATTAGTTCAAATTTCTGATGAGGGTGCATTATTAGCAATCGTAACAGAAGTATTAGATAACAATGCACAATCGATCGAAGACTTCAAAAATGGTAAGGATCGTGCAATTGGCTTCTTAGTTGGACAAATTATGAAAGCTACAAAAGGCCAAGCGAACCCACCAATGGTCAACAAATTATTACAACAAGAAATTGCAAAACGCTAATTTTTTGTTATTTCGATGAGTCAAGAGAGTGTATTCACTTTCTTGGCTTTTTAAATGCAAAAATTGTACATACTAACAAATCGTAACACTAAATAGTTGTCTAAAAAGAGTATTCATAGCAAAATATAGAATAGAACAAACACTTCATTTAAAAAGGGGATAAGTATATGAAAACTGAACAACAATATTTTGAAGAAGCCATGTCAATTCAACAATATATGGAAAACATGACAACGCTTAAAGAAGATAGCTTCCGTATTTATGATGGCTTTGAAGTGCCAATGAACGATGGTTTTGTAGCTTTATTAAAAGACAAGCAACCAAAAATTTTAACAATTACTGAAGATTGGTGCGGAGATGCGATGTTAAATAATCCAATTATTCGCCGTGTTGCAGAGGCAGCTGGATTAGTTATGCGCACCGTTTTACGCGATGCAGATACAGATTTAATAGACCGTTACTTAACAAACGGTGGCCGTGCAATTCCAATGTATATTTTACTTAATGAATCAGGTCAAGTTATAGGTAAATGGGGACCACGTGCGCCTGAGTTACAGGATATTGTAGTGAAAAAAAGAGCTACATTACCGGACAAAGAAGATCCGACTTTTGAGGAAGCACAAAAAGCACTTTATACTGAAATACGTGAAGATAATATTACGAACAATGCAAATTGGACATATGTATACGAAGATTTCAAAAAACACGTAACAGCAGCATTACAATAATGGAGCAATTTGCTTAGTCAAAGGTGTAACGTTCAATACGTGCTCGTACTGGCGTATTGAAAGCATATGGTGTAATTTGAGTTGCAAGGCGTAGAACTTCGCATTAAATCATCAGTGCAACATTTCAATGGTTTATTCGTTGAAAGTATTAGAATCTTATGAAGCAGGAAGGTATGTTATGAAACGAGCAAGAATCATTTATAATCCTACATCTGGGAGAGAAGCGTTTAAAAAGCATTTACCAGAAGTATTGGAGAAACTAGAGGTAGCAGGCTATGAGACATCTTGTCACGCAACAACTTGTGAAGGCGATGCTATAGAAGCAGCAAAAAACGCAGTAGAACGTGGATTTGATATTATCATAGCAGTTGGTGGAGATGGGACGTTAAATGAGGTTGTTTCTGGTGTAGGTCAATTTGAAAAACGTCCGAAGATTGGCTTAATTCCAATGGGGACAACGAATGATTTTGCACGTGCCGTCCATATTCCACGAAATATTGATGAAGCCGTTGATATTATTATTAAAGGCGATACCTTACCAGTTGATGTTGGATTGTTAAATGGAGAACGCTATTTCATCAATATTGCTGCTGGGGGACGTATTACTGAGCTAACGTACGAAGTCCCAAGCAAAATGAAAACAATGCTAGGGCAGTTAGCTTACTATTTAAAAGCGGTTGAAATGATTCCATCTATTAAGGCATCACATATGCGTATAGAATATGATGGTGAAGTATTTGATGGAGATGCAATGATGTTTTTATGTGGCTTAACGAATTCTGTTGGAGGCTTTGAAAAGCTTGCACCAGATGCGAGCATAAACGACGGTTACTTTACATTATTAGTATTAAAAAAAGTGAGCCTTCCAGAATTTATTCAACTTGCGGCAATGGCGTTACGAGGCGAACATTTAAAGGATGATCGTGTTATTTATAAAAAGGCGAGTGTTGTGAAAGTTACGACGGAAAACGAAGTGCATTTAAATTTAGATGGCGAATATGGTGGAGATGCACCTGCAACGTTTGAGAACTTAAAGCGCCATATTGAAATTTTTGTACCGATTGAAGATATTCGTGAGGAAGATCGAATTTAAATAATCTTATGGAACAATTGCAGATAAGTGTAAATAAGTTTTGTAAATTTACACTTATTTGTTTATAATCCCCTCATAAATAGGGGTTGTGAAAGAATTAAGAAAAATGTTTGGCGAATATACGTATATTAAATGAACAAAATTTGAAACCTTTATAATAGGCCGAAGTTTCGGTCCATTATAAAGGTTTTTTTCGTTGAAATGGTGGAAAATATGGGTATGGATAAGGGAAAGGAAGTGGTGCAATTTGTATAAGTCACAGGAAAGAAAGCTTATTTGGTTAAGCTTCGGTGTTGCAATTATCATGCTACTTTCCATTCTGGGAAGAATATTTGGTAGTTAGGAGGGTAATGAGATGATTAATGAATCAGCAGTCTTTTGGAGTCGTGCATTAACGGAGCTTACGTTATCGTTCCATATCATATATGCAACGATTGGTGTCGGCGTGCCGTTAATGATTATGATTGCGCAATGGACTGGATATAAAAAGAATGACGAGCATTATATTTTAATGGCACGACGTTGGGCACGAGGTTTCGTCATTACCGTTGCTGTAGGGGTCGTTACAGGTACAGCTATCGGATTACAATTATCGTTACTATGGCCGAATTTTATGCAACTTGCAGGGCAAACTATAGCATTACCACTCTTTATGGAAACCTTTGCATTCTTCTTTGAAGCCATTTTCTTAGGTATCTACTTATACACTTGGGATCGTTTCGATAGTCAGAAAAAACATATGCTCCTTCTAATTCCTGTTGCTTTAGGTGCATCAATGTCTGCGGTTTTTATAACGATCGTCAATGCCTTTATGAACGCACCACAAGGCTTTGACATAGTGGACGGTCAGCTCGTTAATATTCAACCATTTCTAGCAATGTTTAACCCAGCTATGCCAACTAAAGTAGCGCACGTGCTTGTTACTGCCTACATGACATCAGCATTTGTGTTGGCGGCAATTGCAGGCTACCGTATGCTTAAAGGCTCAGACCATGTTTATCATAAAAAATCATTATTTTTACTAATGAAGATTGGTCTGGTTACATCGATTTCAGCAGCAATAATAGGTGACTTCTCAGGCAAATACTTAGCGGAATACCAACCAGAAAAATTAGCTGCGGCAGAATGGCATTTTGAAACAACAGATAAAGCATCACTTATTTTATTCGGTGTGCTAGATGGCGAGGAAGTAAAGTATGCCATTAAAGTACCTTATGCATTAAGTATACTGGCAGCTAATAATCCAAATGCAGAAGTGATAGGCTTAGATCAATTTGCGGAGGAAGACCGACCACCGCTTTATATTCACTATCTGTTTAATATCATGGTCTTTATCGGTATGTTCATGGCATTAGTATCTTTAGTTTATGTAGTAGGGAAACTACGTCGTTGGCGGTTTATTCATTCGCGGTTGTTTAGATGGATTATTGTTGCAGGTGCACCACTGTCAATTCTAGCGATTGAATCAGGCTGGTGGCTTGCCGAAGTTGGACGTCAACCGTGGATATTATACGGTATTATGCGAACACCAGAGGGCGCAACAACGAGCGATCATGTGGATTTAATGATGCTGTTATTCTCAGGTGTTTATGCCGTACTTGGAGTAGGTAGTACCGTTGTATTAATTCGCATGTTTAAAAAGAATCCAATTGAGCGTGAAATTGAAGATCGGAATATAGAAAAAGGCGGTGACATCATATGACATTAGAGATATTAGGAATTTCAGTATTGTGGATTTTCCTTTTTGGTTATGTGATGCTCGCATCCATTGATTTTGGTGCAGGCTTTTTTAATGCTTACAGTCTACTTATTGGGAAAAACCATATTATAACGAATATTATTAAACGATATTTATCACCTGTATGGGAAGTAACGAATGTCTTTTTAGTGTTTTTCTTTGTTGGGATTGTAGGTTTTTTTCCTCAAACAGCATTTTACTATGGAACAATTTTGCTTGTGCCGGTTAGTATTTCATTAGTGTTGCTTGCGATTCGCGGTTCGTACTATGCATTTGAATCGTATGGCGCACGTGGACATATTGGTTATTCTCTGACATATGGCTTAACAGGTTTACTTATTCCAGCCTCATTATCTGTAGTATTTGCTATTGCAGGTGGCGGCTATGTGGATATGGTGGAAGGGCAACCAGTATTAAATTATTGGACACTATATACGAGTACATTTGCTTGGAGTATTGTCGTATTAAGCATAGCAGCTGTCCTTTATATATCCGCAGTATTTTTAACGTGGTATGCACATAAAGCAACAGATGTAGAGGCAACAAATTTAATGCGAAAATATGCATTAATTTGGGCAGCACCATTAATGATTAGTGCACTTGGGATTATGTATGAAATGAAATCCATTAACCCTGAAAGCTATCAGCATATGGTTAACTTATGGTGGATGTTTGCTATTTCCGCAGTATTATTTATTATTACTGTCCTATTGTTATGGATGCGAAAAAATTATGGGCTTGCTGTAGGCCTATTAATCGCTCAGTTCGCAGTAGCGTTTTTTGCTTACGGTATCGCGCAATATCCATATTTACTGTACCCATATTTAACGATTTATGATAGCTTTACAAACACCCAAATGGCCATTGCATTAGTCATCGTATTTGTTTTAGGATTATGCCTGCTTCTACCTTCACTATATTTATTGCTGAAACTATTCTTATTCAACAAAAATTATGTGACAGGGAAAGAAGACCATCATGCATAGGAGGTTATAGCGATGGAAAAGTTTTTAATGTTTTATGCACCATTTATTGTCGTCATTCTCGGGATTATTGTGATGTTCTGGTGGGCACCAAAAGATGATTATGTAACGAAAAATAATGAAAAGAGTCGCGAATAGCGACTCTTTTTTAGCACTGTCTGGGCTAAGGTAAACTATCAATTGAAGATACGCTAAGGAAAACGGGGAGCTCGTTCACATTGCGAGTCGTGGTCGCTCCAGGTCATTATTTTTTAGCACAGCTAGAATCGCGTGATAAATTCATGCCTTGTTCTTTTTTCCTCCGCTATCACATGCTACAATAAGAAGATTGAAATGGAGGATGTACGAATGTCAGCACCCGTAAAAAAGAATGACCAACTTACAGTTTATATAGAAGATTTAACACATGATGGCAATGGTGTCGCAAAAGTCGATGGCTATCCATTATTTATTCAAGGTGCATTACCGAATGAAACAGCAGAAATTCATGTTTTAAAAACGCTAAAAAATTATGGATTTGCAAAAATGATAGAAATAATTAAACCTTCACCTGATCGAGTAGATGCACCTTGCGATTATTTTAAGCAATGCGGTGGCTGTCAGTTACAGCACTTATCGTACGAGGGGCAGTTAAAGTGGAAGGAAAATATGGTGCGGAATGTTATGCAACGCCTAGGCAAAATTGACGCACCAATTTTACCAGTGAAGGGAATGGAGGAGCCTTGGCAATATCGCAATAAAGCTCAAATTCCATTTTCTACAAATGACGCGGGACAAGTCATTGCTGGTTTCTACAAAACAAAATCACATACAATTGTCGATATGGATCGCTGTTTAATTCAAACAGGCGAAGCGGACGCAATTCTTTCGGGACTAAAAAAGGAATTAACGTCAATCGGTATTCAACCTTATAATGAAGCATCACATGAGGGGATGCTGCGTCACGTCGTTATTCGTACTGCACGTGCAACAGGTGAGGTTATGGTCGTACTCGTTACGAAAAAGAAAAAATTCTCGCAAAAAGATGCGGCTGTAGCGAGCATATTAAAGCTATTGCCAAACGTTACATCCATAATGCAAAACATCAATAGCGATAAAACAAACGTTATTTTTGGTGATGAAACGATTAACCTTTGGGGCAATGATGTAATCATTGATTCTATCGGTGATGTACGCTTCGAAATCTCGGCACGCTCGTTCTACCAAGTAAATCCCCAGCAAACGGAAGTGCTATACAAGCAAGCGCTAGACTATGCTGATTTACAAGGTCATGAACGTGTCATTGATGCCTACTGTGGCATCGGTACCATTTCTTTATTCCTCGCTCAAAAAGCGAAGGCAGTAATGGGTGTCGAAATCGTCCCACAAGCCATTGAAGATGCAAAACGCAATGCAGAGCTTAACGGCTTTACAAATACGTACTTCGAGGCAGGCCCGGCAGAGGAAGTCATTCCACGCTGGTATAAGGAAGGCAAAGAAGCAGATGTCCTTGTTGTAGACCCACCACGTAAAGGATGCGATGAAGCACTTTTACAAACAATTTTAGAGCAACGTCCAAAACGAGTTGTTTATGTATCATGTAACCCAGCTACACTTGCACGTGACCTTCGCATATTGGAAGATGGCGGATACAAAACACAGGAAATTCAACCAGTCGATATGTTCCCGCATTCTACACATTGTGAAGCAGTTGCATGGTTAGAATTAGTTTAATTTAGTAAGTAACAAAAAATCGCTGTGCTGAAATATCCAATTATTATTGGGATTTTCGGCACAGCTTTCTGCATTTAAAGTAATTGTCAGAATTTCTTTTACTTCCGATGCAGGTTATTTAGTTACGCTTCAAGGTGTCTATTAAAAGTATTTGACAATGATTAATTAAAGAAATTATTTAATCTTGTTTCTACTAGGATGCTCCTTTGGTATATCTAACTTCATATTCGTCGAAATAAGCAGACGCTTTAAAAGCGTAATTATGCACCTCTAATTAGCCGTCTTGCTTTCCCTTATTTAATCTGTCTAAATTAGTGGATACTATCCACTATGCCAGTGAATTTTGGGTAGTTTATATTTTTTCCACCAAAACACACAAACCCCTAAAACATTTCATATCCTAAATTTTGCATTGTTTGCAGGAAATCAGCTAATTCAATTGATGAATGGAGCTTATCAAATGAATTAAACGTTGTCATCGCACTTAAAATTAAGGCCCTATTTGGTTGTACAGCCACGATTTCTTGTTGCACAAACGCAACTAATTCGTATAATAACTCACTGATTTGTGACTCGTCCCCGTACAGTCGCTCAATCGCTTTTTTTAAACTGTTTGTATGGATTGCAAACTCACTAAACAAAGAATCAGGCTGCATAGCAATTGAAAAGTTCTGTTCAAATGCTTCATTGGTAATTAGCGCATCTTCGCCTTTTTCTTTACTTGCAATAATTGTTTCTGTACTTGTCAGACTGTATTCAATCAGTTTGAGATAATCGTTGCTCTTATTATTCATCAAGGGCGAGAAATGAAACAAATTTTGAAGAATCCCTGCAAATATTAGTGTCATTTCAGCGATGTATGCTTCATATTTCTCCCCATATACTTGATGTAGTCGTTTATACAGCCACTCAATAAAGGAATTCCGTAAATCTTTCATAAATTTAATCAAGCTTGAATCATCTGAAACCGCTGCATCATCCATCAATTCTGACATATTAATCGTCCCTTTATTCAAAAAGGTCACTTCTATTTGCTTAATAAAAATATGACGATCTCCCTCGTTATCACCATCTAGCAGTAAATCTCTTTGATACTGAATACGTTCCTCCCTATATAACAATGTTTGCTGTAGCAAAGAGCTTTTCGATTCAAAGTAATTATAAAACGTCCCCTTCGAAACATTTGATTTATTTAATATGTCCTGAATTGAGGTTGCGTGATAACCCTGACTTAAAAATAATTCAAATGATGATTGTATAATGGCTAATTTTTTGTCCTTCATATTAACACTTCCCTCAAATTAATACATTTATTATACTACGATTCTGTTTTTATAACTCAAGTATATTAATGCTTGTTTTTTAAAAATAAAAGGTTTAGAATACATTTTATACTTTAAGTCCATTTTTATACACTGAGTATAATTCGGTGTTAAGAATCTATTTAAAGAATACTAACCAAGAAAGGGAACTCTAAAAACATGAAACAATCCACCAAAACAACATTAATTGTTTTAATTACTGGTGCTTTCTTTGCTTTACTGAACAATTCATTTTTAAATGTAGCATTAGCCCAAATTATGAAGGATTTATCGATTACTGAATCGACTGTCCAATGGCTTACTACAGGCTATATGCTAGTCAATGCGATTCTCGTTCCAACGACAGCATTTTTAATGAAAAAATACTCTCTACGTAAATTATTTTTGATTTCGATTGGGAGCTTCTTCTTAGGTTCTTTACTCGCTGGTATTGCAGGGTCATTTGGCTTACTTTTAACTGGGCGCTTAATCCAAGGCGTCGGTTCAGCACTGCTAATGCCAATGGGTATGTATTATTTAATGACTTCATTCCCGCCTGAAAAACGAGGATCAATGATGGGGCTTTTCGGTCTAGTAATTATGTTCGCACCAGCAATCGGTCCAACGCTTTCTGGCTTCATAATTGAACATTTTAATTGGAATATTTTATTCCTAATGATGGTTCCAATTATGGGGATTGTTTGGTTGATTGGTTATTTCAGTTTAGATAAAACGAAACCGAGCTATACAGGGAAAATTGATGTACCTTCTGTTATTTTCTCTGCACTTGCCTTTAGTGGTATTTTATATGGCTTCAGTTCTGCTGGAAACAAAGGATGGGGAGACGCATTTGTATGGTTACCGATTGTGCTTGGCTGTGTGTTCTTAGCACTATTGATTATTAGACAGTTCCGCCTAGTTGATCCAATGCTTGACTTTGGTATTTATAAGTCATCACAATATGCACTTGCATCGGCAATTACGGCGACAAATGTTATCGCGATGTATTCTGCGATGATTTTAATTCCACTGTTCTTGCAAAATACGCAAGGATTAACGCCATTAGAAACCGGGTTAATTTTATTACCTGGTGCTATTTTAAACGGGATTATGAGCCCTATTGCCGGTCGATTATTTGACAAATTCGGGGCAAAAAATTTAGTCTTAATTGGCGTTTGTATTACGATTTTCACAACAATTGCGTTTGCAAGATTAGATGAGAACACATCAAGCCTATATATCGCTACAATTTATGCGTTCCGTATGTTAAGTATGTCGTTTGTTAGTATGCCTATCCAAACACATGGCCTAAACTCATTAACACCTACCCAAACTACTCATGGTACGGCAATCAATAGTACGTTAAACCAGGTTGCAGGAGCAATTGGAACAAGTTTGCTTGTGTCAGTCATGGTAAGCCGTACAAAAACACATATGGCAGACGTAGCAAATCAGGTAACAGATCAAGCATCCCAGCAGCATTTAATGCTACAATCTTCAATAATTGGGGTAAATGATGCCTTTTTAGCAACATTAATAGTTTCAGGTATTGCCTTTGTTTTAACGCTTTTCCTTAAAAAGAAAAGTGTCAAAGTCAAAAGCGAGCCGGTCGCTACAAATAAATAGTTTGCGGGATTAAGTAAATTAATAGATTAAGATTTCCATCCGAATTTTTATTTACCACTAACTTTTTCCACTCTCATTAGTCAGAGGAACATACTAAAAAAAGTAGTACAAATCAAAGCTATGGATTTGTACTACTTTTTTTGCGAAGATTATTTTAAAAGGGACCACGCTGTCCTGCTTCAACATTAAATGTTACTGGTTAACCTTCTTCTAAAGATTTGATTTCCTTACCATGGATAGCTGAGAAATGTACGTTTACAGCCTCGATACCTTCATGTTCGATAATCCACAATGCACCTGCTGTAGCTTAATGAAAAAATCGATTATTTATAAGAAAGTTTGATAATTTGTATTAATGTTTGAATCATTTGCTGGATATTTATATAGATATATTTATAGAGATTGCAAGGAATTAGGTGCAGGTTAGTGGAATTAAAAATGTTAATTTATGTCGGAATATTAAAAGTGAGTAATTACTCACTTTTAATTGAAAACAGTCTCAACATAGAAGTATAATAAGTATGAGTGATTAAACACTCACTTTTTGAGGGGAGGATTAAATTATGAGCGAGACAACTACTATTCAAATTCAAGAAGTAACTAAAAGTTTCGGTAAGAAAGTGGTATTAAAAGATATCAATTTTGATATTAAAGAGGGCCGTATTTATGGTTTTATTGGACCTTCGGGAGCTGGAAAAACAACATTAGTAAAAATGATGGTTGGTATGGATATACCAGATAAAGGTTCTATCTATTTATTAAATGAAAAAATGCCTAATTTAAATGTCTTACAGAAAATTGGTTATATGGCTCAATCAGATGCGTTATACACAACTCTGACGGGTAAGGAAAATCTAATGTTTTTCGCATCCCTATTTAAATTAAATAATAAAGAAAAACAGGAACGCATTGCCTACACCGCTAACTTAGTTAATCTAACTGAAGATCTTAATAAAAAAGTGTCAGCATACTCAGGAGGTATGAAACGACGTTTATCTCTCGCAATTGCTTTAATACAAAACCCTCAAGTACTGATTTTAGACGAACCTACTGTTGGAATAGACCCTGAATTAAGATTAAGTATTTGGAATGAGCTGTTACGATTAAAAAATGAGGAAGGAAAAACCATTATTATCACGACTCACGTAATGGATGAAGCAGAAAAATGTGACTATATCGCAATGGTAAGAGATGGTTCATTTATTGCAACTGGCACACCTCACCAATTGAAAGAGCAATTTGAAGCTAATAGTTTGGATGAGGTATTTTTATATGCTGGGAGGAAAGTACAATGAGAACAGTAGCACTTATTAAGAGAATTTTATTACAAATATTTAGAGATAAGCGTACATTAGCTCTTCTTTTTGTTGCTCCTTTATTAGTTTTAACACTAATGAACCTAGTCTTTAATGGAAATGCTGTTGAGCCTGTTTTGGGAGTTGCTAATGGGAATCAGCAACTTCTTGAAAAATTAAAGGATGTAGATATTGAGGTAAAAGAATATAGCAACGTTTTAAATGTGAATGAAACTATATTAGAAAATAATTTAGATGGTTTTTTACAAGTCGTCGACGATAACCCAACAATAACGTTACTGAATAATGATCCTACGATAGCCAAAAACCTAGAAATAAAAGTAAAGCAAATTTATAGTAGAGATATTCAATTAAAGCAAATGGAAGCAAACAGTATAATGAGTGAGCTTCCATCACAAGATTCGATGAAAACCAACTATGTATACGGTAGTAGTGATACAGAACTTTTTGATACTTTTAGTCCTATTTTGGTAGGGTTCTTTGTCTTCTTTTTCGTTTTCTTAATCTCTGGCATAGGTCTATTGAATGAAAGAACAACTGGAACGCTAGAACGTTTATTAGCAACACCTATTAAGAGAGGTGAGATTGTCACAGGCTATCTAGTTGGTTACGGTTTATTAGCAGTGGTACAGACCATTATTATTGTGTTGTTTGCAATCAATGTGCTGGATATGGTTTTAATTGGTTCTATATGGAATGTTATATTAATCAATGTCATCGTAGCACTTGTGGCTTTGTCACTTGGCATACTATTATCTTCATTCGCAAGTTCAGAGTTTCAAATGATACAGTTCATACCAATTATCATTGTGCCACAAATATTCTTTTCAGGTATTTTCTCTATAGAGGGAATGGCAGGATGGCTACAAATTTTTGCAAACTTTATGCCGTTGTACTACGCAGCAGATGCATTAAAAGGAGTAATGTACGAAGGTTTGAGTTTATCTGATATTAGTAGTAATTTATATATTTTGTTAGCTTTTGCAGCAGTATTTATCGTCTTAAATTTGTTTGCTCTGAAAAAGTACCGTAAATTATGATACAGTAACGATAAGTGTTAAGCAAAGATGGTGGATCGAATGGAAAATAATAATCTAATGGATGAAGTAGCTAAAATTCTTCAAAAATCCAATAAACAAACTGTTAAACAAAAGAAAATTATTGAGGTTGCTATTGCTACATTTGCCGAAAAGGGATATTCAAATACATCGACTTCTGAAATAGCAAAAAAAGCGGGCGTTGCAGAAGGAACTATTTTTAAGCATTATGGAACCAAGGAAAATTTATTGCTAGCTATAATGGTACCTTTTCTAAAGGAATTTTTTCCTACGATGGCAGATGAACTTATTGGGGAACTTATGGATGATGAGCGTTCATTTGAAGATTTTTTAAGAGCTTTTTTAATTAATCGCATTACCTTTCTCTCGGAAAACAGAGAAATATTTCAGGTAGTCATAAAGGAAATGATTTATAAAGAGGAACTTAGAAATGAATTATTTCCATACATTTCAAAAGTAGCAACTGAACGCTTAATAAAAGTAATAGAGATATTCAAACAACGTGGTGACATCAAAGACATATCAAACGAATCAATTATAAAAATGTTGAGCACAGTAATTGGAGGATTCTTTGTTTCTAATCTTGTGTTTTTAAATAAACATTCCGTTAGCGAAAAGGAAATTGAAGAAGTTGTGTTATTTATATTAAATGGGCTTGGGCAATTTCATTAGTAAAAGGTATTTTAATGTTCCTTCGTAAAAATAGTTTTAAATAAAATATATATTCTTCCACAAAAAAAGCAGCAATAGCTGCTTTCAGACTGTAGACAAACTTGAAGATTTTAGAGTTTGTCTACAGTCCTTTTTTTATTTAAAGTTAATATAGAAGTGATGACGACTGCCGTTGATTTCCGCTACGGGCGGTCTGTTGCGTCTTACGTACTGTGTGTTCCCGCAGGAGTCGCCCGCCTTCCACTCCAATGTATTGCTAGCAGTCTACTGTAAATAAAATAATCTATTGCGGTGCTGGAAAATGATGACGAAGAATCAAATCAATGATTGCAAACAATTAGCAATGCTGACAATTGACCAATTGGTGCAACAAGACCATTTGGATTGAAAACTAGAGGCAGCGATTAATTGTTCGTTTATCTATCCATTAATGGAAAACCTCTATTCATCGTTAAGGCGTCCAAGTAAGAGTGGTTAGTATGTTAAAGATGAACGGACAAAGCAGTTTGTGTATTCATTTCATGCAGCGACAGATGAAAAGAGGTACCATCGTGACTCCTGGAAATGTGCACGATAGTCATGTATTGCAGCTACTTGTTGAAAAAATCGTCCAAAAAGTTCAAAAACCATTATGCGTATTTTGACTAGTGTTTTTTTCGTGGCAGCAACTATTCAAATATATTTATATGAGTTGAAAGCATTACTAGAACAGACTTAATTAAATTTTTACCAAAATTTTCTTGTATGAAAATATAAATAATTTTGCTAAGATATCTTTTGAAATAATTTACCTTTAATACGGTCCAGAGAGGCTGAAAAGGGCTATATGATACTTTAAGTTATTATGCTAGTAATATCTTTGTTTATTCATGCCCTTTTGTCTGTTCTGACGAAAGGGCATTTATTTTGCACATTTTAGCTGTGATTACACAACTAACGTACCTCTTTTAAAGGAAGTCCAGTGAGGCTTAAAAGGAGAATGGAAACGTTATATTTATATAGATACATCCATTCATTCGTAAATAAAAGAGATTTATTTCATCTAGAACATACTGGAGGAGAGTAGAATGGATTATCGAAAAAAAACCGTGGTCGCATCGGTAGCTGGTTTAACATTAGAAGGCATGGACATCATGTTTATCTCATTTGCGATGACAATGATTATTGCAGAATTTAACATTGATTTAGCAACGGGAGGACTTATTTCTTCTATAACGAATGTAGGGATGCTATTAGGAGGAATTGTTTTCGGCGTTTTAGCAGATAAATATGGAAGGGTAAAGGTCTTTACGTATACCGTCATCTTGTTTGCAATTGGTACGGCTTTAACAGGATTAGCCACTAGCATTGAACAAGTGTACCTATTTAGATTTATCGCAGGAATAGGTGCCGGAGGAGAATATGGTATTGGTATGGCACTTGTTGCAGAAGCTTGGCCGAAAAATAAACAAGGGCGTGCGTCTTCATATGTCAGTGTAGGTGCTCAATATGGTGTTATTTTAGCAGCATTACTAAGTGCCATCATATTGCCTACTTTAGGATGGCGAGCATTATTCTTTGTTGGTGTAGTACCTGTTATTTTTGCCTTTATCGTAAGAAAAAATTTAGATGAATCTCCTGAGTGGCTCGCTGCTCAGAAAAATAAAAAGGCTAGTAAGAAAGATGAAAAGGGTAAGTTGGTACAATTGTTTGAAACGCCACGAACAGCGATTACAACAATCTCTTTAATCATAATGGCAACTGTTCAAATTGCCGGTTATAACGGATTAATGATTTGGTTACCATCGATGTTGCAACAGTCACAAGGTTTATCTGTTTCAAGTTCTGCCATTTGGACAATTAGTACAGCGGTTGGCATGATTATCGGTATGTTAACCTTTGGACTATTCCTAGATCGATTTGGCGCAAAGCGTGCCTTTGGCGCCTTCCTTATTGCCTCAGCATGTGCTGTGTTTTTATACTCTTATGCTACGGGTAGTGTTGGTGTCCTAATAGGTGGTGCAATTGTCGGATTCTTCTCAAATGGTATGTTTGCCGGATATGGAGCGTTGATTGGTAGTCTATATCCCGTTCAAATTCGAAGTACCGCAACAAATACAATTTTCAATTTTGGTCGAGCTATAGGCGGCTTTTCACCAATTCTTGTCGGCTATATTCTACAAAGTTATGATATGCAAGTTGCGATGCTTTACTTAGCAGGTTTATATTGTATTTCCTTTATTGTCATGCTAATGCTTAAAAAAGATAATATAGGGAATGTCAGTGAAACTATATAACAGCGGAAGTTTATTTATCCACCAATTGAAATGCATTTGCGTTTTAATTGGTGGTTTTTTTGAAATTATAGATTTTTTTTCGAAAGTTGTTGTCTAGAATAAATCGCTACATCCTTGAGGGCGCTGTCTGTTCTTAGGTTTACGTGCCCGCGGAAAGCATCGCCGTAGCGGACATCAACGGTGATGCAAAAAAGTGTTAGATTGATGTAGTCAATCTAACACTTTTTCTCTTTTGCCCCTAATTAATTTTGTTTGAGAAAATCTTTATCCTGATAGGCTGGATTAGGATATTTATAAAAACCTTCCCCTGAAGATACACCCATTTTCCCTAAATCGATATACTCGTATTTAATTTTTTCCGCTATGATTTTTGCCATTGGATCAATATCTGCCTTCATCACATTTAAGTTATATGGTGTTTCCATGCCAACTATATCTAGAAACCCGAAAGGACCTAACGGTGAACCAGTTGAAATCATCCAGTTTTTATCAATTGTATGTGGATCTGCAATTTCATTTGCCCAAAGCCCCATACCTGCACTTAAAAAGGGTACAGATAGTGTATTTAAAATATAGCCTGGTTGTTCCTTCTTTAAATGGAATGGAATCATGCCGATAGTACGTGCAAATTCAACTACTTGTTCAGTGTACTGTGGATCAGTTCCTTCATGCCCCATCACTTCGGCTGTATTGTTTTTCCAAATAGTATTTGCAAAGTGTAAAGCTAAAAACTTCTCAGGTCGTCCTGTAAATTGTGCAAATTGACTAGGTAACAGAGTGGAAGAATTTGATGCGAAAACAGTTTTTGCTGGTGCTACTTTTGCTAGTTGCTCATAAAATGATTGTTTAATTTCAATACGTTCTGGTACTGCTTCGATAACTAAATCTACATCAGATACCGCCTGTGCTAAATCTGTGTAAAATGATAAACCTTCTAACGCTGTAGCTGCACGTGCAGAATCATTAAAATAATCTCCGTATGTGTTTGATAACGATTCCATGCGTTGTTTCGCTGTTGCAATTGTATCATCGTTAATGTCATATACATTTACTTCATATCCAAAAAACGCAGTTTGAAAAGCAATTTGACTTCCTAATACTCCACTACCTGCGACTAATATTTTTTTAAATTCCATATTTAGAACCTCATTTCTTGATTAGAATACCCTTATATAAACAAAATAAAGTTGTTACATTTAGAGTGTAAATGATAGAGTAAATGCAAAGATACCTGTAATTAAGGGTATATTAATTCAAAATGAACATGTAAATGTAGGTGTACTATGACTAAAATAAACTTTCAATATGTATTGTTTCATAAAATTCATCATCAAGATATTGCCTATGCGTGGAATAAGCATTTGCAATCTAGAAAAGAGTTAAGTGAGCAAGAAATTATTCAAATTGGTTATTGGTACCGTTCTTGGCTGACATTTTTAAATGGTCAGTTAAAAAATAAAACGATTCAACGGGAGGAGCTAATTAACTGGGCGACAATGCATAGTCGACTTTTACCAGAAAAATTGCTAACAACATTTCCTTCATTGTCTTATTACGCAACAAAAGATGTCCTTGTCCAAATTAAGCATCCATATACAGATGAAATGTTAATGTATCACGAAAAAGTACTAGATGTATTACGTCTTATAAACAGCAAAGTAGTACAATCTCCGATAAAGGCTGACATGAGTGTAGAGAGTTTGCTTAAGCTACAGCACTTTAGTAAATTGCTCGTTCAATTAGATGGAGTAGATCATATGCCAACTATTTTAACGAAAGCACAGGAAAACTTCGGCTATCAACGAGTTACTTTTCATAGCTATAATCCATGGCTCAATGAATTTTCAGGTGTATACGGCTCTGAGCTACACAAAGTACAAATGCTAAAAGGCAAGCTGGAAGATGAGCCCGTTTTCGCTATTAAGAAGCCACTCTATTTAGAGCAACCAGCACCATATATAAATCCTATTGCAATTAAATTATTGAATGTATCTACAATTATTTTTATTCCAATACAGCAAAATGGACAATTATTTGGTTGGTTAACGTTTGACCAATGTGGAACGCCTTTTTCATATAATGAAGAAGAAATGCAATTACTTGAAGAAGCAGGGAACTTATTGGGTTGTTACTTTTCACGTACACGCAGTACACAACGGCTACTGCATGACTTAAAGTTAACGGATAAAGACTTGGCGGTTTTATTTTTATTAGCGGAAGGATTCAGTAATAAAGAAATGGCAGAGCTTCTCGTTGTCAGTGAGTACACAATTCGTGACTATATTCAAAAGCTTTTAACTGTATTTAATGCAAAAAACCGTACACAAATCATTGCGACGGCTTTTCGAATGGCTGTTTTAGAATAAATGAAAGCTATGAATGAAAGGGAGAATCCTAAGAGAAGTTTCGTTCAGACTATAGACAAACTCGAAGATTTTCGAGTTTGTCTATAGTCCTTTTTTTATTTAAAATTAATATAGAAGTGATGTCTCCTGCCGTTGATTTCCGCTACGAACGGGCGCTTTCCGCGGGCACACCGTAAGCCGCAACCCTCGCTAACGCGCGGTCTGTTGCGTCTTACGTACTGTGCGTCCTGAGCAGGAGTCGCCCGTCCTCCGCTCCAATCAACGAGTAGGGCGCTTTATTTGATTAGTTCTCAAATATGATTAAAAAGTGATTCTGTCAATTCTCTTCTTATTTGCTTAATATGCTTTTCCATAAGTTGTTTAGCTTGATTTGCATCGCCAGCTGCGATTGCCAAGTAAATTCCTTTATGTTCATCAATAGTCTCTTGCGTACGTTCTACATCTTTCAAGCGTTGTGTTCGGGTAACGCGGATTGTATCTTGCATATGTTCGCTAAGGGTTTGGAACAATTGCGAGAAGATTGAGTTATGTGAGGCGAGAACAATATTAATATGGAAACTGAGATCAGCTTGTATGCCTAGTTCCACATCATTTTTAACTTGATCCATCATTTCTAATGCATGACCAATGCGTTCTAAGTCTTCGGAAGTGGCACGTTGTGAAGCTAAAAAAGCACATTCTACTTCAAGTGTCTGGCGTAGCTCTAACATTTCATATACTAATTTTTTTTCAGTTTTTAAGATTGTAGATGAAAGCTCTTGTCCTAATGAATGGCTTTCCTGTGTTTTAATAAAGCTGCCACTGCCTTGTTTAATTTCAATAATTCCATTTATTTCAAGCTTCCGAAGTGCCTCCCTAACTGATGTTCGACTAACATTAAACCGACTCGCTAATTCTCTTTCTGTCGGGAGTTTTTCTCCAGGTTGTAATTCCCCATTTAAAAAATATTCATTTATTTGATCAACAATTATTTGATAGGCTTTTTTTCTTGGTTGCAGCATTACCTATGTCCTTCCCCTCAATTACCTATTATTATAAACGCTTTAATCATACAGAAATACTTCATCGTTATCAATTAAAGAAAATTAATAATTATTGATATTTTCAGAATATTAAGTATAATAATAATGGTTGGACCAATATAATAGTTTAATAAATTGGTATGATATGTTTGTTTTAAACAACGAAAAACATGAAGGAATGAGAGTAAAAAGGGGAGAATTAAATGATTGCAACAAATGAAAAATTAGTAAATGCTCTACGATGTGCTCTTTCAGAAAGCCAAGTAACGATCAATCAAACAATTTTAGAACAACATAGTAGTGATGAATCCTATCATAGTGTCAGTCTTCCAGATATAGTTGTGTTTCCGACAACGACGGAAGAAGTGAGTAAGACAATAAACATAGCAAACCAATACAAAGTACCAATAGTGCCATTTGGTAGAGGAACAAGCTTAGAAGGGCATGTTATCCCTTACGACCACGGGATAACAATTGATTTTTCCAACATGAACAAAATTTTAGAAGTGAGGGAGAAGGACTTTCTCGTAAAAGTTCAACCAGGGGTAACGCGTTCTCAGTTGAATAAAGAATTGAAAAAATATGGATTGTTTTTCTCTGTCGATCCTGGAGCAGATGCAACACTCGGGGGGATGGCAGCAACAAATGCTAGTGGAACAACATCTGTTAAATATGGAGTTATGCGCGACCAAGTTCGAGATTTAGAGGTTGTTCTTTCAGATGGTGAGGTCATTCATACTGGGAATTTAGCAGAAAAATCATCCTCTGGCTATCATTTAAATGGTCTATTTGTAGGGTCTGAGGGAACGCTTGGTTGCTTCACTGAATTGACGCTAAAAGTCTATGGGCTTCCTGAACATGAAATGGCTGCTCGAGCATCCTTCAAAACAGTCAATGATGCTGTCGAGGCAGTCGTTAGTATTTTACAAGCGGGAATTCCAATTGCAAGAGTAGAACTGGTTGATGAGCATTCGATGAAACAAGTGAACTTGCATAGTAAAACAGCTTATGAGGAGCAACCAACATTATTTTTAGAGTTCCATGGAAATGAAGCTGGCTTAAAGCAAGACGTTGACTTTATGAAAGAAATTGTAGGGGAGCACAATTGTGAAAATATTGAATTTGAGTCCGATAATGCAGCTCGCAATCAGCTGTGGGAAGCTCGTCATAATTTAGCTTACGCCTATGTCCATGGACACCCAGGGAAAAAGCTTATGGTGACTGACGTTTGTTTACCGATTTCAGAGTTAGCAGGGGCAATTGAACATGCAAGAGAAGCCCTTAATTTGTTAGCACTTACAGGGGGGATTGTAGGCCACGTCGGTGATGGTAATTTCCATGTTCTTTTAATGATTGATATGAATAATTGTGATGAAATAAAAAAAGCTGATGAATTTAATGAATTGATTGTAATGTATGCACTTGAACGAGGGGGTACTTGTACAGGAGAGCATGGTGTCGGTATCGGGAAACAGAAATATCAAGAGAAAGAACATGGAAAAGCATTGCTTGTGATGGAAAAGATTAAGCAAGCGCTTGATCCTGACGCTCTTTTGAATCCAAATAAAATATTAAAAATAAAGAAATAGGGAGTGGAAATATGAAAATTTTAGAAGCCATTAGTACGATAGCGGGAAAATACTTTGCCGTATGGGTTATTTGTATAGCTGTTATTGCCTTTATAGTTCCTGATCCATTTTTAATATTTGGAGGATATATTACGATTTTGCTAGGCATCGTTATGTTTGGCATGGGGCTGACGTTAAAAGCGGTTGATTTCAAATTGATTTTAACGAATCCATTACCAGTCATCATTGGTGTATGTGCTCAATATATTATTATGCCGCTTACAGCTTTTTTAATTGCTTATATTATGAACTTACCAGCGGAATTAGCTGCGGGACTAGTCCTTCTCGGTTCTGTTCCAGGGGGTACTGCTTCAAACGTTATGGTTTATTTAGCTAAAGGTAATGTACCGTTATCCATTACAATGACATCTTTTTCGACGTTACTAGCCCCAATCGCAACACCATTAATTCTACTTTTACTTGCAGGTAAATGGATGCCTGTAGATCCAATGGCAATGTTTACTTCCATTATTCAAGTAATTATTTTGCCTATTATTCTAGGTATTGTTATAAGACGAGTTGCTCCACAAGTTGTAGAAAAAAGCATCAACGTCATTCCTCTTATCTCTGTAGTTGCAATTATCATTATTGTCTCTGCGGTTGTTGCTGGAAATGTTGATAGCATTGCTTCAGCTGGATTTATTATTTTTACGGCAGTAATGCTTCATAATGCATTCGGTTTGCTACTGGGCTATTTAACAGCGCTTTTGTTAGGACTAAATGAAAGTAATCGAAGAGCTATTTCAATTGAAGTAGGTATGCAAAACTCTGGTCTTGGGGTGGCGTTAGCGACTGCCCATTTTGGTCCGTTAGCTGCCTTACCGAGTGTTCTTGGTGCTGTATGGCATAATATTTCTGGTCCAATTTTAGCCACGTATTGGTCGAAAAAAACAGAGAACGTAGAGAATCATCTTAGTAAAAACATACAGGAAAGCAACGTCGGAACACATATTTAAAAGAAAAAAATTAAAGTGTTCGTTTCCATGTTGCATAGGTGAAGTTAGCTTAATAATAATTAAAAGAACGAATTTCCGACGGGTGGAATTCGTTCTTTTGTTTGTTAACTATCGATTTCTTTTATAATAAAGCCTCTTGCAAAGGTGTTGAAAATTCGATTGAGACGCTCTGTCATTTCACCAGGTGTCGCATCAAAATTTTGTGCAATCCAGTCCAAAATCAAACCGGCTGTCCCGTAAGCCATATAGCGCTTTTGGGAATGATCATCAACAACCGACACGCCGTAATGAATATCAAACTTATCTTTGAGCAAATTAAAAATCGCTTCAGGCAGTTGATGGTGGATACGAGGTAACGTATCTTCTAACAATAATAATGTGAAGTAATCACGGTGATCGTAAATGTAATACAACAATTCAAAGGAATTAGTAGTCAAATCCTGTACTTTCACACGACTATTACTTTCATACTTAGACATGCTGTTATATTGGATAGCTTCAAACATTTCTTCCATTAACTCTTTAACAAGATCATCTATATTTTGATAGTACACATAAAAGGTTGTCCGATTATATTGAGCATAATCTACAATATCCTTCACGGTAACAGCACTAAATCCCTTTTTATGGACCATATCAATAAATGCCTTTTTCAAGAAATGCTTTGTCCGTAAAGCTTGACTGGAATTAGATTTCATCAAATTTATCTCCTACATTAGACAGATTGATAAAAAGTGTTGGTTTCTTCGACATTATAGCAAATATTAAGGATGGCTTACAGAAAGTGCAACGGATTAAACTATAAATGTAACAACAATCTTTAGGGGAGGTACAAAAAATGAGATTTGAAAACAAAGTTGTCATTATTACAGGTGCTGCAGGAGGTATCGGTAAAGAGATTGCTCGCAAGCTTGCAGATGAAGGAGCTAAGTTAACGCTAGTAGATTTAAATGAAGCTGCTGTGAAAGCGGTTGCAGAGGAGCTTAACTTAAGTGAGGATCGCGTACTGACTTTAAAGGCAGATGTTTCTAAAGAGGAAGAAGTAAAAAATTATGTTGATCAAACTGTATCAAAATTTGGTCGTATTGATGGATTTGCAAATAACGCAGGGGTAGAAGGTCCAGCAAAAATTTTAGAAGAAATTACTGAACAAGAATTCGATTTCGTATATAGCATTAACGTAAAAGGTGCTTTCTACGGTTTAAAATATGTAATGCCAATTATGAAACAGCAAAAAGCAGGTTCAATTGTCAATACAGCTTCTGTTGCTGGATTAATTGGTTCGCCAAATATGATGCTATACAATTCGTCAAAACATGCTCTTATGGGCATTAATAAAGTAGCTGCATTAGAAGCAGCTCCATATAATGTGCGAGTGAATACAGTCAATCCTGGGGTTATTAATACACAAATGATGCGCCAGATTGAGGCAAAAGTTGCACCAGGGGCCGCTGAAGCAGCGCAATCTGCATATCAAGATGCAGTGCCAATGAAGCGCTATGGTGAACCAAATGAAGTAGCCAATGTCATTGCATTTTTACTATCAGACGAAGCATCTTATGTAAGTTCTTCATCTTACACAGTAGATGGGTCACTATATAATATTTAATAACGGAGGAATAGAATATGAAACGTTTTGAAGAGAAAGTAGTCATTGTAACAGGTGCAGGATCTGGTCTTGGACAAGCAGCAACACTTCAATTAGCACAAGAAGGTGCTAAACTAGTATTAGTCGACTTGAATGAAGCGGGTTTAAAAGAAACAGAAGAAAAGGTGTTAGCTGTTTCACCACAGGCTGAACTGTTATTAATTGCAGCAAATGTAGCAGATGAAAATGCTGTCAAAGGTTTTGTAGATGCGACTGTAGAAAAGTTCGGCAAAATTGACGGTTTCTTTAACAATGCGGGCATCGAAGGAAAACAAAATTTAACAGAAGACTTTGGTATTGATGAGTTCCAAAAAGTTGTGTCTATTAACTTAAATGGTGTATTCTACGGCATGAAATACGTCTTAAAAGTAATGAAAGAACAAGGGGCAGGTTCAATTGTCAATACAGCATCTGTAGGTGGTATTCGCGGTGTTGGAAATCAATCAGGCTACGCAGCATCTAAACATGGTGTTGTCGGATTAACACGTAACTCGGCAATTGAATATGGACAATTTGGTATTTCTATTAAAGCAATCGCACCAGGTGCCATAATGACTCCGATGGTAGAGGGCTCTTTACGTCAAATTGGTGGAGATAATTGGGAAGAGGTAGGTAAAGAATTCGTCAAACCAAACCCAATGCGCCGTTTCGGTAAACCAGCAGAGGTTGGTTACTTAGTTGCCTTCTTACTTTCTAACCAAGCAGACTTCATAAATGGTGTTGTTGTGCCAATCGATGGTGGACAATCTTATAAATACTAATTATGTTGGAGCGCTACGATAGCAATCTCCAATAGCAAGAAAGGTGAAATTGACTATGTTCAATTTCACCTTTCTCTTTTTTAAATTGTTTTACGGATTTATCAACATCCTGAAATAAATACTAACTAACAATAAATACAGATAGTCAGATATTCGCCGTGTGTAAGGAGAAGGGGCTTTTGGGCTATCAGTAAGATGAGGAAGAGCGCCTATCATTACCAATTTGAGCGAATTTGAGTCAAATGTAATGAGTAAAAAAGATTATATAAAGAAAAGAAATTTAAAGCAATAAGGTACTTTTTGTAGATGGGGAATTTTAAAAATAGGGACAAAGCATAATCTGAGTAAGCTGTAATTAGAAAGAAAAACCTACAAAATTTTTGTTATTTTATAAATTTTTCTAAATATTTGTCGATATTTGTATTACACACATTGATTAAATTTGGAGGTTATAAAATGGATATTAAAAATTTAGGAAATCAATTTATAGGTGGGAAATGGAGAGAAGGACAAAGTAATAGCCTTTTACATGACATTAATCCCTATTCAGATGAAGTAATAACAGAATTTAAATTAGCAAACGTTTCTGATATTGATGATGCATATCAAGCCGCGCAACAAGCTAAGCAAGAATGGGACAAAGTAAACCCATATAAAAAGCGCGATATTCTTGAAAATGCAGTGAAATATATTGAAGAAAACGAAGAGGCCATTACAGCGATTATTATGGATGAATTAGGTGGGACAAGATTAAAGGCTGCTTTTGAAATTGGTCTTGTTAAAAATATTATTAAAGAGGCTGCAACATTCCCAATTCGTATGGAGGGTAAGATTTTACCTTCAACAATCGATGATGTAGAAAACAGACTATATCGCATTCCAGCAGGCGTTGTTGGCGTCATTAGTCCATTTAACTTTCCCTTCTTTTTATCAATGAAATCTGTAGCACCTGCATTAGGTGCTGGGAACGCTGTTGTTTTAAAGCCTCATGAAGATACACCTATTACAGGTGGAACATTAATTGGTAAGATTTTTGAAGAGGCTGGTGTACCAAAAGGATTAATGAATGTTGTTGTAACGAATATTAATGAAATCGGGGATGCATTTGTTGAGCATCCGATTCCAAGAATTATTTCCTTTACAGGCTCAACAAAGGTAGGAAGTTACATTGGTCAAGTAGCGATTAAAAATTTCAAAAAGCCATTATTAGAGTTAGGTGGCAATAGTGCATTTATCGTATTAGAAGATGCAGATATGGATTACGCAGTTGGTGCTGCGACATTTAGTCGATTCACACACCAAGGGCAAATTTGTATGTCAGCAAACCGCATTTTAGTGCAGAAATCGATCTACAATGAGTTCCTTGACAAGTATGTAGCGAAAGTTTCTTCACTAAAAGTAGGTGATCCAAGAGATCCTGAAACAATCATTGGCCCAGTCATTAATGACCGCCAAGCAGCTAACCTAGAAGCAATGATTGAAAAAGGCATTGCTGAAGGTGCGAAAGCCATTATTAAAGGTAATATTAGAGGTAGAATGGTAGAGCCAACTATTTTAGCAGATGTAACAACAGACATGAGTGTGGCACAAGAAGAGCTATTTGGCCCAGTTGTTTGTGTTATTCCATTCGAAACGGAAGAAGAAGCTATTCAAATCGCAAATGATACTCGTTTTGGATTAAGCGGTGCAATTCATACGGCTAACCTTGAACGTGGTGTAGAAATGGCTAAGAAAGTACATACAGGTATGATTCATGTAAATGATTTAACAATCAATGATGAACCAAATGTTGCATTTGGTGGTGAAAAACAATCAGGTATCGGTCGCTTAAACGGAGAATGGAGCCTTGAAGAGTTTACAACGTTAAAATGGATTTCTGTAAACTATAGCAAAAGAATTTTACCTTATTAAGGACAAAGGGGTCGGAAAATATGCAAGAAGCAGATGTAATTAGCGCGTTTATTAAAGTAGCTCCTTTGTTAAATGGGCTTATTCAAGACGATATTACGGTAGGCATTTACGATACTGAGAAATTAATTATTAATATTCCAGCGAAGACATTCGCTTTAAATGTTACGCCAGGGGATCCACTTGTTGAAGGTGATGTAATCACAAATGCGATTAAAGCGAATAAATCTTTATCAGCAGTTATACCGAAAGAATTATTCGGCTTCCCACTTGTTGCAAGAGCTATCCCGCTTCACGACAGTACTGGGAAAGTAATTGGTGGTGTTGGCATTGGAACAAGTTTGGAAAAGGCCCATAAACTATTTGAAATGGCTGAAAGTTTCTCTGCGATTGTAGAGCAAACGGCTGCTTCTATTGAAGAAATTAGTGGCTCAGTAGGCAATTTATCCGACCGCGTGAAAGATATGACCTCTTCAATGAAAGATGTGAGTTCAAGTGCGGAGGAAATTGGTCAGATTTCTTCTGTAGTAAAAGGAATTTCAGATCAGAGTAATTTATTAGGTTTAAATGCGGCAATTGAGGCTGCACGTGCAGGCGAACATGGTAAAGGATTTGCAGTAGTTGCCGATGAAATACGTAAGCTTGCTACAAATTCGAAGCAAAATGCAGATCAAATTAATCATATTACAAAAAATATTCAACAGCTTCTAAAAGTGTTAAATCAATCATTTGCAGAAGTCAACACATTAACAGATACGCAATCGGGTTCAATCTACGAGTTTTCTTCAACGATTCAAGAAATAAGCTTGAAAGCTCAACAATTAGCACAATTTGCTGAAGAGATTTTATATGATAAAGAAAAAAAATAGATAGAAATTTGAAAGATTAAAGATGAGCTCAAGGAAATAGAGCGTGTCTTTAATCTTTTTTATAATCCTACATGCTGTTTAATACCAGGATTTTTGACGAACGTTATTAGTTTATTAAGCTAACAGCGTGCTCAAGTTGGTGAAAAACTGTTTGATGATAAATCAGAAGGCTTGGTTCTATTATAGTAGAAATTTGGACAACTGAACCAACCAACAAATATTTTTAGGCTGGAAAGTGGTTGAACTTAATAGAAATAAAAAGGAAAATTCAACCCTGTAAATGTTAGTAAAAACTAACGTTTTCAGGGTGTTTTTATGTCAAGAATTTCCTTTATAGAGAGAAACGAAACTTATTCTTCTGCAATATCGTCTACAACTTGACAGAAGTATAAAAACGGGAGTATTATACATGAGCCGCCGAAAAAAAGCTATATCGAAGTAATAATTTTCCGAAATTTATACTTATAATCTAATCTAGATATATTTTTAAATAAGTAATAGGTAGGTGCAAAAATGAAAAATCTAGTAAGTAAAAACTTATTAAACAAATTTTTAGGGATTTATATATTAGCTGTTTTAATGTTATGGATTAAAACATACATCGCTCAAACAGCACAATTTGATTTAGGTGTAGAAGGAGCACTTCAACATTTCCTTTTACTATTAAATCCACTAGGTTCAGCAATGCTATTCCTAGGGTTCTCATTTTTATTTAAAGGAAAGAAAAAATATACATCACTCGTTGTAATTTACACGCTTATGTCTATTCTTTTATACGCGAATGTTGTATATTACAGATTCTTTAGTGATTTCATTACATTACCGACAATTTTCCAAACACAGAACTTTGGCGATTTAGGTGGTAGTATTCTATCTTTATTAAAACCTTATGATATTTTGTTCTTTGTCGATGTATTTTTCTTGATATACCTACGTTTCTCTAGAAAAATAGAAAAAGAAACAAATCGTTTTGGATATAAAAAAGCATTTGCAATTATTGCTTTTGCCTTAGCAATATCAATCGTAAATTTAGGATTAGCTGAAACTAGTCGTCCGCAACTTTTATCTCGAGGTTTTGATAGAAACTATATTGTGAAATATCTAGGAATGTATAACTATACTATTTATGACACAGTAGAAACGATGAAAGCATCTTCAGAGAGAGCATTGGCGGATAGTAGTGATATTACAGAAGTAATTAACTATACAAAATCTAACTATGCCAACCCTAATCCAAAATATTTTGGTACGGCAAAAGGAATGAATGTTGTCTATTTACATTTAGAATCATTCCAAAACTTCCTTATTGATTATAAATTAAATGGTGAAGAAGTTACGCCATTTTTAAATTCATTAGCAAAAGATAAAAATACAATGTACTTTGACAACTTCTTCCATCAAACAGGACAAGGTAAAACATCTGATGCAGAATTTATGTTAGAAAACTCTTTATTCGGATTACCACAAGGTTCTGCTTATATTACGAAAGCACAAAATACGTACCAAGCAGCACCAAGTATTTTAAAAAATTATGGTTATACTTCTGCTGTCTTCCACGGCAATAACGGAAGCTTCTGGAACCGAAATGTCGTTTATAAATCATTTGGATTTGACAAGTTTTATGATGCAAGTTATTATGACACAGCCTCTTCAGATAACATGGCTGAATATGGTTTATTAGATAAACCATTCTTTGAACAATCTCAAAGTCTTTTAAGTTCGTTACCACAACCGTTTTATACAAAGTTAATTACGGTAGGGAATCACTATCCATATAAAATGAATCAAGACTTAGTAACAATTGATAAAGCTACTACTGGAGATGCAAGTGTAGATAATTATTTCCAAACTGCACGTTATGCAGATGAAGCAATCGAGCAAATGTTCAATCAATTAAAAGAATCAGGCTTATACGATAATACGATGATTGTTCTTTATGGGGACCATTATGGTATTTCAGATAATCATAATGTAGCGATGGAACAAGTTATGGGTAAAGAAATTACACCATATGAAAGTGCTAATTTACAACGCGTACCACTATTCATCCATGTCCCAGGAATGCAAGGTGAAACTAACCATACTTATGGTGGTCAAACAGACCTTCTTCCAACGTTATTACATTTACTAGGAATTGAAACGCAAAACTATGTTCAATTCGGTTCAGATTTATTATCAGAAGAGCACAATGAAATTGTACCATTTAGAAATGGTGACTTTGTTAGTCCTTCGATTTATTCAATTAATGAAAAATATTACGATAACAAAACAGGTTTACTATTAGATGATAGTCAATTAGAGTCAGCGAAAGCTATGAAAAAAGAAGTAGACTTTAAGTTAGGGTTGTCTGACAAAGTAGTGAATGGTGACTTATTAAGATTTTATACGCCAACAGGATTCACGCCCGTAGATCCTTCTAAGTATAACTACAGCAAAGATGAGAGTGTAGAATCTAAATAATTACTAGTTAAGAGGGCAGTTCAAGAAGATGTGTTGGATATTAAAGCGTTGATAATAAGACTGCTTTAGAATATCTTCCCGTCTACTTGAATTGCCCTTTTTAGTATGAATACACACGGGACTATTCCTATTTTAATTTTCGTGAAAGCATAAAAAGCAGACGGTTTAAAAGTGCAAACATGCATTTCTAATTGGCCATCTGCTTTTATTTCTTAGTTTCAAAAATAAATCAATATGAAAATCTAGTTAAAGATGCAACTGTGTGAAGATAAATTAAAAAAGCTAGGTTATACTATAATAATGACTTAACTACTTAAACCTAACATTTTGCCCTTTGTTCGGGCACGATTTAGGTATTAAACATGGCACAAACGTGTAAGAAGTAGAAGCATTTTAGGGAGCAGAATTTACTAATGTATCCCATCATGAGAGGATTTGAAGTAGAGATGACAGATAATTTTTGGCGGGATTTACCGCGACCGTTTTTTGTACTTGCACCAATGGAAGATGTGACAGATGTTGTTTTTCGTCATGTCGTAAGTAAAGCAGGTAGACCAGATGTATTTTTCACGGAGTTTACAAACTCGGATAGCTACTGTCACCCAGAGGGACAGAAAAGTGTGCGAGGGCGTCTACTTTTCACTGAAGATGAACAGCCAATGGTTGCACATATATGGGGAGACAATCCTGAATATTTCCGTCAAATGAGTGTTGGAATGGCAGAGCTAGGCTTTAAAGGCATAGATATTAACATGGGCTGTCCTGTACCGAATGTGGCAACGAGAGGAAAGGGGAGCGGTCTAATTTTACGTCCAGAAGTTGCTGCGGAGCTAATCCAAGCAGCTAAAGCGGGCGGTTTGCCTGTAAGTGTTAAAACAAGACTTGGTTACACTGAAGTAGATGAGTGGAAAGAATGGCTAACACATATTTTAAAGCAGGATATCGCAAACCTTTCTATCCACCTACGTACGAGAAAGGAAATGAGCCAAGTAGAAGCACACTGGGAGCTAATTCCGGATATTAAGAAATTACGAGATGAAATTGCACCTAATACACTGATAACAATTAATGGGGACATTGCTGATCGTGAATCTGGCATGAAGCTTGTTGAACAATATGGTGTTGATGGGGTTATGATTGGTCGAGGTATTTTTAAAAATCCTTTTGCCTTTGAAAAAGAGCCGAAAGAACATACTAGTAAAGAATATTTAGATCTTTTAAGATTACAGCTTGATCTTCAGGATAAATATGCAGAGGAATTACCACGTTCAGTTACAGCACTTCATCGCTTCTTCAAAATTTATGTTAAAGGATTCCGCGGAGCAGGTGAGTTAAGAAATCAATTGATGAATACAAAGACAACAGATGAAGTACGTGCATTGCTAGATAGATTTGAATAAGATGTGTGCCAGTCACTCAAACAATTTTGAATTGTTTGAGTGACTGGCACTTTTTTTCTTGACAAAAAAAAATCAAGTTTTTAATATATAATTGATAATGATTATCAATATCAAAGAGGAGGTAATAATAATGCTTTGTGCAATGAATAAATCGGGAGTTTTTTTAACATCTTTGTTTATTTTGTTGCTATCAACAGTATTGTTTGGTTGTACAAAAGCTAATGAGGAGACTACACCTACAACGGGTGAGAGCGAAGAAGTAAAAAATATACTTACGATGGCTTGGCCAAGAGATGTAGGTGAAATGAATCCGCATGTTTATAATCCAACACAATTATTTGCTCAGTCGATGGTTTACGAACCATTAGTAATCTATCAAAGCGGTGGTGAGTTAAAACCGCATCTTGCCGAGTCGTGGGAAGTTTCTGATGATGGAAAAGTTTATACATTTCATCTTCGTAAAGACGTAAAGTTTTCTGATGGATCAAGTTTTAACGCAGAAATTGTGAAAAAGAATTTTGATACGATCATGAACAATCTCCAATTACATAGTTGGTTGGGTTTTCTTTCTAAAATAGAGCGTACGGACGTAAAGGACGAAAATACGTTTCAAATAACATTAACCGAGCCGTATTATCCGACAATCCAGGAATTAGCCGTAGTTCGACCTGTACGCTTTTTAGGTGAGGCTGGATTCCCTAAAGATTCCGATACTTCAAAAGGTGTCGAGCAAGCAATAGGTACTGGTCCTTGGATTTTGGATGAACATAAGGTTGATGAGTATGCAGTGTACAAACGGAACGACAATTATTGGGGTGAAAAGCCAAAAGTGGAGAAAATAATGGTGAAAGTCATTCCTGATACGGAAACAAGGGTACTTGCCTTTGAAAAAGGTGAGGTAGATTTAATTTTCGGTGAAGGGGTTATTAGTTTAGATTCCTTCTTACAATTACAATCGACTGGAAAATATAATACTAGTATTTCAGAGCCAGTTGCAACGAGATTACTGGTGATGAATACAAAGGTAGAGCAACTGTCTGATGAGCGTGTTCGCCTAGCTTTACATTATGGGTTTAATAAAGAATTAATGGTCGAAGGCATTTCCTCAGGTTTAGAAAAAGTAGCAGATCGTATTTTATCAACAAATTTCCCGTATACATCCAAAATTGAAGTGAAGTCGATTCAATATGATGTCGAAAAGGCAAAGTCTTTATTAGATGAAGCAGGCTGGATACTTCCAGAGGGGAAAACAATTCGTGAAAAAGATGGACAACAGCTTGAAGTAGAAATAATGTACAATTCGGCTGAAACTATCCAAAAAGTAATGGCGGAAACGCTACAATCAGAATGGGCTGCTATTGGTGTGAAATTGAATATTGTTCCGCTAGAATTGGCAGAACAAATTCAAAGATTCAAAGATAATAATTTTGCTATTAATTTCTTTAGTAACTATGGTGCTCCTTATGATCCACATACATTTATTAATATTGTAGCAACAGAAGGTTTTGGATTTAGTGAAGCAATATCTGCTTATCCGAACAAAGATGAATTGCTTAAACAAATGACAGAAGTTCCTAAAACTACAGATGAAAAAGAGCGTCAACAATTATACGAATCTATATTATCATCTCTACAAGATCAAGGAGCTCTTGTTCCTATTTCATATTTAAGCCAGACAGCGGTCTATCAAAAGAACGTCTCTGACTTCACATTCCCTGCTAATCGAGACGAGCACCCATTCACAGGAATTAGCATTAAATAGTGAGCTAGGGGGATTTGATGGGTACTTATATACTAAAAAGAATTACGTCGATTATTCCAGTTTTTCTTTTGGCTACACTTCTTACATCTGGAATGATCCACCTTTCGCCGGTGGACCCAGCTGAGGCGTATTTAGCAGCGGCTCATATTCAACCAACAGATGAAATATTAGCTCAAAAAAGACAAGAATTTGGTTTAGATCAACCATTTTTAAAACAGTATATAAACTCTATTATTAAAATAATTCAGCTTGATTTTGGTAACTCTTATGTTTCGAATAATCCTGTTTGGGACGAGGTAACATCCAAAATACCTTCCACTATCCAGCTAGCTTTAGGGAGTTTATTAATAGCGGTGGTGTTCAGTGTTCCTCTTGGGTTCTTAGCCGGTGTAAAGAAAAACAGCGTGATTGATTATATTAGTCGCTTACTCTCGTATATGGGAGCATCGATTCCTTCTTTTTGGCTAGGATATATATTGATTTTTTTCTTTTCTGTCAAACTTAATCTATTTCCAGTGGAGGGAACTGGGACATGGCAGCATCTTGTCCTGCCCTCCATTACATTAGCTGTCCCTTTAGTGGCTACGTATACAAGGTTGTTGCGTGCAAGTGTGTTAGAAAATTTACAGGAGCCTTATGTACTATTTGCCCGGACAAGGGGAATAAAAGAAACAATCATTATGGCGAAGCATGTTTTAAGGATTGCGATCTCTCCAATGATTACTGGACTAGGGATAAACCTTGGAAAACTTCTAACGGGAGCAATTATCGTTGAAACGGTCTTTTCTTGGCCTGGGTTTGGTCGCTATTTTATTGAAGCTATCTTAAATCGTGATATACCTATCATTCAGTGCTATGTGTTAATTGCAGCTTGTTTATTTATTTTTAGCAATTTAATCGTAGACCTTATTCAAATGTATATCGACCCCCGTATTTCAAGGAAAGAAGGGCGTCTTCAATGAGAATAAGAATACGTACATTGTTGAAACATCAGAAAGCGATTACCATTTGTTCAATCATTTTAGCTATTCTTTTTGTCATCGCAATCTTTGCTCCTTGGATAGCACCAAATGATCCTGTTGCTGTTAATTTAGCATATAAGCTACAGTCACCATCTTGGCAGTTTCCATTAGGGACAGACCATTTAGGAAGATGTAACTTGTCACGGATACTATATGGCGCTCGCATTTCATTGGGCTTTGCTATGCTTATTTTTATTTCTTCATTAGTTATTGGTTTAATTGTAGGAACCATTTCGGGATATAAAGGTGGATGGATCGATTATATATTGATGAGATTATGCGATGGTATTTTGGCATTTCCGAATCTGATTCTTATTCTTGGTTTAGTTGGCATATTCGGGCCAGGACTTCCACAAGTTATTTTAGCACTAATGCTTGTGCAATGGGTTTATTACGCCAGAATATTCCGAGGCATGGTTCTTAGTCTGAAGGAGCAGAACTTTATTGCCGCTGCGAAAATTAGTGGCTCTTCACAACGAAAAATAATTAAAAAGCATATTATTCCTAATGTTCTCCCACCCCTTGTGGTAATTGGTACATTAGAAATCGGCTGGGCTATCATCGATATATCAGCACTGTCGTTCTTAGGCTTTGGGGTACAACCCCCTATACCAGAATGGGGGGCGATGATTCATGAAGGGAAAGCATATATTCGGACAAACCCAGAATTAATGCTTTATCCAGGCTTGAGCATTATGCTTGTGATTATTACTTTCAATCTATTAGGTGAAGCTTTAGCAGAACGTTACGGTATTAAACGAAGATTTTAAAAAGGGATGAGAAGATTGGAAATTGAACAGAGGAAGGTATTAGATGTTAAAAATTTATATGTCAAAATTAAAAGCCAAAATGGCGATGCTATCCTCGTTCGAGATATTAATTTTGAATTAAATCGTGGGAGGATACTTGGACTTGTTGGGGAAAGTGGAAGCGGTAAAACGATTACTAGTATGTCTATTCTTCAACTTTTGGATAAGAAGACAACAACTACTGTTGGTAGCGTAGCACTACAAGGAAGAGAGTTGAATGGCTTAACTGAGAAAGAAATGCGAAAAATACGTGGTAAGGATATAGCGTTTATTATGCAAAATCCGATGAATGCTTTTACACCTGTTTTTACGATAGGACACCAACTGATAGAAACAATACGCTCTCATACACAGTGGAATAAAAAACAAGCTAGAGAGCTTGCCATAGAGGCTTTGCAACATGTGAATTTACCTAATCCAGTTAATCTTTTAAAACAGTATCCTTTTCAATTAAGTGGCGGCATGCTTCAGAGGGTTATGATTGCTACTGCAGCATGCTTACACCCAGCTGTTATTATTGCAGATGAACCAACAACTGCACTTGATGTAAACAATCAGAAGAAGGTGTTACATCACTTAGATCAAATTCGTTCTGAATATGGCTCAGCCATTTTATTAATTTCTCATGATTTAGGTGTCATTTCAGAAATGGCTGATGAAGTAGTAGTTATGCAAAACGGCAAAATAGTCGAACATGCTGATGTCTTTCAATTATTTAATGAGCCACAGTCTGACTATACGAAAAGGTTATTAAATGCACGTTCAATATTACACATAGAAGAATATATAAATTGAGTGATGATAGTCATGTTAGCGGGGGTGAACAAATGAGTTTATTGCAAGTTAATGAAGTAAATCATAGCTACGGATTTGGATTCCGAAGCTTTTTCAAAAGGCACAATCCTCCTAAAAAAGTGCTTTCTAGTATTTCTCTTGCTATTGAAGAAGGAAACTGCTTAGGAATACTCGGTACGAGTGGAGCTGGTAAAAGCACGTTAGGAAAAGTGATTCTTGGTTTGGAACGACCGCAGTATGGGCAAGTTCTGTTTCAAGGGCATGATATTTATACAGTAGATAGGCATACTCGTCAAAAAATTCGCCGTAATTTGCAAGCTGTTTTTCAAGATTCTTACTCGTCCGTTAACCCTCGAATGACTGCCGAACGTATTATTGCAGAACCACTAGAAAATTATGAAAAGCTGACGATAGCTGAACAAAGGCGAGTTGTTATTGAATTGTTGGAAAGGGTAGGGCTCAGTGAAAAGGATTTGAAAAAATATCCGCATCAATTTAGTGGTGGCCAATTGCAACGTATCAATATAGCAAGGGCAATTTCACTTAAGCCAAAGCTAATTGTTTTAGACGAATCTGTTAGTAGTCTAGATATGGTGAATCAAACCCTTATTTTAGGGTTATTAAGAGAGCTAAAAAAAGACTTCGGATTATCTTATTTTTTTATTACACATGATATTAAAGCAGCCTGTGCGATTAGTGATACATTAGGTGTAATAGAAAGAGGAGAATTAGTCGATTTATACAATTCAAAAAGGCAATTTTTTGCATCAGAACATCCTGTTGTAAAGAAAATGATAGGTTCTATGTTGCCTGAGCATCCACAACAAAGATGCCAGTCACTAAAACAATTCTGAATTGTTTTAGTGACTGGCACTTTTTCATATATTTTAGTAAAAGCCAATAGGAGTAGATATTAATGGACAAACAAAATAGCAAATACAGATGGATTGTATTTGTTGTTGTATTATTTACTTATTTGTTAATGGCGAGTCAGCGTACAGCTCCAGGATTAATTACAGAGCAATTGATGCGGGATTTTCATGTCACAGCAGCAACAATTGGTTTGTTAACGAGTATACAATTTTTTGTATACACAAGTTTGCAAATTCCAATGGGGATCTTGGCTGATCGTTACGGTCCGAATTTTTTCTTAATTATTGGTGCGACGCTTACAGGTTTAGGCACAATCATTTATAGTTTGGGTACACATGAATTCGTGCTGTTCTTTTCAAGAATACTTACTGGGGTAGGGGATGCGACCATATGGGTTAATATGGTGCTCATTTTAGCTCAATGGTTTTATCGAAAGGAATTTGTTCGGTTAATTGGCATAGCAGGTATGACAGGGAGTCTTGGTTTTTTATTGGCAACAGTCCCTTTTTCCGAATGGATAGATTTACTTGGTTGGAGAGCGGCATTTTTTTCAGCGGGGTTATTATTATGTTTTTGCGGTGTTGTTCTTTATTTTGTCCTTGTAAAAAAGCCGAAAACACTGTTTAAGGATGAGCAAGTAGTTGTCACAGCAGAAGGACAACGCGAAAAACCATTCGTCTTAGTGAAAAGAATATTTTCACATCCCCAAGCGTGGGCTCTATTCTTTTGTCATTTTGGTGTAGTAGGAGGCTATGTGGGATTTATTAGTTCTTGGGCAGTACCATATGGGACGAATATGTATGACATGACACGTTCGGATGCAAGTCAATTCATAATGGTAGGTCTTATTGGGGCACTTATTGGAGCTCCTTTAACTAGTTGGATTTCAAGTAGGTTAGAAACAATAAAAGGACCATATATTGCCGTTCATATGATCGTCTTACTCGGTTGGTGTTCGTTCCTTTTCTTCAATGGGCATCCATCTTTAATCTTATTAATGATACTATTTTTTATTATTGGCTTTGGATACGGTGCAAGTGCTTTAACTTTTGCTGCTGTACGACAATCATTCCCGCTAAATGAAGCTGGGGTAGTTTCAGGGTTTGCGAATACAGGTGGTTTTCTAAGTGCTGTCTTATTACCGATTATTTTCGGATATTTATTGGATTATTTTCAATCTACTACAGGTAATTTAGGCGATGGCTACTACTATGGTTTTTTTGCCCCAGTTATCTTCTCCATCATTGGTTTGTTTGGCGTGTTGTTCTTTCAAGAAAAGCGTTGAGAAACAGAGCTTCAAAAGTGAAATCTTCTTCCATAAGCATAAGTAGAAGATTATATTTCGCGATTATCGGGAAAAATGAAATTAATGTGAATAAAAATAAAGTTGTAGTGCTTAAATTTATTATAGTAATAGAGCAGTTTAGTTGAAGAAATAGAAGTAGAAGGTTATTTTAAATAGGTAAACTAAAGTGGGATTTTAACAATTTCATTATTATCGGAAAGATTTTGTTCCACTTTACGTATGGGAAGGAGCAACAACGTTTTGGGTATAACTAGTATGGTCGGATACGTAATTATAGGTGGATTACTTATTCTTTTATTAGTCTTCATTATTGTCATGATTAATGGAGCGAAGAAGAAGTAATTTCAGTGCCAGTCACTAAAACAATTCAGAATTGTTTTAGTGACTGGCACTTTTTTATATTTAGTAACCTTTTGCTCTTTTTTCAGCCATTTCTACTAGTCGTTTTGTAATTTCTCCACCAACTGAACCGTTTGCGCGAGAAGAAGCATCTGGCCCTAGTTGTACGCCGAATTCTTGAGCGATTTCATATTTCATTTGATTGACAGCTTCTTGTACACCAGGCACTTGAAGCTTATTAGAACTACGATTGTTGTTAGCCATTTTTCTCACCTCCTTGTGATATTAGAATGGTCGCGAGCTTGTTTTTCATACATTTAAAAAGAAGGAAATGTGCAACCTATATACTATAGTTAGGAATAACAGGAAAGCTAGCTAAAAATGCAATTTACTCTGTTATAATAAATCCTGGCTCTTAAAATTATAGTTTAGCTAGAAGATACAGGAGGTTTTGATATGACGAATAATGATATTTTAATTCGTTTACGATATGCACTAGATATTAAAAATACGGATATGGTGGAAATCTTTAAGCTAGGTGGCATGAAATATTCAAAAGAAGATGTTTTAAATATGCTAATAAAAATTAAAGATGAAGATGAAGAAAATATCCCAGAGAATTACATCAAATGTAATAACAAAATGTTAGAGGCATTTCTAAATGGTTTAATTACATTTAAACGAGGCCCGCAACAATCAACACAAGGTCAACAAGAAGGACCCCCACCAGTGACAGGGAATGAAAGCTCAAATAATATGTTGATGAAAAAAGTGAAAATTGCACTAGCTTTAACAACTGAGGATATGCTTGAGCTTTTAGCTGAAGGTGGCGTGTCAGTATCGAAAGGCGAACTCGGTGCAATCTTAAGAAATCCAAGCCATCGTAACTACAAAGAATGCGGTGATCGATTCGTAAGGAATTTTTTAAAAGGTTTAACATATAAATATAGAGACTAAAACAACAATCATTACTTAATTAAAAAATATATTGTAAAAGTACCATTTTTTTCTTTTGACCATTGCAATATGTGACGAAATTGTGTACACTTGAATTGACACAATGTTGTCACAAAAGGGAAAAGAAATGTTCATGAACAGAGGGGTGCTTTTATGATATTTTTTGATCTTATTTTAATTGTTGTTTCTTGCATTAGTATTCCATTAATAGTAGCAATCATGTTAGATATTTTTTATGCAGAACACAAAAAAGTTCGTTTTTCATTACGCCGTACTTCAGTATGGTATATGTTTGTTTTTGCTTTATCCTTTATTCCATCTGTGTTACTCGTAACACAATTTGCATGATTTTATACAATAAACATTTAGGGGTAAGTGTTTATTAATAGTTGAGCAGCGACACGTCTTAAAAAACGTTGTCGCTGCTTTTTTGTAGTGGCCAGCTATTCAAATGAAGAATGAAAAGAGAGATTACTGAATAAGATTTCTAGTATATAGATGTATTTTTCCTATCTATTATTTATTTTGAAGGTGGGATAATAATGAAAACAGTCTTTCTATTATTGTTAGGTACAATTTATTTGTTTTTAGCAAATGCAATGGAAACCATACTAATTAAGAAAGCGTATTTTTTAATTGGAATTGCTTTAATTACTGTTGGGGTCATTCGTTATATTAAATGGAAATATCATACTTATAAAATAATGACAGAGCTAAAAAGAGCAAGTGAAGAGGAGTTAAATAATATCCCGCATACACATGGCACAATCGCCAGTGATGGTTTACAAGCATTATTGCTCAATGAGCATACAAAAACATTATTAGTGGCTGTTAAAGAAGATTGGGAAGCTGAGTTAACAAAGAAGGAAGTCCATTTTAATGAAATTTATGAAGTAGCGATTGTTGAGGACGGTCATATCATTGCCAGAACTAGTAATGGACTATTTAGTGAATCATTACTAGAAGAAGACGGAAGTTCTTTAGGAGAAGAAGATGAGATTGAGGAAGAAGATGATGAGGAAATGGAGGAGGTTTCACATTTAGCTATAAAGATGGTGGTAGATAATATTACTGCTCCAATTATTGAATATGCCTTTTTAGAACAAGAGGATGCGATTTCCAAAGAAGAAGATTCATATATAGAGGCAATGGAGTTATGTGAGCAATGGTATCAAAAAATCAGTATTATTATAAAGCGTTATGAGCTTGAAAGAGTGCCAATTCGACGGTGGCAGTAAAAAAAGCTATCTCGAAAAACATTTCGGATAGCTTGTTATATGGTTATAAAGTAAATTTTTGTAATTGTGTGTTTAGCTCTTCAGCCATTTCTGCAAGTTGATTTGCACTCTTTGAAATCTCATCCATTGTCGCGGCTGTTTCTTCGACAGTTGCAGTTGTTTGCTCTACACCTGCAGCAGACTCTTGTGAAATAGAGGCCATTTCATCAATAGAACCATTAATCATTTCAGAGTGTTGAGAAATTTTTGTTAGGTTAGTTGAAATGACATTAATATTGTCATTCATATCTTCAATAGCTTGAGAAATTTGATCGAAAGTATTATTCGTTTGATCTAATTGTGCAGTACCTTTTCTTACTTCCTCATAGCCAGATTGTAGTGAATTTGTTACACTTCCTGTTTCGTTTTGAATGCGGTGAACAATTGTCGAAATATCAGAAACAGAGAATTGCACTTGTTCGGCAAGCTTACGTACCTCATCGGCAACAACCGCAAAGCCTTTGCCATGCTCACCTGCACGTGCCGCTTCAATTGCAGCATTTAAAGCAAGTAAATTCGTTTGGTTTGAAATCTCATCAATTACTGAAACGAGCTTTGAAATTTCAGCAGACTGCTCGTTTAAGCCTTCTACCTTTTTCACAGAATCCAATACAATGTCATTAATAGTTGCCATTTGTTTTGTTGATTGCACCATTAATGTTTTACCTGACGTAGTTAAATCATGTACATGCCCCGAATGTTCTTTTAACTCCATTCCTTCTTGCGTTGTTTCATGAATGTTGCGTTGGAAAGTTGTCATAGTTTCTGCTAAATCACTAGCTGTAGATGCTTGTGTTTCAGTTCCCGTAGCAAGCTCTTGCATAGTATAAGAAATTTGTTCTGTACCTGTCTGAACTTCATTGGCAGATTGCGCTAATTCCTCGCTGCTAGCAGCGACCGTTTCTGAAACATTATGAATCGAGCTTATAGTATCCTTTAATTTCTCATTCAGGTCATTGGCAGAAAGCATTAATTGCCCAATTTCATCTTGGTTTGTTACTGAAAACTTATCATGACGCAAATTCCCATCAGCTAATTCTCTCATACGATTTGAAACAATCGTAATTGGTTTAGAAATTCGACTTGCTGTAAAAATCGCTAAAAGTATGCCTGCAACAATTAAGATGAGACTTACAGTGGACCCAATGGATTTATTGTTTGAACTTGTTGAAACGACATCATTGCCGACTTGCGTAATCGATTCAGCACGTTTATTAGCTACTTCTTCATAGCCATCACGAACTTCATCTACGAGTTGATTAATGGATGTTAAATTTTCTAATGCTAATTGTTTATCGCCCTTTTTATATACTTCAAATACGTCACTATTAACACGGTTGCTCCATTCACGAGCTTTCTCTACCAGCTTTTCACGTTCAGCCGTTTTTTCATATTGCTCCACAATACGGTTATTATCCTCAGCAATTTGACGGTACTCATTAAAAGTATCTATGTATTTTTCATCGCCCGTTACAACATAACTTAAGGCTGCAGATAATCGTACACTAATAGACATAGATAGATTTTTACTTGCTTCTAAAACAACTAAATCTTCCTTAACAAGTCCTGTTGCTTGCTTCTCCATGTTTGTATTCGAAAAATAAGTATAAGTAGTAAAACACACAAATAATACTAATAAAATTATAAATCTACTTAAAATGCGCGCTTTGATCGATTTAAACTGAAATAAATGGTTCATTTTTCCCATCCTTTAGCTTTTTCTATAGAACAAGTCCTATCTTTTTATTTTATTACTATTTCATAAGAAAAGTAGAATTTTTTTGTTGAAAATACTAAAAAAGGTTTTTTGGCATAATTAATTTACAATTTTCTTATATTTTTGTTAGATTGCAAAAGATGTGTATCTATTTACCTATGTTAATGTCATTTTTAGAAAGTGATAGATTATCAATTTCCTACATCGTTGCACACGAATCAAAAAGTTATATTAAAAAAACAAGCCTCTCCACATGGTTTTCATGTGGGGCTTGCTTTATGTCTCTGCTTACGCTGTGTATAAAGGTCTATAAACGCTAAAAATTGCCCTTTGCAAGTTCACTATTGCTTATCCTTTTTGGCCTGACGCTCCCATTGTAAAAGGGATGGGTATGGATCAAATGCCCATTCTGTTCGACCATTAAATTTATATATTCCATAATGAAGATGTGGTGGGAATTTTCCTGAAGTTCCTTCTTTCCCATAGCCAGAGCTACCGACATAGCCGAGTATTGTTCCTGGCTCTACAACATCTCCAACTTTAATGTCCTTATTATAGCTACCAAGATGGGCATAATAATGATAAGAATTATGATTATCTCGAATTCCAATTCGCCATCCACCAAATTGGTTCCAGCCTTTTATTTCGACTACACCATAGGAAGTGGAAAGTATAGGCGTCCCATAGCTGGCAAATATGTCTGTGCCTTCATGGATGCGCCTACCGCCCCAGCCTCTGTTGTCACCCCAAGTACCTCTAAAGCTGTAATTGTAGCGAGTTGGAATAGGGAATGTATGAGCATCAAGCTCAGTTGTTTTAAAATGTTTATACAAAGTAGAAATTGTTACGATTTGATTGACAGCTTCTTCACTTTTGTAGTATTCCCATAAAGCCAGTTTGAAGTCCTCATCTGTAGAACCAAATTTACTTAAATAGCTTGCCATGGAATATATAACATCTACATCATCTTTAGGACTAGCGATCCCATCATTATTGCCATCAAGTCCCATTCCACCGAAGTAACTGATTGTTTCGGGTATCGTATCTTCCTTGACAGGATTTAATGCGCCTGACCAATATTCATCAGAAAATTGAATAGCAATGTAGCCATCTCGCTTAGGAATATCTTTGCGAACAGATTGGAGATTGCGCTCATATTGGTCGATTGCTGCTAAGAAGTGCCATGGAATCAGTAATTCATCGTATTGAACATAATAAGACATGCGTTGTTGTAAAATTTCTTCATTACTAGGTCCTTCATTTGCCAAAGTAACTGTTGGAAAGAAATAACTCCACACTAGCATACATGTCAGAAGGAAAATAAAATGACGACTCAAAATTGAACCTCCTTTCTACAGATTAGAATAACCGAAATTTTATATTTCATAAGTCCGCTTTACATACAGTAAATGCCTTTTTTGTAGCAAGAAAAAAAAGGAACAATAAGAAGAAACTTAATCAAAGAAAAAGTAATGGGTATCATAATGTCTTTAACTTCATACTATGTTATAAATCAAGCCCTGAATGGAGGGAAGGCTATCAACATTTTAGATAAAGTGAAAAGCTATCGCGAAGAAGAAAATCGACTGAAGTGGGAAGGTACATTTGCAGATTATCTAAGCATTCTGAAGGAAAGACCTGAAGTTGCTCAAACAGCCCATTCTCGCGTCTACAATATGATTAAAAGCGCTGGAGTAGAGGAACGCGATGGGCAAAAAATGTATCAATTTTTCGGGCAAGAAATTTTTGGGCTTGAGTCAGCAATTGAAAGACTGGTGGAGGAATATTTCCATCCAGCAGCGAGAAGGTTAGATGTTAGAAAACGAATTTTGTTATTGATGGGGCCAGTAAGTGGAGGAAAATCAACGATCGTGACCTTGTTAAAGCGTGGACTTGAACAGTTCTCGCGTATGGAAGAGGGAGCAGTTTATGCAATTAAAGGATGTCCAATGCATGAGGATCCCCTGCATTTAATTCCACATCATTTACGTAATGACTTTTTTGAAGAGTATGGAATACGAATTGAGGGCAGCTTATCGCCTTTAAATACGATGCGCCTTGAAAAAGAATACGATGGACGAATTGAGAATGTCATCATTGAACGTATAACTTTTTCTGAAGACAAACGTGTGGGGATAGGAACCTTCACACCTTCTGATCCAAAATCTCAAGATATAGCGGATTTGACGGGTAGCATTGATTTCTCGACAATTGGCGTATTTGGCTCAGAGTCAGACCCTCGTGCTTATCGCTTTGATGGAGAGTTAAACAAGGCAAACCGAGGGATGATGGAATTCCAAGAAATGCTGAAATTAGATGAAAAGTTTTTATGGAATTTGTTGTCACTGACACAGGAAGGGAATTTTAAGGCAGGAAGATTTGCCTTAATTAGTGCGGATGAGTTAATCGTAGCCCATACTAATGAAACTGAATACCGTTCCTTCATTTCTAATAAAAAGAACGAAGCATTACATTCGCGAATTATTGTAATGCCAATTCCTTATAATTTAAAGGTGAGCCAAGAAGAACTGATTTATGAAAAAATGATTAATGAAAGTGATATGTCCCATGTGCATATTGCGCCACATGCATTGAAGGCCGCAGCAATCTTTTCGGTCTTAACAAGGCTGGAAGTTCCGAAAAAACAAGGTGTGGATCTTATAAAGAAAATGCGCTTGTACGACGGAGAAAATGTGGAGGGATTTAATTCCGTTGACTTAGAGGAGCTTAAAAAAGAGTTTCCTAACGAAGGCATGAACGGTATTGATCCACGGTATATTATAAATCGTATTTCTTCAGCTATTATTCGAAAAGAAATTCCATCGATTAATGCATTGGATGTTTTGCGAGCGCTGAAGGATGGTCTTGATCAGCATGCTTCTATATCGCAGGAAGATCGAGAAAAATATATGAACTATATAGCTGTGGCTAGAAGAGAGTATGATGATATTGCCAAAAATGAAGTGCAAAAAGCGTTTGTTTATTCGTACGAGGAATCTGCAAAAACGTTAATGAATAATTACCTCGATAATGTAGAGGCATTTTGTAATAAAAATAAAATTTTCGACCGTTTGACTGGTGAAGAAATGAATCCAGATGAAAAATTAATGCGCTCCATTGAAGAACAAATTGGTATTTCTGAAAATGCGAAAAAGGCATTCCGTGAGGAGATCTTAATTCGTATTTCGGCCTACGCTAGAAATGGAAAGCGGTTTGACTACAATTCTCACGAAAGATTGCGAGAAGCGATTCAAAAGAAATTATTTGCTGATTTAAAAGATGTCGTGAAAATTACGACTTCTTCCAAAATGCCTGATGAGTCACAGTTGAAGAAGATTAATGAAGTTGTAGCAAGACTTGTCGATGAACATGGCTATAATACAACGTCAGCTAATGAGTTATTACAATATGTAGGAAGCTTACTGAATCGTTAATTTTCATTTTGGTGGCAGCCACAATTATGCAAAAAGCGTAATTGATAGACGTAATAGGAGTGTCCCAATTTTAGGGCACTCCTTTTATTTCTCTAAAAAAGTTCAATAAAGCGGATCACTAGCATAGTATAGAAAAAGCGAATTTGATAGATGGGTGAGGATAAAAATGACTGAAAACGAAAATAAGGGTTTTGTCATCTCTCAGGAAAATTGGTCCCTCCATCGTAAAGGGCACCAAGACCAGCAACGTCATATGGAAAAGGTAAAAGATGCAATTAAAAATAATTTACCCGATTTAGTTAGTGAGGAAAGTATTGTCATGTCAAATGGTCGTGAGGTAATTAAAATACCTATACGCTCCCTCGATGAATATAAAATTCGATACAATTATGATAATTCTAAGCATGTAGGTCAAGGACAAGGTGATAGTAGCGTAGGGGATGTTGTCGCGCGTGACGGTAGCAAGAGCAATCAACAGGGCAATGGGAAAGAAGCCGGTGACAAGCCTGGTCAAGATTATTATGAAGCAGAAGTAAGTATGGAAGAAATTCAAAGTGTGTTATTTAAAGAGCTGGAACTTCCTAATTTACAGCAAAAAGAAAAAGCAGATATTAAAACCGAAAAAATTGAATTTAATGATATAAGGAAAAAAGGGCTTATGGGTAATGTGGATAAGAAGCGCACAATATTGAATGCGCTGAAACGCAATGCCATGGAAGGAAAAGCGCAAATTACACCAATCCATAATGATGATTTACGCTTTAAAACATGGGATGAAGTGGAGAAGCCTGAATCAAAGGCTGTAGTCCTTGCAATGATGGATACAAGTGGTTCTATGGGTGCTTTTGAAAAATATTGTGCTAGAAGTTTCTTCTTTTGGATGACGAGATTTTTACGTTCGAAATATGAAACAGTTGAAATTGAATTTATAGCACATCATACAGAGGCGAAAGTAGTGACAGAGGAAGAGTTTTTCACAAAAGGGGAAAGTGGCGGAACGATCTGTTCGTCTGCGTATATTAAAGCGTTAGAGTTGATTCGTGAGAAGTATAATCCTAGTCGTTATAACATTTATCCTGTGCATTTTTCAGATGGTGAAAACATTTCAATGGATAATGAAAAATGTTTAAAGCTAGTTAATGAATTAATGGACGTCTCAAGCATGTTTGGATATGGCGAAGTCAATCAACATAATCGTTTTTCGACATTAATGTATACGTATAAAAAAATTGATGATCCAAAGTTTAGGTATCATATTTTAAAGAAAAAAGGCGATGTCTATGATGCCTTAAAGAGCTTTTTCCAAAAACATGAGTTGCAAAATGAAAATTAAAATTAGGAAGGTGCGAAGCATTCATTTTTCCAGAGGAGGAGGTTGAAAAATGGAGAAGGAGCTTCACCGTGCGATTGATGAAATAACAGAAATTGCAACAGGGTTTGGTTTAGATTTTTTCCCAATGCGTTATGAAATATGTCCTGCAGATATTATTTATACATTTGGCGCATATGGTATGCCTACGCGTTTTTCCCACTGGAGCTTTGGAAAGCAATTTCATAAGATGAAGCTGCAATATGATTTAGGGCTAAGTCAAATTTATGAGCTTGTTATTAACTCAAATCCGTGCTATGCATTTTTACTTGATACGAATTCACTCACACAAAACAAGCTAATTATTGCGCATGTATTAGCACATTGTGACTTTTTTAAAAACAATGTACGATTTTCTAATACAAGACGAGATATGGTAGAGAGTATGACAGCAACTGCAGAACGGATTGCGGGCTATGAAAGGGAATATGGTAAGGAAGAGGTAGAACAGTTTTTAGATGCGATATTAGCTATTCAAGAACATATCGATCCTTCTTTATTAAGACCAAAGCTGTCATCAGAAGATGAAGAGCAGGATGAAGAAGACATTATTACTGCTAGATCGCCGTATGATGACCTTTGGAATTTAGATAATAAGGAAAAAGAGCAAAGGTCAGTACGTAGAAAAATGAAACAGTTTCCAATCAAACCAGAAAAGGATTTATTACTTTTTATTGAGGAGCATAGTCGTGAACTAGAAGGATGGCAGCGTGATATTTTAACAATGATGCGTGAGGAAATGCTATATTTTTGGCCACAATTAGAAACGAAAATAATGAATGAAGGTTGGGCTTCCTTTTGGCATCAGCGCATCATGCGTGAACTCAATTTAACAACAGCGGAGACGATTGAATATGCCAAATTAAACGCTGGTGTTGTGCAGCCATCAAAAACATCAATCAATCCTTATTATTTGGGCTTGAAAATATTTGAGGATATTGAAAAACGCTATAATAATCCAAGTGAAGAGATGCTAAGATTAGGGGTACTACCAAATAGCGGACGTGAAAAGATGTTTGAGGTGCGTGAAATTGAATCGGATATTTCCTTTATTCGCAACTATTTAACAAAGGATTTAGCAAAGCAAGAGGATCTATATTTATTCCAGAAAAAGGGTAATGAATATCGCATTACAGACAAAGATCATGAAATGGTTCGTGATCAGCTTGTATCGATGCGCGTGAATGGAGGGTTCCCATATATCTTTGTGAAAAACGGTGATTATTTACGAAATGGAGAGCTATATTTAGTGCATGGTTATGAGGGAATGGAGCTAGATCCACATTATTTAGAAAATGTATTGCCGTATATTTATCAATTATGGGGGCGTCCTGTGCATTTAGAGACATTTGTTGAGGGAAAACCGATGCTTTATTCGTATGATGGTACAAAAAATTATAAGCGCTCTGTCTAAAGTAAAACTTCTATCAGGTAGGCTGAAAAACCCTACAGATAGAAGTTTTACTTTTTTATTGAGATGACTTTATTCATTGTTTTCAATGTTAGAAGGATGCTCTTCAATTGCTGAATCTTGTAATTCTTCTTCAACGTCTTGTGATTGATTAGAAGTCGAATGTATATCACTATCAATGACTAAACTATCACGGACTTTTATACCTTGTTGTCCACCAGCTTCATCATTATTATCTCCGGCAATTCCACTTCTGCCATTACCGTCAGCGAATTTAGAATTAAGATTTCTTGTTTGGCTATGATTGAGCGCATTTTGTCCGCCTTGGTTGGCATTTGTACCAACATCTTTATTGATTTGACCGCCACCTTCAGCTCTTTGCTCAAAATGGTTCTCTGTGTTGCCAATATTAAAAGTGATATTTATAGTAATATTATTTTTCGCTTCTTTATCTCTTTCAGGCTCCTCAGAGTGATTATTTCTAGAGGCATTATTATAACCTGTCATAGTTTTCACCCCTTTCTTTAAGTATTATTATTAAAGTATTAATTTTTTAGGGGTCCACTTGTACGTGTAGCCTTATACATTTCGGAAATATTGAAGATATTATATAAAGCATTAGTTATTAGTAATGAATTTCTGCGCGACGTAACGAAAATTTGTTAAAATGAATAAGATTATATGAATATCTATGGAACTGGAACGGTGACTAAACGTTGAAAACATTTAAAAAGGTTTATATAGAAATAACAAGCGTATGTAATTTAGCTTGTAGTTTCTGCCCGCCAACTGAGCGTGCAAAAGGGCTTATCAAGGTAGAACAGTTTAATAAAATACTTGATGAAATACGACCTCATACTAAATACATTTACTTGCATGTTAAAGGTGAACCACTTTTGCATCCGCGTATTAATCAGCTATTAGATGCGGCACATGACAAGGGCTTTAAGGTGAATATTACTACGAACGGCACACTTATTAAAAAGAATCGTGAAAAGATATTGGGCAAGCCGGCACTACGCCAAATTAATTTTTCATTACACAGCTTTGATGGCCATGAGGGCTCTGAAAATCGTGAGAAATATTTAGGGGATATTTTAGATTTTGTCCGCGAAGCAAAAGAATTTAACACAATAATTTCGTATCGCCTGTGGAATTTACAGCAGGATCATTTTTCAGATCTTGCTGCTAGAAGAAACCGTGAGACATTAGAAATTTTAGAAAATGAATATAATCTCGATTTTCGCATTGAGGAAAAAGTTCAGCCAGGCAAGGGCGTAAAAATTGCGAACAATGTTTATTTAAATCAAGATCATGAATTTAGATGGCCAAGCTTGCTTGCACCAGAGGATGAAGGCAAAGGCTTTTGTCATGCGTTACGCAGCCAAGCAGCCATTCTTGTAGATGGTACAGTTGTGCCATGTTGTCTTGATGGAGAAGGTGTTATCAATTTGGGGAATGTACATGAGCAGTCCTTTAGTGAAATTGTAGAAGGCGAGCGTGCCAATAATTTAGTTGATGGTTTTTCAAGACGAGAAGCGGTCGAAGAGTTATGTAGAAAATGTGGCTACCGACAAAAATTCGGTATGGATGGCGAATAGGGTAAAAGAGAAAAGTGTTACTTTGACTGCACTAATCTTGTTGTGACCGTCGATATCCGTGGCGGACGGTCGCTTTCTGCGGGTGGATTTTTCCTTTGTTAGTTTAGAATGCAAAGCATAGAAATAGTATGAGTGACTGGCACACCGTATAGCCCCATGGCATAAGAGTAGTAGTTCCTAAAACGGAAAAATCCACTGCGCTTTCCGCGGGTACACACGTAAGCCGCAACCCTCGCTAACGCGCGGCTTGTTGCGTCTTACGCTGTGTGCGTTCCCGCAGGAGTCTACGTGGATTTTTCCTTTGTTAGTTTAGAATGCAAAGCATAGAAATTGTATGGGTGACTGGCACGCCACATAGCCCCATGGCATAAGAATAGCTCCTAAAACGGAAAAATCCACTTCGCTTCAATCAACTTTATATGCATTTTAGAAAGTTGCAGGGCAATCTTCACATTGCTCTTTTCAATTGCATTAAAAATCTTCACTTTATAAATGAAATGGCTAGCAGATACTAGACTATGGATTGTAGTGGAGGGTTGCTCGACTCCTGCGGGATAAGCGTGAGACTTAAGACCCCACACGTAGCGCAGCGAAGGAGGAGGCTTAAGCCACGACCGCGGAAAGCGAGCAACCCGTAACGGAAATCAATTAACACTTTGAAAGGGACAAGGCGCGTCTACAGTCTAACAGCTCCAATGTTATTCAACATTGGAGCTGTTTTTCTTTGATTGAGCATCGATTGTATTTAGAAAATCTCTTGTGATGCGTACTACATATTTTACTTCGTCTAAATTGCGCTCTCTTAATAATGAGCGATGAATGTCGAGCATAAGATTTTTCTCTTCAATATCAGTAACACCCGATAATCGTTGGAAATTAAAAAGTTCCTCTGGTGCAATATCTAACGCTTTCATAAGCAACTCTAAAGTACTTAACGTAATATTGGATTGCCCGTGCTCAATATTGGAAATGCGACCTTTACTAAAACCTAACTTCCCCGTTCTCTCTGCTACTTCTTCTTGACTAAGCCCTTTGGAAACTCTAATGATACGGAGTTGTTCACCTACTAGCTTTAAAAAGTCTGACATATCACTCACCTCTATGTAAAAAGCTAGTGAAAAACAATGAAAATGCATATACCATTAAAGTTATATAATGTAGATAATGTTACATTAAAATGGTACAATAATCACTATAATAATGATATGGAAGAAAATTCATAGTATTTGGACCGTCTACACAAGCATTTTTTGATTAGTTGTATGAAATTTTAAAAGCTCTTTAAGAATGGAGGATCTAAACTTGTTGGAGCGTTATAGACTAGATGAAATAACTCTTATTGTTGCTAGTTTAACAACACCTAATATTTCAGATTATTCAAAGGTTGGTCAACCTCTTATTACAGCAAAAAATTTAAAATGGCTAGCACATGATGGTGATATTCGTAAATTATCTAAATGGAATGATACAGTTAATATGTGTTTTAAGTGTGTAAAGGTGCCGGCAAAAACAATTATTCTCGCGAAAAATGACTTAGGTCGTGCTAAAAAATATATATTTCAATGTGAACAAGAAGCATATATTGCTAATGATGTAGTTGCGATTATCCCAAATGAATCTATTATTTTAAGTGATTATTTGTATTTTTTTCTCCATTGGTATCAGCCCAATAAAGACTGGAGACAATTGCATCATATAAAGTTAGATTTACCTGCATTAGAGATACAAACAAATATTGTAAAGCTGTTAAAAACAAGTCAGCTATTATTGAAACAGAAAAAATCATTGCTAGCTGTTGTGGAGGAGTTACCACTCCATATTCGAAACATTTCAAAGCAAACTGAACAACATGCTAGCCATTTAAATGACGGATTTGAACAACTTCAAACGTTATATCATTTGGCACTTCATAAAATCTTTACTGGAGAGCTATATCAGTTCCGCAACAATAATTTTGAAACGAAGTCTTGAGTTGGCGTTAAATAAAAAAAGTCGGTGTGACAAAGAAAGACTAACACCGACTTTTTAACATAAAGCGATATGAAGTTAAATTTCAATTATTATAGGCAAAATCATCGGTTTGCGTTTTGTTTGTGAAAAAAGATATTGGCCAACCGTTTTTTTTATTTCTCGTCTTAAAACAAATAATTGTTGCTTGCTGCTTTCCCCTTGGAGTTCGCTAATGGTCGCTTTTACGAGTTCATTTACTTTCTGTAGCAAATCCTCAGATTCTTTTGCATAAACAAATCCTCTAGATGTAGTATCTGGTTCTAAAATAATAGACCCATCACTCTTACTAAGCGTTAACACGATAACGAGCATGCCGTCCTCAGATAATTGTTTACGATCACGTAAAACAATTCCTTCAACTTCACCAATGCCAATACCATCAACATAAGTATCACCAGATGGGATTTTTCGTGTTTGTCGAGCTTTCGACTTTTCGATATCAACAACATCCCCATTTTTCATAATAAAGGTATGTCCTCTTTTGACACCGACAGATTCTGCTAACAAGCGATGTTGATGTAGCATACGAAATTCTCCATGTATCGGAATAAAAAACTTTGGCTTCATTAGCGTCAGCATTAGCTTTAAATCTTCTTGATAACCATGTCCAGAAACATGCATGCCTGTGTTACTCGCCGAACCATAAATGACCTTAGCGCCGAGCTGAAATAAATTATCGACAATTCGCGAAACACCCTTTTCATTACCTGGTATTGGAGAGGCAGCTAAAATAACAGTATCGTCAGGTAAAATTTTTACTTCACGATGATTGCCACTAGCTAAACGTGAAAGTGCGGCTAATGGCTCTCCCTGACTCCCTGTACATAATACAACAACTTCTTCTGGAGGGAGATATTTCACTTCACGGGGATCAAGTAGCAAATCATCAGGCATCGCTAAATATCCGCGCTCTAAGGCGACATCTACAACGTTCACCATACTGCGACCTAACAATGCAAGTTTACGATTTGTTGCAATAGTGGCGTCTACAATTTGTTGAATTCGATTTACATTGGAAGCAAAGGTAGAAATGATTATTTTTCGTTCGGCATAAAGAAAAGCTTTTTCAATATGATGACCTACAAGTTTTTCCGAAGGTGTCAAACCTGGTCGTTCAGCATTTGTACTTTCAGATATTAATAATAATACACCTTCAGATCCAATAGCTGCCATCTTGTGAATATCAGCATACTGATTATTAACTGGAGTTAAATCAAACTTGAAGTCTCCGGTGTGCACTACATTGCCTTCAGGTGTTAGAAACACGATACCTAAGCAGTCAGGAATACTATGATTTGTTCGGAAGAAACGAACATCAACTTGTCCGAAATGTAACGAGGAGTCTGAGCGAATCTCTATTAAATCAGTCTCTCTTAGCAGCTTGTGCTCCTTTAGTTTTAACTCAATTAACCCTAATGTAAATCTTGTAGCGTAAATGGGAACGTTAATTTTCTTTAAAAGGTACGGAATGCCACCTATATGATCTTCATGCCCGTGCGTGACAATTAATCCTTTAATTTTTTCTTTGTTCTCCTGTAAGTAGGTGATATCAGGGATAATCAAATCAATTCCAAGTAGACTTTCATCTGGAAACTTTGCTCCACAATCGACAATGAGTAAATCATTTTCATATTGTATTACATACATATTTTTACCGATTTCGTTAATACCACCTAGAGCAAAAATGGATAATGCATTATTTGTAACGGTCAATTTTTTTACCTCCATTTAAACGTATTCCGATACTTTTTATTATTGCTCACGTTTTCAATCTTATACTTTTGCGGAAGAATGACAAAAACAGCTATTGGATATGATAAGTGCATTAATGGAGGAGTTGTTTGACAATGAAAGAATTTAAAATAACCTATTTCTTTGATGAGATTCATTATGTTAGACGATTTATTCATATTGAATCACAAGAAAAAGCACAACAATTGGTTAAAAGTGAACGGGACCAATATATAGCTTTTACAGATAGCAGAGGAATATATCATGAATTACACACAAGAAATGTACGCGTTATTCAAGTTTCCGAATATCATCGGGTTGATAAAACGAAGAATAAATAATCTTAGTACGTGTACACACATTAACGAGAAAGGCGTGTACAACATGAAGAAAGAAAATGCGCCACCAAGATAAGCCCGACATGTTTAATTAGGATACCATTAGTATTTTTGATTTACACATATGTAAACGGTGGATATTACCACAATTGAGGAACTTAGTAAAAGAGGGAAAAGAGAAAATGATGAGGTGATTGAAATGCAACCTGAAAAATATAGAAAGGAAGAATGCGCTTAGTCATTAATCGGAAGAAATAAGTGGAAAATCCGACACAATATCTGTAAAGTTTAACATCTAAAATAATGTCAATTCTATAGTGTGGGGTTTCAGTTCAATTATAATGCTGAATACTATTTTCAAACTGGGCTTAAACAGTCCAGTTTGTTTTTGCTTGTTAAAGGACTTCATCCTACTTCCCCATTGAAAGGACAATCAATGTGTTTTTTCATCCTTTTTAAGCCATCGTTAAAAATTAAACCCACTCATTTGTATTCTATTATGTTTTAGTTTTATCAAAAAATGAATAAATAAAAGAAAAATATGATTTTAAATATAGGTAAAAATTTAAGTAATCATCCTTAAAAAGTGTAAAATGTTAATTTTAATATATTAATTTTTTGATATTTATACATAAAAAGGTAATTATCTTTTATAAAATTTCTCAAAAATAAGATAAAGGGAGAAAAAAGAAGACTCTATCGTACCTATTAAATATTTTATAGTTTAGTTAAATTGCAGAATTGCATAAATTTAATAAGGAAGGAAGAGGGTCAAAAAATGAAGAAGAAAAAAAGAAATAAATTTAAAAAAGCAGCATTTTTTGCTGCTGCTGCATTTGTAACACCAGCAATAGTAGCGTCAATAGACGCTGAAGCACAATCGTGGGCATATGTTTTGAAAGCGGACTATAACATTTCAATGAAAATAGATGGTGAAAATGTGACTGGTCAATGGGGTGGCAGAACACTTCGCTTAGTTAGTACGAAAGACGATGATGTATATTATACAAGAACATTACCAAGAAATTTTTTAATTAAAGATGTAGGAACATATAACATTTATGATTTGACAGATTATGATTTAACAGACTCGGTTCAAGCTGCAAATATTCATAAAACGCTCAAGCCAGCAGGGAGAATTACGCTACACAGCAATGGTCGTCTTGCTACTGTCGCTACGTTAAACTATAATTCGGTCACATTTTATGGAGATAGCGAGAAGAGCGAAATATTAGCGACATCGCTTGTTTTGTCAGGAGACAAAGTTAAAGAGCCATCTATACCAACAAGTGAGGGCAAGACATTTATCGAATGGGTAGATAAAGATGGAAAAAGATTTGATTTTAGCACACAGCCAATTACTAGCAAAACTGAAGTCTTTGCTAAATGGTGTAAACCAATATCATCTATAGTTCCAACAACACCAGAAGTGGGTGAAACAGTAACAGTCCCAACAACATCAGAAGCGGGTGAAACAGTAACAATTCCAACAACACCAGAAGTGGGTGAAACAGTAACAATCCCACCAAATCCAGAAGTGGGAGAAACAGTAACAGTTCCAACAAATCCAGAAGCGGGTGAAACAGTAACGATTCCAACAACACCAGAAGTGGGAGAAACAGTAACAAACCCACCAAATCCAGAGGTGGGAGAAACAGTAACAATCCCACCAAACCCAGAAGTGGGAGAAGTAACAGTCCCAACAACACCAGAAGTGGGAGAAACAGTAACAGTCCCAACAACACCAGAAGTGGGAGAAACAGTAACAGTCCCAACAAACCCAGAGCTGGGAGAAACAGTAACAACTCCAACAAATCCAGAAGCGGGTGAAACAGTAACGATTCCAACAACACCAGAAGTGGGAGAAACAGTAACAGTTCCAACAAACCCAGAGGTGGGTGAAACAGTAACAATCCCAACAAACCCAGAAGTGGGAGAAACAGTAACAGTCCCAACAACACCAGAAGTGGGAGAGACAGTAACAGTCCCAACAACACCAGAAGTGGGAGAAACAGTAACAGTCCCAACAAACCCAGAGGTGGGAGAAACAGTAACAGTCCCAACAACACCAGAAGTGGGAGAAACAGTAACAGTCCCAACAAACCCAGAGGTGGGAGAAACAGTAACAACCCCAACAAATCCAGAAGTGAATGAAACAACGTCAGTGACACCGCCTAAAAATGCTAAACGTGTGGTATATGTTTTAAAAGCAGGCTATAACATTGCAATGAGAATAGATGGTGAAAAAGTAACTGATCAATGGGATGGCAGAACACTTCGCTTAGTTAGTACGAAAGACGATAAAATATATTATACAAGAACATTACCAAGAAAATTTTTAGTTTATGATGTGGGAACATATTATATTTACGATTTGACAGATTATGATTTAACAGACTCGGTTCAAGCAGCAAATATTCATAAAACGCTTAAGCCAGCGGGGAGCATTACGCTACACAGCAATGGTCGTCTTGCTACTGTCGCTACAGTAAACTATAATTCGGTCACATTTTATGGAAATAGCGAGAAGAGCGAAATATTAGCGACTTCGCTTGTTCTATCAGGAGACAATGTAAAAGAGCCATCTATACCAACAAGTGAGGGCAAGACATTTATCGAATGGGTAGATAAAGATGGGAAAAAATTCAATTTTAGTACACAACCAATTACTAGTAAAACAGAAATCTTCGCTAAATGGGAAGAACCAACAGAACCAACAGAACCGACAGAGCCAACAGAGCCAACGGAACCAACAGAACCAACAGAACCAACAGAGCCAACAGAACCAACAGAACCAACAGAACCAACAGAGCCAACGGAACCAACAGAGCCAACTGAACCAACAGAACCAACAGAGCCAACAGAACCAACAGAACCAACAGAGCCAACAGAGCCAACAGAACAAGCTCCAGATGCAGAGCAGAACGAGCTATTGGATAAATGGATTCAACTTTTAGCCCAACAAAACGAATTATTAGCACAACAGAATGAGCTACAAGCCCAACAAAACGAGTTGCTAGCGCAACAGAATAAGTTACTAGCTCAACAAAACGAGTTACTAGCGCAACAGAAAGAGTTACAAGCCCAACAGAATGAGTTACTAACTCATCTAAACGACTAATTTAATTCGTAACTAAATGCCCTTGTTCATGGCATGTCGATACAAACTATATAATCTGACAGTGGGAAGAACAATATTTTTAAAAATCAGTAAGCCATTAAGGAATAAGCTAATTTTTATACATGAGACAAGATATTTTGAAAGGAATAGACAAAGGTGGTAACTCAATTGATTTCATATAATCGATTACGAATCAAACGGTTATCTTCTCTAGATGGAGCGAACCAGTTGCCGACAAAACAACAAAATCAGCAGCAACCAAATCAACAGAATTTGTTGCTGTCCCAACAAAACTACTTGTTATTACAGCAAAATCATCTATTGGCACAACTGTTGACTCAATATAATCAATTGTTGACAAAACTACGGAATCCCGCACCGATTCATCCAAATCAGTTGCTAGGTCAGCGGCAGGTGTATCTACCGTTGCAACTAAAACAGGTGTCGATACACAAGAACCGGTTGCTCGCACAACAACGGTATCAGTCGCTAACTGAGCGGACATATTTGCCGCCCCGACAGTATCAATTATTGATTTAACGCTAAAAACTGTTGCGATTCTATGTTGCTATATATCTCATTGTCTAGACATGCCTATTTTAAACTAGCTTTACTACACATTAGTAAAGAACATGAGGATTATTCTATATTAGTAAATCTCTTTATACAGGGATTTTAGAATGCAAGGTATCAAAATCTTAAAGTTTTGATACCTTGTATCTCATATGAGACTAAAACCTACGTTAGTGTCTGTGAAGCACCTTAAACAGCACGACAACAAAGAAAATCATACATAATGGATTTCATAAACTAAACAGCTACGATGATAGTTGAATAAGTTCCGAAACGCTTGATCTAAAGACAAAGTCGATAATGGCTTTGTTTTTATGTTTTTTTAGAATGTATTTTAGTGTATTTAGTTTAAATTTTAGTATATTGATGAAATAAAAAGGAGCTGATTTTTTATGGAAAGATTTTTAGATCGCCCAGAAAAAATACTGATTTACCTTTATTGTAAAAGTGGAAAAGCAAAGATTGATGAGTTGGCAGAACATTTACAAGTTGGACGATCAACTATAGAAAAAGAACTCCATTTTTTAATGGAGACATTAAGTAACACAAGTTTTTTTATAAAATCTGGGGAAGTCCATTTGGATATTGTTTCTCCTTCACTAATAGATGATGCACTGAAAATGCTATATAAAAATAATATATTTTTAAAAATAATAACTTTACTTTTTGAAAAAAATATAAATTCTGTAAATGAAATAACCAATATTTTAAATATGAGCAAATCCACAGCGTATCGTAAATTTAAAGTTATAAAAGAATGGCTGCAAGAATATAAACTAAAATTAGTTACTGCTCCAGTACTAACAATTCAAGGTGATGAAAAAAATATTAGAAATTTGATGCAACAATTTTATGATTTTTATTTATCTCGTTCTTTATCAGAAATAAGATTTTTTAACAAGGAACTCTTTGTAAAGAAAATAGACGAAATTTGCATTTTAAATAGTTTCAATTTGACACCACAAGGTCTACGGAAATTATCAATTTCTATGGAAATTTTGCATATTAGGAGTCGACTTTCAAAGTATATACAATATGAAAATTTCCCTACTGAAGAAAATTCTCTTTATATAAACATAACAAAAAAGCTCCAATCATTTTTTCCTAATTATATGGATAAAAACACAAAACAATGTGAGGTTATTTATTATGCAACGAATTTATATAACTATTTAATACGCGAGAGAAAGCTCACAATAGGTGAAATTTATTCTTTAAAAGAAACTAATTTGCGTTATAGTATGATTTTTGATTTTTTAGAGTATATATCCGAAAATTTTTACTTTGATTTCTCTTCTGATATAAGACTCGTTGAAGGGTTAAGTAGATATACTGAACTCTACTATATTGATTTACGCTTAGGAACTAATAATAGGTTAAATGAGTTAAGCGGTTACATAAATATTTGTAAAGATCATCCTTTTTACTTTCTAGTAAAAGAAGCAGCTTTAAAGTTATTTAAGCAATATAATTTTCTCCCTGAAATTAAAGAAATAGATATATTTGCGCTGTACTACTTTCTTTCAATAAGTCAACTTAGAATAAAAAAGATACAAACTGTATCAATAGCTATTATAACGGAATCGGAAATTGAACAAGAAAGTATATTAGAATACTTAACGTTTAAATATGGTACAAATATACAAACATACTCATTGAACCTATACGCTTTTAAAAAAAATATATTTTATCAAGAGTATGATTTGTTAATAAATATGGAAAATAACAATAGTCTTTTCAAAGGCGTTGAAAGCCTGACCATCTCCCCTTTATTAAGTAACGCCGATAAGAGTAAACTTGATTATAAAATAAACGAACTATTAAATAAAAAAATGACTAAATATACTGATCTAATCGTTTTTTAGCGTAATCTCGTTATGCCATATGCACTGTAAATATCCTAGTGAATTTTAGATTCTCCCAACATAGTCTTATGCGATGTCAAAGAGCAATTATCCCTTATTTTTTGTTTAATAAAATTGCCTTTCAATCTGTACTAAATCATTTTTTAATATAACGATAAATTTCGTCTTGAAAACAGAACACATGGCTAAAAAACAAGGAAGTTCACGTTATTCAAGTTTCTAAATATTATCAGGTTGATAAAACAATGAAGAAGCGCACATAATCTATACACGTTTACACACATTAACGATAAAGGAGTGTGACAATATGAATAAAGAAAATGTGCCACCTGAGAAAAGAATGTTTATGAACTTATCAAGTAAAGATAAGCCCGATATGGTTGATTCGGATACAATCAGTATTTTTGACTTGCATGAAGATATGCAAACAGTCGATATCATTCCAATTGAAGAGCTCAATAAAAGGGTGAAACGAGAAGGCGATGAATTGATTGAAATGCAGCCAGATGAATTATAGAAGGGAATGAATTAGCTTGCCTAATATGAATGAAGAACAGCTTACGGCTTCGGGTACGAATATTAATGATGTAAAACGGAAAAATGCAGAAGCGGGGCTTTCCTATAACGAAGTAAAAGAGCTACTAGCTAAAACTGGTGGGCATGGTACTGCAAAATATAGTGATACAGATAGTGAAGAAGTGAAGGCGCAAAATAATCAATCAATGCGTAATATGTAATAGTGTAGGGAGTGCGAAATGTAGCCTGTATTTCGTACTCCTTTTGTTGTACATTACAATCATCGTAGAAAGGAGTGTAATTACATGCAATATGAAGAAAAATGTTGTCCTTTATGTGGGAAAGAAAATCAATGTGGTGTAGCAGATGGCCAGGATGCATGCTGGTGTATGAACGAAAAATTTCCTGAAGGTATAATAGGGGCAGTCTCTAACGAACCTAAAAAGTGCATTTGCCAAAATTGTTTACATACATATAAAAACATCTAGCTTTCTCTGTTTCATTATCTTGGTATTCGTTGGTACAAATGTCTATCGCACAACAACCTACCTGGCATACATTACTCTGAAAGGAGTGTGTCTAATGTCGAAACCAATTCCACTTAGTAATGTAACTCAGGCATATTTAGAGGAAAACAAAAGAATAATCAATAAGATGATGCAAGGTATGACCTATGTAACAATCACGTGTAGCATATCTGAAAATTTCATCAAACAGATTATTCCCCATCAAATAGCGGCAATTAGAATGTCAGAAAATGTGTTGCAATATACAACGAATATACCTGTTCAAAATTTTGCATTAGAAGTTATACAAACTCATACTGAAATCGTCGAAAGTCTAGAAGCAATACAAAATAGATGCTGTATCGTACAAAATACAGAATATGAATTATATGAATATATGTGTACATTTAAAGAAATTGCTGAAACGATGTTCCAAGCATTATGCTCACCACCAACCTCTAATAGTATCAATATAAATTATCTTCAAGATATGATTATTCATCATCAAGCAGGTGTACGATTAGTACAAAACGTTCAAAGATTCTGTATATGCCAAGAGTTAATTCCAATTCTTCAATGTATGATTCAAACATTATGTTGTCAACTTGAAGAAATGCAAAAATTACTTGATGCGCTACAAGATTGTGATTGTTAACAATAAAACGCTAAAATTGTTCGCAATTTTAGCGTTTTATTTTGTTAATAATAGAATTAAAGGAAATGTATCAAAATATTAATGCGTTTGAATTTCGCTCTGAGTGGAATCGTTCCGCGGGCTTCGCTTCTATCTCCTCGTCACATCGTTCTTACGGGGTTTCAGCTCAAGCTCATCCCGCTGGAGTTGCCACTTTCCGCCACAATCAAAGGCTTTTTTAAAAAGTAATGGAGAGACAGCTGTAGAAAAATTGATAAGTAGGTGAACGCTACTTGTAGCATGTATGGTTGCAAGGAAGGATTGTACTATGAGACCGTTGATGTCCGCTAAGGAGGTTGCTTTGCGCGGGCACATCATAAGCCGCAACGCACGCTAACGCGCGGACTGTTGCGTCTTACTATGCTTGCGTTCCCGTAGGAGTCACCGCCTCCGCTACCATCAACTAGTATCCCTACTAATATAATATTTCGCTCTAACCCACAAAAAATATAATAGTAAAGATATGGCTGTCTCACTTTGCTACGTAGTTTCTCAAAATTTGAAAGGTTATGAGAGATGAAAGGGCTTATATTGGTTTCTAACAATCGGTAATTTAAATGCCAACTGCATCCTTAGCTTCGCAGGATGATGCGCACATAAAAGTGACAGTTCGCTTGTCGCTATCGTAGAGGCACCACTCACGGTGATCCACTACAGAGCCAACATTGATGCGATATTGTTTTGCTTGCAACTCAATTGGTTGCCCAAAATGAATACGAATTGGCAGCTTTTTATTTTGGCGATAGATTCCTGATTCATGGCTATGTCCGAAAAAAAGAAGCTGCTTTTCAATTGAAGGAAACTTAGGCTGCCAGGAAACACTCCACTGGAATTGATGTCCATGAATTAGCATTGCACCTTCAATGTCCATCGTTTCAGGCAATGTAATAAAGCGCTCAATTCCTGTAACATGTGTAATCCGTTCTTCTTGGTTACCTCGAATAGACGGAAATGTCAGTAGTTTTTCGAAATCATTATCTATAATAGCTGCTTTTTGCAAAGGCAAGCCGGATATCGTTTTTGCTTTTTTCTTACTTACTGTACATTCATATAAATCGCCTAATCCTATTATTGCAGCATCTTTTGCTGTTTGTTGTATATGAGCTAATACTGCCTTTGTATCATCAATATTAGAATGTAAATCTCCTAAAAGTGCATACAGCATAGTAATCATGCCTTTCATTTTCAAAATAATTTTACAAGTATCATACACCTAACAGAATTTGATAGAAAAGTAATATGTATCAGAATATTTTGTGACACAACTTACATATTTTGAATGTGAGGAAAAATTGCTAACAAATAAGTTGCTTGATAAAATAGTTTGTGTAATCTAAATTTTCTGAATAATGTTAGTAGAATTCTATTTTTAAAAGCTTTTAATTACTTTAACAGAAATTTCCATTTCTGAACGTGGAAAATGAATGTCAACTATGTTTTGAATGCAGTAGGGCAAGCGTCGGCGGATGTCGCAGGTTTAAGCGTAGTTTTTGATTAGCTTGAAAACATCGATTCGCTGAGTAACAACTAAAAATGAGGGGGTATATGATGACGATATTTATGACGGATATTTTACAAAAATACGCTACACAGCAACCTGATGCGATTGCAACGGTTTATGAAGGTGAAAAGGTAACTTATGGCGAGTTTTATAAGTATGCAGAAAAGTTTGCAGCCTATTTACAAGAGCAGGGCTATGAGAAGAATGATGTCATTGCGCTATATACACTTAATTCCGATATGTTTTTAATTGCTTACATCGGTATCCAACTAGCTGGTTATATTGTGATGCCTATCAATACAAAACTTGCAGCACGAGAGGTTGACTTTATCGTCAATCATTCAGAAGCAAAAGGACTCATTTATGACGAGAGAATAGAAGAAGTACTAGCTGATGTTCCGTATTCATTTCAACATGTAATCGGGTTAAAAGATATGAAAGAGGTTATCAAAAACTATAAAGGGCAAAGAAAGATACTACAATTACAAGCAAATGATACAGCTGTTGTAATGTATACGTCTGGTACAACAGGTAAGCCAAAAGGGGTAATGTTGACGCATCAAAATATTGCTTCGACAGCGGATATTTGGTCAGCATCGATGAATATGACAAACGAGGACAGCATGTTTATTTGTACGCCTTTGTTTCATTGTGCAGGACTCCATGTATTTGCGATGCCAATGTTCTTTCAAGGCGGTGCGGTCATTATAGAGGAAAGTTTTTCACCAAAGAACACGTTAGAACAACTTGTAAAAACACAGGCCACTATTTTCTTTGGTGTACCTTCCATGTATACGATGCTATTAAATACACCTGCATTTAAGGATCATTCCTTTATGAATTTACGTTTATTATGTTATGGTGCAGCACCAATGCCATATGAGCTTGTGAAGCAAGTGAAAGAAGCTTTGCCGAATGTAAAAGTTCAAAACTTATATGGTCAAACAGAAAATTCACCTGCTGCTACCTCTCTTTTAGATGCAGATGCATTGTTGAAGATTGGTTCAGTCGGAAAACCGTTAGCACAGACAGAAGTACGTGTTGTAGATAGCTATGGAGAAGCAGTGCCGGCAGGCGAAGTTGGTGAAATTTGCGTTAGAGGACCACAGGTAATGAAAGGTTATTTGCGCAATGATGAAGAGACAGCCCGAGCTATTCAAGATGGTTGGCTATATTCAGGGGATTTAGGGCGATTTGATGAAGAAGGTTACTTATATATAGTTGATCGTAAAAAGGACATGATAATTCGCGGTGGGGAAAATATTTATCCAATTGAGATCGAGGAAGTATTATATCAATTGCCAGAAATATTAGAGGCAGCAGTTGTTGGCTTACCACATGAAGTGTATGGTGAAGTACCAAAAGCGTTTGTCGTATTAAAAGAAGGGAAGCTGTTAGATGAAGAGTCTATTTTAGCCTATTGTCGTTCACAGCTTGCAAAATATAAAGTGCCTTTTGAAATAGAATTTTTAGTGCAGTTGCCACGTAATGCATCTGGAAAGGTGTTAAAACATACGCTTCGACCTAAAATAGCAACATCTTAAAAGGATAAGATTTTGTCAATACATTGAAAAGTAGCAGGATAAAATATGAACACCTATTAAATTAGCGTATAATAAAGCTATGACAAATTGTAAAAATAGAATAGAAGATTATGTATTTCTTCGAATGAGATAGGAGCGGAATTTGTCTTGTGGAGTGATTATAAACGCCTTTTAATAGTTAGTATTATGATTATCATGCTACTTTCTGGTTGTAATCAATTAACACAGCAGAGTCGACCAAAAAACCAATTAACTGTTTTGACGGTAGAATTTAATAGTGGTGCACCAATTCCGAGTCTCTATATAACAATGACAGATACGGAGACCGGTAAGAAAATTGAAGAAGCAGTTGGCTCTGAAGAGGGCGAGGCTACTTTTTCAAACCTTGTAGAGGGCAGAGAATATACGATTACGGCAACAACGCTAAGTAGCGAGGATGATAATGGCTATACGACAATTGAAAAATTTACGTATGATGTGACAAAGCCGTATTATCGACTGCCAACGCATTCCTCAAGAGCAGAGCAGGAGCTTGCTGTTCCAGTAATCATGCAGAAACCAGAACTTCCTCAAGGTTGTGAAATTACGGCACTAACGGCTGTTTTAAATTATTACGGCATGGATGTTACAAAGCTTGAAATGGCGGATAACTATTTGCCTAAACAAAATATATATACATCAGGCGGTCAACGTTATGGGCCGAACCCAGCGCTTGCGTATGCAGGAAATCCACGGGAGAAGGCAAATGGTATGTACGTCTTTGCAGCGCCTATTGTCAAAGCTGCGGAAGCCGCTATTGCAGATAAGCAGGCAAACCTTCGTGTAACGGATATGAGCGGTGCAACTCAAAGTGAGATTTTAGACCTTGTAGAAGAGGGAGTTCCTGTTGTCGTATGGGTTACACTTGATTTATCGACACCTAAAACAACAGCGAATAAAGGCTGGATTTATGAAGGTGAAATGGTGAAGCATGATGCGTACTTAAACTTACATGCCGTAGTATTAATTGGTCATTCAGATCAGCAAGTTGTCGTCATGGACCCATTACAGGGCAATGTTTCATACAATGTAGACGAATTTTTCAAGAGCTATCAGGAGCTAAATATGCAAGCAGTAGCGGTTCATAAATAAGGGATTTCGCAAGCTTCTTATATTTAGGAAAGCTATTGGGGCGCAGTTTTGACTGCAGTAAAATATGTTACACTAATAAAAAAAGCTAAAGTGAGTTGAGTAGAATGGCCATTGAACACGCTTTTTTACCGGTTTTATTGGGCGATGAAATGAATGCTTACGGCATGGCGCGAGCATTTTACGAGTCCTATGGCGTTAAACCACTTGCATTAAATCATACGAATATGGAAAAAATTCAACAAAGTGATTTATTAACTTTTCGTGAAGTACCAAGATTACATATAGAAGAGCGCTTTGTTGTTGCTTTAAAAGCTATCGCAGAGGAATTTTCAGAAAAGAAATTATTACTTTTAGCTTGTGATGAATTTTATGTAAAGAAAATTGTGCAGCACAAAGATGAATTATCGAGTTTTTTTGTTATTCCCTATGTCGATGAATCACTTGCCAATCAACTATTAAAGCGTGAAAGTATGTATCAGCTTTGTGCAGAATACGGCTTCCATTATCCTGCAATGCAAGTTTGTACTGTAAATGACTATGAGCAATTGACGATGCCATTTGAATATCCTGTTATCATTAAGCCTATGAATATGACGAAGTACGCAAGTTGTATTTTCCCTGGTAAGAAAAAGGTATATACTGCACATACTGAAGATGAAAAAGATGCTATTTTTCACGCAATATATAAGGAATCTGCCTACCGTGATGATTTAATGGTGCAACAATATATTCCAGGTGAAGATGCCAATATGCGTGTAGTAAATGCTTATGTTGGACAAGATCACAAAGTCAAGCTACTATCTGTAGGGAACCCGATTTTAGAAGAGCATTCACCTGATGGTATTGGACGCTACGTCGCCATTATGACGACTTATGACAAGGAACTAATGGATTGTGTTAAAACGTTTCTTGAGGCGCTACAATTTCAAGGCTTTGCTACATTTGATATGAAATATGATGAACGTGATGGACTGTACAAATTATTGAGTATGGAATTACATAATGAACTATCGAATTATTATGTGACAGCAAGCGGCTATAATTTAATGCAGTATGTAGCGGATGACTTTATTCGGGGAAGTAAACAGCAGCTAACATATGTGCAGAACAAGCATCTTTGGACGATCGTGCCTAATGGTGTATTATTTAAATACGTATTAAATGAACAACTTGTAATAGAAGCTAAAAGCTTGATTCGACAAGGTTTAGCAACAGATTCTATCTTTAATTATAAAGATATGAATGCCAAGCGTTGGTTGAATGTAACGCTTGATAATTTAAGCTTCTATCGCAAATATAAGAAATATTTTAACAACAAAGGTCTGTCTAACTCATGAAAAAACAAACTTTAGGTATAATTGGTGGCGTTGGTCCACTTGCAACAATGTTTATCGGCGAAATGATTGTAAGACGTACAAAGGCAACAAAAGATCAGGAGCATGTGCATACCATTATTGATAATGATACAAATATTCCTGATCGGACAGCTTTTATATTAGATAAAACAAAAGAAAACCCTGTTCCAGTTTTAATAGAGGATGCAAAAAAACTAGCCTCTGTTGGAGCAAATTTGATTGCCATTCCGTGTAATACAGCACATACCTTTTATGATGAGATAGCACAAGGCTCTCCAATTCCTGTGCTACACATGATTCGTGAAACGGCAAAGCGTGCAAATGATCTAGGAGCAAAGCGTGTTGGTATTTTAGCGACAACAGGTACGTTAACGTCACGCATGTATCAAGATGCATTAGAGGAGTTTGGCATTATACCAGTTATACCAGATGATCAAATGAAAGAAAAAGTGATGGCGATTATTTACGATTATGTGAAAGCAGGTAAGGATGTCACACAAGAAGATTGGCTGCCTATCGAAGAAGCGATGCTAGCCTTGAATTGTGATCGTATCGTACTAGGTTGTACAGAGTTATCAATCGTCAATCGAGACTTAAAATTAAGTGACAAATATATAGATTCATTAATCGTTTTAGCTGAATGTGCTATTTTAGCATGCGGCTATAAATTAGTGGAGTAACATTTGGCTCACCTGTTGTAAAAGGTGAGCTTTTTTAATCCATGTCTAAAAGATTAATGAGTATTGCACAATATATAGAAGGAAAATGCTTGTGCACAGCTAGTGTGTTAAACTAATGTCAAGCAGGATAATAAGGTGGGAATTAACATGTCAGTAGTAAATTTATTAAAAGAAGAATTACAAGCAAAATGGAACTTTGAAGAGCCGATGAAAATTCAAGAAGAAATGATTCCAGCAATGCTTGAAGGCAAGGATATTGTAGCAGAATCACCAACAGGCTCAGGGAAAACATTGGCCTATGTGTTGCCTTTACTTAATAAAGTAAATGAATCGAAAAAGCAAACACAAGGTTTGATTGTTGCGCCATCTCAAGAATTAGCAATGCAAATCGTCGAGGTAATTCGTGAATGGATAGCGGGTACTGATATTACCGTACAACAACTTATCGGTGGTGCAAACTCTGCGCGACAAATTGAAAAGTTAAAGAAAAAGCCAACAATCGTAGTTGGTACACCAGGTCGCTTAAATGAATTAGTGCGTTCTGGTAAATTAAAGTTAAAAGAAATTGAAACAGTTATTTTAGATGAATGTGATCAGCTACTAAGCCGTGAATATCGCGTTGTGGTGAAATCATTTATCGAAGGGTCAGCGTTCGGTCGCCAAGTAGTTGTTGTTTCTGCCACGATTACTGAGGAAATTGAATTAGTCGCAAGCCGTATGATGTTTGAGCCATTACGCTTTAAAATTAAACCTGAGGATATGGTGAAGTTTGGTAAAGTCGTGCATTCGTTCTTGAAAGTAGAAGAACGTGATAAAACAGACTTCCTACGTAGACTATCACATACAGAAGGCTTACGTGCCCTTGCTTTCGTCAATAATATCGATCAATTGTTAATGAAAGAAACGAAGCTACAATATCGTTCAGCACCAATTGTGACATTACATTCTGACATGAAAAAGGAAGAACGTAAAAAAGCTTTAGACGCTTTCCGTAAAGGAGATGCGCGTGTTTTAATTGCCACAGATATTGCGGCGCGTGGTTTAGATATTGCCGGTTTAACACATGTTATTCATGTCGATGTTCCACGTACAATTGAACAGTATTTGCATCGCTCTGGTCGTACTGGTCGTGCAGGTGCAGATGGTGAAGTACTAACATTGTTATCATACCATGATGAAAAAACGTATAAAAAGTGGACACGTGAAATTCCAGGCAAACCAGTGCAGAAAGTATGGCATGATGGCGAGCTCGTAGAAGGTAATTCAAAAACAATTGGGCAAAAGCGAGGGAAATAATATGACGTTTGAAGAAAAATTACAAGCATATGCAGAGCTAGCAGTTAAGGTTGGTGTCAATATTCAGCCAGGGCAATACTTATTAGTGAATACATCGGTGGATGCATTAGACTTTGCTCGTTTAGTGGTGAAGGAAGCCTACAAAGCTGGAGCTGGTCGCGTTCATGTTAATTTTTCAGATGATGAAATGGACCGTGCTTATTTCGAGCATGCGTCTGATGAGGAATTTAATCGTTTTCCAGAATGGGTTGTTAAAATGCGTGATGAGCTAATCGAACGCAAAGGGGCATTATTATGGATAGATGCTGCGGATCCAGACAAATTAACTGGTATCTCAGCCGATCGTTTATCAACACATCAAAAGGTGTCAGGCGCAGCATTGAAAAACTATCGTAATGCTGTCATGAAGGATTTAATCGCATGGTCTATCGTAGCAGTACCTTCACAAAAGTGGGCAGGAAAAGTCTTCCCGAATTTAGAAGTTGAAAAACAAGTACCAGCTCTTTGGGAAGCCATCTTTAAAACGGTGCACATTGGTGAGGGGAACGCCGTTGAAAACTGGCGTACACATGTTGCAAATTTAGAATCGCGCGCTGCATTACTGAACAATAAAAAGTATGCACAGCTTCATTATACTGCACCAGGTACTGACTTAACGATCGCATTAGCACCTCAGCATAAATGGCTTACAGGTGGCAGTAAAACTCCTGATGATACTATTTTTATCGCTAATATGCCGACGGAAGAAGTTTATACGTTGCCAATGAAGCAAGGTGTAAATGGCTATGTTAGTAATACAAAGCCATTAGTTTACCAAGGCAATATTATTGATGGCTTTAAGCTTACATTTGAAGAAGGAAAAATTATTGATGCGAAAGCGCAAGTTGGGCAAGAACTTTTACAAGAATTAATTGCAGTCGATGAGGGTTCTTGTTATTTAGGAGAGGTAGCACTTGTCCCACATGAGTCCCCAATCTCAGCTTCAGAAATATTATATTTCAATACATTATTTGATGAGAATGCTTCAAACCATTTAGCTATCGGCGAAGCTTATCCAACTTGTTTAGAAGGTGGAAGAGATTTAGAAAATGGTCAACTTGAAGCGTTAGGGGCGAATATTTCAGTTACACATGAGGACTTTATGATTGGTAGCGGTGAGATGGATATTGACGGTATTTTACCAGATGGTACTGTGGAGCCGATTTTCCGTAAGGGTAGCTGGGCTTTTTAATAGACTAACGTAAATAAATGTGAGGTGAGCAGATGAAACGACTATTGAGCCTAGTAAGTATAACGGTGCTTTCGTTGACACTTGGTGTTTCATCTGCTTTTGCACGTGCTGAAAATTATGTGGCACTTGGCGATTCATTGGCAGCTGGTCAAACACCGTATCAGGAAATTGATGCAGGCTATAGTGATCTTATCGCAATGCGTTTAGGGAAGATGGGACAACTGCGTCATTATACAAAAGAACTCGCTTTTCCAGGCTTCACAACAGCGGATGTTTTAGAGCGGGTAAAATCAGAAGAGGCAAGTGAGGTGTTAGCAAACGCAACACTTATTACGATTTCAGCAGGCGCCAATGATTTACTACGTCTTGTGCAGGTCAACCCAACGGCTGGTACATTAGCGTTTTCACAGCTTCAGGTAGATTACGCTTTAAATATAGCCCGAAAAAATATGGCGGATATGTTAGCAGAGTTAAAATTACGTGCACCAAAAGCGAAGGTATATGTTATGGGTTATTATTTTGCCTATCCAAATGTGCATGCAACACAAAAAGAGGGAACGAATGCACAGCTCATGAAGTTAAATACGATTTTAGAGCAACAAGCTGAGCAGGCAGGGATGACTTACATTAATGTCTATGATGCTTTCGGATTGCAAGCTACACAGTTCTTGCCAAATATTGCAGATGTCCATCCTAATTTTGAAGGTTATCGTCAAATGGCGAATGCCTTTTTAAAATCTTATAGTGGTAGTGATATGTTAGCAATCTCTACAACAGAATTACCAAAGCCTAATCCAATGACATTTCAAGAAATATTACAGAAACAGGCAGAGTCCAAGAAAAGATCAGTAGAAGCTAAACAGGAGAAAGTTTCAACCGTCAGAAACATTCAGGGCTTTATTGGCTATGCTACATTTATAGAAAAAGCCAGAGCGAATCAGCACTTGCAACCAATCGAATTTAGGACATAAAAATCAAAAAGCTGTAAAGTAAAATAGTATGCTAAGTAAATGAATTGCCTCCTATTAGTGGCACTTCAGTAACTTAGCATGCTTTTTTATTTCATTGTGGGTGTCATTGTGGGTGTCTGGCACTTAAACAATTCTGAATTTTATGAGTGCCAGACACCAAAACAATTCTGAATTTTGTTAGTAGGGTATTTCTAATATTTAAGTAAAAATTCACGAAGACTCCTGCGGGAACAGCACCAGTTGTAAGACGCAACAGCCCGCGCGACAGCGAGGGTTGCGGCTTACACTGTGCCCGCGGAAAGCGCAGTGGATTTTTACGAAATAGAGAAGGCTGAAACATTGCAAGGTGTCCGTGCCGAGTGCCAGAATGAGTGACAGGCACCAAAACAATTCTGAATTTTGCTAGTAGGGCATTTCTAATATCCAAGTAAAAATCCACGAAGACTCCTGCGGGAACAGCACCAGTTGTAAGACGCAACAGCCCGCGCGACAGCGAGGGTTGCGGCTTACACTGAGCCCGCGGAAAGCGCAGTGGATTTTTACGAAATAGAAGGCTGAAACATTGTAAGGCGACCGTGCCGAGTGCTGTAACGAGTGACAGGCACAGAAACAATTGAGGCTTTTTCCATATAAAAGATGTTGTCTTAAAGCAAGAATATAGTTAAATGCATGATAAAATAAAAGAAAAAGACAGGAGGCGCAAATACAATGAAATTATTCCATACAGCCGATTGGCATTTAGGCAAGCTTGTACAAGGGATGTATATGACTGAAGATCAACACTATATTTTACAGCAATTTATGCAAGCCATTGATAAAGAAAAACCGGATGCAATTATTGTAGCAGGAGATTTATATGATCGTTCAATGCCACCTGTAGAGGCCGTTAATTTACTGAATGATGTTTTAGCAGAAATTGTACTGGAGAAGAAAATTCCTGTGTTAGCGGTCGCCGGTAATCATGATAGTGCAGGTCGATTGAATTTTGGTAGTCGTGTAATGCGTGATAGTGGATTACATATAGTAGGCCAGTTTACAAAAGAGCATTCACCTATTGTACTAACAGACGAATTCGGTGAGGTCCATTTTCATCTTGTGCCGTTCGCAGAGCCAGCTTCAGTCCGTACTATGCTAGAAGATGAGACGATTCAATCACATCAAGATGCAATGCAAAAAATTATCGCACATATCAAACAAACGATGGATACTACAAAGCGTAATGTTTTTATTGGACATGCCTTTGTGACGAAATACGGCCATGAAGAAGAAAACACGAGTGATTCAGAGCGTCCACTATCTATCGGTGGGTCTGATTGTGTGGATGCAGCGCTATTTAAACATTTCAACTATACGGCACTGGGGCATCTCCATAAAGCCCATTTTGTATTGAATGAATCGATCCGATATGCGGGTTCTCCCTTAAAATATTCGTTATCTGAACATTTACATGAAAAAGGCTTTTTAATTGTAGAACTAGATGCAAGTGGAAACGTAGAAGTCACTAAACAAAAACTTGTGCCAAGACGTGATCTACGAGTGGTAGAGGGCTCGATGGACGATTTATTAAAACTACCACCATGTGATGATTATGTTTTCGTACGTTTAACAGACGCCACACCCGTTGCTTCACCGATGGAGCGAATTCGTACAGTATTTCCACATGCAATGCATATTGAACGAAAAGCGTCACGAATGCATGAAGACCATGAAATACAAGCAATTGAAATGGAAAAAGTAGATGATATTGATTTATTCCGAGGATTTTATGCTGATATTTTAGGTGAACAGCCTGACTCAGAAACTGAACGTTTATTTATAGAAATGCTACAGGAATTATTAGAAGAGGAACGGGAGGCAGTTCGATGAAACCACTCAAGTTAACTATTACTGCTTTCGGTCCTTACAAACATACAGAAATTATTGATTTCCAACAGCTTGGGGAATATCGATTATTTGCTATATCAGGAAAAACAGGTGCTGGTAAAACGACAATTTTTGATGCCATTTGTTATGCGCTTTATGGATCAGGAAGCGGAGAAGATCGTCAGGATACAGCGATGCTTCGAAGCGGTTTTGCTGCAGATGATGTTTATACTTCGGTAGAATTGGTTTTTGAAATGAGAGGTAAAGTTTATCAAATCGTACGTCAGCCGGGCCATATTAAAGCAAAAAATAAAAGTGTTACAGGAAAAAAAGTTGAGTTAGCAGAAATGAAGGATGGTAAATTAGACTTTAGTATTGTGGAGAAACAGCAAACAAATGAAGTAGATAAAAAGTTGCTGGAAATTATAGGGCTAACAAAAGATCAATTTAGTCAAATTGTAATGTTGCCACAAGGAGAGTTTCGCAAACTTTTAACTTCAGATTCTACCAATAAAGAAGTGATTTTACGTAAGATTTTTAAAACGGATCGTTTTAGTGCAATGACAAAAAAGCTAGATCTAAAAAGAAAAGAAGCGGAAAAGGATTTAGAACGTGCCCAGCAATTAAAAGAGCATTTACTTGGGCAAATTGCAGGCGTTTTACCACACAGATCATCAACACTATTTACTTGTATAAGCAATAATACCGACAATATGCATCAGCTAAAAAATGCCCTTGAAGAGGAGCAATTTTTTTATAGTGCTAGTATCCGAACAGAACAAATACGCTATGAAGAAGCTTATGCAAATCATCAAAAAGAACAAGAATATTACAGTATGGCAAAGGCGCTCAATGAACAATTCGATCAACAGGCACAAAGGCAAGCGCGTTTGCAATTGCTGATGCAACAACGAGAAAAGTATACAGCTATGGAACAGGAAATACAGTTAGCAGAGCAAGCAGATCGTCTCATTATGCTGGAACAACAGTGTGTAGATTTACGGACAGAACAAAATCGTAAAGAACAACTTTATCAGCAAGCTACAATTAATCACCAAAATGCAGTGGAACAACTGAAGAAATCGCAACAATTGTATACAGAGGAAGAAGCAAAAGAGCCTGAGCGCCAGCAAATATTGCAACGGGAAATAGAGCTATTAGCATTAGTGCCGAAATTTGAGGCATTTGAAAGTAATCAGCAGCAATTAGAAATAACAGAACAGCTTGTCGAAAGTTCCAAGCGTGCAGTAGCTGATAATCTTAATATTTTAGAAAAAGAACAAATGCAAGTTCGACAATTAACAGCAACGATTGAGCAATATGAAAAACAGATGGAACCATATGCAGGCTATTTAGAACAGCTTCCATTACTGAAAGAGCAAGTAACACTAGTAGCCCAAATTGAAAAATATGAGCGAGCGATTGAAGTAGCTGAGCAAGCTGTTACTAATGCACATCAACAATACAAAGAAAGTAAGCAAGCACTGCAAACAAAAGAGCAACAATGGATTACCGGTCAGGCAAGTATATTAGCAGCTAAGTTAAAGGACGGAGATCCATGCCCCGTTTGCGGTAGTACAACACATCAACTAACACATAGAGAACCGCTAGAAGTAGTAGATGAAGCGGAGCTAGAATCTTTACGAGCGATGACCAATGCAATAGAGCGTAAATATTTGGAACAAGAGGCGACGTTAAAATCGACTAAAAAACTGCTTCTAGAGGCAATTGAACAAGTAGATGCTTATCATATTTCAGTAGCTGATCGATTAGAACTGACAACTTCTTTACACGCTATTGAACAACAAGTTACTGTTTTAAAAATAGTGAATGACCAACTGGCCGTCGCGCGAGCTAAGCTAAAGGGGCAACACGAAAAAAATGAACAGCTACAACAAAAACAATTACAATTAGAGCAACATTTTGCAGAGCAATCGAAAGACTTAATAAAACAGCAAGCGATTGTAGAAGAACAGCAAAAGCAAATACCCGAACATGTACAGTCATTACGAGCTTTAAAACAAACGATTGCAGATGTGGGATTGCAAAAAATGGCGTTACAGTCAGCTTGGAACGCAATACAACAAAGCTTACAAACGACGAAGGAAGCAACAAATAAAGCATCAATGGCAGAAGAACTAGCTAAAACAGCATATGAGGAATTGCTTTATAAACTGAATGACAAGCGTGAACAGTTTTTAGTAAGCATGAAAGATGTTGGTTTTGCAACGTATGAAGACTATGCTGCTGCGAAGCGTAGCGTTAGTCAAATTGATGATTTACGTAAAGCATGTCGTGATTATACCTTACAACTACATTCCTTACAGCAACAAATGGAGGACGGAGCAAAGCATCTTGAAGGAAAAGAGAAGCAAAATCTAACAGTATTAGAGGAAAAGCTTGAGATGCTCCGTGCCACATATGAAGAAGCATTTAAAACCTTACAACAGACGCAAAGCTATGCAAAGGCATGTGCTGACTTTATTGATAAAGTAGAGGAAACGGCAAAGGAAATCCGTGTACTTGAAAAAGAAGCAGGTCGTGTAAAAGAGCTTTACACAGTGTTGAATGGTCAAAATCCGAAAAAACTTTCCTTTGAGCGGTATATTCAAATTAATTATTTAGATAAAATCACTGCGGCAGCAAATATTCGTTTATCCCACTTATCCAATGGACAGTTTGAATTGCGCCGTTCAGATAGATTAGAGAAACATGCGAAGCAAAGTGGGCTTGGCTTAGATGTCTATGATGCGTACACAGACCAATTAAGAGATGTTAAAACATTATCAGGTGGGGAAAAGTTTAATGCATCATTAAGTCTTGCATTAGGTATGGCCGATGTAATTCAAAGCTTCCAAGGTAATATTCGTATCGAAACAATGTTTATTGACGAGGGTTTCGGTTCATTAGATGAGGAAGCGTTAAATAAAGCGATTGACACGCTAATTGATTTACAAGACTCTGGAAGAATGATTGGTGTTATTTCACATGTAGCCGAGTTAAAGGCTGCTATGCCGGCAGTATTACACGTTGAAAAAACGTTGAGCGGACATAGTACAACACATTTTGAAGTAAAATAAGTGCCAGTCACTCAAACAATTCTGAATTCTTATGGCACTGCTAGTAGCGTTAGACCAACAAAAGTGCCAGTCACTCAAACAATTTATGTATAACAAAGTAAAAACCTACGAAGCCTCCTGCGACTTACAGAATGTTGCGCTGCCAGAAAGCGAAGTGGGTTTTTACGTTATAGGAGCCCATTGGCTATTATTTTTTGTGTGTCGTTACGTTTGGAGTTGTTCCTTTTTTTGCTGCGACCACTTTTTTGACAATCGGAATAACGATGGGCGCTAATTTTATAGCAGTTTTAACTACTTTTGATACTTTCATGAATACGACAGCTCCTTAGTACTAAATTTTAACGGATAACTCGTACAGCTTGAACAATATTCCAAATGACAATGCCTAATGAAACGAGTAAATAAATACCAAAAGATACAAACCATATGATAATAAATGTATTCCCATTAGACGAAGGATCAAACGTGTTTAATGACATTGTAGAAAATATAAAGACGATAAAGAAAATGATACCAAAGACAAACGGTATTAAATGAGAAATAAGTGCTTTGATGGAGTGTCTCTTGACATCACTATCCTTTGACACAAAATAAACGATTAACGGAACGATAAATGGTGCAAAAAAAATACTGAGATAACTAAAGGCAGATAAAATTTTTGGATTCTCCATAGTAGTCCCTCCTTTTTAATTATTTACGCATAGAAAACTCGAAAGTTTCAAAAAAATTAATGTTGAAAAGGTTGTAATTGCAAAAGTGTTTGCGTACAATGAGGGTGTTCAACAAAAAAATTAGATGTAACGACCACAAGGGGAGCTGATGATGTCAGCTGAGACTGGGCACGTAATGCCTTTACTCTTCGAACCTGTAAGTTAATGCTTGCGTAGGGATGTGGATAGAAACCGACACTTTTACGATGTGAGGCTCTGTCCTGGCATCGTTTTTTTATGCCGGATTGACATGCATATCAAATTGATTTCTATTCCTGCTCTTGTATCCTACATCGGAACAAAGGAGAGAATAATAATATGGACAAAAAAAGATTACTCATGCTGGTGGAAATTGCAATTTTCGCAGCGGTAGGACTTGTACTCGATCAAGTTTCCTTTAAAGTATGGGCACAAGGTGGCTCGGTAAGCTTAGTAATGATACCTATCATCTTAATGGCATTTCGTTGGGGCCTCTTGTCAGGGCTCACAACCGGGCTATTGATTGGTGTTATGCAAACAATGTTTGGTGCTTATATTGTGCACTGGTTTCAAGGATTACTAGATTACGGGGTAGCATTTACCGTAGTAGGTTTAGCGGCAATCGTTCGTGAACCTGTATTAAAAGCGGCAACAGCTTTAAATAAAAAGAAAATGGCCGTTTATATTGTCATTGGTACGGTGTTAGCTGGATTCCTACGTTATCTTGCGCACACATTTGCAGGTGCAGTATTCTTTGCAGAATATGCTGGCGAGCAAAACGCATGGATTTATTCAATCATTTACAATGGAACATACATGCTTCCAGCAACAATTTTAACAGCAATTGTTGCTGTGCTATTATTTACAGCTGCGCCACAATTATTGCAGCGAAAATCTTAAACACTATAAGACTGTCCTAAAAGTGAAAATAGTATGCTAAGTGTTACTTAGTATGCTAATTTTTTTATAATCCAAGATCTCCACGTGATTTGGTCGCTATTTTTTAGTGGAAGAACTTCAAAAAAGGTCTGATTATTATTTGCATGGCACTTATGAAATAATGTTAGCATAGAATAATTAAAGCGTTTGGCGTTATGGACATATAAAGTTATGTTATATTAATGAATAGATATTAGATGAAAGGGACGTTAAAAATGATTGTAAAAACGCAAGAAGAAATTGAAGCCTTTAAAAAAATTGGTCGCATTTGTGCAGAAATTCGTGAGGCAATGAAGGCAGCTACAAAACCGGGTGTGACAACACTTGAATTAGATGAAATTGCAGGCCGCATGTTTGCTGAAGCAGGAGCTATTTCTGGTCCTAAAGGTGAATATGATTTCCCAGGATACACTTGTATTAGTGTCAATGAGGAAGTTGCCCATGGTATTCCAGGACAACGTGTTATACAAGAAGGGGATATTGTAAATATTGACGTATCCGGTTCACTGAATGGCTATTTTGCAGATACAGGTATTTCATTTGTAGTAGGGGAAGGTTACGAGGATAAAGAAAAACTTTGCCACGTAGCAAAAAGTGCCTTTGATCGCGCTATGACAAAAGTAAAAGCAGGTTCTAAATTAAACCAAATTGGGAAAGCTGTAGAGCGTGAAGCATATGCAAATGATTTAACTGTTATTATGAATTTAACAGGTCATGGATTAGGTCGTTCATTGCATGATGAGCCAAACCATATTTTAAATTATTACGATGCTTGGGATTCAACAATTATGAAAGAAGGTATGGTGCTAGCAGTTGAGCCGTTTATTTCTGCGAAAGCAGAACATATCGTTGAAGCTGGTGATGGTTGGACATTTGTTACGCCTGATAAATCATTAGTTGCCCAAATTGAGCATTCAATTATTGTTACAAAAGACAAACCAATCATTTTAACTTCGTTAGATGAAGCATAGAATAGCCAAGTGATAAACAAGGCTAAATGAAAAACCTGCTTACCGATTTATTTTCGGTGAGCAGGTTTTTTTTTGACAAATAGGATACCAACAAATAGGACGCCACATAAAAATAAAGCCGCTGTCGTCACAAGTAATTCATCAAGGCGATTATGGAATGCAATGCCAATATAGGCCCATATAAACACGCTAGGATAAACAATGTCGAAATGATAGTAGCGAATATGTAAGGCAATGGCTACACCGATTGACAGTAAAATAACTGCCCAAAGAGGGTTGCTAAGTCCAAAACCGTGCCATTCATAAGATGTTAGCGTAAAACTTGCATTTGTCATCATGATAAATGTAGACCAGGCAAAATAAATTGAAATGGGCAGACGGCCAGTTAAAGCATTATTTGTATGCGGGTAAGTATTGTAAAGGATAAACAAGTACAATACTAAAATTACGGAACAACAGAAAAATACGATGAATAATTCATAATGCCAAAATAAAATAGAGAGCGCCTGTAAAATGCATACATTGCTAAAGAGAACAGTCTGTTTAATAGATGTCTTTTGAAAATTCATAACTAACCAATATGCGAGTAAAATGTAAATTAATATCCATATCATATAACTAATATTAATAGGTGCAAACATTACGGGAAAACGATTTGAGATTTCTAACGAAGATTGACCATTTATTTTTATGAAATAGGATGAAAAGGTTAGGATGAGTGAGACAATAAAGGTTATTGTCATTAAAATAAGCTTAGGCAAGGATTCCTCTCCCTTCGTGTTAAATTGTATAGGGAAAAGACAAATAAGTATATGACTGTCACATAATATCTATTTTATTATAGCGGAAAACCCTTACAATGTATCATATGAATTTGCATTAAAAAATCTACATTTTACCATTTGGATATGCATCCAAATATTTCTTTAGTACAATAGAAATAACCAATTTGAAGGAGTGGAATTTTTATGGCTCAAAATCTTAAAAATCTTGACCTATCGATTGAACTAGATAAAAAATTATATAAAAAGAAATTAAAAGTACTTCAATATGAAATGTTAAATGCACAGCAATTTTTACTAAACAATAAAATTGGACTTATTCTAGTATTTGAAGGAATGGATGCTGCAGGTAAGGGTGGCGCTATTAAACGTCTAATTGAACGTGTAGACCCTCGAGGTTACATAGTCCATCCAATTTCAGCTCCACAGCCTCACGAACTACGCTATAACTATTTGCAACGCTTTTGGAGAAAGTTACCGCAACATGGACAAATCGCTATATTCGATCGTTCTTGGTATGGAAGAGTGCTAGTAGAGCGTATTGAAGGGTTTGCAAAAAAAGATGAATGGTCTCGTGCTTATGAAGAGATTAACAACTTTGAAAAGATTTTAACTGCTGGAGACTACATTATTATAAAATTTTGGTTACATGTGTCAGATGAAGAGCAGTTGAAGCGTTTTAATGAGCGAGCGCAGGATCCGTATAAATCATGGAAGTTAACGGATGAAGACTGGAGAAATCGTGAGAAAACACCTGATTATATAGAAGCGGCAAATGAAATGTTTGCAAAAACAGATAAGAAAAATGCTCCTTGGATTTTGGTGGCAGGAAACGATAAAAAACATGCACGAGTACAAGTGTTACAAGAAACACTTGCACATATTGAACGCGAGGCACAAAAAAGAGGTCTACATCTATCGAATGTTTTAGATAAGTCCCATATAGAAGACGCTGAATCATCTAGTATCGAATTACAAATACATTCTAAAAAACAAGCAAAAACAAGTAAATAAATTGACCGATGCTGTGATAACAAGACAAAACTGTTTTAGTTGTAGCAGCATCTTTTTTTACATACAATGAATATGTATTTACATTTATCGGAAGGCTTGTGGGGGAGAAATGGTGCTTAAAATTTGGAATTTATTAAGGAAAAAGGGTGGAAATGTGGTCTCGATTCAGGGGGGGAAATGCTACGTTCGCACATTCCAAGAAAAAGATGCACAAAGCTTAATGGGTCTTGTAAGTCGAAATAAATATTTTTGGTCTACATATGAGCCGTTACAGCGTCCTGAATACTATACAGTTGATGCACAATATAAAAAAATTCAAGAAAGTTTATATTTAATGAACTCAAAAAGGGAATATACATTTGGTATATATGAGCTAGGTACAAATAATTTAATAGGGCACATTTCGTTGTACGCTATTAAACGTTTACCGTATTCAAGTGCATTTGTGGGCTACGCAATGGATGAAATCTATGTTGGAAAAGGGATCGTTACAGAAGCTGTAGATTTAGTTGTCCAATTTGCCTTTGAACAAATAGGATTACATCGTGTGGAAGCTTATGTATCAACTGAAAATAACGCATCTATCCGCGTCTTAGAAAAATCAGGTTTTCAACGAGAAGGCTTGTTAAGAAAATTATTGTACATCAATGGCCAATGGGTAGATCACTATATGTATGCCCGCTTAGAGCCATCATGATAGATACGCTATAAGCTATTAAAAGTGCAAATGTGGCTGGGGTAAAAGAGATAAAGTGTTAGATTGACTGCAATCAATTTAACACTTTTTTTGCAATGCCGTTGTTGTCCGCTACGGCGGGCGCTTTCCGCGGGCACACCGTAAGCCACAACCCTCGCTACGCCCGGTTTGTTGCGTCTTACGTTTTGTGCGTTCCCGCAGGAGTCGCCACCTCCGCTACCAACAACTAGTGCTCACTCTTAATAAAAATTTAAAGTATTATCCCACCCACATTTTTTTGATGTTCATTTGGCATTGATAGTCATTTAACAGCTTCAAATGTTATGACTTGATTTCGATTTGTTGGATTTTGCTGATAGCAATAGTCTGCTGAAATAACGATATCCTTAAAACCAATTTGCATTAGCAGCCTTTTAAATTCATTGATTCCATACCATTTCAAAGTAAAAATTTCAAATTCACTGTCGATACATTTACCATCTTTCCATTTATCGTAGCGATGATGTGAAGTAGTCGTTTGATTAATGTGATTTACTTCAGATTGTGTTACTTGCAATGTAATTAATTCGCCTTGATTGTTTGTAAACGTTCGATAGTGTGAACTACCTTCACTAAAATCAGGTTGCAAAAATAGATCTACTATTAATCGCCCATTTGATTCTAGATGATGGTAAAAATTAGTTAGTATATGAAAAGCCTTGTCATCGTCTTCAATTAATAAAAATGTCCCTGCTGGGATAATAATTGCTTCATATTGTTGTTCAGACTGAAAGGTCTCCATATTGGCTAGAAAGATGTTTGCTTCTTTATTTACCATCTTTAAATTGTCTCGGCAGTACGTTAACATTTCTTCGGAAAGGTCGAAACCTTCAATTGCCAATCCTTGCTCAAGTAATGGAATTAAAATACGACCCGTTCCAACAGCTGGCTCTAAGATTTTTCCTTTCACATGTGAAAGTCTTTGGCTATAGTATTCAACATCTCCAAACGAACTGCCTATTGGTTTATCGAGATTATAAACTTCTGCTGAAATAGAATGATAAGTTTGCATATGTTCCTCCAACTAAATTATTAATTTTTCTATTTATAGTATTATTATACATATTTTAGTTAATTATTTTTAAAAAAACACAAGAAATATCATATAAAAGTAATAGATGCTACTTATAATTTTGTTAGGGTGGTGAAATAAATGGATGAACAGATACAATTTATGATTGAGTGGATTGAAGGTAAATTAAAAAATCAATTTTCATTAAATGAGCTTTCTAATTTTATGGGATACTCCCCGTACTATTGCTCTTTTAAATTTCACCAAGTAACAGGTATAAGTATTCGACGGTATATTCATCTTAGAAGGTTGTATTTATCTACAGAAGATTTGGCGAAAAACAGAAAGATAATTGACATCGCCTTTGACTACGATTATTCTTCGCAGGAAGCATATAGCAGAGCTTTTAAAACTATTTTTGGTATTAGTCCGAAAGAATATCAACTGAACAAGGTGCCTGTTCAGTCAATTGTTAAACTCACTCTGAATAATGACGGGGAATGGTATGGAATGAATATTAATCAAAAAGTTGAAGTAGAGCGGTTACAAAATACGAAAAGAGAGTTATTTGAGAGGGACGTACTTAACATTTTGAACGGACAAATGATGTATGAGGAATTTAAGAATAATAGACTAATGGGGGATTCCGATTACGCTCCATTTAATGAAGCTATGTGTGTAAACGCCACTACTAAACAAGTTTTTAATAAAGCGTTTATAAACAAACGAGCTGACGGACATCGTGATTCTGTAGAGAATTATATTAAGAAAGTAATTGCACCATTAGAGAGTCTTTTTAACAAAGAGTATAAATGTATCGTTTTATGGTTTGGTGAAGACATGTTTTGTCAAATGAACCTTCTTACTATACTGTCTTATCTTGAACAGTCAGGCTATGAGGGGAAAGTGTTTTTAAATAGTTTCAGGGAGGACGAGTTTAAAGTTAATCAAACTGAACTTCCATTAGGACATTATGATGCCGTATACAACGAAGTATTGGTCAACCACAATAAGCCGACTTACGACGTACTACCAGTAATGTATCAGGCAATCAACATATATTTAGATATGCTAAACGAAGATAATGCAGTAGTAAAATTTATTGCCAAAAATAAAGATGTGCCAACAACCGAATTATTGAAGCAATTATTTGCTCTATTTCCGACAGTCGGCTATGGTGATACACAATACGTAGAGCTTATAAATAAAATGAAATAGGGCTACAAAAAAATGTGTCTATCATTCGATTTTTCGATACGATAGACACATTTTTTTATGTTTGCCAATAGAACAGTGAACTACAAGAAGCTCAATTAATGTCGTATATTATTTGCTACCATCGTCGATTAAATCAAGTCGACCGGTATTTGGATCAATTACTAAACCATGAACAGGTACAGTTTGTACCATTAGTGGGTGATTACGAATCGTATCAACGCTTTTCTTAACGCTAGTCGCTACGTCGCCGAAACCACGTAAAAAGTCTTTTAAATCAATACCCGAGTATTCCATCATCTTGATCGTTTCTGGTTTGATACCTCGGTTAACCATTTTGCTAAGCATTGCATCTGGATCAACTGCGCTCATACCACAGTCATAATGTCCAACTACATAGACCTCATCAGCTTGTAGTTCATAAACAGCAACAAGTAAACTACGCATTACTGCACCAAATGGGTGACTTACTAAAGCACCAGCACTTTTTACAATTTTTACGTCGCCGTTTCTTAAGTTCATCGCTTTTGGTAATAGTTCTACAAGGCGAGTGTCCATACAAGATAAAACAACGATACGCTTATCTGGGTACTTAGTTGTAATAAAAGGCTCATATTTTTTTTCTTGAACGAAATCTTCATTAAACTTTAAAATATCTTTTAACATTGTCATGAAATTTTGCTCCCTTCCCTACAGAAATATTTTAGAGCAAAAATGTAAATATGCAAATAATAATAACAATATTCATGCAATTTTATGAAAAAAAAAGAAGTTTGCTTAGTTAATTAGCGGATCGTAGGGTACTATATGCAAAAAAACAGCTACGTAAAGTAGCTATTTCAGCTTGTCGACAAAAGGGACTAAGAATAGAAATCTAAATTAATCCCTTTTGTTATTTTAATTGTAAAAAAAGGGTTCTTACTATCGTCTTCTTCGAGAATCCTCTCTCTATGAAGCTGTTTGCCATGTCCAAGTAGCAATTATAGTAGACTGCTAGCAATACATATAAAGTTGATTGGAGGGTGGGCGACTCCTGCTCAGAACGCACAGTACATAAGACGCAACAGAACGCGCGTTAGCGAGGGGTGCGGCTTACGATGTGCCCGCGGAAAGCGCCCGCCCGTAGCGGAAATCAACGGCAGTAGTCATCCCCTATATTAGTTTTAAATAAAAAAAGACTGTAGACAAATTCGAAAAACTTCGAGTTTGTCTACAGTCTGAAACAGCTACGTAAAGTAGTTGTTTTTATATGATTAATATTTTTCTTTTGGTTGTGGGTCTATAGTTACTGAAGATTTAGAATCTAAACCAACTTGTAGGTAGTGGATGAAGAATCCTGTAGAAATTAATAATACGGCTGAAAAGCCAAGTACAGTTGTGATGAACATAATAAAAGCTCCTCTCTACTTAAATAATCTACTATAAGAACTATACTAATTATACAATAGGTTGCTAGGAAAATGTAAGGATAATTTATGACATCCATAAGATACCTATCCTAGAATAATATTTTTAGTACTGACTATTTTCTTAAAAGGCCCAGTTACCATTGCGGAAAATCGGTTCAATTTGACCATCAACTGCAATGCCATCAATATCCATATTAGCTGAGCCAATCATAAAGTCAACATGCGTTAAACTTTGATTCAGACCATTTTTTAGTAGTTCCTCTGAAGACATTTCTTTGCCGCCATCAATACAAAATGCATAGGCATTACCTATTGCTAAATGGTTAGAAGCGTTTTCATCGAATAATGTATTGTAAAATAATAACCCTGATTGCGAGATAGGTGATTGATGTGGAACAAGTGCTATTTCCCCAAGATAATGAGCACCTTCGTCTGTCGCTACAAGCGACGCTAAAATTTCTTGCCCCTGTTCAGCCTGTATATCGACAATACGGCCATCTTTAAAAGTTAATTTAAAGTTATCGATAATATTTCCGCCATAGCTTAAAGGCTTCGTACTTGATACATAGCCATTAGCACCTGTCTTTAGAGGTGCTGTGAAAACTTCCTCCGTTGGCATATTCGCCATAAATGTCTGTCCTTGTGTATTGACACTACTACCACCTGTCCATACATGTTTTTCTGGTAATTCAATCGTTAAGTCTGTTCCTGGAGCTGTATAACGAAGGGATTTGTATTGTTTCCCATTTAAGTAGTCAGCTTTGTTATGTAGCTGTAGATCGTGTGCTTCCCATGCACTTACAGGATATTCTTGGTCTGTGCGTGTTGCTGCAAAAATTGCTTCCCATAAGGCATCAACTTGTTGTTCTTCTGGTAGATGTGGGAATACTTTAGCTGCCCAAGGTTTAGAAGGAGCGGCGATAACTGTCCAGCTGAATTTGTCTGCCTGCATCATATTATAATAATTTACAAGTGCTTTACCTGAGGCTTTTTGGAAAGTCATAATTTTTTCGTGGTCTATATCCTTTAAAAGATCAGGATTTTGTGAAACGATACTTAAAAAGGCAGCACCTTGCTCAGCTAGCCATTCACGTTCTTGAATTTTCCATGGTGGGAAGAAATCAAATGAATCTTTTGGAGCTTTTTCATAGCGTGTACGAACAAGTTTATCATCCGATAAATCGACAAAAACCTGTTTTGCACCATTTTCATAGGCAATTTTAGTAATTATTTCTGCTAATTTTAAGTTGTCGGTCGAACAACTCATATAAAGGTATTGATTTTTCTGGATATTTACACCTATTTTCACAGCTAATTCGGCATATCTTAGTAATTTTGTGTTAAATGATAATAACAAATTCTTAACCCCTCTCCATTATAGACAATTTAGTGTATTATTCTTAATTCAATATAATCAAATATGGTCGAAATGTGAATAAAAAGCATTTATTTCATCGAAATATTAGTGAAATACATTTATACTATATAATATCATTATTTAAAATCTGGAAAATTGGACGAAAATAAGTAAGATAGAAGATTTGGAGGTTCTAAGATGGATTTATCGTCAGTAGTAGGGGTAATTTTAGCGTTTATCGCCCTGTTAACAGGGATGGTGTTAAAAGGTGTAAATTTAAGTGCCTTTTATAACCCAGCGGCTATTTTAATTATCATCTTCGGTACAATATCGGCTGTAACAATTGCCTTCCCTATGAAGGAGTTAAAGCGTGTACCAAAGCTGTTTAAAATTCTTTTTAAAGAAACTAAACTAGCGGATGATATTGAAATTATTAAAATGTTTTCACAATGGGCCGATTTAGCTCGCCGTGAAGGTTTGTTAGCGTTAGAAAGTAAGGCTTCAGAAATTGAAGACCCATTTTTAAAAAATGGTCTTACATTAGCAATTGACGGTCAAAACGCAGATTATATTCGTGACGTATTAACGGAAGAAGTAGAGGCGATGGAAGACCGACATACAAGTGGCGCAGCCATTTTTACACAAGCAGGTACATATGCCCCGACATTAGGGGTACTCGGTGCGGTAGTAGGCTTAATCGCAGCGTTAGCAGATATGAACGATATTGATAAGTTAGGACATGCCATTTCAGCTGCTTTCATGGCAACATTATTAGGTATCTTTACAGGTTACGTATTATGGCATCCATTTGCCAACAAGCTAAAACGTAAATCAGCAGTTGAAGTGAAGCAAAAACGTATGATGATTGAAGGAATCCTTTCAGTATTAGAAGGGGAAGCTCCACGTGTAATTGAACAAAAATTATCTTCTTATTTAACGATGGAAGAGCGTCGTCAAATTTCGGGTGAAAGCGGGGCGGGCGGCCTTGGCAAAGAAAGCTAAGAAAAAGAAGCATGAAGAGCATGTTGATGAGTCTTGGTTAGTACCGTATGCAGATATTTTAACGTTATTATTAGCGTTATTTATCGTACTTTTTGCATCCAGTTCAGTTGACCAAGAAAAGTTAGATCGTATGTCAGCAGTATTTAGTCAGGTATTTGATGGTGGTACGAGCTTTTTAGAACAGCCATCACCAATGCCAACACCTGATGCGAAAAATGACCAAACACCGCAACAGCCACAGCAAAACTCAGCGTATTTAAAGGATCAACAGGAGTTAGCTGAAATTAAAGATAGTGTAGATAATTTTATCGCAGTAAATGAGATGGAAGGTCAGTTCGCAACTGAAATGACTGATGAGGGATTGCTAGTAACAATTCGAGATAGCATCTTGTTCGATCCGGGGAGAGCAACTATTAAGCCGGAGTATAATACAATAGCTAAGGAACTTGCAGGCGTATTAGTATCCGATCCTGCTCGTAGTATTGTCATTACTGGTCATACCGATAACGTGCCTCAAACAGGTCCCGAATTTGCTTCGAACTGGGAATTATCGGTTATGCGTGCAGTGAACTTCTTGAAAATTTTAGTAGATAGTAACGCAAGTCTTGATCCGGTGTATTTTAGTGCAAAAGGATATGGTGAATATAAAGCCATCGCACCAAACAATACGGCTGAAGGTCGCGCAAAAAATCGTCGTGTGGAAGTGTTAATTCAACCACTTGTTGCCGAAGACGGTTCTGTAGTGAAAAACACACAGTAATAAAAGAAATGCTATTAGCGATAGACTCGTCGTCCTTGCTAATAGCTTTTTTAGTGCGCTGAACATTTATTTACGTAAAGAACCTAATTCGGCAACGATAGCCTGCATTTCACTCGGGCTAAATGTATCACGTTTCATAACCATTTCGTACAGATAGACTAAATCTTCATAATTTGCTTCATCAAAATTCTCAGATTTCATAGCATCTACATTTACCATGCGGAGCTTATCTTTCATTTGATCGACCATATAAATAACGTTTTCTTTTGACGGTACTGATAAATCCATTTAATTAAACCTACCTTTCATAATCCTAGCCAATATCATTTCATTGAATAAAAAAAATGTCAATACTGTAATTGGGCGTTGCTTTAAAAATGCACTGTTATTGGGTAGAATAAGGGCAGTAAGCTGTTTAGTTATTTTTAAAAATGGGAATACACATTAAACAAGCAGGGGGTAAATAAAATATGGGACAAAGTAAATTATTAGCATCTATCGTCGTAGGCGCAGCTGTAGGAGCTGCAATAAGTATGTTTGATCGTACTACACGAGAAAAAACAGTCGCTACAACAAAAAGAATGAAAGAAGCGGTATCTTATTACGCATCAAACCGAAGTGAACTGCAAGACCTAATTGAAGAAAAGGTGTTAGCAGCTAAAGTACTTTGCGATAGCGTATCAGAAAATGTCAACACAATCGCCGAGAAAGTTGATGAGTTTAAAGAATTGCCTTCTACAATTCAAGGGATGATTAGCGATACTAAATCAGCCTTCTCTTCGCCAGATAAAGAATAAGCTGTAGTAAAAGGAGGGGATTAAATGGAAAAGAGAAAAGCATCCATACATTCAACGATTGGTGAGGTTAAGTCGTTTTTCTCACCAAATGAAGATGCAGTAGATGTGATGACATCGAAGGGCTTTATCCAAGATTTGATGCTTCGCATACAACGCGTTGAAATTTCAGCTCTTGGGGCACAACTTGCTTATTTCTTTTTACTTTCTTTCTTCCCCCTATTAATTTTCCTTGTTACCCTATTGCCATATTTGAACTTAGAGACAACGCAAGTGTACTCGTTTTTAGTTAATCTAATGCCAGATGAAGTATATAGGCTTATTGAAAGTACATTAAATGAAGTATTAACAAATCGCAATAGTAGTTTATTATCCATCGGGGTACTAGGGACGATATGGTCTGCTTCAAAAGGAATAAATGCGTTAATAAGGGCTCTAAATAAAGCGTACGATACGGAAGGTAGAGTAGGTGTTGTAGATAGAGGGCTCTCACTTGTATTTACTATTGCTTTAGTTATTGTAATTGCAGTAGCTCTTCTATTACCTGTCTTTGGACAGCAAATTGGGCATTTTTTGTTTTCAATTGTTAGCATTGAAGATGAGTTTGAGTCTCTTTGGCGTAATATTCGCTGGTCAATGCCGCCATTACTTATTTTTTTAGTGTTGATGGCGATTTATTGGTTAGTACCGAATACAAGCCCACGATTGAAAATAATGGGTGTATGGCCAGGGGCAATATTTTCTACGCTTGCATGGCTCGTTGTGACATATGGTTTTTCTTTTTATATAAGTAACTTTGGAAACTATTCTGCTACATACGGTAGTATTGGTGGCGTTATTATTTTAATGCTATGGCTGTATTTTACAGGGATGATTTTAATTTTTGGTGGTGTGTTAAATGCCACAATGCAAAAAAGAGCCTTGCTAAAAGCTGAAGGTGCTATTAAATAACTTTAGAAAAAGGGTGGTCTCAGTTGGAGACCACCCTTCAGCCTTTTTACAGTGAACTGCCGTTGATTTTTGCGGGTATAATATCGGCTCCTAAAACGAAAAAATCCACTACGCTTTCCGCGGGCACGGCTTCAACTAATTTTTGCGGCCTCCGAGCAAAAATGGATTTTCAGCTCGTGCTGTTCCTGCAGGAGTGTCGCACCTTCCACTCCAATCAACTAGTAACGAGTACTGAATTATAAGCTTCTTCTCCTAGGGTGCAAAAAATTCTTGTGGAAATATAAACTCTCTTCCCCTTTTCCAAAGAAGTCTGCGTAAGGGGGAGGCCTTTATAGTAAAGACTTTTAAGAGTAGCCTTTGATTTTCGCGAAGGGCGGCGACTCCTGCGGGAACGCACAGAATGTAAGACGCAACAAACCGCGCGCTAGCGAGGGTTGCGGCTTACGTGTGTGCCCGCAGAAAGCGTCCGCACGTAGCGGAAATCAACTGCAGTAGGTTAATTCTATGAGTTTGTCGACATTTTGAAGGGTGGCCTCAGTTTGAGACCACCCTTTTTTTATACATTTTTATTAAGCATTCGTAAGCCGTTTAATATTACAAGAATTGTACTACCTTCATGTCCGATGACACCTAGTGGTAAATCAACAGCTTGTAAAAAGTTAGAGGCAATTAGCAAAACAATGATACCAATAGAGAAGAAGATGTTTTGTTTGACGATTCGTTGCATTTTGCGAGAAAGACGTACTGCATATGCAATTTTAGATAAGTCATTTTTCATTAACACAACGTCTGCTGTTTCCAAAGCAACATCAGTACCTTCGCCCATTGCAATTCCAGTAGTAGCTGTCGCTAAGGCAGGTGCGTCATTAATGCCATCTCCAACCATCCCTACAAAGTTATGTTGATTAAGTAGGCGTTTCATTTCCGTAACTTTTGTTTCGGGAAGGCACTCTGCAACGTATTCAGTAACGCCAGCTTCTTTCGCAATAACTTTAGCTGTTTTGTCATTATCACCAGTAAGCATGACGACATCTATACCTAATTCTTTTAATAATGTGACGGCTTTCTTTGCCTCATCACGAACTGTATCTTTTAACGCAGCAAGTGCAACAATGCCTTCTTTGTCACGCATAAAAATTACCGTTTTACCTTCTGAGGTAAGCTTCGCTAATGCGTTATTCGCAAAAGCATTGGCTTCATCCTCTCCTACAAAATCGGGTTTACCGATAAGGTACTCTGTTTCATTAACGTAGCCCTTCATGCCCCAACCAGGGATATCTTCTATTGTTGCTTGCGCAAACTGTGAAATATGTTGTGCTTTCGCGTAGCTTGTAATTGCTTGGGCTAATGGGTGATTTGACTGTGCTTCAATGGCTGCAAGAAGAGCTAATGCTTCTTGTTGATCTAAGCCCTCGCGTACGATAAACTCTGTAACAACTGGTTTTCCTTGTGTAAGAGTACCTGTTTTATCGACAGCTAATGCACGTAATACACTTAGATGCTCTAAATGCAAGCCACCTTTAAATAACACCCCATTTTTAGCGCCATTTGAAATAGTTGCTAATGTCGCCGGCATTATGGATGCAACGAGTGCACATGGGGAGGCAACAACTAGGAGCACCATAGCTCGATAAAATGTAGTCGTCCAATCCCAACCGAGTAAAAAGTGGGGAAGGAACATCATAAGCGCTACAGATAGTAATACAAACTTTACATAAGTACCTTCGAATTTTTCGATGAATTGCTGAGAAGGCGATTTTTCGCTTTGAGCACTTTGTACAAGCATAATAATTTTTTGGAACAATGTTTCGGAATTTGGTTTCGTCATTTCCATCGTAATTGCACCATTTAAATTAACTGTACCTGCAAATACTTCGTCACCCTCAAATTTAGCCATAGGTAGCGGCTCACCACTAATCGCTGATTCATCAATAGACGACTGTCCTTTAAAGATAATACCGTCTGCTGGAACACGTTCACCTGGTTTAATAAGTAAATGATCGCCAATTTTTAATGTGGAGACAGCAACCTTCATCGGTTCAAATTCACCACGTACTAGCCAAGCTTCTTCAGGTTGTAAATTCATAAGAGCAGAAATTTCGCGATGACTTTTGTTCATAGCATATGTTTCAAGAGCACCACTGACAGCGAAGATAAAAATAAGGATTGCGCCTTCTGTCCAATAGCCAATAGCAGCTGAGCCGACTGCAGCTAATATCATAAGTAATTCTACATTCAATTTTTTTTCTTCTAGTGTTTCTTCAATACCTTCTTTTGCTTTTGCAAATCCTCCGACACAAAAAGCAACAACATATAAGAGAATAGAAGCTGTTGTTTGATCATTTGTATCTAAACGCCATGCAAGTAAAATAAATAATCCAGCCATAATAGCAGCAATCAGTTCAGCATGTATCTTTATATTCTCAATTAGACTTACATTTTCTCGATTAGTATATTCCATCAATATCCCCCCTGATAATGAAAATCAATATCAAAACTCTTATAAAATAAGGAACTATAAACATTTTTGTAGTTGATAATCACTTTCATTTACATCTTTTCTAATTTAGAATTATTATAACAAAGGTTTTTGGAAAATGAAAGCAATAAATCTTAGAGGATATGGTCTAGGAAAGAAATCAATTAAATATAATAATGTGTTCAAGAAACTGATTGTTAATTTTCCCATTCTGAACATTGCATTGAGAACAGAAAAAGACACAGAATATTCCTAGGAATATTCTGTGCCTTTACATTTTGTGTGCATAACAGATAAATCTCTTTAGTTAAAAATGTTCTTGTAGATTAGAAAACTCTTTCTGCATGTTGAGCAAGTTTTTCTAGAGAAGATTTGTCCACATCAGCGTGAAGCGATTTACCGTGAGAGTCCATTGTTACTACAGCTGTGAAACCTTCAACATTTAAGTGCCACATAGCTTCAGGAATACCGAATTCCATTAAGTCTACACCATCTACACCTTTAATGCAGTCTGCGTAGTATTGAGCAGCACCACCAATTGCATTCAAGTAAACACCGCCGTGTTCGCCTAAAGCAGCAAGCGTTTTAGGACCCATACCACCTTTACCAATTACAGCACGGATACCGAATTTTTTCATAATATCGCCTTGATATGGCTCCTCACGAATAGAAGTAGTTGGACCAGCAGCTTTCACTGTCCAGTTACCTTCTTCGTCTTTCGCCATTACAGGACCACAGTGATAAATAACTTGTCCGTTAAGATCGACTGGTGCATCATGGCTCATTAAATGATGGTGAATTGCATCACGGCCAGTGTACATACGGCCAGTAATAGATACAACATCACCAACTTTAAGTGAACGAATTTGTTCTTCTGTAATTGGAGCAGTAAGTTCTACTACATCTGTCAACGTTTCATCTGCTGTTGCTGCAACTTCTTCATCTTCTTTAAATGTAATTTTTTCACCTTCTTGGTAGTGCCAGTTGATGATTTCGCCTGTTTCAGGATTAATATCAACTGCCATACGACGGTATGCCCAGCAGTTATATGCTACAGATACGTAGAATGATGCAGGAATACGGTGCATAACGCCAATTTTACAGCCAAGTAAAGTTGCTTCACCGCCGAAGCCCATTGTACCGATACCGAAAGTGTTTGCAGTTTTCACAACATAGTCTTCTAATTTTGCAAGATCATGATTTGAATTTGTATCTTCAACATGACGGAATAGTTGCTCTTTTGCTAAATCATAACCAGAAGAGCGATCGCCACCGATACCTACACCGATAAAGCCTGCAGAACAGCCTTGTCCTTGTGCTTGATAAACAGAGTGTAAGATACATTTACGGATACCATCTAAATCGCGACCAGCACGGCCAAGACCTTCTAGCTCACATGGTAGGCTATACTGGATATTTTTATTTTCACAGCCGCCACCTTTTAGAATTAATTTAATCGTAATATAATCTTTTTCCCATTGCTCGAATTTCATAACTGGCAGACCATCACCAAGATTATTACCACTGTTTTCACCAGTTAAAGAATCAACGGCATTTGGACGTAATTTTGCATCAGCTGTTGTATCGTTAATAGCTTTTTTAATAGCTTCTTTAATTTCTAATTGGTTTACACCTACAGGAGTGTAGATTTTAAATGTTGGTAGACCAGTATCTTGACAGATTGGTGATACGTTGTCTTCTGCCATAATAATATTATTTGAGATTGTTTCTAAACTCATTGCTGCGCGAGTGCCCGCATTTTCAGCTTCTTTCGCTTTTTTAATGGCACGACGTACATCTTTTGGTAAGTTTGTTGACGTTTCAGTAATTAAATTGTAAAGACTTTTCTCCAAAGTTTGAAGATTCATTATGATATTGCCCCCCAATGAAAAATTGATTATTTCCACGATACATTATACTCTTTTCCACTAATGAAAAAAAGAGTCCATCTAATTGTGGTAGGAATTAGCGATTATTTTTATAGATTTTGTAATGTTTAATCATTAACCTTTAAATGTTCAAAGAAAATAGCAATTGATTGTTAGGAACGTTTGTTCTAAAATAGAATTAACTTTACTTTAAGGAGGATATTTCATGTCTGAAACAATATCGTTGAAGTTACCAAAGGAAGTTGAGCAATTTCGAAATATAATAGAAGGAACAATGAAGCCTGTTGTTGTAATTGAAACGCATGAAAAGGAAACGACATTATTTGAAAGTAAGTTTGCAGGTAATCCGTATTTTCCACTTTCTATGGAATATCCAAAAAATGCGGAACAACAACCATTAAAGCTTTTAGCCCAAATTAATTTTGCAGATGTACCTAAGCATTTACCTCATTTCCCTAACGAGGGGATACTGCAATTTTATATTGATGGTTATGATGATGTACTAGGAATGGATTTCGATGATGGGAAAAATCAAAATGGTTTTCGAGTTATTTTCCACGATACAATCGTCAAGGATGAAACGCAGCTTATTCAAGATTTCTCATTTGTAGAAAATAAGGAAGAAGAATTATACTTTCCAGTAGAAAAGGAAATGGCATTGTCCTTTAAAGCAAAATTTGAACCTTTATCTATGGATGACTTTAGAAGCAATGAAATATATGCAAGCATCGAAACAGCTGCTGAAGAAGACGAAGAGCTGACAGATGTATTATATGATGTATTAACTGGTGGTGGTCATAAAATTGGAGGTTATCCTTACTTTACACAGGAGGATCCTAGAGCATACGGCAATTATACGGATTCAACAACGATGTTACTTCAAATAGATAGTGAAGGAGATCATATAATGTGGGGGGATTGTGGTGTTTGCAATTTCTTCATTACAGAGGATGAACTTAAAAATAAAGATTTTAGCAAGGTTGTTTACAATTGGGATTGTCATTAAATAAGCAAGCGAGCAATTTATATGCTCGCTTGCTTTTCATTGTTACTATTGTTCACGAGCGTTGAATTGCTCCATTTTATCTTCTAAATCATCCATCATTTGAATTAAACGATCAATATCTTGTAATTCAGTTTTTTCTGGGTCGATGGCATCTAATACTTCTAAAAACATTTCAAGACGTTCTTTTAAGTACGTCACTTGTTGTTCTTTATCTGTGATTGGCTTTGACATGCATACACCTCATTTCGTCCCTTACATAGTAGCTGATTTGGGACTAAATTTCAATGCCTAGGTCAACGCCTAGGACTTAGCGATTATTTTTAAAAAACAATAGACAGAATATTTACAATATTGATGTTGTATGTTAAAGTTATTTTAAGAAATAGTAAAGGAGCTGATGTTACAAAACGGTGAACTCTAACTCGAAAAGGAGGGAGTTTAAACAAGTAATCGGTCAAATAAAAAAGCCGAAATTCGTGTTTATACAAGTTGAATGAAGATAAGTGTTAGTTAGGCCTTAGCGTAAAATCACATGTGGTGAGCGCTAAGGCTTTTTGGTATGCTGTAATGTGGAGGTTGGAGGAAAAAATGAATTACTTCTCAGATTACAGCAAAAAAAGATTTACTATTTTAGTGTTAATTGTATCTATATCGGGATTTTCACAAGGAATGCTACTGCCGCTTATTTCCATTATTTTTGAGCGTGATGGTGTATCATCCGCTTTAAATGGTTTAAATGCGACGGGACTATACATAGGAACTTTATTAATCTCACCGTTTATTGAACAGCCTTTACGAAAATGGGGCTATAAGCCAATTATTTTAATCGGCGGGGCATTTGTCTTTGTATCACTTATCATATTCCCTTTATGGAAAAGTGTCACATTTTGGTTTGTGTTACGTTTGCTAATAGGTGTCGGAGATCATGCGCTACATTATGCTACGCAAACATGGATTACGAGCACAGCTGATCATAAAAGCTTAGGCAAAGGTATGGCTATTTATGGTTTGTCCTTTAGCATGGGCTTTGCGGTTGGCCCATTAATGGTACAGCTTATACAAATTGCAGAAGCGTTGCCGTTTATTGTGTCATCGATTATGTGCTTATTTGCTTGGTCATTTGTATTCTTTTTACGCAATGAAAAGCCAGAGCGTTTAACGGGAGATATGAATGCAAGAGGATGGAATCGCTATAAGGTGGCAATTGTATTTGGATGGATAGCATTTTTAGGTCCGTTTGTTTACGGTTTTTTAGAATCTTCATTAAATGCCTTATTTCCAGTATACGCATTACGTATAGGTTTTGAGGTAGACATGATTCCGATTATTTTATCAGTCTTTACGTTTGGGGGCATTTTAACGCAAGTGCCGCTTGGTGCACTTGGCGATAAAATTGGGCGACGGAATATACTAATGTTCGGATCATTTGGAGGCGCAATTTTATTTAGTATTGCTAGTTTTTTAGAGCACTCACAAATGGCTGTAGCCATCGCGTTTTTCTTCGCAGGTACATTGGTCGGTTCGATGTTTTCTCTCGGTATTACGTTTATGGCTGATTTAACGCCTAAAGAGCTACTACCAACCGGAAACCTTCTTTGTGGTATTGCCTTAAGTATCGGTAGTTTAACCGGACCGTTTTTAGGTGGTGTTTATTTAGAATTTGTAAAACATTATAGCTTCCTGTTACTTGTAGCACTTCTATTACTAGCTGTAGCGACAGTTCTCCTCGTTTTTGGGAAAAATAAAAATAAGCGATCAGTGACTGTTTAATGTCATGGTCGCTTTTTAAATGCAAAATAAAAGAGCGGGGCTCATCTCCCGCTCATAAAACAAAAAACGCCCAGCAAATCCGTGCTGTAATGGCGTTTTTCGGTGTGACACGGATGTTACGTCCATGCCACGTAGGTTTGGCACCTAGAAATATATTATACAGACAAGCTTCTATAAAAGCAATTAGATAATAGTTCCATTCCTGAGGAGAGGGTGAGAATTCCGCGGAAGGAGGAGTTAATTCCGCGGAAGAGGGCAGTGATTCCGCGAAAGTGGGAAGTGATTCCGCGAAAGCGGGTGAGAATTCCGCGGAAGTGGGAAGTGATTCCGCAGAAGCAACGGCTTTTTTACCTTGTTAAAATAAAAGAGCATCTCAAAATTAATTGAGATGCTTCAATTTTTTTATTTTTTTAACACAAGTTTAGCAACACATTCTACCTGTGCAGTTTGTGCGAACATATCTACTGGTTGGATATATTCTACATCATAAAGCTTTGATAATTCCTGTAAATCTTTAGCTAATGTAGATGGGTTACAAGACGTATAGACAAAACGTTTCGGTTTTAGCTTAAGGACAGTGCGGATAAATTCTGGTGCAAGGCCTGTACGTGGCGGATCTACTGTAATAACATCAGGTGTAAAGCCTTCTTTGCGCCATTTTGCTAAAACACTTTCAGCTGTGCCGACTGCATATTTTGTATGTTTAAAGCCATGGTTGCGCGCGTTTGTTCGTGCATCTTGAATGCTTTCTGGAATTACGTCCATACCACGAACTTCTTGCGCTTTATCAGCTAGCCATAAACCGATTGTACCAACTCCGCAATAGGCATCAACAACGGTTTCTTTGCCCGTTAATGCCGCTGCTTTTTTGATTTCATCGTATAAATGCACAGTTTGTGTTGGATTCAATTGGAAGAATGCACGAGCAGATAGATCAAATGCTAATTCTCCTAGTTCCTCATGAATTGTTTCCTTGCCATCAAGAACAATTGTTTCATCACCAAAGATAAGTGATGTTTTTTCACGATTAATGTTTTGAGCAATCGATACGATACTTGGATCGATTTTTTTAATGCGCGTTAAAAGCTCAGTAAGGTGAGGGATTTCTTTACGAGTCGTAACAAGCACGACTTGTGTTTCACCAGTGCGAATCCCTGTACGTACAACAATCGTACGCACTAAACCATCGAGCGTACGACCATCGTAAATTGTTATATTTAGCTTTTGTAAGATTTTACGTGTTGCTACAGTAATTTTTGATGTGATTGGATGCTGTACAAGGCAATCATTAATATTCAGTAGCTTGTTGCTGCCTTCTGTAAAAAGCCCGGCATAGACACGTTTGCCTTCTTTGCGTACTTGGAACTGGCTTTTATTGCGATAATTCCAAGGGTTGTTCATACCAAGTGTATTGCGAACTTCTACGGTTTCTGCTAAAGGCTTAGCATAGCGTTCTAACGCTTGAATAACGATATCTCGTTTTTCTATAAGCTGTTTTTCGTATGTCATATGTTGAAGCTGGCACCCACCGCATTCATTGTAAACTGGGCACGGTGCTTCCTGACGAAATTGTGACGCTTTCCGTATGGCAAGTATATCTGCCTCAGCGAAATTGTGTTGTGTTTTCGTAACTTGGGCAGTAATTTCTTCTCCAGGAATAGCGCCTTTTACGAAGACGACGTTGCGTTTATAAAAACCAACTCCCTCGCCATTAATACCAAGTCGTTTTATAATTAATGGAAATTTTTGACCCACTTCCATCGTTGTTTGTTGCGTCAAGCGATCCACGTCCTTTAACTTTGTTCAGCACGTAGGTATAGATAACATGCTGATGTCATCTCCCCATTATAACTAAGGAGTGGACGATTGCATAGTGACAGGGAAATCTTCATACTCCAATACTAGATCGTCGAGCGATAAAAATGTATAGCCTTGCTTCTTCGCTTCAGCAATGAATAAAGGCAGAGCTTCCGCATTATCTTGAGCAACTGTATGCATTAAAATGACAGCGCCGGGGTGAAGTTGATCTATCAAAGCATTATAAGCATAATCTGCACCACGACGTTCATCCTTTAGCCAATCTTTAAAAGCAACAGACCAGAAAATATGACGATAACCTTCTGCATTGCCGACTTCTAACAACTTAGCATTAAAAATTCCTTCTGGTGGTCTAGCATACGTTGTACGGTCTATGCCTGTTAGTTCACGTAATTTGCTATCAAACTTACGCCATTCTGAACGCATACCATCTCTTGTTAACTTTGCCATATTCGGATGACCATAGGAATGGTTACCGATTGTATGTCCATCTTGCACCATACGCTTTACAAGGTCACCTGCGCTATCTAAATAATGGCCTGTTAAAAAGAAGGTTGCTGGTGCTTTTTCTTTTTTTAACGTATCCAATATACTTTCTGTAAAGCCATTTTCGTATCCGTTATCAAAAGTTAAATAGGCTACTTTTTTATCGGGTTTTCCTTTATAAATTGCCCCATATTGGTCGAGTAGCTTATCAAGTTGTGCTCCTGCCTCAGCTGGTTCGCCATTCTGTGCTCGTTTAAGGCCCCAATGATATTCATCTGAGCCAGATGCAAAGTATGGATTAATGCTTACTGCTGCGGCAATAATAAAAGTAGCGATTACTGCACCTACTATATGTTGTTTCCACATAAAAAACGCATCCTTTCCTTTTCTTTTAGGATGCGTTCTTTTCAAAAATTTATCCGGCTTGGTGTTTCACTTTGCACACGGATTTTATAATAAAATTTCAAGTGCTTCTTTTAAATAAGGATATTTAAATTCAAAATTTTGCGTTTCTAAAACAGTTGGTATGACATGCTGTCCTTCTAAAACGAGCATACTTTGTTCCCCGAGAGCTAAACGCATAGCAAAACTCGGGACTGGCATCCAATGGCGACGTCCCATTACTTGTGCAATTGTTTGACCAAATTCCTTCATGCGTGTTGGATGTGGAGCAGTCACATTAAATGGCCCGTTAATAGATGAATTCGTAATGGCAAAATAAATAGCCCGCGCGACATCTTCTACATGAATCCAGGATAACCATTGCTCACCTGTACCAATCGTGCCACCGATATGTAATTTATAGGGCAATAGCATAGAAGGAAGTGCACCGTTGTCACGACCTAAAATAACACCAAAACGGGCAAGTGCTACACGAACACCGAGTTTTTCAGCTCGCTTTGCATGGCGTTCCCAATCATGAACTGTCCATCCTAAGAAATCTTTTGCGTAGTCAGTAGCGTTTTCACTATAGGTGGCCACTGCGGAAGGTGGGTAAATTCCAACTGCACTGGCATTTACAAGTACGTTCGGTTTTTCCTTAAATTGTTCTATAATACGTACAATTTCTAGTGTAGCGTCCATGCGACTTGTATAAATAGCTTTCTTTTGCTTCTTTGTCCAACGTCCATCATTTAATGACACTCCTGCTAAATTAACGACTGCATTGATATCCTCGTCCAATTCCTTTTCTGGTCGAGCACCATCTTTTAGCCACTGTACATAGTGAATGCCATTTTCATATTTCGAATTGCTACGGGATAAAACGAATAACTCATGTCCTTGTTCTTGTAACAGTTTTGTTAACTCTTTCCCAACAAAACCAGTACCACCAGCAATGACAATTTTCATAAGAACCCTCCTTTTACCAATAGATGTAACTCAACTATACACAAAGATGGGAAAAAAGAAAAAGATGTTATAATGATTAAGCAAAGAGGTGATTTCGCTATGCGTGTTATTACAAAAATTGCGCGTCAAAAAAACAATCCAGAACGCTATAATATATATTTAAATGAGGAATACGCTTTTCCTGTAGACGAAGCGATTTTAATACAATTTGGTCTTACAAAAGGAAAGGTGCTTGAAGAATTTGATATTCAGGAAATTGCCTATGAAGATGAAATTCGCAAAGCTTTTAATAAAGGGCTAAATTTTTTATCCTATCAAATGCGTAGTGAGCATGAGGTGAAGAAAAAGTTAAGCTCATTAGAGTTTGGGGAAGCGGTAATATTAGAAGCGATTCAAAAGTTAAAATCATATGGCTTTTTAAATGATGAATCTTATTCGAAAGCATTGCTGGATACAAAAAAAGCTACGATGAAAAAAGGGCCTCGAGCAATTCGACAAGATCTCATCAAAAAAGGAATCGATAAAAGTTTGCAAGATGAGGTACTTGAAACATTTAGCCATGAAGAACAAGTGAAGCTTGCAACACAGCTTGCAGAAAAAGTAATCCGTTCTGAGAAGAAGAAAACACCAACACAAGTAAAGACTAAGATACAAGATTTTTTAATGCGAAAAGGGTATTCTTTTACTGTTGTCGATGAGGTACTTGGACAAGTAGAAATTGAGCAAGCAGAAGATGAATGGCAGTCCTTACTCGATGTACAAGGCGAAAAAGTTTGGAAAAAGTATGCGTCGAAGTATACTGGTTATGAATTAAAAATGAAAACGAAGCAGGCGCTTTATCAAAAGGGATTTCCTGTAGAAGTTATAGATCGTTTTATTGAAGAGAAGGAGAATGGAGAATGAATGAAAAAAACTATGCTGCAATGACAGAGCATGAACTACGTGAAGAAGTAGGAAAGCTAAAAGAGAAGGCTCGTAAGGCAGAACAGCTAGGCATACTTAATGAATTTGCGGTGTATGAGCGTAAAGCTTTAATGGCAGCTGCTTATTTAGTTGATTTAGATACGATTGTACCTGGAGAAATGTACAGAATCGATGGCTCTGACAACAACTATTTCCAAGTTGATTATTTAAAAGGACGTTTTGCATGGGGGCATCGCCTAGGCGGCGATAAATATCAGGAAGCATTGCCTGTTTCTATTTTATCACCTATAAAGGCGGCGAAATAAATGCAAGAAAAAATCGACAAACTAACAGCAGAGTTACTTGAGAAAAATCCCCAAATGTCAGCAGGGCGTGCGCGTGTTTGGATTGAACTGTTATGGAGCGATTTTGAATCTACATCTGCAAAAGCGGGCTATGATTATCGTGGGGCTGATTACACTGAAAACTTAGTGCGCCAATTAATTGTAAGCTATGGCGATAAGCTCCATCACTTTGCAGGCCGCAATCCAAAATACGCGCATTTACTAGATGCTAGTGATGATATGGTACAATAACAAATAGATTTCATTGCATTGCAACAATCAATTTTAAGCTATAAGCATAACAAAGCCGGTGTTCCCTTCAAATAGGATACTCCGGCTTTATTAGTTAATTGCTTGCACCAATTTGTAATTTTTTTTGAAGCTTATCCTCGGTAAAAATCCAACCAGTGTAAGAGGTAATAATTTCGTTGTCGTCATTTAAATGAGCAACTGCAACGAAAGGATAGCGATTGTCACTACGATAACGTAAATCGATTAACCTCAGTTCTGTTAAGCCATTTTCAAGCTCGGAAATTTCCCAACGGTACAACGGTGAGAAAGATACAAAGGCAGCGAGATTAGGGTCTTTCATAGCAGCTTCAACTGCAGGTGTTTTTGGTAGTAATTTAATTTCGAATTTATCGTAAATATTAACAGTTCGCCCATAAGCGCGACCAACATAGTAATGTGTTTTTGATTTTGCGGCGATGCGCCAGTGAAAAAATCGCATAGTAGGTGCTACAATAACATAATCTTCATCTTGAATTGTGCTGTGCACTGCTTTTTTAACTGCTTTTTGAACAGCAAAGCGAAAAATATAATAGACGACAATAACACCATACATGACGCTAAATGTCCAAACTGGATTTGCCCCAAATGCCCATAGTAATATGCCAAGGCAATGAAGGGAAAAAATAATTGGATCGAATGTATTGATCACACCAAGTGCTACCCATTTTCTAGAGAATGGGCGAATAGCTTGTGTTCCGTAAGCATTAAAAATATCAACGAAAACATGAATAGCTACTGCAAGAAATGTCCAAAGCCATAAATGTAATACATTTGCGTCCTGAATAATTAGTGATAACACGATTGTAATTAAAATTGGCCATAAGGCTACTGCTGGTATTGAATGTGTTATTCCGCGATGATGCCGAATATAAATCGCATTATTGCGAAGTTTTAATACTGTATCAACATCAGGTGCTTGTGAGCCAATAATGGTACCAGCCATAACGGCAGTAAAGGTCATTGAATGATTGGCAACTACAGGGTCAGCTAAAGCAAGACCACCGAGTGCTATTCCCATAACGAAATGTGTACCTGAATCCAAAATTATCCACTCCTTGTATGCGTGAAAAAATCGTACAATGCATACATGTATATTTCATTTCAATAATGGTATTACTTATAAAATTTGCTTTTCAATCTCTAAGTATTCACTCGCACAAGAGGTAAATAATGGAGTTTGGTTGTTTCAGCAAAAGTCCGTGACTTACATTATTACGTTAAAACCTTGGTTGTAGCAAGGAAACGCAGCGGCGGATGTCACGCTTAGCTGTAATAAAATTTATACGTTTTTGTCATATTATGCGAATAGCTTTTCTTAATTGTATACCCTTTTAATCATAAATTAAATCGTAAAGACACGGGAGGTCACTGTGAAATATCCATATGTAGCAGAATTTCGACAATCTTTAGTCGAATGGTTTGAAGAAGAGAAACGAGATTTACCTTGGCGGCATACTAAAGACCCTTATAAAATTTGGGTATCTGAGGTGATGCTACAGCAAACACGAGTTGATACAGTTATTCCTTATTACAATCGCTTTATGGAAAGCTTCCCAACTTTAGAATTATTAGCTGAGGCACCACAGGAATATTTATTGAAACATTGGGAGGGCCTTGGCTATTATTCACGAGCGAGAAATCTGCAAGCGGGGGTTCGAGAGGTGCTAGAAAACTATGGCGGAATCGTACCTGATAATCGCTATGAAATTTCAAAGTTAAAAGGGGTTGGACCCTATACTGCAGGTGCTATATTAAGTATTGCCTATAATAAGCCCGAACATGCAGTTGATGGTAATGTCATGCGGGTTTTAAGTCGTGTACTCAATATACATGATGATATTGCACTGCCGAAGACAAAGAAAATTTTCGAAGCAGCTGTTGACGAACTAATTGATCCACATAATGCATCATCTTTTAATCAAGGGTTAATGGAACTTGGAGCGCTTATTTGTTCCCCAACATCACCGAAATGTTTGTTATGTCCTGTTCGTGAATATTGCACCGCTTTTAATGAAGGAGAACCTGAAAAACTGCCTGTTAAATCAAAAAAAGTTAAGATGAAGCATATTTCATACGACGTTTTTGTATGTGAGGATGAGGACGGTCGCTTTTTAATGGAGCAACGACCGGCAAGTGGCTTGCTTGCGAGTATGTGGCAGTTCCCGATGGTTGAGCAAGCAGAAGATTCATTATTAAAATTTGCTCAGCACTATGAAGTAGAGGTACAAGCACAACGGGAAATTTTAACATTTAAACATGTTTTTTCACATTTAACTTGGCATGTGAATGCTTATTATATGAAGTGTAAATCATTTGAAAAGGGTGATTGGCTGACAAAGGAGCAAATAGAATTGTTACCAATGCCAGTGCCAATGTTAAAAGTATGGCAGGCGATAAAATAATGGCGACACTATAATTAAGCAAACGAAAATAAAAAAATTAATGAGCATAAAAGTAATCACCTCTGTACACAATAATTAGCGTGGAGGTGAATGACTGATGAAGAAAAATCAAAACACAAACCAACAAGCAAATAAAAACATGCAACGCCAAAGTGAAGAGTTTGGTTACGAAACGGACTTCAACGAAGTGCAAAAGCAAAATGCTAAAGCTGAGCAGAATAAAGCTCAAGCTTCAGGCAAATATGCTAAGAATAACCAAAACGCGAGCGAGTAAGCACTTTGTAACTGCATAATTGCATTTACCTTCTAAGGGGCTGTCTAAAAATCGAAAAGATGAAAAGGACAGCCCTTTTCTATTTTTCCTCCGAAACGCATAAGTTTATAACATAAGTTAAAAAATTCCATTGAAGTTGCTGTTATAATGGAAATTGCTATTAATTTTCGGAAATTTGTACATAAATAACATGACACAGTGAAATTTGTAGTTTTCAACTACACCTTTCGCGTACAGATTGCTATAATATACTAGAGACTGCTAGATTTAGGTAGCATAGACGAAAAGGTGGGCTTCAAAAATGGCAATACCGGTAGAAGGAGAAACGATACAAATACATAGTTATAAGCACAATGGCCGCATCCACCGTGTTTGGCAAGAAACAATGGTTTTAAAAGGAACTAAAAACATTATAATCGGTGCGAATGAACGAACACTTGTGACAGAATCCGATGGTCGTACGTGGCTAACGAGAGAGCCTTCTATTTGTTATTTCCATGCGGAGCACTGGTTTAACATCATCTGCATGCTGCGTGAAGACGGTGTGTATTATTATTGTAATCTAAGCTCACCATTTGTTTTCGATAATAATGCCATTAAATACATTGACTACGATTTAGATATTAAGGTTTTTCCAGATATGTCGTATACCCTTTTAGATGAAGATGAATATGAACAGCATCGCCAGGAAATGTCTTACCCAGATGTCATCGATAAAATTTTAAAGCGTAATGTCGAAAAATTAATTAGCTGGATACAACAAAAAAGAGGACCCTTTGCACCTGATTTTATCGATGCTTGGACAAGTCGTTATAAGTTTCAGCTCGATATGCAAGCAGATGATTGTCAGTAACACCTATTAGTTCAACTAATGGGTGTTTTTTTGCATTTAAAGGGTATTTTATTAATAGAACTATCGATGTAATTCGAAAATAGTTAGCATTAAAGATCAACTAACTGTACTTCATGCTAAATATTGCTATAATACGTAAGGGCATTCATACTAGAATGTCTGTTTCTTTTTTTAATGTATTGAAAGCCACATAAGGATGAGGTTTTCTAATAAGGAAGTGATGAAAAATGAGTAGTATAAAGCGTTATATGCGTTTTGTAAAACCATACACATGGGAAATTATTTTAACGGTGTTAATTGGTATAGTGAAATTTGCAATCCCGTTATTCATTCCATTGCTCATAAAAATAGTACTTGATGATATTATTGGTGCGGAGGATTTGACAGATACAGAAAAAACAAAAGAATTGTTTTACTGGCTAGGCGGTACAATTATTGTGTTCTTTGTTATACGACCACCAATAGAATACTACCGTCAATATTTTGCACAGCATGTGAGTAATAAGGTCCTTTTTGATATCCGCAAAGAGATTTACGCGCATTTACAGCGCCTAAGCTTAAAGTATTACGCCAATACAAGAGCGGGTGAGGTTATTTCACGTGTAATTAATGATGTGGAGCAAACGAAAAACTTTGTTATGACAGGTTTAATGAATGTTTGGCTGGACTTAGCAACGATCGTTATTGCCGTCTGTATTATGCTAGCATTGGATGTCAAACTTACGCTTGTTGCGCTCATTGCATTCCCGTTCTATGCAATTAGTGTTAGGTTCTTCTTTGGTAAACTTCGAACATTAACACGCAACCGTTCACAAGCACTTGCAGGTGTTCAAAGTTATCTTCATGAACGAGTAGCTGGCATGAGTATTATTAAAAGCTTTACGCTAGAAAAACATGAACAAAAATTATTTGACGAAGCAAACGGCGAGTTTTTAGAAAAAGCATTAGATCAAACAAAATGGAATGCTAAATCTTTTGCAGTCGTCAATACGATTACAGATGTAGCACCATTACTTGTGATCGCTTATGCAGGCTATCAAGTGATTAATGGATCTTTATCGGTCGGAACAATGGTTGCTTTTATCGCGTATATTGAACGCCTTTACGGACCACTTCGCCGATTAGTAAGTGCATCGACAACGTTAACGCAATCAATTGCCTCGATGGATCGTATGTTTGAACTAATAGACGAGCCTTATGAAGTGAAAAATAAAAAAAATGCACTACCATTATCTCCTGCAACAGGTGAAGTGCGATTTGAGAATGTCGCTTTTCAATATGAAGCGGATGGTTCGCAAATTTTAAAAAATATGAATTTCACCATAAATCCAGGGGAGACGGTAGCATTTGTAGGAATGAGCGGCGGTGGGAAATCTACCATTATTAGCTTAATTCCACGCTTTTATGATACGTCAGATGGAGCAGTATATGTAGATGGTCATGATGTGAAAGACGTTACAATCCATTCATTACGCTCTCAAATTGGAATCGTGCTACAGGATAATATTTTGTTCAGTGATTCAGTAAAAGAAAATATACTGATGGGTAAACCTGAAGCGTCTGAGGAAGAAGTAATGGCTGCTGCAAAAGCGGCTAATGCGCATGACTTTATTATGGGCTTGCCAAATGGCTATAACACGAAGGTTGGCGAGCGAGGGGTAAAATTATCGGGTGGTCAAAAGCAACGTGTTGCCATTGCCCGCGTATTTTTAAAAAACCCACCGATTTTAATTTTAGATGAAGCAACATCAGCGCTTGATTTAGAAAGTGAAGCGCTTATTCAAGAATCACTCGATGCCTTAGTGCATGACCGAACAACCATTATTATTGCGCACCGACTTTCTACTATTACACATGCTGATAATATTTTTGTTATTGATCATGGACAATTAATTGAAAAAGGGAATCATGAGCAACTAATGAAGGAACAAGGCACATACTTCAATTTATTCCAAGTGCAACACTTAGATTGAGGATTGGGTATTGAAAGATGACGGATGTCGTTAATTTTCGAGCGAATTGTTTGAGTGCCTGGCACTGTCGCAGGTACAGAGTAAGCCGCAACCATTGCAAACGCGCGGTTTGTTGCGTCTTACATTGCGTGTATTCTACGTGTTTTTTTTCGTGGTAAGCAATTGTTTGAGTGCCTGGCACTTAAATGTATATTCTGGGCCTTTCATTCCTAGTTGAATGAAAGGCTTTTTTGTATGCTATTGCTTATTTCAGCAATCAATGCTTTCTTCAATTCTTCCATGTGAAATGGCAGCTATTTTTGTAGAAAAATATCGTTAAAATACGAAAATTTTATATGCGGGGCGAAAAATGTAGAAAATATATGCTATTAGTAGAAAAATAATGATTGAAAGAGAGGATGAATTTAGTTAGAATTATCTGAAAATAGAGAATTTATTGATAGTTAGTATATAATAAACTATAAATTTGCAATATTTAAAAATATTGGTAGGATGGGGCGGTTGAACATGCGAAAAAAGCTGTTAGAGATTAAAGGTTTACAAACAACCTTTTTCACAGATGATGGACAGATTCCTGCCGTTGACGATATTGATTTTTCGGTCCATGAAGGGGAAATTTTGGGGATTGTTGGGGAATCGGGCAGTGGCAAAAGCGTAACATCTTTGTCCATTATGGGATTGATACCATCGCCACCTGGAAAAATCACAGGCGGACAAGTTCTGTTAGATGGCAAAAATTTAGCTAAATTAACTGATAAGCAAATGCAAAAAGTACGTGGGAAAGATGTGGCGATGATCTTTCAAGAGCCGATGACTTCCTTAAATCCTTTATTTACGATTGGGGATCAATTGAAAGAGGCTATTTTAATTCATAATCCTAAGTGGTCTAAAAAGAAGGCTTTTGCACGAGCAATAGAAATTATGAAACTAGTAGGTTTACCGCGTGCGGAGGAACTATTAAAGGATTATCCTCATCAATTATCAGGTGGGATGCGCCAACGTGTAATGATTGCCATGGCACTTGTTTGTGACCCGAAGGTACTGATTGCTGATGAGCCTACAACAGCGCTAGATGTGACGATTCAAGCTCAAATATTGCAACTAATGAAAGATTTGAACAAGCGGATGAATACCGCTGTTTTATTAATTACGCACGATTTAGGTGTTGTAGCAGAAACTTGTGAGCGCGTTATCGTTATGTACGCTGGACAAATTGTTGAAGAAGCATCTATACAGGAAATTTTTAAAACGCCAAAGCACCCTTACACACAAGGACTTATTAAATCGGTACCAGATATGCGTTATAAAAAAGACAGTCTTTATTCGATACCTGGTAGTGTACCAAAGCCGGGCACAATTAAAGACGGCTGTCGATTTGCAGCACGCTGTGAGTTTGCGATGGAGCGTTGCCTACAGGAAACACCACCTTTATATGAAGCGACAGCGCAACATAAAGCAAGGTGCTTTTTAATGGAAGAACAGGAGGTGGTTCATTATGTCGAAAGTGTTGTTGAAGGTTGATGGTTTAAAAAAGTATTTTCCTATTCGCAAAGGATTCCTTAATACGCAGGTTGGGGATGTGAAAGCTGTGGACGATGTTTCCTTTGAAGTTTTTGAAGGGGAAACATTAGGCATAGTTGGTGAATCGGGGTGTGGGAAGTCAACTACAGGTCGCCTATTAATGCGCTTACTTGAACCGACAGCAGGTAACATTGAATTTGGAGGCAAAATGATTTCCACATTATCAAACAATGAAATGAGGAAAGCGCGAAGGGATATCCAAATGATTTTCCAAGATCCCTATGCTTCGTTAAATCCACGCCATACGATTGGCAAGATTTTAGAAGAACCGCTCATTGTTCATGGTATGGGCAATTCGAAAGAACGAAAAAAGAAAGTAATAGAGCTTCTTGAAATCGTTGGCTTAAATGAATATCACGTAAAACGTTATCCACATCAATTTAGTGGAGGACAAAGACAACGTATTGGAATTGCTCGTGCGCTAATGACCAATCCTCGTCTAATTATTGCAGACGAGCCCGTTTCAGCGCTGGATGTATCAATTCAAGCTCAAGTTTTAAATCTAATGCAAACATTGCAAAGGGAATTAAAGCTTACTTATATATTTATTTCACATGACTTAGGGGTTGTGCGACATATTAGTAATCGTGTCGGGGTTATGTATTTAGGCAAGTTAGTAGAGCTGACAGATAGTGAGAATTTATATGCAGAGCCGCTCCACCCATATACGCAGGCATTATTATCTTCGGTTCCTGTGCCTGATCCAACTTTTGAACGTGAGCAGCTTATTATATCTGGAGATATTCCGAGTGCATCCAATCCGCCTAGCGGCTGTGCATTCCATACGAGATGTCCTTTTAAGAAAGAGCAATGCTCAAGCGTTGTTCCGAAACTGCAAGAAGTGAAACCGGGTCATTATGTTGCTTGTCATCTTTACGATGCACTTCAGCATTCAATGATATAAAAAAGTTTTAGGGGGAAAATAAATGAAGAAAAAGAAGCTTTGGTCATTAGGCGTAATGCTAATCCTTGTTCTCTCGACAATCTTAGCTGCGTGTGGTGGTGGCTCTGATGGCAAGGATACAGGTTCAAAAGATACGTCTACTGGTGGCGATTCAGCTAACGGCAGTGAAAAAACATTAGTATATGGTCGAGGTGGGGACTCTACTGCACTTGATCCAGCGACAGTAACAGAAGGTGAATCTTTTAAAGTTACAGTGAATCTCTATGAAACACTTATTAACTTTGGAGATGAAGATGTTACATTGCATCCAGGTTTAGCAAAATCATGGGAAGCTTCAGATGATGGATTAACTTATACATTCCAACTTGAAGAAGGTGTAAAGTTCCACGATGGTTCTGATTTTAATGCAGAAGCAGTCGTGAAAAATTTCGAGCGCTGGAAAGCTGGCGCTGATAAGTTCCCGTACTTCATGTCCCAATTTACAATGGGCGGTGAGCAAGTAATTGAAGCAATTACAGCAGAAGGCGATTACACAGTTGTATTTAAACTGAAACAGCCACAAGCACCGTTCTTGAAAAACTTAGCAATGTCACCATTCGCTATTGCTTCTCCAACTGCATTTGAAGCGAACGACGATTCACTAATTGATAAACCAGTTGGAACAGGTCCATTCAAATTCGTAAAATGGACACGCAATGATTCTATTACAATTGAGAAAAATCCTGACTATCGCATTGCAGGGTTCCCGAAATTAGATAAAGTAATTTTCCGTTCGATTCCTGATAACTCAGCGCGCTTAAATGCATTAAATAATGGCGAAGTAGATGTTGTCGATGGTTTAAGTCCATCTGATAAAGGGTCAATCGAAACAAATGGCGATTTACAATTAATCGAACGTCCGTCTATGAACGTTGGTTATCTTGGTTTAACCGTAACACGCCCTCCATTTGATAATGTAAAAGTTCGTCAAGCAGTAAACTATGCAATTGATAAGCAAGCGTTAGTAGATGCTTTCTATGAAGGGTTAGCGCAACCTGCGAAAAACCCAATGCCACCAGTTATTGCTGGCTACAACGATGATATTACAGGTTATGCGTATGATCCTGAAAAAGCAAAAGCTTTACTGAAAGAAGCAGGCTATGACGGTAAAGAAATTGAGCTATGGGCAATGCCAGTACCACGTCCATACATGCCAGATGGTCAAAAAATTGCAGAAGCAATTCAAAAGAATTTAGCTGATGTAGGTATTCCATCTAAAATTGTTTCATTCGAATGGGCTACGTATTTAGAAAAAGCTCAAAATGGTGAGGCCGATGCGTTCTTACTTGGTTGGACAGGTGATAACGGCGATGCTGATAACTTCCTTTACACGTTATTAGATGCTGATAATATCGGCTCAAACAACTACACGTTCTATGACAACCAAGAGTTACACAAATTATTTGTGGCTGCACAAACAGAAGTGAACGAAGACAAACGTATTGAACTTTACAAACAAGCGCAAGTAATTATTTCTGAGGATGCTCCATGGGTTCCACTTGCACACTCAATTCCTATTTTAGCTGCAACTACAAAAGTTACAAATTACCATGCACATCCAACAGGTTCTGACCGTTTAGAAGCAGTAGATATGAATTAGACAATAGAGAAATGAAAATTGTCGCTTACTCATAGTGACGTAACAAGATTTTTACAGCTTTGGACTTTGTCTAGCGTTGTAAAAACGGGTTGTGACTATGTTGGTCGCAACCCGTTTTTCTGTATGAAAGACAAACCATCTAAACGTCTATCGTTTGTTGAAGGCTGTCCCTTTCTACAGTATGTGTATTGACTTCAATGCTTTTCGTAGCAAAAGTATAATTAGAAAATTACAGAGAGGTGAAGAAGATGCTTCACTATATGGGAAGACGTTTATTTCAATTAATCCCAGTTTTGCTTGGAATGACTTTTATCGTCTTTATGTTAATTCGTTTAATTCCTGGTAACCCCGCGCAAGTGATTTTAGGTCAGCAGGCGACGAAAGAGGCGGTTGAGGCATTAAACGCAAGTTTAGGATTAGACAAGCCATGGTACACACAATATTTCGGCTATTTAGGTGGTATTTTTCAGGGCGATTTAGGCGTTTCATTACGTACGAAGTTACCTGTTTCACAAGAAATTTTTCCTTATTTAGCGGCAACAGCAGAATTAGCCATATTTGCAATGATTATCGCCATTATTATTGGTGTCAATGCAGGTATTATTTCAGCTTGGTTCCAAAATTCATGGTTTGATTATTTAGCAATGGTCATTGCTTTGATTGGTGTATCTGTGCCAGTCTTTTGGCTAGGATTGATGGAACAATGGGCGTTTAGCATTAACCTTGGCTGGTTCCCAACATCTGGACGTGATAATGTCCGTGACCCAATAACCGCCATTACGCATTTTTATTTGCTCGATACGCTTATTCAAGGGAGATTTGATCAGTTTACGGAAGTGTTTAAGCGATTAGTGTTACCAGGGGTGGCACTTGCTACGATTCCGATGGCAATTATTGCAAGGATTACCCGCTCGTCAATGCTTGAGGTCATGCGCTCCGATTATGTTCGTACAGCTAGAGCAAAAGGACAAAAAATGTTTATCGTCGTTTATAAACATGCATTGAAAAATGCCGTTATTCCAGTGTTAACAGTAATTGGTTTACAAACGGGGTTGTTACTTGGGGGCGCCATTTTAACAGAAACGATTTTCAGTTGGCCAGGCATTGGTCGTTATATTTATGATGCAATTGGCTTCCGTGATTATCCAGTTATTCAATCGGGTATTTTAATCGTTGCGTTTATTTTCATCATGATCAATTTAATTGTCGATCTACTTTATACAGTGATAGATCCACGCATTAAATACAAATAGGAGGGAGATGCGATAATGACTGGTGCGATAGATATTAAAAAAGAAGCAATAGCAAGTCGAGAGCGTGCGGCAGGTCCTTGGAGAGAAGGCTGGCGAAGCTTTAAAAAGAGCAAAATCTCCCTAGTTGGTGCTGGGATAGTAATATTTTTTATACTACTTGCTGTATTTGGTCCAATGATTGCTCCTCAGGGGATTAATGAACAGGATTTATCAAAACGGTTATTGGCACCTTCAAGTGCACATTGGTTTGGAACTGATGACTTTGGTCGGGATATTCTTTCTCGGATTATATATGGTGCGCGTATTTCGTTAAGAATCGGATTTTTTGCCGTTATTCTTTCGGTAGTTGTAGGAAGTACACTTGGAATTCTTGCAGGCTATTATGGAAAATGGATAGATACAATTATCTCTCGTATTTTTGATATTATGTTGGCGTTTCCTAGCATTTTATTAGCAATCGCTGTAGTGGCTGTACTTGGGCCGTCATTACAAAATGCTTTAATTGCGATTGCCATTATTAACGTCCCTAACTTTGGGCGGTTAATTCGCTCAAAAGTGTTAAGTGTAAAAGAAGAGGAATATATCGTAGCAGCAAAAGCGATAGGGATGCGAGATTCGCGTATTTTATTTTCTCACATTTTACCAAACTCAATGACACCAATTATTGTACAGGGAACATTAGCAATTGCGACAGCGATTATTGAAGCAGCTGCACTTGGCTTCCTAGGATTAGGGGCTCAGGCACCAGCACCTGAATGGGGTAAAATGCTAGCCGATGCCCGAATCTACTTACTAAAAGCGCCATGGACAATGATTTTCCCAGGCTTAGCGATTATGCTAACTGTACTAGGTTTTAATTTAATGGGCGATGGTTTGCGAGATGCGCTCGATCCGAAAATGAAAAGCTAATATGTAAAAATAGCCTTCTACTGAAAAAGCTAGAAGGTTTTTTTACTTGTTAAGACGAATAAATGAGCTAACTATAAATTTACAATTTCATCCTGGAGCCATTATTTGAATTTTATGTAATATTATTTTAGACTTAATTTATGCTGACATACATACTTTATTGACGCAGCTACTGCTCACTAATGAAGGTTTTGAAGAAGCGTAGAAAACCAATTACAAGAAGAAGTATATCGATGTTTATACTGTTAGCAACTTTTTAGCAGAGGCGCATTCAAATAAGGAGGGCATTAAAAATGGGGATTAATTTACAAAAAGGACAGCGTGTAGATTTAACAAAAGGCAATGCTGGTTTAAATAAAATTAAAGTAGGCTTAGGGTGGGACCCTGTAAGTCAAACAAAAAGCGGTGGCTTTTTAGGAGGCTTATTTTCGAGTGGTAGAACAGCAGGCAGAGATGTTGACTGTGATTCCTCAGTTTTAATGTTACAGGATGATCGTATAGTTGCAGGTGATGACGTAGTTTACTTCGGAAAATTATCGAGTAAATGTGGATCTGTTGTACATTCTGGTGATAATTTAACTGGTGCTGGTGATGGTGACGATGAAGTAATTACAGTTGAGCTAGGGGCAGTACCTGCTCAATACAATAAATTAGTATTCGTCGTTAACATTTATGATGCAGCTGGACGTAATCAACATTTCGGTATGATTCAAAATGCGTATATTCGCGTGTACGATGACAAGACAGGTAATGAACTAATTCGTTATAATTTAACTGATAATTATTCGAATTTAACGACGCTAGTGTGTGGTGAAATTTATCGTCACGGTAACGAATGGAAATTTGCTGCTGTTGGTAACGGTACAAATGATGTAAAACTTGGTGATGTAGTTCGAAGATATCAATAAATATAAATTTGAGGAGGAATACAAATGGGTATTTCATTACAAAAAGGGCAAAAAGTAGATTTAACAAAAACAAACCCAGGCTTATCAAATGTGATTGTAGGTTTAGGATGGGACACAAATAAATACGATGGTGGACATGATTTTGATTTAGATTCGTCGATTTTTTTACTTGCTGATACAGGTAAAGTAGCAGATCAAAATGATTTCATCTTCTACAACAATACTATTGGTGGCAACGGTTCTGTTGAACACTCTGGCGATAACTTAACAGGAGTTGGAGAAGGGGATGACGAAATCGTTAAAGTTTCGTTAAAAGAAGTACCTGCACATGTGCAACGCCTAGCTTTCACTGTTACAATCCATGAGGCAGAAGCACGTAGCCAAAACTTTGGTATGGTGTCCAACGCATTTATCCGCATTGTAAATGCCGCTACGAATGAAGAAATCGTTCGCTATGACTTAGGTGAAGACTTTAGTATTGAAACGGCTGTCGTTGTAGGCGAATTATACCGTCACAATGGAGAATGGAAATTTAACGCGATTGGTGCTGGATACCAAGGCGGTTTAGCTGCACTTTGTAATGATTATGGCTTAAGCGTAAACTAACAGTTTAACTTTACACGAGAAAGGGAGTTTTTTTCTAATGGGTATTCAGTTAAGTAAAGGACAACGCATTGATTTAATGAAACAGGATCCAGGCTTAAATAATATAGGGATTGGTTTAGGCTGGGATGTTAAACAATTCGATGGAGGAAGTGACTTTGACTTAGATGCATCAGTGTTTTTATTGGATGCATCGGGAAAATGCCGTAATGAACAAGACTTTATTTTCTATAATAATCTAACAAGTCCCGATAAATCGGTCCAGCATATGGGTGATAACCGTACTGGTTTAGGTGATGGAGACGATGAAAAAATTCTTGTGAATTTAAAGCAAGTATCCCCTCAAATTGAAAAGATTGTTGTAACAGTGACAATTTACGATGCTGAAGGTCGCCGTCAAAATTTCGGACAAGTACTAAATGCATATGTTCGTTTATCGAACGAAGAATCTGGTTCAGAAGTTCTTCGCTATGATTTAGCAGAAGATTTCAGTATTGAAACCGCGGTCGTATTTTGTGAGCTGTACCGTCATAATGGCGAATGGAAATTTGCCGCTGTTGGCTCTGGCTATCAAGGTGGGCTCGCTTCATTAATCAATGCTTATGGTCTAGAGTAATTAGAGTATGATGTATATCTGCAATGGCCACTAGTAGGCATTAATTTAAATCATGATGAACTTAACGGAAGGCACTGTATTAGTCTGTATAAACAGGTTGATGCAGTGTCTTTTTTACAAAGATCATTCTTTGATGAAGGAGAGAATTGGATGCAATATTTTGCGACTGAAGCGGAGACGATTTTTTATCAACAACCACGCACATTTACTAAACTAGATTCACCAGATATTTTATCGTATGCATTAGGTGCAACGCTATATATGCCTGCATCTATGCCTAACATTATTGACATGGTACAAGCACAAAAATATCAAGATTTGAAGTCGTTTGTCATAGATTTAGAGGATGCAGTTGGAGATGCAGAGTTAACGAGCTGTGAAGAAAAAATAATAGAGGATATAAGTGCACTCTACACACTTTATGTCCATAACGAAATTTTGCTTGAAGACTTGCCGCTCCTATTTATTCGTGTGCGGAATGTTGAGCAATTTAGACTTTTGACGTCTGTATTAGGAAAGCGACAGGAAGTGCTTACGGGCTATGTATTTCCTAAGTTCACAGCTAGACAAGGAGCTGCCTATTTTGAAATACTTGAGCAAACGATTGAACAGCATCAGCTAACGCTATATGGGATGCCTATTTTAGAAAGCCGAGATATTTTATATAAGGAGTCTCGAATAGAAGCTTTATTTGCGATACGAGACGTGCTGCGTCAATATAGAAAACGTGTACTTAACGTACGTATCGGTGCTACTGATTTTTGTGGAATTTATGGAATTCGTCGTCGAGTAGACTCAACAATTTATGATATAGCCGTTATTCGAGATTGTATTGCAGATATCGTCAATGTGCTAGGTCGTGAGGAAGATGACTTTGTTATTTCGGGACCAGTATGGGAGTATTTCAGCAATGAGCGGGTATTAAAACCAACGCTAAGAGCCACACCATTCAGTGAAAAGGGAGCTTTATATGCACGTAAGGCACTACTCGATGATTATTTGGATGGCTTGATGAAGGAAGTAATTTTAGACAGACAAAATGGCATTTTAGGTAAAACAATTATACATCCAAGTCATATTCGAATTGTACATGCACTTTATGTTGTTTCTTATGAGGAATATGTAGACGCCACTAGTATTATTGAGAATGAAGGACAAAAGGGTGTTTTAAAAAGCCATTATGCCAATAAAATGAATGAAATGAAGCCGCATTTGAGATGGGCACAGAAAGTTTTACGCCAAGCACATATATATGGTGTATACAATGAATCTGCAGATTTTGCCTCTCTTTTATTGAATGCAAGTGTAGGAGGAAGTACGGATGACGAAGCTCAACAACAGGATGAACATTATTCAAGATTATAAAATTGATATCGAAATTACCCAAAACCCTTATGATTTTGCGATGACCGATTTATTCAAAATGGCGACACGTATTAATAAAAAGAGACAGTTTTTATTTGTGAGTACCGTCCTTGGTAAGCATCTAGCAGTTCGTCCACAGGTGCCGATTTTGACAGGCGCGCTATTAGCAATGATGTATCATGAGAAACTGCTTGGTCATGAATGTTTGTTATTACAGCCAGTTGTACAGGCGATAAAAAATCAGCAAAATATGCAAGGGATTTTACAGCAAGTAGAGGAGCAAAGACTGGAACTAGCGGAGGAAGTATTATTTATCGGCTTTGCTGAAACGGCAACAGCTCTTGGTCATGCTGTTTTCAATGCTTTTAAGTCCAATGCAACGTATGTCCATACGACGCGAGAACTACTATCAGAACTCGAACCGTTTGTCACTTTCGAAGAAGAACATTCGCACGCGACGAGTCATCGCGTGTACTGTGAGCAACCTGAAAAACTGCTACAGGCAAAACAAATTGTGCTAATTGACGATGAAATTACAACAGGAAATACAGTGGTAAACATTATTGAAACACTACGCCAAAAGTTCCCTACTGTTCAGCATTATTCGGTTTTATCAATTTTAGATTGGCGTTCGCCACAGCAACAAGCGATGTTTGCGGAGCTAGAGGCTAAGTGGGGGGTAACGATTGATTTTGTATCGATTATGAGTGGGCAATTTATTTGTGATGGCACACCACTTTTAACAAATCAACAGGTGCCAAGTACCTCTCAAGCAACAGCAGACATGAAGTTGCTATCGGTGAACGAGGTAGTTGAACAGAAACATTACTATTCTATCGCTGAAAATGGTGTGAAAAATAGAGCACCTTATATGTTAGCAACAGGTCGATTAATGTTAACGACTGAGCAACATGCTGCACAAAAGAAGCTGTATCAAACTATCGCGGACCAGTTACGAGGGCTTCGTACAGACGGACCAGCACTTGTCATCGGTACAGGGGAGTTTATGTATGTGCCAATGCAAATAGCGACTTGTTTAGGAGAGGATGTTTATTTCCAATCAACGACACGTAGCCCAATTTATTGTGAAAATAACCCATCCTATACAATAACAGAAAAAATTGCTTTCGAAAGTCCAGAAAATAATGGTGTTGAAAATTACTTATACAACTTACATAGCCATTCTTATTCGGAACTTTTTTTAGTCGTAGAACGTATAGCCAATGAAGAGGTAGTGGCACGGGCAGTACATGCATTGAAAGCTGTTAGTAACGCAAACATTTATGTAATTTGTATGCACGAATGGGGGACTGAAGAATGCATGATATGAAGCCACCAGATAAAATGGGAAGCTATTCATCAGAAGATGTTGTCTTTTTACTACGAGATATTAGTAACGTTAACTTAGAAATAGATAATAATCAGCGTGAACGACTTATTCAATCGGGTACCCACTATTCAGAAATGTTGCCAGTAGAGAATCTTCCTTCTGAAGCATATATGAACTTGTTTTATCGAACGTTAGATGATTATGCACAACGTATTGCGCTTGCTGTTGGATTGGTGGCTCAACAAATTGTAGAGCGCCGTGATTTAGAACATTTAGTGCTTGTTAGTTTAGCGAGAGCAGGAACGCCTATTGGTATTTTAATTAAGCGTTATATAAAAATGCATTATAACGTGAACGTTCCTCACTATACTATTTCGATTCTCCGAGGTCGGGGTATTGATGACTACGCTATCGAATACATATTTACTCAACACCCACTTGCACAAATTCAATTTATTGATGGTTGGACAGGGAAAGGCGCGATTACGAGAGAATTACAACAAGCGTGTGAAAGCTTTAATGAGCAAAACAATAATCAGTTGGATGCGACATTAGCAGTACTTGCTGATCCAGGACATTGTGCAGCGATCTATGGTACACGTACTGATTTTTTAATACCATCCGCATGTTTAAATTCAACTGTTTCGGGCTTAGTTAGCCGAACAGTATGGAATGCACGGTTCATGGATGTAAATGATTTTCACGGGGCAAAATTTTATAAAGAACTACAAGCGGCTGATGTATCCAATGTATATATTGACAGTATTAGCGCGTATTTTTTACAAGTAGAGAACGATGTGGAGCAACAGCTTCGTGAACGAATACCATCTACAATTACATGGCAAGGGCTGGAAACGGTTGTTGCCATTCAACAACATTATGGCATAACAAATAGTAACTTTGTGAAGCCAGGAGTTGGGGAAACAACACGGGTATTACTTCGCAGAGTCCCTTGGAAAATTTTAATTAACCCTAAATATGTGCATGAATTAGCGCACATTTTACTATTAGCCAAGGAAAAAAATGTGGAAATTGAAGAATATCCACAAATGTCCTATGCATGCTGTGGCTTAATAAAAGAAGTGTAGAGGAGAGAAGACATGCTACTATTTACATCTGATTTAGATCGTACGCTTATTTACTCCCAGCGCATGATGGATAAGTATCCACCAAATACAGCTCCAATTACAGCCGAACGAAAAGATGGGGAAGTACTTAGTATGATGACTGAAGTAACGATGTCATTATTGCAACAGGTCCACCAACAAACATTATTCGTTCCAGTTACAACACGTGCAATACATCAATATGAACGAATACATGTAATAAAAGAGCTGCGTCCTACTTTTGCAATTACGAGTAATGGGGGTACAATAATAGAACAAGGACGCCCTAATATGGAATGGTCCAAAATTTTACGCAAAAGAATTGAAGATTCCTCAATTCCTCAAGCAGATTTGGTACGCCAGTTTAATAGCATAAAATCAGATGATTGGCTTCAACAATCGTTCTATGTTGATGAGCTATTTTATGTTCATTATGTGGATTGTAATATTTTGCAGCAGGACGAAGTGCAGGCAATAATTCAAGACTTTGCAGTACATGGTTGGCATGTACTGCTGCAAGGACGAAAATTGTACTTTATGCCAAAAGCGCTCACGAAAGAAGCCGCAATTTCGTATTTGAAGGAGCATTGTACATATAATATGCACTTGGCAGCGGGTGATTCCATAATGGATTATGGAATGCTCGCTTTGGCTGATAGAGGCTATACGCCATACCACGGTGACTTAAAAGACAAACAACCTCAAATACTAAAGAACACAGTATATTCCGCTCATAGCGGTGAAGCATTTACAAAATATTTATTAGAAGATGTTTTACAATTGGCTGCCAAGCAACCGATTGTGGAAGTATGATGTAAGGAGGTGATGCTTGTATGCAAACAGTCACAATTGAATCGGTATTAGAAAGAGATTCTTATGATTGGCTACAAGCCTTCCAAGATACAGCTAACGCGCGAACAGTTTACGAGGTGACAGCACAACACGTACGTTTTAGTCGTATTGCTGTACGTATATTAGGTGTCCCGATAGAAGAAGATGATTATTTTAATTCCTTATATACAATGTCACAAAATCCAAATGTCCATATTTTAAGCGAAGAATTAAACAAACATATTGAGCAAAAGGATTTTCAGGCATTGCAAACGATTTTAGAGCAACATCAGCAGTCCCCTAAAGGCTTGTCGATTAATCGACTGATTGCCATGATGTATGGTCATCAACTTATTCCTAAGCATGATGATCCTTCGATGAATCGTCATTTACAGCTAGTGACGATGCGAGTAGTGGAGCGCTTCAGAGATCAGCAATCACTTGGATTACTAGCGAATGACTTTCGACGCTTTTTAATTGATATGGTGAAGTGGCTAAAAAACCATTGGATTCAGTGGACAAAAGCGATGAAACCGACGGATGATTTCCCGAAGGTCGTTTGGTATGGTGAAACAACAATTAGCCAGCGCTATTTTCTCCTATTATTAATGGAGCTTGGCTGCGATGTGTTAATCTTCCATTCTGCGGCGATTGATGAATTTGCTACTGTGGATCCAACAGATGCATTTTCTGTTACACACTCCTATGTTAGTCAAACAGCGTTACAGCCATTCCCTGATAAATTACGTGATCGCCAAGCGACAGTTGGCTATAGCTCTAGCCAACATTTTGAACACTTAATGCATGACCAGCATTCTGGTGTTTATCGACCATGGCAATTTAAAGATCATTTGCCACGTTCACTAACACTACGTATGACATATGATGATATTTTTATTTATGCCAATGAAAAGGCGATGGTTCGCCCGAAATTTGAGGTGCTTAGCAATGAAGTAATCATTCCTGTAATTTTTGCGAAAATTAGTGGTGTATCTAGTAGCCGTGAAGAATATTGGGGAAATATGCATCAACTGCTTGCTAGCCCACAAGCTGTATTTGTGCAGGCGTTTCCATATGCTAAAACGAGTAGAGCTAATTTTCATTTTCATTATAAGCATTGTTTAGTGAATGGTGAACTATCTACGGAGCGGATTATGCAAAGTGATTGGTGGCAATATGATGAATTGACATTGGAGCTACAATCGGCAATTGCTCATACAATTAAAACGTCCTGTGAACAGCCTATGCTTAAACTACAGCCAAATGAGTCACAGTACGATTTACAATTATTTATATTTAAACAAATGACGATGATTCCAAAGGACATATTACGCCTATTACAAAGTTTTGATTATGCTCAGGAAGTTCCAAAGGTGGTGCTCTATCAAGCACCACAGCAGCCGTCATTGTCACGAGAAGATATTGCTCTATTAGCATTTTTAAATCGTTTTGGTGTGGATATTATTTTTTACAATCCAACAGGAAAGCTTGATTTAGAAAAACATTTGCTAGAGGATACGTTTGATGGCCATCGTTTAGAGCATATGGTGTTTGACTTACAATTTGAAGAGCCGAAGCAACAAAAGGCAAAGCCTGATAAAATGATTAAAAAATTATTTAACCGTTTCTTCTGACGGCTTGGAAAGGAGGAACACGATGTCAAATAGAGCTATTGTCCTTGAACGATTGACATCTGAAACGGCAGACCAAACAAAACAACAGCTATGTCAAAGTTCAGAAGTACAGCATATTGCAAATCATATCAATATAAAAAATAAACTTGAATTGACGGAGCTTGGTAAGGAACCAGCAGTTAAGCTTTCCCGTTTCTCAGACCAAATTTTGAAAACGATAGCCCATTCAAAAGTAAATGAATCCAACGAATTATTAAAACAGCTTGAAGCCCTAATGTCTAAGTTTGATAAAAAAGAAGTCATTGAGCAACAAGGCTTTTTTGGGAAATTGTTTAAACGAGCACCGAAAAATAAGGAAGATTTGTATGCTAAATATAATATTCTTGGTAGAGATATTGAAAAAGTACATTATCAATTTGTCCTAATGGAAGAAGCATTGGCAAATGATAATCGTATGCTAGCTCGTCTATATAACGAAAATTTGACTTATTATATGGAGCTTGAAAAATATATCGTTGCTACTGAAATGAAACTAGACGAGATAAAGACAACGTTAATCCCAATGTATGAAAAGCAAAGTGAAGCAGGTAATCAAATAGCTAAAATGGAGCTTACAACTTTACAAGCAATTGCCGAAACACTTGTACAAAAAATTGATGAGCTTGAAAAATCGCGTATGGTTGCAATTTTAGGGGCAACACAAATGGATATGCTACGCAATGGCAATAGTGCGTTAATGGAGCAAATAAACGGAGCATTTATCACGACAATTCCCGTTTTTAAATTAGGTATTATGAATGCGGTAAATGAAAAGCGGCAACAGCTACATCAGGAATCTGCTGCTGCTTTTGAAAAGCGTATGAAGCAATTTGGTGAAGAAAACAATCATGCTGTTTTGCAAAGTGTAGAATATGCGCAACAAAGTGAGACGACTATGACGCTCGAAGAAATGTGGGAAACAATCGTTACTGGTATTGCAAGTTATCGTCAAATACGAGCTGAACAAGCAACTAAGCGTCAACAAATAGAACAACAACTAATGGCATTAAATAGGGAAGCCTAAAAAAGCTGACACCATATTAAAGTGTCAGCTTCAAACGTTTGTTTTGTCATTTGGCCATCATTTGCAGGTTTCACACGCTTGTTTCTTTGTGAAGCCTTGTCAATTGAGTGGCAAATTAGTTTGAAAGAAATACATGAATTTTACAGGTCGATAAATCAAGAAACTGTATTACTTTGGTTAATCAAGATACGTGTTAATTTATAGTATAATGATTACTTGAAATAATGCGGTGGAAAACAGGGAAAAGAGGGAACTGATGCCTACTATACTAGTTGCTGACGACGATGCAAACATTCGCGAACTCGTCTGTTTATTTCTACGCAACGACGGATTCGCAACAGCTGAAGCAGCGGACGGCAAGGAAGCACTGGCCGTCTACAACTCAACGAATGTCGATCTTGTCGTACTTGACATTATGATGCCGATTATGGATGGTTGGACGTTAAGCAAGGAGCTGCGAAGAGCCAATCCTGATCTACCTTTACTGATGCTGACTGCGAGAGGAGAAACATGGGAGAAAGTGAAAGGTTTCGAACTTGGGACGGACGATTATTTAACCAAACCATTCGATCCGTTAGAGCTGACGGTTCGTGTTAGGGCACTACTTAAACGATACAAGATTGGCTCCACGCAGACGATCCATATCGGGAACGTCATCCTTGATCGACAGACCTATAAGGTGATGAAAGGGACGGAGGCGCTTACGTTGCCGCTAAAGGAGTTCGAATTGCTGTATAAGCTCGCTGGAACACCGGGACAAGTCTATACGCGCGTGCAGTTGATCGATCAGATTTGGGGTATCAATTACGCCGGAGATGATCGAACGGTAGACGTACATATTAAACGGCTGCGTGAACGGTTCGCGACAACACCCGATTTTCGGATCGAAACGGTGCGCGGGCTTGGGTATCGGCTTGAGGTTTATGAATGATTAGATCCTTATATATACGTGTTATCCTTACATTTTTAGTCTCTATCATCGGGGGCACAGTCATTTCTTTTTTTATGTCAACTTGGATATTCGAAGATAAATTGAACGAAAATGCTCAAATCAACTTACGTAACTTTGGTCAAGACATCGTCCAGATTTACAACACCCTTCCGTTACATGAAGCGGACTTGTTCGTAAGTGAAATGAAGCAGCTCGATTCTTATTATATTCGAATTTACGAAACAACGGGTCAGTTCAAGTCTTACGGTAAACTTCACGGACACAAACTTGCGCCTGTGACGATGGAGCAACTAAAGAAAGTATTAGATGGAGGTGTTGTTAAGGACACTCCTAATGGTATTGCCACGGTGCTCTTAGGGTTGCCATTAAAAACGGAAATGGGAACGAAAGCGATATTTCTGGAAGCGCTCGCCCCTCCTTCGGCTTCTTTTGTCACAAAGTGGGCATTGGTCTTTGCAACATGTTCGTTGATTGCAGGAAGCTTATTGATTCTAGTTGCCTCTGTATACCTGGTAAGACCGATCAAAAAGCTGACAAAAGCGACCAAGCGGATAGCATCTGGAGATTTCAACGTCAAGTTGAATATTAAGCAAACGAGTGAGCTAGGTACTTTAGCTCGCAGCTTCGAAGAAATGATGCACGATCTGCAGCAACTTGAGCAGATGCGCAGGGAATTCGTAACGAACGTGTCGCACGAGGTTCAGTCTCCGCTCACTTCGATATCCGGTTATGCTCTAGTGCTTAAGCAAGTTGACCTTTCAGAATACGAACGAAGCCGTTATCTTGATATTATCATCGCTGAAGCGAAAAGGATGTCCAAAATGAGCGATAGCCTGCTAAAGCTGAGTTTGCTTGAATCGCAGTCAAAGCAACTGCAGCTCGTCACGCTCAGCCTCGATGAACAAATCCGACGGATAATCGTGGCGCTCCAGCCACAATGGTCTGCTCGCGATATACATTTCGAGCTTGATTTACAGACAGTTAAAATAACGGCTGATCATGACCTGTTAAATCAGGTATGGACGAATATCCTTAGAAATAGCATTAAATTTTCCGAGGATGCTGGCGTGATTAACGTAAGCATTAAACAAGATATCAAATCCGTGAAAATCCTAATATCCGACACGGGTATCGGTATTCACCTTGACGACCAGAAGCGTATATTCGAGCGTTTTTTTAAGGCCGATCGTTCCCACAGTCGTAAGTATGACGGAAGTGGTATGGGACTCGCTATCGTTAAACAGATCGTGTCGCTTCATCAAGGTGACATCCGAGTGAAAAGTGAACTTGGTCAAGGAACGACCTTCATTGTCACCTTGCCAATCACTACACCAACAAATTAGTTAGATTCATTCTCTATGCTACGACTCATATGCAAGCTTATTTGCATATAGAGCCGTAGCATTTTTTTTGACAGTTCACATTCAGTTCATATTGTCGTCATGAGGAGTACATCTTCATTTGTTAAGGTTTCATTACAGGCACATGAAGGAAGGCAAACAAACAGATCAGAACAGGAGTAGATGACAGTGACACAACAAGAGGAAAAGAAAACGCCGAGTGGAATGAAAATAAAGAAAGTGCGAAACATCTTACTTAAAATCATAGGAGTAATCGTTCTAGCCATTGTACTTTTTTTAGGTATTGTTTATACCGTAAATGTTATGAGTAGTCATTCGGAGCAAAAACGAATCATGCCTTACGGGCAGCATGTATCTGTAGACGGGAAAAACATGAATGTGTTAATTCAAGGCGAGGGCAAGGAAACAATCGTGCTCCTACCTGGTTATGGAACAGCTACTCCAGGGCTTGATTTTAAGCTTCTTATCGATGAATTATCTCCATTTTACAAAGTTGTTGCGATAGAGCCTTTCGGTTATGGATTAAGTGATGAAACTGAAAAAGAGCGGACCACGGAGAACATGGTAAGTGAAGTTCATGAAGCTCTACAGCAGCTTAATATTAACAGATACATGCTCATGGGCCACTCCATTACAGGCATTTATGGAATTGATTATGTGAATAAATATCCAAACGAGGTGACTGCATTTGTCGGAATCGATAGCAGTGTTGCAACACAACCGGGTATGGATATGAATTTCCCATTAAAAACGTTTGCATATCTCAAAAAATCAGGTCTCTTAAGATTGATTATGAAAATCAGTGATGACCCTTATGCTGGACTGGCATTTGATGAAAAAACTGTAGAGCAAATGAAAATGATTTCGAATAAAAACATGTATAATGACACAACCTTGAATGAGATGGACCATATTTCGTCTAATTTTAAAGGGGCTCAAGGTTTAACCTTCCCTAAATATCTTCCACTTCTTCTCTTTGTACAAGGGAATAATGAAGATGTAGCAGGATGGATACCTCTGCATGAAGAGCAGATCAAAGACTCGGTACATGGAAAAGTAGTAATCATGGATGGATCACATTATTTACACCATACCAAATTTAAAGAAATTGCTGAAAACGTTAGACTATTTATGAAAGAAGTAAAGTAAGTGTTCAGAGAAAGGTTCATCTGTTAATTTATGAATTTGTCTACAGTCTGCAAGACCATCATTTCGATGGTCTTTTTTATGTCCAAACAGGGATTGGTATCGACATACACAGTAGCCCAGTATTTAGTCTCATTCAAAAGGTTGTAACGAATCCACGCAGAAAAATGAGTTGAATAGAGCATTTAATCAGGATGAGGGGAGGGGATGACTGTCTGTACGAAAATGAATCGACTTTTAGAATAAGACAAACAAGATAAAAAGAAGCCGTTTTCCCTTAGCGTAGGAGAAAACGGCTTTTCATTTCCGAAAAATGTATTAACGTGGGTTTTATCTCAAAATGTTGGCTGTACCCCTAGAATTAAGTTGCCAAGCTAAAGTATACTTTGCTAAATAACAGCTCGTCCTCGTCAAATATCCTTCTTTACAAATTAATGAAAGAAGTTTAAATGATTGAAGTGATGGGTTGCTCGACTATCGCGTGACTCGCGTGAAACCTAAGACCCCACACGAAGCGAAGCGGAGGAGGAGGTTTTAGTAACGCCCGCGGAAAGCGAGCCATCCGTACCGGCAATCAACATTTACATTTAGAAAGCAAGCCCCAAACACGAAAAGTAGTGGTAGGGCTTGCCAAAATAGCTTAGTTAATTGGTCTATTAAATAAACTCTTCCTCAATTTCCAAGTTGATTTCTTCACCGTGATAGTTTTGATATGACACAATTAATGTATCTAAGTGCTCTAAATTTTCTTCGTAATCTAAAATACGCGATAAAATATACAGAAGGTGATAGCTTGAAAATTCTGTATCGCCTTCTTCATGTGCAAAGGTTACTTGATGGATAAAAATCTCCATTAACTGATTGCGTTGAATGTAGTCGATATGGTTGCTCCATTCGGAATGCTCAGGCTTTAATTTCCCCGTATATTTCAGTAACAGCTGCTCATGGTAGGTAAGCAGAAAGTCTAGACGCTCTTGAATCATTAAATGGAACTGTGTTGGCAAATGTGCTAATTCGTTTTCATGATTATGCAGTCGTTGTAACAATTCTAGACTCTTTTTTGAAGTAGTAATCATTTGACGGTAAACAACTAATTTTCGTGCTTTAACGTATTTTTTATTTTTAAAGTAATTTCGTTCTTCCTTGAAAAACTCATAGAGTGTGTCGACTCTAAGCATACGTTCTCTAAATTTGTTTAAAGCCGTTTTAGTAGAAGTATGCTCAGAAGCTTGACGAACAGCTAGTCTCGTCCAGCGAATAATATCATCCTGTAAAAAGTAAATTTTACGGAAAAGCTTTACTTCGTATTTTGGCGGCAAAAACACAAGATTTACAACAAATGCTGCTAAAACCCCAACTAAAATTGTAAGAAAGCGAATTAAACCAAACGTAAGAAAGTCATCACCCTGTATTTCCATAATGGCTACAACAGAAACAAGTGCAAGAGACAGTGACTTTTCAAGCTTGAATTTTAACATCAATCCTATTGCGATAATTACTGCAATACCAACAGCCACGACGTGGTGACCGAAAAGTAAGCCGAAGATTACGGCAATGGAGGCTCCTATAATATTTGCTTGTACTTGTTCAACTATCGTTTGATAAGAGCGATAAATGGACGGCTGAATCGCAAAGATTGCTGCAATCCCAGCAAAAACTGGGGATGGTAATTGCAGGAGCTCAGCAACAAATAGAGCAAAGACAATAGCTACGCCAGTTTTAAATACACGGGCACCTAATTTCATAATAAAATCGATGTCCTTTCTGTCTAATATTTTTAACTTGCTTCAGCAGAAGTGCTCCACTGCTATAAGTGGGGGTGAATCAAGTTAAAGGCCCCAGCGGATGTCTCAGATTTTAAGAGGAGCTTTTCAAGCAGGCTCAAAAAAATCTGGATACAATTACGCCGAGTCGTAATTAATGCTTCTTTACATTATAGAAGGAAGTTCTTAGAAAATACATAGATTTGTATATCGTAATATAAAAAAGGCGACTCTCATTTGAAAGTCGCCTTTTTTCGCCCTATTATAGTTGAGAAAATGCATAATCGACAGCTTCGATTGTTTCACGAATATCTGCCTCTGTATGCTCAGTTGTTAAAAACCATGCTTCATATTTAGATGGAGCAAGGTTAATGCCTTGTCCAAGCATTAGTTTAAAGAAACGACCGAAAATTTCTCCGTCAGTGTTTTCTGCCTGCTCATAGTTTTCTACTTTCACATCTGTAAAGTAAATTGTAAGCGCACCTTTTAGACGATTTAAAGTAATTGTTACGCCATACTTTTTTGCAGCCGCTAAAATACCTTCTTCTAAAATCGCACCAAGTCGATCCATTTCATCGTAAATACCTGGAGTAGCTAATACTTCTAAGCAAGCTATACCCGCTTGCATTGATGCAGGGTTTCCTGCCATTGTACCTGCTTGGTATGCTGGTCCAAGTGGCGCAACTGTATCCATAATTTCTTTGCGACCACCGTAAGCACCGATTGGCAAACCACCACCTATGACTTTTCCTAGCGCAGTAAGGTCAGGCGTTAAACCAAGTAGTGTTTGTGCACCACCGTAATGGAAGCGGAATGCGGTAATCACTTCATCATAAATTGTCAGTGCACCTTTTTCTTTCGCTGTAGCATGCACTAATTGTAAAAATCCAGGATTTGGTTCAACAATTCCGAAGTTACCTACAATTGGCTCAATTAAAATAGCAGCAATTTGATCGCCCCATGTATTCATCGCTTCAGTAAATGCTTCTGGATTGTTAAATGGTACCGTAATTACTTCTTCTGCCGTAGCAGTCGTTACACCCGCTGAGTCTGGTGTACCTAATGTAGCTGGTCCAGAGCCTGCAGCTACTAGTACTAAGTCAAAGTGACCGTGGTAGCAGCCAGCAAACTTCATAATTTTTGTACGGCCAGTATAGGCACGAGCAACACGGATAGTGGTCATTACTGCTTCTGTACCAGAGTTGTTAAAGCGTACTTTATCCATTGAAGGAATGGCTTCTTTAAGCATTTTTGCAAAAGTTACCTCGTATTCAGTTGGAGTTCCAAATAAAGTCCCGTTTTCAGCGGCATTTGAAATTGCCTTAGCGATATGTGGATGGCCATGACCTGTAACAAGTGGGCCATATGCAGCTAAATAATCGATGTAACGGTTGCCGTCAACATCCCAAAAATAAGCCCCTTTTCCTCGAGCCATTGCAACGGGAGAGCCCCCGCCAACTGCTTTATATGAACGAGAAGGGCTATTCACACCGCCAACGATATGTAAAAGCGCTTCTGCGTGTACTGCTTCGGATTTTGAGTGATTCATAAATATGCCTCCTAAGTAATTATACTTAATCTATTGTAGACCTATCAGTGTAAGAAATCCAAAGAAAATAAGGGATATGACTTGATTTGTTACTTAGAGTAAAATAAGAAATGCAAAAGGAGGAGATTGTTATGACATTAGTAGAAGGACAGAAAGTACCCGATTTTTCACTTGTTAATGACAAAGGGGAGTACGTACAATTAGCAGATTTCAGGGGTAAAAATGTAATTTTGTACTTTTATCCGAAAGATATGACACCAGGTTGTACAACAGAGGCATGTGATTTCCGTGATAAGCATGAAGACTTCAGTCAGTTAAACGCTGTTATATTAGGTGTGAGCCCTGATAATGTCCAAAAGCATACAAAATTTATTGATAAGCATGGGCTACCTTTTACACTATTAGTGGACGAGGATCATGCAGTAGCGGAGGCTTATGGCGTTTGGGTGTTAAAGAAAATGTATGGACGCGAATATATGGGGATTGAACGTTCTACCTTCTTAATTGATACAGACGGTAATCTTTTAAAGGCGTGGCGCAAAGTACGCGTAAAAAATCATATTGAAGAAGTATACACATATTTAGCAAATCAGGAGGAGCATAAATGAGAATTTATTTTACGTTTGAGCCAAGACCCGATTTAAGTGAACCGTTAGTGGAGGAATTTCCACAATGTGATTTTATTTTTAAAAATGGTTTATGTACGGATGAACTTCAAAAAGCAGATGTACTAGTTACATATGGCGAAGATTTAAACGATGACAATATGCAATACGCAACGAAACTAAAATGGATTTTCGTTGCTTCGGCAGGTGTAGAAAAAATGCCAGCTCAAGCAATTATTGATCGAGGTATTTTAGTATCAAATGTGCGTGGAATTCATAAATCACCTATGGCTGAGTCAATGCTTGCTCATATTTTAGCAATTAAGCGTGCATTGCCGTGGTTATACGAGCATCAAAAGAAAAGAGAATGGTCAAAAAAAGGGAAACAAACTGAATTACGTGATAATACAGCGCTTATATTAGGACCCGGTGCGATTGGCTCGGAAGTAGGTCGCTTATTACAAGCATTTGGTGTAACTACAATCGGTTGTAACCGTTCAGGTAAAGCAGCACCTTATATGGATGAAATGGTTAGTTTCGCGAAGCTAACAGAAGCTTTGCCAAAGGCGGATATCGTCATTTCTGTATTGCCAAAAACAGCGGAAACTACGCATTTATTGAAGGCAGAGCATTTTAGCGCAATGAAAAACGATGCCATTTTCATGAATTTTGGACGTGGAAATTTAGTAGATGAAAAGGTACTTATTCATGCTATGGAAACAGGTGAAATTGGCTACGCAGTTTTAGATGTGTTTGAAGAAGAACCACTTAGTGCAAATAGTCCATTATGGTCTTGTCCGAATGTCATAGTGTCACCACATGTTTCAAGTCATTCTTCTCGCTATGTGGAACGCAGCTTAGATATTTTTAAGCCTAGTCTGATGAGATGGTTAAATGGAGAGACCGCTCTAGAAAATGTAGTGGATCTGTCGAGAGGATATTAAAAAGTAATTTATTTTAGCTGATGTATAGGACGGAAGTTGACAGATGTTAGCTTAATTCGATACACTAATTGTAACAATTATAAATTAATAATACTTATGAAAAGGGGTGCATGACGATGTCTATACCGCATTTACAGGATGCACTTGACACGTTAAAAACAACTGGTGTACGCATTACTCCGCAGCGTCATGCTATTTTAGAATATTTAATTCAATCGATGACACATCCGACTGCGGATGAAATTTATAAAGCGCTTGAAGGAAAATTTCCGAATATGAGTGTGGCAACTGTCTACAATAATTTACGTGTATTCCGTGAAGTAGGATTAGTGAAAGAGCTTACTTATGGAGATGCCTCTAGCCGTTTTGATTTTGTTACAAATGATCATTATCATATGATTTGTGAATGTTGCGGTAAAATTGTCGATTTCCATTACCCAGGTTTAGATGAAATCGAACACTTCGCTTCACAAGTAACAGACTTTGACGTACACACACACCGTCTAGAAATCTACGGCACGTGTCCAGCATGTAAAGATGTGGCAGCTAAAGTACAATAAGTTTTCTTGGAGTTTTAAACGCAAGCGTATGAATGAAAACGTTTAAAAAAGCAAGTGGGCAATTAGCTCGCTTGCTTTTTATAATGGAACGGAAGAGATTTTCTTTAAATAGACTGATCATTCTCGATATAAGTAATGTGCGTTAAGAATAAGGCATTGGAGGTTGGAGCAGAGCAAATGAGTAACTCTGACAATTGAACAGTTAATAGGAGGGATATAATGAATGTACAATTAGGAAGTAGTAATTACTTTAGTACATTAAAAAAAGAAGAACATTTATCGGATAATTTGTTTTTAGCAAACAAAAAAAGAAAAGCAACATATGAAATAAAAAAAGAGAATGGTTATATACGCCATATAGTAACGAAGGAAAATGGCGAAAAGGTAATTGTAAGAGAAGTGAAAATTTCAGAACAAGAAGAACAAGAACAGTCTTCTGGTGAGGTAAACGATATGATTACGCAAAAATTAGTAGAGCAAATGATGCAATCATTCGATGACAGGCAGAATCAGCAGAAATTTTTCAAAACTGGAATAGTTGGTCAAAAGGAAAAACAAATTTCTAAATATATTGTGAGTATATAATTTCCGTTATTTCTAATAGTGGCGTAATAATAAGAAAATTCCTAGCTCATATATGAGGGCTAGGAATTTTTTGCTTTGTTATTATAAGATTGATCGAACTCTTTTCCTTCAAGTGTTGGATCTAGTGTTAATGGTTCGTTACAGTACATGCACATATCGACACGACCTAAAACCTTCGTATGCTTATGGCAATTCGGGCACTCTACTTGAACTGCTCTTGTTGAGAGAAGGCCAATCCAAGCATAGACAACTGTACTACCGATAATACACAGTAAACCAAGCGTCATGAAGATTAAGACAAGGATAGGATTGTTTTTGAAGAATATTCCCCCATACATAACAACAAAGCCGATAAAAATAAGTGCTAATGCAAATGAACGGATTTTATTAATTTTACTTTTGTAAGGTTTCATACAATATCTTGCCTCCCAATCTAAAATCTACTATAACATATAAGAACAAAGTATTTTAGTTTTGACTAAAAAGCAAAGAAGGAATACTTTCAGAGTATGTCGAAATTTTAACGAAATAAAGTCATATAACAAATAGAGGAGGACTGAACATGGAGCAAGTTTTGCGCCCGATATACCAAGAACGTGCGAGTCAGTCTAATACATTAGGTGTCATTTTAATGGAGAAGCGTGAAGAACAAAGTAACGTTACTGACACATTCGATACGATATTACTAATAATTGTGAAGGAAGCGGAGCAACCTGTTTTCTCAAAGCATTATTTATATGAGGGGAATAAGGTAGCCTTACATACTGTTACAGAGAAATTGTTACGCAAATGGTTACTAATCGGCTCTAACAAAAAAGTAGTTGATTGGATTTTCTTTGGCAGAGTGTTGTTTGATCGCAATGAATTCCTTCATAAATTAAAAATTGAACTACAAGAGTTCCCGTTTAGCGGTCGGAAAATTAAAACGGGTATTCAATTTTCAAAGTTAATTCGACGTTATTTAGAAGGAAAAGAATATTTTGATAAGGGAAGTTACCTGGATGCCTACAATCATGTTGTTGATTCATTGCATCATTTAGGGCGATTGTCCATTATAGATAGTGGGCTTTATCCAGAAGTAACGGTATGGGCGCAAGTGAAAAAGATAGAGCCTGCTATTTATAAGTTATATGAAGAACTTGTTATGAGCAGTGAGCCAATTGAAAAGCGATTAGAGCTTCTATTTTTAGCAAGTGAGTTTTTAATTCATTCACGAACACAGGATGGGGCTCAACATATATTAGAAGTAATGCAAACAAAAGAGACATGGACCATTCAAGAATTACATGATCATCATGAGCTTGTTAACTATTCTGTAGACTTAGAAGTATTTGTAGAGTATTTAGTGGATAAAGGCTACATACTTATTGAACCTGTCGTTGCAAAAAGTGAAATGATATTCCACCGGCATTATAAGGCGAATAAAGAGTCTATAGAATTTGAATAAGCCATATAGTATGCTAGTAATCGAGGTATAGAAAAATACCTCGATATTTTTTTGAAAAAAGTGTTGACGTTTAATATATTGATATTGTATTATATTAATTGTCGCTAAGACATAACAAAAACACTTTAAAACGAGCGAAAAAAACTTTCCGAAAGTTGTTGACGCAAGTTGAATAAGATGTTAAGATAAAGAAGTCGCTGAAAAACGACAAACAATATGAACCTTGAAAACTGAACAAGCAAAACGTAATCAATATAGTTTCTATTAACTAACTTCGTTAGTGAACGAAACGAAATTTTGGACATCAAAATTGATGCCAGCAAAACAATTTGAGCTAATCAAATTTCTTTTATGGAGAGTTTGATCCTGGCTCAGGACGAACGCTGG
>NZ_JBNNUU010000009.1:0-20351 GCF_050280025.1 Lysinibacillus sp. NPDC093712
AGGATCAAACTCTCCATAAAAGAAATTTGATTAGCTCAAATTGTTTTGCTGGCATCAATTTTGATGTCCAAAATTTTGTTTCGTTCACTAACGAAATTAGCTAATAGAAACTATATTGATTACGTTTTGCTTGTTCAGTTTTCAAGGTTCATTTTGTTGTCGCTTGTTTTCAGCGACTTTATTAGTCTAACTTGTTTTCAACAAGAAGTCAACAACTTTTTAATATTGTTATTTTCAAGCCGTCCTTCTTGTTAAGGACAAGTAATAATATATAATATCGCAATATAAAAATCAAGCTTTTTTCTTAAAAAACTTTAAAATCTTTTTGTCGTCCACTACAAATAATAAAATCCCTACTATTACAACTAATCCACCGATGATTTGTGTAGCGATTAAATACTCTTTAAAAATAACAAGAGCTAAAACAGCAGCTCCAATTGGTTCGAATAGAATAGCAATTGATATAACATTTGTACTAACATATTTAATGGACCAATTAAATAAAGTATGGCCTAATAAATTTGGGACAATGGCTAATAAAATAAACCATATCCAATCCATTGAAGAATAAGGACCGAATGATTCTCCTTTAATTAGTACATAGAAAAACAACGTAATCGTGCTCACTACGTAAACTATCATTGTATATGTCACAAGAGAAAGTCGTTTTCGTACATCCTGGCCAAATAAAAGATAGGTTGTAATAAGTGCACAAGCAATTAGTGCAAGCATATCTCCATAGAAAGCAGATCCACTAAGCTTAAAATCTCCCCAGCTAATTAATACACTTCCAACTATGGCAATTGCCCCTGCCAAAATGGTTTTTAAAGTAATAGACTCTTTAAAGAAAAAGTATGTACCAACAAAAGCAAAAAGTGGTTGAAGAGTCACTAGCACAGTTGAACTTGCAACAGATGTGTAATTTAGTGATTCAAACCATAAAATAAAGTGAAATGCTAAAAATACCCCCGCAATTGAAGAAAAAAGCCAATCCCTGTTAGATAGCTGCTTTAATTCTTTTGTATATTTCATGAAAAATAACGGTGCCATGATTATGACAGAAAACAACATACGATAAAAAGCAATAACACCCGACTCCGCATTAGCTAATTTTACAAAAATAGCTGATAAAGATACTGAAATGACTCCAATAAAAATTGGGATATACGGATGAATCTTTGGTTCATTCATTGAAATCGACCTCCAGAAAAAAAGCTTATACATCATAACTTCCATGATGTACAATACAAAAAAGTAATGTACATATAATAATGACAGCTTGCATATCTCTTAGCAATACGAAATATAAATGGAGGGGTGCGTTTGGAAACATTATTGGAGAATATGATTACATATGAAGTTGGCATAAAATTAGTGATTGCAGCCACATTAAGTTTAGTAATCGGAATTGAAAGGGAATTAAAAAAGAAACCTGTTGGATTAAAGACTAGTTTAGTTATTGCTACATTCAGCTGCTTACTTACAATTATTTCGATTGAGACCGCATACTCAACACCTCCAAGAGCAGAAATTAACATAACTATGGATCCTCTACGTCTGGCAGCCCAAGTAGTAAGCGGCATCGGATTTCTTGGAGCAGGAGTCATTTTAAGACGCGGTAATGATAGCATTTCGGGTTTAACTACTGCCGCTATGATATGGGGAGCTGCTGGTATCGGGATTGCTGTTGGTGCAGGCTTCTATATGGATGCTACAATGGCTGTTATTATTATTGTTTTCGGTATCGAAGTATTGTCTCCATTTCTTATGAAAATTGGACCGAAGAGAATTCGTATGCGAGAAGTATCACTAAAAATTCAGATTGATGATGATGGAAATACAGAAACGTTCCTTCTATTTTTAAAAGACAACAATATTGTGATTGAAAACATTCGTATAAAAGACATTCCTTTAGGCAATAATCAAGTGTTACACGAATTAGATTTCCGTTTATCTTTAATTGTCTCAGATAACTTACTGTCGTTTTATCGTTCATTACGTACCTTACCTTATATTGAAAAAATCGAAATGGAAATTTTAAACTAGCTGGAGGATTCTCTAATGACAGAAATATTAAAACTATTAAAAGAAGGTAATAAGCCTTCCTTAATTGCAGCAATTGTAAACGCATTTTTAGGAATTATAAAAGGTATTGCCTTCTTCTTCACCGGAAATGTCGCTATGTTTGCCGAAATGATGCATTCGCTTGGAGATGCAGCAAACCAACTATTCGTATATATTGGTTCAGCGTTATCAAAAAAAGCACCTACAAAAAAATTCCCTGGAGGCTTTGGTCGAATAGTCAACCTAGTTTGCCTGTTTGCCGTTATTATTGTAGCTATCCTTTCCTATGAGACGATAAAAGAAGGCTGGCATCATTTTATGCATCCTTCAGGTGAATCAAAAGGAATGCTTATTGCACTTGGTGTTTTATTAATAGGGATTGTGTTAGAAGGAACAGTTCTGGCAAAAGCCGCAGTAGAAGTACTTCACGAAGCAGGGCAAGAAAAAGCTGGTATGAGGTCTATTCCAAAAGCATTCGGATTTTTAAATCGTGCAAAACCAGCAACAAAATTAGTCTTTATGGAAGATTTAGTAGCAACTGGTGGTAATTTTTTAGCTTTTGTCGCTATCTTAATTGCGCACTTTACAGGTTGGACAAGAATTGAAGGACTTGTTTCAATCATTATTGGCTGTATGATGTTTTATGTAGTTGGAAAGGTTTTCTTAGATAACGCACGCGGTGTTATTGGTGAAACAGATGAAGAAATGCTCAATCATATCGCCCATCTCGTAATGGATGATCCTAACATTAAAGATATTGTACGCTTAGAGGTTGTAAAAGAAGGCGAATTTTTACACGTTGAATTAGTCGCTGAAGCTGATGCTAATTTATCACTTGCATTTCTAGATGATGTCCGTGATCATTTAACAGAAGTTATTCTAAGTCAAAAAGGTGTCTCCAAAGTAGCCATATTATTTGATGAAGATGACGGAAAAGCAAACTGGGTACACGTCGGCGAACGACCATCAACCGCCTATAACAAACAATAGAAGAAAAGCCAATTGCCTATGCAGGAATTGGCTTCAGACTATAGACAAACTCGAAGATTTTCTAGTTTGTCTATAGTCCTTTTTTTATTTAAAATTAATATAGATGTGATGACTACTGCCGTTGATTTCCGCTACGGGCGGGCGCTTTCCGCGGGCACATCGTAAGCCGCAACCCTCGCTAACGCGCGGTTTGTTGCGTCTTACGTTTTGCGCTGTTCCTGCAGGAGTCGCCCGCCCTCCACTCCAATCAACTAGCGTCAACACGCTCTTTCAAAGGAAAAAGTGAAAATACAGTACAATTATCGCACTTATGATTATATAGGATAGTCGTCTGCTTTAATCATTAAATAAATTTAGAGGTCTACTGTCGTTGATTTCCGCTACGAACGGGCGCTTTCCGCGGGCATATCGTAAGCCGCAACCTCGCTAACGCGCAGTCTGTTGCGTCTTACTTACTGTGGGTTCCCACAGGAGTCGCCCGTCCTCCACTCCAATCAACTTTATATGTATTACTAGCAGTCTACTATTATTGCTACTTGGACATGGCAAGGGGATGCTCGAAGAGTATGGCAAGGCGAAAGCAAGAACCCATTTATACAATAAAAATAACAAAAGGGATTAAGATTTCTATTCTTAATCCCTTTTGTCGACAAGCTGAAGCCAATTGCCTATGCAGGCAATTGGCTTTTTTATCGTATACCTATAACGCGTTTTGTAAAATTGTACGAACATCATCTTCGTGTAGCTTATTAAAGTTACCAAAAGGTCCATTTTGCATTGCATGCTCAATGATTTGGTCAAATTTCGAATCATCAATATCATAATCAGCTAGACGGCTTGGTGCATCCAAGGAAGTCCAAAATGCAGATAAACGATCAATTCCTTCATAAGCAATTTCTTCTGCTGTTTTTCCTGTCGCATCAACACCGAAAACGCGAGTTGCTAAACCTGCAAAACGTTCTGGATTTACCGACACATTTAGTCGCATCCAATGAGGCTGTAATATTGCTAAACCGCCAGCATGCGGAATATCGTAAATTGCCGATACAGCATGTTCGATATTATGTGATGCCCAATCTCCACGAGAGCCGATTGATAGGAAACCATTTAAACCAATCGTCCCTGCTAGCAATATTGTTTCACGCAATGAAATATCCTCTAAATCTTTTAGTAATTTAGGTGCTGTCATTATAACAGTTCGTAAAACACCCTCACACATTTCATCTGTAACTGGCGTATTCGTCGTGTTGTGGAAATATTGCTCGAAAACATGAGACATCATATCGACCATACCGTAAACTGTATGGTTTTTCGGTACTGACACTGTGTAAGCTGGATTTAAAATAGAAAATTTAGGGAACGTAGCAAGACTTCCCCAACCTAACTTTTCTTCAGTTGCCGCATTTGTAATAACAGAGCCTGAATTCATTTCAGAGCCTGTAGCAGCTAATGTTAAAACAGTTCCAAGTGGTAAGGCATCTTGAATTAATACTTTTCGTTTAACAATATCCCATGCGTCGCCATCATATTTAGCACCGGCAACAATTAATTTAGAACAGTCAATGACTGAGCCACCACCAACAGCTAGAACAAGATCAATGCCTTCTTTTTTACAAATATCAATGCCAATTCGCGCTGTTTCTACACGAGGATTAGGCTCTACGCCACTCAATTCAAATACCGTTTTATCCGTTTGTTGTAGCTTTTCAATAACAGCATTGTACACGCCGTTACTCTTTATACTTCCCCCACCATAAACTACTAGCACTTTGCTACCATATTGCTCTAACTCTTTCGGTAATTTTTCCAGTGCATCTTCACCAAAGTGTAATTTCACTGGGTTATAAAATGTAAATGAATCCATTGAATTCGCCCCTTTCTAGTTGGATTTTCTCATAATTACAATGAAGAAAGCAAAGATTTAAAACCTAAAAATGCAAAACATAGGAGAATACCAGAGTGTCAACTAATAGCATCAGGCATTTTACTGCTTCATACAGAGGGCGAGGGGTGAGTGCCTGGCACTCAAACAATTCATCAGGCTAATTATGCATTTTATGACTATCCAAGTAAAAATCCACGTAGACTCCTGCGGGAACAGCACAAGTTGTAAGATGCAACAAACCGAGCGACTGCGAGGGGGTGCGGTTTACACTTTACCCATACGGAAAGCGTAGTGGATTTTTACGTTTTAGGAGCCGACTACTTAGTGCCAGGCACTCAAACAATTAAGGTTGCAGCCCAGAGCACAAATCAACCGCAGTCAATAAAAAAAGACATCCCTAATTAGGAATGTCTTCTTATTAAATATCTATTGATTAAACCCAGCCACGGAAGCGAGATGCTTCTGCAGTACGGCGTACACCAACCATATATGCTGCTAAGCGCATATTGATATTACGTGTAGTCGCTGTTGTATATACATTGTCAAATGCTTCAACCATTTTTTTGTAAAGGCGTTCTTCTACTTCTTCTTCTGTCCAGTAATAACCTTGGTTATTTTGTACCCATTCGAAGTAAGAAACTGTAACACCACCAGCAGATGCTAATACGTCTGGTACAAGTAAAATGCCACGCTCTGTTAAAATTTTAGTCGCTTCTGTTGTTGTTGGACCATTTGCTGCTTCAACAACAATGTTTGCTTTAATATTATGCGCATTGTCTGCAGTAATTTGGTTTTCAATTGCAGCTGGAACTAAAATATCACAATCAAGCTCTAAAAGATCTTTATTTGAAATTGTGTTTTCAAATAATGTTGTTACTGTTCCGAAGCTATCACGACGATCTAATAAGTAGTCGATATCTAAACCTTCTGGATCATGAAGTGCACCATATGCATCTGAAATACCAATTACTTTAGCACCTAAATCATTCATGAATTTAGCTAAGAAACTACCTGCGTTACCAAAACCTTGGATGACAACGCGAGCGCCTTTAATGTCGATACCACGTTTTTTCGCAGCTTCTTCGATAACGATTGTTACACCTTGAGCAGTTGCACGGTCGCGACCTTGAGAACCGCCAAGAACAAGTGGCTTACCTGTGATGAAACCTGGAGAGTTGAATTCGTCCATACGACTATATTCATCCATCATCCATGCCATAATTTGTGCATTCGTAAATACGTCTGGAGCAGGAATATCTTTTGTTGGTCCAACGATTTGACTAACCGCACGAACATAACCACGGCTTAGACGTTCGATTTCACCCATAGACATTTGACGTGGGTCACAGATGACACCGCCCTTACCTCCGCCGTATGGTAGATCTACAATTCCACATTTCAATGTCATCCACATTGAAAGCGCTTTAACTTCCTCTTCGGAAACAGCTGGATGGAAACGTACTCCACCTTTAGTTGGTCCTACTGCATCATTATGTTGTGCACGGTAACCAGTAAATACTTTTGTAGTTCCATCATCCATTTTAACTGGAATGCGGACTTGCAGCATACGAAGCGGCTCTTTTAGTAGTTCATACATTGCTTCGTCATAGCCTAGTTTATTAAGAGCTTCTTGAATAACATCTTGAGTTGATGTGAACAGATTTAAGTTTTCAGACATTTTAAATCGCCTCTTTGTTTTTTTTAATGATTGTATATCGGCATCATTGTAACACACTTCTGAATTAAAATGTGAACATTTTGTTAAAGTTTAAATACTTTTTCAATTTGAGCAATAGACCAATCTAAATCTTCTTGAGAAATAACTAATGGTGGAGCAAAACGAATTACAGTATCATGTGTTTCTTTACATAATAAACCTAATTCTTTTAGTTTTTCACAATATGGACGTGCAGCTTCTGTTAGCTCCATACCGATGAATAAACCACGACCACGAACGTCTTTAATCACTGGGTTGTTAATTTCACGTAATTTACCTTTGAAATATTCACCAAGTTGTTGTGAGCGCTCTGCTAATTTTTCATCTAATAATACTTTAATAGATGCGATAGAAACAGCACATGCTAAAGGATTTCCTCCGAAAGTTGAACCGTGAGAACCTGGATTGAAGACACCTAAAATTTCACGATTAGCAGCAACACAAGAAATTGGGAATACACCGCCACCTAATGCTTTACCTAAAATGTACATATCAGGCTCTACTTCTTCCCAATCACATGCAAACATTTTACCTGTACGAGCTAAACCAGCTTGAATTTCATCCGCAATGAATAAAACATTATTTTCACGGCATAATTCACGTGCAGCTTTTAAGAAGCCTTCTGGTGGAATAACAATACCAGCTTCACCTTGGATTGGCTCAATTAAAAATGCTGCTGTATTTGGAGTAATTGCAGCTTTTAATGCTTCTAAATTACCGTAATCAATAAGTTTAATATTTGGTAACATTGGTCCGAAACCACGACGGTATTCTTCATCAGATGATAAAGATACAGCTAGCATCGTACGTCCATGGAAGTTTCCGTTACAAGCGATAAGCTCTGCTTTACCTTCTTCTACACCTTTTACATCATAAGCCCAACGACGAGCAGCTTTAAATGCAGTTTCTACTGCTTCTGCGCCTGTATTCATAGGTAAAACCATTTGTTTATTTGTTAATTTCCCTACTAGCTCATACCATTCACCTAAGTTTTCACTGTAAAATGCACGAGAAGTTAAAGTTACTTTATCAGCTTGTTCTTTTAATGCAGCAATAATTTTCGGATGGCGATGCCCCTGATTCACTGCAGAATATGCTGATAACATATCTAAATATTTGTTTCCTTCTGGATCTTTAACCCAAGCACCTTCAGCCTCTGCAATAACGATTGGCAGTGGATGATAGTTTGCAGCACCGTAATTTTGTGTTTGTTCAATAACTTGTTGTGATTTTGACATATAGCATTCTCTCCCTACTAACTAAAATGAAAATCTATAAAGATAGGACGGTTTATAAGATCTGATAAAAGAGCTATTTAATAGAAACAAAACAAAAAATTGGTCACCTATTAATTAAGCTGCACACCTCGTAGGTATTACTATCTACGTACGAGGCGTTGCTAGCTTTTTCTTCTTATTTAAACAGCCCATCTTTGAACATGTGGTTTTGCGCCACACAAATCAGTAAAAATTAAAGCATTTCTGAAGTTGTTTTTGCTTGCATATGAAGTTGTAGGTAGTCAGGGCCACCAGCTTTTGAGTCAGTACCTGACATGTTGAAGCCACCAAATGGTTGGTAACCAACGATAGCACCTGTACAACCACGGTTGAAGTATAAGTTACCAACATGGAAATCTTCACGAGCTTTTTCTAAGTTCATACGGTTGTTAGTAATAACCGCACCTGTTAAGCCGTATTCTGTGTCGTTTGCAATTTCGATTGCTTCATCGAAATCTTTTGCTTTCGCAATTGCTACAACTGGTCCGAAAATCTCTTCTTTCATAATACGAGCAGAACGATCTACGTCAGCGAATACTGTTGGATTGACGAAGTAACCAACTGAATCATCAGCTGTACCACCTGCTACAAGGCGACCTTCTCCTTTACCAATTTCAATGTATTCAGTAATTTTATTGAATGCTGCTTGGTCAATTACTGTAGCCATGAAGTTGCTGTTGTCAGCTGGGTCACCAACTGTTAACGCATTAGTAAGCTCAGCTACACGGTTAACAACTGTATCGTAAACATCTTCTACGATAACGGCACGAGAACATGCTGAACATTTTTGACCTGAGAAGCCGAAAGCTGATTTTACGATTGATTGTGCCGCAAGCTCTAAATCTGCTTCTTTATCGACAACAATTGTATCTTTACCGCCCATTTCAGCGATAACACGTTTAATCCAAATTTGACCATCGTTATGTGTTGCTGCACGTTGGTTAATACGTAAGCCTACATCACGAGAACCTGTGAAGCTGATGAAGCGTGTTTTCGGATGATCAACTAAATAATCCCCAACTTCTGCACCTGAACCTGGTACATAGTTCACTGCACCTGCCGGTAATCCCGCTTCTTCTAAAACTTCGATAAATTTATAAGCAACAACTGGTGTTGTTGAAGCTGGTTTTAATAATACTGTGTTCCCTGTTACTAAAGCTGCTACTGTAGTACCAGCCATAATAGCGAACGGGAAGTTCCATGGTGAAATGACAATACCAATACCTAATGGAATATAATCATAACGATTGTATTCGCCTGGACGGCTTTCTACTGGTTGGCCGTCTTTAATACGTAACATTTGGCGACCATAGTATTCAAGGAAGTCAATTGCTTCTGCTGTATCAGCATCTGCTTCATTCCAAGGTTTACCAGCTTCTTTTGTTAAAAGTGCTGAGAATTCATGTTTACGGCGACGGATAATTGCTGCTGCTTTGAATAGCACGTCAGCACGAATTGCTGGGTCTACTTTTTTCCAAGTTTTAAATGTTTCATCTGCTGCTTGCATAGCTTTTTCAGCTAATTCTCTGCTTGCTTTTGAAACGCGACCAATTACTTCTGTTTTCTTTGCTGGGTTATATGAAACAATTTTATCTTCTGTTGTAATACGTTCTCCGCCAATAATTAGTGGATAGTCTTGACCTAAATAGCCTTCAACTTTATTTAATGCCTCTAAATAAGCGTTGTAGTTTGCCTCTTGAGAAAAATCTGTGAATGGTTCGTGTTTGTATGGAATCATACTATATCCTCCTTTTGTGAGCTGTAAAAATTTAGTGTGCAAAAAACATTGACGCAAATTTTTTTTGCGTATAAAATATTCTTACACTTATTATAATGCAAAATTTCGTTGCATATTTCAAGTAAAAAATTTTTGAGGTGCACATTTTATGAAAAATTCTGAACCCTTATTACCTTTTTATGAGTTTATTGCAACTAATGTATCCGTTGGTATACATGCGATTGACGTAACAGGTAAAACAATTATCTATAATTCAAAAATGAAAGAAATTGAAGGATTTCATTTTGATGAATTAGCAGATCGTTCAATTATTGAGTTGTTTTCCTTCCGTCAACATGAAAGTACTTTAATGCGGGTATTACAAACAGGCTTACAAGAAATGAATGTGAAACAAACCTATTGGAATAAAAATGGTCATGAAATTACAACGATTAACGATACATTTCCGCTTTTTAAAAACAATCAACTAATCGGTGCAATTGAATTTGCACGTGATATAACATCTTTAGAAAAATTAGTGTATCAACCTCTCCGTCGATATGGTGAACCGATGACGTTCGATATGATTACCGCTGTTTCAGAGACAATGCAGCAAGTTATCGCCAATTCTAAAAAAGCTGCAGCGGTAAAATTACCTATTTTGCTTATTGGGGAATCTGGTACAGGAAAGGATTTAGTTGCTGAAGGGATTCACCACGCTGCATCAGCTGATCCAGAAGCTTTTGTTACACTATTTAGTCGACGTTCAGAGAAATCAGTGCTAGATAAAATGCAGGAGCTTTTACAGGATGACAAAGCATATACATTTTTCTTTGAACGCATTGATTTTTTAAGCCTTCATGTTCAGGAGCAATTACTGGAATTATTACAGTCGCTTCCACAATCAAAATATATGCTGATAGGCAGTGTCGGCAGTGATCCGATTACACTTATAGCGGAAAAAAAACTTTTAAAATCTTTGTATTATTTCTTTGCAACAATGTCCATCACTATTCCAAATTTAACAGACCGAAAAGAAGATATTTTACCGTTTGTTGATGATTATTTTAGTCGCCATCGTGAGCGATTTGCATCAAACGTAACAGAACTAGCACCTGATGTCCAAGCATTATTCTTACAATATGATTGGCCAGGAAATCTGAAAGAACTCGAACTCTTACTTGATGAAATCGTGTCATTTATGACAACTGAATCGACTGTTACGTTCGATTTACTCCCTGTTCATTTTCGATTTAAGGTGCAGAGCCAAGATACATCTGAGCGCGAACCTGAATTTTTCATGTTCCAACAGCAAAATGATGTCATGCCTCTTGATGCTTATTTACGGGAAGCCGAATCCTATTATGTGCAAAATGTCTTAAATCTATATGAGGGTAATATAACAAAGGCTGCTGGTGCGCTTGGCATGAGCCGACAAAACTTGCAGTATCGGATACGGAAGATGAAAAAGGACTAATCTTAATTCTTGAAATGTTTATAAAAAAACGAGGATGCCTTCACATGGAAGCATCCTCGTTTTTTAATGACCTGACTGTTCGATCCAGTCCTGTAGTTTATCTTTTAGGGAATTAAAGCCGTTTGCATCGGATTCATCTACACGATCCTGTAGAGATTTCCGTGGTGGCGCATCTTTTTTTCTTATTGCTGCTGGGCGCTCTTGTAAGGCACGGATCGATAAACTAATTTTTTCGGCCGCTTCATCGATTTCAAGTACCTTCACTTCAACCTCTTGCCCTACTGATAAAAACTCACTGACGTCTTTTACAAAGCCGTACGTAATTTCAGAAATATGCACGAGCCCTTGTGTATCGTCATCAAGTGCTACAAACGCACCGTACGGTTGAATACCTGTAACTTTTCCGGTCAATACGTCTCCTAATTCATATTTTTTTGCCATAACCTTTGCCCACTTTCTATATGTTTGCTACGTATATATCACGTTAAATTATAACATACGTCAATATCTGGGGCAAAAAATCGTCCCATTAATCAATGATCTCGGTTATACGATAATAGCCTTCCTCTTGTTTCGAAAATTTTATTAGGAATTGCCTTCCGTACTTATCCTGTTCACTGATTGCAATGCGTGCAGCTACAATTGGATAAATCCCATCGTATTCACCTAGCTGACTAAATATTTCTAGATTTTCCATTGTTTGCAACAACAAACTTATATTCAATTCGGAATCTGGCATTAATAAAGTTTTTTGCAAAGACTCATCGCCAATAGTTATGGCATATAAATAAAGGGCAGCAATATTTATTGGGCGAAGTTGATTTAATATAGCTACATCGTTATTTTGCTTGTATTGCTCATATATTCCCTTAATTTGCTCAATACGAGAATCATCCATATCAACAATACTAAAATCACTATCGTTAATATAACCTGCTGTTTCTTCCCGTGTCTGTAAAAGTATTGTCCATATATCATACGATGCAAGTTGCGCTAATGTTTCAGAATGATTAGTTTGCTGTAATTCCTTAAAGATATTGGCAGCTTTCTTTTTCATGACCTCACCATACTTACCTTTGGCTACTTCCTGTAAAAATGTTATATAGTCCTTATCAGGTTGCCCATCTTCCGCTACGGCAGGATATTGTTTTGTACCTAGCAATAATGCCACCCACGTATTTTTAAAGGTTTCTTGTAATAACTTGTAATTAGGAGAACCGGCATTAACATCTGCAAGTAAAGTACGTTCCATTATTTTAAGTGATTTTGCTGTCTCTTCTCGCGAATAGCGTAAATCATCTACTACTAATAAATAACCCGTTTGTAAATATTCAAAATATCCAAAAACATCCGGATGTAGTTGATTGATATAAGGTGGCGCAAATTCTCCATCGACTGGATTTGCTTTAAAGTAAAACGCGCCTTTATCATCCATTTTCAGCTCCATATATTGATTATTTGCTGCTTCAATAATAGCTTGTAAATTAGATGAATATTGCTTTTCATCAGCTTCCTTCAGTATTGATTCATACGGTTCAAGTAGCTTGCTATAAAAATTTTCCAACTCTTCTACAGAAATAACGTATTGCTTATAAACCTCATACGATTCATCAAAAGTTAAATTGTTAAATGTTTTAATCGTCTCTATAGCCCTTTTAGGAGTCATTAAATAATATAAAACGTATTCTTCTACATATTGTGCACTATCACTCTCAATTGATGACGAATGCAAATTATTTGCTATATAAAAATCTAACATTGTATCTGCCGTTTGAATAAATTCAAATGCTTGCAGTTCGTCTTTCGAAACTTTTAATTCTCTTCTTATATCCTCTTTTCGACTATTATATTTTTTCGTTATATAGTCGACTACATCTTTCTCTTCAGCCTCTTTTAAAGGAATATTTTGTGGAGCTTCAGTTTGGTTATTTTCTTGCTGTTTCATTGTATAGAGCGTCACTAAAAAACCAACTAGTAATACGCTTGCAATACTCGCTAACCACACTGCTGGCTTTTGCCATTTTGGGGAGGGCTTCTTTAGTGTGGCAATCGTTTGCTTGGCGAGTGCTTCTTCTTCTTCAATTTGCTTAAAAACATCTGCTGGATTTAATTTTTGTTCCATTCGGTCGTATGATTTTTTTAATAATGCCATGCGTTTGTCAAATTGTTTGTCATCCATTTTCAACACTCCCATCCTGTGTCAAAGAGACTTTGAGCTTTTCCTTTGCGCGTAAAATTCGCACTTTGACCGCCGACAATGAAATACCAAGTACCTCTGCAATTTCCTCATATTTCAATTCATGAAAGTAAAACAATACAAGTGGATAGCGGTATTTTTCATCCAATGCTTGAATATTATTGTGCAATAATCGATCCTCTTCAAAATTTAATACGTGCTTTTCAGCCGAGGGACTATGATCTTGTTGCTGTGCATTTAACAGCTCCTCCTTTGCCTGCTCCCGTTGCTCCTTGCGATAATAATCACGCGTAGCATTGAGCGTGACTTTATAAAGCCATGTAGTAAAACGATCCTGCTTAAATTGATGTAAAAAGCGGTACAGCTTAACAAAAACTTCTTGCGCAACATCCGCCAAATCACTACTATGTACGCCACATTGAAAGGCAAATTTTTCTACTGTTCGCTGATGGATGCGAATTAGTTCGATATAGGCTTCTTTATCACCTTGTTGTGCTCGTTCGATTAATTCGGACTCATTCACTCGTTATCCCTCCTTTTATATGTAACGACCTATTTTCTCTAATTGTTACATTTTAACTGAATTGGTGATAGCACCTAGTCTTGCGCTGATAAAACCAATAGAATCGGTCTTTTGCGCTGCTAAGATTACACTTTAGCACGAAATCTTTTAATTCCCATTTAGAAGTAGCTAAAAAAAGTATTTATAATCAATTTTCAGAAATTTGCTTTGTGTTATGCCATTTTTGCGGTAAAATATTAATTTAGTATAAGGAGGCTATATTTTCGTGTCATCTAGAGATCAATTCACATCAAAGATCGGTTTTATTTTAGCTGCTGCCGGAAGTGCTATTGGATTAGGAGCTATTTGGAAATTTCCGTATATGGCGGGAACGAACGGTGGAAGTGTATTTATTTTATTATTTATTTTATGTACATTTTTCATCGGCTTACCGGTGTTAATTGCAGAATTTATGATTGGCCGTCGTGGGCAAAAGGATGCTGTTACGTCGTTCAAAGAACAAGCGCCAGGAAAACCGTGGTTTTTAATAGGATGGGGCGGCATGATTATTGCTGGTTTAATACTGTCCTTCTATAGTGTAGTTGGCGGTTGGATTTTAAGTTATTTAGGGCGTTCCTTGACGTTTCAATTATCAAGTAGTGGGATTGAAGGCAATTACGCGGATTTATTTAGCAATATCATCTCTAGTCCATTTGAAGCTATTCTTGTACAAGGGTTATTTTTACTTTTAACAATTGCCATTGTATCGGGAGGCATTAAAGGTGGGATTGAAAAAGCTAGTACGTGGATGATGCCACTATTATTCATTTTCTTCATTGTGTTAGTTATCCGTTCCTTAACACTTGATGGTGCAATGGAAGGCGTAAAATTTATGTTTGTACCTGACTGGTCTTACTTAAATGCTGAAACATTTTTAAAAGCACTCGGACAAGCATTCTTCTCTCTAAGTGTCGGTATTGCCGTTATGATTACGTACGCATCATATCTCCCGAAAACCGAAAAGATTGGTAATTCAGCCATCAATGTAGCCTCTATGAATATTATTATTTCGCTACTTGCAGGTTTAGTTATTTTCCCAGCCGTGTTCGCACTAGGCTATACACCTGACCAAGGGCCAGGGCTTGTTTTTATTATTTTGCCTGCCGTTTTCGAACAATTGCCACTCGGAGGTCTATTCCTGACAATTTTCTTTATTCTTTTACTGTTTGCTACAGTGACTTCTTCAATTTCTATGTTAGAAATTGTAGTAGCTATCGCCATTGGAGACAAGCCTGAAAAGCGTAAAAAAATTGCATGGCTTGGCGGTATTATTATTTTCGTCTTTGGTATTCCGAGTGCCTTATCTTTCGGAATTCTATCGGACGTACAAATTTTAGATCGTTCAATTTTTGATTTTGTAGACTTCATTACAAATAGTGTCGGCATGCCAATTGGTGCATTACTGATTTCTATTTTTGCAGGCTATTACTACACAAAAGATATTTCCCGAAAAGAGCTTGCTTCCTCAAGTCTTATGTTTAACATTTGGTACTTGTTAATTCGCTACGTATCACCAATTGCGATTTTCCTTATTTTTATTCAAGGGATCTTACCATTGTTTTAATAAGAAAATGAGATTGTCTAAGTATTTAAGACAACCTCACTTTTATAAGGAAAGAGAGCTTACGGCATACATGCTCGCCTCCTGCGCTCTTTCCAATAAAAAAACACTATATGTCGATTAAATAATGCATTTTGCTTCAAACTTAATGGCAATTAGTTTGTATGAAATGGCAACGCAATCTTCAATTGGAATCCATTGCTCAAACGAGTGCTCGTAAGTTTCTTGAATGACCTTTGCAAGTGCAGATGGGTCATCAATACCTTGTAATGCTGCAACAACATCTGCTGTTTCTGTATCATAATTCTCAGCACCGATGTGGAAAGGATCCCACTCCGCTAGCAGATGTACGGCTGCTCGATTCATTTTTATATTTTCCAAAATACTCACCTATTATCCTTTAATCTTAATAGGTATGATACCATAGTAAAAAAAAAAGAAAAGAGTGATTTGCTTGTCTATTTTCGATCAAACTTTAAATCGTCGCTATACTAACTCAGTAAAATGGGACGCAATGGAGAAAATTTATGGCCTAAACGATACTACAGAAATATTACCAATGTGGATAGCAGACATGGACTTTGCTCCACCATCAGCTGTTTCAAAGGCATTACAAAAACATGCGGAGGATGCAATTTTCGGTTATGGCTTTGTAAGTGAGGAAGTAAAACAGTCGATAGTAGACTGGCAATATAAACGTTATAATTGGCACATTGAAAAAGATTCCATTTCTTTTAGCCACGGCGTCGTGTCAGCATTAGCAAATATTCTAACAGCAATGACAAATCTAGGAGATAAGGTGCTTATTTCAACACCTGTCTATCCGCCATTTTTTAATATCCCAAAAAGTAATGGTCGTGAAGTGATAACTTGTCCGTTAGTAGAACAAGACGGGACATTTGTCTATGATTTTGAGGCATTCGAACAAGCACTTGCTCAAGACATTAAAGCTTACATATTGTGTAACCCTCATAATCCAGGTGGTTATGTATGGGACGAAGCCACACTAAAAGAGATTATTCGTCTTTGTGCAAAGTATGATGTTCTAATTATTTCAGATGAAATCCACGCTGATTTAATGTTAGATGGTGCCAAGCATACACCGCTTGCAAAAATTGCAGGTGATGAAATCGATCGTGTGATCACGTGTATGGCACCGACAAAAACATTTAATCTTGCAGGCATCCAAGTCTCATATATTATTGCCACTGATAAGAAAAAACGCCTTCAATTAGAGGCTGTCAATATGGCGAGTGGTCAAGGCTCATTAAACAGCTTTGCTCCTATTGCACTGCAAGCGGCTTACACTGAAGGTTTAGCGTGGCTAGAAGAATTACTTCTTTATATTTCTAATAATATGGATTATGTCATTCAAGAGTTAGCGCAATTGCCTGGCATACACATTACAAAGCCTCAAGGCACATACTTGCTGTGGATTGATTGTCGTCAATTAGGCATTGATGAAAAAGAGTTAATGAAGCAATTGCTTGAAGTTGGAAAGCTTGCATTAGATCCTGGTTCAAAATATGGTGAAGAAGGCCGTGGCTTCCTACGTATGAACGTGGCCTGCTCATTTGATACTGTAAAAGATGCAGTTGCTCGCTTTAAGCTAGCATTGTCACAGTAAGTGCCAGGCACTCAAACAATTCTGAATTTTTTCGCGCTAAAGAAAATGGGTATTATGCATTAAACACGCTAGTGCCAGTCACTCAATTGTGGTTGTGCGCATAAAAAAAACTATAGCCAAACTTGAATTCAAGTTTGGCTATAGTCTAAGGCACTCTTACGCAGAGTGCCTTTTTCTTATACATTTTGTTGATTGTTTGTGCTATTTCGTTCAGCTAAAACACGTGTTTCGATTTCCTTAGATTTTAATTCCTGCTTTTTAGAGATTTTACGGAAAATCATAAATACACCTATACATAAAATAAGCATGATTAAAAATTCAAAAGCTGCTGGAATATAAGCTGTTTTATCTTCAGGGAAATATAAAAATTGATACATTAAATGTTCCATATTTTCTACACGTCCTTACAATTATTATTCAAAAACTGTAATTGACTCAATTTTAACATCTTCAAGCGGTTTATCGCGGTTATCTTTTGCTACATCAGCAATTTTATCAACGATATCCATACCCTCTACAACATGACCGAATACAGAGTGTTTATGGTCTAACCATGGTGTCCCACCGTTTTTAGCATATGCCTCAATAATTTCTTCTGGGAAACCAGCACCTTGAAGTTGGCGTAGCATATCACTTGGAAGGTGTTTCATTTGTACGATAAAGAATTGAGAACCATTTGTATTTGGACCAGCGTTTGCCATTGAAAGTGCACCACGTAGGTTAAATAATTCATCAGAAAACTCATCTTCAAATGAGTTACCCCAAATTGACTCACCGCCCATACCAGTACCAGTTGGGTCACCGCCTTGAATCATGAAATCTTGAATAACACGGTGGAAGACGATTCCATCGTAATAACCTGATTTTGCATGCCCTAAGAAGTTTTCAACAGTTTTTGGTGCTTGTTTTGGAAATAATTTAATTTTTAGCGCACCTAAAGTTGTTTTCATTTCTACTAGTACTTCGCCTTCTTGTACTTCTGTTGTTAATTGTGGAAACATTGGAGTCTCTCCTTTAAATGTAAAATTTCAGTTTCAATGAAAATGATCATCCTAGATCATTTCTGACCTCATATTAGTCTAACATACTTCCTAGCCGTTTTCTCCACCTAAGTATTGACGAATTTTGTAATTTTACAATCGTTCAGCCCATTATACTTTTGATAACGGAGAAACTTCTGTTTGGTACCTATGGTAGTATAACCCAAAACGATGGTGGAAGAAACAGGCTGCTTTTGCCATTTCTTTTTATAGTTTTGTATTACGTAAATAGGTCTCAACGAGTATTTGGAATGCATCCAAAATATGCTATTCTGTTGAAAGACTTATTTTCAAAGTTGGAGGCATTTATGAAAAAAGTTTTTGGTTTTATGATTATTACTTTATGTTTACCTACCATTTGGTGGATTGGTACGAATATACGATCAGAGTTAACTGCAGCCCAAGCCCACGAACAACAAATCGAGGAAACGATTGATGTACCTGAAGTACAGGTTCAGCTTCCCGTCACATTAATAGATCAAGACGGTCAAACCTTTAGCGAAGAATATGTCGAATGGAGACAGCCTTTAACACTGCAAGAAATTCCACAAATTGCCCAGGAAATTTTTATTGCTAGTGAGGATGCCGACTTTTATGATCATATCGGCTTCGATCTTAGTGCCATTATTCGTGCCGTTGTCGCTAACTCTAATGCCAATGCTACTTCGCAAGGAGGCAGTACCATTACCCAACAGCTTGTACGAATGCGCTATTTGTCTGACGAAAAAACGTACGAACGAAAATTGACGGAATTATTTTATGCCCACGAGCTTGAAAAAAAATACGATAAAGATGCTATTTTAACTATGTATTTAAATGAATCCTATTTTAGCAATCAAGTGTATGGTATAGGGAGTGCAGCTACCTATTATTTCCAAAAACCTATTCAAGATTTATCAATTGCTGAGATAGCTTTTATTTCTGCTATTCCAAACAATCCATCGCTTTATAATCCATTAAAAAATTTTGATGAAACAAAGGCAAGACAGGAACGGCTACTCGATACACTAGCTGCTAGTGGTGCTATTACAAAAGAAGATGCAGCTTCCTATAAAGCAGCACCAGTCATATTAAATGTGAAAAACAAGATGCAAAGTTATCCCATGTATAGCACTTACGTTCTGCAAGAGCTACGCTGGCTTGTAGCTGAGAAGGAAGGCTACACTGATCGACTTCAAAACACGCAAAGTGAGGAAGAAAAAAAGTCGATTCAAGGACAATTAGACAATCGTCTCAATACTTTGTTCCAAAATGGTTTAACTATTTATACGGCTCTTAATCCAACTAAACAGGATCATGATGAAAATCAAATGACGGCTATTTTAGGAACTGGCCAACTTCAAGCAGCAGGAGCTGTAATTAATAACACCTCTCGTGAAATCATCAGTCTATATGCCGGTAAAAATTATGAGAAATTTGATTATCATCGAGCTTTTCAAGGACCAAGACAGCCAGGTTCAGCATTTAAGCCACTTGCTGTCTATGCACCTTTTTTTGAAACGACAACAAATACACCCGATTCCATCGTGAATGGTGGTAGTTATTGTGTCGGCTCTTTTTGCCCTCAAAACTATGGGGGGTATAAATATGGGGATGTGACTATTCGAACAGCATTCCGTAATAGTTATAATACTTCTGCTCTTCGCCTTTTTAATGCTGTTGGAGTCGAGACGGCATTTAGTTACCTTGATCGTTTCCATTTCCGCTCCATCGTTGCAAAGGATCATACGTATGCCGCATCATTGGGTGGATTAACATATGGTGTCACGGCTCTAGAGTTAGCAGATGCCTACACAAGCTTTATTGACGGCTCATATGTCCTTGCACATAGTATTCGTAAGGTGACAGCCAATGACGGCACTGTACTATATAGCTGGGATACGGAACGTGATCAAATATGGTCACCCAAAACGGTAAAATATATGCGAGAGTTACTTACAGAAGTTGTAACAAATGGTACAGGGCAAGGTGTTTATAATAATAGTAACTATGTTGGTGCTAAGACAGGTACGACAAATGATTACCGTGATTATTGGCTAGCTGGTTTAAATGATCAGTATACAGCCGCTGTCTGGCTTGGCTATGATAAGCCACAACCAATGGAAAAACTAGAAGCGTATAAAATCCATCACAAGCTATTTAATGTTTTACTAGAGTAATATCTCCTTGCAAAAAAAATGATTTCTTATGCGTAAAAACCCACTTCGCTTTCCGCGGGCACGTCGTAAGCCGCAACC
>NZ_JBNNUU010000009.1:20448-152242 GCF_050280025.1 Lysinibacillus sp. NPDC093712
ACCGTCGCTGTCGCGTCGTCTGTTGCGTCTTACTTTGCGTGCGTTCCCGCAGGACTCTACGTGGGTTTTTACTTGGTATTCCCTACTGGCAAAATTCAGAATTGTTTCGGTGCCTGTCACTGACACTTGTCACTGACACTTAATATCTCCTTATAAAAAATGATTTCTTATGCGTAAAAACCCACTTCGCTTTCCGCGGGCACGTCGTAAGCCGCAACCGTCGCTGTCGCGTCGTCTGTTGCGTCTTACTTTGCGTGCGTTCCCGCAGGACTCTACGTGGGTTTTTACTTGGTATTCCCTACTGGCAAAATTTAGAATTGTTTCGGTGCCTGTCACTCTTATTTGTCACTCTTATTTTGCAAAAGGAAGGCTTGCCAGTACACCGTTATACAATTTTAAAATGACATAAACTAATAATGAAAATAATATTGTCCACATGAAAAGTTCAAATATTAGTAATCCAATCGTGCCACCCATGGACATAAAAAGGCTCATTTTATAGATAAGATAAATGAAATAGACAAAAATCGTTAATATGAATATACCTGCTAATGCATAAATGGATTGAATAGCAAAAACAGAACACATAGCGCCAATAAATAAAATGACATAGCCTCCACGTGCTTGGCTTACTGCTGCCCCTTCATTATCTTTTGAAAAAAATAACATTCCTAGCTCATGAATTGTTTCACCAACTAATTTAAGCGCTGAAATTGCCATAAAAAAAATAACTGCAAATACAACAAGCAATAATACACGTAATTCAATATCCGATAAAAATTCACGCATTCCTGAATAAACACCGATTGCTTGAAATAATTGTAATGCTTCGCCTACTGCATACATGCCGAACGTTAAACTAAACAATAAAATTGTAATTAATGGTAAATAACCATATATGTAAGGGTTCCTCATAAAAATTTTTTTCCTCTGTTTTTTTTGATAACTTCCTATTTATAATATAGCTAAAATTCTCCTGCTATCCAAGCTAAATCCTGTTAGTCCAAATGCATTCCCTACGAAAGTACGTTATAATTATTACACTTACCTGCATAAAGGAGGATTTTTTTGTTACAAGTACTCTATATTTTCATCCCGATGCTTGCTGCAATATTTGTGCCTTTTATATATAAAAGCGTTAAAAATATTCACACAGGCTGGTTTGTTCTGGCAGTACCTGCAACACTCGCCGTTATTTATGCTACTTATATAGCGAGAGTTGCCCAAGGAGAAGTGTTTTATGATGGAATACCTTGGATTCCATCGCTCGATATTTCTGTCGTATCATATATAGATGGACTTAGCTTACTGTTTTCGTTACTCATTACAGGAATTGGCTCACTCGTTGTGCTTTACTCCATTTTTTACTTAGATAAACATAAAGAAAAACTACATAATTTTTATGTTTACTTATTATTGTTTATGACCGCAATGCTCGGTGTTGTACAATCTGATCATTTAATTACTTTGTACTTCTTCTGGGAGTTAACGTCGATTTCATCATTCCTACTAATTGGTTATTGGTACACACGTGATGCTTCTCGCTTCGGTGCACTAAAATCCATGATGATTACAGTTTTCGGCGGCTTAATGATGTTAGGAGGATTTATCCTTCTTTATTTAATGGGTGGAACATATTCAATTCGTGAACTTATTGCAATGGCACCAAACTTAGTGCAACATCCATTGTTCACATGGGCACTCGTTTTATTACTTCTAGGCGCATTTACAAAATCTGCACAATTCCCATTCTACATTTGGTTACCCGATGCAATGGAAGCACCGACACCAGTCAGCGCATATTTACACTCTGCAACAATGGTAAAAGCAGGGATTTACTTAGTGGCTCGCTTTACACCAATCTTCGCAGCTTCTGAGCTATGGGTATGGCTTGTTACAGGAGTAGGTCTGTTAACGCTATTCTGGGGTTCGTTCTTTGCAGTCAAACAAACCGATTTAAAAGGAATTCTAGCGTTTTCTACTGTCAGTCAGCTTGGATTAATTATGTCCCTACTAGGCGCTGGGGCAGTTGCATTTCATGTAAACGGTGCAGCTGATTCAGTGTTTAAATATGCGGCATTTGCAGCCATTTTCCACCTTATTAACCACGCGACATTTAAAGGTAGCTTATTTATGATTGCAGGAATTATCGATCATGAAACAGGTACTCGTGATATCCGTAAACTTGGGGGATTAATGAGCATTATGCCTCTTAGCTTTACAGTGGCGGCAATTGGTAGCTTCTCGATGGCTGGATTACCTCCATTTAATGGTTTCCTAAGTAAGGAAATGTTTTTAACTGCTATGTTAGCACTTCAAAATTTTGAATTTTTTGGTTTTGATACATGGGGCGTTCTTTTCCCTATCGTTGCATGGATAGCGAGTATTTTTACGTTTATTTATAGTTTCTACTTTGTATTTAGAACATTTACAGGAAAATATAAACCCGAGCTTTACGCTCATAAACCACATGAGGCTCCAATTGGTATGCTTATATCACCGATGATTTTAGCATCATTAGTAGTCATTATTTTCTTCATCCCTAATATCATTGGGGATACGTTTGTTAAGCCTGCGGTACAAGCTATTCAGCCGTTTTTATATGATGTTCCTGAAGATATCAATATTCACGTGGCTGCCTGGCATGGGGGGCTAACACCGGAGTTAATCATGACTATCGGCATTGTCATTATAGGCGTCTTATTATTTGTTGCCTTACCTAAATGGCAGGGCATCTATAACCTATTCCCACGTGCTCTTACGCTCAATAATGCATATGACAAAACAATGCTTGGTTTAGATGTCGGATTAAATCGTATATCACGTCTTTATATGACTGGTTCAATGCGCCACTACTTATTGTATATGTTTAGTGCTATTGCCGTTATTTCCATTGGGACATTATTTGCCAAGGATGCTTTTTCATTATCATTTGAGGGTGCGGCGCCAATTCGATCTTACCAATTAATTTTAATTGTTGTATTAATTATTGGCACAGCGATTACGATTTTTGCGAAGTCACGTCTTACAGCAATCATTGGACTTGGCTCTGTCGGATACACTGTTGCATTATTTTTCGTAATTTTTAATGCACCTGATTTAGCTTTAACACAGCTAGTTATTGAAACTATTTCTGTCGCATTATTTTTATTGGCGTTTTATCATCTTCCGAAGCTCGGAAAACGTGAAGAACGCATGCGCTTTCAGTTGAATCGTGCGGTTATTTCCATCGCAGTTGGTGTGATGGTGACGCTTATAGCCTTATCGGCACATTCTCAAAAGTTTGTCCCGACTATCTCAAAATATTACGAAGAAACCGTCTATTCATTAGCAGGTGGCGGGAACATTGTAAATGTTATTTTAGTAGACTATCGTGGCTTTGATACATTATTTGAAATTACAGTGTTAGGTATTGCTGGAATGGCAATTTTAGCAATGATCAAGCTGCGTATGAATAGAAAGGAGAAATCGCATGAAAACAAATGATGTGATAATACAATTTACAGCTAAAATTGTATTCTTCATTATTTTCTTCTTCTCCATTCATATTTTTTTAGCTGGTCATTATACACCAGGTGGAGGCTTTGTTGGAGGACTTTTAACATCCAGTGCCATCGTGCTCTTAGTACTTGCCTTTGATTTAAACACTGTACGTAAAGTTTTACCGATCAACTATACGTATTTAACTGCAACGGGCTTATTATTGGCACTTGCAACAGCGGCATTCCCTATGTTTTTGGGAAAACCATTTTTCACACATTTCTTTGATTATTTCGAACTACCGCTTCTGGGTAAGCAATCCTTACACACTGCCATGCTTTTTGACAGCGGTGTTTACTTGGTTGTTGTTGGCGTTACGATGACCATTATTCAAACGATTGGAGAGGATGAATAATGGAAATAATTATGGCGTTTGTCATTGGCTTTTTGTTTATGGCAGCGGTTTATTTAATATTATCGAAAAGCTTATTACGCATTATTATCGGTACTGGGCTTCTAAGCCACGGTGCACATTTACTCATTTTAACAATGGGTGGACTTACAGGGGAGGCTCCTCCTGTTTTAAAAGAAGGTGCCAAAACGTTTGCTGACCCTTTACCACAAGCTTTAATTTTAACAGCTATTGTTATTAGCTTTGGGGTAACGGCTTTCTTCCTAGTACTTGCATATCGCTCATATCAGGAGCTAGAAACAGATGATATTAGCTTAATGAGAGGAAGTGATGAGGATGAATAACTTCCTTTTACTACCAATCATCATTCCGTTCTTCTTCGGCATGATATTAATGTTTGGGCAGAAAAATTTAAAATATCAGCGCACGTTTGCTTTACTAGGCATTCTACTTGCTTTCATATCAGCCGTTTCACTTTTATGGAAAGTAAAAAATGATGGTCTGCAGAAAGTTACATTCGGAGATTGGCCTGTACCCTATGGTATAACAATGGTTTCTGATATGATGTCTGCACTGTTAGTAACTACAACCTTACTCATTGCATTCTTCGTTGTATGGTACGGCTTTGGTTCTATTACAAATGAGCGTGAACGCTTTTTCTATTATCCTGGTATTATGTTTATTTTAACAGGTGTGAATGGCGCATTTACGACAGGGGATATTTTTAACTTATTCGTATTCTTTGAAGTATTATTAATGGCGTCATATTTACTAATTGTACTAGGTGGAGAAAAAGGACAACTTAAAGGCTCCATTAAATATATTTTAATTAATGTCATATCTTCGGCATTATTTGTGATTACAGTAGCTTTCCTTTACTCAGTTGTAGGCACACTGAATATGGCAGACATTGCGGTGAAAATTAGCGAGATTAATCAGCCAGGTATCATAACCGTTATTGCTGTGCTGTTTTTAATGGTATTTGGTTTAAAAGCGGCGATATTCCCGCTTTACTTCTGGCTTCCAACTTCTTATGCAGCTGCACCGATTCCTGTGTTAACACTATTTGGTGCACTTCTAACAAAAGTTGGCGTTTACGCGATTACTCGCACATACACACTATTTTTCGTACATGATTTATCGTATACACATCATTTACTGATGATACTAGCAATTGGAACGATTATTGCAGGCTGTATTGGGGCACTTGCCTATTACGATGTCAAACTCATTATTATCTATAACATTGTTATTGCGGTAGGTGTCATTTTATTTGGTGTATCTCAAATGAATGAAGTGGCGTTAAAGGGTGCGATGTTCTACTTAATCCATGACATGCTTATAAAGGCAGCCCTCTTTATGTTGATTGGTATTGTAATCTACATTACAGGCACATCAGATTTACGGAAAATGGGCGGTCTTATGAAAAAGTACCCTGTGCTAGGCTGGTTTTATTTAATAGCTGCCTTCGGTTTAGCAGGGATTCCCCCACTTAGTGGTTTTGTTGGAAAGCTGTTAATCGTTCAAGGCGGCTTTGAGGCTGGTAGCATGTGGAGTAGTATCTTTATTTTAGCCTCATCTTTACTTGTGCTACTTTCTGTTATTCGTATTTTCCTTTATGCCTTCTGGGGAGAGGAAAAAGCGACAACGGGTACTGTTGATAAAAAAGTATATACTACCCTTTTTGTACCAACTGTCGTATTAGTCCTTATTACAGTAGCATACGGTGTTGGTTCAGAGTGGATTACACCATTCATGGATGATGCTGCGAAACTATTAAATGACCCATCTATTTATATAGATGCTGTAATGAAGGAGGATTAGAGCTATGGCATTTCAAATTATTTTAAACTTTGCTCTTGCCTTCGTTTGGATGTTTCTTTCATCTAACTATACAGCAACAGGCTTTATAGTAGGCTTCATTCTCGGTATTATATTGCTCGTGATTATGAGAAGATTCTTTTTTAAACGTCTCTATGTTTTCCGTATATGGGCAATCATTAAACTTACTGCGCTCTTCTTTAAGGAGTTAATATTAGCAAATATTCAAGTACTGAAAGTTGTGTTAAAGCCTAAGCTAGATATGCAACCTGCCTTTTTTGCTTACCCTACTGTCCTGAAAGAAGATTGGGAAATTACATTATTATCAAGTCTCATTACTCTAACACCAGGAACCGTTGTCGTTCATGTATCGGACGATGCAAAAACATTGTTTGTCCATGCTATTGATATTAGTGATGTAGACGATGCCATTGCATCCATTCGTGATTCTTTTGAAAAAGCCATTTTGGAGGTGAGTAGATCATGATGACGTTTATTATTGCAGCGATCGTAGTGATTTGCTTATCAATGATTGCCGTGATTTTCCGTATGGTGAAAGGGCCATCCGCGTCCGATCGCGTCGTAGCACTAGATTCCTTAGGAGTGTCACTCATTTCATTAATCGCTTTATTTTCAATTTTAGTGGAGACGAGCTTCTTTTTAGAAATTGTATTATTGTTAGCGATTTTATCGTTCATCGGTACAGTTGCTTTCTCTAAATTCATAGAGAAAGGAGATATCATTAAACGTGACAATTCTCGCTAATACTATAGTTATTCTGTTCATTTCTATCGGGGTACTATTTATCGTCGTAACAGCTATTGGGCTAATTCGATTACCTGATTTGTATACACGTGCACATGCCGCTTCTAAAAGTGCAACACTCGGTGTTATGTGTGTATTGATTGGCGTATTCTTTCACTTTTGGCTTATCGAGGATCATTTTAACCCTCGTATATTACTCGGTATATTGTTTCTCTTTATTACAGGCCCTGTCGGTGGACATATCATGACCCGTTCATCCTATATAGCAGGTGTTAAACCTTGGAAGGGAACAGTACGTGACGAGCTAGGTCCTGAAATTGATAAAATGAAAAAAGAACAAGGTATCAAATAAGAAGCTGAGACAAAAATAAGAAAGTGTTAGATTGACTGCAATCAATCTAACACTTTTTGTTACGCCGTTTATGTTCGCTATAGCTGTTGCTTCCCGCAGGTTTACCGGCGATTTCTCTGGTTTTACTGGCGATTCAGGGGCCCTTATCGGCGATTCCCGCTGTTTTATCGGCGATTCAAGGGACTTTTTCGGCGATTTCTCTTGTTTTAAATATAGCCTTTTTCTGTTAAAAACGTCGTTAACTGCTCGACACATTTCTCAATAGAGTAGCGCTCAGTATCCAAAATAAATTCTGGATGTTCAGGTTCTTCGTATGGCGCACTAATACCTGTAAAATTAGCAATTTCCGCATTGCGCGCTTTTTTATAAAGACCTTTTGGATCACGCTGTTCACATGTTTCTACGGAGCATCTTACATACACTTCTAAAAATTCTCCCTCTTCCACTAGCTTACGAACAACTTTGCGATCTTCTCTATAAGGTGAAATAAATGCAGTGAGCACAATTTGACCGCCTTCCACAAAAAGCTTGGAAACTTCCCCGATACGCCTTATATTTTCCTTACGGCTTACTTCGTCAAAACCTAAATCATTATTTAACCCATGTCGTACATTATCGCCGTCCAGTACGAATACCTGGTTCCCTCGTTCAAATAGGGCACGGGCAAGGGCATTTGCTACGGATGATTTCCCTGAAGCTGATAGCCCTGTAAACCATAAAATAAAGCTTTGATGTTTGTTTTGAGTGTGACGTTCTTCTTTTGTAATGGATGACTCATGCCAAACGATATTGGAACTCATTTTAACACCTCCTCACGCATTCCTTTAATAAGTACATCGACAACCTCTTTACGACTAAATGTACTTGGAGGAACTTCCCCGTTTCGAAGCATTTCGCGCACCTTCGTACCAGATAAAATAACATGGGATGCACTATCATGCGGGCATGTTTTTGTTGTAGCCATCCCTTCACATGTAGTGCAATAGAAACTATGCTCAAACTTTAACGGCACAATACCAAGCTCATCTTCTGTAAATTGTTCAAAGATTTTTTGAGCATCGTATGTTCCATAATAATCACCTACCCCTGCGTGATCACGTCCTACAATAAAATGGGTGCAGCCGTAATTTTTTCGCACAAGTGCATGGAAAATGGCTTCTTTTGGCCCTGCATAACGCATTGCTGCTGGAAAGACGCCTAATTGCACACGATTTTGAGGATAGTAATTTTCTAAAAGAACCTCATAGCTCTCCATACGTATAGCTGCCGATACATCATCCGACTTCGTTTCACCTACTAACGGATTTAAAAATAAGCCATCGATTGTTTCTAATGCCGCCTTTTGAATATATTCATGTGCACGATGAACAGGATTACGTGTTTGGAAGCCAACAATTGTTTGCCATCCCTTTTCCTTAAACAGCTGACGTGTCTCCTTTGGATCAAATGAATAAGGAGGGAATTTTTGCTCAAGACGCTGTATTAATGTAATTTTACCTCCAACATATATTGCCTGCCGCTCATGGAGCTTTTTCACACCAGGATGCGCTAAATCCTGTGTACCGTAAACGAGTAGTGCCTCTTTTTGTTTATCTGGCTCATATATATCAGTGATATCAATGACACCATAAATTTCGTTGCCATATACTAATTTCGCTTCATCCCCTGGCTGTAATGTTGCTGCGACTTCGTTGTTAACAGGAAGTGTAATAGGAATACTCCACACAATGCCAGAGGCTAACCTTGTATGTTCAACGACAGATTCATAATCACTTTTAGTTAAAAAACCATCGATTGGGCTATATCCTCCAATTGCAATTAACTCTAAATCACTTAACGAAATTGCATCCAATTCAATCTCCTTTTTAATATGTACTACCGATTTTTGTGGATTATAGGCTTGCACTAAAGCACCGCCATGTGGTTGTAGCGTCATTTTTATTCCCCCTAATTTAATTTGAAAAGTATGTTTTATAATTAAATGCCTTCACCTGCATTCTAAATTAAGCGTTCCTCTTCAAAACGCCCCTATTCATGTAGCCCACATTCAGTTTTAGCAGATCCTTGCCATCTGCCTGCGCGTAGGTCATCCATTGTAAAGGCTGGTTGTGTACAGTGTTCACAGCCAATGCTCGGATAGCCTTGATCGTGTAACGGATTGTAAGTTAAATCATGCTTTGAAACATAACGCCATACATCTTTCCACGACCAATGAATGAGCGGACAAATTTTAATCGACTTAAATTTATCATCACGATTGATAAAATTCGTCTGCTGTCGTGTCGGGGATTGTTCCCTGCGCAAACCTGAAATCCAAGCTGTAGCTCCTGATAATGCCTCATGTAATGGCTTAATTTTTCGAATATCGCAGCACTTATTAGGGTTGGACTTCCATAATTCATCTCCATATTGAGCCTTTTGTTCATCAAGTGTAAGCTTAGGTTTCTGCAAAATTATATTGAGCTGTGGATATTTGTGCTTTACACGTTCAATCGTTTCATATGTTTCTTTAAAATGGACATCTGTGTCTAAAAAAACGATAGTAGCGTTTGGCTTAACCTTTGAGATGAGATCGATTAATACAATTCCCTCTATACCAAAGCTACAGGCATAAACGATATCATCGTCATATTGTGCATAGCTCCATTGTAAAACCTCTAGTGCACCTTTAAAGGATTCATCCACTCCAAAATTAATCGTTGGCTCCTGCCAAGTTGCATACGTTAACATGTAATCCCCCTCGAAACATTTTCGGATATAGCAAAAGGCGTTTTAACAACAGACACAACAATTGCATTGTGCCTTCGTTAAAACGCCTCTAGTTTGACTAGCCAGCTTTTATGGATGATTGTAAACTAGTAATCTTGTACCTCATTCAGCAATCATACTTCTTATTACCAAATATATACTAAATTACACCTAGTAGTCAACTAGGTTTTATTAAAAATCTAAACTTATTTCAGCAGTATCATTTTATACCCCATTTGAATGTCACGCTCATCATTTACAAATAATTTTATTCAAATAATTGGTCTTTTGCTACTCATCGTCTGCACATCAGTTAATTGTCTGAAAAAAAAACAGAAATTTTTCATAATTCCTTGTTGACTAATAGGAAATATATGTTTAATGTGGTACTAAGCTAATAAAAAACAAAAAAATGCTGATCAGAGGATCTGAAGGCCATCTACTCAAAATGTGTTTGTACACGTTTTTGAGAGATGGTCTTTTGTGTTCTTTTGAGAAAAAGGGGAGATTTTTGATGAAAAAAAGAAAGCATATTTTTCAATCATTTGTACTCTTATCTGGCTTAACTTTAATGTTAACAGGATGTAATAGCACATCCACAGACAACGATACAAGTACGGAAGACACAAAAAAGTCAGTTGAGCTACTAAATGTTTCTTATGATCCAACGCGTGAGCTTTATGATGAATTTAATAAAGACTTTATCGCAAAGTGGAAAAACGAAACAGGTCAAGATGTGAAGATTCATCAATCACATGGTGGCTCGGGTAAACAAGGGCGAGCGGTCATTGATGGTCAAGAAGCCGATGTTGTGACACTAGCACTAGCCTACGATATTGATGAAATCGCCCAAGCTCGCGATTTGCTAAACAAAGACTGGCAAACAGAATTTGAAAATAATTCTACACCCTACACTTCTACAATTGTTTTTTTAGTACGAAAAGGCAATCCAAAAGCTATACATGACTGGAGTGATTTAACAAAAGACGATGTATCAGTCATCACACCAAACCCAAAAACTTCAGGCGGTGCACGTTGGAATTACTTAGCTGCATGGGGATTTGCTGCAAAGTTGTATAACAATGACGAGAAGCAAATAAAGGATTTCATGAAGGCATTGTACAGCAATGTAGAGGTACTTGATTCTGGGGCTCGCGGCGCAACGACGACGTTTGTTGAACGGAAAATAGGTGATGTGTTAATTGCTTGGGAAAATGAAGCTTATTTATCACTTAATGAATTAGGGGAAGATGAATTTGAAATCGTTACACCTTCATTGAGTATTTTAGCAGAGCCTCCTGTTGCAATTGTTGACAAAATTGTAGATAAAAAAGGGACGCGCGAAGTAGCAGAAGCATACTTACAACATTTATATAGCGATATTGGGCAAGAAATTGCTGCAAAAAACTACTATCGTCCACGCAATGAAGAAATATTAGCAAAATACCAAGATCAATTTCCAAAGCTTGAGCTCATTTCAATTGAAGACTTTGGCGGTTGGGCAGAAGCACAGTCAAAGCATTTTAAAGACGGTGGCACGTTCGATGAAATTTACGTTCCACAATAAGGAGGCATATGATGACTAGCCTAACAGTAAAAAAGAAGCCGGCACGTGTTATTCCCGGCTTTCATCTTTCTCTCGGTTATACAATGCTATACGTTAGCTTGCTTGTGCTCTTGCCTTTAGCAATGATTTTTATTCAGACGATGTCCTTGAGTTGGGCTGAATTCGTGACAATTATAACCGATCCACGTGCAGTTGCCTCCTATAAGCTCAGTTTCGGCACAGCACTAGCCGCTGGTTTACTTAATGTTGTCTTTGGCACCATTATCGCTTGGGTACTCGTGCGTTACCATTTTCCGTTTAAACGCATCATTGACGGTCTTGTAGATTTACCATTTGCTTTACCTACAGCAGTAGCAGGAATTGCTTTAACATCCCTTTATGCCCCGAATGGTTGGATCGGTCAATTTTTCGATTTTAAAATCGCCTTTACACCACTTGGTATCATCATTGCACTAACCTTTATTGGACTTCCATTTGTAGTGCGCACCGTGCAACCTGTTTTACAAAATATTAGTACTGAAGTCGAAGAGGCCTCAGCAAGTCTTGGAGCAACAAGGCTCCAAACAGTCATAAAAATTATTTTCCCCGAACTAGCACCTGCCATTTTAACAGGCTTTTCTTTAGCCTTTGCACGTGCCCTAGGGGAATATGGATCAGTTGTCTTTATTGCTGGGAATATGCCGATGAAGACGGAAATTACACCGTTAATCATTATGACAAAGCTTGAACAATATGACTATGCTGGCGCTACGTCTATTGCTGCCGTCATGCTTATTACATCATTTGTCTTATTGTTCACCATTAATTTAATACAGTGGCTGGCAAATCGTCGCTTTGTACATTAGGAGGTATTTATGGATCAGTCTACGGTAATCGAACCTATTGCTCCTGAATCACACATTGCAACGGCAAAGCCCGCTGCCCTACAGGAGCCTCGCATTGTTCGTTATGTATTAACATTTATTGCGCTTGCTTTTTTAGCATGTTTTATCGTTCTTCCTCTCGTATCCATTTTTATAACAGCCTTTCAAAAAGGAGCAGACGTTTATTTTGACGCAATTACCCATCCGGATGCATTAGCTGCTATAAAATTAACCTTAACAGTAGTGGCAATCGCAGTTCCTTTAAATGCAATCTTCGGCATTATGGCAGCTTGGACACTAACGAAATTTAACTATAAGGGGAAAAATTTATTACTTACAGTGATTGATCTACCTTTTGCTGTGTCACCAGTTATCGCAGGTTTAGTGTTTATATTGCTATTCGGTGCACAAGGTCTGTTTGGGAACTGGCTATTTGCCAATGATATTAAAATTGTTTTTGCTTTGCCGGGCATTGTACTTGCTACCATTTTTGTGACATTGCCCTTTGTAGCAAGAGAGCTCGTGCCATTAATGCAGGCACAAGGGACATCGGAAGAAGAGGCCTCTATTTCTCTCGGGGCTAATGGCTTTAAAACCTTTTGGTATGTCACATTACCCAATATTAAATGGGGGTTATTTTATGGTTTGATATTATGTAATGCTCGTGCAATTGGCGAATTCGGAGCTGTTTCTGTTGTATCGGGTCATATTCGGGGCATGACGAATACAATGCCGCTTCATATCGAAATTTTATACAATGAGTATCAATTTTCAGCAGCCTTTGCTGTTGCGTCATTGATGAGTGTGTTAGCCATTATTACGCTTATTATAAAAGATATTGTTGCTTGGAAATCAAAATCAGTTTAAAGGGGGTATACTTGCTTGAGTATACAAATACAAAATGTATCAAAGAAATTCGGTTCCTTTCAAGCACTGCAAGATGTATCCATCGATATCCAATCTGGTGAATTGGTAGCACTTCTCGGTCCATCTGGCTCTGGTAAAACGTCTTTACTTCGTGTGATTGCAGGACTTGAAGCCTCTGATGTTGGCGAAATTTTATTTGACGGCCAAACGATTACTAATCGTCATCCAAAGGAACGCAACGTAGGCTTTGTTTTCCAACATTATGCGCTTTTTCGCCATATGACTGTTTTTGATAATGTTGCTTATGGGCTGAAAGTACGACCACGTAAAACAAGACCAACCAAAGCAGAAATAACTGATAAAGTAATGACATTACTGCGACTTGTTAAACTAGAAAATTTCTCGGATCGTTATCCAACTCAGCTATCTGGTGGGCAACGGCAACGTGTCGCACTCGCTCGCGCACTCGCTGTCGAACCTAAAGTACTTTTATTAGATGAACCATTCGGTGCACTTGATGCTAAAGTGCGTAAGGAATTACGGCGTTGGTTGCGAAAGCTACATGATGATTTTCAAATAACGAGTATTTTTGTTACGCATGACCAAGAGGAAGCACTTGATGTGGCTGATCGAATTGTCGTGATGAACAACGGTAAAATTGAGCAAATCGGCAGTCCAGATGAAGTTTACACCCACCCTAAAAGTCCATTTGTCTATGATTTCTTAGGTAATGTCAACCTCTTCAAAGGGCGTTTACATAACGGAAAGCTGACACATGGAGAATTTGCCATTGATGTGCCAGACACGCATGCTCATACACAGGACGATGCTGTAGGCTACGTTCGCCCACACGATATACAAATTGAAAAAACAGCGGTGTCAGGCACTGTTCATGCTCAAATAAGCCATATACATTTGCTAGGACCAATTGTACAAATTGAATTGCGCCGTCTTGATATTGATGAATTTTTAGAGGCAGAGCTAACAAAAGATCAGTTTACAAATCTTCAACTAAAAGTAGGCGACAATGTATTTGTACGACCAAAGCAATTAAAAGTATTTATTCCAGAAGATTTTTCTATTTAACTTTTGCAAGAATAATAAATTAGCAGCGTGTACTAGTTGTTGGTAGCGTAGGCGGTGACTCCTGCGGGAACAGCACACAACGTAAGACGCAACAAACCGCGCGTTCGCGAGGGTTGCGGCTTACGTGTGTGCCCACGGAAAGCACCGCCGTAGCGGACAACAACGGCATAGCATAAAAAGTGTTAGATTGTCTGGAATAAGCAATTCTTTCTTTTGCAAGAATAATAAATTAGCAGCGTGTACTAGTTGTTGGTAGCGAAGGCGGTGACTCCTGCGGGAACGCACGCAACGTAAGACGCAACAAACCGCGCGTTCGCGAGGGTTGCGGCTTACGTGTGTGCCCGCGGAAAGCAACCGCCGTAGCGGACAACAACGGTATAGCATAAAAAGTGTTAGATTGATGGCAGTCAATCTAACACTTTTTCTATATTTTAGTTATGAAATTTTCGTCCATCAAAGACTGCTGTTACATAGCCCGCACGAATAACAAAGTCTCCGAAATGCTCACCCTCTATACGGTCCTTTGCAAAATGGAAAAGAATTGGACGTAGCTCCGCTAAAATTTCTTCTTCCCCTATATTTTCACGAAAAATTTTATTCAACCGATTACCTGTAAAGCTAGCGCCAAGATACATATTGTACTTTCCTGGACCTTTACCGATAAAGCCTATTTCGCCCATTGCTGCACGTGAGCAGCCATTTGGACAACCGGACATACGAATAACAATTTCTGTTTCATGTAAACCAGCTTCATCAATAATCGTATCAATTTTCGTAATGAGTGAAGGTAAATAACGTTCTGCCTCTGCCATTGCTAAACCACAAGTAGGTAACGATACACAAGCAATTGAATTGCGGCGCAGTGCTGAGTAATGTGCACCATCTGTTAGCTTATACTGTTCAATAAGCGTAGCTATTTGTTTCTTCTTCTGTTGCGATACATTGCTAATCATTAAGTTTTGATTTGGTGTTAAACGAAAATCTCCGCTATGCACTTTGGCAATTTCTCGTAAACCCGTTAGCAGCTCGTAATCCTCAAAATCTTTAATACGTCCATTTTGAATAAATAAAGTGTAATGCCATTTGCCATCAGCGCCTTTGATCCATCCAAATTCATCACCAGTACGTTCAAATGTAAATGGACGTTCCTCTTGTAGTTCCCATCCTAAACGGCGATGTAATTCTGCTTTAAACCAGTCGAGTCCTCGCGCATCAATAGTATATTTAAACCGTGCATTTTTACGAACTGAACGATTACCATAGTCACGCTGAATCGTAATAATTTTCTCCGACGTTTCAAGCAATTTGTCAGGTGTAATAAAGCCAATATTACGAGCAAGCTGTGGATATGTTTCATGGTCACCATGTGACATCCCCATTCCTCCTCCAACAGCTACGTTAAAGCCCACTAACTGGTCTTCTTCAATGATTGCAATAAAACCGATATCTTGGGAATAAACATCGACATCATTGCTTGGTGGAATTGCCATACCGATTTTAAATTTACGCGGTAAATATTGTGCACCGTAAATAGGCTCAATTTCTTCTTCTTGGCTATCTACTACTTTTTCACCATCAAGCCATAGCTCGTGATAGGCACGAGTTCTTGGCAATAAATGCTCACTTAACTTCGCTGACCAATTGTAAATTTCCTCATGTAATGCGGATTGGTTCGGATTGACATTACACATCACATTTCGATTCACATCCCCACATGCAGCGAGTGAATCTAACAGTACGTCATTAATTTCTTGCATATATTTTTTGACATTCCATTTCAAAATGCCATGAACTTGGAATGCCTGACGTGTCGTTAATTTTAACGAGCCATTGCCATATTTTCTTGCCATCTCATCCATCACAAGCCACTGTGCAGGTGTTGCAGCCCCACCAGGTGTTCTTACTCGCACCATAAACTGATACGCTGGTTCTAGCTTTTGACGCTGCCGTTCATTTCGCAAATCTCTGTCATCCTGTAAGTAACTTCCGTGGAATTTCATTAATCTATTGTCATCCTCAGGAATTCCTGAGCTTAATGGATCACTCATAGTCCGTTCAAGTGTCCCACGTAAGTAATTACTGTCGCTTTTAATACGCTCTACATCACTAGGTGTCCCAGATTGTGGAGGTAAAATAATTTTTCCAGTCATCTTTTTCGCTCCTTTACTAATAAACGTCACGTTGGTAGCGTTTTTGCTGTTTTAAATCATTAATATAAGCTTTCGCTTCCTCAGGTGTTTTGTTCCCTTGCTGCTCAATAATGTGAAGGATTGTTTGATCAACATCAGCTGCCATCGATTTTTTATCGCCACAAACGTAAATAACAGCCCCTTGCTCAAGCCATTCATAAAATGCTTGTGCCTTTTCCTCGATTTTATGTTGGACATATATTTTTTTATCTGTATCACGAGAAAAGGCTATATCCATTTGAGCTAATGTTCCTGAAGCAAGCCAACGCTGCCAATCTGTTTGATAAAGGAAATCAGTCACAAAATGCTGATCGCCAAAAATTAACCAAGATTTGCCCTCTATACCTATTTCCTCTCGCTCCTCTAAAAATGCACGATATGGCGCAACTCCTGTACCAGCGCCAATCATAATAATTGGTATGTCTGCTTGTTCTGGCAATCTAAAGTTTGGATTTTTATGAACATAAATCGGTAATGTATCACCAATATGGACGCGCCCTGCAACACTACCGGAACACACCCCAAACCGCACTCGGCCATTCGTTTCATAGCTTACTTTTCCAATTGTTAAATGAACCTCATCACTATTTGCTAATTGGCTACTCGCGATGGAATAAAGTCTAGCTGGTATTTTTCGAAGAAGGTCAACAAACTGTTGAGCATCCCAAGTAAATGGAGCAAAATCTTCTGCGATATCTACTAAATCTCTTCCTCTTGCATAGTCCTTCCAAGCTGTTGAACTTTCACATAGCTTCGCAAATTCCTTATGCACCGTAAATGCGCTAATTTTTTGTAAAAGAGGCTTTGATAAAACCGTAATTTCAAACTTTTTCTGGAGCGCATCTTTTAATTGCATTACCTCACCAGATACAGTTACTTGTGCCTGTGGATTAAACTGTAATGCTGTTATTAATGCATGCACTAATGTTTCATCATTTTCTGGAAGGATACCAATGCTATCTCCAGGCTGAAAATGAAAATTCGCTCCTTCAATTGATAACTCGATATGACGCGTTTCTTTTTTAGAGCCACGACCATTTAAATTGATGTTTTCCAATACTTCAGCATAATACGGATTTTTCCTGGAATATGTAGCATCTCCTTCTATTATTTGCGTTTGCTCCGTTTTAACCGTTGTATCTGTATGCTGTAATAATGCCTGTTGAACATCCGTAAACCATTTGGCAGCAGGTTCATCATAATCAACATCACAGTCAGTTCGTGGAACGATACGTGTTGCGCCTAACTTTTCAAATTGCGCGTCAAAATCCTGACCTGTTTTACAGAAAAATTCATATGAGCTATCTCCTAATGCCAATACGGAAAAGTGCAGATGCTCTAGTTTTGGTGCACGTTTACTGTGTAAAAATTCATAAAATTGAATTGCTTGATCGGGTGGTTCCCCTTCACCATGCGTACTTACTACGAGCAATAGATTCGTTATTTTCTTTAGATTATTCGGCTTAAATTTCGCTAAAGATGTGACTGTCACCTCAACATCATTGTCTTTTAATGCAGCTGCATATTTTTCAGCTAAGCTTTGGCTATTTCCTGTTTGTGATCCATATAACAGTGTTGCTGATTTCGTTGTTGGGACAACTGACAATTTTGCTTCTTCTACTACGTTTGTATCAATGGTTGCTACTGGCGCACTTAAGTAACCATTCAACCAAATTTTTTGTTCTCCTGTTAAATTAGGTAAAAGCTCATTTAAAAGTTTCACCTGCTCCTCATTAAAAGGACTGTTAATTACTTGCAGTTTCAAACTATGCCACCTCACGTATAATTTAAAATTATCTAAGTCGTATTTTTTCTTTCTTTTCAATTTGTACAACGTAAAAATTTTGTACAATTAATGTAATCGAACCATGGTTAACTGTATTTAAAATTTGTCGGACATTATCTAATGCTAGATTGACATTTTCTTCTCTCTTATCTACCATTACGAAAAACACCCTTCCTCCAAATAATTTAGTTGTACTAATTGAACAACACGTTCCACTAATACTTTCCTTACATTATCGTCATAGCCCAAGCTATTACATAAAATCATGTTGTTTTCCTCATACCCTTGCAATTGCTTGGCAATACTTTGACGTAAAATGCCAGTAAACAATAAATACGGCACGATAAATACACGATGATTAAATTGTTTCCTTTGCTTTATCCAACCTTCCAAACTAGGAGCCGCTCCGTATAAAAAGCATGTATCGACTGCTACATAACCATATTTTTCACGTAATCTTAACGCAATTTTAGCTAAATCCTCGCTAACTGATGGATCACTACTGCCACGGCCAATGAGTAATACGCTTGCATTGTCAGCATAAAGCTCTGTTTCTAAAATTCGCGTTTGTAGTGTGTCAATTAATAGCTCATGTACTCCGAGTGGCTCTCCGTATGTAAGGCGTACTGTTGGGTATCGCTTTTTTGCCTTTTCAATTTCCTGAGGGATATCGTGCTTCGCATGCTGGGCAGCTAACAAAAGAATTGGCATAATTGCAATGGCTGTAGCCCCTTGGCTTATGCAATTTTCTATACCTTGTGCAATCGTCGGCTGGGCTAGCTCTAAAAAACAAATTTCCTGAATCGGTAAATCTATGTCCTGTTGCACACGTTCTAAAAATGCAACTGCTTGCTCCACACCAGCCTTTACACGACTACCATGTGCCACATATAAAATAGCCTGCATCAAAACACTTCCCTATACTGAAATTTCTTTTAAAGGCATTTCATGACAAGTTTCCTCAAACCATTGGATTTTTTCCCGTAATGTCACCACTTCACCAATTACAATCATGCTTGGATTTTGAATATTCTCTTGCTGTGCCACTTCCACAATATTCGCTAATGTTCCAATGACAGTTTTTTGTTGCTGACATGTTCCCCAATGAATAAGTGCGACAGGCGTTTGCTCATCACGTCCATATTTCATTAATTGCTGTTGGATATAAGGTAAATTTCCAACCCCCATATAAATCGCAAGCGTATCTATGCCTTTGGCGAGACTTTCCCATTGAATAGCATCATCTTTTCCCTCTCGCATATGTCCCGTGACCATAGCGAAGCTTGAACTTAAATCCCGATGTGTAACAGGAATACCCGCATAAGCTGGCGCGGCTATTCCAGAGGTGATCCCAGGTACGATTTCAAATGGTATATGATGTTGTGCCAGCACTTCTGCTTCCTCAGCACCTCTGCCGAAAACGAATGGGTCACCCCCCTTTAACCTTGTGACAATAAAGCCTTGCTGTGCATAGCTTACGAGGGAATGATTAATATGATCCTGAATCATGGCATGTCGATTTGGTAACTTTCCACAAAATATCAACTTGGCACTTTTTTTCGCATACTTTAATAAGTCCTTATTAATCAGTCTGTCGTATAAGATGACATCAGCCTGTTCAATGCAGCGTAATCCACGCACTGTAATCAAATCAATATCGCCCGGACCGGCTCCTACAATGTAAACTTTCCCCATGTCATGTCACTCCTTTCTATCGATAAAAAAAGAGACTCATACTATCCATAGGCAAAGCAATACCTGTGAATAATAAGAGCCTCTAGTTTGCTAGTCAGCTTCCATTTTCAATTCTTAGTAATATAATAAGGATAATAAACAATTTAGTATATTCTGTCAACAGTTGTTTTATTCCGTTTATAAATGCTAGACGTTAAAAATGAGCACTGAACGTTAACAATGCAAAAAAAAATATGCAAGGAGCATGTACTCCTAGCATATTTTTTATTTTTGGGTCAAGCCACAAGCTGAACTTTTGTTCGTTTATAGAAATCAAATTAGTATGGTCTATACCGTGGATATGGTCTACGTGGACCGAAATATGGACCTGGTGGATATGGACGATAGTACGGATAGTTCTGGTAGTAGGGATATTGGTTGAATTGTGATCCAAGTAAACTTCCTAAAAAACCTCCAAAAAATGGCCCGCCAACTGGCCAAAAGCCACCACCAAAGCCTCCAGGATAACCTCCGAAATTTCGCATAGGCTTCCTCCCTTCTTCTCTATCGTATGAAGGGAGATACATACCCCGCGAGTCCTTTGCCTACTCTATTTTTCTTCACCTAAACGTTGCACAAAGTTTGCTAATGTACGCACCATGACACCCGTACCACCTTTTGGTCCTAAATCATGTGCGGCTACTGCATCCGATGTACCTGCAATATCTAAATGAATCCAAGGTAAATCACCAACAAATTCGCCTACGAAGCCACCACCGAAAATCATATGACCATCGCGACCAGGAGAGTTGTTCAAATCTGCAACATCCGATTTACGAATTCGTTTTTTATCACTTTCTGTTAATGGCATACGCCATACAAACTCTTCTGTCTCTTGTGCTGCTTCCATGAAACTAGCATAGAATTCATCATCATTAGAAAGTGCACCCGTTTTATCTAGGCCAAGTGCTGTAATAACACCGCCTGTTAAAGTAGCAACGTCAATAAGTGCTGTTGCTCCTTGTTGTTTAGCATATGTAGTAGCATCTGCCAAAACTAAACGTCCTTCAGCGTCAGTATTTAAAATCTCAACAGTTTTACCACTATACATTGTAATTACATCATCAGGTTTAAAGGCTGTATCAGAAACCATATTATCAGTAGAACCAATAACTGCAACTACGTTTTTATTAGGACGTAATTCACCGATAATTTTCATAGCACCAAGCACTGCTGCTGCACCGCCCATATCGCCCTTCATACCAACCATAGAATCTTTAGGTTTTAATGAATAACCACCTGTATCATACGTAACGCCTTTACCAACAAGACCAATTGGATCAGCGAAATCTTCTGTTGTTTTATATTTTAACGTGATTAAACGAGGTTCCTCATATGAGCCTTGATTGACACTTAAAATACCGCCCATACCAAGTTCCTCTAGTTGTGCTTTATCTAAAATTTCCACTTCAAAATCATAGTCGATTGCAAGAGACTGTGCATAATTTGCTAAGTCTGTTGCAGTTAATAGATTTGGTGGTAGATTAATTAAGCTACGCGCTTCGTTAACTGCATCTGCATAAATGATGCCGACTTCAAAGCTAGCCACAACTTCATCTAAATCCTCAGCGGTAGTCACTAAATTTACTGCTTCAATACGATTATCTACTTCATTTGAAGTTGTTTTATAATGTGGAATAGAATAATATCCTAGCGTTGTTCCTTCACCCGCTAAAAACGCAACATCATCTATAGTTATTGCTTCTGTTGTAAATGATTCAAGCCAGATTGAATAGTCTTTTACTTTTAAAGCTTTAAGCTCTTTTCCGACTAATCCAAAGGCAGCACGTAAGTCACCTTCTGTTAAGTTTTTACGCTCATCTAAGCCTACAAATAAAATACGTTTTAAATTGTCATGTTCCTTCACAAATGGCAATTTAGTAATGGATTTTAATTCAGTCGAAACATCCCCTGCACTAAGCCAGACATTTAGTGATTCACCATAAAATGCCGAAAAACTTGCCCAATCTTGCATTTGTTCACGATGTTTTGTAACCCCTACAACTAATACTTCTGTAGAAATCGATTCAAATGTTTTTGCTTCTTTAACAATATGCATAATTATTCCTCCATTCAATATTTCTATTATACCTAACTTTCAAAAAAGCGCGTAATATTTAGCTATTTCTTCTTTTAGAAAATAATGAATGTTATAATAAAAGCAATTATAAGTGAAGGTTGTGATGAATTTGGCGATACTTCAAAATACCCCTCTACTCGTCGCCCTCTTTTCTGTTGTCTTTGCACAGTTTGTAAAAATTCCTATACATTTTTTAATGACAAGACAAATAAAATGGGGCCTATTTACTTCCACTGGAGGAATGCCTAGCTCTCACTCTGCTTCTGTTACGGGGTTAACAACATCAATAGCGTATGAAACAGGTTTGGATTCACCTGTTTTTGCTATAGCCGCAATGTTTTCGTTCATTGTTATGTATGATGCAAGTGGTGTTCGTTTCCAAGCAGGGCAACACGCAGTTGTATTAAATCAACTTCGCAAAGATTTTCAAACGTTGCTACGAGATATTAAAGATTGGCCACAGATGGATGGGCAGGAAAAAATGGAAGAGTTGAAAACTTTGCTTGGTCATAAGCGTAGTGAGGTGTTTTTCGGAGCATTAACAGGCATCTTTATCGCTATCATAACCTATCAATTCATTCAATAAAAAAAGAGTTGGTTCACATCCACGAACCAGCTCCTTTTATATATCCATTTTGTCTTTTTTACGTTAAAACATCCGATATCCACTTTTTCTTAAATAAATCATAACAATTCCTGCTACAATAGCCCCTGCAAAGCCACCGGATAAAATAGAAATATCTACTACTTGTAACGCTTGCAATTTATCTAACAGCGCTGGGAAGGCTGAACCAGGTTTAAAAATATAATCTAAAAAGCTTACATCATCAACAATAAAGACAACTACAATTGGATAGACAACTGCCATTAACCAAGTCATCCGCAGTAACATATTCAATAGAAATCCGATACCAAAAAACATGACGAAAAATAACACAATTGAAATGATTAACTGCACGATTGAAACTGAACCACCCATGTATGTATAACCTCCGTTTTCCTCTCATTAGTTTACATGATTATGAGAGTGCTTTCAATGAACATATCCTTCATTTCGCATGTTCGTCATATTTTAGTAAAAAACCAACTTCTAGTAAAAGCAGCCTGCTATTATCATCATATTATTTTTTAAAAAATAATCGATAGGAGGAGTAACCGAACACGTCGCCTGGATTGATGCCATCAATTACATCTAATTGATGTTGTTCAAATTGATTAGACACCATTTCCTTTAACATAACGGATGTCATTTCATCATGTGCCAGCTCACTAGGATACAGCCATTTGGCCTCTAATATTTCATTTTCTTGAATAAAGAGCTGTTGTTGTTCATCCTTCATCTTGCAATAAAAAATAGCCATGTTATCACTAATTTCACCACGAATTACACCTGTACGAAAGCCGATTAAGCCCGAAACATAACAATCGATGCCAGTTTCTTCTTTCAATTCTCGAACAACTGCCTCATCCACTGTTTCTCCGGCATTAACAAAACCGGCTGGTAATGACCATCGTCCTTTTAAACCACTATAGGCCTTTTTTACAACGAGCCATTGCCCAATCTCATTGACAGTGCAACCCGCAACGCCTAACCAAACTTTGCCACGATCTTTTTTCATATCCATTCACCTCTATGTCCATATTATAGCTTTTTCATTTCTATTCTTAGAAGCAATAATTTTAAAAAAAGCAGACAAATAAATGGCAAAAATATAGCTGCATGGATTGAAAAAGATAAAATCCTGTGTACCATTACTATAGCGTTGATTTCCGCTACAGGCGGGCGCTTTCCGCGGGCACATCGTAAGCCACACCCCTCGCTAACGCGCGGTTTGTTGCGTCTTACGTTTTGTGCTGTTCCCGCAGGAGTCGCCTCCCTCCGCTCCAATCAACTGGTTAGGTAATGATAATAGCTTCTCTCAATAACTACTTTTGGTGTTGATTTCCGCTACAGGCGGGCGCTTTCCGCGGGCACATCGTAAGCCGCAACCCTCGCTAACGCGCGGTTTGTTGCGTCTTACGTTTTGCGCTGTTCCCGCAGGAGTCGCCTCCCTCCGCTCCAATCAACTGGTTAGGTAATAAAAAAAATAAAAGGAATCAAGAATAAGCTTCTTGATTCCTTTTATCGACAATTTGAAGAATTAAGAAATAGTAGGTAGACATTGTTTAAAACTACCCGCTTTTACGCCTCTAACTGCTCAATACTCCAATTAAGTTGTAATATATTTTTTAAGTTCGTTACTGATTCTTCTCCAATTGTGCGAACCAATTGCTGTTCAATTTCCGCTTTGTTACGTTCGTTTTGTTCATAGCAAACTTCACCGAAATTCGTCATGCGAATCACTTTGTGTTTCTTACTATGCTCAGCATTGCTCACCTCTACCAAGCCTTTTGCTTCTAAACTTTTTATAAATTTGTGAGTAGCCTGACGGGAAAAATCGACAACTTTCGTTACCTCTGAAATAGTAGGTTGATTTTTATATATTTTACTTAAAATATGCCATTCTGAGTTAGATATATGGATTGTATTATATTTATTCCATTTCTCTTCAGCAAGTCGTCGAAGTATTTCATGACGTTCGCTCAACAAATCAATGACATCTCGATTTTGCAATTCGTCCTTCAACTCTTTCACCTTCATTCCATAATTTCGTAATTACTATACAAAAAAACGACCCAGTCGTCAACTAAGTTGACAAAAGTTCTTTTATTGTTTACAATTAATTTAGTCAACCAAGTTGACAATAATGTTTGATGGAGGGATTATACATGTACAATGTTGGCGATGTAGTCATTTATTCATCACATGGACTTTGTTCAGTTGAAGATATTTGTGAACAAACCTTTAGCGACATTACTAAAACTTACTACGTTTTACAACCACTAAACGATTCAAAATTAACAATTCGTACTCCTATCGATAATGCTAAAAAACAGCTTAGAGATATTATTAAAAAAGATGATGCCATTAGAATTTTAAGTTCTTTTACGTCTCCCGGTATTGAATGGATTGAACAAAACACACATCGGATGAGATTTCACGTAGAAATTATTAAAACAGGCGATCGACAAAAACAGGCGAACCTTTTAAATACATTGCTACGCAAAAAGTTTGAATATGAAGCAAACGAAAAAAAATTCCCAAATCAAGAAGAAAAATTATTGCACTCTTTACAAGAAATTATATTTTCCGAATTCTCCATTGCACTCGATAAACCTTCAGAAGAAATTTATGAAGATGTATTAGCTAAACTAAGCTAAACATTTCTTAAAGGTACATAAAGAAGCCCACAATTAAGAAGATAATCGAGGCTTCTTTTTTTTTCGTACTAATTGTGCCTACCTTTTTACCTCAATTAAACTACTCTAACAAACCTTTTATTATTCAAAAACCCTAGGCTCACCTCAACTTTTGTTGCCTAATATGAATATAGCAATAATTCTTCCTAACAATTTTCCATATATATACTGAATTATCATTTAAAGTGCTACAATTATTTGTAGAAAGAAAATTTATCCTATTAAAATTAGGAAAAAGGCGGGGATAATTCATGGTTGAAATAAGAAAAGCCTTATTCAGTGAAGCTGAGAAAGTGGTAAGTGTAATGACAAATGCAGAAGCATCTGGTTTTATGTTATTTTCCCCACAAGAAAGAGAAGTGAATGCTGAAAAGTTTGCTAAATTTATTGATGCAACTCACAGTAATGAGAAATCAGGGATTTTTGTTGCATGTGTAGATGAAACAATTGTCGGTTATTTAATTGTTCAAAATGAAAAGCCGCAACGTATAGCACATCGAGCAAATATAGTAATTGGCGTACACAGTAAAAGTCGTGGTCAAGGCGTCGGTAATGCCCTTTTTACGCATGTAATGGCATGGGCACAACAAGTAGGATTGCACCGACTAGATTTAACGGTTATTGCATCAAATGAAGTAGCCGTTCATTTATATAAAAAAATGGGCTTTGAAATTGAAGGCATTAAAAGACACTCTTTATGTATTGATGATCAATATGTAGATGAATATTATATGTCCCTATTATTATAATCAGAGTCCATTCTAGACTTTCCTGTAACGCTCAGCCAAATCAAACACTTCTAATGGAGAAAAGAGATGATTAAATGGAGTATTTCAAATACCTAAGACAATATGTTGGCCATCAACCAATTATTTTGCCAGGTTCGGTTGTAATCATTTTAAACGATAAAAATGAGTTGTTACTCCAAAAAAGAAATGATGGTACTTGGGGATTACCAGGTGGCTTAATGGATTTAGGAGAGAGTTTTGAAGAAGTAGCCAAGAGAGAAGTTTTAGAAGAAACAGGGTTATTCGTCCACAACTTAAAATTACTGAATGTCTTTTCAGGTTCCGAATACTATTTGAAAGTATCCAATGGTGATGAATTGTATGCTGTAACTGCTGTATTTTATACAAAGGAATTTAGTGGTCAAATACAAATCGACTACAACGAATCAGAAAGTCTTCAATTTTTTGCTTATTCTAATTTACCTAAAGACTTAACACAAATTTATAGAGGTTTTATTGAGCAATATATAGATACTATATTTACATAATTCGCTAGTGGTTAACCGATACTCAAAATGATTTGCTTTCATTTGAAATCATCAAAAACCCCCTTCTATTTACTAAAATACATAAATAAAAGAGAGCCATTTATCGTTGTAGAAAACAACCCAAAAGCAGAATTTTACTTACGATAATATATTAATTTTGCTGTTGTATAAAGATTGTCATCATTCACTGTAATTAAAATTGAATAATCACCTTTTTCCCAACTTGTAAATAAGCTACTATATTTATCATAAGTAAATTGATAATCATTACCAAATTCCGCTATTCCTTGTCTATGCAGTATGTCATGTAAAGAAGACATTTGATCCCATGTGTGATAACTAATATGTTCAGGAAGGAAATCATACGTAATATACTTTAATTGTCCACCTATAAAAATGTATGTTAACTCTGTGTAATAGCCATATTTTTTCGTTTCATAAATTAAAAAAGTCTCTCGATCGCTTTGAAGTTTTTGTATAAACGTTGATTTTTCATTTCTCTCTACATCTTTAATAGTCAAGTTAAAGTTAATATTATTAAAAGGTACAACGGGTTTCTTTGTTGATAAAAATGAATCTACTACGTACCCTTTGATATTACCAGCAGTCACATAAGACCAACCTACTAATGTAGCATGTACAGTTACTTGTGTACCATTACTTAATGAACCTACCGAAGCGCCAGATTGACTAGCAATATTACGAACAACAACTCCACTACCTGTATTAACGTACTTTGTCGTTGTTTTAGTTTGTCCCATAAAATCGGATTTAACATAGCCTACTACATTGCCATATTGCACAAATGACCATCCATTTCCTACTGAACCATAATTCTCAACGACCATGTTATACTTCAATGTCGCTAAAGTTGATGCTGATAGAGATGGCATAGATTTTACAACGAGGCCACTTTTAGAATTTGCGATTTTTATCGTTGAAGGTGGAACACTTAAAAAAGAGGAATTAACATATCCCTTCACATCTCCTACTTGAATGTGTGACCAACCATTTGAAGAAGAAAACTCTATTACAAATTGATCCTTTTCTATATTGCCAATAGAATCGGCTGTATCACTCGGTGACTCTCTCACAATCAAACTGGAGCCACTTACAATTTTCACTGTTCGATAGTCAGCTGCTTCTACTACTTGATGCTGAAAGTTAAATAGAATCAGGAGTACAAAAACTGCAACTAACCATTGCTTAATTATATTCAATCAAATTACCCCCTTTCACATTTCCACTATTGTATCATTTTTCCTACATACTGTATATATTTTCATAATAATCGTTACTGCTGAATTATAAATGTATAAAGATTAATAAAACATAAAATGGTATAATATGACCCGGAATAATAGCCACTGACGCTTCGCTTTTGCGCATATAATTAATGTGTTCGGATTTCTTCGTACTTTTCAAAAAACGCTTCTTACCTTTCCGAGACATCCTTGGAAAATACACTACAAGATTACTGCTCTTTCCATCTTGTCCTTATACCAATAGTGCGTTGCTTTCTTTTCAAAATCCATACAAAAAAGCCTCCCCAATTTGTGATGTTGTTGCAACATACAAATTAAAAAGGCTTCGTATCTACATTCCTTAATACATCAATTTCTACTTTTTCGCAATCCTACTTCAACAATTGACAACTATTAATTAATCACAAACCTCAGGCGTACCTTCACGTTTTGCCGCTTTAAAGCTTGTGCCACAGCCGCACGATGCGATTGCATTTGGGTTATCGATGGTGAAGCCACCGCCCATAAGCGATTGTTTATAGTCAATTTTTGTTCCCATTAAAATAGGCGCATCTTCGCGGGAAACAAGAATCGTTAAACCATGTTGTACATCTTCAAAATCGTCTTCTTTTTTCTCTTTATCAAAATGCATTCCATACGATAGACCACTACATCCGCCACCATTAACAGCTACGCGTAAAAAAGCACCTTGCTCCTCATTATGCTCCATCATTTCATTAATATGAAAAACTGCTGCCTCAGTCACTTCTATTACTTGTTTTAAACTTGTCATCCCAATCACCTTCCTTCTTACTTATCATATCAATTTTGACTATTGTATGACAAACATTCAGCTTCAAGTAGATTATTAGCAAAAATTCCCGATTTTTTCACTTAATTAGTATTTTTTATTCATGTACAAAACATATGAATTGGTATAATAGTTTTAATTACATCTATGAAAGAGGTATCAATTATGGAGATTTCACCATATTACGAAAAGAAAGTACAATGTCTTAATTGTAAAAAAGAATTTCCTACATTAAAAGTACGCTCTAAATTCATAAAAGTAGATCATACCGAAACTGATTTTCATCCGATTTATGCGGACGATGTCAATGCTCTTTACTACAACGTATTCGTTTGCGAGCATTGTGGCTTCTCCTTTACTGAAGACTTTTCAAAATATTTTGGGCCTGGCGTACAGGATGTTATTCAGACGCAAATTACAGAAAAATGGGTACATCATGATTTCAAAGGCGAACGTACTATATTCCAAGCGATTCAAGCTTATAAATTAGCGTTTTTATGCGGTTCTATTAAAAAGGAAAAATTCGTTGCTACAGCTGGTCTTACTTTACGTCTTGCATGGCTGTATCGTGCACTAAAAAATGAAGGGCAAGAGCAACGATTTATGAAAATGTCACGTGATCTTTATATGGAATCTTATTCAAATGAGGATTACAGCTCAACTCAAATGTCAGATGTTCGCATTATGTATATGATTGCCGAATTATCTCGTCGTATTGGTGATGTTGAAAATGCGACGCGCTTCTTCTCCAAAGTTATTGAGAAACAAAGCCATGGTGGCGAAGCAAAAATTATCGATATGGCGAAGGAGCAATGGACTCTTATTCGCGAAGAAAAAGAAAAAGCTCGACATATGTAAATAAAAAAGTTCTAGCCTGAATTATTCAGCTAGAACTTTTTATACAAAATGATTAGAAAACTTGCTCTACTTCAATGATACCTGGTACTTCTTCTAATAAAGCTCGTTCGATACCTGCTTTTAGTGTAATCGTAGAACTAGGGCAACTACCGCATGCACCTAATAAACGTAATTTTACAACACCATCTTCTACGTCTACTAATTCACAGTCTCCACCGTCACGTAGTAAGAATGGGCGTAATTTATCTAATACTTCTTGAACTTGGTCGTTAATCGTTGCTTCTGCCATTTGTCTCGACTCCTTTCCTTATAATGATTATAATGTTAGCAACAGAAAAAATCCAATATAGAATCACGGGGGAGAATAAATACTATGGGTCAATCAAAACCAATTATTGAAATTTACGGAACAGCTGTAATTTGTGCTAGCTGTGTCAATGCACCTTCTTCAAAAGATACATATGAATGGCTACAAGCTGCCATTGATCGAAAATATCCAAACCAAGCCTATGATATTCGCTATGTCGATATTGAAGGTCCAATTGAGAATGATCGTGACCAGGATTATGCTACACGTATTCAAGAAGATGAATTTTTCTATCCACTTGTCCTAATCAATGATGGAGTAGTAGGAGAAGGCTATGTTCAATTAAAACCTGTCTTCACTGCACTTGAAAACCTTGGCTTTACACCAGACGAAACCGTTTAAAGAAAATAGAAAAGGGATTGCTCAAAAGTTCTTAGAGCAATCCCTTTTTGATTATATATTAATGCTCAATGACAAATGAGCAACTTATTAATCGTTTTGATATTTATACATCCACAGTAATCCAGATTTCATTAAACGGGCAATACGACCTGTAACAGTTGTATCAGCTAGGTATGCGAAGCCTTGTTTTTTGCCTAATGAACCCATGAAACCTTTTAATTTAATATCTGGCATTTTTTCTGGTAAATGCTCACCTTTCCAACGCATGCGCAATACTTTGACGATATGCTCTGCCTGTTCTTCCGCTAATTGTGCACTTGGAGAAAAGTCTGAAGAAGCACAATCACCTACAACATATACATGCTCATCATCTAAAACATTAAAGTATTGTGTAACAATTGGACGACCTTGGCGATCCTTTTCAACATCCATATCACGGACGATTTTAACAGGTTGTACCCCTGCAGTCCAAACTATTGCATCCAACGGAATTTCTTCTTCATGATTAAATATTTTACCAGGTTCTACTTTAGTAATATTAGAGTTTGCTATAACATCTACATTATTTTTAGTAAACCAAGCTTTTACATATTTACTAAGCTTCTCAGGGAAGTCTTTCAAAATACGTGAACCTCGATCAAATAATTTCACATTTAAATCAGCACGGCTTTCACGCAGTTCACTCGCTAACTCAATACCACTTAAACCAGCACCCACAATGCCGACAGTAGAGCCTGCTGGTAAACCACATAACGCTTGGAATGTTGCACGTGATTTTGCCATCGTCTGAATGCTGTATGTGTGCTCTTCTGCGCCTGGTACACCATGATATTTATCTTCACAGCCTAGACCAATTACTAAATCATCATATTCAATACGTTGACCATCTTCTAGAATGACTACTTTTTCTGCACGATTAATGTCAACGGCCTCACCATATACAGCCGTTAAACGTTCATGCTCTGGGAAGCTTACACGAATTTCTTTATCTGTCGATGTCCCTGCTGCTAATGCATAAAATTCTGTTTTTAAACTATGGTAAGGCGCTCTATCTACTAAAACGATTTCCGTGTCTAACGGTAAGTTGTTTGGTAAAAGTCGAAGCATGACACGCATATTGCCGTAGCCGCCACCTAAAAGTACTAATTTCCCCATAATAGTCTCCTTTAATGTATCTAATAATAATTGTTCACAAAGTATCCACAAATGAGTATAACCGATTGTGAGAAGTTTCACAATATCATAATACATTTTTTGTGAAAGATTTCACAATATCGATACCTTCTTTGCTTTTTTTAACAACAATTCATACAAGAACGATTACAGCTCGAGCTTATTGTATCTAGTTTTTTGGGTAACATGCTCGAAAAGTATCGCCTTAAATTTGTGACATTCTCCGTAACTCTTAACACGATACATTCCCATAATGACGCCTACGTAATCAAGTGCATAGTTTATGCATTTTTCCCCACTTGAAAAAGTGTTGGCTTTTGTTGAATTAAGTTAAAACATTGACGAACGTTTCAAAAGCTAGTAGCATAACAATGGTGAGGTGAACGTATGAATCCAATGGTTGAATTTTGTATAAGTAATTTAGCAAATGGCTCACAGAAAACTTATGAAATACTCGAACGCGATCCAAATATCGACGTTTTGGAATATGGCTGCCTCAGCTACTGTACGAAGTGTTCTGAATCCTTTTATGCGATTGTAAATGGTGATTTAGTTGAAGCTGCTTCTCCTGATGAGCTCACAAAAGCTATATATCAATTTATCGAAGAAAATCCATTATGGTAATATAATTGTTTATATAACATACATGTTGAGTCCTATAAAATTAAGTTACACATATGAAAAGGATGTTATACCATTAATCGGTATAACATCCTTTGTTTTTTCATAAAGTCCATCACAGCTAGTCTTTTTAAACGAGCGTTTTTACTAAATAAGTAGGTTGCAGTTCTTTTTCAAGCACGACACTTGTTGGTGTTACGCCTGTGTTGACGTGAATTGTATCACAGCCGAAACGAATACCACACATAATGTCTGTATCGTAGTTATCACCAATCATCACCATCTCATCTTTTGTAAAACGATGCTCTTTTGCGATGATGTCGAGCATTGCGGGCGATGGCTTACCGATGTATATCGGCTCGACGCCTGCAACATCCCCTACTAAGCGCGCAAATGAACCATTCCCAGGTAAAAATCCATATTCTGTTGGAAACTTAATATCTTGATTTGTTGCGATAAATATCGCACCATTTTGCACTGCAATCGTTGCCTTTGCTAATGCCATATAATCCAAAGTTCGATCTATTCCCATAACAAATACATCTGGCTCGTTGTCTACAGGTTCGATTCCTTCATTTTTTAACGCCAATCTAATACCATCCGAGCCCATCATCGCTACTTTCTTGCCTGAATAATTCACAGCTACATACTTTGCCGTAACTAAAGCACTTGAATAAATATGATGAAGTGGCGCTTCTACTCCAATAGCTCTTAACGATTCTTGTAATTGCTCTCGCGTTTTAGAAGAGTTATTTGTCACGTAAAAGGGTTCAACCCCCTGTTGCTGTAATCTCTGTATAAAAGCAACCGCAGAAGGGATACCTTCCTTACCGCGGTAGACAGTGCCATCTAAATCAAAGCAATAAGCCTTATAAGTTTTCATTGATGATCCTCAGGTAAAAATGCTGATACGGGACCTAACTCATTTGTTAAGTAGCTATTCACAGCTGGTGCAAACTGCTTTAAAGCAGGTAAGCTTGCCGTTAAAACATTCACAACTTCAGTAATATCTACAGATGTAAATTCACGAACAAGCATTTTACGTAAGCCTACAACAGCCTTTAACGATGCTTCGATGTCAGTTGATACAACTTTTTCATCGATTAAAATATCAATTATATCCTCATAGCTACCTGGATCACGCATAATAAAGCCGTCAATCATCAAGTTACCTACATCCATCATTGATTCCATCACGTTATGACCGATACGCTCGATTGCTAATTTCGTAATATCACTTTGAAGCCAATTATCCTCTGCCTCAAAAATAGCTAATAGTTTATCTAAGTACTGTAAGTTTGTTGTGATTTTATTTCGATCTACAAAATACACAAGGAAAGCCCCCATTCAAATCATTTAAAGTTGATACTCTTTTCTCTTCTATAGTACCATATCTATAGGACTGGAAGGAGATTAAAAGATGGAACGTTTTTTCTTATATGATGATGTAGAAGATACAAAAACACGCTTTGTAAGTTTCGCAGGGCAAAAACTTCGTTACGATTTAGCCATTTTACAATCTGGACGCTTCTTTGGAAAGGTGCTTGTAATGGATATACAATTTGGCCGTTTCGCCATTATAGGACCAGACGATGTAGAAGAACCTGGCTACCTTGAGCATGTGTACAACCGTTCTGAAGAGGACACTGTGGAATTGCGTGAATACTTACGTGAATTACTTAATTGACACCCGTTTAAAGATTTAAATACAAAAAAATTCCGCTAATCTATTTCTTCGGGGCATTCCGTAAGTTGTACAATCTGACATTAACAGCCCCGCTGGAATAGAGCGAAATTTTTTTTGTCAAAATCTCATCGACTAACGGATTTTGCTAATTGAATTACAATCTGGGACAATCCATACAACATTATTTATTTAAAGTTGATGGGTTGTCTTTATTATGTGGTTTGTTTTTATTTTCGTTATCATTTTGTTTTTTCGCTTGTTTATTTTGTCCAATAACAGCTAAATCATCAACACTAATATCAAATCCGTATCCGTATTCTTCACGGTCTAATTGTTTTTTCTTTTGTTTATCGTTCGCCAAAATTTTCACCTCCAATTTATAAATTATCCTTTTTTGTGTGATTTATACTTCATACATTAAGAGCTAACATTGTGCATCTTCTATTATCCACTCTACTGCACTTATTAAATCAGGGAATATTGCATCTGCAAGTGGATCATGTTTACCTAAATAAACGCCCTTTGTGCCGGCTCGTTTCCCTGCTATTATGTCTGTATCTGTATCCCCTACCATATAGGATTTGGATAAATCAACATCGTATGTTTTAGCAAGATCAACAATTAACTTGCTATTTGGCTTACGACAGTCACAACCAGCTTTTGGTTTATGGGGACAATACACTACTTCATGAATAATTGCGCCTTGTTTCTTTAATTCACTCGCCATATGAACGTGTATTTTTTTAAGTTGACTTTCCTTCATAAAACCTAATCCCACACCCCCTTGATTCGTTACAACAAAGACAAAATCAAAAAAGCCGTTCAATTTTTTTATCGCTTCCGGTACGCCGGGTAAGAAAAACAGTTGCTGAGGTTTATTTACAAATTTAACCCTTTTGGTCAACACTTCGTTAATAACGCCATCCCTGTCTAAAAATACTGCTCTTTTTATATAAATCACACCTTTAATAATAATCAATTACGCCTGGGCGTAATTGATTAACGACATTTTTAGAGCTTACTCGAAAAGCTCCTTTTAAAATCCATCTGGACTTCTTCTGAAGCAAGTTAAATTATATTGTATCCCATTGTTATTAAACCTATGAACGCTAAACTTCGACTGAAGATGTCATTCATTTTACATATGCTAAATGTATTAAGTTTTTTGTATAAAATGAAAAATCTATTGGAATATTATATTCAAAATACTCACACTAAACTTGAATGTTATTCGCGCTACTGGCACCAACGTTGTGCCGGGGAAAGCGTCTGCCCATAGCGGAAATCAACGACAGTAATCCTTTATTTAATTAATGGTTGAAAAAGACAACTATCATAATATTCATAAGAGCGATGATTGTACTTAAATTTAATCTTTTTTCTCAAAAAGAAAATGCGACATTTGTTGATTGTAGTGGAGGGCGGCGACTCCTGCGGGAACGCACAGCACGTAAGACGCAACAATCCGCGCGACAGCGAGGGTTGCGGCTTACGGCGTGCCCGCGGAAAGCGTCCGCCCGCAACGGAAATCAACCGTAGTGAAATAAAAAAACCCGATGCAAATTTTTGCATCAGGTCATTATAGCTATTCTGCTATTTGCTCATTGTCATTTGGTTTTGTCACTTCGGTTGCTTCATTTACTACAACGTCGGGCTGTAAAATAACTTTACCGCCTTTACGTAAAACAAAATAAGCACAGCCAAAATTACAATACTCATATAAGTAATCTTGAAGCGTACTAATTTTCGTATCAAAGGTTGATTTTTGATTTTTATCATCAAAAAAACCTTTAAGACGTAGCTGATTATAGCCCCAGTCGCCTACAATATAATCATATTTGACTAAAATATCTGAGTACCGCTCCTTTAATGCTTCTTCCTGAAAAGCTTCACGGTAATCTTCAACAATTTCATATTCATATCCTTCTATAATTATCAAAGTGACACCACCTTTCTCGTCAATCTTTTCACATTATACTTCAGCTTGTAGTTGTCGCTCCTTCGTTGCAGCATTCACTTGCTCATCGGCATGATAACTACTGCGTACGAGTGGTCCTGCTTCACAATGCTTGAAGCCTTTTTCCATTGCAATTTTGCGAAGTTTGCCAAATTCAATAGGTGAATAATATTTTTTTACAGGTAAATGTTTTTTTGTTGGTTGCAGATATTGACCAATTGTCATAATATCCACGTTATTTGCACGTAAATCGTCCATTACTTCTAAAATTTCTTCATGTGTTTCTCCTAAGCCAATCATTAATGATGACTTTGTTGGAATGTCTGGCTGCATCTCTTTTGCCAAACGAAGAAAATCTAATGAACGTTCATATTTTGCACGTGCACGTACTCTTGGTGTCAAACGGCGTACTGTTTCAATATTATGATTTAAAATATCTGGTTTAGAGTCCATTAAAAGTTGAAGATTTTCCTTCAAACCACTAAGATCAGAAGGTAATACTTCTACAGACGTAAAAGGACTTTTACGGCGAATAGCGCGCACTGTTTCAGCTAAAACTTCTGCACCGCCATCCTTTAAATCATCACGTGCTACCATCGTTATAACAACGTGCTTTAAATTCATAATGGCTACTGAATCTGCAACACGTTCTGGTTCTGCAAGATCTAACTCATTTGGTAAACCGGTTTTTACTGCGCAGAAACGACAAGCACGTGTACAAACCGATCCTAAAATCATCATTGTTGCAGTACGACGCTCACCCCAGCATTCATGAATATTTGGACAGCGAGCTTCTTCACAAACTGTATGAAGATTTTTTTCACGCATAAGCTTTTTAAGACCTTTATATTCATCGTTCGTGTTTAGTTTAATTTTAAGCCAATCGGGTTTTCTTACATGTTCTTCTTTTTCATGGCTAGTAGGTTTACAGGATGTCATACAAATTCGCCCCTATCAAAGTTATCTTTTGTTGAATATTATCTACCATCACTGTTGTCAATGTATCATATTACACGAACGGCAACAACTAACATTTACTCTCAATTTAAACTTTTCTATTGGTACGGAACTGGTACTTCTATGGATGGTTGTACTGCATCTCCACCATTTGTATAAATGTTTGGTACTGGTCCTCTCGTTAACCCCATCGCTACCGGAATGTCCTGAGATACCGTCGTTGATTTACTAGCAAATGGAACTATAATTTGGACATTAACTTCTATATGAATACCTACTTCTACATAAGCACTATTAATGCCAAATTCCCTTATATCTGATGTAACATTACTATGCACATTACCTATTACATGAAAACGAATTGGTATTTTCGGCCCTAAATTACCGAGTAAAGGAAGATCAGCCGCCTGCGCAAGTGGGACGAAAAAGACAATGCCATCGCCTTCTTGAATTTTGTTCATATCATATTCGACATTATCTAAATCAGGTAAATGGGCTAATTCTCCATGCTCAGCTTGCTCTAAATACATTTTTACAAGTTCGAGTGTTTCTGCACGTACTCTATTAATAATTTCTGTATTGAATTTTGTCGTTACAGAGGTGCCAGATGGTACATCTTCGATTATATCATTAACGTCTAATACGTTAGAAGTACGTGAGTTAATGGCTTTACTGACAACATACGACGCTATTTTATTCGTCTGAACTTCGGCATATTCCAAATATGTGGGTTTAAGACGTTCATTTAAAAAATACAGAAAAAATACTATACAAATGATACTCGCAACAATTAATAAGGTTAAACGATTGAGCTGTATTCCTCTTTTATGATTCGTTCGCAATTTCATCCTTTTTCGAGGGAAAAACAAAAAAATCTCCTCCTGTTCTACAACTTATGAACAGGAGGAGCAAATTATACGACTCTCGATGGTACTACATAATCGGTTTCAATACTATCAATTGTTACAGTTGGATAGTCCACTAAATTAATTTCGTATGTCGCTGTGAGTAATTCATTTTGTTCTTCAAAAATTCGAATCCACGGCAAGGAAGAATCCAAATTATTTTGTTTGGAAACAATTCCTCGACGACCGTCTGATAATTTTAAAATCAGTCCATTCGGATAATGTACAACTGATTTTTTCAATGCATTGACAATGCGCGCATCATAAAGTGTACCTGAGCCAGCTTCAACAATGGCTAGCCCTTGTGAAGGAAGCATCTTTTCACGATATACACGATTTGTAGTCACCGCATCGAATACATCAGCTACACCAATAATTTTAGCAAATGGATGGATTTCAAAATCAACTAAACCACGTGGATAGCCACTTCCATCAATGCGTTCATGATGTTGAAAAGCACAATGTGCAACCAGTAAGGAAATGGAATGTAAATTACGTAATAAATCAAATCCAAAACGCGTGTGCATTTTCATCATTTCAAATTCCTCATGCGTTAAGCGACCTGGTTTTTTGAGTATCTCTTTCGGCACCATAAGCTTTCCAACATCATGCAATAAGGCACCAATACCAATTAAACGAAGATCTTCGGCTGAATGTCCCAATTCTTTTGCAATCGCAATCGAATATAAGGTAACATGAAAGGAATGCTGATATAAGTATTCATCGAATAAATAAGCATCTGTTAAAACCGTTAAAATTTCATTATTACCTGTAACAGCTGAAAGTAGTTCATCGACAATCGTAACAATCGCTTTCGATTGCTGATCAAGTATATAAGAGGCATTAACCGTACTTAAACCATTCATTGATTGAAAAGAATCTTTTATGGTCGAAATGGTTTTGTTTCGGACATCAGTAGGAACCGTCTCCTTCACTTCAATGCCTTCAGAAAGTTTGTCGTCTATATATAAATAATGAGTATTCAACTGTTGAAGTCTTTCAATAATACGTTCATTAATGACAACGTCTTTCTTTAAAAGTGGATGACCTGCCTCATTCCAAATGGTTCTTCCTAATACCATACCTTCTTTTAATACATCGATTGAAATTAATCGCATGACTTCTTCCCCAATCCATTCTTAAAGCTTTGTTTATCTATCGCTTAAAGAAACTTTGCCCATAATCTAACATAATGTTTCGTAAAAAATCAGGTAAAATATATTTTTTCTTTGCATATTTAAAGCTTGGATAAAAATAACCGAACGTAAACAAATCAAGTGTCACTAATTTATAAGTACGATCATTATCTGCAATATTACCATTTATGAGCAATTGACGATCCTCATTCATAGCAAAGCCATATGTCAGCATCTTACCAAAAATAACGCCCCTAAAACCTAACCCTTTTAGTTCCATATTGGGCCATTCTTCATTTTTCGATTGCTGATAAATTTCTTTCATTTCCGAAACTGACAATTCAATTGTACATAAATTAATAGGATGTGGAAAAATTTTATGCAAATCAAGTGCTGTTACCGTTCCTTTTGGAAGGCCGTCTAAAAAAATCCCTGCATTAAATAACGCACAGTCTGCACCACTTTTTTCTAATATTGCTTGCGCAAATAGATGTGATAATTGTGAGTAGTGGAACCATTCTTTATTGTACGTCTTTTTCGTTGAAAATACAGGCTTGTCTAATAAGCTTTTACCTTCTTCTTCTAAAGATAGCAGAAACTCTTTTTCATTTTCAACAATTGGCAAGTCCTTATTATGAATTAAAGTATCCTTTTTTTCAACAATTTCCCTCGTTTTTTTATCGTATTCTAGTACGAGGTGCCCCGTATATTGACCAAATTTCCCTCCACCTGTGAGCAAGACACCGTTAATAAACTTACCATTTGGCAACGTATGATGGGTGTGTGAACCAAAAATGATATCGATTCCTGGACATTCCTCCGCTAATAGCTCATCTTCAGTAATTCCTAAATGTGACAGACAAACAACAATATCAACATCTTTCCGAAGTTGGTGAGTTAAACGAATAAGTGAGCTTCGAGCATCGTCTATTTGCCAGTTCAATTCCTTATAATAGATTTCGAACATTGCTGTCGCAGCAATAACTGCAATTTTTGTATCGTATTTCGTTGTTAATATAACGTAAGGCTTCAACCACGTTGGATTTACCCCATTAAATGCATTAACATTCCCCACTACGACTTCAAATAGCGCGTCATCGTATAAATGAAAGAGCTCTTCATGCGACAATGTAATGCCTTCATTATTGCCTATTGTTACAACATCATAACCGGCGTTGTTTAATAATTGGACATTGCCCTTGCCAATTGTGGCATCTGTATAAATATTTGACCTATCTAAATGATCCCCAACATCAACTAAAAAGCTCGTTTCACCTAAAGCCTCATACTGAGCACGTTGCGTAGTTACATAGTTTTGCATTCGTGGCCAATACTTAAAATGACTATGCAAATCATTTGTGTGAAAAATATGAATTTTTTCCAGCATTCAAGCCACCTCTTCTTTACAATAAGCCCTCTATAATGGAACGAATTCCTAATAATAATAAAATAATTCGTAGTGCTAGGACAAGTGTATCGGATTTAATTTTTTTATTAAGCGCTGCCCCTAATTTAGCCCCGATATAAGCTCCAGGAATAACAGGAATCGTATAAAGCCACGGTACATGTCCTAAATAAATATGACTCGCGGAGTTCACAATCGAAGTTAGGAATACCATAAACATCGAAGTTGCCACTGCAACATGTGGCGGAAATAAAAACAAAATAATCATTGCAGGCACGATCATGGAGCCTCCACCGATTCCAAATAATCCTGAGGCAAAGCCAACTGCAAAGCAGAATAATAACGCAAACCAAATTGGATATCCATAGACATACGTTTTTCCTGCTTCATCGATAAACTGATGTTGTGTACCATTTTTCACAAACCATTGTACAGGTTTCAATTTATCACGTACAAGTAAAATTATTGATATAACAATTAATAATATCCCAAAATATAAGTTAAATGAGGGTAAATCCAAACCTTTATTTACCCATGCACCTAATATCGTCCCTGGAATACTACCTAAAAAGAATATAAACCCACTTTTATAATCCACTGTTTTGGATTTCATATAGCTTAACGTGGACGCTAGCCCAGTGAAGATCATCATTACAACCGATAGCCCTACCACTTTTTGCGGTGTAATATCAGGAAGCATCCCGAGGTTTAATCCTATAAATAAAGTTGCAGGTACTAAAATAATCCCTCCACCGAGCCCTACAAGCGAACCAATAAGCCCCGAGGCTAGTGCAATCACTACTAAAACAATAAACTCCATTATACTTCTCCTTCAAACATATTTAATTGTTTTGGTGCTAGACCAACATCTCGAATAGCTAACATCTCTTGAAGCTCCTTCGCATTTTTTGCAGCATGTTGACCAGAGTTATTATTAAATAAAACAAATAACTCTTGCACATTAGGCTCTATGCTTTGAAGATGCTGTCCAAGTTGTTGTAGTTCTTCTTTATTGTAATCATATAAAAAACGAACTTTGCGCCAGTTTTCTGAATTGCCCGTATTACGCCAACCATAAATATTGCGTCCATGAATACGGACGAGCGCTTTATTTGCCGTTATTTCAGGATAAAAAGGGACAGAACCAATACCTGCTTGTGGTTCATCACAAATTGTATGAATAAATTGATGTTCCTTTAAAAAATCCATTGTTTGCTTAACAACCTTCTCTGCATACCACGTCTGATTCCGAAACTCGATCGCCACATCGAATTCTTTTAATTGTTGCCTAATATACAATAAGTATTGTACATTTTTGGACTGACAATCAAACCATGGTGGAAATTGTGCCAATATTATTGCTAACTTCCCGTGACGTTTAAATTCATTAGCACATTCGATAAAAGCATTGAACATATCGTTTTTGGATTCATAGGGAATTTCCCCTCGCAAATGTCCGGTCATTCCTTGGTAAGCCTTTATAACAAAACGAAATGTATCTGGTGTTAGCTCACACCATTTTCGAACATTATCCACTGACGGAATGGCATAAAAAGATGTATCTAATTCTACCGTTAAAAAATGACCTGCGTAATCGAATAATTTGTCCTTTGAGGCAGTCACTCCACTATATAACGAAGGATGATCGCCCCAACCTGTTAACCCAACTCGAATCAAGTGACTCCCTCCTTATGTACATAATGATAGCACACACTTTCTAAGTGCAAATACTTACAAAAATAAAAAGCGACTAAAGCTAAAGTAGCTCTAGTCGCATGTACATCAACAAAAAATCAGCCGATAGAACCTTCCATCTCAAATTTAATGAGACGGTTCATTTCTACTGCGTATTCCATTGGTAATTCTTTCGTAAATGGTTCGATAAAGCCCATTACGATCATTTCCGTTGCCTCTTCTTCAGAAATACCACGAGACATTAAGTAGAATAACTGCTCTTCTGATACTTTAGAAACTTTCGCTTCATGCTCTAAAGAAACATTATCATTTAAAATTTCGTTGTATGGAATTGTATCCGAAGTAGATTGGTTATCCATGATTAACGTATCACATTCAATGTTGGCACGTGCACCACTTGCTTTAGGACCGAAACGTACTTGACCCATATATGTTACTTTACCACCTTGTTTAGCAATCGATTTAGAAACGATTGTAGAAGATGTATTAGGTGCCATATGAATCATTTTTGCTCCAGCATGTTGGTGTTGCCCTTTACCAGCTAATGCAATTGATAATGTCATACCACGAGCGCCTTCACCTTTTAGGATACAAGCTGGGTATTTCATCGTTAATTTAGAACCGATATTACCATCGATCCATTCCATCGTACCGTTTGCTTCAACAACTGTACGCTTTGTTACTAAATTGTAAACGTTGTTCGCCCAGTTTTGAATCGTTGTATAACGGCAATAAGCATTTTTTTCAACGATAATCTCTACAACTGCTGAGTGTAAAGAGTTTGTTGTATAAACAGGAGCTGTACATCCTTCAACATAGTGTACATGTGCGCCTTCATCAACGATAATTAGCGTACGTTCGAATTGACCCATATTTTCAGAGTTAATACGGAAGTAAGCTTGTAAAGGTGTTTCAACTTTAACACCTGGTGGCACATAAATAAATGAACCACCTGACCAAACTGCTGAATTTAGTGCAGCAAATTTGTTGTCAGTGTAAGGGATTACTTTACCCCAATATTTTTTGAAAAGATCTTCATTTTCACGTAAAGCTGAATCAGTATCTTTAAACACAATACCAAGATCTTCAAGCTCTTGTTTCATATTGTGGTATACTACCTCAGATTCGTACTGAGCTGATACACCTGCAAGATACTTTTGCTCTGCCTCAGGAATACCTAATTTATCAAATGTTGCTTTAATTTCTTCAGGTACTTCATCCCAAGATTTTTGCGTAGCTTCAGATGGTTTTACGTAGTACGTAATTTCATCAAAATTTAAATCTCCAAGGTCGCCACCCCATTGTGGCATTGGTTTTGTATAGAAAGTTTCAAGCGCTTTTAAGCGGTATTCAAGCATCCACTTAGGCTCTTGCTTCATATTAGAAATTTCACGGACGATTTCTTCAGTTAAACCACGTTTTGAACGGAAAATTGATACGTCCTTGTCATGGAATCCGTATTTGTAATCGCCAATATCCGGCATTTTTTTAGCCATTATTTCTCCTCCGTTCACGAATTATTATTCTTTTACGCCTTTTTCCATCGCTTTCCAAGCCAATGTCGCACATTTAATTCGTGCAGGGAATTGAGAAACACCTTGCAGTGCCTCAACATCCTCAAGGTCGTATTTATCGCTATATTCTTCACCCATCATCATTTTTGAAAAAATATCAGCAAGCTCTAATGCTTCTTCTACTTTTTTACCTTTGACAATTTGCGTCATCATTGAAGCGGAAGACATCGAAATAGAACAGCCTTCACCATCAAATTTCGCATCTTCTACAATACCATCATTCACTTTAAGCGTTAAGTGAATGCGGTCGCCACAAGTCGGATTGTTCATATCAATTGTTACAGCATCTGTATCTAAAGATCCTTTATTTCGAGGATTTTTATAATGATCCATGATAACTGAACGGTATAGTTGATCTAAATTATTAAAAGACATCGCCAAAATACTCCTTCGCAGAACGCAACCCTGCAACTAAGCGGTCAATATCTTCCTCCGTGTTATACAGATAAAAGCTTGCGCGCGCTGTTGCTACTTGTTGGAGACATTTCATTAGTGGCTGAGCGCAATGATGTCCTGCACGAACAGCGATACCATTCATGTCAAGAACTGTTGCCACATCATGTGGATGGACATCATCTAAGTTAAACGTAACAAGACCACAACGTTTCATTGGATCGCGCGGACCAAAAATTTTAAGTCCCTCAATTGTTTCAAGTTGATCCATTGCATAGCCAACAAGCTTATGCTCATGCTGTGCAATATTGTCTAACCCTACTTCAGTTAAGAAATCAATAGCAGCACCTAAACCGATTGCACCTGCAATGATAGGCGTACCACCTTCAAATTTCCACGGTAATTCCTTCCACGTTGAATCATGTAGTCCAACAAAATCGATCATTTCACCACCAAATTCAATTGGCTCCATCTTTTCAAGGTGCTCTTTTTTACCATATAGTACACCTATTCCAGTCGGACCGCACATTTTATGACCTGAAAACCCTAAGAAATCTACATCTAAATCTTGCACATCAATTTTCATATGCGGTGCAGCTTGCGCACCATCTGCTACCATTACGGCACCATTAGCATGTGCAATTTTTGCAATTTCTTTAATCGGATTAATTGTACCGAGAACATTCGATGCCATTGATACTGACACGATTTTCGTTTTCGGTGTTATCGTTGCTCGAACCTTTTCAAGATCAATTGTGCCATCTGCCTCAAGGTCAATGTACTTTAATGTTGCATTTTTTTCTTTTGCAAGCTGTTGCCAAGGAATAATGTTGGAGTGATGCTCCATATGTGTGATGACAATTTCATCACCTTGCTCAACATTTGCACGACCATAACTAGAAGCTACTGTATTTAACGCAGTCGTTGTACCACGAGTAAAAATAATTTCTTCTGTTGATTTCGCATTAATAAAATTGCGCACCTTTTCACGAGCACCCTCGTATTTGTCAGTCGCACGATTTCCCAATGTATGCACACCTCGGTGAACATTCGAGTTATCAAATTCATAATAATGCTTAATTGCTTCAATTACTTGAGTAGGCTTTTGAGATGTTGCTGCGCTATCAAGGTAAACAAGTGGATGACCATTTACTTGTTGATTTAATATTGGGAAATAGCTTTTAATGTCTTTATTGATCATTAGCGAACTTTCCTTTCAATAACCTCCGTCAGTTGCTTTTGAACGCCTTCTATAGGTAATTGCTTAACAACTGGCGCAAGGAATCCATGGATAACAAGGCGCTCTGCTTCTGCTTTCGAGATACCACGACTCATTAAGTAATAAAGTTGTAGTGGATCTACTCGTCCTACAGATGCTGCGTGTCCTGCTGTTACATCATCTTCGTCAATTAAAAGAATTGGGTTAGCATCGCCACGAGCTTTTTCAGAAAGCATTAACACACGTGATTCTTGTTGTGCATCTGCTTTTGTAGCACCGTGTTCAATATAGCCAATACCATTGAAAATTGACTGTGCTGCATCTTTCATCACACCGTGTTTTAAAATGTGACCATTTGAGTTTTTACCCCAGTGACGAACTTCTGTTGTGAAGTTTAGTTTTTGCTCTCCGCGACCAACTACAACTGTTTTTGTATCAGCATGTGAACCGTCACCGACAAGGTGTGTAATGTTTTCAGAAATTGTATCTGAATCGTTCATTAAACCAAGAGCCCAGTCAACTTTTCCATCACGTGCTAAGCGAGCACGACGATTTACATAAGTAGTATAACCTTTAGCAAGTACATCAACCGCACCGTAAATTACTTGTGCATTATCTTGTACAATTACTTCAGAAATAATGTTAGCTTGAGCTTTTGCTTCTTCAACTGTAGAAATATATGTTTCCACATATGTGACAGCTGCATTTGCTTCAGCTACTACTAATACGTGGTTATAAAGTGAAGCTTCTGCATTATCATTTAAGAATACAACTTGTAACGGTTGCTCAATAATGACATTTTTCGGTACGTAAACAAATACGCCACCATTCACAAGTGCTGCGTGAAGTGCTGTTAATTTATGTTCATCAACTTTTACCGCTTCAGTCATAAAGTACTTTTGAACAAGCTCACCGTGATCACGTATAGCTGTTAACATATCTGTAAAAATAACGCCTTTGTCAGCAAGCTCCTGTGATGTTTTAATAAACGCTGGTGTGTTGTTTCGTTGAATATATAAGTTTTCTTGTGCCTCAAGGTCAATTAAGCCACGTGCCTCTTCTGGAAGTGCATCAAGTGAAGCAAATTCTTCACTGACAACTGTATGAGCTGGGAAGTTCATGAAGTCCCATTTTGAAATATTTGTTCTATCTGGTTTTGGCATATCTAAACCAGCTGCTTTGTCTAGTGCTGCCGTACGAAGCTCTGCAAACCAAGTTGGTTCACCATTAGCCTCTGAGAACGAGCGCACGTCCTGTAATGTTACAGGCAAGTTAAGTTCCACTGTCATGCTAATTCGTCCTCCTTCTTATGCTTCTTGTTCTTCTGTTTCTTCTTCGATACCTAGTTCTTTTTTAATCCAGTCATAACCTTCTGCTTCTAAACGGTGCGCTAATTCTTCGCCACCTGATTTTACAACGCGACCTTGCATCATTACGTGAACATGGTCTGGTGTGATGTAGTTAAGTAGACGTTGGTAGTGCGTGATCATTAAGCATCCGAAGCCTTCGCCACGCATTGCATTAATACCTTTAGAAACAACTTTAAGTGCGTCAATATCAAGACCAGAGTCAATTTCATCTAAAATAGCGAAAGCTGGCTTAATCATCATTAATTGAAGAATTTCGTTACGTTTTTTCTCACCGCCAGAGAAACCTTCGTTTAAATAACGTTGTGCCATGTCTTCGTTCATTTCAAGGAATTCCATATTTTTATCTAATTCACGAATGAATTTCATTAATGAAATTTCGTCGCCCTCTTCACGGCGTGCATTAATAGCTGAACGTAAGAAATCAGCGTTTGTTACACCAGCGATTTCTGATGGGTATTGCATAGCTAGGAACAAGCCAGCTTGTGCACGCTCATCAACTTCCATTTCAAGTACGTTTTCACCATCAAGTTCAACTGTACCAGAAGTAACTTCGTATTTTGGGTGTCCCATAATCGCAGAAGCTAGTGTTGATTTACCAGTTCCGTTTGGTCCCATAATTGCATGGATTTCATTTGTATTAATTGTAAGGTTTACGCCTTTTAAAATCTCTTTCCCGTCGATTTCAACGTGAAGATCTTTAATTACTAAAGTTGACATGAAAATACCTCCATAGTGTGTTCTGTGAATGGGCAACCATTCCTTAATTATCATCATTCTAATCTTAACTGAAAATCGTTCTCTATGCAAACCATTTTGACCACTTTCACTTTTCAATGATGAAATCTTGAATTATAAAGACTTTTTAAGCATTTTCAGATTTTTCAGAATCGAAACTGCTATTGAGAATAGACAAAGTCTATTTTCAATGAAATACGCCTAATTGAGAATGGATTTCATCTAGCTACATAGTGGAAACCTCGCATAAAGCGTTAATTGTAGCGGTTTTGTGACAAAAATGCACAAACAACCATATCTATACTATATCCTATTTCATTAGAATGGAATCACTATAAGAAAATAAAATATAGAGTACTAGTGCTATTAATTACTATTGTTTTAAAAACTATCTTATAATCCCTCCAAACATTCATACACTTTTTACTGTATGTTAAAAATTCATTTTGCTTTCAGCAGAAGTCATCGCACAATTTTACATGTCCAATTAAAAGAGGCTGGGGCAAAATCGAAAAAGTGTTAGATTGATTGCAGTCAATCTAACACTTTTTCATTAAATATGTATAAAGGCTAACTATTTTTTGCTATAGATAAAATTCAGTAGCTAGCACGAGTTAATGGTAGCGGAGGCGGTTCCTTTCCGCGGGAGTTTCTGCCTTCCCTACCATCAACTTGTATATTTATAGTACCTGGCACCGCCATCTGCTAAACCAAAGAAAAATAGCCACGTTCAACTTCCTAATAAATAGCAAAAATTTCCAAAACACTTCGCCCGCTAATCTTTTTGAAGTATGTCCCAGCCTCTTTCACTTTTTGCTAAAAGTAATTAAGTAATTTTATAAGCCCATAAATATCCCTTTGATTCAAGAACAAACGAATCTGTATCGTCTTGCATTTGTAGCACAACCGCATTATTTGTTTTCAATTCATAGCCGTTATTTACCCGTTCGATTTGAATTGGAACATTAAGCTCAGTAAACAGTTGGCGCAGTCGATAAATAGTATTATATAAATTCGCTAGTGCCTTCTTCTCATCAAGATTTGGCCAAATATCATCCAAAATCCGATATTTTGAAACTACTATTCCTTCGTTAAGTAACAAATAATAAAAAAGTTCCTCTGATACTTTAGTGCGCCATTTAATAGCTCGACCGTTCGACCGTGTTCCTGCCTCACCTCTAAGACGGACTTCAAGATTCGCACCATTATATTGTTTTTGACGACCATAATATTTTGCAAGTCGCTCATCTAGCTGTAGCACAGTATTTGGCGTCATTGGTTTTAAAACATAATCAAGCGCCTGAACACGAAAAGCATCAACGGCATATTTCGTATAAGCAGTTGAAAAAATGATTGGAACATCGATGCCTTCCTCTACTAGTTTTAACGCCAGTTCTAAGCCAGTTATTTTAGGCATTTCAATATCTAATAAAATAGCATCCGCATGAAGGTTTGACAGTTCTTTGGCTGCTTCTATCGGCGATGTAAAGGTTGCAATAACGTTAAAGAGACCGTTCTTCTCCAGTAACCGCTTATGCAAATTCAGAATAGGTTCTTCATCTTCTACCATAATAATTTTCCACATTGGCATACTCCTTTAAAGGTTGCTTTAATAACATTGTTGTTCCTTCATTAAGTTTAGATTGGATCGTAAGCGAAGCATGTGGTATTTCTTTAACACGACGCAAAACATTCGTAAAGCCAATTCCATTTGAGCTTATGTTTCTACCCAGTGTTAAATTAGCTACTTGCTCAGCAGTCATACCAACACCATCATCGTCAATTTGTATTCGCAGGAAATTTTCTTCTTTAGCAATTTGTACAATAACACAGCCATTTCCTTCTTTTTCAAAAATCCCATGACGAATAGCATTTTCGACAAGTGGTTGAATAAGAAGGCTTGGTACCTCAACTTTTGCTGTATTAATAGATTCATCAATTTCAAAAACTACGCTTAGTCTACTACCAAATCGTGCTTGTTCGATTTCTACATAAGATTGAATAATTTCTAGCTCTTTTTCAAGCGTTGCAAGATAACCTTCATTACCTGCATCAAAAATATAACGTAAATAAGTTGACAACATTGTTAATAAATGCCCTGCACGTTCTCCATCTGTATAGCAGAAAGATATAATACTGCTGAGAGCATTATATAAAAAGTGCGGTTTAATCTGTGCTTGTAGAAAAGCCATCTCATGCTCTATTGCATTCGTCATCACTTCTTTCGTTAATGCAATGGCAGATAGACGTGCTAATAACGATTCCTTTAATGCTGGCTTTCGGATATAGTCGTTTGCTCCAGATTCCAGTACGAGCGAAATATTCGTAGGGTATTCATTAGCTACCAGCATAATAATCGGCAAATCAATATAGCTAAATTGATTCCTTATTTTTTGTGTTAAAACTATACCATCCATTCCTGGCATTACTTCATCAATAAGTAGAAAATCAGGCTTTTTATGCTGTATCTTATTAAGCGCCTCTTCAGCACTATGCGCTAACGAAATGGAGTAATGTCGCTGAAGAAGACTTTGTAATACTTCAGCATGTATAACATCATCCTCCACAATCAATAAGGTTGGTAAATTCTGATTCATGGTAGGTAGTGGTAATGGCTGTAAATTATTCGTTTTAGTTTGTTCCTTCTTTTCAAAGCCACCAAAGGGTAATGTTAATAAAAACCTTATGCCATTATGTAAAATATCTACGGAATAAGTGCCACCCATTTGTTCAATAATCGCCTTTCCAATTGATTGGCCAGTCTCATCTGCTGCGATTTGCTCGATGATGTCAGGCCCTGTTCCTTCAACTGCTATTCTTACATCCATATCAAGGTGCATAATTGTCAAAACAACTTCTCCATTAACTGCATGGGCCATTGCCGTTTCAACAACACGATAAACAATTTGACTAACCCTTTGTTCATCTGCCTGTATAAGTAATTGATCATCTGCATGCATATAAAATCGAATATTTGCTTTTTCCATCGGTCGTTCATGCATCGTTACGACATGTTGAATAATCATTTGCACATTTACAGGATGGACGTCAATATGGAAATCTTGAAACCGAATTCTTGTAAAATCCTTTAAATCATTTACTAAATATAATAAACGTTCAAGTTGATGTTCCAGCAATTGATGCTCAATTAATTTCCGATGTACTGATAATGATTTCGTGACATTAAGTGCATGATAGAGAGGCTGTTCAAGTTCCTTTGTTGTAACTTCTAAAAAGGAATCTTTACCGATAGTAGCCTTTTCCAATCGTTCACTAAAAATTTCCGCTTCCGTTGTCCTATTAATAAGTCGCATTGCAAGAAAGACATTCATTCCTAAAATAAAAAATAATAAGCCCGCACGATTGAAAACATTTTTTCCTGGGAAGAAAAGCTGATCAAATGCGCCACTTAACGAAAATATAAAGAGTGAAAATACCGATGCACTTAAAATTATTAATTCATTGCTAGGAATTTTCGTATTTTTAGTGAAAAATAAATATATTAATCTACCAATAATCACCAGAGCCAATCCATTTATGTATCCAAAAAAGATATTTTGTAAAGATGATAATGATCGCGCGGGACATAGTAGTGTCCCTAGCCCATATAAATTCAGAGGCAACGTCAATATGATGGCTGTTCGACGCTTCACCATCGTTTCAACAGTATAGACAAAGAAAAAGAATAACGTAACAGCATTTATATATGTTATAAAATCTTGCAATCGAAAGTACAATTCGAATGATATATTTGGAAACTCTCGAAAAAGCATCCTTTCACCACGCGTAGATACTAGCAATGCAAGTGTGAAGAAATACAGGGCACTATAAAAAAAAGCTCTATCTTTCGTTCTTAATAAATACAAGCTAAAGTGAAAGATTGAAAAAATAAATAAAATAATGATTGTTGTTTTTTCTAGATTTACATCCTTCACAACATCGTTGGCCATCGTCTCTGCAACACCAATATCAATAGGGAAAATAATGCCATGCCGTGCATTAAAAAAATCTGCTACTTGCAATGTAATCGTTAGTGATTTTGTCGTCGGTGTAAAATATAATTCATACACTGGATTACTAGCTATAGCTCCCTCCTTTTCTGTTCCGAGAGTGCCATAAGAAGCAAATTCTTTACCATTAATTAAAAGGCGATGCGCAGACCAAATATTTCTAACACGGATTCCTATTTTTTCAAAATGTGCAGGTAATTCAACTTTAAGCTGATACGTTCCATACTGGACATCTTCGCCCCAAGAACCAGGTACCATTTCCAATGTTGCATTCTTTGGGAAATTAGTTGAATCTACATATTCATTCCCTATAAACTTCCATTCCCCTGAGAGAGCAACTATTTTTTCATTTTTAGAAATCCCCGAAAGATCTAATATTCCATCTTTGGCCTGTAATTTTGTATTATTCGCGTCCTGATCGTTAAATGTTAAACCAGCTAACATTGTAATCGCCAGAATAATTAGCATCCAGCTGATTCCCTTCTTTATCATAAATCTCCACCTCAAAATCATTTTACAAGACTCTACTCTCAAATTACTAACAAAACCAGTAGAAATCCACCTTTTATACATTAATCAACATTTTATTTTTCTAATTTAAATGGCTTAATGTCTTGTTTATGATCTTTCTTACTTTTATTTGGCACTATACTCATTTTTCAGTCTTTTTATATCTTAAATATTATATAATTAAAATATAATTAATCGGATTTTTAGATTAGATAGAGGTGAATATCCAGTGGAGTTACGTCAATTACGTTATTTTGTGGAGGTTGCAGAGCGTGAGCATATTTCTGAAGCTGCTGAATACCTTCATGTTGCCCAATCAGCAATAAGCCGTCAAATTGCTAATTTAGAAGACGAATTAGGTACACCACTTTTTGAACGAGTCGGCAGAAATGTAAAATTAACACCGATAGGAAGAACTTTTCTTGAACATACAATCACTGCTTTAAAAGCAATAGATTTTGCAGCCAAGCAGGTGGAGGAATATTTAGATCCCGCAAAAGGAACCATTAAAATCGGTTTTCCTACGAGCTTAGCAAGTTATGTAATGCCAACCGTTATTTCAGCTTTTAAGCGTGAATACCCAGATTTGCAATTCCAATTGCGCCAAGGCTCGTTTCGCTTTTTAATTGATGCCGTTAAAAATCGTGACCTTAATTTAGCATTTTTAGGACCGCTACCACCAAAGGACGAAGCAATTCAATCAAACATCTTATTCACCGAAAATATTGCAGCCCTATTGCCAGCAAACCATCCTTTAGCGAAACGGGAAAGTATTCAGCTAGCAGATTTACGTAATGATCTTTTTGTTCTTTTTCCAGATGGCTATATATTACATAAAGTTGCGATGGATGCTTGCCGTGCTGCCGGCTTTTTACCAAATGTAATATCTGAAGGTGAAGACTTAGATGCATTAAAAGGTTTAGTGGCCGCTGGAATTGGTGTCAGCTTACTACCTGAGAGTTCACTATACGATTCAGCAGCCCGTTTCACTATCAAAGTGCCAATTGAATCGCCCACAATACCAAGAACAGTTGGTATTATTTCACCTGTAAATCGAGAAATCGCACCATCTGAAAAAATATTTTTAGACTTCGTAACTAATTTCTTTTCCCGACTTTCTCAGTTTCAATAACATTACATCAATATAAAAAGAACCTGGCAAAGGTGTTCTAAAATTTTTGCTATTTATAATGAAGAAGAACCTAGATAATCTTTCTTTTCAAATGGATAAAATTTAGAAGAGAGCACTAGTTGATGGTACCCAATGCGGGTGACTCCTGCAGGAAGCACGCAGCGTAAGACGAGGGCATTCCGCGCGTTAGCGAGGGTTGCGGCTTACTGTGCTGAGCGGAAAACGCCCGCCGTAGCGGACCTCATCGGCATAGCAAAAAAGTGTTAGATTGACTGCAAGCAATCTAACACTTTTTCTCTTTTGTCCAACAATTTTCAGTTGATAAAAACATTGCTATAAAATGACCGTATAAGTAAATTCAATTCGTTTCAATGGATGGAGTCTCTTTCAATTGATTGTTCGTCAATCCACATTAATGTCTCGGAACTTAACCCTCCAGCACGCCATAAAACGACCTCATTATAGTTCTTCCTTTGCACATAGGTAATCCATTTTTCTAGTGTTTCTTGATCAGCGTACCAAACTTCATGACTTACATTATTTTCATCGGAATAGGTGAAATAGGCTGCCCCGCTCGCTTGATCGCGCTGTTTAGCTACTTTCATTTTAGCGAGTAATGCCTCTGCCTCCATCTCCGTTAAGGCAACGGTCTTCCCTTGCGCTGCCCATTTAAATCCGCCCGTTGCAAAGGCAATGGCTAAGTCTTGATTTGACGTTTGAATTTTTTTTAATAGTTCATCTAAAAATGAGAAAGTGGCTTTTGCGCCAGGTCCACTATGATAACCATGAACATTGTACGCCATCACAGTATACTTTGGGCCACCTGGCAATGTCACATCAAATGGAAAGCGTGGCTCTAAAACAACATTTAACGTGACGTTATTATCCGATAATTGTTGATAGAGCTCTTCTAAGAAAAGCAAATACTTTGGAAGATCATCTTTTGTTACCTTTTCATAATCAATTTCAATACCCTTGAGTTGATATTGATCAACAATTTGCAAAATATTATTGATATGCTTTTGTCTTGATGAAGCATCTTGTAACAAGCGATGTAATAACGTACTATCCTTCTGAACAGATGGGGCGTTATCTGTAACATAATCATTAATTAAAGTAAGTATCACAGAATGCGTTGCATTAAATTGTTGCTGTGTATGTTGTAACATCTCTATCGCATTATCTGTTAATAATAATTGATCTTTACTATTGAAATAAGCTCCGAATACTCGTATATCCTGTAGACCTTGCTGTGAATTTTGGACATCTTCTAAAGCAGACTTTTTTTGCCATTCGGGTAACCAAATAGATAATTGAAGCTTATTTTTATTCTTTAATTCTTCCCTTGCTTCAACAGGACCGTCTTTGCTATTACTACATGCTGTGATAATTAGTAGTGCCATACAGATAAACAAAAAAAAGTTTTTCACTTGAATCTAACTTCCCCTCGATTTAGAAGGTTTCAATAAAGAAGTCTACAACGTTATTAAACCATGACGTTGTTTCATACTTAACTTTATTAAAATTCGTATATTGATTTGTAAAAAGTGTTGTATTATTTTCATCGGTGATTACTATATCTTCAATCACTGTATCATAAATATCATCTGCATACTGCTCATGTGTTGTATCTTTTTTACTAAACATCGCACCCATTGCCAATTGATCCCCTTGCATAACTGGGTTTCTCTGTATAGTCTCCGATAAAATGTCATCCACATTTAATTCTATTTTATCCTTATTCACAGCAATATTAAATACTCTTTTTTGGGTTAAATTTTTTGGGTACTCAGCGTCATCAATTCGAGAACCCTTTTGTGTATCCTGATAACTGTACACAGCTGCTTTATTAAATGCGTATTCCTCTTCATTCCACTTAATTTCATTCAACTGAAAACGTTCCTTTTCTACAACACTCGCTCCTGGTAATTTTTCTGAAACAACAATCTCATTGTCTATTAACGCTATACGAATATAGCTATTATCTTTTTCATCATAGTTTATATAAATAGATTGTTGCCCCACCACATTTCCTTTAAAAGTAAAATTCACATTATATCGATCTGGAAGGGCCTCCTTTAAAATTACTCGTCCTTCACTAGATGGAGCAGAAGTAATAATCATTTCATTATTTTCAAATTCTGCTGCACCATTAATGACTGACCATTTTTTTGCTAATTGAGGATCCCCTACTTCAAATTCTATATTTTGTTTACTTGCTTGACGGATTTTCATCATCACATGGTTTGTTGCCCAATATGGGGATACTTGTAAACGACTTAAGTTATAGAGATCTGCATCGTTGTCATTATATGCACCTAGCTCTAAATTAAAATGCATACGAAATGTATTTTTAATTTCCTTATCGTTTACACTCTCTACCAAAGGATCCATATTGTTGTAAAGTGAATTTGCATGCATAATCGCATAGGTCATCGGCACTTCCCCAAGTTTTTCCTCATAAATATCATTCATTAATTTGTAATCATTTTGAATTCGCATTTCCATTTCTTGTCGCGTTTCACTCGGAATCATATACTGATTGCGAATGAAATCCATTAAAAAGTGATTATAATATTCAATTGTCGTTTTATTTGGCACATCATTTTCATTGATAACTCCGAGTGACTGTCCTTTATCATTATAAATATTAATATACGTCAGACGGTATCCATTGGAACCCAATTCCCAAAATCCACTTTTTTTCATAAGTAGCAGATCCTTAGGTTTTAAGAATTTATTGTCTCGCGTATCCATCTTATTGGCATACGTAAACATCGTTGCTTTATAATTTAACTCTTCCATAATGTTTTGAGCGAATATACTTGAATCTGTGCGACCATCTTCAAATGATAAAAATAACGCTTTTTCTGGGAGGGGCTTGTTGTTCTGGTAAAAATCTAAAATATCTTGTTGTGTAATCGTTTTATATCCTTGTCCTTCAAGTAGCTCTAGCTGTTTTTCTAAATTCTGTTTTGAAACATATTTAGGAGAGTCATTTCTGCTTACACCAAAGTATGACAAGGCGATGAAACCGTCTTTATTGATTAAAGGTACTGTTTCCTCTTCCTTCTTTTCTGTTAAGAACACGACACGTATTAAAATAAACGCTAAAAATCCAACGATAATGAATTGAGCAATAGAACGAATTACTTTTCTACGATTTTTTTCAGCTGGATTTAATACAACATTTTTTTCACTCATTCCTTCTCACCCATTTTTCTTATTTTCAATATTGAAAATCGGGATTTCCGTATCTTTTGTTTTTCCAACTTCTTTTCCCTTGCCATAATATCCTGAGGTGTTTCTCTTGTACCCCAAGTTGATTTCCAAAATGTAACCCATGCAACAGGCATTTGCCATAGTAAAATAAATTCGTAGAACAGGACGAATATAAAGCCAAATGTCCACAATTTACTTCGTCTAAAGAAGAGATGAGCTAGGCTCATAAGCATTGCCATCAACAGTAAGCCCATTAAAAATGTAGTCGGAAATATCCCATGCATAATAGGTACGTAGATTAAATTGTAAACTACGACAATTGGTGCAGCGATGGGTACAATTAAGCCAATGATAAAGAACAGAAACATAAACGGTTCTTTTTTCCACATAAATAAAAATGCACGTAACGACTCTCGTAACCATGAGCGTTTCCAACGCATTTGTTGAGACAAAAAGACTTTTGTATCTGAAGGTACAATCGTTGAACAGACTGCATTGTCTTGATATCCTGTGCGGTGCGTTTTTAAAATATAGTTTGTCATACTACGGTCATCACCAAATGTTGCCGGCTGTCCTAGAAATTTTTGGTTTAACCACGCTGTTTCATTTTTTAATATTAACTCTTTTCGATAGCACGCTAGCGGACCCGATAAACAAGTTACTGTATCAAACCACGACTCTGCAGCTTTCATTATGCGAAAGGCAATATAATACCGAACAGTTTGTAGTTTCGTTAGTGCATTGGTAAATTTATTTTCTACATCTGTCCTACCAGCTACACCACCCATTTTAGGATCTTGGAAGGGTTGTACTAAATTTCGAATTGCATGAGGCTCTAAAAAGCTATCTGAGTCGACGAAAACAACTAAATCATGTTTAGCCAAATGTACACCTGCCACTAAAGCTTCACGCTTACCACCATTTTGGGGTAGCTTGTGGAATTTAAGGCGCCCATCTGTTTTGAAACGGCCCCCTTCACTATGAATAAGCTGAATCATATCGTTTGCTGCTTCCTCTGTTCTATCTGTAGAGTAATCATCTACTACAATCACCTCTAATTTATCGACAGGGTAATATTGATTAATACAGCTTAAGATTGTTCTATGAATCCACTGTTCTTCATTAAATACAGGAATAATAATAGAAACACCTGGTTCAAAGTGAGGATTGATTGGTACATTCCTATAGAAAATGCCAAACAAATATCTACTTAGTAGGAATGTTGCAGCGATTATACTATATAAGTATAGGAATTTATTAAATTTAAAGTAGATGACACTTTCAGCACGCATTAATACTACGATAAAAGAAACAATTAATAAAAATAAGCTCGCTACAAAAATTGAAAGTCCCCAACGTTTTTTCGTCAAATAATCATTTAGAGGCTTTAAAAATTCAAATGCATAGTAATATCTCTTTTTACCATCTTCTTCATTTGTGAAATGACGAACAACTTTAGCTTTTAACTTTACTTTGGATTCGTACCCCTCTGGCATCGCTCCATCAGGTATTGTGAACTGCATCGTAACAATTTCATCATTTAATAAATTGTTTGCACTATCCGAATAAACAAGTATACCTGTTACTGAAATATCTTCAGCATAATATTTGTTATGATTAATCTTTTGTCTAGCTCTCTTAATTTGCACTTCAAAATCAGATTCATAACGCAAACTCAATAGTTGTAAACGATATATTTCATTTACATTTGTAGAATCGATATCCTCTTCCGTTTGATACGAAGCACCTCGACGATTAACGAGGCTCCGTACATTTTCAGGATCAGGAATATTCGATAATATCCGTCGATCAGAGCGCGGCATTGTTAAAATCTCTTTTTTCTTTTTCATGATTATCAATTCACTTTCTTATTCGAATCTTCTTCAATCCAAGTCGACATTTTTGCAAAACTATAGCCTTGCTTTTGTAGTTGTTCAATAATTAATGGCAATGCTTCGACTGTTTTTGTACCGTCTAATATATGCATAACCACCACTTTACCTGGAGCAGCCCTACTTATGACCCGATTATAAATATCTTGAGCCGAAAAATCTAAGTTCCAATCAAAAGATGCAATATCATACATGGCAATTGCTTTAACACCTGTGGCAGCAATAATTTTTGCCGACTCTTCATTGATAACACCTTGATTTGGTCTAAAATACAATAACGGAGATTCCTGTAAAGCATACGTTAATGCTTGATGTGCTTTCATTACATCCTCTTGTAGCTCCTCTGGTGTCATGGACGTAACGTCAATATGGTTATAGGAATGACTCGCCACTTCGTGCCCCCTATCAACAATTAATCGTGCTAATTGAGGATTTTTTTCTACGCCCTTACCAATTAAGAAAAATGTGCAATGGATATTATACTTATCTAAAATATCTAATATTTCTTTAGTTCTTTTCTCACTTGCCCAATCATCAAAGGATAATGCAATTTCTTTTTTCGATGTATTTTTACGGTAAAACACATTTGGTTGCACATTTTCGTAATCTGGATTTATTTTAATAGCATCATAGCCTTCTATTTCTTCTAAAGATTTGACTAAATACTCATTTTCAAATACTTCCGTTAACGTAGATAAAATAAAACCTTTTTCTTCGCTAAACTGAGCCAGTAATGGGACAACATCAATAATTGCTGGATTAATATACGTATTTAAATGGATGACTGAACCACTATCTACGTAATGTCGAATATAATTCATCATCTCTTCCGCACTTTGCATATTGCGATCTTTAGGATTAACGGAAGCTTCTACGACAGCTTTCATATTGAGTACTTTTGTGACATAGCGCATATTATCGGTTGAATCCCCCGAGCGACTTCTCACATATTTAGGTGTATAACCTAATTGCTCTTCAAAAATTTTATTTGTTAAATATATTTCCTTATAAGTATCTTCATAATCTAACTCTGCCATATCAGGGAAAGTTAATGTGCCGTTTTCTACTTCATGTCCTTTCGCCAATATCTTCTTAACCAATTCAGGTTCTTGTGCTAAACGCATACCTTCTACAAAAAACGTTGCCTTCATATTAAATTGATCTAGCACCTTTAATAACTTTTGCATTGTTTCATTGTCTGCAAGACCATTAAAAGTTAAAGCTACTTTTGGACTAAGGATATTTGCATGACGTATGATGTCACTCATTGTTCCATCATGCTCTTTTATTTCAATCGTTGAATCTACTGGTGCAGCCAGATTACTTTGTGTTGCGGATTGACACCCTGCTATGAACAAAATGAATAGTAGACTACATAATTTTAGTCTTTTCATTACCACAAATTTCTCCTTACAATTTATAATAGTTTTTATTTGAAAATAAAAAATGTGTACTTCGTGTATCAAATATTAAAGCAGCATTTTGATCGACCATTGCATAATCAATTGCTGTATGATTCGTTAAAATTAATACAGCATCAGCTTCTTGGATTAATTGTTTCGATAAAGGAACGGTATTAATATCACAATAATTAACAGAAAATGTTTCAATATATGGATCAACAACCATTACCACATACTGTTTTTCCATTAATTCTTGAATGACATGAAGCGCCGGTGATTCACGAAAATCATTAATATTTGGTTTATAAGTGACACCAATAACGACAATCTTCCCAGCTTTATGCTCATTCTTCTGTGCAATAAGATAATTTTCTAGTCTCTCTACTACAAAACTTGGCATCGACTCATTAATTTTATCTGCCGTCTCAATTAATGAAGCCGTAATACCATGTTGTTGGCCTGCCCACAATAAATATTTTGGGTCAATCGGAATACAATGACCGCCTACCCCAGGTCCAGGTGTAAACGGCATAAATCCATATGGTTTTGTCGAAGCAGCTTCAATTACTTCCCAAACATCCACATTCATTTTATAGCATATTTTGCTTAACTCATTGACCAATGCAATATTGATTTGGCGAAAGGTATTTTCCAGTAACTTCTCCATCTCAGCGACCTTTGGATTAGAAACGGTATAGACATTTGTATTTACTATAGTTTCGTAAAATAATTTTGATATTTCTAAGCAAGCTTCTGTAACGCCTCCAACTACTTTCGGTGTATTAGAGACTGTAAAATTAATATTTCCAGGGTCTACACGTTCAGGGGAATAGGTTAAAAATATATCCTGTCCAATAACATAATCACCTTTTTCTAAAATCGGTTGAACTACTTCTTCTGTCGTTCCAGGGTACGTAGTACTTTCAAGGATAATTAATGTGTCTGCAGACATATACTGCACAATCGCTTCAGCCGCATCTTCAATGTAAGAAATATTCGGTGTTCCATCTGCAGCTGTTGGAGTTGGAACACAAATAATAATTACATCTACACAAACAAGCTTTGAAAAATCAGTTGTCGTTTCAAACTTCTCTTCTTTCAAGGCTTCTCCGATAATGGCATTAGATATATCCGCAATATAACTTTTGCCATTTTTTAATTTGGCTATTTTTTCGTTATTTTTATCGATACCAATAACTTGATATCCTTTTTTGACTATTTCTAAAGCCAATGGTAAACCTACATAACCAAGTCCAATTACGCCAATTGTAGCTTGTCCTGTTGTTATTTTCTTTGATAAGGCTTCTTTTGATGATTCAATTTTTATCCCCATAAACAAATAACTCCTTCACCTAATTTTATAAAATAAATACAAATTAAACCTTTTTGCGTCGTAAAAGCATTACGATTCATTCTTTAAGTTCATTTGAGAATACATTAAAACACATTTTGTTAACATTCCTATAGTACTAATTTTAACTAAACATTTTCTAAACAATTTTCAAGAAGAAGTTAATAGACCTGTTTATAAATCGATAATTACTTAATTTAATAAAGACATAATTCTTTTGTATCATATTTTTTTCAGCAACTTACTACATATACTCCTCTTTTGAATATAAACAATTAGATAAGGAGCTGTAATTATTTGTCGCAAAAAATTTTATAAATTTTATATTCACTTCTAATAACCCCTGAAATTCCGTACCGCCTAAGCATTTTGTTTCATAATATGAAAAGTCTCCTTCATGTATGTTCATTACCTTGTCACGCATCTCTATTTAACAGTATTATAGAAAAAACAATTGTAATACTGAGGAATGTTAATCTTCTAAATTAACATTACATTTCAAAAATTGTTTATATAAACCTTTTATATACCCTTTTTATACTTCTAAAGCCACTACTCGCTGTTCAAATAAAAAAACACCTAACATCGATTGAGAATCGATACTAGATGGCTGATTAGAATTTGCTTCCTATTCTAGTGAAAGGATAAAAAAATAATCCAATACCATCACTTATACAAAAGATTTTTCTCACGTAGTATCTCAATTTGACATGTTTGTACAAGACATATTGAGCGATGATTGATTCATTTATTTTATAAAACTTACCAAACCATTTCTATATAAAATTTTTGGTAATTTAAATTAATGCATGCGAAATTACCTCACTTACAAACAGTTATATTTTCCAGTAATCCAACTGCAATTCATTTTTCACGAAAAAAGAGAATGTAAGTTTTCATACTTACATCCTCTTTTATAAAAGTTTTCATTATTTTACTGGTACTACTGCGCCTTTCCATTCCTTCAGGATGAAGTCTTGGATTTCTTTAGATTTTAATACTTCTAATAATTTTTTAATTTCTGGCTTATTTTCATCTCCAGCACGTACCGCAATAATATTAACATATGGAGATTCTTTATCTTCTAGTGCAATTGCATCTTCAATTGGGTTTAGGCCGTTATCAATTGCATAGTTAGAGTTGATAAGAACCGCATCGCCTTCTTCATTTTCAAACATTTGAACAAGTAATTCTGGTGCAGTATTTGCATCGAATTTAAAGTCTTTTGGATTATCAACGATATCTTTAATTTCTGCTGCTGTTTTGTCGATACCATCTTTTAATTTAATTAAGCCTTTTGCTTCTAACAATGACAGCATACGGCCATGGTCTGAAACTGAGTTTGATAATAAGATTGTTGCACCTTTAGGTAGGTCTTCAAGAGATTTATATTTTTTAGAGTAAATACCGATTGGCTCGATATGTACGCCGCCAGCATTTACGAAATCATAACCATTATCTTTAATTTGTAATTCTAAATAAGGGATATGTTGGAAATAGTTTGCATCAATAGTTTTTGAATCTAAATCTTGGTTAGGTAGTACGTAATCTTGGTACGTTTCAATTTCTAAATCAATACCTTCTTTAGCTAAAATCGGTTTTGCTTGTTCCAAAATAACTGCGTGAGGTGTGTTAGAAGCACCTATTTTTAATGTTACTTTTTCTTCAGTTTTTGCACTGTCGTCTGCCTTGTCTCCAGATGTTGAACCTGCTTCGTCTTTGTTACCAGCACCACAAGCTGCTAAAGCTAGTACAAGTACTGATAAAAATAATCCTGCTAATAACTTCTTCATTTGTATACACTCCCTTTATTTGTTCAAACAATATGTTAGCGGTAAAAACCGGGTTAACCTTTTTAACGTTTGTCTGTTTTTGTTGTAATCATATCGCCAATCCATTGAATGATAAATACGACTACTAAGATCAAAATAGTTGCCATTAATGTCACATCTTGGCGATTACGTTGGAAGCCATCTAAAAAGGCTAAGTTTCCTAGGCCGCCAGCACCAATAATTCCAGCCATTGCCGTATACCCAACGAGTGCTACAGCCGTTACGGTAATCCCAGAAATAAGTGCCGGTAATGATTCTGGAATTAGTACTTTCCAAATAATTGTGGACGTTTTAGCACCCATCGAGCGTGCGGCTTCAATAACGCCTTTATCAATTTCTCGTAATGCAATTAATACCATTCGTGCATAGAATGGTGCAGCACCGATAATAAGTGCTGGTAGGGCTGCGTTTGCTCCTCGAATTGTCCCAAGTAAAAACTTCGTAAATGGTATTAGTAAAATAATTAACACGATAAATGGTATTGAACGGAAGATATTAACGACCGATCCTGTTAAAAAGTTAACGATTTTATTAGCCCACAATTGGTTTGGACTCGTTAAAAAGAGGATTGTGCCAATGGCTAAACCAAGTATAAATGTTACGACTGTTGAAAGAGTGGTCATATAAAGTGTTTCATATGTGGCTGTCCACATTTTTTCCCAGTCGACATTCGGAAAGAGACTAGTTAGCATTTGCAATCACCTCCGTTTGTACTTCAACTGTATTTAAATAATTTAGTGCAGCTGCTACATTTGTATCCGTGCCATCAATTTGCACTATAAGAGTACCGTATGCGCCATTTTTAGTTTGTGAGATATTGCCATGGACAATACTAATTTCCACATCAAACTGTTTTACTAAATGCGATATAACAGGTTGCTCTGTTTTTTCACCAACAAAGACAAGCTTAACAAGGTGTCCCGTTGGATAATTTACTCTAAGTTGTGCGACTGTCTCCTGGGTTTCCTTCGTATCGGTAATTTGCGAAACGAATTTTTTAGTAATCGCTGCTTGTGGTGCTTGGAACACTTGTAATACTTCACCACGTTCAACAATTTCTCCAGCTTCCATTACTGCTACACGATGACAGATTTTGCGGATTACATGCATTTCATGGGTAATTAATACAATCGTTAAACCTAATCGTTCGTTAATGTCGACAAGCAGATCAAGGATTGCATCTGTTGTTTCTGGATCGAGTGCCGATGTAGCTTCATCACATAACAGCACTTCAGGATTATTGGCAAGTGCTCGTGCTATACCAACACGTTGCTTTTGACCGCCTGATAGCTGTGATGGATACGCCTTGTCACGTCCTTCTAAACCAACAAGTGCAATAAGTTCTTTCACACGTGCGTCTCGCTCACTCTTAGCTATACCTGCAATTTCAAGTGGAAAAGCGATATTTTCAGCAACTGTTCTTGACCAAAGCAAGTTAAAATGTTGGAAAATCATACTTACTTTTTGTCTAGCATCACGCAACTTTTGGCCCTTAATAGATGAAAATTCTTGATTGTTCACCTTCACCGAACCTGTTGTCGGCTTTTCTAAACCGTTTAATAAACGAATCATCGTACTTTTACCAGCGCCACTATAGCCGATAATGCCAAAAATCTCACCTTTGTTAATCGTAAGATTGACATCTTTAACAGCAGTTAATTCGCCATTTGCGGTTTTGTATTTCTTCGTAATATTTTGAAGCTGTATCATAGCGAATACTCCTTTTCTCATATAGAAAACCCCTTCACTCATAGACAAGTAGAAGGGGTCACGTATTTTATACGCTAAACCGTTCTCTCATCTTTCAAAGAAAAATCTTTGAGTGATTTGGCACCTTTTCACATATGTGATGGTTGCCGGGCTTCATAGGGCACTTCCCTCCGCCACTCTTTATAAGAGTTCGATATATTTAATAGTTTTTAATATAGTTGTTACTTTACCATGCTAGCAAAGTTCAGTCAATTGGTTTTTTTAACAATTCGTATAAAAATGGTACGGATTGAAATGCATAAACCTTCTCTATAACTTTTCCTCCATCGCTAACGAGTAAACAAGGTACACTTTCGATTTGAAAATCATAAGCTATTTGCTCTAAAAAATTAATATTTGCCTTACCTAATTTCAACTGTGGCAGTAACTGTTCTATGATATCCATCATTTTAGATGCAACTGCACAAGTTCCACACATCGGTGTATATAAATAAAAGGCAGTTTTTCCACCAGATTTTACAGCCGTTTCCCACTGCTCTTTTGACCATTCTTCCATTTTTCACGCAACCTTACAAAATATATTCATTATGGATGGAAAAATGCGCGCGCAATAAAATCATCGCAAGCACTTTCCTCGGTGTAGTTTCTACTTCTTTATAAGTAGGCATTGTCCGCAAATGCTCCGCCTCAGGATAATGTCTGTCCATTAATGCTCGTAGTTTATCTCCTGATGCATCTGCATCAAAAAATGTATATAGCTCACAGCCCTCATATGGGTCGAGTAATTCTTCTAATTGATGCACACCAATTGTACCATTCGTACAAAGTATTGTAACATCTTCACTCAAAATAGGTTCTATTTGAAGCTTATCCGAACGGCCTTCCACGATTAAACATTTCCCTTCGAACATCGCGCCACCCCCATTTAGACAGTTATTTACTACAACAATTCATCGCAATTACAGGATTCCACACGATGTATAGATCTACATGTTAACAATCATTTTCACATGTCGCTTCGCAATTTGGACAACATTTTATGGTGAGTCACTGTACTATCGTTTACTTGCAGAGTCAAGGCAACTAATACCTCGTGCTATATAATAAAAAACGCCGGTATGTATGCCGACGTTTTTCTATTATAGGCTTGTTTATTCTGCAATCATTTCTTCGTATTGTTCTGCAGTCATAAGGCTTTCAATTTCTGAAGCATCAGCAGGTTCTACAACGATCATCCATGCTTTTTCATATGGTGATTCGTTTACGAATTCAGGGCTATCTTCTAAATCTGCATTTACTTCAACTACAGTACCTGAAATGGGTGCGTATAATTCAGAAACAGTTTTTACTGATTCTACGCTTCCAAATGGATCATCTGTTTTAATTTCGTCGCCAACTTGTGGAAGCTCAACGAAAACGATATCTCCTAATTCAGATTGTGCGAAATGTGAAATACCGATACGTACTTTACCATCTTCTAATTTTACCCATTCGTGTTCTTCAGAGTAACGTAAGTCTTTAGGTGTGCTCATGCCAAAAACCCCTCCATAAATATGTAATATATTCACTTTCAGTGTGCCATATTTCTTTCATAAAAACAAGGATTAAAGCTGTTATTTCCACGCTTGTTCAAAATCTGATTCCTTAAAACCTAACGTTACTTTTTTTCCATCAGTAACAATTGGTCGCTTAATTAGCATACCGTCAGAAGCAAGTAGTGTGAGCTGTTCATCTTCCGGCATTTCCGCCAGTTTATCCTTCAACCCAAGTTCACGATATTTCATGCCAGATGTATTGAAAAATTTCTTCAGTGGCTGTCCGCTAGCTTGCCAATAACTTTTTATTTGCTCTTTCGTAGGTGGTTGTTCAACAATGTGTACCTCTTCGTATGAAACGCCATTGTCGTTTAACCACTTCTGTGCTTTTTTACAAGTTGTACATTTAGGGTAATGGATAAATTGAATCATATTTATAGGCTCCTCTGCTATCATTTCCTGTAGTATACCATCATAACTAGTATGAGCCAAAACGAAACATTTATTGGTTAATTTCATAATTGTTTATGTGCCTGACACTTTGGCATGGGCACTTAGCATAATGTCAGCTCCTATATCGTAAAAATCCATTGCGCTTTCCGCGGGCACAGTGTAAGCCGTAACCCTCGCTAGCGGGCGGTCTATTACGTCTTACATTCTGTGCTGTTCCCGCAGGAGTCTACGTGGATTTTTACTTAGTAGTCTTAAAATGCAAAGTTAGAATTGTTTGTGTGCCTGACACTTTGGCATGGGCACTTGGCATAATGTCAGCTCCTATATCGTAAAAATCCATTGCGCTTTCCGCGGGCACAGTGTAAGCCGTAACCCTCGCTAGCACGCGGCCTGTTTCGTCTTCCATTAATATCTACTAGCAAAATTCAGAATTGTTTGAGTGCCTGGCACCCACATAACAAAAGGCAACAAGAATGATTTTCTCGTTGCCTTTTGGCGACACTCTAATCTTAACTATCCTATAGCAAGTAACTAGGTCAAAGTTTATATTATACGATGAATTTTTCTGCTTCGATTAGTTTAACTGAAGCTTCACGCTTTTTAGCAATCAGGTTATAAGGATTGTTACGAGTCAGTTTACGTAATGCTGACAATGTCATACGTGCAGCATCTCCATCTGCTGAAGCAAGAATTGTATCCTTTGCCTCTTTCTCAATTTCTGCAAATGCTTCTTGGCAGAAGATTTGTGTGTAAAGTAGTTTTTGATGTGATTTTTCTGCACCTTCACGCGCAATTGCCTTTTCTGTACGTAAAACAGTAGACTCCATAGCAAATAATTGGTTGGCGATATTGGCAATGTTCACTAATACCTCTTGTTCTTGGTCAAGCTTCGCTCCGTAGCGTTGTGCTGCCATACCAGCTGCTAATACAGCAATTTTCTTAGCATTTTTCACAAGGTATTTTTCTTGTGCTAGTGGCTCTGTGCCTACATCTTCAGGCATTAGCATAAGAAGTTCTTGTTGTAAGTTTTGCGCGACCTGTAATAATGGCAATTCACCTTTTAACGCTTTTTTCATAAATGTACCTGGTACAATCATGCGGTTAATTTCATTCGTACCTTCGAAAATACGGTTAATTCGGGAATCGCGATAAATACGCTCCACTTCATATTCTGCCATGAAGCCATAGCCACCATGTAATTGCACCGCTTCATCTGCGATATAATCCAATGTTTCCGAACCAAACACTTTCGCAATCGAACACTCAATTGCATATTCAGCTATTGCATTTGCAATAACTTTCCCTTGCTTTTGTTCTTCAGGGCTTAACTGGCTTAAACGATCTTCAAATAAACCAACCGTACGATAATTTAATGACTCAGACGCATATAATTGAGACGCCATTGTCGATAGTTTTTCTTTCGTTAAGTTAAAATCAGAAAGCTTCGTTTTAAATTGTTGACGTTGGTTTGTATATTGAATAGCTAGCTCTAAAGCACGTTTTGAGCCACCGATTGTTCCTACACCTAATTTATAACGACCGATATTTAAAATGTTAAACGCAATGACGTGTCCACGACCTACTTCACCTAGTAGATTTTCAACAGGTACTTCTGCATCCTCAAGCACTAATGTACGAGTTGAAGAAGATTTGATACCCATTTTCTTTTCTTCTGGTCCTACAGAAACACCATTATAGGCACGTTCCACGATGAATGCTGAGAATTTATCGCCATCGATTTTTGCGTACACAACAAAGACATCAGCAAAACCAGCGTTCGTAATCCATTGTTTTTCACCGTTTAATACATAATGAGTACCAGCAGCATTTAGCTTTGCAGTCGTTTTGGCACCTAAAGCATCCGAACCTGAACCAGGCTCTGTTAATGCGTAAGCTGCAATTAATTCACCAGAAGCAAGCTTCGGTAAATACTTTTGCTTTTGATCTTCGTTCCCGAATAGCACGATTGGCAATGAACCAATCCCTACATGTGCACCATGTGTAATCGAGAAGCCTCCAGCTACTGACATTTTTTCAGCGATTAATGCAGAAGATACTTTATCTAAGCCAAGACCTTCGTATTCTTCTGGTACATCTGCAGCTAATAAACCAAGTTCACCAGCACTTTTCAGTAGACGTACTGAATGCTCGAACTCATGATGCTCCAAGTTTTCAACTACAGGTAATACCTCATTAGCAACATACTCTTCAGTAGTTTTGGCAATCATTTTATGCTCATCTGTAAAATCTTCTGGTGTAAATACGCGGTCCAATGCCACGTCCTCAATGATAAATCCGCCGCCTTTAATGATATCTGTTGTTTTTTCTGTCATGTTAAATTCCTCCTTATTTTTAGGTGCCAGGCACTCATACAATTCGCAATTCTCAAATAATTTCACATAACTTATAAAATCTCAAATACTCCAGCAGCGCCCATACCACCGCCGATACACATTGTAACCACACCATATTTTTTGCCTTGACGTTTCAGTTCATGAATTAATTTCAATGTTAAAATTGCACCTGTTGCGCCAAGCGGATGTCCTAATGCAATTGCACCACCATTAACGTTTACTTTCTCTTGGTCAATACCTAAATGACGAACCACCTGTAATGATTGAGATGCAAACGCTTCGTTAATTTCCCACAAATCAATATCTTGAATTGATAAACCTGCAATTTCAAGCGCTTTGGGAACTGCCACGATTGGGCCGATACCCATTACTTCTGGTGGAACTCCGCCAACCGCAAAGCCTAAAAACTTAGCCATCGGTGTCATTCCTTGCTTTTCTGCTTCCTCACGATCCATTACTAGAACTGCAGCTGCGCCATCAGAAGTTTGAGAAGCGTTACCTGCTGTAACACTTCCTTTTACATGGAATGCAGGACGAAGTTTAGCTAAGCCTTCAACTGATGTGCCCGGACGAACGCCCTCATCGACACTGAAGGTAAATTTTTTCACCTGTAGCTTATTATTGTTGTCCACATAATGTTGTTCCACCTCAATCGGAACAATCTCATCATTGAATTTACCTTCTTTAATTGCTTTTTCCGCAAGCATATGTGATCGTACAGCAAATGCATCTTGATCTTCACGACTCACATTGTACTGACGTGCTACTTCCTCTGCTGTATGCCCCATCCCCATATAGTATTGTGGTGCAGTTTCAGCTAATGTTGGATTTAAGCGTGGTGTATTTCCTACCATTGGCACCATACTCATCGATTCAACACCGCCAGCAAGAATAGCCTTTGAATGACCAAGCATAATACGTTCAGCTGCATATGCTATTGCCTGTAAACCTGATGAACAAAATCGATTAATTGTCAGTGCAGGTGTAGTATCTGGTAGCCCTGCAAGCGCTCCGATACTACGAGCTACATTCATCCCTTGCTCTGCTTCTGGCATTGCGCAACCTAAAATTAAGTCATCGACAGGACCTTCATAGCCCGCTCTTTTTAACGTTTCTTTGACAACTGCTGCCCCAAAATCATCCGGTCTTACTGTTGCTAATGAACCTTTTTTCGCTTTTCCAATAGGAGTTCGTGCTCCTGCTACAATAACGGCTTCACGCATCGTCTAAATCCCCCTTTGTTTCATGTGCAAACATTTTAGTCTAGTTAGTTACGAAGTGGTTTCCCTTTTAATAACATGTGTTGCATTCTTTGTTGAGATAGCGGATCTGCAACTAAGCTTAAGAATGCTTCACGCTCTAAGTTTAATAGGTATTGCTCATCTACTAATGTGCCATATGGAACTTTTCCACCTGCAATGACATACGCTAACTTCTTCGCAATTTTTAAATCATGTTCACTAATGAAACCTGATTCAAACATCCCTTGAGCACCGATTAGTAACGTACCGTAGCCCGATGCACCGACAACAGGAACTTTTGTTGGCACTGGTGGTTGATAGCCTGCATCATAAAGTGCCAAAGCAGCCTGTTTTGCATCATAAATTTGGTGATCTGCATTGACTGAAATACCATCTGCAAAATCTAGGAAGTTATTATCGCGCGCTTCCTCACCTGAAGTTGAAACTTTTGCCATCGCAATTGTTTCGAATACTTTATTAGCAATATTTTGATAGTCTATCTCAACGCCATTTGGTAAACCTTTTAAGAACTTTTGGTAAAGCGCTTTATTACCGCCACCCCCTGGAATTAGACCAACACCGACTTCTACTAAGCCCATATAAGTTTCCATCGTCGCTTGGATATGTGCAGCAGGTAAGCATACTTCTGCGCCCCCACCTAACGTCATCGCGAACGGTGCTGCCACAACAGGTTTGTTAGAATATTTTATTTTTTGCATAGCATCTTGGAATGCTTTAATGACAAAGTCTAGTTCGAAAATGTTATCATCCTGTGCTTCTACTAAAATCATTCCTAAGTTAGCACCGACACAGAAGTTTTTACCTTGGTTTCCGATTATCAAGCCTTTATAATTTGCTTCCACTTCATCTACTGCGTAGTTAATCATTTGAATAATATCTAAACCGATGGCATTAGATTGGGAATGGAACTCAAGTAGGGCAATTCCGTCACCTAAATCTATTAAGCTAGCACCTGTATTAGACTTAATAACACCATGTTTCTTTTTATAGCGCTTTAAGTTAATTTCTTTTTCATTAACAGGAACTTTTACGAATTGTGACCCGTTATAATACGCTACGTCACCTTCAAGTTCTGAATAGAATGAAGTAAAGCCCTTCTCTAACATGTCTTTTACAAATACAGGAACCTCGCGACCTTCCGCTTCCATTTTGGCAACGGATTCTGTAACACCGATGGCATCCCATATTTCAAATGGACCTTGTTGCCAACCGAAGCCCCATTTCATTGCATTATCTATTGCCACAATATCATCGGCAATTTCACCGTGCAGCTGTGCAGAGTAAATTAATGTCGGTGCAAAAATACCCCATAACAGCTCACCTGTACGATCTTTAGCATACGTTAATGCCTTAACTTTATTAGCTAATCCTCGCGTTTGCTTCGCCATTTCAATTGAAGGAGTTTGTAATTTTTTCACAGGGCTATAAGCTAATGTGTTTGGATCAATTTCTAAAATTCCCTTCCCTTGCTTCTGGAAGAAACCTTGCCCAGACTTAGCACCTAGCCAGCCGTTTGTAACCATTTTTTGCAAAAACTCCGGCACTGCAAATACTTGCTGTTCATCTCCTGACGTTTGGTCATATACGTTTTTTGCCACATGGATAAAAGTATCTAAGCCAACGACATCTAATGTACGGAAAGTAGCAGATTTTGGACGACCGATAAGTGGCCCCGTTACTGAATCTACTTCGCCAACTGAATAGCCGCCTTTCATCATTTCCTGTAAAGTAACGAGCAGTCCATATGTGCCTATGCGATTGGCAATGAAGTTCGGTGTATCTTTTGCTAGTACGACCCCTTTGCCAAGAATGTCCTCACCGAATTTTTTCATAAAGTCTACAACTTCCGGTGCAGTTGTCGTTGCAGGGATTACTTCAAGTAATTTTAAATAGCGTGGCGGATTGAAGAAATGCGTCCCTAAAAAATGTTTTTGGAAATCTTCTGAACGCCCTTCCGCCATTGCATTAATACTAATTCCTGATGTATTAGAACTAATAATTGTACCTGCAGAACGTACAGCATCAATTTTTTCATATAAGCTTTTTTTTATTGCTAGATTTTCAACAACAACTTCAATTACCCAATCTACATCTTTTAATTTGTCTAAATCGTCTTCAAAGTTCCCCACCGTTAGTAGCGATAAATTTTTCTTAGAAGTAAGTGGTGCTGGCTTTTGCTTCACTAACTTTTGAAGAGCACTATTCACAAAGCGATTTCTTACAGCTGGATGCTCTAAAGTTAAACCCTTTGCTTCCTCCTCTTTCGTTAGTTCTTTCGGTGCAATGTCTAATAATAATGTTGGAATACCGATGTTTGCTAAATGTGCTGCAATTCCAGAACCCATTACTCCAGAACCTAGAACAGCCGCTTTTTTAATGTTATAAGTCACAAGCAATTCCCCCTTATTCTCCCATTGAATGAATAGCCATTCATTTTTTGGCCAAAAAAAATCAAAATTTCGCTTTGGCGTTTTTTGCTTAGATTTTGACATTCACGTTGACCTTTTACAATGTATGCTAGCTAGTCGCAATCACTTACATTGTCGTAGATTTTTAGCTAAAAGATTTTAACTGATGTCATTTCATAATCTGTGACAAGCGCCAGAGACTTATCTTCAGTCAGTTGATATACAACTCAAATACAGCGTGAGAAAAGTCTTCCACTGAATGAAAATAAAACTACTTTTTCTGTTTTTAGTGTAGATTATTTTGTCTAAATTAGCAATCTTTTTTCTTCATTTATTTTTGCAATATACAACTTTTTTTGTTTTTTACGAGCGAAAACAGGACAATAAGTAGAGTCTATATATCCCAAACAGATAACTTTCAGGATGAAGAGAAAATGTGTAAAATGGTTAGCAAGGAGAGTGAACTACTAATGAAAACAATAACTACTGCAGAACAATTTAATGAGCTTATCTCTGGTGAGCAAAAAGTGCTTGTGAAATTTTATGCTGGATGGTGCCCTGATTGCACACGCATGAATATGTTTATCGATCCAATTATTGAAGAGTACAATCAATTTGATTGGTACGAGCTTAACCGCGACGAGCTTCCTGAAATCGCAGATAAATACGATGTAATGGGTATTCCAAGCTTATTAATTTTCCAAAACGGTGAAAAATTAGCACACTTACATAGTGCTAACGCTAAAACACCTCAGCAAGTTACTGAGTTTTTAGCTGCTCAACAATAAATAGATAGTACTGGTTAATTGTAGCGAAGGCGGTGACTCCAGCAGGAAAAGCACAAAATGTATGACGCAGCAAACTACGCGATCGCGAGGGTTGCGTTCATGCAGTGTGTCCGTGGAAAGCGCCTGTCATGGCGAACATCAACTGTCTCAGCAAAAAAGTGTTAGATTGTTTGCAAACAATCTAACACTTTTTCTCTTTTGTCCCAGCTTGATTCATTATATAAAGAAGGATTCCACGTAATTATGTGTGAAAGCACCTAAGACTTACATATAAAAAGTTCTTTTTCGAAGGGAGATTTTTATGAAACAGTATTTGCCGATACACGGAATATCACAATACGAAACATCCATTGCACCTAAATATCGTAATTCTGCCTGTGGGCCAACAACAATCCATGTCATTCTGCACTACTATAATCCGACAGCCCCATCGGTTAACGAACTTTATGAACTACTCGGTGGCACAAAAATTGGCTTGTTTAAATGGCGTTTAATTCATAACCTTCGGAAACTGTTACCGACATGGGAAATACGCAACTGTACGTTAAAAGAGGCGCTGCAGGAAATAGATGCAGGACGCCCCGTTGCAATGCGCTTTGACCGTTATTTTAGCCTGCAATGGTTTGATAAAAAATCTACCTTTGTTTATCATTGGGTACCACTCATTGGCTATGACGTGCAAGACGGTGAGCTATTGTTAATTTTCCATGATAATGGTGGCAAAAATCGCGCCAGCCAAATTCGTACTGCTCTATTTCAAAATAATGAAAAAGTGTTAAGCTTCGTTAAAGTTGCACCTAAATAAGGGAATACAATGAACGTGCCTGCTTTGCAATAAGTGAAAAGCCACGTTCTTCTATCGCTTTAAATGTTTGTTGCTCATAGTTTGGCACTACTAATTGAGCAATATCTGCTTCTATCGGTACATTCGTTTGAATTGTTGCTAGTTCGTGTGATAACTTCAGCATGTCAAGATTGTCTTTAATTTTCGTACGTTGACCAGGCTTTAATTCCTCCAAGGAAGAAATAACATTGTCAATAGAGCCGTACATTTGAATAAGTGTCAGCGCCTGTTTTGGACCAATCCCTTTAACTCCTGGATAGCCATCACTTGTATCACCCATAAAAGCCTTTACTTGTGCAAATTGAATCGGTTCTATACCATATTCTTCCTTAAATCGAGAATGTGTATAAAGGTCATACTCTGTATAACCTTTTTTCGTAAACGCTATTTGCGTTGTAGGTGTCAACAATTGCAATAAATCCTTATCGCCACTAATAACCGTGATATCGGCTTCGTCTTGCCATTTGGTAATCATTGAGCCGATTAAATCATCAGCCTCCATACCGACAACACCGAAATTTTGCCACCCAATATGTTGAGATAAGTTTTTAGCCATATCAAATTGAGGAAGCATTTCCTCTGGCGGTGCTGGGCGATTAGCCTTATAGCCATCATATAATTCATTTCGGAATGTTTGTGAACCCATATCCCAACAAATAGCTAAATGTGTTGGTTGCATAATAGATTGTGCCGTCAAAACATGGCGGACAAACCCTTGCGCACCATTAGAAGGTGTGCCGTCCTCTAAGCGTATAAAATGCCCCATTGCAGCTGAAGCAAAAAAAGAACGAAATAACAATGCCATGCCATCAACAATGAGCAATTTTGGTTTTATAGTCATGATGAAAAATCCTCTCTAATCCATTATTCTAGCGTTTAGTCATTATCTAAAGAATAATAAGCATTTTTCTATTATAGCAAACTATCGACTTAATATAAGTGCCAGGCACTCAAACAATTTACCTTGCCGGTCATGTATTTTTTCTCTTTACTCACAGAAAAACCCGGACGCTACTGAGGAAACTGCATAAGTTGAAAGTGCCAGGCACTCAAACAATTAGGGTTGCGGCTTACGTTTTGCCCGCAAAAAAGCGCCCGTTCGTAGCGGAAATCAACGGCAATATTTATTTTTATTTATACAAATAACAGACTATGGAGTAGCCCCATAGCCTGCCTTTTCTTTCCTCGATATGCGATTGCGGTGATCCAATTGAATGCCCGTTAGCCACTGCAAAAATGCCGTAACGCCCGTTTTCACCGTTTCTATACGAAGTTCATTGTGTTTTGGATCAGCGTAAATAAAATCAATATGACGTACGCCCTCATTTTCGCCAATAAGCTTTAAAATATCAAATAATTCATAGGCTGTTAACCCACCAGGTGTGGCCGCAGGTACATCAGGCGCAAATGTAATATCCAGTGCGTCTAAATCAACGGACACATAAATTCTGTCTACTTCATGCATAAGCTGACGCAGCATTTCACGAATAGTCAACTGTATACCATCGCGTCGCATCTGCTTTAACGTAATCATATGCATTCCTTGCTCACGTGCATAATAAATCATTTCAGGCGAATTAAAAAAGCCATGCAAGCCGACATTATAAATATGCTTTCCCTCTACAACGCCTGATGCAATGAGTTGATGAATTGGCGAGTTCAACGCTAATCCAATTTCTTCTTGATTTCTTGCATCTAAATGTGTATCAAGCTGAATAATGCCTATGCGCTCTTTCGGAAAAGCACTTTTAATCCCCCTTAATGAACAAGCAGTAATCGCATGATCTCCACCAATAAGGCATGTGAAGCTTTTTTGATAGGCAATACTTAAGTTTTCCGCTGCCGCCTCTATTGCCGATTCCGAAAGCATCCGATTATTCGGATCTATGGCTACATCACCAATATCAACAATTGCTAGTGCACGTAAATCAACTTGTTCGTCTAAATTATAAGATTGAAAACTGGACCATGCCTTGCGAAAAGCATTAGGATACTGTGCTTTTTTGGATGGATCATTTGCATATGATAATAATGCTCCATACACAATAATATCCACATCATTTGCATGTGGATTTTGTTTTTGCTTAATCCACTGATGCATACTTGAGCCATTTTCTTGTTTCCACTGCCATTCAGGTTGGATGAACATTTTAACCGACCACCTTCACGCCTTTTTTCCAAACTTTTTTCACATGATTCACACCAAAAATATAATGTAGCTTTTGATGATTATGGACATCCCAAAGAACTAAATCAGCTTGCTTTCCTACTTCGATGGAACCTACACGATCTTCAATTTGCAATGCACAAGCAGCATTATATGTAGCAGCACATAAGCTTTCTGCTGGTGTCATTTTCATGGTGATACATGCCAGATTCATTACAAGTGGAAGCGAAATGGTTGGAGAGGATCCAGGATTACAATCAGTCGAAATGGCTACAGGTACACCTGCGTCAATTATGTCTCTAGCACGTGCCGGTTTTTCTCCTAAATACAATGCTGTCGCAGGTAATAAACATGCAATAACACCTGATTTAGCAAGCTCTTCAATGCCTTCGTCCGAAACTTTTAATAAATGCTCGGCAGAAATAGCTCCTACTTTTGCCGCAACATGCGCACCTTTATTTTCTTCAATTTCATCGGCATGTATTTTAGGGGTGAGCCCTTGCGCCTTGCCTGCCAATAAAATACGTTCTGATTGCTCCGGTGTAAAGACATCGACCTCACAAAATACATCAATAAATTTTGCCAGATTTTCTTGAACAACTGCAGGAATCATTTCATCAATCACTAAATCAACAAACTGCTCTGGGTTCTCTCGATATTCTTCCGGTACTGCATGTGCTCCCATAAAGGTTGGCACAATGTCCATTGGGTGCTTTTTTTGTAGGCGCTGCATGACACGTAGTTGCTTTAACTCATTTTCTAAATCTAGTCCGTAGCCACTTTTACTTTCTAATGTTGTGACACCATGCTGTAAAAATAAGTCCAAGCGTCTCGTCGTTTGATTGAAAATATGTTCTTCTGTCAATGTACGCATTTTTCGAGTTGTTGCATGAATGCCTCCCCCAGCATTCATAATGTCCATATAGCTTGCACCTTCTAAACGCATCTCAAATTCATGCTCGCGACTTCCGCCAAAAACAACATGTGTATGAGGATCAATCAATCCCGGCGTCACAATTTTTCCCGTTGCATCTACAATCTCTGCTTCCTGTGCACGGGGTAAATATTTCAGTATCATGTCACGAGTCGTACCAAGATCTTGAATAGTACCATCTTCAATCCAGACGCTTCCACCTTCAATAATTCCGAGCTCCCGCATTTCTTCACGTACACGAGGTCCCTTCTTGTCACTTGCAACTGTCACTAATTGAGAAATATTTTGAATCCAAATCGGCCTTTGTTGCTTTTCCATCATCCCTAACTCCCCTTTGTTATGTAGAAAGCTACTTCTTTCCTTCTGCTTGTTCTATATAGGGCAAACACCCTAAAATTCTAAATTAACACGAAGTAACTTACATCTTCGTCACGCTCAGGTAATTTCCCTCTTATTCTCTTAAAAATTCTACAAAACAGAACCTCATTTAAGTAGAAGACGAATGCTGAAGCAACTAAAATAAAAAAGCAATAACACTCTATTCAGAAATGTTATTGCTTACATTACATAGTCTGGCGACCTCATGCATGGAATAGCTCTGGAAATTATAATCCTTCTGTAATTCTTGATAATATTGCAAAAGCTCCTCAAGCATCGCCAAGTTTTTATCAATATGTTTTCCAAAGTTATGCGGATGCCACCACAAATGATAAAAAGCCCCTTCCTTTGCAGCAGCTAGCATTCCTTCTTTAATTCGTTTTACCTTGAGGTGCTCAAATGCACGCAACAAGCTACTATATGGTCTTAAAAATGCACTTGCTCGAACATTAATAAATGCATCCCCTTGCATCTCTTCTAGTCGTACCATATGATTTCCAGTTACATTAACATAGCTATCCAGCCATTTCATTACTCCAAATGATAGTCGATTTTTTTTAGTGAACTTTTTAGGATTGTATAAATCATGTAGTTCATTTCCTCTATAGCAAACAAAACCTGCTTGCTGACAAATTGCAAAATAATCGTCATTCACTTGATTTCGTGGAAAAACAATGGACTTCATCGGTTCAATATACCCATCACATATCATGTTCATCGCTTGTAAATCCGCAAGAAAATCCGTTTCTGTTTGTCCACTTTCTAAACAATAAAAATGGGAAAATGTATGACTACCAATTTCCTGATGGGGTGTTTGAATAATTTCTTCGATTAACGATTTGCCAAAGTGTAAAAGATCTTCTTGCTCATTTTCTCCTACTTTTGCAAGCTGGGAATGTGCTGCATATCGCATTTGTTTATATTTCACTGGAATGCCTCGCAAGTAATGAGCCATCTCACCTTTAGATTCTGCAAATAATAAGCCAACAGTAGCCCATGTCGCATGTACTTCATATTGCTTAAACAGCATCAGAATTTTAGGTAATGCCTGACGAACACCATATAAATTTTTATTGTATTGTCCATGCCGAAATACATCATGGACACCCCAATTTAACTCAAAGTCCAGTGAAATCACTAAACCACCATGTTTTTCATTAATTGCTATTTTCTCCACTTTTGCACGCCCAATAACAACGCACTCATTTTCGATTGTGCGATGTAGCCTGAATATACGTTAACAACTTGTCCACCGAAGCTCAATTTAAATTGACGAATCGTATCGACATCTGTTAACTCGCCCATATCGTATAGTACAAATTCCTGCTGTTTTAAATACATTAAATTGTGCCATAACAAGAAACGATTCGCATACCGTAATGGACGCTTTAAATGGGCAGGCAATGATAAAGCATCACTTGTCGCTACATAATAGGACATCGCTTTTTGTGCATGTACAATATCCAATCGATAACACAATGTTTGTCCACACATACTACGTACTTCTGACAAAAACAAAGCGTTTTTTTGATTTAAAAGCATAATGGATTCCATCTGCGATTTTGTAATTTGTTCAATTTTTTTCCTTTTTGCAAAATCATTATAAAACTGTTGAAAAGCTCGTAAGTTCTCTTCTGAAGGCTCTGTATATAAAAATACTTGATAGGGCTCTTCTTGTGCGCGACGTAGCAGTTTTCGATTGTTTTTCGAAAGTGCTGTATACATCGAGCACTCATGATCTGTTAATGGAATATGAACCGCTTCACGTTTAACAAGCTTACGGCTCGGAACAAGTGAATGTGTGTGACAAACTAACTTCATTGATTTTCTAGTATTTGCCAACTTTTCTGCAAAGTAAATATGCTGCATCGCGATATTCCATCGCTTACTTCTAATGGATAGAATGAACACCGCCCCCACTCTCTGTGTAATTTTCTACATGATTGCGCTCATAACGAGCACATTTAAAATGCTTCATTCGAGAAATACGTTTATAGCCTAATTGCTGCAATCGTTTTCGCTTACGCCATTGCCAAAAGCTTGCCGTTACCCAAAGTGTTTCATTTGGCTTTATTTTTTGAATAAATGCTGTAACAACGCCTATCTCTTTATAGAGATCGTAGCTCAAAAAGTAGGTTTGTTTAGGCAACGATTCAACGACTTGCAATGCATCCACACGTAAGTTTTTCGTATGTAATGCAAATGCAGGCTTCGTCGTCTGTGCAAAGGAATCTTTATAAATGGTATACCCCTTATAAAATAATGAAATAATCTCTTCCTGATCGAGTGACATGGCCTCTTGAATCGACATTTCCTCAAACAACTCCCCTACTGGTTGTTGTGGAACGACCCGATCAGATGGGGATAACTCGTACAATTCCACTTGCTTAAAACGAACAAACTTTTCAACGAATTGTTGTCCATATTCTAGCCAATCTTTCACTTTTCCATACTTTACTAAATAGCGTATTTCACCAAGAGTGTGACGTTTCCATCCAACGAAACGCTGACTACTTTTCAGCATTTCCTTTAAACGTTCCTTCATTACAATCCAACCAAGCAAAACCTTTGCTCGTTTTGTTTTACTACTTGCGACGATACGCCGCGTAAAATCGATGCCAGAGCGCCAATCAAATTTATAAGCCTCATAACCAATACTCATATCGAACATACGATAATTTTCTGAAAAAGTGCGCTTTATCGTCGTTTGATTAAGTAAACGACCAATTCCAAAAATATTGAAGTTCGGCTCATGTCCGAGTGCGTAAGTGACATAGCGTCCTCGACAGCAAATACCATAGTTAAAGGCAAGCCATTGATCTTCAAAAACAAGTGCGTCTACTTCTACTTGCATCGCTTCCCCTTTAAGATGAAAAATGTGTTCAAAAAATTCCTTTTTCTTGCCTTTTGTAAAACCACTCGTATCCATCTTTTTTGCCCAACGTCGATCAAATAATCTAAACATTTGCCAAAGGTCTTCTTGTTCAGGTGTTTTTGTACGTAAAGACCCTAAATTACGCAGCTTCTTTTCTCTTCGATCTATCCCATGCATTTTTCTACGATTATTGAAATGGCTATTGAAGTCGACGTCTTGAAAAGTAAGATATGGTGTTACTACTCGAAAAATATGTGGCGGTAATTGCCTTTCAACGAAATACTGCTCAATTGCTTTCGAGGACTCTTTACTTTCAAGTAATCCATGAAATGAAAATAGTACATGACGATGCTTTTTCATAAGCTCATCAAATACAAAAGTTATAGCAGGTAATTGCCATTTTCCCCTTGCGATAACACCCGAATAATTAGCGATATTTTCACCTGTAAAGGTATATAGACGAACACCCCAAAGCATTCGAACCGTAAATGGCAAAAATGCAATAATATCATCATCCTTTTGCACAGCATATAGCTCTACACGCTCTTTTCTTCCAATAGTAATCCACCAGTTATAAAACCATGCATATTCAATAAACGGATTATCATTGTGTTCATTCGCTAATATCTCATCCCAAATCCCCTTAAAATACACAAGTTCATCTTCTGTTCTAATGCGAATTAATTGCAATTTAATCACCCTTTTTAGCAAACTTTGAAATTGCCTGTTCATAGATTGATAATGTTTTTTGATACATAGGAATAAACGTAAAATCACGTAAAAAACGTCGTTCACTTACATCGCCCATTTTTTCACATAGCGTTTCATCCGTTAACAGCTGTTTAAGCCTTTTTTTCAGTAGGCTTGGATCGTCACGAGCGATTAAAAATCCATTTTCTTGATCCGTCACTAACTCATTAACTCCACCAACATTCGTGGCAATGATAGGAAGTCCTGCTCTCATCGCTTCAATAATTGAAATGGGTAGACCCTCCCAATCTGATAGCAGGGCAAAGATATGACTCTGAGGAAGCAATGCTGTGACATCTAATTGATTGCCTAAAAACGTAACTCGCTCCGAAAAACCTTTGTCTTTCACATAACTTTCTAATTGGGGACGCAAAGAACCATCACCAATAAATTGAAGGTGCCAAGGGATATCCGATAACTCCATCAAAGCCTCCAACAGTAAATCTTGCCTTTTTGGCACCTCAAAGCGAGCAACCATAACAATTTGCGGATGCTCATTTCTCACTCTATTTGGTGCTATTTTCGTTTCTAATTGTTCAATGCCATTATGAACCGTCTGCATTTTACGAGCAGGTGCAATGCCTTTTGTTAATGCCAACTTACGATCATAATCAGAAACGGTGATGATTTTAGTTGTTAATGGCTGGACCGTTTTTTCAAGTTGACGATACATTAGTTGCTTTTTTTGTGGCACCCCTTCTGTAAAACTCCAGCTATGTGCGGTAAAAATCGTCGGGATGCGCAAAAGGCCGCCGATAATACGTCCAATTGCCCCTGCCTTAGAAGAGTGTGTAGCAATGACATCAGGCTGTATTTTTTTAAAAGCAGCTCGTAATTGCCAAAGTGCTTGGATATCTTTTGTTAGATGAATTGCCCGCTGCATGGCAGGGATACTGATGACATCAATTTGCTCATCTTGTAAACGCCATAATGAAGCATCATAATAACCTGTAACAATCGTAACTTTATGGGCATCTTGCTTTAACTTTATCGCAAGTGCCTCCACATGTTTTTGAGCTCCCCCTACTTTATCCATACGTGTTATTAGTTGAACAATTTTCAGCATCCTTCACCTCTTGCTCTTTTAGTAAGCCCCTGTTCTAGCTAGAACGACGAAAAAGGTTTTCATAACAATTTTTAAATCCATCCAAAACGTTATGTTTTCTACATAATGAATGTCATAGGAGATTTTTTGACCATGTGAAATATTAGATCGTCCGTTAATTTGTGCAAGCCCTGTTAAACCTGGTTTTACTTCCAAACGGCGTGCCTGTAATGCACTGTAACTATTTGTAATTGTCGGTACTTCGGGCCTTGGTCCAACAATACTCATATCCCCCTTTAATACGTTTAAAAGCTGCGGAATTTCATCGATGCTTAACTTACGTAATATCGCTCCTACCTTTGTAATGCGCGTATCTTGGTCAGTTTTGAAATAGTAATCATCTGGAATACCTTCTGTACATATCGCAGGCATGTTGACAGGTGTTGCCTGAATAGCCATTGTTCTTAATTTCCAAATGATAAAACGTTGATGTTCATAACCAGTTCGAATTTGTTTGAAAAAGACGGGACGTCCTGTAGTAACGAATAATAGGAGGAGTACACCTAACATAAGAGGAATTGTAATAAGTAATAAAATGAATGCCCCGACTATATCAAAAATTCGTTTACCATACTGACCGTAAAATGTGATTGTCTCAGCTGTCTGTACGTGCAATACATCATCCTTTACATTTTTTTAGTGCTTAACTTTATATATTCATTTCGCCCATTTATAGAACTATTTCAGACAAAGCAAATACCCTGTAAATATGACAAAAGGAATTACACCAGAAAAACTTTTGGCATAATTCCTTTAATAATCAAGAGATTAAATTAATTACTGACAATCAGACGCCTGCTCAATTTGAAGGTGGCATTCGATATGAACATTTCCCTTTAATGCTTTACTAATCATACACGTTTGTTCTGCTTTTTGTGCTAGCCGATTAATAAGATTTTCTTCACGTTCTGGGAGATGTGGTACTTTTACATTTGGTTTATGGACAATCCTCTCATATGTAAAAACACCATCCGTTACATCTACAAACCCTTCTGACTCCATCGACAATGCCTCTACTGGTATTTTGGCGTTTTCCAGTAATGCTGCAAATGTAATTAAATAACAAGTTGCTGAAGCACCTAATAACATTTCATCTGGATTTGTTCCGATTCCAGGTCCATTCATTTCCCGAGGAATAGATACGATTGTATTCAAATTAGTTGACGTTAAGTTCCCTGTACCATTTCTTCCTTGTGACCATGATAAATTCATACCAAACTTGTGCTGCATTTACATTGCTCCTTTTCGCTTAATTTACCATTAAATGTAATTAATATTTTAAATTATAATAAACTGTTGAAAATGCCCATCCAGCCATATGAATTAGTAAAAGAATTCCTAAAGCTTGAGCGGTAGATAACTGAACACCCGCTATTAACAACAGAAATAGAACATAAATGGAGATAACCGTTATTTTCCACCCATTCGCTAGTGAGCTTACTGTAATTTTTTCATATCTTTCATCGAGTCCATTTTTACGTGCCGCCATCCTACGTCCCCACCAAAGACCAAAAAGACCTCAAATGCCAAGCACTATACCAAGAAATCGTAACATCTGCTCCAAACTCATATTTAATCACTACCTTTCTCAAAAATAAATACTTCTTCAATACTTAGTTGAAATGATTTTGCGATTTTATACGCAAGCTCTAAAGATGGATTGTAACGACCATTCTCTATAGAAATAATTGTTTGCCTTGAAACTCCTAGTTTTTCGGATAGCTGTTCTTGTGTCCAACCAAATGATGCTCTTAGTTCTTTAATACGTTGTTCCATGTTTCACCACCCCGATGTAAAGCGACCTTTACGTAAAGTGTACTTTACTATTTTTTATATGTAAAGCATACTTTACATTTTTTCTCGAATTTTCGGAAAATAACACAATAACTTCTTTGCTTTGTATAATAACAACCATCGAAAAACAGTGAGACTTATTTTATGGTAAAATAGAAAAAACAATTATTTAGGAGATTTAGTAATGACTTTAACTAAACAACAAGCACTACAAGCACTTAATAAAAATAAATTTATCGGTTTTACGATTTCAACAGGCAATATTATTATGAAAAAGATTAATAAAACCGACTATAATATTTTCGTATATGAAGAAGGTAATGATAAACCAATGCATTATGTAGGTGCCATTATGAACGTAATGGCGACGATGAGTGATAAAGCTTCAAATAAGGATTTTATTATCGTCGAGCAACTTCCTGAGGAAAATAACACCGAAACTTCTGCTAATGAGGCTAATGAGCAAAAGTCTGTTAAAAAGGCTGTTATTAAAGCGGCTAATTTAGATGAACAAAGCCGTGCAATCGCAGGCTATGAAGAACTCTATGAAATAACTGAAAGCGGACGCATTATTACAGTGCGCGAAAATCGTGCATTAGCTCGTTGCAATGATGAATATGGTTTTCATATTGTCCGTTTAACAAAAGATGGCACAGCATCAAACCATAATGTATTTGAACTTTGGAAGCAGGCATTCCCAGAGCTTGAACAAACAAACTTTAAAGGTGCCTTAAAAGCGAAATATGGCACAGGCTGTAAGCTAATTGACAAGCCAGGCATTCACTTTTAACAAGAGCATATACAGCTCTGATACAAGCCAAATAAAAATCCTCAGCGCCTATAAAAAGACGCTAAGGATTTTTTGTTATATTAGGAAGGAAAGCAGTGCTAGGTGCCAGCTATGTTCTGATTGCTGTCCTTGTTTTGAAAAAAATTTCATCCATTTCTTTTCTTGACGATGCACTTTTTTCCACTTTAACAGTTGATTTACCCATACACGTTCTACTCTTCGAAAACCTAATGCATTCAACGTCCTACGTTTTCGCCACTCAAACCAATTAGCCGAGGTACAAATTGCACGCCCTTCTCGTTGCACTTCATTTACAATAATTTGGAGTTTAGGTAGTTCATAATTTTTAATATATGTAGTATTCGGTGGCAATTCTTGCATAAACCCATCCACTTCCTCGTGGATTAGTTTATCATGTCGCAAAAATGAAATTTCCTGTTTCTGTCCATAGAACTTATAGCCTTTAAAATAATGAGCAAGGAGCTCAGTTCGCTGATCGTGGTCGAGTACCGATTGAATATATATTTCCTGGAAGTTAGGTTTATTGTCGCACATTTTTTCATCTAAATAATAAATAGTAAATACATGTCCATTAAAAATCTTACATTTTAGCATCGAAAACCACTCATTCATATTGGCTTTTGTGAACAAGTATCGTAATTCTCCTAATGTATTACGTTTCCACTCTACAATCCTACGATTTGTTTTCACCATGGCTAATATCGATTCTTGCAGCACCATTACATTACGAAGTGCTCGCTCTCTCATCCCTGTAGTACTCATAATAAATTTTCTTGTAAAATCTAAATGTGTATACCAGTCAAACTTATAAGGCTCATACCCAATACCAAAATCGTATAGACGGTAATTCATTTTATGTGCCTTTAGCATATTTTCCTTCTCAATTAAACGTCCAGGTCCAAACAGATTGAAATCAGGTTCATGACCCATAGCATGACAAAAATTTCTCCCTCGACAACAAATGTCTAAAGTAAAGCCAATCCAAGTATTCTCAAATTGCAAACTGTGAACTTTTAAACATAATGCTCCATTTTGCTGCTTTGCAAGCTGTTCAAAAAATGCCTTCGTTCGTTCGTCCGTAAAACCACTCGTATCCATTTTCTTTTGCCATCTTCTTTCAAACAATCGAAACATGTTATCTAAACTTCCAGCATGTGCTTTTTGATATGTTATGTTGCCAAGTTCCTTCAACCGTTTTTCTCGACGATTAATACTCTTAAATCTTCGCTTATGCTTCGTTAAAAATTCGGGTAATTCAATCGACTTAAAATCTATATAAGGAGTGACAACACGAAAAACTGAATAGGGCAATTGATGTGTTAACGTATATTTTTCTAATATTTGAGATGTATCCTTACTTTCGAGTAAGCCATGTAATACGAAGAGAACTCGGGAAAATTTACTTGTAATTTCCTTGAATAAATAATGCACAGCCTGCTCTTTCCATCTTTTTTCGGCAATTACCCCCATATAAGAAGCAAGTCCTTGTCCTAAAAAGCTAAATTGGTGAATACTACCAAATCTACTTGTGTGAACTAATGGGAAAAATGCTATAGCTTCCCCCTTATGCTCAACAATGTAAATTTCCACATTCACATCGTGCCCAACTATCATCCACCACGTCGAAATCCATTCATATTCTATAAATGGATTATCGTTTTTTTCACGTTCAAGTATTTCAGACCAAGTATCCTTATATGTCTCTAGCTCGTTAATCGTTGTCACGAGTTTATACTCTAGCACGTGTGTAGTCACTCCTTTTTCACTTTCAATAACAAAGCATTGCCTTCCTTATAAAACCCAGTTATTGTTTTTTAGCATTTCATTGTGCAGTCCTATTTCTTCACCCAGTAGCCACTATATTCAAAAACGAACAAAATTAGAACGATTGTACATACCAATAGCCTGATTTCATTAGAAAAAAGGCATTCTACATGTACACTTCTCAAACTTTTAACGAGACAAAAAAACCTCCTTATCGTAAGTAAGAAGGTTTTTTGTATAGTACAAATTAAGCTTCAATTAGAGTTGCTATTTCTTGTTTACTACTTTTCACCATATGCGACGTTGCGATATAGCTCATCGTCATTCCTGGTCCGAGTGTAGCACCCGGTCCTGGATATGTTTCGCCCATTATCGAAGCGGAGCAATTACCAGACGCATACAAGCCTTCAATTGGTGTTCCGTCCTTCTTTACTACCCTAGCATGTTCATCTACAACGAGCCCTCCTTTCGTACCAATATCACCTGGATATAACCGTAGTGCATAATAAGGTGCATCCTTTAATTCAGCTAAGTTCGGGTTTTTTAATGTAGGATCACCATAATAGTTATCGTAAGCACTTTCCCCTCGATTGAAATCATCATCGTGTCCATTACGTGCAAATGTATTAAAGCGCGCAACTGTTTCAACTAAATTTTCTGACGGTACACCCATTTGACTTGCCAATTCCTCTATTGTTTTCCCACTTTTCACAATATCATTGTCAAACCAGCTTTTTGGGAAAGCTTGTCCAGGGAACAAACCTGTAAATATATATCGACTCTTCGCAGTTGCATCAATAAGAATCCAAGAAGGTATTCCAGTATTCGTTTTTTTATGGTGCGCAAACATGTTGTCTACAAATTCATGATAAGGGGCAGCTTCATTTAAAAAACGATTGCCTAAATTGTCTACCACCATCATATTGGGTACGCCACGGTCTGCCACTAAGAAAAAAGGATGTCCTTCTGGATCTATTACTGAAGGCGCCCCCCATACTTTATCCATTAAATCTAACGTTCCCCCAATTTTAACGCTTGGTTCAATACAATCACCTGTTTGTCCTTCTGGAGTCGATGTCCATTTGGCATTGGTTGGGGAAGGCAAATATTTCTCTCGGTACGCTTGATTGTGTGAAAAGCCACCAGATGAAAGCACTACACCTTGTTTGGCTTCAATCTGCATTTCTTGTCCATCCCGCTCTACGATTAAACCAATCACGCGATTATTTTTTACGATAAAATCTTTAAATGCAGTCGAAACCCATAACTCCCCATTCGCTTCTGCAAGTGACATACGTAAGCGTGCAATTAAAGATTGTCCTAACGCTACAGGCTCACTACCTGTTATTTTAGACTTCACTAAACGCATCCCTAATTTTAGTGCTGTTGTTTTTCCTTTCATTGTACGTCTTATCATATTTACCTTATGGAATTCATAGCTATTCATCGTGAAGCCTTTCGTTGACATAGTAGACCGGCGCATCGTATCAGCTAAAGTTCCCATCTTCTGCAAATCAAAAATAAGTGGCTCAATAGAGCGCCCTTGTGAAAGGCCACCTGGTTTTTCAGGATAATAATCCGAATAGCCTGTAGCATATTGGAAACGCATGTGGTTAGTATGATGATTTAAAAACAATAACATTTCAGGTCCTTGTGTTATATATGCCTCTTTTAATGCGGCTGGCACACGATCACCAATAGTTGAATCTAAGTACAAACGTGCTAGTTCATGCGTGTCAGGAACACCTGCACCTTTAATGACCTGATTATTTGGAATCCATAGTGCTCCACCTGATAGGGCAGATGCTCCACCGTAACGATCAGTTTTTTCAATGACTAATGATTTCATCCCTTGCAACTTTGCTGTTAGTCCTGCTGTCAAACCTGCAGCGCCTGATCCTACTACTACTACATCATAACTCGCATCCCATTTCATACTTACATTCCTCACCTTCATTAGTAGTTGACTAAATCAATGAATCTAGTATTTCTATTCAAAAGTATAGAATTAAAGTAATATTCAGTCAATTGAATGTACCCTCTTTTTTCCAAATAACACTTTACGTATAAAGTGACGCTTCATTATCTTCGCTTTCCGATAAAAATCCATATAACAAGCACAGCACTATACAGTAAAGGCATATAAAATAAGCTTCCAGCATCTACCCCATTTTTCACAGCAATGCCGATAAAAGACCAAATAATAACTATTGGAAACAAAAAATCTACTTCAACATAGCGAATATACATAGCAAGACATGCGGCAACGAAAAGCAACAAATTTGCCCACCATACATCTGATATACCAAAGCCATCCCACTGATAGTACGTCAGAACATAACTAATATTCGCCATTAAGGCAACACTAATCCAGCCCAAGTAAATCGAAAAAGGTAATCTCCCTGCAAAACGGGTATCCCCTTTCGGATAACTTCTATAAATAAAAATTAAACTGACTAGGAGTCCAATCATCATGACGATCGATAACGAAAAGTATTCATAATGCCAACATAAAAGCCAAGCAATATTATACAGACAAGTTGACGTTACAAGACTTATGATGGCTGTCTCTTGATTGGCGTTCTTCCGGAATAAATGAATAACAAGCCATATTCCTAAAAGTATATAAATAACAAGCCATATAGAAAAAACATAGCCTGCTGGCATAAACAGCACCTGTAGTTGGTTAGATACTTCTCCTGTTGTTTTGCCATTAATACCTATTGTACTTGCTATAACATTAACGGTAATCATGATTAAAAAGCTCAAAAGTGCAGCCCATTTCATTGCAATCCCCCCTATTATCATAATTAAGCTACTATATAACTAATTAATTCATAAATATAACTACCCTACTTTAAAAAAATGAAATCTTTTTAGGAATGCTTAGTATCCAGCTTCATTTCTTTTGTACGCACTGTTTCGATTTACGTGTATAGTTTTCATTATTTAAACGCAAACGTGGTCATTTATTTTAACTGTGCTCCATCATATAACCCTTTACGTTGCATATATTTTGTAAAACGGACTTCAGATTATTATAGGGTGGAGGAATTTCGCAGTTGAGTGCAATGATACTTGGTGGATTTCTTTTTTTCAGCGTTAGCATAGGTGGAACAATCGCTTGGGTTTTCTCTAAGCTGTTTCAACATACAACCCAAGGTTTATCATTATTATGTGGTGGTTTTTTAGTAGGATTGCTTGTACTAGATATCATTCCATCCTCTTTTCAAATGTACAAGTCTTTTGGCATACTATTAGGCATACTTATTGGCTATTTAATATTTCAATTACTTAGTAGTTTATTTCACCCGACAAACCATCAAAATCCCTCCGTTTCTTTGCTTGCAATAGCAATGGTCATTCATACAGTTCCTATTTGTCTTACCATTGGAAACTTACTTGGTAATTCCGCACTGAGTATTACTATGACAGCATCAATCATTCTTCATCATCTTCCTGAGGGGTTTGCACTGACAACAGCATCTCTTTCACAAAGCGGAAAGCTATGGAAACTATTCATTTATTTCATCGGATTTTCGATATTCTTTGTATTTTTCGTTTTCATTGGTCAATATTGGAATTTAACAATTAAGGCACAAGGAATGTTAATGGGCCTCTCAATAGGATTAATCGGCACGGCTAGTATTTCAGAATTTATTTTGCACCATGTACGATCAGTAACCTTAAAATCCTTTATGACATATATTTTATTCGGCTATTTTTTAAGCTATATGTTTCATGTATTTGTAGGATAAGCACATATATTGTTTGAATTTTTAAAATCGTTTGGGTGACTGGCACTTAAAAAATTTAAAAATCCACTTCGCCTAACAAAGCACTGCGAAGTGGATTTTTATTAGATTTGAAATTTTAGCTTCATCTCACAGAAAATATTACTCTTCACTCACTGTCATCAACGTTAGAGATAAAATTTTAGAAAACTGCGCACGTGTTAAATTGCCTTTTGGATTAAACTTCCCGCTCGCACCCTCAATAATCCCTAATTGCTGTAATAAACCAATAGATTCTACAGCTTCCTTACGCATTTGATCCTTATCCGTAAAGGTATTATTTTTGTTAGCCTTTTCGATATCGAATTCCATTGCTTCTAAGTAACTTGCCGTAACATGAGCCATCTCTTCACGTGTAGCAGGTTTGTTAGGCTCAAAATAATTACCGTCGAAAATGTCGAGTAACCCGTACTCTTGTAAAATCGCTACTTCCTTAGCTCCCCAGAAACCTTGCATATCTTTGTATGAAGCAGGCCCTTCATAATCATCATTTACATCTAAGCCTGAAGCACGGAAAATCATTGCAGCTAATTGCCCACGAGTGACTTGCCCATTCGGATTGAATGTTGTATCAGTAGTACCAGTTACAATGCCAGCCTGATAAAGCAATTGGATATAGCTTTCAGCCCAATGGCCAATCGCATCTGTAAAATACCCACCTGGTTTTAAATCAAGGTCAGCACGGTTAAATACCGTAATTAAATCACTCATATCTGTATTACTTGCGTCTTCCCATTTCCCCGCTGTAAAAATTTCAGCCTTGAAGCCATTACCAGATTGAGTAATGCGCATTTGAATCTCATCACCATACAGCTTTTTAAACTCATCAAAGTTTTCTTGTAATGCCTGTTCACCTTCTGGGAATAAGTTTGTCCCATCTGTGTAGGATGCTATTAATCCTTTAAGGGACATTTTTATAATAATGCTATCTTTAGATGTAACTATTGTTACATCATCATCCTCATTGACTAGCTTAGAAAGTAAAAACATTTTGTAAATATCTTGATAGGACATCGATTGTACTTGATTAGTCGATGCAACGACTTGTTTAGGATGAATAATGTTTGCAACATCGACTTTTTCTTGTGCATATGCTTGTAAGCCAAAACCTCCTGTAAAACATGCAATACTTAAGGCTCCAGCTAAAATTGTTTTCTTCATTCCTCTTACCCCTTTCAATTCATAACTTCAGTGTACTAAAACACCTATTAACAAATCTATAAATATATGTAAATTATTAAAAATTATAAAATAGCCCTATTTTTGCAAATCAATTTACTCCGACTAAATCTTTACACTTCTAAGTCTAAATGCTTGAAGACGTCATTAACAAAAGACAAAAATACCCATCAAAACCAAATTGTTAATAATAATACATTTGCACTAAACCGTATATTTTCCTAAAGCCTCCTTTTAAAAAATAAAATATTAAGGCTAACGGTTATTTTCATCCTCAATAAAACACAAACTTGAAGCATATAAATTTCAGTAGAAATCGGACATATTTTTATACCATTATAATAATTGAGTTTATAATTTGATTTTCATTCAACGAAAGAAGTAGTATGGAATTGTAATAAGAAAATTATTCTACATCAAAAATATTATATTAACGTAACAATATCAGAGGAGGAATTCAGATGAACTATCAAAACATTACTGTAGCAGGAAGTGGCGTATTAGGTAGTCAGATTGCTTACCAGTCTGCTTTTAAAGGATTTAACGTTACTGTGTACGATATTAATGACGATGCTTTAAAAAATGCGCAGGATCGCATTACAAAGTTAAAACCTTTATACCAACAAGATTTGGGCGCGACACAGGAAGAAGTAGATGCTGCTTATGCCCGTCTTTCATTTAAAAGTGACTTAGCAGAGGCTGTAGCAAACGCAGATCTTGTTATCGAAGCGATTCCTGAGGTTGTAAAAATCAAAACAGACTTTTACACTAATTTAGGCAAAGTTGCTCCAGCAAAAACAATTTTCGCAACAAACTCATCTACTTTATTACCAAGCCAATTTGCTGAAGCTACAGGTCGCCCTGAGAAGTTTTTAGCATTACATTTTGCTAATACAATTTGGGTAAACAATACAGCTGAAATTATGAAACATCCAGGTACAGATATGAAAGTGTTTGATGAGGTCGTTGAATTTGCTCGTGCTATTGAAATGGTTCCACTAACATTATATAAAGAACAACCTGGCTATATTTTAAACTCTCTACTCGTGCCATTGTTAGATGCAGCTGAAATGCTATTAGTAAAAGAAGTATCTGATCCTGAAACAATCGACAAAACTTGGATGATTGGGACAGGTGCTCCTCTTGGACCATTTGCTATTTTAGACGTTGTAGGTATCAATACCGCTCATAACATTGTTGAGGCAAAAGCTGCTGCAACTGGTGATGAAAACATGAAAAAGCTTTCTAACTTGTTAAAAACAGAGTATATAGACAAAGGCAAATTAGGACGAGCAACAGGAGAAGGCTTCTACAAATATCCAAACCCAAGCTTCTCAAAACCTGATTTCCTTAAAGGATAAGTGCCTGCCACGCAAACAATTCACTACAATTCACTACAATTCACTACGCTAGTCATGCATTTGATGACTAGCATAATAAAAATCCACTGCGTACCCAGAAAGCGCAGTGGATTTTTACGATTTTAGGAGCTAGTAATGCTGGAGCTAAGTGTCAGGCACCCAAACAATTCTATCTTCTACTCATTTAATACGTCCCCTTGCGAATTCACTACTTTAACCTTAAATTCATTTATCAGAGTTACATTTCTCTCTTGTGAACGTAAAATTCCATATATGATTTCTTCCATTTCCAGTGCAACCTTTTGTGCATTTTTCTCCGAACCACTGATAGAAGTTTGAACAGTGATAAATGTGTGTTGATCCGTCGTTATATTTTTAAATACATCAAATTCTTTAAGACCTTCTACAATAGCTTTTAAAAAATAGGATAATTCTTTATCTATTAGTTTTTTTCCTTCATTTTCTGTTGTAAATTCCCACCTTTCAAAAATAACTGTATAGTCCTTAAATGGGGAAGTTTCCATAACACGTTTGGCTATCGGCTCCATATCTTTTTTAACAAAATTAAAATAATCTTCATCCGCCACAACTTGTAACACCAATTCTTTCTTTGTCGTCGTTTTCACATCAACTCCAACATATATTTCATGCAGTTTTTCTTTCAATTTAGCAATACTTAACTGTTCTTTAGTAACGAAAGATTGCTGCGCCTCTTTATTTTCAGAACTATCCACCTCAAAAAGTCTAGCGACTAGGCTAAATATTACTATTACCATAGTAAGTGTTCCTATAATAATCCATTTCCTTTTGAACATGTTATCCCTCCTACTTAAGAAGGTATGTCATCGAAGACATAAAAAATGCCCTAACCAAAAGTCTCTTTTGTTACCACTAGCGTAAGTTCCACAAAAAAATACTTTTAATAAGCACTTGAGAAATATTTTTAATCATATTACCTTTACTTAGGAAGGGGGATGAAGTGATGAAAATAACTATAGAAGAATTAGCAGAATCAAGAATTGCCTTTTTTAGAAACGTCGGTGAATATGGTGAAAAGCAAAACAAAGAACTAATGGAATCCTTTAAGCAATGGGCACTGGAAAATGGGGTATTTGATAGTTCACCAATTTTAGCTATACCACAAGATAATCCTGAAGTTACACCGAAAGAAGAATGTCGTTATGATGTTTGCGTCATTATTCAAAACGATTATTACGTGGCAAAGCCTGCTCAGGTTGGTACATTCACTGGAGGGAAATATGCAGTTTTCCTGTTAGACCATACGAAAGAGGCAGTCAGCGAATTTTGGGGCAATATTTTTTCTGAAATCGCAAAACATAATCTATCCATTAGACAACAACCAATAATTGAAAGATATACCTCGCAAATGATTGAAAATCATCTATGTGAAATATTAGTTCCTATTCAGTAACGAAACTTGGTATTTCCATCTTCCATTTAACAACAAGTTGTTGAAAGTGAAGCGATGACTACTGTGACAGAGCACATAGCGTAAAACGTAATAAACCGTACGGTAGCAAGGGTTGCCTGTGGGGAAAGCAACGCATACAGAAAAAAAAGTGTTAGATTGATAACAGTCAATCTAACACTACACTTTTCAGACTATAATTGAATCACACATTTTGTACAATTTTACCATCATTCATTTTAATGACCTGATCTGTATATGACAGCATTTCTTCGTCATGTGTAACCATTAAAGTTGTAATGTTTAATGTTTTTGTCAGATTTCTAATTAACTCCATGACATCCTTAGATCTTTTGGAATCTAAACTTGCTGTAGGTTCATCCGCAAAAAGAACTTTCGGTTTATGAATAATTGCTCGTGCAATGGCAACTCGTTGTTTCTCTCCACCTGATAATGATGAAGGATAGGCATTTTTCCGATGATCCATCCCGACTAATTTTAGAAGTCGCTCTACCTCTCTTTGCTGCTCGTGTTTCTTTAATGCTGATTCAGACACTTCAAGCATAAGTAAAAGTTGTTCTTCTACTGTTAAAAAAGGAACTAAGTGAGCAAATTGAAAAACAAAGCCGAATTTACTTGCCCGAACTTGTCGCACTTGTTCTTTAGTCAAAGCTGTCATGTTATTCCCTTCAAAAATAATTTGGCCATCAGATGTAGGTTGCAACCCTGCAGCAATCGTTAGAAGTGTACTTTTACCAGAGCCAGAAGCACCTACTAACGCCGTTACCTCACCTTCTTTAAGCGTCAAATTAATACCTTTTAATATTTCTTCTTGCACTTCACCATTCGTAAACGTTTTTCTAACATTCTCCATTGTAAATAGCGTCATATTAGACCTCTCCTTGCTGTATCGCTTGTAATGGTTGAATTTTTTTAATTTGGATACCTGAAATTGTTGCACCAATAAAACCAATAATGATGAATACTATCGACAATTGTGTTGTCGTTGCCAAACTTAAACTAAATGGCATTCCTTGTGGTGCAAATTGATTGAAAATTTGACTTAGCGCAATAGATAACGCAAGGGAAATAATCGTAATAGCGACCATTTGCGTCCAAATCATTTTAAATAGCTTACTTGTTTTTAAACCGATTGCTTTTAAAATACCGTACAAACCAATCTTTTGAACGTTCATCATGTAGAAAAAGATTGCAAACAGCATGCCACTAATCACAACTAAAAACCAAACTATCATATTAAGAGACATTTGCTCTGCGCTATAACTAGGAATTGTATTTAAAAAATCATTTTTTGAAAATGCTTGTAAACCCGTATAGGCTTGAGTAGCATCACCATCTGGAGCGAAAACTAATTGCATTTCTTCGACACGATAAATTTCTTTGTAATCCTCCATGCTAATATAAGCAACATGAGCATGACTATATTTCTTTTGCTCAACAAATCCTTTTACAATAAACTTGCCACTAAATTGATTATTTGTTACTGTATCGCCTACCTGTATACCTTTATCCTCTAATGAGCTATCTAAAATAATTTCCTCATGTTTCACATTTTCAAATAGTGGTGAATCGGTAGCAGTTACAAAGGCTACGCTTTGCTGCTTGCCTGCCTCATCATTTATAAAGCCCATTTGAATTGAGAAGGCTACAGCATCCTTTTGTTTGTTTAACATTTCATTTTGAGTACTGCTATCTATTTTTGACAGATTATACGTTTCATCTGCATCCTCGTTCATATAAAACTGTCCTGCTGGTAAATCTTTTATTAGCGCTGCATTGTCTTGCGATAGTCCGTTAGCTAAACCTGAAATAATAAAGGTTAATAAACTCACCAGAAAAACAATGGAACCTAAAATCAAAAATCTTACTTTATTTTTCTTCATTTCTTTTATAGCTAGGTTCATCTTAAAACCCCTCCTATTTCTTTTCACATTCTTAGAATATAGAGCCTAAATGAACAGAGCATGAACTGAAAATGAACGGAAGATGAACAAACCATTACAATTGAATCCATGCTGAAATCATCAATTATTTTTATACAGGTTTTGCAAGTGTACGAACGATTGTCAGCACTGGTTTGTTTGGCCTTTCACCAAAAATTCTTTTAACGAAAAAACCTTCTACTCATAAACTGAAGTAGAAGATTTTCGAGTTTGTCTATAGTCTTTTTTTGTTTAAAACTAATATAGGTGATGACTACTGCCGTTGATTTTCGCTACGGGCGGACGCTTTCCGCGGGCACATCGTAAGCCGCAACCCTCGCTAACGCGTGGTCTGTTGCGTCTTACGTACTATTTGTGCCACAAATACTGTATCAACTTGCTGCAAATCCACCAAATCTACATCAACATGACATTTCTCCGCTAAATCCCCAGCAAGTAAAAATCGTTCATAATTCGTGAAGATTGTTTCTGAAAAGTATGCAATATCTAAATCACTGTCCCCACGTGCCAATCCTTTTGCATGGGAACCAAACAATAAAATAAAGGATGGCTGAACATGGGCTTGTAATACTTCTTTAATTGTATTTTTTAGCTCTTTAGATAACACTTTCAGCCCCCCTTAATGTAGTGTAGTTAATACATTTATTCTACCGATAAGTGGTGAAAATTACACAGCTCTTTAGAAAGACAGCTAACTAATGCATCAACAAAAAACCTCCTAAAAGCATTCGCATTTGTCCAAGTTAAACCCTTTCCACCTGTTGTAAATATTTTTCATAATCACTACCACGACAAAAGTAGTTTACAACTAAACTACATTCCTCTTACTAAAGTAATTTACACATACTATATTGCCTATCAATAAATTACACTATTATACTATTTAACAATAAACCTTCACCATATTACCCTAATGAAGGGTGGTAAAATATAGGACAAATTGTTCTTTGGTAATTATTTTCACTATGCTATTCTTTATAGTAGAAAAATTGAATAGGCAAACCTAAAGAAATTTAGGGACGCAAAGCTATAGGGACTAAGGTTTATAACTATGTCAGCCAGTTGCCGAAGAGTACATACTACTTTTTGTTTTTTAAGGTCATAAAAAAACAAATAACTGAAAAAATATTTTATTAATATAATTTCTAAAAGGTGAATTTTAATCTTTTAGCTTTTTCAGTGTCCATAAACACATGGGTATATTTGTATATTTTTTATAGTATCCTTATTTAAAATAAAACTACTCTTTTATGAGTAGTTTTTTTATGTACTCCGTAGGAAGAAATTCAAAACTTCATAAGGAGGAAGAATATATGAAAGTTGTAAAGATTGTAACAGTATCTGCTCTAGCTTTAAATTTAGTCGGCGGTCCATTGAATGTTTTGGCAAGTGAAAATCCGAATGGAAACATTGTCAAAACTTCAGCTGAAGCGAGTACTAAACATACGATTGCTTCGGTGAAAAAGTTTGATTTGTACGGAAAAGATATTTTAAAGGCATACGATGACGTATTTAAGATGGCTAGTACTAACATTAAATCGATTACTAACAACGGTGGAAAATATGCAAGTTCTACTATTGATAAAGCGATTGATGGCGACATGAATACCCATTGGGAAACAGGGACACCAAATAGTGCATCGTTCACAAATGAAGTCGTAATACAGTTCAATGACGCAGCTACGTTAAATAGAATTGTTTACGCTGCACGTCAATCATCTGCAAAAGGCAAAGGCTTTGCCCAACAATTTGAGATTTATAGCTCAACAACGGATTCAGGCAATGACTTTACACTTGTTTCATCAGGTGAATATAAAGGATCTTCTGGTGATATCGTTGAAATTCAGTTCCAGCCTACAGAATTTAAACGAGTAAAATTCGTTTTCAAGAAAGCAGATCAAGATTGGGCAAGTGCATCAGAGTTTCAGTTTTATAAAGAAGACACTGTCTCTGACAAAATGCCAACCCTATTTACAGATAACACAATGAGTGCTGTAAGCGACAAGTTCCATTCAATTGATGCACTCGACCAATTAGATGCTGAAGCACAAGAACATCCTTTCTATGCTCAATTTAAAGAAGATATCGATAATGCCAAAGCTCTATTAAGCACCGAAGCAATCGAAGCAACAACAGCAGTCACTTCGTCATTTAGCCATTACGCAAACGAAGCATATTCTCAGTTATTTAGAATGGACAACAAAAATATTAAGGGCATTCGCAATAATGGCGGGCACTGGGCTAGTGCTGTTATCGAAAATGCCATCGATGGTAATGTCAATACATATTGGGAAACAAATAGTAGCAACACGACTACTTTCTCAAATGAAGTAGAAGTCGAATTTATCGAGCCTGTAACATTAAATCGTGTGATTTACGGGGCAAGACCATCAGACCTTAAAGGCTTTGCTGAAGAATTTGAAATTTATGCTTCACAAACATCAAAGGGCGATACGTATGAGCATGTTGCAACAGGTAAAAAGAATATAGTTGCTGGATTAGTAGAGGCGCAGTTTGAACCGACTACATTTAAGCGAGTAAAGTTTAAGTTTAAAAAGTCCGATCGAAATTGGGCAACCTTATCAGAATTAGCTTTTTATAAAGAAGATACGTTAAACGATAAAATGGCAAAGTTATTTACTGATGGAACGATGGATACTGTTTCACCAGAATTCAATAGCCTTGAACAAATTAACGCATTAGAGGAAGAAGCAAAAAAACATCCACTGTACGATACTTATAAAGAAAACATTGCGTTAGCAAAAAAAATCATTAAAGGTGAAGTCGTTACAGACGGCAGAATCATCGTAGCAGAACAACACGGCAACATGGTAAAACACGCCAATGATAATTTAAAATTTGGTTTCGGCAATAATTTACAACCAACTGGACTTGCTGCACAACCTGGCGATGAAATCATCGTTTACGTTGACGCAGCAGCAAATGGTCCCCTACCGCACTTATCATTTACGCAACAAGAAGGTGCTTGGAATAGTTGGAGAAGAGACGTCAGCTTAAAAGTTGGTAAAAACGTTATTACTGTTCCTGCAATTACTAAAACTTCTGCTTATAACAAGGCCGTAACACCAGGTGGCACAATTTATATTGAAAATCCATACACAGCTGAACAGCAAGGGAAAGCACCCACATTACGTTTTGAAGGTGTTGACCGAATTCCTTTTGCTACGAAATCTACCAATGTAGAAGAGTTCAAACAATTTTTAATCGACTATAAGAAAAAAATCGATGAAGACATTGTGAAACATTCAAAAGTTGAAGATCGCGAAGTACTAGATATCGTAGAAGTTGTAAGTGACCATTTATTCTGGACAGGTACTGCAACAGGTGCTTATAAAACGTATATAGAAAATGGCTATAGCCCACTACAAACTATTGAATCGTACAATCGTCTAATGGATGAATTATTTAAATATAACGGTTTAGATGGTCATAATGAAAAAAATGACCCGAAATTAATTCGAGAAAATGTACGACTTGCACAGCCTTATGCATATATGTATGCAGCTGGCGATCATATCGGCACATTAGATGATGTTGTGTCTGATATTCTAGTTCCTATCGAAGAAAAAGGCGGTTCATGGGGCGTAATCCACGAAATCGGTCATCGAATGGATATTGGCGTAAGAACTTACGGTGAAGTTACGAACAACATGCTTCCGCAGCATATGTCAGCATTTTACGGCAAAATTGATGGACGTATTCCATATGAAGAGAACATCTATAAAAACGTACTGAAAGAAAACACAAAAGATTATAATGACCAAGGTCTATTTGAAAAACTAGCTGTCTATTGGCAACTTGAAATGTATAGTCCAGGATATTGGGGTAAATTAAACTCTTTCTATCGCGAACGTAATGTGACACTAACAGATGGTGATCGATCTAAACAACAATATTTAGTCGAATTCTCTTCTGAAGCACTTGGATTAGATTTAAGTGAGCATTTTGCTCGCCATGGTTTTGTTGTAACTGACGAAACGAAAGCAAAAACAAGTAAATATCCAAAACCAGATAAAAAAATATGGTATTTAAATAATAGTGCAGTCGACTATAAAGGTAATGGTTTAAAAGGTAAAGAAGTAAACGTAACATTCGCCTCAAACCAAGCTGCCAAAACAAATACATTATATTTATCAATCGATAATGCGTATCAAGATGATTTCTTAGGCTATGAAATTTATAGAGATGATGAATTAATCGGCTTTACTAGTACTGAACAATTTATCGATAAAAATGTAGATACAACAAAAAATTATACGTACAAAATCGTTGGTTATGACAAAAAATTAAATACGTTAAAACCTTTAGAAGTAAAAGCATTTACCCCTACCCTATCTGCTGAAGACTTTGTCACAATTAAACTACATCAAGCATTTAATCCAATGGATTATGTAAAAGCCATTTCTTATAGCGGTAAAGATATTACAAAAACAATTAGCATTAAATCAAGTACTGTTGATGTTACGAAAAAGGGCAGCTATGAAGTTGTTTATGAAATAAATGATGAAGGCATTGCAGAAACAAAAACAATGAATGTTAACGTAATAAGTGACATGCAATATATTTCTGATATGACAGCTAAATCTGCAAAAGTAGGTTGGGGCTCATTACAAAAAGATAAATCCGTAGCTGGTGGTACTATTACATTACTACGACAAGGTATGGATGCAACATATGCCAAAGGGCTTGGTGCACACGCGAACTCTGAAGTAGTGTATGACATTGAAGGAAAAGGCTTTGATTTCTTTGAAAGTTATATCGGAATCGACCAAGCAGCAAAAGGCCAAAAATCTTCTGCTACTTTTGAAGTATGGGTCGATGGGGAAAAGAAATTTGCAAGTGATGTATTCAGAGCCAATACTGATCATGGCTATGTTAACGTTCCTGTTACAGGTGCAAAAGAAGTGAAGTTAATTACAACGGATGCCAATGATAGCGGTAATTCCTCTGACCATACTATTTGGGCTGATGCGAAATTTGGCAAAGACTCAAGTCTACCTACGTTAACACTTTCAGAAGAATTGACATTTGTGAAGTTAAATAGTGACTTTGATCTTCTAAAAGATGTAACAGCATCTGATATTGAAGACGGTGATTTAAGTAAACAAATTAAAGTAACTACAAATGGCTTCAATACAAATAAAACAGGTACTTACCAAATCGAATATACAGTAACTGATAGTGATAACAACGTTGCAACAGCGACAAGAAATGTGTATATCTATAGCGATGAGAAATTCGCCTCAGACATCGGCTGGAAATCTGCTCAAACAGCGTATAGTACTGTCAATAAAGACAAATCGTCTTCAGGTGGTTCAATAAAAGTACTAACAAACGGAGAAGTTAAAGAATTTGCCAAAGGGATTGGTACACACGCAAACTCTGAAATCGTCTATGATTTAACAAATAAAAACTACGATTACTTTGAAACACTCGTTGGTATTGATCGCAATATCGCTGAAAACGGAAATTCTAGCGTGACATTTAAAGTATTAGCTGACGGGCAAGAAGTATATAACAGTGGTGTCATGAAATATCAAACAGAAGCAAAACTTGTGCGAGTACCGCTTCAAGGTGTGAAAGAGTTAAAACTGATTGCAAATGATTCGGGCAATGGTAATGCATCAGATCATGCGAACTTTGCTGATGCTAAGTTCTACTTATCAAATGGTAAGCCAGAATTAACAATTCCTAAATCAGTCGCTACAAAAGTAGGCACGCCTATTAATATCGACGAAACTTATTTAGCAACGGACGCTGAAGATGGTAATTTAACATCTCAAGTACAAGTAACTGGCTTAGAGCAAGTGAACTTCAATCGAGCTGGTCACTACGACATTACTTACACTGTAGTTGATAGTGATGGCAATGAAGTAACGAAAAAACGCACAATTTCAGTGGTAAATATGGAAGATTACCATTACTTAACTGATTTTGAATGGCAATCTACGCAAAACAGCTATACAGCTCCTGTTAAAGATATCTCAATCAGTCATAACGCAATTCGCTTAACAGCAGACGATGGCCGTGAGAAAACATACGAACGAGGCATCGGTGCCCATTCTAACTCAACAATCATTTATGATTTAACAGATAAAAACGCAGATTTCTTCACTGCATTTGTTGGTGTAGACCGCCAAATGTACGGTACGATAGGCTCAGTAACATTCCAAGTGTTTGTTGATGGAGAAAAGCAATTCGATAGTGGCTTAATGCAATCTCGTGATTCTCAAAAGTACATTGAAGTGAGCATTACTGGCGCTAAAGAGCTTAAACTTGTCGTAACAGACGGTGGCAACGGAAACGGCTCGGACCATGCATCATGGGGCGATACGAAATTACATTTTGCTAATGCGGATCGCGTATTCACTGAAGATTTAACACTAGCACTTGAAGATGCTAAAACAGTTAATGTAGAAAACTACACAGCTGACACAATCCAAGCTTTACAAGCGAGCATGGCAAAAGCACAAGAACTCCTTGCTAATACACAAGCTTCACAAGCACAAATCGATCAAGCTTTAGAGGAGCTATTACAAGCAAAAACTGCTTTAGTAGCAATTGACTTCGATCAAATTATACCAATTGCAGACAACCAGCTTAAAGTAGTGATCCAGCAAACGTTAGGACTGTCAGGAGAAATCACTTTAGGTGATATGATTACACTGACAAGTCTACATGCACCAAATGCACGTATTACAAGTCTAGAAGGCTTACAATATGCTAAAAATTTAACATCACTTGATATTTCGGCTAATAGTATTACTGATTTCTCGCCATTGAAAAATCTAAGTAAATTAGAAAACATCACTGCGCACCCACAAATCGTTGAAGTATCTAGCTTAACGGGTCCTGAACTAACAGTGGAAAATCTAGTAAAAGGATTAGATGGTAACTATCTTAACCCTTACCAAATAGCGCTAAGAAATACGAAAACAATGAAAGAGATTTCAGTAGATGTGGACCAGCTTACACCGAACGCAGACCACTTTACAATCGATCTTTCTCAAGAAGAACAAGGCATGTACATGCTAGTCATTGCGTATAAGCTAAACGAAGACACACTTATCCAATTAACTTATTTTGTGAAAAACTAGTCATTTTTGTGCCATACAACTCCTCCCCTTTTAAATATAGCGCCCACGGATTTTCCCGTGGGCGTTTTTGATTGTAGACAATAGTTAAATGGAAACAAAGAAATCTAATTGAACAAAGAAAAACCCCAAATAGTAACACTATAAAGTGTCCCTACTCGAGGTTTGTTCATATTCTTTATTAACCAATGTTTACTCAATGAACTCTAATAAGAGCTTCCAAATCTAACTCACTCATTTTAAAATACGTGATGAATCGTTTGGACAAAGCTTGTGTGATGGCCCCACTTTGTTCATCATTCAATGGTTTTGCATAAACCAAGACAACGCCAATATTTTCGTTGTCCTGTTCTAAAGGATTGATTACTACATCTTCTTTCTAAATTAACGCATTACTCATAGCAACAAAATTTAACACAGTATTTTGCAACATTTTTCTTTCTCTTGGATTTAACCCCACAGTATCAATTATTTCAACCGTAACATAATTCATAATCTGCACCTATATAAAATGCTGTGAAAATTCTTTTTTATATTTTACTATTTTTATTCCCTACTGAAAATTATTTAATAAGAAACGATAGTAGATTGTTATTATCATGTGGTTAGTGAATAAAAGTGGAATGTTAGATTCAACAAATCGGTAGTAGCGAGAGTATTAGCTTACGTTGTGTTGAGCGGAAAGTGTCGCATAAAGAAGACGAACAGCACCTAAAGCTGTTCGTCTTTTTTTATTCTTTAGATTTTAAAGTGACGACCAACAATGGTTTGTAAGTCCATTGCTTAATTACGTAAATCATTTGCGACGGCGCTTATTTCTTGTAAAGATGAAGTTGTTGTTGTGAAGCTGCTTATGAGCCTTCCAAAGCTATGTATTTATTGAGATCACCTATCGCATAGAGCGGACTCCTTTTTTCAATAAAATGGATATAACTAGTCTATATAGACTATATTTATGTTTTTATCTATATAGTATTTACTACCATTAATATTTTATTTAAAATAAAAGTATCCCGATTAATTCAAAAAACAGTAATTATTTTAATAATTATTACTACTGTCGCATGATACAATAATCACAAAATTATTAATTAGCTTATAAAAATGGATATATAACAAAAAAATAAAGAAGGAGATATTTAATGAGTACTGATTTTTTAGAAGATAAACTGCGTGAAACATTTTCACATTTGCAATCTATTGAAGGCGTAAAATCGGTTGATAGCATTCTAGAGCGTTTAAACGACGATAAAATTTTTCCCGAAATTACTACATTAATATATAATTCAAAATACGAATTAGTTTATTTATACGAAGAACAACAAGTAGTATTGAAAACTATTAAAGAAGGAATAACGCTCGATACAAAGTTTATGAACGAAATACATTTGATTCATCAATATAAAGACATGATTGAGTGCATCTTAACAGGAATCATCGCAACCGATAAAATTAAAAACTATTCGCTTAACCTGCTTTCACTAAAATATAGTGAATTAATCCAAAATATTTAAATGACAACAAAGAACCGATGAACGAGAAAATCGCTCATCGGTTTTTTGTGTAGTCATTAGGTTAGGGAATGTATTATTTTATAATATCACCTTGAATTGGTTCTTTATCTTCTGTAAAGCGAATGCGTATAGATTTACAATTCATATAGTCTTGTGAGTCCATCACTTGAAAATGTATATGTGGCTCTGAGGAATTTCCTGAATTTCCGCAAAGTGCTATCACATCACCTTGTTTAACAGTATCTCCTACTTGTACAAGGCTAGCGTTATTTTTTAAATGGGCCACCATGCTATATTCATTATTTTTATGCTTGATAATGATTAGATTTCCTGCTGGCTCTAATTCATACATTTCACCTGGAACATTATCGGTTAGATAATCAATTACCTTGACCACCTCACCATCTGCTGGTGCAATCACTTCTTTATTAAAAGCAAAGTAGTTTTCATTAAGTATTGAAGAATCGTTAAATGTTGTTCCGTTCTTCATAATAACTAAATCATAAGCATACCTTTGTGTTTCGTAAGCATAATGGTAATTAACAAATTCATTTACCCCTCCCCAAAATACATACCACTCATCATTAACAGGCATAATATATGTATTTTGCGTATAATTTTTATCACTTTCCGGAAAAATCAAAAAAGGTTTTAATAATAGCCCATGTATCATATTGTTTGAATCTATCATTACGTTTATAGCTTTTTCTTGCTGATCATCTACCCAAATATATTGATTTACGTTATTTATTGTAATTTCACTGATTAATTCATAGTTTTTAACATTCGAGTTAAACGACTTCGCTAGCTCATTAAATTGCTCAATAGAAACCATCTTTTTAAAATCTTCATTACATTGTTTATAAATCTCACCAAATCTCTCTTGTAAAAAAAGCATTCCGAAATTTTGAGGTGTTACTTGTTTAATTGAACTACTTCGCATATGAAACATCCCCTTTACAAAATCTTACTATTATAAGTATACGATTGTTTGGGTAATAAGTTTCAATTTTAGATACTTATAACAATTACTCATAAAATGTATGTAAAGGTTGTTATTTTACGAAAAAACTCCTTTACATAGTACAAAACAGTAAAGGAGTTGGACATATGGCTAGATGAACAAACATAGCATGAAAATAAAAAATTAAGTAGTTGTCACTTACTATCTTTTTGATGGTCATAAAATAACGTCTCTCTACCGCCCAGTTCAGATGATTGGAGCGGAGGGCGGCGACTCCTGTGTAAACAGCACAATACGTAAGCCACAATAGGCGGCGCGACTGCGACGGTTGTGGCTTACGGTGTGCCCGCGGAAAGCGTCCGCCCGCAGCGGAAATCATCGGGAGGAGTTGTTATTTTTTTCAGTTGATTGGAGCGGAGGGCGGCGACTCCTGCGGGAACAGCACAATACGTAAGACACAACAGGCGGCGCGACTGCGACGGTTGTGGCTTACGGTGTGCCCGCGGAAAGCGTCCGCCTGCAGCGGAAATCATAGTTAGAAGTTATCATTTTGGCGTATCCATTCATATTGAATATCAGGTAAATTCTCTTCATTTTCATGACCTCTACCGATAACCTCAAATCCATGCTTTTCATAGAAACGTTGTGCCTTGTCGTTTACTTCAAATGTGTATAATGTTAATCTCCCACTTGATTGGGCCTTCGCTTTATTTAATAATGTTTGACCTATACCGCACCCCTGGTAATCGATATGAATATACAGTTGGCTTATTTCACTATCATTATAGGCAATCATGCCAACAACTGTTTCCTCTATGAACGCTACATCTATTTGAAACTGTTCAGGTAATATATGATTTAAAAAATAAATATGATTTTCAACGCTATGCATTTCTTTCTGTCCAATTGCCTGTTCCTTGCTATCTCGCCACATTGCCACTGTTTGCTCAGCAAATTCAGGGCTGTATGGCATGATGCTGATTTTATATTGGTTCATTAAAGTCCTCCCTATTACGATGGTAGTCTCACTAGGTCGATTTGGCGACTTTTTAACATCTAACATATTTGCGTTTAAAGCCAATTCTTCCTTTATCAATTTCCTTTTGAATACTTTCATAAGCGTGAAGGAAGCTACTTTTTTTATTGTCCTTTTTAAGTTCTACTGGACCAACCGTTTTAGCTGTTGCAAGCGCCATATCGTGCAGTGGTATATACGAAACACCCACCGTGTTTAAGAAGTTATTCATGGCAGATTTCGTTCGTTCTGGCGAATCATGAATAGTATTTTTCACAATTTCTAACATACTGGCAATCTTGTCTTCGGAAAATTCAACATCTTTTCGATTTCCTAAAAGCCAGCAGTAGCAACTCCAGCCCGCAGACATTCTCAGCTCTTCCCCACTAGCAATCCATTTATCAGCAACTTGTTGTGCAATATCCGCTTCCGCTAAAGTAACAGCTACCACATAATCAGACAACATATAAAAATATGCCGTATCTATCCAACGATCAAAATCAGATTCCGTCATTGCTTTTGGATCTGCAATAATGCCAGCAAAATACATTGCATCATAGTTCCCGGAAGCATATAGCTCTTCCGCTAAAGGTTGATTAATCTTTATTTTCTTCGCTATAGGCTTCATTGCACCTGTTGCCACTCCAAAAAGCGGCTCATGTGCACCATTGGACATGTACATTTTTTTAGTCCGTTCCTTCCCTAGCGCTTCAAGCTCCTGCATTACTATTTCAAAATTCATTTCTTGCACTCCCTTCGTTTTAGCATTTTACTATTTTTACAATCTCGAATATATCACCATTATCCTCTATCAAAGTATCATTTGTCAGCAGAGGTATTTTTTAATATCGATATGTTAATAAATGGCTTTTTCCACCTTTTATTTCCTAATACCCACCAAAAATTCTGCTACAATCATTTTTTTTGCTTTTTTATCAACTTTCTATTAATATCACTTAGTTACCATTATTCAGTAAAGCTTAATTAAAATTAAATACGTACGGTTTCTTTTTATTAAATTGGGCAATATACACATTATAACTACAATCAAAATAAAAGAAGTTTCTTTGCGAAAAGTAATTTTATTAAAAGCTAACACATCATGATTTAATTCATCAGGAGGTTACATATGCAATACATTATTTCAATTTTAGGTATTCTCATTGTGTTATTTTTGGCTTGGTTGGCAAGTTCCAATCGAAAAGAGATAAAATTTAAACCAATTATCACAATGATTGTCATTCAAATTCTATTGTCATTGTTATTATTAAATACAGAATTTGGATTAATTATTATCAAAGGTATAGCTACTGTTTTTAACAAGTTGCTCGAATATGCAGGTGAAGGTGTTTCCTTTGTCTTTGGCGGCTTGGCGAACGAAGGAGAAGCTCCATTCTTTTTAACAGTGTTGCTACCAATTATATTTATTTCGGCATTAATTGGGATCCTTCAGCATTTAAAAATCCTACCATTCATTATGAAGGGTATTGGATGGGTATTAAGTAAAGTAAACGGAATGGGAAAACTTGAATCTTATAATGCTGTTGCTTCATTGATGGTCGGTCAATCAGAGGTTTTCATTACATTAAAAAAACAGCTCGGCCTACTTTCAAATCAACGTTTATATACTCTATGTGCGTCGGCCATGTCGACTGTATCAATGTCCATCGTTGGTGCTTATATGACGATGCTCGAACCAAAATATATTGTTACGGCATTAGTATTAAATTTATTTGGCGGTTTTATTATCGCTACAATTATGAATCCGTACCAAATTGACCCTAACGAGGATATATTAGAAATCGAGCATGAAAAGCAATCCTTCTTTGAAATGCTCGGCGAGTATATTCTTGATGGTTTCAAAGTTGCCATTATCGTCGGGGCCATGTTAATTGGGTTCATTGCATTGATGGCTGGATTCAATAGTGTGTTTGAGCTATTGTTCGGCATTTCGTTCCAAAGTATTCTAGGCTATATCTTTGCACCAGTTGCCTTCATAATGGGGATTCCTTTCTCTGAGGCAATTAGTGCTGGATCAATTATGGCGACTAAACTAGTAACGAATGAATTTGTGGCGATGTTGGATTTATCCGGAGGCGATCATCACTTTAGTGAACGTACAATGGGTATTCTTTCTGTCTTCCTCGTTTCCTTTGCCAACTTCTCATCAATTGGTATCATTGTCGGGGCTGTCAAAAGTCTAAATGAAAAGCAAGGGAATGTAGTCGCACGCTTTGGATTAAAATTATTATTTGGTGCTACACTTGTAAGTGTACTATCAGGTATCATTGTTAGCTTAATTTTATAAAAAAGAGAAAGGAAGTGGCGTACACCACCTCCTCAGCGCGTCCAGATAAAAGGGATTAAGAATAAAAATCTTAATCCCTTTTGTTGTTCTTACTTTCTTCTTGCCATACTCTTCGAGCATCCCCTCTCTATGAAGCTGTTTGCCATGTCCAAGTAGCAATTATTGTAGACTGCTAGCAATACATATAAAGTTGATTGGAGTGGAGGGCGGTGACTCCTGCTCAGAACGCACGTAAGACGCAACAGACCAATAGCGAGGGTTGCGCTTACTGTGTGCCCGCGGAAAGCGCCGCTCGTAATCCAAATCAACGGCAGTATTTTTATTTTAATTTAATAACCATTTACAAAGTTCGAAATTGTTTCGATTTCGTCTTCTGTCAGTTCTCTTTGTACATGTTTTTCATATTCCTCCATAATGCTCTGCTTGTCTCCGCCGAAATGATTTGTAAAGTTGGCGATTGTTCGAAGTTTCGCTACTTCTTGATTAAACTCTTCTTTAGAAATCGGCTGTTGATGTGAAGGGATATATGTATCCGCATCAAATTGCTCTAATTCATCCAACAAGCGCAACGTTTCCTTAACTGTATAGTTTTCTATTACAGCGTAAAGATTAGGATAAATACAGTCAGCAAGGAAAAGAATCTTTTCTTCTTTAATATAAACAACTACTGAATCAGAAGCATGGTCCCCTCCAACATGTTGAATGATGCAAGTTACTCCGCCAAGGTCCATTTCCGCTCGTTTTTCAAACGTCACATCTGGTAAAACAATCTTAATATCTCGGTGATCTTTGAATTCTTCTTTAATGGCTCTAGCGCAAAATTCAATTTCAATTCCCTCTTTTACTCGCTCATCGATTGCTTCATCAGACCATGAGAACGGAATTAATTTCTCCATTTCATCTTTTGTAGCTTTGGAAGCGATGGATACAATATTACGTAGTGCTGACAGGCCAAAAATATGATCCCAATGCCAATGTGTTAAAACTACTATATCAGCATTAGGAACCCCCATTTTTAAAAGTTCTTCCTGAAAATATTGTACATGATCTTCCGAGTTACCTGCATCGATCATTAATGTCTTGTTATTGCCAACTACCATTCCTAGAATGGGGCGATCGGTTTCTGATATTGGCGTGATATACCAAAAACGTTCACCTATTTTGTTAATTGAGTGCATAATAAAATTCTCCTTCCATTTATAATAGTTTAATTCAAAAAGTAATAATTTACTCTTTAGAAGAATTTTTTTGTGAATAAGAAGCAATTGCATGGCGCTTTATTCTACTTTGGTTGATAATATCGAGGACTTAAAAGATATAAAAGGTTTGGAATTAGAAAGTTAAGGGCAAATAGTGCTTAAAATTTAACTACGACATGATAGTGGCGGAAATGCTAATCGTAGAGTACAGGTCATATAAACAACAGCATTTCATTTACAAAAATTCAAGTTCAATACGATATCGATGAGAAAGTTTTTGCACTGGTCACCAATTAAAAAGATGGAGTGAAATTATATTTTCATTCCATCTTTTATTACTTTATAAATGATGAGTTAGGTTAGCGAGGTTTTAAATTGCATTTTATACCATGTTATTTATATAATTACCATATTTAGTATTTAAATTAACCACTATTTTCCACAATATGTAGGTTTAATTTCAAATACAATGATTTTTGAAGGAGTGATTGTATGTTGAAAAATATGAATAATTATACTTCAAAAGGAAAATTCACTTCCGTTATACTGGCTTCCCTCATGGGATTTTCTCAAGTCGTTTTTATTGAAAATGCCATTTCAGGCTTCATTATTTTATTAGCTATTACTATTTATTCTTATAAATTGGGCATCATTTCACTTTTATCTTCTATTGTCGGCACACTAATTGGAAAAATAGGAGGTGCGCAAGAAAATAGTGTTAGGTCTGGTCTATTTGGATATAATTCTGTCTTAACAGCTTTGGCCATTTCATTATTTTTAACTGAAACTTCTAGGTGGGGCATCGCTCTATTAGGAGCAATGATTGCAGCGATCTTGACAGCAACAATGATGCATTTTTTGAAAAATATAGACATGCCAATCCTTACTTTTCCTTTTATCATCCTAACATGGTTTATCCTTTTAGCTTCTTACAAACTAAACGTATTCCACTTAAGTGAATCTTTAGTACCCCAAAGTTTATCGTACTGGCAACTAAATATTGCAGGTGAGTTAAATTGGACTGTAGGTTTTTTGAATAACATTGAGCAAATCTTTTTTTTGAATCATCCTTTATCAGGTGTACTTCTTTATACCGCTATATTTTGGGCTAGTTGGAAACTTGGTTTAAATGCTGTGATAGGAAGTGTCGTCGCTTTACTCATATCATATGGACTTGGAGGAGAACACTCTTTAATAATAGGAGGTCTTTACGGCTACAATGCGATATTAACATGTATGGCAGTCTCTACTGTATTTAGTACCAAATCTAATCGTTTTAGAATTATTTCAGGCATTCTAGCGACATGTTTAACCATACCGCTTACTGCTAGTTTTAGTACTTGGCTTTTACCATATGGCCTCCCTGTTCTAACGATGCCATTTGTACTTAGTACTTGGCTCTTTTTAGGTGCTAGAAAGGTAATGCCTAATTTGTAAATAGAAGATTGATTTAGGTAGGGGGTTTGAATTGTTTTAGGATTTCCTAAGTACGTGAAAACTACCAATAAAAAAATCTTACTTAAATACTGGTTGTTTTGCGTACTTTGTATTTCTATTATCTTTTGACACTCTTTTCAATATGGGCAGCAGTTAATCGTGTGACGAGTGGAGGACAAAAAATTGATGTTGCAACCGCATTAAGATCAATTATGAAGCCCAATTGAACTTCGACGAACAAGATTTAGGTAGTATTGAAATAGGAAAATTCGCAGATTTTGCAATTTTAGATAAGGATCCAACAGCAGTTGATCCTATGACCATTAAAGATATCAATATATTATTTACAATAATTAATGGCTAAATTGTATTTAAAAATAATGAGTTAGCATTATCAAAGATAAAATAATTACTATTTCCCCGATAGTATCTATTTATATATTATTAAAAAACTACTGACTCCCCATTTGTCAGTAGTTTCCTTAATTCTCAAGCAAAAGTATCTGTTATAGGCCTGTAAACTTACTGACTTCGACTAATTTTTCGGCATTTCCGTAAAAATGGATTTTCAGAATGTGCTGTTGCTGCAGGAGTGTCGCGCCCTCCACTCCAATCAACTAGTAACGCCAACTTATTTAAAATTTAAGTTCAAGTTCATTATCCAGTTTTACTGCTTTTTTAAACGTTGAGATTCCACCAAGTTCTGCAGGCTTATGTGCATACACCTGATTCGTAATTTCCTGTGCTGTCGCCCCTTCTTCAGGTATTTTGGCATTAGCCATTTGTCTTGGTTTCCTATCCGTAGCCAACACACCCATCTTAATGAAATTTGCCTTAAATGAAGTACCAAAAGAAAAGCTAGCAGCAGGCGCAGGCCTATTCTCATTCATCCGCGATTTCGGCACACCATTAGACTCTGTCTCAGGTATTGTGCTATTCTCCATTTTTAAAGACACTGCATGTAAAGAGACTTTACTAGCTTCCACAACGGAAGCCGGCAGCGAGCATTCAGCCGCACTACTAGCCGCTGGTCAAACAGTCACTGACGAAAATTGTGCATTAGCTGAACATCTTACATCTTTAGGGGTTTCATTCGAGTCCATCTTTACCACAGCAACTGCAGCCGGCCTTACATCCGCTGTCCATACGATCGACTATATCGCGATGGCATTGTTCGCAATTATTCTGTTCTTATACTTCTTAATTCCGAAGGCGAAAAAAGCACCTGTTCTGGCGGTTATTGCCTCAGGAATGGTCGTTGTGGAGGAAACGGTTTCTTAACAGGATTGCGTAGAATAGAAAAAGTGTTAGATTGATGGCGATCAATCTAACACTTTTTAGCTATGCGGTTGATGTTCGCTACGGCGGTGGTTGCTATTTTTTCTCTAGGTCTAGTGGCGATTAATGGGCTTTTAGTGGCGATTTCTCTAGGTTTACGGGCGATTCGCAGGCTTTTGGTGGCGATTTCCCTAGGTTTACTGGCGATTCCCAGGCTTTTGGTGGCGATTTCCCTAAATTTACAGTAAGCCGAAACCCCTAGACCGTCCTGAGCCGGAGTCATCTTCTTTGCAAAATTACATACGAAACTTATTATTATCCCTGAACTAATTTCGTTCGAATTTTATTGGAGATAAATTCTATCATTAAAATAAGTATAACTAAGCCAAGTAAAATCGAACCAACCTCCGACCAGCGATAGGCATTCATCGCAAATATTAATGGAGCACCAATACCTCCTGCTCCCACTAAACCTAGCACTGTTGCATCTCGTAAATTCATATCAAAACGATAAATGACAATCGATAAGAATGATGCCAAAAGCTGCGGCAATATACCAAATCGGATTTTTTCTACCGTTGTGCAGCCGATTGATTCCATCGATTCCAGAATGGAAATATCTAGATCTTCAATGACGTCTACATATAATTTTGATAGCATGCCAATACTGACAACAGACATCGTAAGGACACCTGCAAAAGGGCCAGGTCCCGTTACTCGAATAAACATTAACCCATAGACAATGGCTGGAATTGTTCGAATCATAATTAATAGAAATCGAACAATAAACGCTACCGGTTTTGGCACAATATTAGAAGCAGATAAAAAAGCAAATGGAATGGCTAAAATAGAACCAACGATTGTTCCTAAAAATGCAATCGCCATCGTTTCAATCAATAAATATGGAACTCCACTTGTCGTAAAATTTACTAATAAGGACAAATCCGGTTGCATAAGACCTAGTAAAATATTTTTAGCAATGGTAAAACCATTTGTTGCAAGCTGCTCAAATTTAATTGCTGATAAAGACCATCCAAAAAGAAGACATAAAATGACGATGGTTACTAATTGTGGGACACGACGATTCGGTTCGAGCTCATATTGTTTTTGAATGACATCCATATATAATCTCCTACATTAATTTCTTTCGATAATGTTCACTAATTGTTTCAATCATAAAGACCGTCACAACTAATAAAAGTAATATCATGCCGACGTTCGCATAATTTCTCCATCCTAAACTTTCATTTAACAAGAGCCCAATTCCACCGGCACCAACATAGCCTAAAATGGAGGCGTATCGCACATTTCCTTCGAAGCAAAATAACGAGACCGATAAATAATTTGGAAGGATTTGAGGTAAAATGGCATAACGAAATGACTGGATGGTTGTTAAGCCCATTGAACGCATTGCCTCAAAAGCCTCCATATTAGCATTTTCAATTTGCTCGTAAGCTAATTTCCCTACATAAGCAATTGTAAATAAAAAAATCGCCACTGTACCCGCGACCGTTCCTAATCCAAAAACAAAGGTTGCAATTAATGCAGCAATTAAAGTTGGTAGCGTACGCAGTAAACTGAGCAGCAACTTCATTGTTGCTGATAACGACTTCCATCTCGTAATATTACTTGCAGCAAGGATTGCTAAAGGTAATGCACAAAGAGCTCCAAGTAAAGAACCTAAAAGCGACATTTTAATGGTATCTAGCAGTGGCTGCCAAATGTGAGGAAAATACGTCCAAGTTGGAGGAACCATTTGTTGTAATATCACAAAAAATTGCCCGATTCGTTTTATAATCGTTGCAACATTAAAGTCTGTGATGACAGCCGAGAAATAAGTAAGCACAAGAATTACGACCACAACGAAAGGTGTAAGCGTACGTTTTTCGGTCACTACCTTTCCATTTGGCAGTGTAATTTTTTTAATTGGTAACAGCTTTCCGAACATCTACTACGCTACTCCCTTCTACTACCTGCCCTTTATAAATTTGCTGAAGCACTGCATCTGTAACATCCTTTGCCGCTCCATCATAGACGATTTCTCCAGCTCGAATACCAATCACGCGAGTGGCATATTCGAGTGCTAATTCCACGTGATGAATATTCATAAGTACCGTCATGTTGAGCTCTTTATTAATCCTGCGGAAATCTTCCATGACTTGATGAGCTGTTACTGGGTCTAATGAGGCCACTGGTTCATCGGCTAATATGATTTGCGGATTTTGCGCTAACGTACGTGCCAATGCCACCCGTTGTTGTTGACCTCCTGACAGCTGGTCTACTCGTACATAAGCTTTATCTAAAATACCTACACGGTCTAATGCCATTAAAGCCTCCTTCTTTTGTTGTTCAGTGAAAACCCCCAGTAATTTTCTCCAAAATGGCATTTCTGGAACAAAAGAAACGAGCACATTGTTGATAACAGAAATACGTGTGACTAGATTAAAAGATTGAAAGATCATGCCAATATTACGTCGAAATTGACGTACGCCTTTCCCCTTCAACGCACGAATGTCCACCTCATTAACCAATAATGTGCCTCCTGTGATGTCATGCATACGATTAATACAGCGTAATAATGTTGACTTCCCTGCCCCTGATAGCCCAATAATGGCGACATATTCGCCTTGTTGAATTTGCAAGTTTACATTTTTCAATGCTGAAAAACCATTGGGATATTGTTTTTGTACTTGTTTAAATTCAATCATTTCTTTACTCCATTCTTTGAAAAAATGAGAACATTGCTAGAACGTTCTCATTTTCTCTTGGTATTCGATTGCTCATCTGACCATTACTTTGAACCTAACTTTTGAACAATTTCTTGGGCTTTACGCTCATTATCATAGTCTGAATCCTTTGCTTCCTGATATCCTTCATGACTATACACTGCGATAACCTCTTTGCCTTCTTTCGTTTTTCCGATATTAATGAACGCTTGTTGTAATGCTTTTTTTAGCTCATCGTCCATTATTTCTGAGTTTTTACTTACACTAATTGTGTCATTATAAATAGCTGGCATTACACCGATTAAATCTGTTTCTGCCCAAATATCTGCTTGACGATTATATTCACTTGTCCAAGCTTCTGCATAATCACGACGAGCATCGGCAAACGTGACAAGTAAATCCGTTTGCTCCGCGGCTAAACGAGCAAATGCTGTACCATAAGAATCTGCTTGTACAACTTTCGATAAGTCTGTAATCGTTTTATTGAAATTTTCTTGTAACCAAAGTGCTGGATAAATATAGCCTGCCGGTGAAGATGAAGACATGACATTCCAGTTTGCACCATCTAAATCTTCAAATGTTAATGCTTCACCCTTATTTACTTTCGCAGCAAGTTCTTGCCCTTTCTTCGATGGACCTGCGATTAAAATACCTCGATATGAAATGGCTTGCTCTGTCGTTGCCTCTGTTGGTTCATTTTTATTCCAATCAACAGGGTTATCTGAATCATTATTTAACCCTGCACGTGTTGCGGTTAAAATGACTTCGGCCCCATCGTCATAAAGGACATATGTACCTCCAGGAATAAACCCAATATCCGTCGTTCCAGCAGATAACGCTTCTCCAACGGCTTCATAATTTGTCCCTACTGTAATATCGATATTTTTTACGTCATAACCTAAACTTGCTAGTTCTGTTTTTAACAAATCTTTTAACGGATCTGTTGCTGTAATAATTTCTTGTGGATCACGAGATGGAACAAATCCAATTGATAGTTTTTCTAGCGTTTTGTTACCTGAAGCCTCTTCTGTTTCTGAATTATCGGTAGCATCTGTTGCCCCATCAGATTTTTGATTTTCGGTTGATGCATCTCCACACGCTACAAGAAACATAGCAAGCAGAAATGTTGTTGCAAACATAATATACTTTTTCAAATGTGTATCCCCCTCAAAATTATTAAATGCTCAGCTAAAATATAGCAAAGCATTGTTAACCACATATGAACTGTTTGTATTATTCTCAGAGATTTGTAATATATATGTAAATTTCTGTTTTTACTTCTTTTTTATCAATTTAAACATCGTATACTATAGCCAATTCAAATTATTTGGAGGTCTTATGGAGACAAAAAAACTGCAATTACTCGTAACAAGCGACATCCACGGCTATCTTATGCCTACTACCTATCGCCGTACAGTCGAACCTTTAGGATTAGTAAAATTAGCAAGCATTATAGAAGCATACCGAGAACAAAGACCGAGTCTATTAATCGATAATGGTGATTTCATACAAGGTAGTCCACTAGCTTCCTATGTCCACGCCAATCACATAGAGAGCTCAAATCCAATTATAGACGTAGCCAATTTCTTAAATTATGATGTTGCGATATTCGGTAATCATGAATTTAATTACGGACTCCCTTACTTAAAAGAAGCTGTTACACAATCACAATTTCCATGGCTAAGCGGGAATATTTTTAACGAAGATGGCACGACATTTACACAGCCTTATATTGTAAAAGAAGTAGATGGCATACGTATTGGAATCATTGGTGTCACAACACATTTTGTACCCATCTGGGAAGAGGCTTCACATATCGAGGGCTTAAATTTCCATGATGCCTTTGAGAGCGCCAAAATTTGGATTTCCCATATACGTCAACATGAACAAGTAGATTTGGTGGTTTTATGTTATCACGGTGGGTTTTCACATGATTTATCATCAGGAGCGTTAATAGAACCTTTTACTGGGGAAAATCAAGGTTATCTGATGTGCAGAGAACTTGATTGCGATATTCTTATTACTGGCCATCAACATCGAGAAATTGCTACAAAAGCCTTTACTAAATCCGTTGTACAGCCTGGGACGAAAGGAAATTGCCTTGCTGTCATTACAATTGATCTGGATATGCAAAATGGACAAATCATCAACAAACATCATGAAGCAACTTTACACTACGTGGATGAAACGACCCCCAACCATCCAAACGTAGCATCACTATTGGACAGCATTCATCAACAAACGGAAAACTGGTTAGATCAACCAATAGGGCGCATTGAAGGAAATATGTTATTTACAGATGCCTTTCAAGTACGTATCGATAAACATCCTTATATCGAGTTTATTCAAAACGTGCAAATGGCATCGACCAACACCGCCATCTCATGCACAGCACTATTTCACGATGGACCTGGAGGATTTCCAAACGACGTCACTATGAGGCATATTGTGACGAACTATATCTTCCCGAATACATTAAAAGTGTTACGCGTAAAAGGTGAGCAAATTATCCAAGCGCTTGAACAAAATGCTACTTATTTTTCACTTAAGGACGGGGAGTTAACGATCTCAGAAAGCTTCCTTCATCCAAAAGCGCAACCTTATAATTATGATATGTGGGAAGGAATTGACTACACCCTAGATATTCGTCGTCCCATTGGAGAAAGAGTAACAGAAGTGACCTATCAAGGTGAGCCGCTAAATCCCAACGCATGCTACGATGTTGTGATGAATAACTATCGTGCAACCGGTGCTGGAAACTTCCCGTATTTTGTAGATTGTCCTATTGTCAAAGATGTTCAAATCGATATGACCGAACTAATTGCCCGATATTTTGAAAAGAATCCGATTGTTCAAGCGAAGTGTCGGCGAAATTGGACTATATTATATTGAACTGTAAGTAAAAAGGTGGGAAGTTTATGCTTTATTCTTTATGTATGGAGATAGTCGGTTTGAAACGGAGAATATGAAGATTGGCTGACCAACAACTAGGAATAGAAAATGTCCAACAAAGTTAGGCTTTGTTGGACATTCTTTATTGATATACTAGCGATTTGTTAGTTATTCACTCGCCTCAAGTTCTTCAAGAAGTTCAAAAACAAGCGAATATAATTGTGCTAACACTTCGTCAAATGACTGCTGCTCACTAAATCCATCCAGCGCATCTAACGCAAGATTTACTTCCCATAGACCGTCTTCCCCAGAAAATGCCACACTATACGTCATCTTGTCATGTTGCAAATGTGCTTTTAAATACGAGTGCAAAAATTCGCTGTACTTCTTTTGCAATCGCAATCCAAACAAGGCACTATACACACCAAACGCCCCATCGAATTCAAGCGCAAACGAATCGACGCGAATCACATCAAAACGTTCAGACGCCACATACATAAATTCATTTGAATGCTCTTTTAAATATTGAACTGAATTTGTTAGAAACGAAGCTGTTTCTTCTGCTATCAGTTCTTCATTTTCCTTATTGCAACGTTCAATTACTTCGAATTGCAAAGAAACCGTATCTACCATTGCATCCTCATTTAACAATGCGTGCTTTTGTGCGTATGTTTTTTCTACTTCTAGTAATTTACTATCAGCTTGCTCATTTATAAATGATTCTATTTGGTTTTTTAACACCTATTACCCAACTCCATTCGATTGCTTTGAATATAAGTATAGCTTAGGATGGGGGGAGTGTGGGGAATTCAAACTAAATCCTTCAGACTTTTCCCATTCCTATCTTTCCATTCAATCAACCCATTAGCACTTCGCCCTGTTACAATATCAGCTGCTGCCGACGGGCTAGTAAATAAAAGATCTTCCATTACTACAAATTCATCATTAACAACTTTTACTTGTTCTGCATGTAATAAATCATTTCTTTTTGCTAATAAACGCTCTGAATACGAATTTACAATGCTATTTGCAATCTTAGATCCTTTTAATACGACAAAACCTTCTTGTGTTTGAATGCCTTTAGCATCGACACCACGGGTCGATCTTATAGATAAAATATCATTTGCATTTACATCTGAGCTATCTTTGATCTCTTCAAATAATTTATGACCCAATGTATTGACCATCATTGTAAGATTGCTAATATATTCATCCATTTCTGCTCGGTCAGCTTCAGAAATTGAAGGCATCGGAGGAATGTTCCCATTCATTAAAAAGTAACGATTTGTGACTTTAGCTTTTTCATATAGTTTATTTTCAATGTACTTAATATGAGCTTTATTTAGATTCTCATCTTTACTTATAAATACAATAACTTCATTCCAAAAATCCTTTTCACGCAAATGGCTTTGTAATCGTGTATAAACTTCCTCAGCTTCCCCTATGTATACCGCTTCTTTATCTTCATCATTTCGACCGAATAACATATACACACCCGTAGAATTCAAGTTAGGACGATCCGAGCATTTTTTCACTTCGGTTCTTGGTATTCTATATGCTAGCCCTGTCCAGTTGGATAATTCACACGTTAATCTTCCACTTGGGTCTCCGTCTATTAAGAACATTTTGATTGTTTTGCCAAAACTCATTGCAACCACTCCTTACTTTTGTGCCTCAATCTCCGACTCATCCACGCGCACAAAACGCGCACTCATTTATATGTATTTAAAGGTCCTTTTTAACCTTATGTATTATGATTATTTTACCACTAAATTATTATTTTCAACTTCTAATTTTAGAATAAATTTACTAATCACGTGCATCGGACAACAAAAAAGCAGAGAGGCTTTAATGCTCTCTCTGCTTATCGAAAAATATTCTTCCGATGCCATCTAAAATACTGCTTATTCTCTTCATATCTTGAAACCTTCATCTTTTGATGAATGTTATACATTCCAAAATTCGTTGCTGGAATTCGTTCAGAAATATGAATTAAGCCTGTTCCATCAAATGTAATATAGCCTTGATCGTATAATGCATCATGATTACAGCATAGCAACACACCATTATACGGATCTAAACGTTCTTCATTGGAACTTTCACGCCAAGGCTTAGAATGGCTTGCGCGTAAAAGGGCCGGTAGTTCGATACCACAAAGTGCACATTGATGATTCCATAAAGGTAATAAAGCAGCTTTAAATTTCTCTTGGCCAATACGAATTTTACGTTTTGCTTCTGCTTCTGTTTCAGTAATCACAGGAATAAGCATATTTCGTTCTGTACGTACTACCGTGCCAATCGCAAATTCTAGCTGTTCATCATCTACTTGATAAATATTCATATCACTAATAATATCTAAGAGCTTGATTGCCAGCTCTTCATTGCATGGATATAAATAGCCTTGATTTCCATCCCCTACTTGCTGGAAAGCAGAATATTTAACAGGCAATAACATTTTCAACTCATTAATATAATCTTTTATGGTTAACGATTGTTCTAATTCATGATATTGCAGCTTCACAAGAAAACCTTGCTCTTCCCGCTGGTCATATGATGTCAGAGAAGCGGGCTTTTTGCCTTCCTCACAATCAGATAGCGCAATGCTAATTGCAACGATTTTTCCTTTTACGTAATGAAAAATACGATCTCCCGTGCTTACTTCCCCCACACGTCGCCATGAATGCGGAGTGTTTCCGCCTTTATCTTTTTGTGGTGTCCAGATGAGTTCTGCTTCTTTTTCTTCTTGATAGGTGTGCCCTTGCATGACGATGTAGTGGTTCATTTTGTTCTCCTCTTCTATTCATTACTTCTATTATAGCTAAAGTCGTCAAAGTAGTTATGTAAATATAATTGATCTAATACAGAAACTCGTTTTTTATGTACACATTCGGTAATTACAAATAATAAAAGACATAGTAGCTCCTATCACAATTTGAACTGCCCCGTAAAAGTTAGACATCAATCTAACTTTTACGGGGGTTTTTTTATGGCAAAAGTAAGTGTTGAACAACGTATTCAATCAGTTCAACGATATTTAAATGGATATGAAACCATGCTTGAAATTGCGAAAGATATCGGTGTGACAGCAGAGGTTGTCAGTGAATGGGTTCGCCGTTATCAAAAAAATGGCGTACCTAATGCTCCATAGTATGAATAAAATCCATTAGGCTGATCTAATTTATTCGATCCATCAAAAAAGATTTTATAGTTCAATAAGAATTCCCCCGTTCTAACTATCAATTATTGACAATTTATTTTTCCACATACTATAATATGTTTAATCATATATTTAATATAGAGCAGTTACTTTCCCCGCTATCATTTGCAGGGCTGGAATTGCTCTTGATGAAACCCTTTCCCCGCTACCATTTTGCAGGGCTGGGGTTTTTTGTTTTATAAGTAAAGCACAAAAACAGAAATCACTTCTCTTGCTTTCCTCTTGCTTATTCAATGCATCCGTTAAGGTCAATTTGGCAATTGAATCCCCTCAATTCATATTATTAAGTAAAATACAAAGAACCTCTTTTAATTTTCGAGGCATTTAAATGATTACAGCATATTTTTTAAAACGGCAGTTCCGTGTCAAAATTATATTGTTAAATACTCTTTGATTTTCCATTAAATTTACTACTCGACTTGCAACCATTAATTTTACACAACTAGTAATTGCTGAATATTTTTTATATCTTAAGTTTTTTCTCTTGTAGAAAGACAGATAATGGTATCCGATTTTTGTATGCTACAAATAATTAAATCACTTCAACAAAACACCAAAAAGGATATGTTAAAAAGTTTAACAACTTCTAACACACCCTTATATAACTATTAACCCAAAGCAATTACTTTCACTTCTTATTCTGTATCCCCCGAATCGTACTTTTCGGAATCGTTGCATCGTGCTCCACAATGAATACTTTTGAGAAGCAGTTGTAATATGTTTCATCATGTCCCTTTGGCGATACAATGATTAGTTTACGTTGTAGCTCTTCGGCATAGAGATTGAATACTTTATTTTTTCGTTCATCGTCTAATGCACTATCGAATTCGTCGAGGACGATATAGCCTGGTGAAGTGGCTAAGTTTTGTAGTAGTGCGAGTGCGAAAAGGAGTGAGCTTAGTGATTCTTCTCCACCGGATACGCCTAAGCCTACCTTGCCACTACGAGCTTTCATGCTTACATCTTCTAGTGCGCCTTGATGGCCAATTTTACGTGCTTTAATGTATAGTCGGAAAATGACGCGACCTGATTTTTCTTCAATGCGTTCTTTTTCGACTTGTCCTTCAAACTGGAACAAATCCATATATTTTTGGAAAAGCGTATTGATTTTAATTAAGTGCATTGTAATCGTAGTTTCTAAGCGATCTTCTTGCTCATTTGCACGAATCGTATTACTTTCAAGGAGTTGCTCCGACTTCGCTAACTCAGCGTTTTTCTTATCGAAATCAGCCTTTTGTTGATTGTAATTTTGCTGGGCATTTTCGTTTATTTTTTCTAAGCGTGCATTACGTAGCTGCGCTTGTGCTTGTTCGCTTTCAGCTTGTAGCATCGTCAGTGACATGTTCGTTGCAAGTTGTTCGTCTAGTTGCTGTGCTTCTTGCGGTAGTATCTGTTCAAGTTCAATCAATTCGAGCTCATAGCGACTTTTCATCGTTTCATCCAATTCGAGCTTGTCCTTTGCCTTTTGAATCGTTAAATTATAACCTGTTATTTGACTTTCTACGATATTCAAATCACTTTTAAATTGTTGATGCTGTTCATCTAGTCGTGATTGCTCACGTTTATGTTGATTGATTTCATGTTCTTTTGTCTCTTGATCCGTAGTAAGCGTTCGAATGTTTTGTTTCAAGTATTTTCTTGCTTGCACAATCTGTTGTAGTTGCATTTGCTGGTCTGCAAATGCGCCGAGCTCATCGTGAATTCCCCACTGTTCTTCATAAAAATCCACATTATGCTCTGCTTCAATTTGCTCCCTTTTTAGCTTGTCTAATTGAATTTCAAGTACTGTTTGCTCATCATAAAAATCTGATAATTTTTGTTTGACTAGTTCAAGCTGCTGCATATAAGATGCATAATCCGCTTGCTTTAATAATGTACTTTCGGCTAATTGCATTGTATGAAGATGGCTTTGAAGCTGTTTCAACTGTTGTTTTTTTTCTTCGTATTGTTGTTCTAATTGTTGCTTCTCGTTCTTTGTTTTTGAATATTTCTGTTGTACTTCCTGCAACAGCTTTTCGATTGCCCCATCACTTAAAATATATTGCGCCGCTTCCTGCGCACCGCGAATACCGCGTGTATCATATAACAGGCCTTGCTCGATTTTCGGACTCTCTAAGAAAAATTGCTTCACCCACCAAAGTGCCTTATTCGCATAATTCCGCTGCTGTTCAGTTAAATCGCTACGAATTTGTAAGCCGTACTCTGGTAGCTTTGAGATACTTTCTGTTGGCACAAGTTGGGGAAGTGATACGTAATACAAATCATTGACTGGCTTATAGTTTTTTCCGACATAAAAAATAGTATATTTAATCGCATCAAGCTGCTTTTCTAACTGCACTGGAACAGATGGCATAAGCTCAATCAACTCACGTAACGGGTACGCCTCTAGTTGCTGTTGCTTTAAATGTAGTAGTCCTTGCTGCTGGCGTGTTGATACGACCTTTTTTTGTTCATACTGTTTAACATTTTGTTCCATCAATTGTAGTTCCATATTAAGACGCTGTATTTGTTCAAAATCTTGCTCATTTTGCAGCGATAAGATGTTGATATGTTGCTCGATTTGCGCACTGCTTCCATAGATTGCTTTATGCTTTTCTGCCTTTATGATTTCACCTTTTAGCTCCGATGAAGTGAATTCTAAACGGAATTTTTCTTGTTCGAGCTTGCGTTCTTGATTGCGCAGTTGGGTGTGCTGATTACTGAGCTCACCTAATTGATTTGTAATCGTAGCTAATTGTTTTTTTGTTTCTTCTAGCTTATGTTGTGTCGTTTCAGCATCAAAACGTAAATGCTTGCGCTTTTCATCAATTTTTTCAAGTTGCTGTTCTAATTCCTGCTGTAATGTTTGTTGTTGTTTATCTTCATTTTGTCGTTGTAGTAGCTGATCGTCTATGTGATTTAATTGCTGTAACAATGCCTCAATATTTTGTGACAATTGTGTTTTTTGTTGCTCTAGTTCACTCATGTTTTGCTTTAATTTTTGTTGCGTAACAATCCGTTTTTCCTTCTCCACTTGATCATTCGCTTTTTGCTCAGACGTCTTTTCAATCGAAGTACTATAATACGCGATCATTTGATGGAGCAACATATAATATTTTTGGCCGGATGTGAAAATACGTTTTTTGTTATCTAAATATTTATTAAGATCGGTTTGAGCGGCATTTAAGCTTAACTCTGCACCTTTTTGAATAGCCTTTAAATATTCAATTTCCATACGAACTTCTTTAATTTTTTCTAATGAAGCTTCCCATTCCTTTTGCATCTCAGAAATCTCGAACATGTCACTAAATTTGCGGAAACGCTCTTCCGGGTACATCGCCGCAAATTGATTGACTTCTTGCTGATACCAAATTAGATAATAAATATCTGGTTCAATTTTATAGCGCACGCGCAAATCTTCACGATACGCCTTGAATGTCCGTCCTGCTGTCCCACCAGATGTATATCGAGCATGAGATGTTAAAGTTTCTTCATCTTGCCCATGTAACACCTCATATTCGCGTTGAATCGGGCTATTTTTCGTATCTTGATTGACCGTTAGCTGAAAAGCGATGAATTTTGGACCATCAATTTTCGTCTTGCCTTCATTTAAAAATACGAGTGTAATACGTGCATTCCAAGGGTCATTTACTTTTAAATTTGTTGAACGAAGTCCCTCTAGTTCTACCTTCGATGAATGTAGCACTGCCCCAAGGCAAAATGTTAATGTCGATTTCCCTACACCATTTGGACCCGTAATTAAAATATGCTCGTCTGGTTCCCCCAAATGAATGCTGCGCGGTGAGTAGTCGCGAACGCCATGAATTTTTAATTGATACGGAATCATTCGTTTTCCTCCTCGATACGTAAGTTATAACGATTGAAAAACTTCATTACTTCATCTTTACTTAGCTGTGTTTCCTGGGCAAATTCCGTTGTGCGTCGTAAAAATGACTCTGAAAACATATGTACTCCTATGGCCGTTAACATATATGCCTCTTCAGAGACTGATTCATAGTCTGTAACCGCACCAATTTTTTTCAGTTGGTCGATATTATTTTTTAATTTGCGGTTGGCGTTCAGTGATTCGTGGCCAAAATCAACTAGGATTTGATGCAGGAGCGTAAATTCATGCCCGAGTACTTCTTGGTGATAAAACAAATAGAGCATAATGGCGAGTGCCTCACTGCTTAATGTTGATTTTGCATGTTTTGCGGTTACATGCATCATGACAATGACGCGGTCTCGACGGTCATCATAAATAACACGGAAATAGCGACTTAACGCGGCATTTAACCTATTTATAAATGAATGGAAAGCAACATCATCTCCATTTTTAATGCCAAGTAGCTTTTCTAAATCCTTCTTTGCTAAGCCGTAATTTGCCCCTTTAATCGATGCGGATGAAGAAAATAATAACTGCATAAACGCTAATTCTTCATCGGTTGTTAGATAGCCCTTTAAGCTATTCATCATCATAAGGGTATTGTCGAACGGTAAATCGTTTGTCGTCATCATCTATCCACTCCCATTGTTTTTCATAGTCCTTCGTATGCTCGATAGGCTGTTGTTCTACTTTTTTGTTACTCGTTAATGCCGATACAGCTAATAATGAAAGAATCGCATCATGCCATTTGTTTGAACTCGATTCCACAATAAGCTCTTCCATTTCCGTTTCACCGTGCTCGGTTAAATAATTTTCAATTCGTTCGGTATCAATGAGTGATTGTGTCATTTTCCAGGAAGCATCCTGCAATGCCTCTTTTATTGGGCGTACATCCATTTCGGTCTCTGCATATTCATGCGCAAGTTGATTAGACATTGGTTTTTCTAGCTTTGGTTCATAAGTTTGTAAATAGTGTACGGCATCTGTAATATCTTGTGGGCCAATCGGTGCGGCAAATTTTACAGGGACCCATAGGCCATCCATTCCCTCTTCTTCATATTGATTTTGTTCCATAAAACTTAAAATATCATGTGCTGTTGGGATATTCGTATTGGCTTCAGGTGAATGCATCGCCAAAATAAACTGACGCACCTTTTCTGGTGAAATAGTGTTAGCGGTAGGTGTGAGCTGCATATTAACAAAGCGTATATATTTTGTCAGTAAGCTTAAGCTGAGCGAAGTTCCTTTTGAAATGGCAGCCGTTCCGCGACGCATTAAATCGCTCATTTTCGTACTTTCTTCGACGGTGCCAAACTGTTGTAAACGTTCATTTAATTTTGTTTCGAGCTCAAGCATTAGTTGATTAATTTTTTCCAGCTGCGGTAAGGCATTGCGATCAGCAAGAAGTTCAAGCTGACGTTCCTCTAATTGCTTAATCGCCTCTTCAACGTTGTAAATCATCGATGCAATTTTATTGCCTCCAGAAATCCCTTGATCGTCATAGGCAGCGCTTATTTCAGCATCGCGTCTCGCTTGAAATAGAGAGCGTCCAATATCATCCTGCAAATAATAAGCCAGCGCATCATTACCCATACGAATTAAACCGTCCATTAAATTTTTTCCACGGTCACGCATTTTAATTTGGCGGCTCTGTTTAACAATCCAATTATTGCGTTCTAAAATCGTAAGCATTCTCGTAATTTGCGCTAATGTTGGCGGTTCACTGTCTTGTGGATACGTAGACTGATATCGGTAGTACAGGACTTCCTCATTATCGATGGCATCTTTAATGCCGAGAGATGCTTCATTAATTAACTGAATGACATTTAAAAAACGAATAGTTTCAATTGGGGAATCGTACATTTTTTCGGTACTTAATTCCTTTAATACACCTGCTAATGATGCTAAATCACGCATTGATTTCATAAACTCTGCGGTTTGATAATCGCTTGTAAAAATTGAAATAGGTTCTTTTACATCCATTTGATCCACTGTTCAACCCCTCCTAACTGCTGTTCCTGTTCATGTGCTTCCTGCACATGGGCTACATAGCTTTCAATTGAATGATACAGTTCATAATCACGCCCAACAATTTTCACCGTTCCCTGAACTAAGGCTGCGGCATATTTGGCAATCGTAATACCCGAGCTATCAGTATCTGTCCAAATAATCGTTTGTTTAATAGCCGAATGCAGTAATTGCTCTATAAATTGTTTATGTGCAGAACGAATTTGTCCGTCTAAACAAACGATGCAAGAATTCGTTTGCCGTAAAAACTCCGTCTCTATAGCCATACGCGTTAAAATAGCACGGTTTTCAACAAGCCATAATGTTGTATTTGTCGTTGTAAAAGTTGATGTTAAGACCGCATTATCCGTTGTCGCATGCACCGCGCCAATCGCATACGTGGCAAGGCTATTTTGCATATTACCAGTAAAATAAATTGGCACAATTTTTCCGATGCTCACAAGCCCGTAAAGTGTCGGGTCAATACCACTTTGCTCCAGTTGCGCTAAAAAAGCCTTGCGCTCTTGATCAAATACCTTTGAACCTCCAATTGTATCGTGCAAAGTCGCGCCGATTTCCTTAAAATCAAATAGTTCCTTATGCAAGGATAACGCATAAAACGCTAAACAAAACTCAATATATTTCATGCGCTTTTTTATCGTCCACTGTTCAGGTAGCACGTTCCATTTAATCGCATGTTGGAATAACTCCGGTAACGTTAATTTCTCGGCTTTTTGTTGTAACGCCTGCATCTGTTGCTGTTGTTTTATGAGCTGTTGCTGCTCAGATTGTTGTTGCGCTTCTATGTAAGCCGGGCCAATGCGATAATTGTCTTCTTTAACGCTAATGCCGTCTATGTGATAACGAATTTCGCGCACAATCCAGCCCTGTTGTAACCACTGCTGAATCGTGTCATTCGTTTCGTGTAACGTTCGTTTCGCATTTGTTGTGAATTTATAAGATGCTAATTTTTTTGGCAGAGGTGAAGTAAATTCTGTATTCATCGTTATCTTTATATGTGCGGCTTTACGAAATGTACGCGCCGTCTTTTTGACAATCGTCATAACAAATAGTTGCTCTTGCTGTTCTACCTTTTCAATCGTCTCATCTTTTTTCAAAAAATACGATTGGATAAATGCCTCATGCATTACGAAACCCTCCTCTACTTTATACCCAGTTTAGTGTTAGCGTACCATATGTTTTGATTGTTGTGGGGCGCACAGCCGTACTTGCGAATATAAACGGATGGCACTTTTTGAATACAGCTACGACTTATCGGTAAATCTTAAATTTAATTTTATTATAAATCCTAGACTTAGCTATTTCATGAAATCTATCATTTCGATTTAAGTTGTTCTGAAAATTATTTGACCATAGAAAAACTGCACTTCCAATGATTGGGGTGCAGTTCTTTTTTCAAATTATTGCTGATCCAAACTATCCAACAGTTCTACAATATACTGTGAGGTTTCCATCATCTGCTCTTTATTTGTTATGGAAGATTCGCCGTCACCTTTTTGATGTCCATAATCGCCAAAACCTCCATGATTGCCACCGTTTATTTCGATAAAATGTGCGTCACTTGGCATAACATTTTTTGTATCTTTTACTTTGGTTAAGTCTGCAACTTTATCATTGCTCCCCCATAGTGATAAGACTTTTATTGGTTGACTACTTAGATTTGTTTTTGATTGGGGATAGGATGCTAATAGTACCAAGCCCTTTATTTTATCATTTTTAAGTGCGTAATCTGCTGCCATTACGCCCCCTAAAGAATGCCCTCCGATCACCCAAGTATCAATTTCTTTATGATTACTTATTATATTGTCTGCTTTATTCGGTGAAAAAATGGCTAAGTTAAAGTTCATTTTCGCAATACTTACAGTATAACCTTTTGCCGCAATCTCTTTAGCTATAGGTGAATATGCGGAAGCTTCTACCTTTGCTCCGGGATAAAAAATAAAGCCGATATTTTTAGCATTCGATACAGGTTCAAATAAAATATCTCCATTTTCCTCTACTTGAACGATCGCGTCCGATTTCAAACTATCCAAAGCTAACGAACTGGCCTTATAGTATGAACTTACATAAATAAAAAATCCTGCAACCAGCAGTACTAACAGAGCAAAAATTCCAGTGAAAATTTTAAATTTTAGAGATTTCTTTTGTTTCATCTTATATCCTCCTGTCCTATTTATTATATTCACCTATACAAAAATGTTCTAATTATGTACCAGTATCCACTTCCCCCGTTAATACTAGCCCTGAAATATGCTCGTTCACATTTTGTTCTGTCCATTTTTTGTCTTCAAGATTGACTAATAGGCTCATAATTTTTAATTTCAAACTTTGGTCGATGACTATTCGGAACACTCCAACTATACGGACGTTGACATGATGGTAAAGCTGATTTCATACCAGAGCCATCCTTCAATTCCCCCGACAAAGTTTAACATTATTTTAATGATAGCACCCACATCTCGTTTTCACTTGGAGGTGCAAAGTGAAATAACTTACTTTGCACATAAAAAACACCACCTCAAATGAGATGGCTACATCATTTTAGATATTTAACTAAGGTTTACCTTTTAAAATCCCGAAACTCAGATTGATTAATATAAGGGAAAGGAAAAAATACCCTTACTTTCCCCCTAAATATTGTATCTTTTTAATTTCCAAGAATAAGCCCAAGTCCGAGGATGCCTTGGATATCCCTCTTGCGTCAAATCCTCCATTTGATATATTTCCTTGTTTTTCATTAAGCTAATAATTTCTTGAATCCGATTGTCATAATCAAATATGTACCCTTTTCCCCAAGCAGTAATTGTAAATTGAGCCTCTTTGTGAGCCATTTCAATTATCGTATTATTATTATATTTACCGTAAGTATCTATCCCTTTAACAAAATCCAAACTTTGTACTGAAATATATTCATCTACTTTTTCTGGATATGTCTCACATACGACATAAAGATTAGTAATAATAATTTTCCCTATATCCTGCAAAACACCATCAGCGTTATTTAAAAAAACGTATTTTATAATACGATTAAGAGTGTTATCGGAAATTTCCTCATTTGCTTTACTTGGATTAATCATCATTAAATGGACAGCTTTTTCGTTGTCACCATTCTTCAATTTTATATCTAACCTATATCTCCTATTAGTAGCAATATCATAATGTACTAATTCAACATTTTTCACATACTCATCTTTGTAGTAGAAAATTCTTTTTTTTACTCTTTCCATACTTCACCTCCTCGTATGAAGTGTCTGTGTCTTTGATTGTTTTTAAAATTAATAAATACTATCAATGACTGCTTGAATATATATGAAATATCTATGGAGTAAATATTTCAATGAATTCTTTATTAAAATCAACAGATTATTTAACTCTATGATTTCTGTTAATGAAAAACTTTCTAATATTAAATCTACTAACCCTTAATGTTTTATAATTAAATAAAGGTAAATTTTATTATAATTCCCCATCTTATATATCCGGATTATTTTTTATTATACGCCCTTTTTTTCTTCCTTCACATAACATTTCTTTGTATTCAGAATAAACAGTATACTTTTTTGTTAATAATGACTAAATTGTGCCTCTTTTTGTGAATAATATCTAAAGAATCAATTGAAAGAAGCATGATGAAATGCGATTAATTATTCCTCTATGGCTCAAAATATCTTGGAATGGTTCAAAAAAAAACATTTAATTGAAAAGGGATATACTTTTACAAGTTTTTTTGAAAAACTCGGAGTAAATGATAATGATTTAATGGATTGTAGTAGTGTTGAAGTAAAAGTAGCATGTGATTCTTGTATTGACCGATTAATAGCAATCTCAACGCCTTTTTAGCTCTTTTTCTATTCGTAATAATGCCATTAAAATGCCTTTTAAAGAAATACGTTGTTGCGGGCAACTTTATAACTTTCAGTAAATTAAGATTGGAGCTGCAAATGCTTCAATCTTTTTTATTAGTCAATTATTAGAATAGCTTAATTAATTTAAAAATAGTGCTGCTTAGGAAAGTGACTAAAATTCAGGATATTTCTCAAAGATTATCATTTTTGATTTGACTATTTTCTTTAACTAAAACACCCTGTTAGCTGAAGAAGAAAAAGGATCTACTACTTTTTAAAGTAATGCTCCTATTATTAGAAAATTAAATCCCCTCTTACACTTTCGTAAGAGGAGATTCTTGTTCTATCTATACAATTTTTTTATTATCAATTGTTGACTAATAAAGCACTCACTCCCCAATTATCGGTAATATTGATGAATTAAACAGACTAACAAGTAGAGTCATAATTGGCTTAATGGATACCATTACCTTAATATTTGTAGGCCAAACACTAATGGAAATAACAATATGAATCGGCTACACTAAGTTGGACATAAAAAATAAGGGCTAGTACACTTAGACTACCAACTTAAAGGAGCGTGCTACTATGTCACGTCAACGTCG
>NZ_JBNNUU010000010.1:0-141002 GCF_050280025.1 Lysinibacillus sp. NPDC093712
CCAAACGTTCTCGTTCTTTATTCAACTTTTTCACCTCTATCAATTTGTCTATATTCTGAGTCGTTTTAAATTCCTCTAGTGACTTTGTAATATTAGACCAAATGTTATCAATTTCTTTCGTTAAATCTTCATGTCGTTTATTAAGTATGCAATATTCTATCGATTCGGTTTTTCCCGTTGGAATATAAAACTCGATTTTCTTTAAATAATAAATCAATTCTTCTTTAGTAAATTTTTTTAATACTTCTAATGAGAACCGAGCCAAACTAACTCCGCCTTTCTGCACAGATGCTTTTCTCCAATTCAATTTTCTAGTGATTAATTTTTCGCGATTTTCACTCAATTTCCTCAATTGTTGTAAACGTCGGACTGTAAAAATCAGTCTTAATAAAACTTAACGTCCATGCTATGACAAAAATTTTCAAATGAACATCTATTGTTCCTAGTAATTTGAATTCTAAAGGTTTTATAATAACGCAAGCTCCTATGAAGCAAAATAATATAGCTCCATATACTAAAGCACTATTACGAATTAATTTCATAAAATAAACAAAGAAATCAGAAAACCAAGTTCTTATACTAAAGGATTTTCTCTTTTTAAATAAAACTAAGAGAATTGGCACGAATGGACCAATTAAAAATAATACTAGAAACCTCATAAACTTCATATTACTGTCTCCTTTTTACTGACCAAGCCTTATATTGTGCAGTATTAAAATTCATTATCACCCTAACTAATTTTGTTGCCACTGCTCCACCATCACCATTCCAAACGCATTTTCTACATTCATTACACTGTAATCCCTTCGTTTTAATAAAAATAATGCATTTATCAGCTGATGCTTTGCTGTAAATCTATCATTTCCACTAAAAAAAGTGTTAACTTTGTTAACAAAATTATAACAAAATTTGGCCTATTTCGTATATAGTAACAAAATGACTTTTGATATACATTTTTGACTTTTTAATTCTAAAACTCATAAATAAAGGCCGCTCAAGGAGCGACCAATACCTATTTAAAATACATCAGCAATTTCTAACGTATTAAGCAACACTTTTGCCATTTGAGCACGTGTTAAGTTCGAATACGGATCAAAGTTGTTACCTTGCTTACCGTTGAATATACCTAGTCCTTGCATGATTGCAACAGCTGGTTTTGCTTCTTCTGAAATTTTATCTGCATCGCTAAAATTCAGTGTAAACGTCCCTTTATCTACTTTTAGATAATCGAGCGTTCTTTCTAACATCAGAGCAGCTTGTTGGCGTGTTAATGTTCCGTTTGGATTAAACTTCGTAGCTGAAACCCCACGAATAATTCCAGCATCATATAAAGCCTGTACATCATTAGCAAACCAATCATTCCCTTTTACGTCTTTAAACGTATGAGTACCTGTTGCTTCCAGTCCAAGGGATCTTACAAGCATTGCACTAAATTGCGCTCTTGTAAGTGCTCTATAAGGGCTATAGTATCCATCAGACGTTCCCATGACAATGTGGCGATTAGCCAATTCCTCTATAGCGTCTTGACTAAATACTCCTTCAATGTCCCTAAATTTCACTTGTTGAGTGGAGAAATAAAATTCCCCAGTATGATTAATTTTAAAATTTAGGTTGTTTGGTTTTTCAAACTTAAATGGAACAGCACTATATTGACCGTCCTCATGGCGTAGTACATATGCTTTCTTTTGCTCTTTAGTGATTTCGATTGGTTGTTTAAATGTTGAAACTTCTTTGCCATCCGCTAAAATACGTAATTTGAAATGATGATTCGCTTTTGGCAACCATTCAACTTCCCATTTCTTTGCAGTCATTTCTAACGGAATTTTAATAGTAATGCCGTCTTGTGTCAGGATTACTTCTTTTTTCCCTGGGTTTTCAATTGTCCATTTGTTATTTTCATAGCCAATTGTTTCTGCTACGGTACCTGTTTCCGGCGGTTTTACCACAGGAGGTTCAGGGGTTGGTTGCGGATTGACTGGTGGATCCACAACTACAGGTGGTTCAACTACAGGTGGCTCTACCACTGGTGGGTCAATAATTGGCGGTTTTGGTGTGACCACTGGTGGTGTTGGTTTAACAACCGTTAAATCTGGTTTTCCATCGTCTGTTGTTCCAATTTCATCGATTTTGTATCCCAATTCAGCCAATAACAATTCTTTATAAGATCCATCATGTAGATTTACCGCAATATAATCTTTTACTTCTTCCTTATACTTTTGGGAAGGAGCGGATTGATAAGCTTTCACACTCGCTAAAGCATAGAAAGTTTTAAATACATATTCTGCATGATTTTCATTTTCGGTGCCCCACTTACCATATGGCGTTGTAGTTACACGAATATAATCGTCATTGAGAGATGCTACTAACATTTTAGAGCGTACAAGAGATGTATTAAGACCAATTGTAGATTGTGGCTTAATTAAATCCATAAGCATAGTTTTAATGGCTCCATCATCTAACTTAGAAATCTTAGTTTCAGCATCTTGTTCCTGCTCATATGCAGCGTGTATAGCCTCCAAAATCATTATTAACTCTTTTAGGTTTAACATAGTAGCTTCTTTTTCTGCTGCGTAATCTTGAATATGTTGCAAATACGTATCCAGAAGGCTAGCTTCTACCGCTTGGAGGTTAAGCCCTAGATTCAGAGATTTAAGGTCGTCAACAGAGAACTTTTTGATTTCTACGCCTGGTTGCGTATTTTCTGTTTCATTAGTTTCTATCTGTTCGGATGTCTCCGTATTTTGATCTTCCTCTTTGTCAGGGATGACATCTTCTTCTATTTGTCCTTCCTCAACTTTATCAGTAGGAATGTCCGCTTCAGTTGATTCCTCTGATTCTTCTTTTTCCTCTGGTTCTTCATTGTTTACTTCCTGGGCTTTAACTACAAAGGAAATGATTTGATTAGCAGTTTCATCTGACAATGTGAATGTCTGAATTTCTTCATTTAGGATCTCATATCCCTCTGGTGCTATTCCATTTACCACAACTTCACCATAAGGAACTTCTGTTATCCATTTTTCATCAATCAAAGTGCCATTTTCATCTACATATTGGACTAAATATTTTCCTGTCGTTGCATCATCAGAGACATCCTTAAGAATGGCTTCGATTTCCGAACGAATAAAGTCTTCTGTTACGTTAAGAGCAATAGCAATTTCAGAAATTACTTTTTCTAATGCATCTTCATCATGCAGATAGTCGACAATAGAACTAAGCGCTGCAGGCTGAGGATAGTTCTTCAAAGTTGGCAAATCAGATGCCATATATTCTTTTTCATAGGCATTAATAAATGTTTCTTTCATTTCACGTTTAGCAAGTTCTAATGAACTGATTACCTTTACAACTTTAATTACTTGCTCTTTAGTAACCGTGTCACCAAGTTTACCGATTCCTTCAATATACTCAGGGAGTAGTTCCTCAAAAACTTCTTGCCCAGTGTAATCGGCTAATTCTCCTGCTGTGACATTATCCAGGTCGTTAATAATTTTATCCAATAAATCAGTTTGCTTGTTATCGATAGCAATTTGTACCGCATCTAATCGTTTCTGCAGCGCATCTTTATCTTCGCCACTCGATAGATCATCCACAAGTGTTTGTGCATCATTCTTATGTTTTTGCATAAGATTAGCTTCTGCTTTTGAAACAGCTTGATCAGCTTTTATATACGCGCTCACAACGTCTAAACGCTGTTGTAAATCCGTTTTTGCTTTACTATCAGGTAATTCATCAACCGAGGATTGAGCGGCATCTACATCAATCGCCTGTTTAGTTCCTTCAGCATGAATCACCAATTTTTCTGCATCAGGATAATTGTCTACATGTTGTTGAAGGGCATCCAAACGATTTTGTAAATCTTCTTTTAATTTGCCTTCTTCTAACGCATCAACTTTTTCTTGTGCTTTGTCTTTATCCGTCTTCTGTAATGTATCTTCAGCGTGGCTAACCGCGTCTATAGCTTGTTCTTCTCTTGATTTATTATCAATAGCATCTTGTACAGTCTGTAAACGATCGAGTAATTCTTCTTTTATTGGGCTGTTTGGTAAAGCGTCCACAAGTTCTTTAGCAATATCTAAATCTTGTTGAGTTTTATTAGACTCCACTTGCTCAACTGCTGCTATAGCTTCTTTTATTTTTACTATTGCATCTAGTCGTGCTTGTAATTCTGCTTTTTTTGCATTTGTCGGTCCAATTTTATCTACTAAAGATTGCGCTATTACTTGGTCATCCTCTTCAAGTGATGTTTCTACCGTTTCAACAGCTTCAATAGCGTCTATAACTACTTGTACAGCATCGAGACGAGTTTGCAAATTGTTCTTTGGTGTACCATCTACTAATTTATCCACTAGGCTTTGAGCCGTATCTTTATCCACTTGTATATAGGATGTTTCTGATGTGATGACGCTCTCAATAACATCATAATAAGCAATTACTGCATCAAGACGTTCTTGTAAATCAGTTTTAGCGGATAACCAAGACGGCACCTTTTCTAGAACCGCTTCAGCTTTTGAGATTGCCTCAACCAATTCCTCTTTTGAGTGTAATCCTTCCGCAATTTCAATTGCACTTTTTGCTTCTTCCAAAATCGCGTTAAGGTTTAGCCAGTTATGGTAATCATCAACTGTTGGTGTTTTTACTTCTAAACCGTTAAATGAAGCTACATAATCATTAATGATTGATTTTAGCCCCTCAATATTTTCAAATGTTACTCCCTCTACTCCTGCCCAGGCAAAATCATCATCAGTTGCTATTTGGTAATTATTAATTAACCAAACTAAACGATTGGATTGCACTAAGGATTTAACAAGGGTTTCAAGTTGGCCGTTTTTACCTCCTAGTTTTGTTGCTGAGTTTTCTACTTCTCTAATCTCACGTTCTGAGGATACGTTGATTTTTATAGCTAGCGTTTTATCAAATAACGTTTTCAAAGCAGTATGCGTAGCTTGGTCAAAAGCATCAAAAGATTGCCCTTTATCAGCTTCTAAAGCTTGTGCAAAGCGTTTGTACATTTCAACGTCAGATACTACAACAACTGGTTTATTCATGATTGTGTGAGTTTTTTCAGTTAACTTATCTTTTGCAACGATTGTTACATGGTCTTCATAAACACCATCTTGTAAATCAAATGAGACATTAATTTTACCATCAGTAGATGTTACTGTTTTTGTATCCCCATTAAAGGAAACTTTCACTTCGTGAGTTGTGTCATTTGTATCCTGAATTGATGCAATAACGTTCAATTTACCGTTGTTGATGTATTCATATACATCTCCCACAACGATAATTTCAGGAATACCATTGTCTAAGTACGACTGCATATCCGTTCGTAATTGCCCCTGCCATAATCCTTCAGTTGCATTATGCGCTTCTGATTTTTCGTTAGCATCGTGAGTATCGTTATACTCAATAACTTCCTTCATAGCAGTATTTATCGTATTCATGTAAGTCTTCGTTATCTCATAACTCACATTTTGAATACTGTTTTTAAGAGATTGTTCTTTTGAATCATCTAGAGTAAACGTTTGACGCTTATCTAAGAGTTTATCCATTGTTGTGACAACAGGACTAAGTACTTCTTTTGCATAATCAGGTACTTTGCTGTTTAGGGTGTTAACTGCACTTGGCGTAACATCACTTAAAGCGGCTTTTAAGGCATTTACAAAGTCCACCAAATCTTGTGCGTTTGTATTTTCTCCCAGAGGCTTAAAGGCATCTTTGAATTCATCATACAGATCACTATTTTCTACAACGACATCTGATACACCAAATTTATCTAAATCATCAGACGTAATGGTTGTTAAATCTGACAAGTAATCTTTAATAACCTGTGTTAAACGGTCTTGAAGTTCCTTTTGATTGTCAGTATTTTCAACAACTTTTACTTTATCTTGAGCCTCATTGATCTTATCCCAAGAAACACTTTCACTTTTGTCTTCTAGAGCTGCAATTGCATCATTTGCTTCATGGTAGCGTTGTAATTCGTTAATACGCTCTTCTAATTGATCCTTGCCGCTTGATGGAATCAAAGCTTCTACAAGTTCCTTCGCCTTTTCAAAATCTTCTTTTGAAAGATTTTTTTCAGCTTCTTCAGTAACAACAATAGCTGTTATTAAATCTAAACGATTTTGCCAATTAGTCAGTGTCACACTTTCCGACACTGTAGAAGCTTTTAAAGTTGCTAACTTTTCGTTAGCATTTTGTAAAGCATCTGCTGAACGTTGTGCCTCATAGCTTAAAATTGACTCATAAGCGTTATAAAATGCTTCATGTTGCGTTGCTGAATAATTATCAGGTTCTTCTGAATGAGCGTTTAAATCTCTTGTGTAATCAGCTGCATTATCTACTTTTATTACGATATGTTCTAAAGTTTTAGATTCACTATCAACAAATCCATCATTAGATACAACACTAATATTACTCTGATGGTAGCCCTTTTCGTATTCACTACCTTTCAAGATAGCTTCAAATCCATTTCCATTTACTGTTGCTTGGGCTGTTTTTCCGTTATAGGTTACTTTAACTGATTGTGATTGACCGTCCATATCAGACACAACACCACGAATACTATAATCAGTTGTATCGTCAACAACATTAAACTTATCAACTGCTTCGATGGAGTTTACAACTGGTGGACTATTTACTTTAGTCACATTAATGATTTCAACAGCTTTATTCCCCTTTATATCTTCTGCAAAGACTGTATACTTTCCATTTTCGGTTACAGTAAATTGCCCGTCTGTTAATGAAGTACCACTCGATGCAAAGTAGTCTGTAGTCTGTTCGCCCTTCGCATATTTAACGGCTTTGATGGCTGATAAATCATGTACTTTTACTTCTACAGTGGAAGTTGTATCATATTTCGCTTGCTCTGTAAGTTCGATTATTGGTGGAGTCACATCTTCAGACAACACCCTTTGTCCTCGCTCATACCAATAGCCATCTGTATGCAGTTTTTGGTCAGGGTACGTATTATATCCAGCTTGTAATGTATTTATAAATGTTTTAACTTGATATGTGTCGGTTACTAATTCATCATAATCAAGATTATAACCAACTGGATCAACAGAAAAGTGAGCATAATTAAGACGATAGTTAGGATTATCTTCTATGGCTTTAATCTTCGCCTTCCACTGCTCGTCAGTCAAACTATACATTGGGTATTGTTCATGCCTATTAACCCATCTTTGAGAGTTCTGATTTCTAAATTGAAACTTATTCCAATAATATTGAACTTCACGTATATTTTGGGGTTCGCCTGTTGTATATTGAGTTGTTGCAATACCATCCGTTGCTTTTACACGAAACTGAACTTTTGTTTTATCATTAGGAACCGTATATCCAAACGTTCTATCCGTTCCTTGATATAACTGAACAGGTGTATTTGAGCCATCATATAAGGCTTCTAATGTGTAGGTAATAGTTTGTCCATCAGCATCTGTTGAGCCAAACTGGATAAATTGTTTATCACCATGTTCAAAAGGAACTTCAGGAACAGTTAAGGTTGGCAATGTTGGAGCATTATTTACTTTTGTAACGTTAATTATTTGAACTATTTTATTGCCTTTTGCATCTTCTGCATAAACAGTGTAATTACCATTTTCTGTGGCTACAAATTTCTCACCTGTTACCGCTGTGCCATTTGAAGCAAAATATCCCGTAGATTGCTCACCTTTTGCATATTTCACTGACTTGATTGCAGATAAATCATACACTTTTACTACCACTGTTGAAGTTGGTGCATATTCACTCTGTTCAGTCAATTCAATGATAGGAGGTGTTGTATCTCCATCTGATACACGTGGTCCTTTTTCATACCAATACCCATCTGAGTTTCGAGCCCCATTTATATAGACATTATCTCCACCCTCTAAATATTTTATAAATCCACCCTTTTGGTATTGTCCGGTTGATTGCATTTGGTATTGAGTTTGTGTATAGGTAAACTGATTACTGGAAGGCACAGGTAGGTAGTTATAGTTTTTATATAATGTTTTCTTATCGGGACTTACAGCATAAAGAGTAACTGGATAAAGATCACTTGCTTCCATAGTTGAACCAGTTACTTCGTAATTAGTCCCATTAACAATATAACCTGTGTTACCCCAGACGTAGCTCGGGCCTCCATTTTGATTACCATGGTGTCCATATCCAGTATTCGTATCAATCACTGTTTCAGTGACCCCCATTAAGGCTGTGTACTGTCCCCACTGATACATTACTTCTCGTATATCTTTTTTTGCACTTACAGCAGAACTTACAGTATACATTCCGTCTGAAGCAAGTACTCGAAATTGTACGTTTGTTTTATCTGAGGGCACAGTGTACTCAAACACTTTAGACGTCCCTTTATAAATATCGCTCCATGTTTTTCCCTCATCATAAGATGCTCGTAATGTATAAGTAAGGGTGTCACCGTTAGGATCAGTTGCACCAAAAGAAATAAAACGTTTGTCACCATGTTCAAAGGCTTCATTTGGAATAGTTAATGTAGGAGTTGAAGGAGGGTCATTCACTATTTGACCTCTTTCATACCAATAACCATCACTATTACGAACATTATTTTCATAAGCGTTTAATCCTGCTTGAATAGTTCCTACAAGGATACCTTTTGTATACTTAGTTCCGTAGAGAGTATGTGCATAAATAATTCTCCCTGTATACGCTCCAAATTCGTCCGTTTCAAAACCAACATTGAAACTCCTACCAAATACATTTGAATAGCCCTGTTTTTCATAAATGGCTATTTGTTCAGTAAAATCAATATAGTTACTATAACTTATAGTATTACCAGACCAAAGCACTTCCTCAATTCCGTCAACATTATATTTACTCCACATATAATTACTCGCTTCAGCATTTTGTACACCAACCAAACTTGCAACAGCCGTAGTAGTAATTGCACTAATCATTAATGCTTTTGATTTTTTAGTCATCTTCGATTTTTTTATCAATTGTTGCTTTTTATTAATTTCATGTTTCAATATTAGAAACCTCCATCTTAATTTTCAATTTTCTATCTCTACTTTTTACTTAATGGTCAACTTAAAGGGCAGAAAATTATCCCCTTCGAATTACTATTAATAATTTCTCGTTCGTTAATCCCTAAAAATAAGATGGAGTTAATATCGTTAGTTGAGACAACCTTTAATACTTGTCCGATTGTTAGATAACGCGAAATAGTTCCATTACGTGTAAAAACGGGTACAGAATTTTCAACAACTTCGATTTTTCCGTAATAAAATTTAGGATTATTGTGGTATATATCTTTTACAAATGTACCATCTGATAACTCAGCTACATTGTTATCTAAGGCCACCATAGGATGAGTCGTATTTCGTAAAATCCATTTATTTGGAATTCTTACGAGTTCACCCGCTTCCTTACGAAAAGCACTCATATTCATAGGAAATGTAATTAATGCGAGGATCTCCCTATGAACACTCTTCTCAACATTTTGATTTACAACAGCTTGCAATGAGCATCTCCTCCATTTTTAAACAACAAAAAACCCCGCTTCAACATGACTAAATTAACCCAAACAAATAACAAAATTTGTTCGTTAAGTCATAAAGAAGCGGGGTGTTCCCGTCTATATATTCAAATTATTGTTTCGGTAATAGCTGGTTGCTAAATTAGTAACCTTTACTACTACTTAATTATTCATAATTTACCATATAGACCTAGTAAAAACAATTGATATTAGGATAATCTACTAAAAGGGTATGTATTACCCATATTTTTTCTTTAATTTTTAAAATTTTTACCAAAAATAATCAAATTAATACCAATCACTTAAACGTAATGCTCTCATTAAAATCTTAGCCATCTGTGCACGTGTAAGGTTGTTAAATGGATTAAAGTTGGTTTCTTCCCCATTGATTAATACATCATGAGACGCAAGATATTTAACCGGTTCCTTTGCATAATCACTTATGCTATCCATATCTGCCAATAATATATTTTCATATCCCTTTGTATCAACATCCATGTAGCTTAACATACGTACAATCATAGCTGCTGCTTGCTGACGTGACAGTGGTTTTGTTTCTCCAAACGTTCCATCAGGGAATCCAGTTACAATTCCAGCTTCATAAAGGGCTTGTACATCTTTCTGATACCATGTCACATCTGTAAATTTATAATTTGTACTAGTAGGTCTTAACTCTAAAGCACGTGCTATCATCGCGCTAAATTGGCCACGCGAAATACTAGCGTATGGACTATATGTTGAAGAGGTTGTACCAGTTGTAATGAGATAATTGTATAAGTCTTCAACCTCTTGATAGCTAAATAATCCATCCATATCTTTAAACGGTACTGCTACTCTATCTGTAATCAGCAAACCATAGTTATATTTTGTAGTTATTTTTAACTTTAAATTGTTATCTAAAAAATGCGGTACTGTCGTAAATGTACCATTACCTTCATCACGAATTACTCGTTTTCCTTTGTGGTTTTCTACCTCTTCACTTGGAGTCTCCGGTAAAGATGGCTCTTGAGTTACTGGAGGTGTAGTTTCTGGCAGACTAGGAACAGGATTAGAAGGTTCTTGATTTGTCTTTTTGTAAGTAAAAGTAATCGTAAATTGTGTGAGTTCTTTAGTAATTTCAACTGACTGTTGTGACGGTCCCGTTATTTCGTAACCGATAATGTTTTTAGCTTGCTCTGTGTGAGTTCCGAGTGGAAGGTCTTTTAAAATCTTTGAATCAAGAACATTACCTGCAGCGTCAAGATAATTTACTGTTACCGTTCCTAAAAGTGTTTCTGGAGGATTTGGCTTTTCATCCTTTTTGTAAGTAAAAGTAATTATATGACTTGGCTTATCATTTGTAACCTCAACAGAAACAGTGTTATTTCCCTTTAGAGTGTACCCAGGAATGACTTTAGCATTTTCTGTATGATTACCCTTAGCAGGCTTATTAATCGTTTTAGAATCGATTACATTCCCTTGTTCGTCTTGGTATTTCACTTCAATAGCCCAATTTGAAGGGTTACAATCATTAACAAAAATTACATTCTCTTTAAATGTGAAAGCATTATTAATAGCATATGTTTCTGCAACTGATCCTTTATCTCCCCAAATAACAAAATCCTCCGAATTATCTTGGTTATTGTCAAATGCTTGTGGTCCAATTTCGGTTACAGCTTGCGGTATAGTAACGCAAGCTAGTTGGTTATTATTAAATGTTCCTTCCCCTATCTTTTCTAGAGTTTCGGGTAATTTTATCTTTGTAATTTTATTGCCTGCAAACGCTGCAGTATCTAGATTCTTTATACCATTTTCTAATTCAAGTTCACCTAAATTAGAATTGATAAAGGCAGTTGCTTGAATGGTGATGATATTACCAGGTATTGTGACTACAGGCACAGTGCTTCGTAAGAAGGCATTTTTAGAGATCTTGTCTAACGATTTCCCAATAGATAACCGCCCTATTTTTGATTCCAGGAAAGCTTCTTCACCCATTGCTACTAAACTATCTGGAAGTATAACTTCACTTTCAGTTTCAGCTCTACTAAAAGCAGAGAATCCTATGTTTTCGACATTTTTAAAAATGTCTAGTACAGGAGCTTTAGCGTCAGTGAAAGCGTTATCACCTATATTCTTAATACCATCCCTAACTTGCAACTCTTTTTTCACATCTACCATTAAAAACGAATAAAAATCAGCTGTATCAACAAAACCGTTGATAAGTAAAATTTCATTATTAGCACTTTGGAAAGCATCTTGTTCTATCATTGTCACATTACCATTTATAGTTACATTTAATACGGTATTATTAAGAAAGGCGTATCCTTTTATTGTATTAACGTCACCATTTATAGTTAAAATGTTTCCTTCACTGCCATCGAAACTAGATTCACCAATCGTATATACTGACCCATCGATTAATATTGAATCTACTATAGTATCCTTAAAAGCGTATTGTCTTATTTCTTTAACATCGCCTAAAATCTTTATACTGTCTGCATGACTGACATTTCGGAAAGCAAAGGCTCCTATTTCACCCACGCTTCCTTGTATTTCTACATTTTCTAAGCATTTACCACCCTGTGATGAAAAGGCGAATTGTCCAATTGATCCAACATCTCCCTCAATAAGAACACTAGATAAAACATCATTCTGAAAGGCAAAACCATGTATAGTTTCTACATTCCCCTTAATAATCAAATTAGCTTTATTTATTTTTGTACTTCCAGTACCTCTAAATGCAGGACCACTTAATTCATTTTCTAATATCCAACCTTGTCCATTAGAACCCAGGTCTTTAACATCGCCGTTAATTGTAAAGTTTTTAATATTATTAAATCCGAAAGCTTTCATTCCGATTTTATCTATTGAGTCAGGAATTATAATTTCAGTAAGTTCGTTATCATAGAAGGCTAAATTATCAATTTCATCCAAACTAACAGGTATGTTAACAGTCTCTATGAAATTTTCTCCAAAACCCATTACTCCTACGTATTCTAAAGTATCTGGTAGACGCACCTCGGTTAAATTATTTCTGTAAAAAGCAGCTTCGCCAATTATCTTTAACCCTTGTGGTAGTGTAACTGAATTTAATTGCTTGTTAGCAAAGGTGCCTCCACCAATTTCAGTTACTTGTAAACCATCTAAAATCTCCGGTATGATGACGTCTTGAGAATCCCCAAGGTATTTAGTAATTGTTGCTGTTCCGTCGCCATTGTCTGCAAATTGATACTCATTAACAGTAGTAGTTATAGTGTTTATTTGTATATTTGTCTCCTCGTTTAGTTCCACTTCAGATTCAGATGTCTGCTCATTTTCTTCGACTTCAACAGGTACTTTCTCCTCCGCTCCGGTTTCTTTTTCCTGACTCTCAGGAGGTAACACATTTTCTTGTTCTTCCAAAGGAATTTCTTCAGCGTAAGCAGAAAAAGGTAACGTTGCTGTTGAATTAATTAATAAGATTGAAGCACATAACCCAGCTTTTATTCTTTTTTTCATAAACCTCTCTCCTCTAAATAAAATTTATTTATCTCCAAATGGAAAACCCCGCCTTAAAATAATCAGTGCTGAAATCATAATGATTCCAAACATTGATGTATTTAAAGCGGGGTGTTCCCACATGAATATACAAATTGTTATAACTTATATACTTATTTATTTAAACAAGACAATTCTCGATATCCAGCTGCAGCAGCTTGTTTTTTTGTAGAATAAATTTCACTTGCTTTATAGTTATAGTCACATGATTTATACCAGAAGCGGCGTTCATTATTAACTACGCCTGCATAAATTGGATTTTTATAATGTAACCGTGTGCCAACAAATGCGTATTCGTTATAAGCCTTTGTATCAACTTTATATGGATAGCCCTGTACAAACGCGAAGATAGAGATATCATCTACGGTGTTATACCAATCTTCTTGTGGAATTAAAGGTATTGCAAATTTGTACGTTACATCTAAAGCCTTTGTATAAACATTATGTTCATTAATGTAATAAGCGAGATTTTCTTGTACTATACCGACGATAGTTTGACGTCTGATTTGGTCAAATTCTTTTTCATCTTTCAGAAGCGGTATCGTAATCTCAGGATCTTTGGCTAATTCAGCTCTTTTACCAAAATACCACTCCTTTAGTTCTACATCATAAACTTCGAGATCATTATCAACGGTAAAATTAATGATATTCCCTTCATTATCTGCGTAGCTTAGAGGTATTTTTGGTAGCCACACTCTTTCTACAACATTGTCACCGCGTTGGTCTTTATATGACTTATAGACATTAAGGAGTAATCCATCATAATCTAATATTGCAAATACTGGAACATATCGAAGCATTTGATTTTTGGTATATTCATTCTCGACTTGATAATTAACAGCCAAAGATTTTATAAACGTATCAAACGCCGGTTGAGGATTTACAGGGTTAATTTTATAGGAATCATAACCCGCTTCTAGTGATGGCTTCACATTCGTTCTAAGCGTATGTATAGCGTCCTGAGCGGCTATTGTAAATGCTCCCTCATGAAAATGGTCATACTCTGCATATGTTTTTGTCTTTTCATAATCAATTTCCATAAACACGAAAAAGGGTGCAAAGATGGCAAAGTACAGAATGACCATATCAGTAATCTTCATTAAGTACCATCCCCCCTTTTGGAATAGAGATGACAACCGAATTATCTGAAACTATATTAAATGTAAGGAAATCAAATAACATCGTTGATTTAAACTTAGTTTTATTTTCAACATATACTTTGAAATAGTCACCTTGCTCTAATTTGTAAACTCTTGAGGAGATATCTCCCTTTCCGTTATCACCATACAAATAGTCTTTTATTTGAGTCCAGTAATAATCCTCGTAATCTACTTCATAATCTCCAGTATAAGAGTTTAAATCTGAAGTGTTTGAATAGACAGGTGTATAAATTTTATGTTCATGTACCATTTCAACATCGTAAAGTACATCTCCTACTTGAAGTTGCCTTTGAAAATCCTCAACCATTTTGGGGGTGATAAAGCCTTTCATACGTACATTTTCCACAAAATTAGTTACTGCTTGTTCAGCATTTAGATAAGCTATATCTTCTTGCTTTTTTAATACTTGATAAGTAGGAGCTAATAACAAGACTCCTATAGCAATAAAGGATGCAATGAGTTTGGAATAAAGATTAGGCATATTTCAATATCCTTTCTATGGTTGATACGTAAAAATAACACTTTTTATATTACCGTCAGGCCGAAATTCAGTTTTCATTTTATAAAGCCCCTGTAGATTAACATATTGTTGTTTATTCATGACGTCTGCATCTGTTTCAAAAACCTCAGATCCTACAACAATTGGATAATCCCCTTCTGTTAGCCTATACAGTTTTCCTACAACTTGAGCACCTGTCCAAAGAACCTCACTAGGAGTCTCCAGTTGCATGTTATATACAGTTTCCGATGTAGGTACATGTCTAAAAGATTCTTTAACATCAGTTATCAGGAACACGGTATAAGCTACACTACTTAAAAAGAAACTAACTATAAATATGTACCAAATTGCACTTCGTGTAGCAGTATTCATAAACAGCAGGGAATGCTCTAGCTTAACTAAAGCATTCCCCTCCCTCCCTACATAAAATTTATTCGATTATTTTTTTTGAACGAATTTTACAGATCGAATAACACCGTTTGAATCTCGTTCAATACTTGCGTCAAATCTACCTGAAGGATTGATATAGTTGTTATCCGTAGTTTTTACTGCTTTTTCTAATGAAACTGTTGTAGAAGAAACTACTTGATCACCGTTAAATTGAGAATAGTACCAAGTACCAGCTCCTCCATTACGACCAGTTTCCACATAAACAGCAAGTTTTTGGTCTTTTCCTTGGCTTTCAAATTTACGTAACGCACCGACAACCTGACTACCACTTACTTCACTGTTATCATAGATTAAGTATTTTTGCTCTGCTAATTCTGTATTAAGTGCTTGCGTATCAGTTGATGCCGCCTTACCTGAATCTGTTACTGGACTATAAACCATAACAACCAGTGTAATAAATGAAATTGTAATTAAAATTCCTGCTATCCATTTGACAGCTGAAGGTACTGTACCCATTAAAACATCTCCAATCTAAATAATTAGTAATTTTTTTGTTGAATAAAACAGTGAGTAGGGTTGCTGTAAAATTTATGCACACAAGTAAATACTTGTTGTAGCTTTAATTAATAACACTATTCAAAGTGCTATTTACCAACTTAAGTGAGACATTGTATCAGATGATTTTGTAACAGCCATATACATCATAGGAATGACTAGATACATGAAGACTGTAAAACCAATAGGTGCTAAACTTATAAAGGTACCTATTACTTGTCTTGAAACAAGTGTACGATTTTGGTCTTCCTTACGTTTTTCAATATAGAATTGTCTTTCCATATCAATATCATCAAAAGCCTCTTTAATTGAGATACGTGAAACACATAGCTTTAAACGCTCAATAATTTGTTGGAAAGGCTCGAAGCTTACTGCAATATTTAACCCATCAAGTGCTTCATCTGGACCACTATCAAAATCTTGTAAACAAATTGAAATTGGTTCTCTGAAAATTATTGCAAATCGCTCCATCCAACTTAGTATTGTAGGAACAGTCATACTATCAAACTTTCTTAAGATACTAATCAAAACTAATAGTTGATGTACTTCACTATCCATGTCTTTAAAACGTAAATAACTTTGGAAACGTAGATTTGCTACAGGTAAATATGCAGCTGCCAAACTTATTACAAAGACAATCAGTAGCTCCCACCATTTAAAGAAAGCATTTTTAACAACTTCCCATTTTTGATTAATACGTTCAACAGAATTAGAAACTCTTGGATCTTCTATATCTAGTCCCATTTGAGTTGCAATGTATGCCTCGAAGTTTTCTTTAGATGGAGGTTCAGCCAAATCCTTTAATTGGTTAATGACTTTTTTATCGAATTCTGTGTACTCGCGTTCTAACTCTAACTCGTCTTCTGTTAATTGACTTGTAAACATCGAAAGATCGATACTGTTACTTAAAACACTTCCTTCTTCACGTTTGTGAGCATAAATGAAACCAACCGTTAACAACAGAAACACTGTTACGCCAATTATGCAGCGATGTAAAGTTAGCCATTCTATTTTTAAAGGAGAATTTGCATCTTTAATTAACTTATTTAATTTGAAGTATGCTTTCGTATAAGGTGTTGGTGATAATCCAACCATTATTTTGTTTAAGAATGGTAATCTTTTAAGTAAATTTCTTTCCCAAAATACTTGCTTCATTTTCATAGCCTGCGTATTCTCAGAAACACTCTTCATTTTTCTAATTAGCAAGTAACAAATTAGTGCAAATGCATATACACCGATTTCTGTAAAGAAACCTATTGTTGAATCAAAGAACGTTTTAACAATTGGAAAATTAGTGATGGACCAATTTTTCAAAGGTAATGCTAAAAATACAGGGATTAGAGCAACTGGTCCCATACTACGCATCTGATAAGACAACTTAGATCTGTAAATAATCTCACCATTTAACTCTTCATTAATTTCACTCAGCCCACGTAAATAAGCACTTTCCTTTTCTGTAATTACATCACCTTGATCTTTAACAAGTAATGAAAGCTTAGCTAATACCTTTAAAAACCTTGAGGGTGCAACCTCTTCATATTTAGTTAATTCCTTTTCAGGATCAACATGGGTCAGAATGTTATAAATATGCTCCGCCTGAATTTGCATTTCAGGTCCAACAAACGCCATGCTATCATGTATAGCTTCATCCGGCATTTTTGTTTGTTGGTAGAAAAATCGTACTCGGTTATTGAATTCTTTTAATTGAATGAGGAGTTTAAATTCAACTCGATAAACAAAATAATCAATAAGTACACCGCTCAGAAATACAATTCCAAGCATTATCCAAAATGCAGTCATTAAACTTGGACGTATAAAGAGAAGACCTACCACGATTAAAGTGACAAGCGATATGATTGAAAAAATAATCTTCATTACTTCTCTTCGGAGCGTATATTCATCATAAACTGACAAGGTTTCTACACGTTTTCGAATATTTAAAAGAATTTTCTTCAAACCAGGTATTCTCATAAAGCGGTTATAAGAAGTTTGTGCAAACTTATTAAATTGTACTGCTTTGGCAGCCTTACTAATCTTCCCTCCAATCATCACTTGTTCCTTTTGCCGCTTCCTCGCATTGATATAAAGAAGAACAGCAATGAGTACAAGGCCTATGACTGAAATTAATAAAATATAGGGCGCAATTGTTTGTATATTCAATTTTCATCCACCCAGTACAACTTGGTAAATTCTCGAAATTCAACTTTATCCTCATCGGAAAGAGCGTGCATTATAACTTCTTGTCTACTTGTACTAATAGGATTCAGTGGTACATATTTCCCTTCACGTAGTTCCACAATATTTCTAGCCTCATAAAGTCGATTACCTTTAGATTCTAGTGGAACGCATTCAGTAATCCGTTCAATGTATCTGGAACCATCCTCATTACGGACAATATGAATATTAAAATCTAATAGATTAACAATTAGCTGCTCTGCATTCTTTTCATTGTCACAAAGACCTTTCTGTATAAAGGAATTTCTTAATGATCCAACGATATCTGAAAGTTCTTTACCGTAATGCGTGAAAATACTAAACAGTGAATTAAAATAATGATTTAAAAAAGTCGACTCTTGATTTGCTATCTCATCAAAAATTGAGACAGGATAGTCAGATTTATACTTTACATCTAAATTTTCCAAAGTGGACGAACTATAAGTTCCCTGAAAAGGTACTACATTTCGTGTAGGATATAGTTTTTGTATATACACCGAATTTTCCGGTAGCGTACTAATCCTAAGTTTTGGATCTAATTGTTCGATTAATGACATCATTAATGATGTTTTCCCACTACCCTGCGAGCCTGAAATGACAATTGTTTGATTACCCTTTATTAAATACTCTAATAATTTAGTTGGATAATAACTTGTAGATAGGTTCTGGTGGATAAGAAGCGGGGTGCAACCGCTACCTTGCTTGCCTGTAAATGAAACATTCTGATTCGCTAAGTTATCAAGAAATAAAGTTCTCACGTCTTTTATGGATGGTTGAGCCATAAAGGATTGTAAAGTCATGCAACATTCCCCCAATACATATGAATGAATTCTTTAAATGCAATACGATCTTCTGGAGATAATAGCAACTCAATTTCTTTTTGACGTTTTTTACTAATTGGTTGAACTGCCACATAATCACCATCACGAAACTCTAAAATTGTCCTTTCAACATACTGTTTTTGCTGTGTTTGCTGCTGGAAAAACGTTATACCAACTTCCAAAAATGCCTCCAACTTGTCGTCCTTTGTAGTAGCAACTTTTAATTTCTCTTTAATGGTACTTTCATCGTCATATTCTATAGGAATACACTCTGTTATTCTTTCGATAAAACGATAACCATCGTGCCCTTGACTTAAATGAATATCAAATTCTAGTACATTGACAACTTGTTGTTCAGCAATTTTCTCGTTATTAAATATTCCGACTTTTAATAACGAGTTACGTAAAGCTTCTACTAGAAGTGGAAACGTTTTTGCATGGTGTGTAAATATGGTAAATAATGATGCGACTTGCGCTGATTGAATCATCCACGCCGCTACTGGGTCTGTTGCTACCTCACCCAAAATTGTCACATGTCCATCTGTTTTCTTTTGTAAATCTAATCCATCTTGTCCACTCATCGAATCGGTTTCTTCAAAGGAGAGGATGTTTCTATTAGGCAAAAGAGATCGCATATTAAGTTCAAAACTAGTTTCTTGGATACGCAGGTTTAATGCAGCATGAATATGTCCGACCATAGCCATGAGTAAAGTGGTTTTACCACTACCCTGAGCACCTGTAATAGCGGATGTTCTATTGCCCTTCATTAAAAATTCTAAAGTTTTAATTGGTAAGTCCTTATTTGGTTGTGTTATTAAATCATGTAATGTGAGCACGATTGCATCATACTTCTTACGAATAAAGAATGCCCACGACTCTGATAATTTAGGACGCATTACAGTGACCCTAGAACCATCATGCATTTCATTTATAATTGCTGGTCTTGATTCCGACAATTGACCAGGATATCCATATTTATATACATTTGTTACTACTCTTCGTATCTCAGATTCATGTTCGAATGATAAAAAGCGCAAGTGAATGCTTTTCCCTTTATACATAATCCAAGCACTTTCCATACCTGATAATCTTTTTGTAGACTCGCTTAGCAGCTCACGATCCGACTCATAAGCTGTCGTCATTCTCTTTGGTAAGCCCGACACTCCACCTGATACCCCATCAATTGACATATCTCGAATTTCATCAATAATTCCAAATCCTTTATATTGGCTATAGATAATTTGCGATATTACATGGAGCTTGTCTTCAAATTTAAGTTTTCCTGACTTAATATGTTTTTTATAAATCATTTCAATTTCTTCTGTAGAAATGTGATAACCACCGTCTTCTTTCGGTTTAGCAAGTTCATAAGTGTCTATCATCCACCCAAGTGCTTTATTACCGTATTTACTTGAAAATACATATAATAATGTCTCAAACTTTTCTCTTGAAGACATTTGACGTGGATTGTCAAATGGTATAGTCCAATTTATTGACTCTGCTGTATAACCATATTCAGATGCTAATAAATCATAAATGTATTCACGTACATAAAGTTTTGATTGTAGGTCACCAGTATTACAATTTTTTAGAGCATCCTTTAATTCCTGTCTTCGACGTGTACGACGCTTATACTCTTCTTCTGATAAGTTTTCAGCTAAAAGGTTACTTGTTGTAAGTTCATTCATTCGTTTCTTAATAAACGATTGAATTGCTCCATAATGGTAAAGTGCTCTGTCATTTTTATTATCATATCCTGCTACTTTTGCATTCTTTTTCATAATGAAGATAAATAGTAGCGTTAGTGTTCCAACAATGATTGACACCATAATAATCCCGTTTGTTAAATGACTCATTCTTCCTCATCATCTCCCTTGCGTACAAGGTCCACCTGTTTAGCTAAAAAATGATTAATAGTTTTTAGTGATTCGTAAAATTCATGAACTGGATGATTTTTACGCACTAATTTATTACGGTGAAAAAATTCCGTTACACTGTTCGTGTTGTAGGCATTTTTAAATAAATGAGAATATGGAACAGACATTATTTTCTTCAAATTGTATGTTCCTTTTATTTTCCTAACATTCAATGCCGCTTCTGAATCATATGTTCCAATTAGATAAACCACATTTTTTCCGTCTAAGAAAGTAGGATAATCTTTTTTCTGTATAAAGAAGCGGTCAAGAATAAATTTATTTTGTGGCAATGTCACTAATACAACATCAGCTGCCTTAAGAACACTTTCTGTCAGTTCATCCGGCGTACCAGTTGCTGTATCAATCCAGACTAGGTCGTATGCATCTCTTGTCACATGCAGTAATGATTGGAGAATTGCAGTGTCTCCCTGGTATGTTTGACTCCCACCAAGAATATCCAATCTATTATTGTAGATTGTTTCGGTATAATCAATTACTGCATCAGGCTTTATTAAATTACTTTTTGCTAAACGTTCCAAAGCCTTTAGTCCACTATCAAATCCCACCATTTTGTGAGCCTTATTGAATATTTCTTCAAGGATTGATTCAGAGAATTGAGTATGCGTTATAAGTGTCTGTACCTGATAATTCAAAGCAAATACCGCAGCCAATGCAGCTGTATTGGAAGTGCAACCTTGCCCTTGAACTGGTGACCAAGTAACAATCGTCTTTCCCATCTTTTAACCTCCTATCGTGTGCTGCTGGGATGCTTTATTTTCTGAGCCCTTACGACGGAAACTAAAAAAGTGCTTTTTTGTTTGTTTCTCTACATCACGTATGGTCATATCTTCAAACAACTCACAAGATAGTTCATGTAAAACACGTTTATATGTTTTATTTAATTTGTTATAAGGAATGACATGCTCATGTTGCATCATCATTCTTAATTGCAGCTCAGCATCGTCATAATCAAACACAAAGGAATTTTCATCAAAGGTTGGTCTATTCTTCATTAGTGTTTCTATATAATCAGCAGGGATTTTATAGACCGATTCAAAATGTACACGGCGAATTGTACTCGTTTCATTCTCATCGAAGTAACGATGAAGCAAAGAAACATCACCCGTTAAGTTAAATCGTTCATTATCACTGACATAGAGTGTGAGATCCGATTCTGGCCATTCTTTTAAAAAACTTGATACTGAGTCAATATCGATAACTATACAGTCATAATTAGTCGTTGTTGTATTAGTCATACGAAGGTTTCTCTCAACATCTACCCAATCGGTAGCGCCGCACACAACATCAATACTTTTTAATGTATGAACAACCTCTTCTGATTCGAGTTGATTTAAACCATTAGATTGAAAGTATCCATTTAAATAGTTATCTGCAGTAGTTGCATCAACAATTAATACTTTCTTTTTCATTGTGTGCATTGTATTTGCAAGGTAAAATGCAAAATCTGCTTTGTCCTTTGTTCCAATGAGAGTAACGATTTTCACTAGTTACTACCTCCTTCACTACCACCGACAAGTTCAAGTTGTTCCTGCTGTGCTTGTTCATTTATTGCATTAATGCGTTCTTCAGCTGAACGTTTTTCTTGATCTTGACTCACTGCGTTTTTAGTAGCAGCCTCACCTGATTTGATTTTTTCCTTAGTGGTTTCATCCATTACTTTTAAATTTTCTTCAACACGAGCTCGATTTTGCATTTCAAGATTTAACTTGGCGATATTGACAATGTTAGGGTCCTTTTCGATTAATTCTTTTACATTCAATTTAACTGGGTAGTTCATTTCTGCTTTCTCTTGCATGTGTTCATCAACATAAGACATTGCGTAGATTTTTGCACCATTTTCGTAAGCATCAACAATTGCAGAACTCATTGTCATGATTTCCCCTTCGTCAATGTCGAACCAAACCGTAACGCCAAGTGCATCTTTTACTTTCTTTTTAGAAAAAAGTACAAAGTCATCACCGGTAGGGAATTGGATACGAATATCTATGTACTTCCCAACTTCGAGTTTGCTTGGCAATTCGATAAATGCATATTCACCTTCACGAATATCGTTTGTAATCATTTCATCCGCATATACGATTGAATCAGTTAAAATCATACCTTCAGTAAGGTCTGTCTTTGCATAATAAGGAACATCCCCTGCTTCCCAGGTGTTAGATAAGAAGCGGTCACTTGCTGCTGCACCTTCTGGCACGTAAACTTCTGTTAGCATTGACTCTGTAATTTGTTCGCCTTTAGCTACATTTCTATTAAGTGCTAATGCATTTTCACTTTGATCAGCTACTAACTGTAAAGCATCCATCTTACCCTTGTATTCTTGCTTCAATGCGATTTCCCGCTCTTGTACCTTGCTATAGGCTAGATAACCGCCTCCCGAAGTTAATAAGAGCATAATTCCAGCCCCAGCCAACCCCGAATAAATCAATTTTTTTGTACGTAATCGTATAGCCATTCTCTACTGAGCCTCCTTACACTATGTAGCCCTTATGGACTTAAGATAAATATTTAATTATGGTGAACACCAAAGATGTAATACCGGTACTTAGTAAACCCGTTGTAATTAATGCCTTTTTAGAAAAAACAGATGAAGATGAATTTTTTATAAAATCACCAAGAACGTCTTTAACGGTGGATTCCGCTTCCTTTGTTATTTCGTATGGATAATCCAAAGTAGGCATAGCGTAAATATCCCTATAATCTAGGCGGCCCCTTAAATCGTCTAATTTTTCATTTCCACAATTGGGTACAACAAGGACGCAATCCGTTATATCTAGTTGATTAAAGGTCATAAAATTGTGTATCCAATTAATCTTCCACTCATCCGCCGAGCAGACAATACACCGTATATGGGCACGCTTTATTTCTTCCGTAAATGCTGCTGCATCCTCTAAATCTCCGTAATCCAGTACGACATACTCATATGCAGAATATAGAACGTTCAAATTCAAGTCCTCGCGGTATTTGTAATGCGTAATACCGTCTATATCAAATGAGTCATCCTTTTTTATGTACTGTTTTTCACCTTCATATTCAGCGTGAATGCGATCAAAATCCTCAGAATAATTTAGTTCAACTACAGCAACAGTGTGACCAAGCTTAGCTAGATACTTTGCGATAGTTAGAGATGTGTGGGTAGAGCCCAAATGTGCTGCTACATTCGCAACTGCTATCAAAACAGTTCCAATTACAGTAACCCTTTGCTCAGGTAATTCTGTAATGTTTAAAGGTAGTAAATCTAGGACATCTTTAAATTCATCATTCTCGGATTCGTTCTCAACCCTTTTTGGGAGCTTTTCTTTTATGGTACTAACCATTTGTTTTACCGAATCTGTTGCTTGCTGTGCCCGCTCTATAACTGTTGTATTATTCAAGCTAGGCTCAGACTTCTTTTTGCTAATGGCGCCATCTTTCCCTTGAACTTCTCTTGAGCCTTTATCTGTTAACCGCTCATTATTAGCCGCTTCCTCTTCAATCATTACTTGCTCGTTCATTTCATCTTGTAACATGGCTTCAATTTGTAAGTTGCCAGTGCCAAACCTTTTTGCGTTAGAGAAGCGGGGCGGCTCGAGTAATTGGTTGAATGTAGTGAGTTGGATTGTTTGTTCATGAAAAATATCCAGTACATTTCTTGCAACTAGATCACTGAGAAATGTGTCTGTCCTATCACGTACACACAAATAAACAACCCTTACTGATTGGTCATAACGTAGTCGCCATTCTTCAATAAGCTGGAGCATTTCTTGGTCTCTCGCTTTAGTATCTGTAATGTCAAAATCAGATGGTAAGTAATGATCATGAATGACTACAATATCAGGTGCTTTAAGTTCAACACTTTCATTTAAATACTTACGATGCAGTACTTCGTCTTTTAATACATCAAATCCGATACTTCCTAAATAGTTACGTAACGAATTCGATATATTGCCTTCAGCAATTGCTAGTAATACTGATTTACTCTCTGCTTTAGACATAATTAGCCTCCTTTGCAGGTAGTTAGTTACTAAGAAAACAAAAAACACCCCAATCTTTAAGAAACGTCTGTTAATTACAGTCGTTATCAAAAGATTGGGGTGTTCCCATTCTGCATATTTAATTTAAAAGGCGACCTAAGCCGCCTAGCTCTCATAGCTTACTTGCAAATTAAATACTCACTACTACATAAGTAATTAATTTGTATTTCAAGTTAAACCTTTGAGGCTCAGATGATGATTAAAATGTAACATATAACCATTTCTTATGTCAATACTTCTTAAAGATTAAACACTCAAGCGTATTCGTTGTAGCTTACTGAAATCAGCACTTGGCCTTGCGAATGCTGAAGTGATTGCACCAGGTTCTTCGTCATTATCGAACCATTCATCTACCAAAACCCATACATCAAATGGATATTTGTGTAATCCGAAACTTTCATGCAATACCTTCGCCACTTGGTAACTCGAGACTGATAAAATGACGCGGACATGTGCTTCTTTGTCTACGCCAGCTACCTTTAAATAACCAAATTCAGTGAAGATTCTTCGATATTCCTCTAATCTTGTGCGTAAGAAGTCGATAAACCTTTGGCTCATTTGAGCCCTTTCAATTAGCATGTATGAACGGTCATCAAACTCTTCAGTTAAATTGCCTAGCTGCATTAATGCAAATGGCTTTTTCTCATGTGGACTGGATCCTACAACAGGATACCATCGCCAATTGGTTATTAGCTTTGCTTCCACTCCTGCACAACGTATTTCATTTAATGCTACATAACGCTGGATTGCAGTACTCCCACTTTGCTGAAACCACATGTCGGGTTTAGCAAAGAAATTACCACTATAAAAGTGATTCATTAAATACCAACCCCCAATTCCCAAAGTTATGGGCGCAGGATTTTTTAATGAAATAGGACTACCACTTTCATCTAAATAATCAGCTATATAACATTTATGTCTATCAACAAACCCTCGATCTCTTAAATATCGAATATGTTCACTAGTCTGAGAAGCGGATAGGCCCGCTAATGCCATGTATCTTCTCAACTGGTTTTCATTAGAGCATACTGCATCTCCTATAACTTTTAATATAGTGAGCCTAGCTTGATATACATTTTGATTCCATCTTGAAGTATGAGATATGCTATCCATTAATGTCGTAGTAGGACGATGTGTTGTTTTGGGTGTTGTTTTGTAAGAACTAAAGCTTGGATGGTCCCATAAAGAAAGTGAACCATCTTCACGAGGGAACGTTTTCATTTGGATAACTGGTGATTCATTATTTGTCATTAGTTAAATAAAAAGCCGCCTAAATCTCTACGTGTGCGTTTACCTTGTGGATATCCGATAATCACAACGCGCCCTTGTACCCTACCATGGTTTCGTCTTGTAATCGGACTCATGATACGGCATCTAACAAGTTCTCCTACAACTGGTTCCTCTAGTTCCTTAAGTCGGCTAGCTTTTACATCTAGACCACTTTCTAACTCAACAAATATACCCTTAATTGGATCAACATCTGCTACTACTCCAGCGACTAACTGGCCTGGTTCTAATTTTTCTAGAAATACATATGGGTCTGGTAAAGTTAATTTACGTGAAACCTCAACAAGTCCACCTTCACGGTCGAAGCGGCGTACAATTACCTCTATTTCTTCTCCTGCCACAATGTTTAATGCGTCACGTCGGTTCCAAGACCATTCAGCAGAAGTGATAAAACAATCTTTGCCGTGCACTCGCACGTGGACAGTATGCGTATCTTCATTTACACCATTCACAATAGCTTTAAACTTCTGTGACCGTAAGCTATTTGTTTCTTGAAGCATTTCTAATTGATTCCATAATTCTTCAATCATTGCTTCTTGTGCGGTTTTACCGTTCAGGACTAATATTCGACTATTCAATTCAATCTTTTCAATATTAAATTCTATTGCTTGACCTACAAATCGGCTATAACCTCTATACTCACGAATAGAAAATTGCTCTACAGGACAATAACCTGTTACCCCGTTAGGTAAAGCAATAATAAGAATTTCTTTTTTGACCGGTGCGTATTTACCATCAACTTCTTGGCGTGTTTCACTTACTTTAATGCTACGAACAATTCCTTTTACTCTTTGCTTATAGCGCTCAATTCGAGCCAACTCATCTAGTTGTTCCTTACTACTCCATGATTGAATAAGTTCTAATTCCTTTTCTTCAGGTGGTGCTTGTTCAAGTGTCTCACTTTGCATTTGTAGAATTTTTTCATTTTCAGTTGTCATCTATAAAACCTCTTTCATAATAGTTTTAAGACCCCTAATTAATCCGAAAAACAAAAAAGAACACCCCCAATTCAAACTACACGTATAATACGTGCGTTTTCATTGAAAGGGGTGTTCCCTAACGTATTTATTTGTATCAAGTCATAGGTTTAATGATTAGGAGTCTTCACTTAATTTAACTTTCAGAGATATACCAAAGATAAATTGGATTACCTTCATCATACTTTATAGAAAATCTAGAAATCAAGTATTAATTTGCCACTCATTACTTTTCTTCAGTATTGTTAGCTGTTTTCGCTAGGGAATTTAAGAAATTCTCCGTCCTTTCATCGACAAGATCCTCTTGGTATGAAGGTATATTATTGTTTGTTTCAACATTCTGCACTTCAGAGTTATTTCGTCTTCTAGGAATCCCTATTTCCACCGTTTCAAGGACTGGATGACTTGATTGTGATTTAATTGTCTCAATTGATTGAGTGGTAACTTCATTAGTTTTCACTTTAATATCAACAATTTCTATTGTTTCAAGTGTATTTTCTTCTGAAGGTGAGGATATTATTTCTTTATCCTTTTTATTGTCAATCTGGTTTGAAATAAATTTAGGACTTGCTGTATCCATTGCAGTATTACTCTGCGATATCATACGTTCTTGATTATCCAGTTCCTCATTAATCTTAGGTTCATTAGTAGATTTCTTACTATTCACTTTTACTTGCGGAACAATTACTGTTTGTTGAGGCTCCTGATACTGTACTGAGTTTTTTGTTGGTCTAGTAGGCTTAGGTGATTGTAAAGCACGCTCTACTTCAGCAGCGTCCTCTTCATTCAATAAAGATAGTACTAATTCATTCTCTGTCCCAGTTGCATCTGTTTGTTCTTCTGTTATTCGAAGCGGTGTATCTTCTTCCTCATCTGCTGAAAAGACAATTCCAAACTCGTCGACTTTTATTGTTGATTCTCCACGTAATTTTAACCATTTCTTAGCTGCATTCGAATTTACTTGAATAATTGCCGTTTCAAATTCTTCTTTAGCTACAAAATTGGCTTTAATTTTTTGTACAGGCATAGTTTTATTGTTTACAACAATCTTCACTGCACATTCAAATGCATCTTGATATAAGATATCGCTTGCACTCATAGCTGCCTCTTTCACTTTTGAATAAGTAGAGCCGCTTCTAGAAACAGGATTTTCTTGTAATGGTGATACAGATTGTTCAGATTCTGATTCTTTGTAAACATCTTTTTCACCAAACATTTCTGAAAAATATTTAGCGTCAAAGTTAGATACATCTGCATACACCATACGATTACGCATGGCAGCTACTACCGTATTCATATAATCTTCGCCATACGCCCCTCTTAATTGAGTTAGGGTTTGTTGTAATGTAGAGATAATTACTTTATATTTCCTCGACTGCGCAGGGAAGGATGCAAATGAACTGTAATAATATTCTGGTGCCTCATCTATAAGGATATGATGAAATGCAGAAATTTCGGGTTCTCTTCGGAAGGTTGCATTTTGCAAAGTCATTAATATAATTTTACCTAAAACACTGCCTAGTGCTTCTAATTGGCCTTTAGCTGTATTTACAAGTAATATTCCTCCCCCTGTTCCCATATGTTCATCAAAATTGAATTTTGACGGACCAAATAAAACGCGACGAATTAATGGATTGGCACCTATATCATTTAGGATATTCCTAAGACCTTGTACTTTGTCCTCATCGGCATCGGTATAAACAACGTCCCCATTATCATCGGTTACAGCTACAAGATTATTCCCGACACGTTCTTTTAATGGAATGATTACTTTATCAAACCATTTATCGATGTTTCGTAATATCTGCCAATAGTTGTATTCATCCCTACGTTCAATTACATCTATCTTCTCATAACCATCAGGAAAACGATTTTTTAATTTCAAATGCATTTTCCGTACTACTTGTGCATCACTATACATATCTAACAGCATATCAAATGTTACGTCTTTTTCAGGGTCATGCATTTTTAGTAGATAGATATGATGTTTTAAATGGTTTCGTTGCGATTGTTCAAAGAAAAAGTTGCCCCCTCCACCATTATCCGATAAGCCTTGAATAACCTGTGTAAATACCTCAGCTACCTTATCTGTTGGCCCCTGCATTACATTTATAGATGGTGTTTTAGGATTAGTTGGATCTATATAGGTAATAGCTTCATCAGGCATACCATGAGCTTTAGCTAATTTGTATACTTTTTTACATAAATCATTAGAAGGTTCTATTATCGATAAGCCATTTAAGTATCTACCCAGTATTTCTTCTGATTTGAAGTTACTCAATTTACTCACTTTATGATAATCATTTATAAAGCGGGTGAAATGATGTAAATCTTGATTAACTATTGGTAAACCCAAAGCAGCACTTTTACCAGTACCTATACTACCAGTGATATTTGTATTTAAAGTTCTATCCATTGCTGGAATAGTAACCATCTCACCCGTATCCACTCCTAAACCTAATTCAATATCAGGAAGCGGTACAATAGTATCTTCTATTTCACTCAGCTTTTCAAAGTGACGTAAACGTTCCCCTTTCCATTCAAACTTAAAGAATGCGTCTTTTAAGGCTTCATCATGTTGTCTATATTTTGTTAACACAAACATTCCTATGAAAAGAATTACTATAATTGGCATCATCATAAGCATTAAGAAAAAGCCACTTGTCTGGTCGAATAGTACTTTATTTACTGCATCATTTGTATCGATAACACGAGAAATACGGAGATAGAAGAAAGGTAATATATAGTTTTGTACTTTGGTCATACCATATCCAATTACCATTCCAACGTTCGTTAAAAAAAGGATTCCAAATAAGACAACTCTTGATAATTTACCTTTTAATTTAGGAACACGCGTACTAAGTAGCCACCCGAATATACTAAGTGTTGTGACAAATGGTATCCATCCTAGATGAATACCAAGTGTACGACCAACTAATGATGGAAGAAGGAAAGTTTCTTTTCCCCAGTATTGAGTCAGTGTCATTGAACCAACCCTCAACCAACTCCATAAAAAGAAATAGGTTGTTACTGTATATATTACAAGAACTAGAATCATAGGAAATCGCTTTAACCATTTCTTTTTAAGTGACGATATCCTTTCACCTTGTTCATATTTAGCTTCTTGCTCATGTTCTATTTTTTCTTCCAAAGTATCCCTCCTTTCTAAAAAATATAATTTTATCCATGGCGGCTTAATATATGAAGCGGTAAATCTTGTATTTTCTCCACTTGCTCCCCTCTTTGATACATTTCATGAAACAATTCTGAGCTCGTTGAGTATATTGGTACATCTACCTGTTTTAAAGAGCCTATACAATCGAATTCTCTTTCAGTTTCACTTGAATACACCAAAAGTAAGTTTGCAGTAAGGTTTGTCATATCAGATTCATTTATGGTCCTCACACGTTCTATATTGGCCATGATTCGTTTGTATTCAACGGATGAACCCGAGTCTACATAAAGGACAAGGAAATGTCTTGCCTTCTTATCGCTCTCCTTCAGATACATATATTCATCTGCTTCCCATTGAATATCCCACTTTTGGCTGAATGGTTTATATGCAGTTTTTTTAACTGTCTCCAATATGATAGTTCCTGGCTTTACACACCCAACTAAAAAACCAAACCATTGAGAGATAAAAAAACCTCTTTCTGATTGATTAGACATTCTAATCCCCTGAATCCAATTTCCGATAAGTTCTTTTGTAAAAATAGAAAGCGCACAATACACACTAATTCTCAAATCATTCATCCATTCTACGTGCTGTAGTCCAGTACGCTCACGTAAAGTAACTACTCGTCTAGTCCTATCTTTTACAAGTAAGGGAGCAACACTTTCATCCATTACAGCGAATATTATTAAAAGCCTTTTATTATTAGCCAAAGGATGTTGATTTAACCATTTATTATATTGCTTAACTTTTTCAGCATTTGTTGTTCCTCTTTGATTACCTGTATCCATCTCAATTGCAATAATTGTATTTTTATAATCAATTACATAATCGGGCTGTACTGGTACTCGATAAGACTCTTTTCGATTATCTTTAAATGCATCGTGCATACCACCACGTAAAACTAAAGGAACCTTCGATACTTTCCCTTCATGCTCCAACTGAAGAAAATGCATATAAATTTCATTTGCTAATGTAGAAGCGGCCTGATTATGCAATTTTGGAATCGATAACTTTTGCGTTGAAGCATATGCCAACTCTGCATTCAGTTCATCATCCTTCGTATACTCTTTTAAAACCCTAAACCCCCTTAATCCCAAGCGGTAGAAATAACTGTTAAATCTCATGCCTTGCAAATTCATTTCATCGTCTTGCTCTAAAACTAATACACCAGCAGCAACTAAACGTCTTAATCTTTTACTAATAGCATTTTTAGTAGGTGCAGGTATACCTTCAATTTCTCGTGCACACTCCAATAATTTAATTACGTCCCTTGCTCGCATTAGCCGATGTATAGATAATTGTTCTAACAAAATGAAATCATGTGTATAGAGTAACGTACTACTATATCGAGTATTCTTCGGTAAACTATACACCGCCTTTTCTCTCATATTTCCACCTCCCTAAAATGAAAAAACTCGAACACATAACTAACTCTGATGGATATATCTCCATAGAGTTACGTTTGTGTTCGAGTTGTTCTCAAACTATTAAATTACATAAAAAATTCTAGCATGTTTAAATTGGTATCACAAGTTTAGAATTCATGTATTTCAGCTTTGAATGTAAAAATCGACTTATTTATCTTAGCTAATTTACTCACCCCTATGAACACCTTTCAGTTTGCTACTTACTTTCGCTCTTGGAGCGACTGGGAGCCCTGTCTCCGACAGGTTTTAAGAGAGTCCCGCAGAGTGACTCTTACCGAATGACTCAGTCATTTGAAGCAAAACCACCGAATGACTGTCTAAATGAACAATTATAGTTTTTGATTAAATATATTGAACACCCCTTTTGTTTCATCCCTAAAAAGAAACCATTCTTCTTGTGGTCAAAATGATGGGACGGATACTTACCATTTCATCAAGTATGCTGTTTCGATATAAAAGAGTGGATGTTAGTTCATTCACTCTGAAATAAGTACCTCTGGTTCACCAAAGCCCCATAATTTACAATCACTTTTATTGTCATTATTCTTACAAATAATCCAGTGTTCTTATGCTCTTCTATGTCAAATTGATAACATGGGCTTCATTATCATCAAAAGCAAAGGCAATATGACTAATGACAGCATTTTCTAAAATGAGAATACCAATTTAATATTATGAGGTTCTCTAAATTTACCCCTTAATGGATCAATTTATTTTCAATTAATAATTCATTCATCCCTATTTCTAATTCATTTACTCATTGTTCCTTCCCCTAGTTTTAAAAATCCCTCTGTAAATATCTACTAATCTATATGTGTACTTAATTCAATTAATTTTCAAATGAAAATTAAAAACTAATTGAAAATTAAATTACAATTAAGAACTTGCTAATTAATTTAAGTGTTTTTAAATTGTAATTAATTAATTTACAAGTTGAATTAGATAAATCAATTTAAAGAGTTTAATCCAAAAATAAAAAGAATTGATGCAATTACTATTTCATTAATTATTTCAATTATTGACGCAATAATAACCGCTATTATTTAATCAATAATATAACTTGATATAACAGGATTTATGGATTAAAATAAAAATGTGATTAATAAATTGCGGTAATAACTCACGCAATAAAATATGCATTATTGCGCTAGTTATTACCGCAATAGATAATATACTCATTAATTTTTAGATTGGTGGTGAAATTAATTGCAAGAAAACGAATTTTTAGATATTCTTTCTGAACATTTGAGTAATGAAAGTAAATGGTTCCTTTTTATACTACAACAAGAAGGTAAGCCAATTAATAAAGAACTTTTAAAAGATATGGCTAATGAGTCTTTTTTAAACAGAAATAACGAAAAAGGCATTTCAAACAACGAGCCGCTTATCCCATCTCGTCATTTATTAGATATTCACACAGCGAGACTAGAGGGTGCTGGATTAGTTGACGTAGAGAAATTAGGGAGAATACGTATGTACTCAATAACATCTTTAGGAAAAAGGTTATTGGAATATATAGCTACAGCTAAATAGTTCAACCAAATTTATTTCATGGAGGTAATATAATGATCGACACAAAATTAGGAAAAGAAAATGTACCAACAATTATCCAAGACGGCAAAAAATTGAGCATGAAATTTGGCTTTTTCGGTCTAGGAATGGGCGGAACATCTATAGCTGCTACATGCGCGGATATTAAAACGAATATTAAAAATAATCATCATCCATATACAGCCTTACTAATTAATTCAAATGAGATTGATTTAACTAAAGTTCAACCTGTTAATGTAAATACAAAAAAATTGTTAATCGGTAACGGGAAGGGTGCAGGTAGAGATATTTCCATAGGTGAAGAACTATATAAAGAAAAATTTGCTGAAATCTCAAATGCTGTTAAAACACAATTTCAAGATGTTGATTATGTTTGGTTAGTAGCTGGTTTAGGTGGAGGAACAGGTACTGGAGCAGTTATTCAAGCAATTGGCACTTTACTAGATACAGGCTATAGTGGACGATTCGGAATGATTCTAACTTTACCACGACTAAAAGAAGGTAAAACAGTTCTCGATAACGCTTTACAACGTTTACAAAAAATAGGTAGCGTAATGGAAAGTTTAGGTCCAATACTACTTGTTGACAACGAGAAGTTATTTACTGAATTTAGTCAAGAAAGACCAAATTCTTCTGTTTCTGAGTATCTAAAATTCTCTAATAAATATGTCGCTGAAGCTTTACATGAGTTAAACATTGTAACTGCAAGCTATTTACCTACAAGCGAATATCATTTTGACAGTTCTGAATTTGAAAAATTGCTTAAAACTCCTGGTCTATTACATTTTGCTCGCTTTACCGAAAAAGCTTCTTCAATCGATGCTTCTCAACAGTTATCATATGCTCAGAAACTCGAAGATTTAATAAAACAGGGTGTTCTTTCAGATGGGTATGATCTAAAAGATGCAAAACGTCTTGCAGTAAGTGTATTGACAGACACTATGACTGCTAATAGATTGTTTACATTCGAATTTACAAAAACAATGGAAGATTTAATAAATAAAATTTCACCTACTGCCCTTGAAAAACCAATAGCAACATATCAATCTAACGAACAACGAGGGGCGTCAGGAGTTTCATTTTACGCAGTGTTCGCTGGTCTAGGTTTACCAAAAGATAGAATTACTGAAATGGTCCAAGAACATAAAAAATTAAAAGAATTAGAAAATGAACCAAAAGAAAAAATCAATCTATTCGCTGGTTTCCAAAGCGAATCGTCAAATACCCCTAACACTAACAAGTCATTTAACGAATTATTTGGAGACTCTAACGATAACAATAGCAAACCGTTGAATGCTGCAGAAGAATTAAAGAATAAACTGTTTGATTAATTAAGTAATTAATAGAATTAGGAGCTAATCCAAGCGATTAACTCCTAATTTTTTTTTAATTAAGATGTAATTATTAACGATATCTTTAATAATTACGCAATTGAAATCTAATTATTAAAGAAAAACAAAAAATCCAATTAATTTCTAACTAATTATTAAACACTTTAATCAAATTACAATTAGTTTAATTAATTATTAATTTATTTAATCTAATTAATTAGTGATTAAAACTTCTTCTTTTAATTTTTTTTTAATTAAAACTTAATTTCCGATTCAAACTCCTTGTTAATTGGGGGTTCCTACGATAATATGACCTTAAAAGTCTTAATTCTTTTATAATTTTTTTCTAATTATATGAAAGGAGGATTCTATATGGAAGAGAGTAGACAAAAACTTACTGTAGCCGAGAAAAAAGCGTATGTATTAGATACCTATAAAGATGATCCTTTATTGCTTTATATAGTAGACCGACAAGCACAAGACATATTTATGAAATATGCTCAAACTTTTTTTGAAAACGTTGAAATAGATAAACACTATACAAATAACACAGCTACTCAATTGTTAGGCTTTAATTATCCGCAAAAAATATTAAATATCTTAAACGATGCTAAATACTCTAACTATTTAAGACCATACAAAAAGGGGAACCAGTATAGACATAATATTGAAATCCTCTTCAAGTTACTTTTAATTACCTTTCTTTCAGAGTCACTTTTACTTAATGCACCAGATATTTCTACGATTTTAGGTGAAGATGCTGCTTATGTATCATTAAGTGATGATACTGAACGCGCAAACAATTCAAATCGTCAAAATGTAAGTCCTAGTTTCGTAAAGGCTTTAATTGAGGAAAAGGTAACTGAAAGTAAACAGCAAGTGCAAGAGGGTTTTAAACAACTCGTTGAAAAACTAGAGAAAAGAGAGCAATTAAAAGATCAACAATATGCAAAACTACAAAATACACTATTAGAGCATATTACTTTCACTGAAAAAATTAACCGAAAAGAACTGGAGTTAGTTGAAGGGAAAAATAAAATCTATCTACTTCAGGCAGAATTAAATTATATAGATACACATATTAAAACCGAAGAAAGGCAACTTTCAGAGAATAAACGTACTATTGCTGTATTAGTTGATCGGGAACAAGAAGCAGCCCAACAAGCAACATTACATCATGCTGATGAAATCACTGTAAACGTTCCTATCCCTTCAGGAAAAAAGTATGTACCTCGCTTTTTCAAGAAAATTTTCTTTGTCGAAGAAGGAGAAGATATACCGGAGCAGTCTGTAAAAATAACTAAAGAAAAAGATAATGTGAATTTAGAACAAATAAAACAGAGACAAGCTACTTTATTAGGTCATATTGAAGATCTTACATTAGAGCAGGGTAATCTCACTGCCTCTATTGAAAATAGAAAACAAAATCAAGTGAAACTAAAAAATGACCTACAGCAATGGCTTGAAACAGTTAAACAATTAGAAGAGGACCTACATGGCTTGAAATCTAACAAAAGTATTGAAGCTCTTAAAAAACTAATTACGACAAATGATAATTAAAAGCATAATAAAAAAAGCTACCATTGCTGGTAGCTTTTTTATGTCCTTCAAAAAAACGCGTATCAGAGGATACTTGAGCATTAATTTGAATACGTAATTTAATTAAATTAATCATACCAATACGTCTTTGAAATTGCAACAATTAGATTAGCATTTAATTAATTATTAATTCTAGCAAGTATATGTACGTAGCAAATATAATGGTTTTAGATGTAAAAACTATTGCAGAGTGTTAATAAAATTTGGTACAATTGTGGTGTCCTTCTAAAAAACGCTGTATTGCGTCTATACACTCTTATTTGCAGATTAGCACAAATATGTAATCCGACTACATATCTGTAGCCTCATTGCCAATAGAGCGGTATACGATCGTAACAGGGTTTATTTGAGTATATTTTTATGGACATTTAAGTAATGCTTAAAATTTTTAATTTGTTTTTATACAAATTAAAAAGCACACCACAGTTTCCGACGCTGTGAAGTGCTTGTGGTCCGAAGACCAATGATTTTTAGATAATCCACCAAAGTCCAAGGGTTACTGGTAATAACTGCTTGGGTGCAAGAAAGAAAAAATGAGAAAGGAGAAAGTATTTTAATAACTACAATCTTATATCTAACATTCTCTTTCGAGGCTGGGTGTTTAGTGTAAAGTCCATATTCTTTTAATTAAGAATATGCCTTTAAAATTGCCTTTTTTATAAATGCAATACATACTTTATTTTAACAAAGAAGCTGTTGTTTTGGCAATAGATTAAAGTCAATTAAAGTATAAGAATTTATAAAACTAGTTAATTTTCAAGAGAAACTTTTCCATAAAACTCAAACCTTGCAAATGAGATTGATTTTTTTCAGCAGGGATGTGCAATTATGACTAATACATTTATTACTAATACTGTGAAACTATTTACGGATGATAAATATAAAGAATTAATAAATACAAAAAATAATACCCCTAGATTTACTATTTCTTTTATAAGGAAATTAATAGACGAAAAATTACAAATCACACCAACTTCGTTTCGTATATTATTTAAGCTAATTTCATTTACAGATGTAACAGGTGAAATTCATGCTGGCGAAAAGCTTTCTGAAATAGAAGATACTATGGTTGTTAGAAAAGATACATTTATTCAAGCTTTAGACAGATTAATTGAGTATAATTTTATAATTTTAAAGGACGGGCATTATTTTTTAGCATCTGATTTGTTTACTTCTTATCAATCAGAATCAACAAATGATCGATTTACATATTTTGATAATTATGCAGTTTTACAAAACGATGCTTTGATGGGCCAATTAACTTTAAATGATATGCGCTTATTACTTCACATGTACGCTAATCGGAGTCCCCATATGTATTCTAGAACTCGGATTACGAACTTATATAAGAATAAGTTTCTTAAAAGTAGCAAAGGTTTGGAAATCTTTGAATGCTTACAAGATCTTGTGAAATCATTATCTAAGTTGGCATATTTAGAGCTAATTGAACTAAAACTGTCTTATAGCACAAAATACTGTACCCTTTTAAAACATCAAAATAAACTAACAGAGCAGTTAGCGCTTATGGTACAACCTGATATGTCAATTGCTCAAATTGAATCAATCATATTAAGCTATTATGAAAGAGATATAAGAAAAAAATTAGGACATAATACAAGTTCATATTATTTAATTGATTATCGGATGCCTAAAACTCTTTATGATAGTAAAATGCAAAACCAAGCTAACTTTGCAGAGTTACGCTTACTTTGTGATGCCTATAACATAAGTTTTGATGAAATCAGAGATAGTGAACAGCTAGGATATGTTGTTGGTAATAAAAATATACTTTATAAATTAGCTGGAGACATAGGAAGTTTAATATATAAACAAGCTATAAACGATTTATTTAATGATCACAAGGAAAGAGTATCTTCTTTTGTTGTGCAGAAAAAATTAGCAAACGTTTTAGTCGATTTTTATATACTTCCTAAAATTGAGAAATTAATTATTAACTTCTCAACTAGTGCAACTATAGATAAATCTACATTAGATTACTTAGGGTATTTTTATCTCAATAAAGCTGCAGATGAACGTTTAATGCTTTTTGTTTTAGAAAACGAGGAATCTTTTAACGTAATGTTAAAAGGTAAGTTGACTAGTCTTAATAGTCTTTGTGAACAAGCTAACTATCTATGGCAGAAATCATATAGTACTGATATGCAAAACATTGCTCAAAATAAGATTTTACTATTTGACGATTACAAATTACTTGTAAAAGATGTTTTCAAAAATCAAATACTTTACGATACTAGAATGGTTCAGGTTCATTTAGATAATAGATTTCTGCTCCAACTTAAAATGCAGGAAAAAGAAGTTGTAGAGGAAAAAGTCAAGCGCTTTAATTTTGCAGCTAAATCACTAAAGAATGCTTATAAGATGTCTATATTAAAGCAAGAATTAAGTAGTTTGGAAGATTCATTTTCAAACTATGCCGATACTTTAATAAATGATTTACATGACAAAATATTTGTGCATTCCGATGAAACACCAATGTCTGTTGAAGAAATTTATGATTTAACTGATAAAGAAATACGTGATTTATTTAATTCACGTAGGCCAAAGATTCACATATGGGCTAATGAATATATACAAAAGATAGTTAATCCACCAACCGAAAGTAAAAAAGTTCCATTCTACAATTGGTTGGAAGAACGTGATTAATTTTTAAAAAATACGTACATATTTTCGGCTACTTCTGAGGTAAAAGGAGTGGCCAATTTGTCATGACTAAATTTAATAATTAAAAGAAATTAAATTTCCCTGTTACTAATTAGTTGAAACGGGTATTTTTTTTCTTTTTTCCTTGTAAAAAAATACCACATTGTTACCACTATAGATATTGCATATACCTCGTTATAATAAAAAAAGCTGTTGTAGAGTGGAAATTATACCTTGAATAATAGAATTAAATATTTTCTAAATTTTGTTAATTAAGCTTGAACCGTTGATATATCCGACTTTTAAAGCATATAAATCTAATAATTATATTTCTCTAATTACTCTGTTCTTTATTCTTTTTCATTTATTCTGTTGTTTATTCTGATATTTAATTAATATTTATTATTTAAATTAATTTGATTGATTTAAAAAGAGGAATTAAGGAAAGTTGTACTATATAATATGAATAATTGGTATTTAAGAAGAATTCACATTTTTTAGAAGGGAGTGTTTAAATATGCCTTATGGATATGAAAAATATAATCTCGAAAATAATGATAAAAGTGAAAGTACTTTAAAATTTGAGATAATAGTAATTAAACAATTTTTAACATTTGTTTCTATAAAATATAAGAAGTCAAAGGAGCCTCATGAATTTACTCCTGAAGATGTAAGAGAGTTTTTAACTGTAGAAAATGAAAATTGGACAGACCATACTATATATCGTAAACAAGGGCATTTAAAACGCTTCTTCGACTATCTATGGAAAACTGGACAAATTTCATATGATTTTATGGAAAAATTTGATTACTTTGCAAATCAAAAAGAAAAACATAAAAAATTTAAATATATTCAATCAGAGATCAACTATACTTATGAAACTATGCTTGAATATAAAAGCAAAATATTGACGTCTGATTTGGCTGATAACTCCAAGCTTTTAGCAGTATTATATATGAAGGGCATCCAACTAATAGACATGTATAATTTAACAATAGATAATTTTGATACTTCTCAGTTAGATGTAATTGAACTAAAATATGTTTCTAAATTTAATGTCATGACAAGAATACCATTCGATGACCCTGTTGATATCGAGATTTTACGCCAGGCAATAGAAGTAGCTATATTTAGGGGAACCGATTATTTAATTAGCGTACGTTCCAAACAAGTAGCTGGAGAATATGTTCAGACAAAGCCTATTTCATCAAGAACTTATATAAATTATATTAACGATTTTATAGGTATTCCTTTTCGTTCAGATGAAATTAGAGTTACTTATGTACAGTATTTATCAGAACAAGGGAAATCAGTGAGTGATATTAGTGAATTAATAGGACGTACTGAAAGTAGCGTTATACATTTATTACAATCTGCTAAAGAAAGAATAAGCAGTTTAAAGGGAAATAACACAAATTTACTTGAAAATATCTAGCTATAGCAGTTATGATTAGTAAGAATACACTTATTTACATTATATTTTGGGAACACCCCAGATGAATTGCGAAAACATTTAATGTAGTCGCATCATTTGGGGTGTCTTTTTTTTATAAAATAAATTGAAAAGGGAAAGTGATAAATTTGAACATGTCTATTCCAACATTGAGAATGACTGAAGATTTACTTGTTGCGATTTTACTTGGTGACAGCACAATACAAAAGAAATCAGCAAAACATGAATTAAAATTCTACTTACCACCAAACAAGCAAAAGATTCTTAAAATGTATATTGAAAAGTACAAACTACAGTCACTTATATGCATAGAGGGGGTAAATGTAGAAACTGATTTCTTTATTGTCAGTAACTCTTTAGTTTTAGAAAGAATCATACGTGAGTGGTCTGATGGGACAAGCGTTATTTTCCTTGATCCTAGACTACTAAAAAACAGCACATATATGTTATGGCTATGCTTATTTGGTAGAAAGGTAAATAACCAGGTAATAATTAAACAGAATACTTTAACCTTAGATACCAAACATACTTTAATTTACTTTTTCGAAAAAACCATGAGGACCTCATTCTTGAGACTAAATGCAGAGGGGCATTTAAAAGTGCAGGCTATAGATGAGTTGTTATTAGCTTCTATAATCGATAATCGACCAAGCTATGAGTCTTTAGCGCTCCATGAATTACTAACGGATCATTCGAAGAAATCTTTTCTACAAAAGCAAGAAAAAATGAAAGAAGAAATGAGGGAATATGCTTGTTTTTAAAACCTAGATGGTTATTCATATCTTCTATAGCACTCTTATCAAGCGTTCTTCTTTTGTCAGGTTGTAGTCCAACTAAATTTATTGAAAAAGGGACCAAAGAGCAAGAAGAGAATCATGAAGAGGAAAAATCAAAGGATGAAGCGACAGACGAAAAAACTATTAAAGAATCAGAGTCAGGTACAGATTTTGAAAATGCTGCGAATGATTACAGCATGACTGATGATCAAAAAGAGGCATTGAAGAAAAGCGAGAGCAAAGATTCATTTGAAGCTGCAAAGCACAATAATTTAAATGAACGTGTTGTAGTTAAAAAAAATGTTCCTATAGTAAAAGATGTCTTTACAGATGCTGAGGAGGCTAGCCAATTTTATAGCTATGCTCTATTCATGTATTATTCATTAAATTGGGATGGTACTACTTTTTACAATACTATAAAGCAATATCTTCATAATGACTTTATAGATATGCTGCCTTCTAAAGATGAAGATAGAGTGAGAATGTACGAATCATTACAAAGAATATTTACTGAACAACTAGATAGTAAGATAGAAGAATATGAAATGACAAAACTATATGATGGGGATTCAGAAGATGAAAAAGTTTTCTTTAGGAAGTATATCCTTACAAATCGAGAGGAAGTCTTTTATAAGACCACAATAAAGAGAATAAGAAATGAAGCCTGGCAACTAACTAATGATGAACCAACAGCTGGTTATCATACAGGACAAGCGGAATTTGAACCAGCATTTATTGAAACAAAGGGGAGAGAATAAAATGAGTATTAAAGATGAATCACTAGTAGATGAGAATCTAATTTTAGCGAAAAGACAGGAAGAAGAAGTAACTAAGATACTTGAAAAGAAGTTAAAGACAGATAAAAATTTCCAGAAATTATACAAGGACTTAAATCTTTTTTACAGCAAGAAAATTATTCAGCAAGCAAAGACTACGGAGCAACGTGAAACATTCATTGAAATAATGGAAAATACCGTTACACAGCAGTTCTTTCATGGTTATTATTTAATGTCGTTATTGGATAGAGATTTACAGAATAATCCTGAAAGTCTAGAAGATTATCTACAATATTACAAGCTTCCAATGGGTATGCTCCAACGTGAGATAGGTAGCGTTATGAATAATGCCTTTTCTAAACAGGATGAAAGATGGTTTATGAACGAACCAATTAGAAAATATAATACCTATTTATTAAAAGAGCTCCCAGACATATATGAGGTGTATCAGACTATATTGAAAGAAATAGCATGCTATGGTGCATTTATATTTATGACTGATCAAGAAATCTATTCTCCTCCTGAGGAAGATAAGGATGTTGATATTTTCCTTTTAGGGTATCCCTATGATATCAAGTTCGTAAATCCACAAGTATATATAAAACCCTCATTTTACTCTGAGGAACATGAGATTTGGGATGTATTTAAAATGGGAGAGGGTCGAACTGAAGAGAAGTGGGTAGGTACTATCCATATTTCAGCAATACCTATAGGAGAGGAAGGGGAAGTACATGTCGTATTAAACTTTAGTTTATCTGTAGACATACGACTGGATGAAAGAAATTTAATTATATATAATTTGTATCACTCATTGCCAGATACTATAACAAAAGATGCTGAGGTCCGAGTATATACGGTGAATGATGTTGATATAGTAACTATTCCAAAAGTAAGTCAATAAAAAATGAAACCCACAAGATAAAAAATAAATATCTTGTGGGTTTTTATTATTCAAATGCTGCAGTCCGCATGTAACCTTTTTTAGCATGAAAGACTGTCTTATGATTTTCTATACATCTATCTTCGAGTATTTCACTCATATACATCATTACGGCATGCGCAGCCATTTTATTGACTATTAATCTTTGAGGGTCACTAGCTGTTAAATCACTACAGCTAACTTCACTAGGCTTTATAGTGTCAGTGGTAGCCAAGACATCAGGATATACTTCACACAAAGGTGGTTGTATAATCTTTTTGCCCATTTTTATACCACAAACAATTTGTCCAGTCCAGCCGCTCTCACGATATAGCGATAATTCCTCATCAGACCATTCATTTAAAGGCCTATTCTGCCAATCTTGAGGCACGCTAACACTTTCATTACCACTATCAATATAAATACAGCTAGGAAGCTCTAAAAAGGCTTTATGAAGCTGCTGCCTAGTGTATACGTTGTCCACACTTCCAATAAGAATCGGGACAAGGCGAACATCATAATGTAATGCACCATTACCAGTATATAAGTATTCAGTCGAAAACAAATTAGTAATTTCGCTTACAGTCTCAACATATTTGTCTGTATAGGTTGCAATATTTAAATTATAAGCTGTTGCATATCGTTCTGCTAAAACTTCAGCTTTTTTTTCACCAATTTCTTCTTCTAAAAAAAGTTGGTTTTTTAGATTCTTATTTTCTATGACATCTGGGTCAACAAGAACATAACTATGAGGACAATTTAAAGTCCCTAGCATTTGTGCAAGATGTTGAACAATATATCCACCAGTACCTCCAGTTCCTATTTGAACAATATAAGGATAAATATTTTCCCAATTTCTATATTGATTTTCTGTTTTATCTAATAAATTATACATCTTATCCTCCTAAATATTATTAATAATTAAATTCTTCATCTTATAATCCGAAGGTAACCCCTTAAAAGTAACAGTGGTCTTGTCATCAACAAATACATCTGATAATTCACATTGCACATGTTGCTCTATATCGCCAATGGTCTGAAAAGTCCTAATATAAATTTCAGGCAAATAGCTTTTATGAAAGGTACCAACGATGATATAAAACATTCCAGGCTTTCTTTCGCTCTGATTATCAATATTAGAAGGAAGTGGTCTTAATACGTGGTGCGAGTGAATTTCACATGCTAATTGTACAAAATGACCATTCTTTTCTAATTGCTGTATTTCAAAATATCCTGTTTCCTCATTTGATATAACCAAATGATAAGAGACTGTTTGTTTGGGTATATGGAGTAGAAATGAGTCGGTGTCAAAGTTGTAATAAAATTCACCTCGAACCTCTAATTTATGTTCAGCATAGACTCTAGCAAGATTGATAAATTCTAGTAACAATTTGAATGGTATTTTGGATGGAAAAATAAAAGAAGTGGAGTCGTCGAAAGACGATTCCACTTTAATTTTAACTTCACTAGAACAACCCTTTTTCTTAGCGATTGTAACTGGAATTATAAAATTCTTATCCTTCCCAATGTATTTCATTTCAGTGTAATCTTTAACTAGCTCTGGAAACTCTTTTTCCATACGTTGACGAACCATTTCTCCATCGATCTTTTTAAATTCGAAAGTATAATCTTTCTTCTTTTTCTTGATACCGTTAGTTATTTCATCTAATGTGAAATAATTTGTAATGGGTATCAATTCTCTGAAGTAGCGAATAATTGTGTCTTGGTTGATATCAAAGTCATCTGCTTTAGTCTTTAGTGGGTTGCTATTTGAGTTTTCCTTTTTTAATTTTTCATTGGCTTCTGCTTTTTCAACTTGTGCATCTAATTGAGCTGATAACTCTTCAAATGTTGTAGGTGGCTCCTTAGCTGTAGAAGATGAACTACAGTTGTTAGAAACACTATTATCTGAAATTATCATTACTTCATATTTTAAATCTTGAACAGATTCACCAGTCTTTTCTTTATTTATTTCATCTTCAACTACAATTTTAGAAGTAGTGGAGCTATTAACATCTGTGATATCTATTGTATTTTCAGTTTCTTGGTTTGGTATAATTGAAGAGTCATCTTCCTTTTCGTTAAACATCGAAAATAAATCATCAAATTGAGTAGTCATATATATTTTTCCTCCAAAATATTAATTATTGTGTTTTGTATCTTTCTCAGTAAAATAGTTGCTCTCCTAAAATATCTGACAGCTTTTTATTTGTTGGTAATAACCAATTATCATCAAAATGGTTTATTTTATTGTCAGCAATATGCTGAATAAACTCTTTAAATAATCCATTTCTTTTACCTAAAGTTGTTTTATCCTCAAATTGGTGGTCTATCATCATACCGTAGTCTTCATTGAATGGTGCAACAGTAAATTGAGTAAAAAAACGTTCGGATGCTGCCACTGAATCAACGGTAAAGGTATTTGCTCCCCAACAGACTTTTCCGCTCTCTTTTGACACATTAGGATATGGAAAGTAATAAAGCTCCGTGTTTTCATCAATAACTGAATGGGAGTCCATGATAGCAAATATATTAGTCTCTATAATCCGACGTTTCATTGAGTTTTGAACAGGACGGAGTGCTAATTGTAAAATCATTTTTGGGAAAGGAATTTCATATAGTTCTTCTTCTGTACGATAACAAATAAACCAGGTAGATTTATCAATCACCATTGTTAACCGTTCATAAGTACCTTTTTCTGAGTAACTGAAAGAAAGTGTGTTACGGGGTAGTAGTGGAGTTCTTCTCTCGTTTGAATAGTTGGGATTGTCTGTAGATGCTGATTCAACAGGACCAGATGTTAAAGCATTAACAACTGATTCAATTGTTAGCATTACTGTTTGATTTTTAGTCCCATTATCATATATTTTTTGACCAATTATTGGATAGTCAGTGTTAACTGGATTATCAGATATTTCTAATAGCCATTTCATCGGTTTTTACCTTCAACTTCAATAATTCTCTTACTCTTCAGTAAAAACTCTACTAGATTCTCCATGTTGTTACTGTAGTGAAAATCTTCATCGATAATGATGCAAAAACAATCTTTATTAACTCCTTCAGCAAGAATAAACTCTTCCATAAATCTGTTGTTCGGTTTTTTAAGATTTATAAAATATGGATTATGTTTAGTCGAGCCTTCAATAAAAATCATATATGATGAATAAATAAGTTCTTCAATGAATTTAATATAAGCAGTTTCTTTATTTCTTGTATTAATAGGGTGGTCGTGCAAGTGTTGTAAATCAACTCTGTTAGTATATGAAAGGCAATCATTTAAAAAAGCAGAATAATCATCATCATCTTTATTAGAGTAAGGATGGAATACTTTCACATCTTCGAATAATTCGTTAATTATATCGATACAGATATCAAGTGGATAAATAGTTCCAAAAGCTCCATTATAATCGCTAGTATGAATATCTGAATTTTTGAAAATAGAAACATCTCCTTTGTGGTCAAAATACATTTTCATTATTTGTAATATATTTAGTGTCTTCTCGAATGTGTAGTACTCTTCTGTATGAATTATCATTTTATTCCTCCTACAAAAACTGGCGTTTTCGTTTTATTTTCATTACTTCTGAAGCGTTTAATAATTTAATAACGTTACACGTAGTAGACATAGCGTATAGTGGTGAACTCGGTAAAATGTTAAATTCATCACTATCTTCTATATAGTCAAAATCGTCACCAAAATTTTCTATTACTCTATTAATATCCTTATAACTGAACAAGCTAAAATCAATATCGCTAACAGTTATCTGGTGATATAAAATATGGTAAATATAGTTTTCGCCGCATCTTAAAACATCATTTTTTTTACTGCATTTCTCTATATTTTTGTTGAAGAGATTGAAATCTAACACTCTTATAATCCTCCTACATTAGTAGTTAAATAAAATTAATAAGAACGAATAGGTAATATTAACTGTATTTGTTCATCGTAGTTATTTACATCTTCATAAACGTTAGATACTAAAAAAGGGCGTAGAGGTTCTACAACTTTAAGCATTACTTTTTCAGTACTAATAGTTTTTAAGGATTCTAATAGATACTCTGCACTACAACTAAAAGTGAATTTATCCTCTGTTTGACAATCAAATACTGTTAACTCTTGTTGAACCTTACTGATACCTCCTGGAACATTAGAGCTAATTGTTATACTGCCGGATTTATATTCAAGCTTACATACTGTATCTTTTTTTATAGTTTTTATGAGCTCTACTACCCCTACTAATTCAGTTGTTTGTAGTGTGAAAAAACTAGTTGTTTGTGGAATTAATTTTGATGTTGCTGGATAAGTACCTTCCAACAGACGACAGTACATAATCGTTTTTTTATTTCCACTGACAAAAGCTATTTGATTTTTATAACAAAATACTCCAATTTCTGTATTCCCATTAAAGCTTTTTACTGCTTGAACCAAGCTTGCACCTGCAGGAACCATTACAACCGTATTTTCATTCGTCTCGTAATTTTTAGTCTTACATTGAGCTAACCGATGTGAATCCGTCGCTACCGAACTAAAAATACAGTCACCGTTTGAAGAAGGTGTAAACTCTAGTTTTACTCCTTGTAGTATTGGGCGAGTATCACTTGTTGCCACTGCATATACCGTATCTTCAATGAATGATTTAAAAACAGAATAAGGAAGTTGAAAAGTATTAATGGGCTTCTGGTTAGTCATTATATTAGGGAAATCTTCGGCACTCATTGCTTGAAAATCTAATTGAGTTTTTTTCTGCTTCACAGTTATTTGACTACTACTAATAGATAGTGAGAAATCAATAACACCAGTCTTTAGTTTTCTTGTCATTGAAAACAATGTACGTGGAAATACTGCTCGGCCAATAACCTCAACACATACATCCTCAGATAAATTAACACGTTCTAACATAGATTCATCGCCATTTGAAACAATAAAATCAATATGACTTTCCTTTACTTCAACAAGTACTCCTTCAAGAATAGGGATTGTTACTGTACTTGATAGTAATCTACCGAATTTTGTACAGACAGAATCTAAAACGCTCTTAGTTACTTGGAATTTCATAATTATTTCCTCCGATTGTTAAGTTTTTTGATAAAAGAAAAAGGACTAAAATAGTCCTTTTTGTCATTAACCTCTTATGCCATTTGTTGTTCTTGTAACCCGTTGCGAATACTGTCAAAGATATATCTGATACCACTATCATCTAATCGACCAATTAACTGATTATAGTTTGCAATGTGATCTTTTAGATAATGGCTAGCATATCCCAGTTGGTGCTCGATAGGGAGTCTAAATTGCTCCGTACAGACCATAACATACATTTTTACAGGATGAAGTATTTCATATAATCTCTGTAACTGTTCTTTATTAGCACTATTTAATGCCATAGGGGGACAGTTAATATATCTGAATATATTCGCTGAGCGTTCTGGATTTATGTTAAGTACTTTCATGCATTCAAGAATCTCCTGTTGCATTTGCTGAAGTGATAACTCCACGGGTGTCTTTCTATCTCTTTGTTTAGTGGAATTCGTAATCTGAGGATTGTTAGTAGGAGTTTGATTCATAGGTTGTGAAGAATTGTTTTGTTGCTGATTTAATAAAGGTCGATAATAAAAGCCTTTAATATATTCTTCTTTTCCATTGACCTTATATTTTCCACCAATGCGTTCACAGTCACCTTTTAGTCTCTCATTATTAATTGGAACCCAATACTGAGGTAATGAATAAAGAAATCTTCCGATACCAAATTGTACAGCTGCTCTCTTTAAAGCATCTGAATATCCACCTTTAACTGATTCAAACTGCGTTGCTTCAGCTGCATCACAACGTGAAATCCACATGTTATTGTGATAAATGGAGATAGTACATTCGATAGCAGGTTTATTAAATATAGAAAGCTCTCGATATTTAGTCTCCCAATTTAGACCACAAACTTTATCCAATCTGGATTGAATAGCCCTAGCTTGTACATAAGGTACTATTAAAGCACTTAGACGACCACTATTGTCTCTAGTAACTGTTTGCACCTTCCATTCAATTTCGTTGTCTTGCATTGGCTCTGCTAGCTTTTCTAAAATCTCCGTTTCTGTCATACTTGATCACCTGTTCCTCAAAGATTTAACTATTTGTTTGCAAATAAAAAAGCCTTTGAGGAAGAATTGTTGTCAAACAGGCAGAATACACCTGTTGTTCAATTCAACCACAAAGGCTGTTAATAGTAGTAGTTACCGCACGAAGAAGAGTGTGCAAAAAAAGTAAACAAATAGTTATGTTAACATTATAACCTAATTCTTTAATAAATAAAATACAAAATAAAGTAAATATGATAAGATAAACATAACAGCAAAACATTACAATATTAAAAGAATATATTTGAAGCAAACACTGCTCACATGAATGACTACTGAAATGGTCTTATTCATGTGAGTTTTTTTATGTAATACTTTTAAAGGAGAACAAATTGATGAATAATAAAATATTACTGTTTACAGATGAGAATGGTATATCAATAGATTCTACCTCAATGCAGGAATTAAGAACGTATCTTAATGATAGTATAATAGGAACTGATTTCGGTTTATCATATGTAACAATGGCAATGGAATGGACGAAAAAAATTAATCCAGAGTATATTGGTTACGTATTTTTATTAAATGCTGCTGAACAGCAAATTCAAACAGCATTATTCAGTTGTCCCAACTTAGATGCAATATATAGTCTGTATTATGAAGGAACGAATCAATGGAATCATGAGGTTTTTGAAATTGATGAAGGTGAGGTTATTAATAACAGTGAACATAGTGGTCTACCAAGACTAGATTTTTTGAGACATAGCGAAAAGGTAGATGGTGATCTTCCTTTACCAATTGCAGATAACCTCAATTTAGACAGCAGCTTAGAAACGATTCCTTCTAAGAATATAAATTCCCATATCTTAAATGATCCTATTCCTGAAAAAGAACAAATGCAGGAAGATATTAAAGATAACGAATTTAACCAGGCATTAAAAGAAGATTTACAGAGTGATACAAATGATACTAATCATTTCAAAGAAGATTTGCAGACCTCTAAATTGTCCAATGAAGAAATTAACGAAAAACCTAAAGATGATGTGAATTATAAGAGAACAAGAACCATCCAAAAACAGTTGTTTTCAAGGCAGGAATGGCAGTCACATAAAACAATTGGTATTTGGTCACCGATACATCAAACTGGTGTAACTACTTTTGTTATTAATTTTGCGTTATATTTAGCGAAACATAGAATATACACTGGAGTGCTTGAAGGATTAACAAGCAACCACATTATAAAATATTGGTTAAATCGATACACAAAGATTCCTGATGGGTGGGTTAGTTATGCTAAGGTCATTCATGAAGAGATTGAGCCAAATCTTGCCAATTGGACGTATGGTAATGTGTTGTTTTTGCCATTAAATGACGGTGACATTGATCAAGAATGGACAAGCGACACCCTAGAGTCCTATATAAAGATGCCGAGCTTATTAGATATCATATTAGTCGATTTACCAACAGGTGAGATGAACAACCATACTGTAGATTCGCTTATGTATTTAAGTGAATTATGGATTTTAGTGGATGATTCTTTTCATGAAATTATTGCTTGGAAAGAGTATATTCAGCAATTAAATGAAATTACAAACATACCAATTCGGCTGATTTTCAATAAAAAATACGAGTTTTCTCAAGTCAAACGTTTAGAAAAAGAATTAGATTACCCTCTAATTACTTCCATTCCGGCCTTACATGAAGAAGTAAAAAGAAATTACTATCAAACAAAGCCTTTGGTTTATATTGATTCTGTTTACGAAGAACTACATCCAGGATTCAACCAACTAAAAGAATATCTATTTGGAAATGAAGTATTATACTCTAAAGTACCTAACGTACAAGTTCCAAATTTTTTAAGTAAGGTAAAAAATAAGTTGAAAAAATACTTTATGGATTCTTATTGAAGATTTGTTATATATAATGATATGATACATTTATATATTATTTAATTCTTTTTTGCAGGCAACAATTGATGCTCTTGCGCGATTTTACCACGATAAAGTCTTTGGGACTTGATGAAAATACACTACCAATGTGTCCATTTTCTCATTCCAAAGGCTTTTTTTATTTATTAAAAATGGGGTGAAGGAATGAAGTTAAATGCTAATACTGTTAGAAAAGCTTTGATAAACAACCAAATTGTAATAAGCAAATACGTACAAGGAAAGATTGATAAGAGAGGGTATTCAAAAAGAGATTTAATAAAATGTATTTGGACCGGTGAAATAACTAACAATCAAGTATGTGCAGGTAAGCTAAGAGTTGTATTGGAAGGCTTAGATGCCCATGATAACGCGGTTGTTTGTATTATCGGTATGAATGAAAAGGATTCGAAACAGTTGAAAATATTTAATCTGTTTCCACCAATATCAGAGGATTATAAAAGAGTCATATAAAGGAGAAAGGGAGGAATTAAAATGGTATACAGAAAAACAAAAATAGATGGTTGGTTTGAATTACAACGTACAATATGCCCGATTTGCGGTAAATCAGGTGGCTGCATGATTCATAAAGATGGAAATAAAGTTGCTTGTATCCGTGAAAGAAGTGAAATTCAATTCGGAAAAAATAGCTGTCAATCTTGGCTACATCAACTAAAAAACGGAGCAAAAGTGAATGTGAGTGAGAATGTTGCTCAAACTAAGTCTAGAAAAAAGTTTCCCGTTCATATATTGCATGGTTTCTTCTCTAAATTAGTGAGCGACACTACAACAACAATTTCACCAAAACATAAACTGCATCTAAATGGTGAGAGACAAATATCAGACAATACGATTACTAACCGGCAATATCGTAGTTTTCCACAACAACCGCGGGTAACTGCAAAAAATGTATTAGGTCAATTTGAAGAGAGACTTACTGATCATAATCTGACAATGGGGATACCTGGTTTCTATATGAATAATGAAGGTTGGACAATCAATGGACAATCAGGCATATTAATCCCATATCGTAATGAATATAATTTCATTACTGGTTTTCAAATTAGAGTGGATGAGCTAAAAAATTTTGTTGAAACTGACCAAATTAATTATCCAAATCTAAAAGCTTATGTAAAAAAACAACCTAATTTTGTTCAAATACAAATTAATGGGCAAAATTATTGGGAAGGCGAATTAGCTCAAGGAAAAAAAGAAACAATTGTTGATGAGAATGGTGAAATATTAGGGACTGTTAAATTAGCAAAAGGTCAACGTTATTACTGGTTAAGCTCACCGAATAAAAAATATGGTACCGCAGCTGGTGATCCAGTTCCAATTCATGTTGCTATTCCGAGTAATCAACTTAAAAAATGGAATATGGCCATTGAAGAAGATTTGAAAAATCCAAACATTGATAGCTACTCTACGTTAAGAAAAGCTGATTCTGTTTGGCTTACAGAAGGCGCTTTAAAGGCAGATATAGCTATTGATCGAATTGTAGAGGCATTTTCAAATGTTATAGAAGAAGTCGGTGATACTATGCTGGCTACACCTGGTATTAATTCGTGGAGAAGTCTTTTACCAATGTTGAAAAATATGGGCGTAAAACGTGTAAATCTAGCATACGATATGGATGCAATAGAGAATGAGTCTGTTAATCAATATTTTCATGACATGGTGAAGGAATTTAAGATGCAAGGGTATGAGGTATATGTTGCAGCATGGTCATTGAAGAACGGTAAGGGAATTGATGATTGCTTATTAAATAACTATCTGCCTCAATTAAGAAAGTTGTAACAATAGGCTTTGTTATTAGATAATAAAGTTGTTTACTGAACAATAATGTTCTTTACTGAAAAACATCGTATTTAAGGATATCACCTTAAATACGATGTTTTTATATACAATAAAGTCGTATTAGTACCGTTAAGAAAGGGGTTACCTCAATGGTAATTTTATATATTTGTACATAGACACTCGTTTTATTGCATTGATTAAACAGTGATATTATCAAATAAATTATAATTTGTGTTCTGCAAGAGTGATCTCTTAATAGGACCCATGACAGAAATAAAGGATGCTTGGAATATAGATAGATACTCGTCTTTTTGGATTTTATCCCAATTATCAATATAGTCAGGATTATAAACTACATTTTCGCAATAAGCGGGAATCAAATTATTTAATAATTTAATTATTTTTACGTTATCTAAAGAAAGTAATTGGTTCCTAAATCTCTTATAAAATTCAGCATCTTTTTTTAACCAACTGAATAGGATGATGGTATTTCCCTCTGATGGGAATATATTAAACATCAAAAGTCTCATAATTTCATTTTTTAGAGATAAATTATTAAGTATGTGCCCACTAATGTCGTATTCTAAAAAAAAGCCAGAACTTACAGCAAGTCCAGCTGGACCATCCAATACAAATGAGATAGTTTCTACAACATCAAAATCATTTTTTAGTAAAGCACTATCAAAGGTATCTTTATGTCGTAAAAGGTCTTTGACTCCCAGTTCATAGTTTTCGGACTTATTGAGGTAATCTCTATCTTTTAAGACACTGGGTTTGTCGAATGCAATTTTTTTATGAGCATTTTGTGCTTCTAATTTTTTATGGTATTCAAATGAAAATGCTCTGTAAGCAAATAGAAAATGTTGTTGTTCATCACCAATATATTCTTTATCTTCAATAGGTTCGAAAAGCATGTTATCGTGATAACCGCAAAACCCAGTAAAAGTGGTTGCTTCTTTTCTACCAATTTCTTTGAATTTCAACTTATATCTTGCAGCGGTAGGTGCTCCTTTTATCATGTACAACATGCCATTACGTGCTAATGTAGTTAAGATTCGGTTATTTTGAATAGAATGTGCTTTAATAATTGAATTGGAACACTTCTCCTTCTCTGGATGAATACATTGTTTAAATTTTGCATCACGCATCCGCTGATTTATAGCGGATTCAATAGGGATATTAGGGTTTAATAACGTTAACTTTTCTTTTAAATTACCATGACATTTTTTGTACTTTATACCTGATTTACATGGACAAGGGTCGTTTCTGCCAATATTCATATTTTTCATCACCTATTCACTATTTATAGAATTATTATAACAAATTTTCATTGCATACTTCTTCCATATTGGTTAATATCAATATATAGAAATAAATAATTTAGGTCGGGAACACCCCGCTTTTTACATGACTTTACTTATAGCATTAGCTATAGGTGAGACAAGTCGTGTTTAAAGCGGGGTGTTTTTTTGTCCCTAATTAAAACGGAGGTGAGAATGTTGAATCTAATTTCAAACGTAATGAAGTCTACAAAAGTAAAAGCATTAACATCAGCTGTAGTAATGGGAACAACAATGTTTCTAATCCAAACTCACGCTTTCGCTGATAAAGCAGATGATGCACTTAAAGCAGCAGGTATAGAGTCCAAAAGCATTGATGGAAGTGGAAAAGATTCATTTTTTGGTAGTGTCACAAATTTAATCTTTATTGTAATGGGCATTGGTGGCTTATGGTCAATATTGTTTATTGTTATTGGTGCTATGACATTATCAGGGAGTAATGGGAATCCACAGAAGCGCGCAATTGGTATTGGTTCTCTGTTTACAGCGGCTATTGGTTTGTTCATTATTTACAAAGCTTGGGATATCGGAGGTTGGGCCATTAGTTTAGGTAAAGGTCAGTAATTTATAACATCTATTATCAGCACCTTCTATTAAAAGAAGGTGTTGTTTTATCAATGTGGCAAAGAGGTGATATGCATTGCGAAGAGAGAAAGTACCAGTTGATATGTCGAGTGAGCAAAAGAATCTCATGGGGGTCATGTCTTCAAGACAACTAATCTATCTTGGTGTAGGAGTAGCATTAACCTATTCGTACATACAGCCTTTATTTTCTATTGTTAATAATGTAGCTGGATGGATTACAGCTTTAATAATTTGTGTTATTACAGTCCTTCCTGTTGCATTTGTAGTTGGATTTTTTGGGTTTACTAAAGTTTCAAAATACAACATGAACAGGGATTACTTTATGCTAATTAAACTGCAAAAACATACTCAATATGGAAAGTGGAGAAAAGGGGTTTAAAGAAAGGAGAGCTATATTTGATTGATGTACTGGTGTTCGGAGCTATTGGGTTAGCTTTGTATATTCTTTCTAGAGTGATGTTAAAAGAACCAATCTTCCCTTGGAAAGAAAATAAGGTTATTGCAAACGACATTTCCTTAAATAAGAAATTTAATCAGAAGAATAAAAAAAAGAATAACAAAAAGGACACTGTAAAATCTCCATTAGATGAAGAAGAAGCTGCACCATTTCGATTGCTTTTTCCAGACATAATTGGATTCGATGGACACATGATACGTAGAGTAAATAATGAATTTAGCATGCTAGCTGAAGTTGAGCCTGTAAATTACTACCTGAGAGATCATGAAGAGCAGGAGATAATTGATAGTGCCTTCGAAACTTGGGTAGCAGCAAATAAATATGACGTACGTATCTATATGCAAAATCGTTTTGTTGATTTGTCTGAAGCTGTGGAAGAAATCCAAAGAACATTGCGTTCACAGGAGGATCTTAATCAAGAAGCGAGAGAGTTCGGTGAAAACATGGTTAGAGAATTGCTGTATTGGCAAAATGCAGAACCGCGTTTTGAAGCAAGGCGGTTCGTTATCTTCGATTATCGTGTAGATGTTAAGGAAATTAAAGTAGAGGATGAAGAAGAATTAGAGGAAAGAATTATTGATAAGGCCTTTAATGAATTACATCGTCGAATTCAAGCTGCGAGACAGCATTTAAGAAGCGGTGAAATGGAAGTAAAGATGCTATCTACCGATGGAATCGTTGAATTGTGCTATTACAGCTTTAATCGTAAAAGGGCTTTGAAAAATCGATATAAAGACGTTGAAAATCATGAACAACTTTCATTATATGTAACTGCGGATCAAACTCCAAAAAGAATTGCATTAGTGAAAGGAGGATTAGAAAAGTATGTTCAAAATGAAAAAGATGCGGGAGGAAACATCACCGGAAATGAAAACAAAGAAAAGCTTCTTCAAACTACGTAATAACGAAGTAAAGTCTGAGGAAACTCCAGTTGAAAAAGAAATGTCAGAGGAAGAATTAATTCTTAATATGAAACCTACTGTTTGGGATGTAATAGCTCCTGATGGAATCGGGATTACCGAATTAAGTGATGATTCAGGAACTATCAAACAATCCTTTGGTTCAGAAACACATTTCTATCCTTTTTACATTTCAAGAGATGGTTATCCTCGAAAGCTACAGACTAATTGGATTAATGATATAGTTTCCAGTGGCGAATGCGACGTTATGATAGATATTCAAAAGATACCAAAGTCGACTGCAGTGAAAATGCTACAAAAGCAGAATACTATTTTAAAATCAAATTTATACTTCCAATCTAAAAGGGGAAATCAAGACCAAATTTTAGATATACAAACTAAAATTGCAGATAATGAAATTTTGGCTGAAGAAACTCAATTTGATGAGAATGACCTATACCACGTTGGTGTTTCAGGAATTCTCTATGGTGATTCCAAACGTTCATTAGGTAAGTACCGCGAATATTTAGAGGATTTATTAGCAGGGAGCTTTATAAAAATTGTTTCGACTTGGGGAAGGGTTAAAAAGGGATTTCGTTCAAATACACCTCTTGGGAAAAATGAAATTCCAGACTCTTTGAGAAATATTGATCGTCGAGCGCTATCAACCTTCGCACCATTTATTAGTGGTAGTGGTAAGTTTAATGGTGGAATACCCATTGGAAACAATATAAGAACTGGCCAGAAAGAATTTTACAATGCATTTGGCACAAGCGAATTTAGACCACCTAACTATAACATGGCAATACTAGGTATTGCAGGTTCAGGTAAATCAATTGCCATGAAACTCCTCTTATCAAGGGAAACAACAGGTATGAACGTATATTCTCGTTTGATTGATGTAGAAGGAGAATATGTTCGAATTGTAAAACGCTTAAAGGGTATTAATATTACTCTTTCAGAAGACAGTAAAATCCGTATCAACCCATTAGCTATTCATGTATCAACGATTCCTTATGACGAAGATGATGAAGAGTTAGAAGAGCTGGAAGATGGTGACGAGCGTATTGTTATTGAGCGTGAAGATGGTCAAAAGTTCATACAATTTGTTCCTATTCGTGAAAAAATCAACGAAGCTACAGAGTTCTTTGATATTTTATGCAGGGGGAAAAATCAAGAAGATTCAGGTTTAAATATATTTGAAAGGAACTATACAGAGGAGGCACTTACTTATCTTTACACAATAGATGAAAGATTTAAATACAGAACACATCCATCTTCACTATTTATAGAAGGAGCTAGAGAAGAGAACGGAAAAATTATTCAAACAAAAGTAAAAAAACCAGAGCCAATTTTAACTGATGTCTTTAATTACTTGTTTGACAGATACGAAAATGAGCCCAAAGCTGAGCGCTTATTGGCTACTATTCGACCGTTTTTATCCACTGGTTCAAAACCAATTTTTGATGGACAAACTTATTTCGGAAAAGATAATGAGGGTGTCAATATCCATACAACAAAACTGGTTAACTTTAATCTTAAAAATATGGAAGAGGGATACCTCAGACCAATTGCTTACCACGTTATTCTCAATTATGTATGGGAATACTTTGTCAAGAATGTTGACAATGAACTTAAGAAAAAAGTCGTTTACGCAGATGAGTTTTGGACAATGGTTGATAATGAACAAACTGTATCATTTGCTGAGAAAATGGCTAGACGTGCACGTAAACGTAATGCAGGTTTCCGTATAGCATCACAGGACTTTATCAGAATTTTAGAGTCTAAAAAGGCACGTGGGGTCTTACAAAATACGTATACATTCATGTTCTTTGAACAAAACTCTGTTGACCTTTCAGCAATTGAAAAAAACTTTAACTTAACACGAGGAGAACGTAAATTAATCTTTGAAAATCCCGAAAAGGGTGAATGTATCTTACGAATTGGTAAGTCTTCCGTCCATTTAAGAACAGATCCGTCTACTAGTGATTTAGAATTTATAGAATCGAATGCTGCTGTATTAGCAGAATCGCGTAAGCGACGAGAATTTGCTAAAACCGCAATCTAATTTTATTTAATTCTAAAGAAAGGAGATGGAGTCAGTCATGTTTGAAGCAATTGGTGAGAAGATACTTGCCATATTTGAAAGTTTAATGACCTTTATTTACAAAAGTTTTATAGAACCTTTCACTGGACTATCATCATTAAAGGATTTAGTCTACGGCCAAAATAAGGATGATGGCGAGTCACTTATTTGGTCTACCTTTCATGCAACTGATTTAACAAATGCATTTTCACCAATCTATTTAATGCTATTAACACTTGCTGGTTGCTTCTTTATAGGTTTCATTGTTATTGGAGGTATGAGGATTTCAAGTTCTCAACTTAATGCCAGTAGAAGAAATGAAGTAATGGATTTTACAAAAGATCTGATTCTAGTAGGTATGATGTTATATTTCTTGCCTACTGTTTATGAAATATTATTTCAAATAAACGAAGTGATTATAAACCTTTTTGCAAGTTCGCATGATTCTCAATTGGATACCATTCAAGAACAAATGGATTTAGATAATAAAGAATCAGAATTCAAAGGTGTTATTGGGAAGATAGCAGTTAACCTTGTTTTACTTGGCTTAGCAATTTGGGCAAATTTTTATTACATGATGAGACGTGTAACATTAATTATTTTAATGGGAATGGGCCCCTTAATGTTGGTCTTCTGGATGATGCCTAATTTTAAGTCTATTACTACGGCTTGGCTTAAAGAACTATCAGGAACAATATTTGTTCAATCAGTTCATGCCGTTGTATTTTGGACAGTTTCTGTTTTATCTGCATCTTCAAATGGGTTAATAGAAACCATAATCGTATACGTCATTTTCATTCCCATTTCGGAATCAATAAGAGGGCTACTAGGTATGGGAGGCGGTATGCATAGCAATCTTTCCAAAGCGGGGGCCATGTTTGGTATGAGTGCATTGGCAGGAATGGCTGGAGCGGTTAAAGGTGCTATGGATGGGAAATCTGTAAGCGGTACGTTACAAGGACTTCGTAAGGGAACGACTGGTTTACGTGATGGTAAAGACGGCGAAAAAAATGGGGCTGCTGATGAGCCCGAATCAGGTTCAATAACTGGAAATAAAGAACAAAAATTTGCCGGCAATATGACAAGCCGAATGTTAAAAGCTGGAGATATTATGAGCCGAGGCGGAAAAGCTGTGTTTGGAATGGCGGGTGCTATTGCTGGTTCAGGTTTAGGACCTGCTGGGGCAATAGGCTTAGCTGAAGCAGGCGCGAAAATAGGTGAATTGGCTGGAAATCCAGTAGGGCGAATGGGAAGTGCAGCTGCTAGTTTGATTTCTTCGCGAATTAGTGCTGGTAAAGATGCTGTATCTTCAATGAAAAATCGTTCTGGTGATGATGAATCACTTGCAAAAGGTTTAAGTAAACACAACACAAATGATTGGGCAAAAGTGAATAAAGATAAAATCATGGATGATTTACGTGATCGTTTCCCAAATGCTACACCACAAGAACTAGACAAGAAATTTGGTGATATAAAAAAGCAAAAAGAAGCTGAGTATTTATCAACAGCAAAAGCACAAATTCAATCAGCTAAAAAGGTTGCTAAGGATATTGGAAATGGCAATCAGCTAATAGCTGCTTCTGCTAATGAGATGGCACAGCAATGGGGTAAAGATAATAAAGAAACATTTATGCAAGATTATGCGACAAAGAACCCACAACTAACTGGCGAATCTAAAGAATCATTTAATTTACGGAAAGAAGCAGCTTTCCAAGAACGAATAAATGATGTTAAATCAAAATTTTTAGGGGACGGACGAAAATTCCTTTCTGCCAATGCAGGAGCTAGTGGTGACGTTTCAAGAGATGCTGTAGCTAATTTTATGAATGATGCAGCTAAGCAACATATTGGTATTGGGGACACTAGTAATCTACTTTCAGCTTCCAAGAATGGCATGGCGAATGTTTCAGGTGCCTCTTTCTTAAATGAATCTGGAAAACCTAATCACTCATTATTAGCCAATAGTATTGCTCATGTAAAAACAGCTCAACAAGGTGCTGAATTTATTCAAAATAGACCTGAAGGAATGTCTGAAGAGACAGCTCGAAAAGAATGGTTGAAAAATGAAAAATCAGTTTATGCAGGACATGTTGGTTCAATGAAAACTCCAGAGTTTTCTAATGCAATTAATAGTTCAGTGGAGCCTTTATCAACATCAACAGCGAAAGCTTTCTTAAGTGGGGCTTCAGGTATTAATTCTTTCCAAAATCTCGGGAAACGCTTTGATGCAGGAGCTAACATGGGTCTTGCTGCTTTTAGCCAATCAAAAGATGAAGGGCAATTATTAAAGGCAATACCAAATGCAATTAGTGGATTTAATACTGGATTTGCCAATGAACATATTGCTCAAAATGCTGGAGATGCAGTCCAAGCACAAAAACAATTTACGAATGCTGCAGGCTTTGCCGGAGCTCTTGTCTTAGGTAGAACAGGCTTAAAATTAGCCCAAAATGGGGCGACAAGAATGTCTTCTCCTTACACACAAGCAGTGCAAGAACAAATAGCATCACCTTCTGAAGTAATATCAATGGCTCAAACGGTAACTGATGAGCATGGAAATACAAAAATTGCTCCTGGAGCCATAAGACAAGTAATTACACGTGATTCATCTCACGTTGAAGTAAGAACTGGTAGTGGTGAAATAATGACTGTATCTCGTATGGGTGCAGGTGCAGAGTCATTAAAAAATGGTGATGTAGTATATCAAGACCTTACAAGTGAAGGAGATTCGTTGGTGGCTGTATCTGGAGCCAAAGGAGGTCCTTCAACTTATCGAATGGATAGCGGTGGGGCAAGAATTCAAACACCTGTTGAGATTAATTCATCACACAATAGTTTGCTAGGAAATCCAAATGCAAGCGCAAATCATGCACCAGTGAAACGAAATGATGTACCTGTATTTAATCAAAGAGTAGATTTAGGTAATTTCTTTACTGAAGATGTTGTTGCATCTGGTATGTCTAATCCGCAAGTATTGGTAGAAAAAGGTCGTCAATATGTGACAGCAGAAAAAGATGGACAAACATACCGTATCTCTCCAGTTTTTGCAGGAGATACACGTTTGAATAACAATGAAGTTGTAAATATTCCAGTAGAAATTAGTAATGGGCAGTTACAACCAATTAAAATGTCCAGCGAAGGTATGGTAGCACAAAAAGTTACTCAAGAATTACAAATGGCTAATACCTCATCACAAACGACTACTATGCCAAATCAATCAGTTAGTAGCCGTACAGTTAACCAACAAATACAAGTACCTGGTAATGAGCTAACGAATCAAGCTACAAAAATTTATGATCAACGAGGGGTATCAGGTATGGTTACTCAAAGTTTACCTGACTATTTAATGTCCTCTCGTCATATGGAAAGAGCAACACGTTCTGTAGATAGACGCAATCAATTAGATGTAGTGCGAAGAAAACAAGGCATATTAGGCTAGTTGTTTGATACAGAAAGAGGTGGATGTTTAGATGAAACACTCTGATCAAGAGGAACAACAACCAACTGTATCGCAATTAGCAAAGGAGAAAGTTAAAAAGGAAGCATCTAAGCAAGGAAAAAAAATCGCTAAAAAATTTGCGAAAAACGTGGCTAAGAAAGCTATAAAGTTAGCAGTAAAGGCCATCGCTGGAGCAATTAAGGCAATTGTGGGGTTTCTAGCTTCAGTACTAGGCCCCTATGCCCTAGCTATAGTAGGTGTTTTACTTGTAATCATCTTTATCTTTATAATGACAACGGTAATATTAAGTGAAGATGATTCTTTAGGAGAAGATGCTGAATTAATAAGAGAGTATGCTATTGCTGCAGCTGATACAACAGTTGATCCAGACCGACCAGAACAACAAAAATACAAAGTTCCTTTCCAATTAATCATTGCGGCTGTTCAAATTTATTATTCTGAACACAATAAATTAGATATAGAGGATGCAATGTATGATATAGCGGAAGCACTTAAACCCATATTTACTTATGAAACTAAGCAAGGACTAATAGAAACCATAACCACTGTTTGTACAGATGGGAATTGCACAACCACAGAATCTAGTCAAACAATTGATGTAGAATTACTTATTAAGGTAGAGGCGTGGGATCATATAATGATAGGAACGCCAGAGCTAGTAGTAGGAGACTGGGTTACAGAAACTACCTCTTCTACGAGTGAATCAACAGACGAAAATGGGGAAACGGTACGTTCTACCACTACAACGACTACATCTACACGTATAACCACATATATCGTTAATGAAGATGCTACCGAAGACTACACAAGGTTTGAGAATGGATTATTTGCTTCACCTTTTAAAATGGGTGTAGAGGACCTCAAACTTATCGAGGTATTTTATCAAGCAACAGGTGGAAGAGTTAATTATGCTGCTTGGAAAAACGGTACATTAGAGGGCGAATATGAAAATAATTTTGGCGATATAAATGTTACTCCTGGAAGCAATGTACCTGAAGAATTTATGAAATATTATTTGGGAGCTCAACAAAAGTTTGGTGTGCCTTGGTATTATCTCGCTGCGCTACATTGGGTTGAAACTAAATTTTCAACACATAAACCAATGATATCTTCAGTTGGTGCAGAAGGCCATTTACAATTCATGAGATGTACTTGGCATGGATGGAGTTATCCTTCATGTAAAGGTACTAATGGTCATACCGAAATGCCAGAATCAGATTTATATAACCCTGCTATTGTTAAAAAGTATGGTGGATACGGTATTGATGCGGATGGAAATGGAAAAGCGAGTCCTTGGGATGTTGCAGATGCCATTTACACTGCCGCATACTATTTGTCTAAGAATGGATTCGCTAGTAATAAAGATGGGGCAATATTTCAATATAATCATTCTAATTCTTACGTTGCTTTAGTAAATCAAAAAGCTAATGAATTTAAAGATGCTGCAACGATCAACTCAAATGGAACTGGTGAGAAGCCACCAGCGAATGTGAAAAATGGTTTTATTAGACCTGCTGCAGGTCAAGTAACCTCACCTTTTAGTAGTCGATGGGGTAGCTTCCATTACGGCGTTGATATAGCAAATAAAACTAATACGCCTATTTTAGCAGCCGCAGATGGGGTTGTTACAAAAGCAAAAGGGGGTTGCCCTGCCCAGGGTTATTTAGGAAGTACCTGCAATGGTGGATGGGGTAATTACATTTGGGTAAAACATCAAGCAGATGGAGTTCAATACGAGGCCGTCTATGCGCATTTAAATAAGATTCAAGTGTCTGAAGGTACAAAGGTAAAACAAGGTGACACAATTGCCTTAATGGGGACATCAGGAAGTTCAACAGGCACACACTTACATTTTGAATTACACAAACCAAGTCGCGTTCAAAATGATAATGTATTAAATCCGGCAGATTATGTACCGTTCTAAATTATGTGAAATCACCTACCTAGATGGTGGGTGATTTTTTCAAAAGGAATGATAAATGTGAATAAAAGGCTTATCTTTAGTGCGTTATTTTTACTTGGATTCTTAATTATAGGTCTCGGCATGTATTTTTATTTTGCTAATAAGGAAATGGAAAAAGAGGCTCTAATAGAAAATCAAATTTGGGTTGAAAAAAAAGCTTTAGACTTAGAGATGGAACAGGTCGATCGTGAAAAAATAATACATTTCATCGAAAACTCACTTCCCAAAAAAATTGATGTGAAAAATATAGAATTATTCTTCCATGATGCTTTAAATATAGAAAAGACTTCAGAGGAAGAATTACAGGAAAGAATCTTTGCCGAACTACATTACGCTATTAAAGAGCAAGACATAGATATGCTTGTTACATTATTTGATATACATTCTTATATGGAATTTGTGAATCTATATCCTAATCATGACGAATTAGTTGCTGCTCGGAATCAACTATTGAGTTTGATTAATAGGTCTGGGGAATATGATTCTATCAGCTACATTCGCAAAGATGAAAAATCATTTACTGTAGTCTTTAACTACAAAGCAGGAAATCCCATAAAAATGAATATGAATGTTAAGCGTTACACGGAAGATGGAACAAAGGATCATTATTACTATGCTATTAATTCATCCTTCATAGCCTTTTTTGACACATTTAACAAATCATCTATCAAGTAAACATTTGTTGTTATTTCTAGTTATAATTGATAAAATTAATGATGTGAAATATTTGATTAATTGTATATTTGAACGGGAACAACCTGTCGAGTAAAACATACATGGAGTATGTTTATTCGGCGGGTTTTTCTGTTTTTTAACTATAAATAATTTAAGGGAGGAAAAAACATGAATGAGAAACAAATTACAGGAAGCATTCTTAAAAGCTTTATACAACAAATTTGATACTTAACAGGGGAGTGATTATTTGAAAGTGAGCCCTAACAATGAATTTTATGAATTTCGACAATTTATGCAAGAGACTAATTTGTCGAAGTTAAGTGGTTTTGACAAACAAGTTTTTAATGAAAGAGGTGTTGAAATAGCAATTACTAATAGCCCTGAATATGCTGAAGGTTTAGTGAAATCACATAATCATTTTATGAGGAGTATTCTTTTATTAGAGGAAATAAAGAATCTTACAGATTGCTGTTTAATTAAAAGCCGAATAGAAGAATATTTAAGAAATTGCATAGGTTAATTTAAAGTTTTTGCAAATATCCAATCCTTATTTTAAAGCAATTATAAAAGAGAAGTAGTAATACAAATAAACAGAAGGGGGTAAAAATGATGCATTCAGCAATTCTTTCAAACGGAAAATTAATCACGGCTAAAGAATATGAAGCGGAAAGACATGGTATAGTCCTTTCTTGTATGGATCCTACTTGTAATGTGCCAGTCCATTTTGTAAAAGGGGATGTATTAAATACGCCGCACTTTAAAACAAGTGGAAAAGCAAATTCTATTCATAGAGAATCATGTGGATTTGCTAAAAAGCTAACTTTCAAAGATACAGTGTTCAAAGTTAATGAATACCAAGAAACATTAAGAGCACAAGGAATAAGAGAGTTTGTAGTAAAGCTAAATATGGACAAACTTGACCCAGACTATATTCCAAAAGAGGTTAATCGAAGTGGTAGCGAAAAGGAGGCGACACCTCCTCCAGAAATTGACCAAAAACTCTTAAAAGAAAAGCCCGAAACACCTTCATCTTTATCATCCCTTAAAAGTATCAAAAAACTATATCAAAGTGTCAGTCCTGATTTATTAGCTAGTATTGTTATTTCAATTAAAGGGAATCAAATACCTATATCAAAGTTAATTTGTCATTATGATATGGCTCATTATCTATTTTGGAAGGGTAACACATATGAAGTACCATATTTTGTTTATGGTGTAGTTGAGAACGTTATAAGGAGAGAAAAGGTATGGTTTATCAATTTAACTTCAGAGACATATTTTTTTACTTTAGTTATTTTTGAGAAGTATTTTAAACATTTTACTTACCGCGATGAAGATCTTGTTAATAAAGAAATTCTAGCAATGGGTTTTTTACGAAAAAATGAATATACAAAAGATAAGCCCTCTACTGAAATGATTATTAAATCAGATAAATATATAGAGTTCTTATAGTTGTTCTTTAGAAGGGAAGATGCAAATTGAAATTAAAAATTAGGGAGATTCTTAGCACTTGGAACTATTTTACTGTTACGCGAGAGTTTATAATTACTGCTTTTATAATTATTTCAAGTTTTTTAAGTGTACCTGGTGTTTTAATGTTTATCGAATCAATACAATTTGAGACAGAAAAAGAAAAAATTATTACAGCATTTGCAAATGCTGTATTAGTATTTGCATTAACATTTGCAGCAACAGTGAAAATTACAATTAATACAAGAGTAAATTTTAGTATGTTAATCATTTTGGGGGCTGTAGTATTCTTATTTGGATTTTTTTCATATGTAAGTAATAATCAAACGTTCATTTATCTCATTATTACATTTTGCATTTCTTATTTTGGGTTATATGGAATTGAGATTTATAGAAAGAAAAAATTACTAGTTAAAGACAATGAAATAGTAAACAAAAATATTGATGGATAATGTACCACAAAAAGTCCTTTTGCCTCGTTGGATATTCGAGCAGTCTAAAGATGAAAAAGATGAATCGTTTAGCAAAAGAATATATGACTAAGTATCCAAGTTATAGATTTCTTGAAATAAGTGGTAGTTTTGCAATTTGTGAAAAGTTAGAGAGACTAATATAGCTGTAAGGTTAAATCAAAGAAATAAAAGAAGCGGCTAATTTAGCCGCTTCAGTTCACCTGTTATTTATCATAATACATCTTTAATTTGTTCATCTGTCAGGTTTCGCACAAAAGTGTTATAGCTAGGTAAACCATACTTTCTAGCATATGCAGTCCAATAAGTGATGCCATTTGAAAAAGCATGGGCATTCTCACGTAATACACTTAGCAATTCTTCTTCAGTACGATGCAAGGTGCTGTTGTATTTAAGTAAAATTTTCCGATCAATTCGTGTTTTTATCCATTTCATAGTTGGTAAAGCTTCATTATTTCTTATTTCATGTTCTTTAATATGCTTTTCCCATACTTCATTAGTAGTAAAGAACGCTTGATGTTTTTCTAAAATCTCTAAAATTTGATTGTCAGTAAATGCTATAGGATTTCCTGCATTATTTTTAGACAAATTCATTGATTCCCGAAAATTATTCCAACTCCCGAAGTTACTAATAATTTTTTGGGGGTGGGGCAAGTGTAAGTGATTATTATTCTGACGAAACTCATCATACTTTCTCACAGAAGTTACATGTTCTATGAATGGTTCCATTACATATTGGATCAACATTTTTTGATAGTCCACTTCGATATGTTTAGGTACCTCGTCAGGGGATACATTGTGTAAAGAACAATAATCTCTAATCAATTCTATTGAATACTGGTGAACATGCTCCCATTCTGTAACTGAGAGGATATCCATAATCATATCAGAATAAGGCAAAGTATGATGCTTTCTACGATTAAGCATGTTATCCCATTGTTTGGCAAGTACAGTTTTATTAAAGTAACGCGATAAAATAATATTTACTTCCTCTTTTGAGAAATTTCTATATTGGTAATTCAAACACATACACTCCTAAACTATGAATTTTGTAGGTTAGATAGATAGTCAATCGCCCATTTATTGTTGCGAGCAGCAGCAGTCTTAATCTCTTGAATGACATCTGCTTGATATAAAGGGGCAAAAGCATCCACATAGGGAACCTTCTGTAATTCGCGATAATAGGAAGGCATTGCAGGTGATTTATAACGTCCAATCTCTTCTGGATAAGCTAAAGGTAAAGCGTAACTTAAAACATGTGCTCTTAAGTTTAAATGATTTAAAGGGAACTTATTAATTGCTTTTTGATAAAGCTGATCAATAGATTTTCCTTCTAATTTTTCAAACTTTGCTGCATTAGAGCAATTGAAGACATAACCGCTTCCTTTATCAGAGACATCTATCATAACGTGGTTTGTATCTTTATCCCATGAAATATCTAATTTAGAAGCGGGCACATAAAAATCAACTTTTTGTTGGTTATTAGAAATGAAATTTTCGTAAAGTTCATTGTAGTTATATGGTGTTCTTTGTGGTGACGATTCAACTAAAATCTTCGATGCAAAAGGTGGTATTGGATTAGGAGTTAGTAAATACCACGTTTTATCAGTTTCTGAATATGCAAAAACATAATCATGCATGTTCTCGAGAGATGCAATTGCTCGGTTTAGAGTTAATAGTGCTTCATCTGCAGAAATAACAGTTCTATTAGCTGACGCGTCATCATTATGTTCTTGATCTATGAAGATAGCTGTATAGGATTCTTCTATAGATGAAAAATCATTAAGTACATCTTTATTAGCTTCTCTAAAAGACTCAACTGAACTAGGACGAATGATTTTAATCGCCTTCATAAACTTAATAATAGGATAAATAACAACAAGTATAGGTAATAAGAGTAATGAGACAGCATACTGCATAGGAGTAGGTCGATTGCTATTAAAATTACTTCCAAATAAATTCATAATTAGAAGAATAAAAAAAGTCGGAATAGCGAGAAGTACAGAGAATATAACAAGTAAACCCATAATAAGGCCTAACACGTTAATGGTTGTAAGAATAGGTGAACCAGTTATCAGACCAATATTTCGAGTAATTGAAACTATACCAATTGAGTTGAGAAGGGGATAAATCCACTCGTTCCATTTCCAAATCAACATAAATGTAACTAGTATTCCTACTAAACCAGCTAAACCATTTTCCTTTTGCATGTCATATTGGCGCTTAGTTCCATACAGCCATAGTAATTCATTTAACATAGATATCACTCACTTTCATTATAAAATAAATAAGAACTAATGTTATAATTTATGTAAGATAATGATAATCCATGTTTAACTTATTGTCAAATTTTAGATTTAAATTGTGTTAGTTAAAAAATAAGTAAAAATAAACGTAGCAATTTAATGAGAAAAAATAATATGACACACCAATGATTTTAAAATTTCCAATTTCATACATGCGCAAGTAAGTAAGTGAATTTAATCGAAAACATTAAATGAAGAAAGAAGCGATTTAACTTGTTCTAATTCTTCTAAAGACAATTTAGATAGTTTGCTTGAAATCTCATTTCTTAATTGGAGCTCATATATAAAAACGTCATTATAATTGTGAATACTGTTTACTTTAGAATTTATATTATCTTCCATTTTACTTATACTAAGTTCATTTTGAATATGGTCAATTTTATTTAAGATAGTAGCCATGTTGTTATGTAAAATTTTTAAATCTAAAACTGAATTCACTAATTCGGACCAATTTTCAAGTTGTTTTTCTTCATTATAGGTTCCCGAATTAGGCTTATCATTAAATGATAAATTTTCTATTGGGGGAGTAGATTGAACTGGAATTTTTTCTATAAATGAAGGCATAACAAATTTTACGTGATCTCTACGATATTCAACAACTAAAGATGAAGATAGGACGTAACCAGGATAAGCTCTACTTAAACTAATTATTGTCTCATATAAGTCTTCTTCATCTTCAAACAAATAGTTAAGACGATACGATTTTTTTCTTAATAAAGCCTTAGCCCAATCTAAAGTAATAAATCCTTCTAAACTACTTCTTTGAAGTAATTTATAACAAGCGATACACACATATTCAATTGGAGGAGTGATTCGGCCACTTTCAATTCCAGAAAGAGTTCCTAGAGGGATATTAAAGATTTCTTCTGCAGCAACTTTTTGTGTTAATTTATGTTGCTTTCGAGCATTTTGTAATCTTTCTTTCATTTTAATGCCCTTAACAGATAATGACATATAATCAGTCCTTTCGTATAGGTAAAAACGTTCTAATTATAGGGTATATAGTAATTATAAATTTCTATTTGTTTACTAATTATTATACATAATATGTAGATTTTATCTATTACAACCCTCAAACTTATTTCTCTAGGTTTATTGATAGTTAAATCTATTTATCTACTGAATGTAATATTATCTCTACTAAGAATTAGAATTGCAAATTCTCATTAGAAATGTATTAAAAAGGTTATAAGAACAATATTACTTATAAAAGGGAGTAAATTCATTAAGTATTAGTAGTTAAGATAAAAAATTAAAGTTAGATTTATCTAGATGAAATCTAGAACACATATACACTATATTAAAATTTAAAAATTTAAGAAAGTATATATGAATACCTATTAAATGAATGTTCACAAAATATAAATTTAACGAACATTCATGAGGTAAATGTAGTAAAATTAGATTAAATAAAATGAAGTTAAGAATTGCTAGAGTAACTGGAGATTTGGAGGAATAAGTATGTTAAGAAGACTCAATAATTATTTGGTAAATCTGCAACAACGAAAAGTTGATAAAAGAAGAAAACATTATGATGACATTCATCGTGCTGAAGGTTACAAAGAGCCTGAGTTTATTAAATTAAGCCCTAAAAGAACTTCAAATAAGACTGTCTCCACTCTGCATCATAGAAATGCAGGAAGTGGCACAACGGCGTCCAGTAGTTCAAACGTGATGGCAAATATTCTATATAGCTCATCAATAACCGATACCGCTTCATACAGCAATAACTGCAATACGGCCTCTGATAATACAGATAGTTCACCCTCTTGCGATTAGGAGTGGAAATATGAAATCTTCCGAATTGCTAGTCCTTAATAATGAACAGCAGAATATAAAAAAGAGCATTGCTTTTCTTGAGAGTGAATATAGAGATTTAAATGTTCATATAATTGCTACTTTAATTAACGAATTAGAGGTTTGTCAGAGTAAAATAATGCAGCTAGAAAAGCCTGGAATAAATAATACAGAAAGGCAGTGTCTATAATGGTAACTTCATTTACAATACCGGTTAATCTAAATGAATTGGATTTAACTGAAGATCTCCTACAAGCTTTTGAACGAAATCAAAGCAAAGTTTTTAGTGTAACGACTAAATTAGCCTTAGTTAGTGATTTACTCCCTAAAAGTGATGTAAGTCACCTTAGCCCTTTTACTAATGTGCTGGTTGTAGCTGATTATGATAAAGGACAAATAGATATCGATATATTGAAAGATTAGAAAGAGCAGGTTCAAAGAGATGATTAAGTATACTTACGATTTATTTACGATGATTTCTGATTATTGGTCACCAATTCCTAAATATGAACGATGCTCATATATTTTATTTCTGATTTACTCTCGAAAACATAATTATAAATCTGTTTTAGAATTACAAGAGGATTACGAGCAGCTCCACTTATACAATGATACAGTAACATCAGATCTTCTATTTATTTTTAACGAGGCAATGAATTTCCTCTTAAAAAATAATATTGTTTATATATCAGAACAAGGTTTGATTTTAGATGAAGAGAAATGTCTTTTATTCCTCTTAGATAGTACTAACACTACTCAAATTAATCTACTGAACTAATTTCGCACCTTTCTATTACATAGGTCAGCAATCTGATTGATTTCAGTAGTGGTTTGAAATTTATACGAAAGATAATAAGGGGCATCTCAAAGGTACGATACATTAATATATGAGAAGCAATATAATAATAGACTTTAGTGATAAATGAAGAAAGGATAATGACTATGAATATAAAAACAAGTAAAATATCTAGTTGCTATTTTTCAGAGTGTATTAGTGGAGATATTTCACTTTATGAAAAGGATATAACAGCAAATATGTGTCCTTCCGATGCTGAACACCTTTATAGGCTCAATGAATATGGAGTGTTTATCCCTGTTTTCCCAATGTCCATACGTAAATGCAAATTGATTGGCTACTTTGTAAGTGAGGAATACAACGAATTTATTTGTATATTTGAAGAGAATGGGAAGTACAAAATTGATGAAAATATGGGAGAGTTAGGATGGTTACCTTGTAATTAAATTTAAAGTTAAAATAAGAACGAATGTTCGTTAAAATTGTATTTTGTGAACAATTGGAGAGGATGGAGTGTTTTATAAATGGCTATAACACCTGAGAAATTAAATATTCGAAAATTAATAGAAAAACATAGTGAGACTATGCCCTTCTACGTTAAGGAGTATATACAATCAAAATTAACTGCTAGATTGTCTCCTGACACCCTTTTGCAGTATCTCTATAGATACAAACACTTCTTTAATTGGTTGCTCTCAGAGGGGCTTGTAGAAGCTGAGAATGTGGCTGCTATCCCCTACTCTGATTTAGATAGAATGAGAAAAGATACAATCGAAATGTATATTCAATTTTTGCGGAACGAAGATATTTCGAAAAAAGAAGTTGATACTGAAGGAAAACCAAAAGCTTTAAAATTACCGGCGTATCGCGGCGAATCCGTTGTTGCATTATCGATTCAAGCTTTAAAGTCCCTTTTCAATTATCTAACCAAAGAAACCGAAGATGCGGATGGCGAATGTTATTTCTATCGGAACGTAATGTCAAAGATTGTAACGCATAAAACAGGAGAAACGGCCAGCCGTAGAGCACGTGATCTTAATGCAGTAATATTGAATGACGATGAAATTTCCTCCTATCTAAAGTTTTTAGCAAACGGCTATAGCGAGACTTTAACTTCTGCAGAAGCTAGGAGTCGATATGAGCGAGATATGATACGCGATTTAGCCATTAACTCATTAATGTTAGGTACCGGTATGCGGGTTGGAGAAATTGCCAGTATTGAAATGAAAAATATACATTTGCACAGTAGGTACATAGATGTTGTTAGAAAAGGTAGTAAGCCTGATTCGGTTTCAGTTCTAGAGAGTGCTATAGCGGATTTAGAACGCTATATGGATATTAGGGAATCCAAATATCCAGGTGCTAAGCAATCCCCTTTCCTTTTTGTGAGCGTCTATGGTGGAGTAGCAAGACCCCTTTCAAGAAAAGCAATTCAAAACATTGTTAATAAATATACTTCTGCTTTTTTTAAAGATGGGAAAAGCCCGCACAAATTAAGACATTCATTCGCAGTTGACTATATACGTAGCGGTGGCGATATCATTTTATTGAGAGATCAACTTGGCCATTCAGATATTAAAACAACTTCATTGTACACAAACATGTCGTCTAAAGATGGAGAAAAGGTTTTAGATGAAATGGATAAAAGAAGATGAGGGTTGAGGTTTTATTTTTATATACATTATTTGTCTCACGTGCTATATTCGAATTATATAAATAATATTTGAACAACTTAAATCAAGGAAGAACCTAGATATTGAGTCGTCTTTTTGACGGCTTTGTATTTAGGTTCTTTTTTTGATTTTAAAGGAGGTGATTAAAATGTTTCTGGTAAAAGCATATATAGGTTTTTCTGCAATTTCATTTACAGTATTGTTTATTTGTTTTCTTCTATGGGATCTCAAATTTCTAGTTAAAACTAAGTTCTACACTCATAGACACTATATAAGTTTCTTATTATGTGGTGCTTACCTAACTTTAACACTTGTCGTACTTAGGTTTATCAGTTATCTGTAGCTTTAGAATAAAGTATCAAAAACGACCAACAGACCCAATTTTTAAGTTAAATTAAAAGAGCCCGTTTTGAACAAAGTTTGTTCAGAACGGGTTAATTATTTGTGAAAATGTGAAATTTTTATAAAAAAGTTAGTTTGATCAGTTTCTATTGCTGTTCTTGCACTTTAATCTCTTTTAAGTTTGTTATTCGTAGTAGTGACATAAGTTCAATCACTTCGGGGTTAAAGTTATGAATGATGTAATGCAATGAATCGTATATTTCCTGTTTAAATGTTCTATCACCAAATAATGACATACATTGAACGTCCTTTAAATTGATTACATTAACACATAACAGCTACAACGTCCTTACCTTCATTTCGTGCTTTTCTAATAAACTCTCTTTCTTCTTTGGCTAAATCTTTACTGCACTTCGGACAATTAAAAGTATCTGTATATTCTTTACCATCAATCATATACATAATTGTGGTAGTATATTTAACATCTTCTTTACATTTTGGACAATACTTTTTTAATGTTTCACCAAACATTCTATATCCACCCTCCAATTGTTTTATGTTTACATTATAGAAAATCCTCTTTCCGCAAGGTATTCTGTAAACCCCTTTTTTGCAGTATTAATTTTCTTTGAATGGTATTAATTCAGAAATCTTATATATTGAGATAATACCTTTGCTATAATTCATAATTCTAACCGCTTCAAGGAAATGAAAAACGGTGCGAATACGACTAACGGCAAGATTTGTTTCTTCGCTGATATCGGATATATGTGCTGGGATAGTCATCGATCGATCTAATCGTTTTGAAATAAAACTTAACAATATAATAGCATGCTCTACAAGTAATGCTTTTTTTGTCTTCGTATAAGGCAAATTAAAGCATACTAATTGGACTGCTTTTACCCTTCTTAATAGAAATTCTTCTTTTTTAGAAGAAGAAAGCATATTATTTGAGCTGTGGCATTGTAATATCCATTCTTGTAATGGCTGTTTCAATACTTGTCGTGACATAACTAAACAATCCTTTCTTAACCAAATAATGTAGACCACATTTCGAAAATTCGCCATAAAAAAAAGAATGTACCTACAAATGCAATTACACGTAAAACAAATGACCTTATAACAGAAACAATTTTCCACGCAATACATACTGCGAAAGCAATAGCTAGAATGGGTATAACATCAGCTAGAGTACTCGGCACTGGCTGCTCCCCCTTCTGTACATATATCTGTAGTAATAACAGTGTAGTTTTTATGGTTAACTAAGGTGATAGGAGATTCAAGGTGGAGCTTGGCTGCATCTGCATCACTTATTGAAACAAGTACAGTATGTTCACGGTAAGCTTCTACTTGACCATGAATTGTATATCCATTTCTTTCGAATTTAACGGTGTCTCCTATTGAAGCATGACCTTTTTTTAACTTTCTCGGCAAACATTTAATTTGTTGCTTATCCCATGAGTTAGCAAGATTCATCATACATTTTCTCCCCTATTCTGAACAAAAAAACCCCTTCATTCACACGAAAAAGACTGCAGTTTAATAGCAGTTTCGTGTAGATGAAGGGGTGTTCCCATTCAAGATTAAATTTGGAAATATTAAGTGCTTTATATGGGTATTATATCAACATGAATCTGAATGTTCAATATTATTTTCTAATGGACAATGTGTGAAACATGCGAGTTGTTCATAATGTATACTTATTCTTGCTGTTTATTTAAGAAATCTTGAATTATTTTTTGGCCCATCTTACTATCTGTCGTGTTCTGTTTGTTAGCAAGTTCTGATAGTCGCTCATGGTACTGTGCAGGAAGAACAACCACAACCCGTTTATCAAAGCTAACTACATGTAATACATGATCAATTAATTTTACTTCACCATTATGGGTATAGTTATTTAATTCTAAGAGCCTGTCGATATGTTCTGAATGACTGGCCACTTTCCAGTTATTCATTTTAATCCGTCCATTAATACTTTCATCAGTTAAAATTAATTGAGCATTCTCTATGCCAAATATATTGTAGATAGCATCCACGTATAAATAAGCATTTTTCTCATTTTTAGGGATAGAAAAGTTCACATACAAAGTAGAGCGGACTGTAGGTTTATGAATATCATATAACGGCTGTATATCTTTTATAGCTCCATATTCTATAAACCCTGTTTCTGTATAGAAACCCCAACGACGCCCTTCTATCATAATGCGGTATGTTCTACCATTTTCATCAACAAAAGGCTGCAGTAAGGCTATATTAAGCTTACTATTATAGTAGTTACTCTTTGTTCTGAAATGCGAAAAATTGTTTTCTAATATGAGTTGATCTAGAGTTTCTCTTATTTCAGGTGATATTAAATAAGTTTGTCGCAAGCCATGATAACCCATTGGGATTTCGATATCATTATCAGCAATAATCCTCTTTAATAACTCCGGGCTGACCTTCTTTTCTTTGGCATATGAATTTAAACTAATGTGATCACTAGTGGCACTCATCTGTGCTTTCAAATTTAAAACACTTTCTGCATTAAATAACCGTTGTCCATTGACTGTATATTTTAAGTTAGGCTGTTCAACTTCTTCAAGGAGCCCTTTTTCGATGTATTTATAGACTGTAGACTCAGCGATGTTTAAAGTCTCAGCAACCTCTTTAAGTGTTAGACCCGCTTCAATTTCTTTTTCATTATTTTGCACCACATTCATTCCTTTCAATAAATCAACTATAAGATTAGGTCTTATAGTTAAAGAAGCTACTTGTATTATGTTCTAAGCCCTTCTCTAAATAGAACAATTGAGCTGGCTTATATCGATTAAAATACTGGTTTAAAAATGCTTCACGATTCATATTAGAGCTCCAGTGAATGAAATCTTTATTGCCGTTATTCCAAATAGTCATAGAGGCACATATTTCACTTGTAGCTACTTCTACTACCATCCAAGTATCATTTACATCACGCACACATACGCGTAAATGTTCTAAATTTGTGCCAATGCCTCGCAATAATGGTAACACATGATTATTCAATAATATATCTTCATATTGACGATTATTTATTTCTACTGTTTCGTTTTTAATCTGGATATTAGGCTTATAGTTCAGCAGATTTTCATCAAACAGTTCCAGTTCAATTTGTTCAAGGACTTCCATCATCATAACTCCCTTATTAAGAATTAAGTAGTAGTGCAAAAAGATGTTTTATTCTGAAATTTCTATATCGAATTCTAATCTAATTTTTAATTTCAGTAACAGTAAATTGCTCGCCATTTGTATACCCTATTTTTTTAGCTGCTTTTTCCACAGCATTAATACGTCCCCATGCTTTCAATTCTACTTTGATTACTTCACCTTCAGGTTTAGTTGCAATAACTATGAATGTTCGATAATGTAAAATGTCTAGTAAAGAGCTATGCTCCGCTAGAACGGAGATATACATTAATAGAAGTAAAAGAAAGAAACTGATAATGAGTATAATTATGCTTTTGGTAGTGCCTAGATAGTCAATGATTGAAACCATAAATGAGATGATATCGGTCATTATTAAAAATCTCCTTTATCTTCTAACCGCTTATTAATGTCATCCTCAATCTCATCTTCTAATTTGTTAAAACCAATTTCAAAAGGATTATAATAAGATGTAGAGGTTGAGGATAGATCTATAGTGACAATTTGATAACCTTTATTTTTTAGAATTTCTATACCGTTTAGAATATCCAATTTTTCATGATTTTCCATTAATAATTCCCCTCTGAATGTTTTATTGTTTTTTGCTGAACAATATCTTTCAAAGAACCGAACACAAAAGATTGTCCAGTCACTTATATCTTTGTCACAGTAATGTTTAAAGCATTAAATAAATTTTCGTATTCTTTACTATCCTCTTCTTTCATAACAATGCCATTTTGATCTTTTATATGCTCTGAGAGGACAATAGACTTTAATTCGCTGCCTTTCAATTCATCTTCTCTTGCTATTACTAAATTTTCATTTGTTTGTATTCCCATTTCATTTCAATCTCCTTTTCCTCGTATTGTGCAGTACCTACTCACACAAACCATATTGGCTGAAACTTCTTCCATCAACTTCAAAAGTGATTAATTTAACTTGTAAAATCCATCCCACTATCAAATGCTTCATGTGCTATGTTATGAAACTGTTTTATATTCTCTTCTGTTTCTTCCTTTACTTTAATAACGACTTTTATAAATGCCTGGCTATTACCAAAACCATGTTCCGTGTAGCAATCTACAATATCAGCACAATCGGGAATGTTGTCTATTGCCTTGCATATCATTTCCTTAACTTTTTCTTTATCCATATCCTCATCTACACCCTTCTATTTAAAATCTGTCCAGTGTCCAAAATCCTCAATGTTTCTAACATGATCTTCATAATTTTCAGTAACTACCAGGAAATATAGCATTGCCTATACTAAGAGCAGCAACATATAGCGTAATAACAATGATACACAAAGTAATCATAGCGACATAAGTTCTTTTATGTCGTTTTCGTATACCCTCTTCTTTAGTTTATTTCAAACTGAATTTGAGGATTGGTAATCTAAATGTATAAAATAATATCGTTTCAATTAACATAATAAAAATCACGATAGGAAAGAAAATTGTATACAATTATAAATTCTTTTAATCGTCGATATAACTTTCCAATTCTTAGTTATAGTTCCTTTCATATTAGTTAACTTCTTCTTTCCGATTCAATTTACTAATTTTCTTTGGATATTCATTTTCCCAATCTTGATGTAAGGAGTTGAACCTTTGAATTCTACACTGTTCTAAAAATATTGTAATTTTAGCAAATAGACCTTTAGTAATGTCGTTATAGCAAAGATTATAGTAAAACCACCATTCCTCTATCTCCTTATATTGCTTATTGGACTTCCGCTCTTCAGGAAGATGTATAGATATATAAACTATTAAAGCCTCTATTTCTTCGGACCTTTCATACAATATGTCATATAACAATTCCAAGTCCTTATCATTTAAAGAAGTAGCTAAAATCATCTCTTTAATATTATTAATTGTGAGATAAATATCCCAACTTCTAAATGCCTTTAAATCACGCATCTTTAAGTAAGGCTCAAAAATTGGCAATTTATTAAGTATCTCTATATCTGTCTTATGCTGTTTATATCTGTATCTTAATTTCCAGAACACGGTTAGATATATCCCCCTTTAGCCTGTTGACACTTCATATTTATCTCCTTTTTAGTGAATTTTTAAATTAAATGGATTCATCTCCTATCGACTACTGAATAATATCTTTCGTTTACTCACATAATCCATTCTGACTTGAACAAACAGGACTTCCTCCATTAACTTCAAAAGTTCGAATAGCTTAACTTGTAAAATCCATACCACTATCCAATGAGTTATGTGCTATGTTATTGTACATTTTCTTTTATTTGTTCATTAAATTCACTACAGTATTGCCTATACTTACAATAGGTAGATAGATTATTAACATAACAACGGAACCTACTAAAAAAGGTGAGTATGTCTTTTGGTAATATTTTTTCTTAACTTCATCATCTGTACTTTTCAAACTAAAAAGTAAAATAGTTGAAGTGATAATTAAAATACCTCCGAAAATTGCAAAGTAAAGAACATCTAAAAAGCCCATTTTAATTTCTCCCTTCTTATTCTCTCATCGCAATGTTCCTCATACTGTGTAGTTATATTTCATTGCCACGGCCAATAAATCCTTTTCTAAATTACCTTCAAAAGCAATCACGGTTTTGCTTGTAAGATAAACAATAGAATCTCCTACCAGTTCTATAACTTTAACTATATCATCCGCATTTTCTGCATTCTCTAGCGCTAAGTACACTTTAAATGGTCCTACACTATTTCTATCAATATACAGTTGGTCTTTACGTATAAACAATGAAACACTTCCTATACTCTAAATTTGTTTATTTAAATTGCATAATTTACTCAAAGTGAACTATTAGTCTAAGAATATAACATCAATAGCTGCTATGTATCCAATCGAAGAGTAGATATAATATTTTCAAATTGGTCATTAATATTTATCCGTTTCAATGGGGATAAACTCGTCAATTTTCATATCTATTGTTGTTTCAGCTGCGATAATGTTTCTTTCACGTGCTTTGCCAATCGCATCTTCATCAGAATCCGCATCAACAATTACTAGAACCCTTTTGGTTATTTTTTGTTCCACAATTACTTTATATAAAGTCATTATATGAAGTCCCTTCCAGTACATTTTCATCATTCAAGAATAATGATATCTTTCAACAATCTTTAGCCACTTCTGAGCGAGAAAACTTATTTGAAATGATTAGCAAATCGACTCAAAGGAGTCCCCTTTGTATAAAACTCCTCTAAAGTATCATAAGCTAAATCAACTATAGTCATAATATCTCTGCCATAGTTTGTGAAAATATAAATGAATGCCTCGTTATCGTCAAGATACTCTTCTTTATTTAGTGGATCTTCAAAATACATAACTTGATATTATCAATTCCTCCATCGAAACCTTCTGTTCCATATCCAATTACGTCAAAGATTATATTTATTACACCAATTATTTCTTTTTTATTATAAAAATTTAACTCTAGAGTATACGATGTAGTATATCCGTCCAACGAATGTTTTTGAAATTCAACAAGATAATCATCACTAACTCCTAATTCTATATTTTTCATGAATACCTCACCTAAAACTACCTTTCTTTGATTCTAAAAATTATTTTTTTAAGAAGAACACGGACACTAATATTATCTAACTCCATATTAAACCCGAGTTTATAAAAAAATAAGAATATTAATGGGGTCATTATTATAATTATTCCCCCTAGGTATTCTAAGAAATTGCTCATATCCATTAAAACCTTCTTTCCATTATAGTTCTCATTACTTTTTATTATAATTATACAATAATTATCTATATTTTGATTTATTTTATTTGTTTTTAAATTATATGTATAAAAAGAGGGCAATTTTATCCTCTCTTTTCCAATCCAGTATTTAGGAACTATTTTTATTGAGAAAAACTTGGTAAGATGTTATAATTCCTTATGAAGATGTATATAAAATAAATAAGACCATTTAGTGTTACCGCACTAAATGGTCGTTGTAACAAGACGAATCGCTTCAAAGGCGATTTGCAAAGTGATGAAAGTAAACCATCTCTTAGCTTGCGAGGCGGAGGGGGTTTACTTTTTTTGTGTAAAAGTAAATGACAATGCTAGTACTGACACAATAAGCGTAGTGAAGCTTATTGCTACCATCAGACTTTCAAAAACCGTCATTGGCATCAACTCCTTTCCCTTCAAAAAAAAGAAGAAGATTGGTTAAATTGATTGCCAACCACCCATGAAACCTCTATCTAGTTACTCTTTAATTATACCATATTTTAGAGGGAAACTATTTACTTTCTTCATTAAAAAAGGGCTTGTAGTTAGTGTTTTTTTCTTCAGAATTGGTACGGGATTCTATTATTTTTTGCGTATCAATTCTAGATATTTTTTCTTCAATTAAATAGTCTTCTTGCAGTACCTTAATATGTTTTTCCATAGCGCTTTCCAATTGTATATTTATAGCCTTTAGTTCTTCAGCCATTTTTATATGTAAGTGCAATAAAACTTTTGATTTCCCTGAAGGTTGCCTTTCTATATCCGTAGCAATACGTTTGAGCAGTTCTTCGTTTTGTAAAAAAATATAGGATATGTCTTTTGAAACGCCAAATTCATTTAGATACACTGCTATTTCTTTATATATTTTTATATTGTATTTGTTAATTTTGAGGATATTTGTATGCTCCGCTTCAAGGTTTACTTTATCCCAATTGCTCAGACTTGAATTGATGTTTACAATTGCTTTTTGAAAATATGGCCATTCAGGAAGCTGGTTGGAAAAAGAAAAATCATTTTTAATTTCTGGTGTTGAACTAATCTGATATTGAAAAACTATTGTAATCATTTTTCCGATAGTTATAATTCCAAGCATCGCCATGAGGCCATACTTCAAAGGTGTCGTTAAGTTTTGAATTGCTTCTTGTTGCAATCCCATTTCAAATAATAAAATCATGTTTTTCATCCTCTCTATATGGAATATCGTCTTCCAATGATATGGGCTTCTGTTTGGTGCTCATAACTATCAGTAATAAGTTTATCGAGATCGTATGTAACAATAATATCGGCACCAGGCATACCTTTATACAATTCATTGAGTAGGAAGGCAAGCTTTGTATGGTCTTGTTCGGTATAGAAGTGATTATAGAGAGCTTGTCCTTTTTTTACATAGGGTGGATCTAAAAAGATGTGAGCATCGGTATTCCAATAGGCCTCTTCAACAAAACCATAGGCATCTTCACAGTATAATGTGATTTTATCAGCCAAATTCGCTAAGGACTGGATACGAGCCGACAATGACTTCGGGTTCCAACGTGATAATAGCTGGTCTTGTGTTCCCTTCTTCCCTCCTAATGGATTAGCTTTAGGTATACCACTATAAGCAAGGCGGTTAACTACGAGCGTATCCCATGCTGCTTCTAGCATGTTCATTCCTTTGAAACCGTTTCGTATATTTTGTTGGGCTTTAAAGTAATCTGTCCTTGTGGGTAGTATGTTGTTTACTCGATAAATAAGCTCTGAAGGCATATTAAGAATCGTCCAATATAGGGAATGGATACCAAAATCTAAGTCATTTAGATGTAGGTGATTAATTGCTTCAGCATGAAGTAAGGCGAATTCAAAGCTTGCTCCTCCAGCAAAGGGTGAATATAGTACATCACGTTTACTTTTTTGTATGTGAGAAAATAAATATTGTACTAGTTTGCTTTTGCCTCCTGGGTATCGAAGCGGAGAAAGCTGCGCGCTTAATTTCCTTTTTATATCTTTAGGAATATGAACTGCAGGAGCAGTCGCATCTTCTAAGATTAAAATAAATCGATCTTTAGCTGAACGTGCATTGCTAAAGTAATTAAAGCAATCGCAGCTGTCACACCAATAGCCTTCCTCGTTATGGTCTAATCTTTCATGTGCAGGATAAACTTCAGAACAAAATTCACACATAAATCTTGAAGCAGTAAATTGTTTATGATTAATTTGTAGAATTTCACCTAACTCTTTTAATCTAGCGTTGTAAATTAAATGCTGCTTAGAAATATCATGAATAGAATAACCACTTATAACTTTGTGTAGCTTATTGTATTCATCAATCAGTGTTTGTTTTGGTGAAAAGCAATTCTCCGCTTTCAGTAAATACATATATAATCCCGCTCCTTCCATATCGGTTCCCTATTCTTCTTTGGTGTATATTCTAATAATTTAATTATACATATAATTTAAAAACAAATGCAAATGTTTAATTGTATAAAATAAAAAGCATTGCGCAAATGCAATGCTTTCTAATCCATATCTACAGTCATTTACAAATGGATACAGTTTTTTCGTAAATACCTACTCCTTAATACAACTAAAGCAAGGTATTGTAAATCTCAAGTTGTAAATTCTCGTAGTTCATATTCCATTTGAAGTTGTTCATCACAATCATAATAAAGACCTGATACTACTTGAAAACAATCTCTTAGGAAAAAATATACATATCCAATATGGAATTTGGTGTCCTTAAAGGTTTTTTGACCATTTTTATTAACTGGATACCTAAAAGAGTGTGTATCAACTGGAACGGTCACCTCGCTTGGCGATAGATAATTAAATGTGAGGTCTAATTTAGTTTTATAACTATCAACCCATCCATAAGTTTTAATTTGCTCATATATCTTATTCCAAATCCTCTTAATATCGTGCTTATTTTGGTACTGTAATTTTAAAGCTGATTGGTGGTCAAAAACACGCATACATATAGCTTTAAATTGTACTTCTATAGCATTTTGAAGAAGATAGCAGATTGGTTTGAAATATCTTTCATTGGCTATATCCTTCTTATCCAATATTGTCTGTTTAAATAGATGTTCAGCTAAATCATTGTATGAATCTGCATACAAATATAAATCACTCTGATTGTATTTTCTGCCAACTACACTCATGGCATAATACTCTGTACCAGCGTCCAAAAAATCTGTTGAAAGTTCTTTGGAATCCTCAACTGTAATATCAGTGAAATCCCCATTGTATATCTGTGAGACAATTTCAAACGAATACTCGAATTTTTTGACTAAAGAAACTATGCAAATGTTTCTTTGTTCTTCAAAGACGAATTTCATTTTCTTTATATTGGATTCAGAATTTATTTTGAAAGGATATCTAAATGAATCAGACATTTTATCAAATGTCGAAAAATTATCTAAAAAGGATTTTAACCATTCTATATGCGGATTAAATGATTCTAAATTATCCGGCCAATTGACTTTATTCAAGAGTTCCTTTAAGTCGTGGGTTGTTACACTCGACAAATTGATATTATTGGTCTTTAAAATAGTTCCTTTGATAAGTAATTCAAGTGAATGACGATATAAGTATGCCAATGGAAATATTAATTTATCTAAACGTTCTATATATGGTCCTTCAAGCATAAACGTAGCACAAGCATATGCTGCATGCCTAAAATCACTCGCCATTTCACTGAATGATACAGCTAATGATTCATTGGTGTGTTTAAATAAATGATTTTTAAAGGTATCGTAGTTTTCATAGTTTTCAGTAACAAAACGTAAAAATTCTTCTGGGAAGTCATCATACTTCCCATAATCAAATCGTTCGAACAACCATTTTTTATCATCATTTAAATGATTATTATAATCATAAAATAACGATTTTATTTCCTTGTACTTCCGTCCTGAAAAGGTTTGAAAAGGTTCTATCATATTATTTTCTTCCTCTATTCTTTCGATTATAATTTAAATCTCTAAAATAATTTTGTTATCGTTATCATATCCACCTTCAATGAAGGTTTTTTTAGCAGCTTTACCTATTATATATGTAGTAGATGCATCGAATGTAGCTCCGACAACACCACCTAATAGCGGGATCATTTTCCCTAAATTTACAGCACCCTTCTCACCGGCCTTGGTTACTAATCTAAAGCCCACCTTTTGGTTGATTTGTGTCAATACTTTACCTGGTATTCTTTGTACTTGTACTTTCCCAATTTTAGATGCAATTATAATGCCGTTTTGTTTTATTAAATCAGAAGCGGATTGACCTGTTAAACATGCATAGACAAATGTTTGAACTTGGTCATCTTTTAAATCATAGCCACGTATATGAGCAATGGCAGCAATCATCCGTATTTGCATATACATGACTGAAACAAGATTTGTAGGTATTGCTATGGGCAAAGAAATAAGACCACCCAAACCTGCAGCAAAGCCGTTTGCCCCTGCTTTACTTTGTTGCCAGCGAATTAAGCTATCAATAGCCTTATCTTTAGTTGGATTTTTTGATAAATAGCTATTAGAAAGTTCATACACCGAATAGGTGCCAGGTATACCTATTAAGACCTTTTCATATGTCCAATCTAAAATTTTTTGGACATTTCCTTCGTTACTTACCAAATTTATCACCCCCTAATAAATTTAAATTTTGGTAATTCTGTTATATTAAATGATAGTAACATACTATAGTTTATAAGGGTGTATGCATATTAATTTTCTAATAATAAAAGCAGCATACTGGGTGCATGCTGCTACTAATGTTCATTGGGATATAAAAGCTATCTAACTTAAAGACTCTTTTTCTTCAACAGTTGTAACTGAATTTCTTTTAGTAATACTTCCGCACCTTGATCACTTAATATTAATTTTCCTTCTAACAATTTATGATTATCGTCAGATATACTTCCTGTAACTGCACATGTCATATCAGGTAAGTATTTCTTTAAAATAATTACCTCTTTATCCACATATATTTCTAGTGGATCTTTTTCGTTAATTCTTAAAGTTTTTCGTAACTCCATAGGAATTACTACACGTCCTAATTCATCGACTTTACGAACAATACCTGTTGATTTCATCTCTATTCCTCCGTAATATAATATATTTTTGTCTATTATCCTCAAATTGTTTAGTAAACAAATCTATTTCATAATCATTAAATATCCCACAAACCCTAAAGAGATAATGCAATAACTTAAGGATATATATTTCTTTCTTTTATTTAATACTTTAGGTTCATTTGATTGGATATGTAAATAAGATTGTAACCTCCGATACACAACCCTATCAGACTAATAAACATGCATATTACATTCAAAGTTTCGCTAGTATCCATTTTTCAAACGCCCTTTCTTACTGCACAATTTCCTCATATTGTGCAGTAGTTCAATTAAAATAGTGAAATTTGTTCTTTTCCAAAAACCTCTAAATAAGAACTTTTCATCGATTCAAGTAGATCTCGATATTCACGTTTTGGTATATGCATTTGAGCGCCGTTATCTCCGAAAAACTGAACATAATCATATTTGTAAAGTTCTTCTATTGATTCGCAATAACCGATTTTTCTAGGGATAAAATCTTGTCCATCAAAGTAACCTCGATAGCAAGAGTCCGGGCTGATATAACCTTCGCTGGATCTATTAAAAGCAAAAATAAAAATTCTTTCTTGCAGCATTCTCTATCCCTCCTAATTACTGAACAAAATATTTCAAATATGTTTTTTCGGAATGCTAGTTATAATGCATCTGCTGCATCAACTGCTGAAATGGACTCTTCTAAATCTTCGTCAGTTGCATGGTCAAGTACCCAAATCGGATCGTAACCCATATTGAGGCATGCTGCTTTGTTGTAGCCGAACACACCATTTAACACTTCAAAATTCGGTTCTTTAATAGCTAGCACCAAATATCCAGGTTCTTGGTTGTAGGTTGTTGTATAAGTGATTTCCAATATTATTGACTTACCAGTGTATGCCTCTCCGTTAAATTCCTTTAAATGCATTAAATCGCCAATTTCATAACCACGATCATCTTTACGGATTTCAAATGTTTTAATGCCATCAAATACTGGACCAAAATATTCCGGTGCAATTTTTAATTCATGTACTGTCATTTCACTTGCTCCCTTCCTCATATGGAATTACTTCTGTAATGATGCAGCTTGCTAAGTTTGGGTAATCTGATTTGAATTTTTCAATTGCTTTCTTTTTGTTTAACGCTGTAACAAAACCACACATACTTATTTTTGGAAAATCTTCGAAATGAAATGTTAATTGCCACCCCATAAATATTCTCCCTCCTGAACAATATCCTTCTATAGTGCAGTAGTAATTATCAAGAAACATTGACTAACTGAGTAAATTTCTTAGTATCTTTTTCAACAAACTTACTCCATGCTTCACCAATGTTATGTAAAACGGCTTTTTCATCATGTATATCTAATCCACACGCCATCATAAGCACAGCATCAAAATCGTGATGAAATGCGAATAAATACTCATTCTTTACATCATCAGTAAAATCACAATCAACAAAAATTGAATCTCCACCATCATCTGTTTTTTCAATTTTTTCGTTGGCACAATATACCCAATCTCTTACTCCAGATTCCCATTCGCCACCTTCAACTTTTAATGTGTATTGTTGACACTTTGGGCATTGTCGTGATTGCTTCATTTTTTCGCGTGCTTTTTCAAAATGGGCTAAACGGATTTCTGCTTGTGCAAGTGACATATTTAATTCTGTAGAATACATTTCAGGTGATTCATAAACGTTCATGCTGTCCTCTCCTTTACTCTACATATACAATAAATTTTTTCAATTGATTAGCTATATATCAAGCTAATATTATGTCTTGAATATCTACAAAAGGTACATACTTATCACGTTTATTACCGACATCGATGTATATGCCACGTATTGTAATACGTGTTACTTCACCATGCCAGCAACCACCACTTTCTCCATTAACGCTATAACTGCATCGCACCCTATTACCAACATATATTCTTCCATTTGGACCATTCGCGTAACATTCACAAGTATATTGTGCCATTATCTACAACTCCTATTAGTTTTAGTTAGTTTTTAAATGTTTACTGCATAACGACTGCTACTTGCACACAATTCAGGTAAATTTGCTCTAACTAATGCATCAGCGAATGGTGGTGGTACGCTGTTTCCCACTCTCTTAATTTGTTCAGCTTTTTTCCCTGGATGGTGATAGTTATTCGGAAAACCTTGAGCAGCAAATAATTCATGAGGTTGCATCATTCTCAATCCAATATCAATGATTTGCTGATTTCTTACTATGCAGGTTGTTAAAGCAAATCGGTCTTTTGTTGTTATAGTGTGGAGTGGCTCGTTTAAGCCTTGTGCAGTACTCTGACCATAGTATTTAGTCATGAATGCATAAACTACAGCAAACCGATTACCTCCAGCCGTAATAGTGTGTAAGGGTGAATTTAATGACAACCCTCTTACTTCATTTTCAGTACGTTCAGTGTAATAACTGATAAGGTATGCAGCTATATCCTCGCTCACCATATACGGGTTATCTGTATTAATGACAAACTTGAATAAACCTTTTTCAATACGGTTTAGTGTATTTGGTACTAGTGGTGTCTTGCGTTCAAATATAGACGGTGCGCCGATACTCCAATCAATTATTTCACTTGTAGTACGCCAAGGTTTTAATCTCCCTAATTGCACAGCTGGTGATTGTGGATCTCCATGCGTTGGCTCAGGCCATTTTATTGTCTTACCATCACATCTAGCAATCATAAAAAACCGTTTACGGATAGTAGGTGCACCATAATCACATGCATGCAATTCCCTAAAGTCTACTTCATATCCTAGTGATTCAAGTGCTTTTACGAAGCTCTGAAATGTCTTTCCCTTCAGCTCTTTGATGGGATTACCATTTTCGATTGGTCCCCAATCTTTAAATTCCTCTACGTTTTCCAACATAATGACTCTAGGTTTTACAGCTAATGCCCACTTAACAGCAATCCAAGCAAGCCCTCTTATTTCTTGTTTAACAGGTGTGCCCCCTTTCGCCTTTGAATGGTGCGTACAATCAGGGCTAAACCATGCAAGCCCTACCTTTCTCCCTTTACATGCTTCTTTTGGGTCTACGTCCCATACTGATTCACAGTAATGCTCGGTGTCTGGATGATTTAACTTGTGCATTTCAATAGCTGCCGGATCATGATTAATTGCAATATCTACACTCATACCTGTTGCCATTTCAATGCCCGTACTTGCACCGCCGCCACCGGCAAAGTTATCAACGATAATTTCTCTAAATAAGCTTAATTGCTTCAATTTCGTCACCTCCTTGTTGGTTATGTTCATTTAAGTTGAATTCAGAATCAAAAATAGTCATCTGATTTTTTAAAAACTCTAAGTATGCCGCTTCTTCTTCCGATTTCTTTCTGCATAACTGTCCCATTCCATCTTCAATTGACTTTTGTTTCCGCAATTTTTTCCCACATCTTTTACAAAGGTTCATAAGTCCTTGAATATTTTCCTTCTATTAAATATGGGACTCCATCGGTTAGTCGAATAATGAGGGTATGCAGTTCTTTTTCACATCGGTAAAAATGAATGATTGTATCTCTCTGTTTCCCATTTTCTTGACGTTCGTATGTATCCCCGTCAAAGAAAATAGTAGATGCAGGTATATAATTTTTATATAAGTCTTTTACTGTCGAATACACGTTTTCATGGTTTTCTATAGATGAATGCATTACTACCCTCCTGAAACTAACTTAGTAAGTTCAACTCTACTAACTAATCTTTATCAATAATTTTTATCCATTTTCCTTCTTGTTTAATGTATAGGCTTTGTCCATCTTTAAACTGATAGATAGACAATTTACAGAATAGTCTTTTTGCGCGTTTGCTATCTGTAGAGACATATAAGGTATAGATTGAATGAAAATCAGATGGTAGTTCATTATTATTTTTGTACTTTTCATAAACAACAGGAACATATTTTAACAATGCTTGAGTAGCATGATTATTAAAAAGCATTTGTTGTCTTACTGAAAGAGGTTTACCGTTAGGATTTTTTACAAAACTCAACTTCGTCATTCCACAAGATAATTCCATATAAGTTAGCTTGCCATTTAGAATTTTTTCATCATCTGTGTAGGAGTTTAAGTGGCGCTTACTATTAATTAAGTCAGTCAATTCCTGTCGTCTTTTATTTTGCTTAGATTTACTAGTAGGAAATGAATCTAACTTTTTTAATTCTTTTTTCGCCATTTTAATTTTTTGCCTTAAGTTCAAGAAAATCCCTCCCCTATAAATTTTAGATTAATTAATTCAGAAACCAGACTCTCCTTCCATAATAATTCCATTTTGTAAATCCCATTTTTAGTTAAAAACCAAAATTTACAATTTATACAATAATTTATATTTAGCATACCATATATTAGTTATTATTGCATTTTAATTATATATATAATTATAATTAAAATGCAAATAGATAAATAAATAATTATAATAAATAAATGGACTATTTTTTTATGTGATTTACTTATCCATCTGTAGTACAATTAATTTATTGGTATATAGAGGAAAAGAAATAATACATAAGGAGTTTATAATGGTTAGACAAATGCGTGTTACTAAATATAGTGATTCATTACAATCAGAGGAATTTGTGTTGGTTGATGATGAAGATTTTGAAAAGTGTAAAAATATTGAATGGAAATGGTATGAACATCCAGACTCTCACTTACATTTAGATTCCCATAAAAAGGTGAGAGGCTATGACAAAAATAGAGACCTTGTTTATTTAAATAGATATGTATTAGATTTGGCACCAGATAATAAGAAATTGGTGATTTTTAAAAATTCCGGTGATAATAAAAATTACACTCGTAATAACCTTCAAGTTGTTGATCGAAGCTATAAATCTAGAAATTCAATTAAGACTTGGGGTAAGTCAAAATATAAAGGAGTTTCATGGGATTCTGGAAGACAAATGTGAAAAGCTGTTGTAAGACGTAAGGGGAAGACTTTATATTCTAAAAGATTTGACGATGAAGAAGAAGCGGCCGAAGCATATATTAATGCTGTTAAGGAAATCGATGGAGAGACTTGAAAAGGAGTGATTTATACATGGGAACCTCTTGGACTTATTTTAAAAACTATGAAATTAAATCTGTAGATTATGAAGATGAGAGGATTTACTACTTAGAGGATGGTGACATAGATATTACCTTTTCAACATCTGCTTTTTTATCTACAGTATTAGGGCATTTTGATTTGTTATTACCTGTTTACGATATTTATTATCCACCTGTAAGTAAAAAAATTGATGATTTGGTTGATCCTCAAAAGGTATTTGAAGCTGCTGAAAAAGGAATACAGTTGTTGACTAAGGAAAAGAATCCATTCGTAAATTCATTTGGTTATACAGAAAGGCTATTTGATGAGGATGATTTAAGACGAGAATCCTTAGAAAAATTAAATGCAAATATCATCTATTATCTAGAAAAAATTAGAGATAAATCAAGTGAAGGCTTTTATTGGGTAAAGAACTGGGACAGATAAATTATCAGAGAAATTATCTGCAGTTGTTTTATGTTCTCTAATATTGGGTGGATTTGATAATTGAAGTATTAAGGAAATGTGAGACGAATCGAAAATTTGTTTTATGGATACTAGTAGGATTCGATTCGTCTCACAACTACATTTACATAATTATCCATAAAGAGAGGTGAACCCTATGTAATCATTAAGTAATGGAAAAAATGGATTCACAATTATATGCAAAAAATGCGGTAATACTATTGATGTTTTTGATGGTATGACAGAAAGAGAGTATGGACCAAAAAATTTCAGCTTTTGGCCTATACAATCGGAGAGAATTAATATTAGGTGTGAATGTAGTAACGAGGTATTTATAGAAGAAGGTTGAGAATCAGTTGATTAGGTACTTTTTATAAAACAGTTAAATTAAAATAAAGGCATGAACAGAAATTAAAAATAGATACATACAAGGAGGAATTATTTTGATATTACAAAAACTAAGTAAAGCATTTAAGAAGAATCCAGAGGTTCAACCATCTTTTACTTGTGAAAACCTTACTACTGAAGACATTGCAGATTTACGAAATATTGACTTTAACACTTATAGTTTATTTGAAAATCAGCCTATAGAACCTACTGAGGAAACAAAAGAGGCATTTGCCCGCTACTTCCCTGGTATATATACAGTGATAAAATTGAAAAATGGGGGAAACTTCATCTTGGTCGAACAAAAAGAATTGTCACAAGAAAACAAATTCTATATTAACACTTTTTTACATTTAGAATCTGTAACAAAAAATCAATGGAATTTAATAATTGATAATGAATTACATGTTCAATAAAGGAAGAGTACTTCTATATGATTATAGGAATAGTTATTCTATTCTTTTGCATTAGCATTTTAAAATTAATTAATGCAGATTATTAATAAGGAACTTTCACTTTATGTAAGTACTATTCAAGAAAAGTTTAAAAATGATTCAGCAATAGAATTTCATAAAGAAAGACATTTATTTAAAGAGTAATGTTAGAGACTTCTTTAGAACTGAGGAGGAAACCATGGATCTACAAAATTATGAAAGTGCCCTTCTAAGAACCTCTTCCTTTAATTTTAACTACGATGCGCTGCATATGGATAATTTACTTACACTTACTGAACAAGCAGAAATTAACCATGAGCACCGCTTCCAGCAATTCAATGACCGAGACATGGTCCTGTGGTATCTGTATCATTCTCAGCAGCTATTTAGCACTCGCGGTCGTACTAAACGTTCAACATCGAAGTATAAGGAGGAAATTGAGCAATTTCTTGAGTATCTACTATTATATAGTGAAGAAATTGGTGTAGACATACAGGAGATGAAAGACCATTCGCTGTTTAAGTCATTGCAACCCCGTCACATACGACGTTACCAGGAGTGGTTGGCTACCAAGAGTCCCTATGTATTAAAGAACAAAGAAAAAAATAAAGCTGGTTACTCAATAGCAACACTAGAAAGAAAAACAACTATCTTAAAAGGTTTCTTTAAACAATTATTCGAATGTAATTATATAAATGAGCCATTACACCAGGGCTTTAAAACGGTTAGTGTAACAAGTAATGATCGGCCAAACCGCGATATGGGACCGACTGAAGTAGTTGAACTTTTGAAACACTTTGAAGAAAATAAGAATCCAATAATGTTTACTTTAATACTTGTATTAGTAACTACTGGTATGCGTAATGAGGAGCTGTGTACGCTAAAAGTTGAGCATATGAGGAAAGATACACTTAAAGGTGGATATCATCTTGATGTCTTAGGAAAAGGCGGAAAATGGCGAAGAATCCCTTTAAAGGATAAAGTAGCTGTAAGCATAAAGCATTTTAGAAAAGTTAGAGGGTTGGCACCTATAGAGGCTGCTGATAAACACGCTCCCCTTTTTACAACTAAAACAGGGAATGCGTATTCGCCCAGTTATTTGGACCAAGTATTTAAACGAGAATTTTCTAAGATTGAAAGTGATAAAGCTATCACTCCCCATATATTTCGACATGCGTTCGCTATTATCTCCCATATAAACGGTGCAGACATTTATAAAATTATGAAGTCACTGGGCCATGAGAAAATTGAAACGACAATTATTTATATGGAGAAGGTATTGGCTACTGATCAACATGCAATTCATGAGTGGGAAGCCGATAATTTTGAAGGATATATCTAAAATTACGTGTCATAAGGACGACGCTACATCGTTTTCAATAAAAAACTTAGGAATGATTAAAAAAGAAATTAATGTGTCTTATTACCAGGAGGTAAAAATTTGTTGAAAAAAATTTGGAATATATTTGATGATAACAGCGATCCAGTAATAAAGTATTTAGAGGAGCTTGTTAAAACTGAACACTTAATGCTAGGTGACACAAATAAATATACATTTAGAATCATCGAATATTTAAAATTTCAAGGTGCTGAAGATTGTATTATTGACGTATATCAAGTGCCTATAAAAAGGAGATATCATGTCAATTTGAATAAAGTAATCTATGATTACGATTCGAAATTTTGTAAAGTCGAAACAGACAAAAATGATATTTTCTATATTCATAATGATTTTGACCGTAACCATTCAGATAGTAGGATGTGTAGAATAGAGGATAACAAATTTATACTGAAAATTGATTCCTCCGATTTCTTTGTAAAATTCACTATCACCTTGCCTTGTTTTGTTGAAGATATGCTTACTAAACACGCAGATTAGACCATATTATTGTAAGTTGGAGAACTATACAGCTTTTATCTCCAATAATCAAATGGAAGAGTTAAAGGCAATAATTGAAGAAGATGGAGTGATTCGTTTTCTTTAGTGAGTAAAAAAATTAATATTTACTTAATTGAGGAGATGGCTAATGGAAACAATTAATAAACTAATTGATGAACATGATTGGGTATTACTAGCATTTAAAGAAAGGTACGGAAGCGGTGTTTGGGTAGTTATTGGTCCAGTAATTAATTATTTATACGAACTACAACAAATTAAGGACGGCGGAGACATTCAAAGTCTTGAACTTGGGTATTACCTACAAGATGAAGGTTCTTGGTTACCAACTGCCTTTGGAGAAAATTACTGCTCGGCTATTGAATCTTTAGATAACAAAATTAAAACAATTGCTCACTGTGAAACATGGAGATCTGCTGTTGGCGAGGCATTTTTAACTATCTATGAAGAAGATGACGGGAATTATGGTTTGAAACATGCTGTTGATTCAAAGAATCCTTCCCTACTATCACCAAAATTGATTGAAGGAGAATGTTAGACCCATGTTATATTGAAGATCATTGGAAGAAAGCTTCTGAGTGTACACCACAAGGTATGAAGTTTTATGGGGCTCTAAAAAACAAAGTAACAAAGCTTTTACAGGAAAAAGGATATATAGTAGAAGTATTAGATACAGATGAACATTTCATCAAATCAAGTGATAAAAGTGAGTTAGAGGTTATTCAAGGGCTGTTAATTCAATTCTTAATAGAAGAAAAAGAAATGGGACTTGTATGGACTCAGATTCATAATGATTCGTATGAGGAAGTATGTGAACTAACAGACAATGAACTTAGAGCCGCCGAATATCAAAACACGATTGCTACTGTGTTTCAAACAGGTTTTGGAGATGGCACCTATGAAGTTTATGCTACATATAAAGATTGCAGTATACCTGGACACAAAGATGAACGTATTTCTAAAGTAGAGATTGAACTGATTGTAGACTAAACAATTAAAAGGAGGATTTACAATGAAAATTCCATTTAATACCCATACTATTTATGTTACTTTGGATGATGATAAAATTTATGAATTAAAGAGTGATTATTCAAAATTTGAAGTCTCGAAGATTCAAAATTCTAGTAAAGAAAACCCTGTAATGGTGCTTCATAAAAGCCAATTTGACTTTGCAAAAGGCTATTTATTAAATAAAGAAAATCCTTTTAAGATTGATGAAGAAGTTGCAAAAATTTATCAGAAGATGGGGTTCATAAGTGTTGAAGAGTTAAACAATTTTATTCTTCTTTAAAGGACCGAACTTTATTATTTGTCTACAGCTTCATGCATTTTTTTTAGTAATCTTTCGCCCAATCATTAGATTGGGTTTTTGTGTACCATTATACATCACTAGCCCCTTGAAAAATTTGACAAGAATTGTAATGAAATATAGACTAATTATAGTCAAAAAAGGTCAAATTTTGCGGAGGTTTTTAATAATGTTTAACTGTTTTTACTGTGGTGAAGATTTAGAGGATACTTTAAAAAGTGAAGAACATATTATTCCTGATTCTATTGGTGGCAATATCACAACTTCAAATGTTTGTATAAAGTGCAATTCTCAAGCGAATCAACAAATAGACGTTAAATTCAAAGACCAATGGTTAATTAGTTGGGAACGCGCTTTAGCAGGTCTAACTGATAAACGTGGGAAAAAGCATACTGAGATAATTGAAACCTCTACAGAAGAAGGAGAACCTATTCAAATTAAGGTTTGTGAGGAGGGTTTTGTTCCAATAACTAAACCCGACATTAGTAAAGATTGGATAAATGATAAACAGAGTACTATAAAAGTAGATCCGCGGCACCAAGAAAAAGTCCTAAAGGATATTGAGAAAAAGGCTTTGAAAAAAGGGAAGCAAATAAGCATAACTAAAGTAAGTTCAGAATCTGTAGATGTAGGGAAAGTAGGTTTCCAAAAAAGTCTAGATTTAAGTGTAATCAGGAGAGAACAAGTTAAAATCATACTTGGGTTGGGTTGTCTTTTTATACCTAACTTTGCTAAATCTAATACTGCTGCAGCATTAAGAAATTATTTATGGGATAAAGTGGGAAAAGGGAATATTAAGAACCTTTATTCTAGACTTTTCCCCCGCCAATTAGAGAAAGATAAGTATCCGCCATTTGTAGTTAAAAACAATATTTTATACACCTACCCTACTGAGAAAATGCTTTTAAGGAATACAGAAAAAATCTTAACAAAAGATAGAGAGCACATATTTATTGTCTACACATACAATAACAAAATTCGACTCTTCTTAAACATATTTGGAATGATTCCTGCTGTAATTGAGACAATTGAAAGTCCTTCTTATTTTTATCCAGGACCATCACCTTACAAGGAAATTGCATACGTTGTTAACCCAAAGGAAAAGAAACATAAAGAAATCATCATTGATAATATAAGAAGTATAATTTCTTCTTTAGAAGTAGGTCGTTTGGCTGCTTATATAAGATCACATCCAACGTTATACAAACATTTGAAGCCATAATAAAACACGTATAAATTAGGGCTAACCTAATTTATACGTGTTAATTTTATGCTTCACAATATTCTTTGGCACGTTCGCGATATTGGCTTTCACATTTTAAACATACATCATCTGGGTAATCAACGATGTTTACCATTAATTCATCATAAGTATTACCGCAAATAGAACATGTTATTTTTGTTTCATCCTCTTCTAATAAGTATTGAGTTCCTTCTGCAGTCACTACTTCAGCAACCATTGTATCTAAGTCTTTATGTTCTAGCATATCAGGAGAAACATATGCTATTACTCTAAATTCACCATTTTGGTTTACGCATATGTTTCCTTTATTCTCGGTTTTAATTAGCTTCCCCACCCAAATCATTCCTTTGTGGTGTTCTAACGTTTCATAGTTATTCCATTTATTCATTCGATGTCACTCCTAATTAGATTTGTGTATCATTTACTTGTTGGCTTTGGTGTAAAACTTACAGACGGTAATGTTTCAAAATACTATTTAAAACAAACTTAATTGTTCAATATGCTGCTCTTTTTGGGGAGCAACTAGTTTCCTAATCATAGTACCGCTTACATAACATTCCCATCCTTTTTCATTACAAACAAGAAATCGATTGTCGTCTGTGCACTCTGTGATCTTTGCTACGCTCCACCTAGACCTCCATGCAGTTGTTTCAACAACTTCATGTAGTGAAAAGCCAAAGTCGTATTTTTTTTATAGTTCTCTATATCTTGGGACTAATTCATTTCTTTCGTCCAGTCTGTTTTGTTTATCAAGATCATTTATTCTCTGGGATACTTCTATCATTTCTTTGTATATTTCTTCGTTTGTCATTTAGCCATTACCTCATTTTGTATGAATTATGAAAAATATTTAATAGAGAAAAGTTCATCTAGAAAAATTTCTTCTATATCCCCTTTGCCTAAAAATACAAGCATACCTTTTTCTACTGCTAAGATAATGTGATTTCGTTTTAGTACATCTAAGAATTTAACAAATGTACAGTCTGCAATATAAGTTGCAAAAGTATTAACCGAAATGCTGTTACCTTTTACCGTATAATCAAATGCTCTGGTGAAAATATTAGCCCATGCAAATGTATGGTTATTTAATATTTCTTTGGCCAAAGGTTGAATCATCTCACAATCAGTAATTAAGCTAACGAAATCTTTAGTGTCTCCCTGGCATATTGAAAAAGTATTTGTACTCATCTGCATCAATTCCTTTACTCTTATTTTAAAATTCTCCTACAAATGTTTCTCGTTATTTGTACAAAAAGAGAGTCTGTTTAAACAGACTCTCTGGGCTCTTACATGCATTTATTTACTTCTAAATACAGATCTGAGATATTGTATCCTGCGCTACTGTGTCATTAATGAATTCATAAATGGCTCCTGTTGAGTGTTTACAGTATGGATACCAAGTTACTTTTGAAAAAGAAACAGGATATCTAAATAGTTTAAGTATCCTGTAATAGTCACCTAGTGTTCGAATCCGAAACCCCTTACCACTATAAATCTTTTTCATGAGTGCTTTAGGCATTTCGAAGTCGTTTGATACATTCGCAGTTAATAAAATTCCTGAGAAATACACGTTAAAGTCTCCTAGAGGAATTTTACAAATCTCTCTAAACTCCGATTCTAAGATATCCCCTTTATGAATTGCCTCTTGAATAGCTTCATAAGTCAATCGAAGGTTAACGGGTTCAAATTCTGACCAGTTGGTTAATTTAATGTTCTCAATTTCATGAAAAATTTGTAGAAACACGCCTGTTATGCGATCTACTCCAAAGACAGTAAACTTGTCCTCTGACTCATATGTTTTTCTTATACTCATAATTTACACTCTCCATTTCATGGTTTGAACTTCATCAACGCAATAAGTAGTTGCTGTCTGTTACTAACAGGTGTGAAGATACTCTCATATAGCGTATTTATTGCTGTTTTTATCTAAAAAAAGCCTGTATTATACAGACCCTTTAACTCTTAATTTATTAATATTTAATTGCGAAAACTCCTGCATAATTAATCTCCTATACACACATCTGTAGTAGTGTATAGTTTCTAATTTTGCGCACGAATGTACAAATTGTGTTTAAATGTGAACTCTAATAGTTCATCGACAGTCATCTCATTCACTTTTTCCGTAACTGCAGCTATAAAGGATTCAAATTTATCTTCTTCTGTTCCCCATAATTTTTCGAATGCTTCCTCAGAAATGCCTAATAAATCTTTTGCATTTTCTTCGTCGCAATACTCTTCAGCGTATTCAATAATAAACTCGTCACGTTCATATGGTATTGCATTGACTACATGTTCTGCTAGCTCTTGACTAATGGAATCTGGGTATTTTGCAATTAATTCTTCTTCTGTGTCGAACACTTCATCATTGACCAATGTTACTTCAATGCATTCATCAGAGAAGTTCAAATTAATTAATACATGTTTCCCTTCTTCATTGACAAAACGTGCATTTTTTAGTGTGTAGGTTTCATCAATGAAAGGTACAAATTCGATTACTTCTGCTTCGCCTTTTTGCATTGGCACTAAAACAGGTAGTAATTCATTTTGCAAGAAACGTTTGTTGTCGCAAAAATCTATAAACTCGCCCATTGTTTGAATCTCTAAAATATCTAAGAAGTTGACGATTTTTACTTGACCCTTAAAACGATTTGCCATGATGTAAGCTGCGATTTGTTCTATTGTATTTTTAATGCATACTCGTTCTTCCCCAGGGACATAACCATAAAGGAATTGCCCAGTTAATGATGATTTTGTTTCAGTTGACATATAAGTCACTCTCCATTTCAAAATTTTAACTTTCTCATAGCAATAAGTAGATGCTATCAATTATTTAATGCTGTGAAGATACTCTTAAAAACGTGTTTATTGCTGTTTTTAGACAACAAAAAAAGCCCTTGTAACTTATTATTAAACAGCACAAATAGAGCTGTTAAATAAGTCACAAAGACTTGTTAATTGTTGTTGAAAACACTCAGACTAAAACTGGAGTCCGAAAAAATAGAAAAAATTATTACATAGCTAATTTTATCATTCATTTAAATATATTGGAAGATGAATTAACGCGTTAAACGGATTTTTTATCATTTGGTGGTAAGTAGGAAGTTAGGAAGTTAAATTATATTGCATTTGGTATCTTGTCGAAGTTGAAACCTTTAAACGATACAATTCTTAACAATCCCGCATTAGTCTTTTCTAAGTATTGTACCTTGCACTCTAAAATAGGCTCTAGCCAAATCAAATTGCGTTCTACTTTTGTAGTAATTTGTTTAGCTATCTGTCTAAAAGCATTTTTTTCTTCTGGTTTAAATCCAAACTCTACGTTTGCAAGTGGCTTGTATTGTCCATTACTTAAACGTTGGCCAACTAGCATTGTAAACGGACTTTCTTTATAACCTAAAATAACAACATCCATTACTTTAAAATGCTTAAATTTTAACCAATCCTTTGATCTGTGGTTTGTTTTGTATGTGGAGTCGCCTCGCTTCCCAACAATCCCTTCCATTCCTTTTTCTTTTGTTAACTGAAAAATATCGCTGCCATTACCTACTATGGATGGTGTAACAAGCAAACTATTCGAAGGTTCAATAATCGATGATAGGCGCTCTTTACGTTCAATTAACGGTAGGTTTATAACAGGCTTGGTAGTTGCCAAAATGTCAAAAGTAATAAAGGTAGATGGGTGAGTTAAGGTAGCTTGGTCGATTTTACTTCTATTGGTAAGTCTTCCTCGATAAGCAAAATCCTCAAATACCGAAATGCCGTTTCTTAAAACTACACCTTCACAGTCTAGGATTGCTGTATGTGCTTTGATTGAATGTCTAGCATCTTGCAGTTCGGGGAATTTTGCTGTCACATTGTTTCCGTGACGAGTGTAAGCTTCAATTCTATCGCCTTGTTTATGCAATAGGATACGCCAACCGTTCCATTTGATATCCCAGTTATCCAAGTATGGATTATCTTTTATTTCATCATTGTTACCCATATGAAGTAACATTGGTTTTATTGGAGTAAATAACATTACCTATCCCCCCTACTTTCATTATCTCATGTCAGATAAGACAAAAATACAAGAAAAACAAGGAACGAGTGGTAACTATAATTTCATTTTTAAATCTATGTGGGTAATAATTAGCTTTTCTACCTGTGATTTTAATGCTTGATTAGCATAGCGTAGAATTACATCATTCCCTACTGTGGCCACTTGTACATCACTAAAGTATTCATCTACAGGCTGCCATCCGACTACCTTAATACGCAGCTGCGTAAGTTGTCGTTTAAGGTTGAAATACTCTTGTCGTAGTTCCTTCAATAATGTATCCATAATTGGTAAGAATACAATTTTCATTTTAAATTGTTCTGTTTTTTTATAATCAACCTGCAATGATTTCACAGCTAATTCTAACAACAAATATTTGTGTAGTAACTGTCTCTCATCAGCTTTAATCATAATAATTAACTTCCAGTTGTGTTGATTGTACATGTTGCAATGGAATGCGCTTGGTTTTAATAAGAGTTTCGAGTATGAGTTCATTTGTATTAAAGTTGATAGATTTTATTATGCCCGTCCACTGCGTGATTTTACCTTCCATCCACACATTTAATTTAACCTCCAGTTGCTGATTAATTGCTTGGTCTATTGTTTGTTGCATTTCTTCTAATTCCCAATCCATCTGCTCTCTAGGAGGTTCTACATACTCCGTTTGTTTACACTCTCTAAGCAACTCTAGATGCTCTGGTAACATCAATGATCCCCATTTAATATTTCCTCTATTCTGTATCATCAAATCACTCCTATGCCAAATGACCACCAACTAAGCGATCTCTATTAATTGCTGTACCTGCTTTTGTATAAGAAACTGCTCGTAATAATGAGGTAGCCCCAAACCTATTACGGATTGAATCCATAGTAGGACCAATGATCTGACGTTGTGGTTTTCGTTCATCAAATAAATCCAGTTGGATGCTATGCTCATTCTCTAGATTGGATATTCTAACTGATAATTGTCGTGCTGGCTCTCCTGCAAAGTGTTCATCGAGTAATTCAATACAAGTTTTATACATCACAATCGTTTCATTTGTAGGTGCCGCAATCGTTTTAGAGCGATGGAAGCCTTTGGTCATAGCATTACGGCTATAAGAAAGTCCTATACTAATTGTACGACCGACAAATCCTGCATCACGTGTCCTCTTCATGACATCCTCACACATTTCTAGGAGCACAACAGAGATTTCTTTTCGTGTATGGTAGTCTCTCATTAACATCTGACCCTTCCCAAAGCTAAGTGAAGGATTTTTAACTAATGGTTCACCTAATTTGGATAAGTCAATTCCCCATGCATGATGATATAATTGATTCCCCATTATGCCAAAGCGCTTTTCTAATTCCTTTAAATCTGTATTAGCCAGTCCTCCGACTGATAATATGCCCATAGCGTTTAAGTTGGCTTCCATCTGTTTACCGATTCCCCACATTTCGGAAAGAGGACGTACTGGCCATAATTTCTTTGGAATATCTTCATACGTCCATTTAGCAAAGCCGGTTTTCTTTGCATCTAAATCTAATGCTAATTTAGCTATCAACATGTTCGGTCCCATACCTACTGCACTATGGACATTAAACTGGTCTAAAATCGCTCTTTGAATTTCCTTTGCCGTTTCTTCAGGTGAACCCCATAGCTTTTCTGTACCTGTTAGATCTACAAAGCTTTCGTCGACACTATATACATGTATAGCATCCAAAGGTACATAATTTGAAATTAATTTTGTTATATTCATGGACATTTGAATAAAAAAGCTCATTTTTGGCTCAAACAATCTAATGTCAGGATGTTTGGGTATTTCCCAACGGCGGCTTCCAGTTTTGATTTTAAATTTCTCTTTCATTAAGGGGGATGCAGCAAGCACTATGCTACCTGGTTGTTCAAAGTTTGCAACTACTGCAACTGGAGTTTTTAAAACATCTAGCCCATGTAACATCGCAACGCAACTTGCGTAAAAGCATTTCATATCGATACATAGGATTGGGAGATTTGGCATTTCCTCGTAGTTCATACAACCCCACGCCCTTTTCTAAAAACAGGAATAACAGCTAGAACAATACTGATTAAAAAGATACGCTTAGCTTGTATTGCAAAATAAAATGCTTGAAATAAATCACCAACAACTTTAATGATTTTTACACGCTTTATTATTACGGCACCAGTTTTGGCATAAATAATAGCTTTAATCAGTTGTTTCCTCATTGTGATTTCCTCCTATTACTAAAGAACGTTTGTTTGTATATATATATATTCCTATATTAGAACAAGTGTTTGTGTTTTGGCAAGTTAAAAATTATGGAAACAAAAAAGACTAAGACAGCGTATTCGGGCCATCTCGGTGTCTAGTTTAAATTATATAGGAGATATAAAAAGGACCCGCTTCCAAACACTAATTAGAGGCGATGAATCACAATCTAATTAGCCTTTTGAAGCGGGTAGTTCCTGTGTGTTTTTCATTTCATTATTTGTCATTTCTATAAATTCTATTTCTTACTCCATATCCCTTTTTTATTCTCTTTGGCTTGCTTTTCAGCTTGTTTATATTCTTCGAGTAATGTTGTGTTTGGTTCATTGATATAGGCAGTCTTAGCGAGCCCTTCTTCTAATAGAAGGACATTAAGTAGATGCTGATCAGCCCATATATACATTAATTCTCTGCCATACTTATCTTGTTTAGCTCCTATATCATGTTTTAACCAAATAGTATTAGAGTTTTCTAAAACGTGTTTGATAAATTCTCTACTCTCTACTGCATATTCATCAACTTGTCCAGTTTTTTTATTAACAATTTCAGGTGCGTCTATCAATAGAGAACGTACTTTTATGTGTTCTTTGCCACTTAAAGCTGTTTGTGACATATTAATTTCTTTTAATGAACTATTGTTTGAATTATTATTTAAATCTTCATTTGTCTTTTTCATTTGATATGCAGCATCGATTCTGAAAGATATTGTATCACCATCATAGTTGTCTTGATAAGTGGCTTTATATAAGACTTCACCAGCTGCAATATTATTGGATGCTGAAGTTTCAAAAAGATTTGTTAGTACCTTAAGGTCATCTACAGATAGATGGGTAAATGCAGAGGAAATTGTAATTAAATTGGATGCATCCTGCAAGTTCATCTCAGGTAATTCTTTGTTCCCAATGAATTGTAGTGCTGTATCCGTTAATTGTTTAGTTATGCTACTCTGCTCATGTTCTTCCGCTTCTGCAGCTGCTTTATCGGTGAGATTCTCTCCTGATTCTAGGCAACCAGATAACATTAGAAGTGCCAGGACAATTACTAATAAGCGTATTGAAGTTTTTAGCATCCGTTGACTCCTTTGTTGAAAAATTTAATATTTGACTGCGTACATGATTAACAAATGGTAGTAATTCTTCTTCATCAACTGCAATTTGAGTAATTGATTCTAATATAAAATCCCTCGTGGGGTAGTCATCATTTAATAAGAATTGAGTTTCATGCTTAATTACCAGATCTAAGCAATAATTAAAACTTTCCTCTGAAAGGTAATAAAGATAGACAGGTATTTGCTTTATCAGTTCATGGAACCACTTAGCAATAACATCCTCTTCTGGGGATTGAAATTCAAAAGAAACGGTACGAATATATTGTAAAGCATCCCAGCTCAATTCTTCGGTATAAAATGTTTTTGCGGTAAATATGTCGCCAAGATATAATTCAGTATTACTAATAGTTTTTGTTATAATAACGGGTTCAATTTTACAAAGCATATTTTTAGTCCCTTCTAAACTGGATATTCTAAGTGAACAATGTATTTATATTTTGTCCTGGTAAGTTGCCTTCAGTTATTTTAAATACAATGGTATGGGTTGTAACTTTCGGTGAAAGTGTAACCAGGTTACCGTATATATCTTTTGCGGTGAATGTACCGACTGAGTGTATTTCATCAAGCCATTGTTGTTCAAATTTAGTTTTTGCAATATTAAAGAGGTATGTTAATTGCTTACCATCCAATAGAGTAACTTCAACCTCTGTATAACCAGTTTCAGATGCACACTCATCATATGGATCAAAATCAGTTTCGGGTTCTAATAATGTTTCTTCATATACAACTTCAGGTGGATCTTCTAATAAATATTGTGGTTGTTCACTTTGTATTGAATAGTTTAATGTTTGTAGAATTTGATTAGGTTCGTCCCAACGTATTAAATGATTTGTTGATTCAAAACGTTGGGAAGAAGTTATTACTTCGTCTTCAGATAAGTCCAATCCATCCCTTGTATAACTTTCATTTTCTTCTAGAATTAGTGGGCGATTTGGAAATTTCTCATTTACCATTACAGGTATTGGTTCTTTATCAATTTTAAGAATTTCTGATTCTGTTTTTGATGATGTAGAGGCGCCGGCTAGTATTTCTTCGCGGCGTGAGAGTATTTCAGATGTACTATGCTCCTCTAACCTTTCAATTGCCTTTCTAGGTGCTGTAATGGCAACTTCAGGTAGAGTATCTACATCGATATTTTTTTTTCCTTGAAAAAACGTTTTAATATTCATACCTTTCATCCTTCCTTTTAAAATTTAACAATATTTAAATCATTTTGTTGTACAATTTGATAATCTAGTTGGTTAGTATGAAGTAATTTTATTAATGGTGTATTAAGTTGAGAGATATCATTATTTATTGAGTTGATTAAGTCTAGATGTTTGAACCAATCTTTCTCAATTTGAAGTTTTTCTGCAAAAACTAAGATGTTTGAAGTAACATCATTTAATGCTAATACTTGCTCAGGATAGTGATTTTCGTATTGAAGTAAATCTTTCCTATAGTTATTGAGAAGATTTGAATAAGTATTATATTGGTTGTTAGTTAAGCCAACATAATTCCTTCCGTAAGATAATAAATCCTCATATGCAGGCCGTACATCCGTTTGAAATTTACCAAAAGCATACTTTATGAATAGCATGCTTTCTTTCTGTTCTTCGCTATATTGAGAAGTATTTAATTGTATTGACTCTTTAGCAGGCGCATGTTCAATTTTAGTTGAGTTGAACATATAGGCTATGGCAGCAATAACAAAACTAAATAGAGCAGTTATAACGATGAATTTGGCTGTGTTTTTTATCTTGGAAGATGCCGGAAGTGATGATTTCTTACTTGCATTGATAAGCCCCACTTAAATGCCTCCCTTCAATTATTTATTTTTCTCTGCGAATTCAAATACGATTTTAAACTCAGGAGTAAGTGTTAATGCTGCATCAAATGTAGTATCTTTTTTTGATACAAAACCTTTGATGATTGATGTTTTTCCTTTTGAAACTAGCTTCTTCAGTTGAGGTTCTGATAATTTCTTTTTCGAAATTGTTTTACTAATAGAGAAATCACAACCGATTTTATATTGAGTACACGATACAAAATTTCCACGATCTATAACTTTCCCTTGTCTACATTTTGGACAGATACCAAACGTACTATCTTCTATAGCTTGATTTGCTTCAATGATGAGGGATTGAGTCAGTACTTGCTGTGAAAATGTTCCTTTAGCATTTGTAATAAGATGCAAGATAAAATTGTCTATTTGTTTTAAAAAAGTAGTTGCGGAAGCTTTTCCTTCCCCAATTGACTTTAAATAGCTTTCCCATTCTGCCGTCATATGTGGACTTGACAATAGAGTACCTTCTAGAGCTAAACAAAGTATTCGTCCTTTGGGTGTTACTTTTACTTTGTTCTTTGTAACTTCAATTAAATTATTAGCTTTTAATGCCTCTAAAGCATCTGCTCGGGTTGCTTCGGTTCCAATGCCTTTTACGTCTTTTAAGATTTTCGCACTTTCTTCATCATCAACCAAATTTCCGCATGTCTTCATTGCTTCCAGAAGTTGACCTTCCGTATAGGCAGAAGGCGCGCTTGTCGTGCCTTCATGTATTTCACACGCACATTTGCTACGTTCAATTCTACTTAGTTGACCATTGATGATACTTAAAGTGTTTTCCTCTAGGGCTCCTTCTCCTTCTTCATCGGATTTAAGGACTTCTGGCCACAATTCTTTAAACCCTTTTTTGATTTCTCTATTAGAAATAGTTCTAAAAAGTAATGAATTTACACTGGTATTAACAGTAGTTTTTTCGTAAATATAATCGTCGTGAAACATTCCCAAAGTAGTTCTAATTATTTCTAAGTAAATGTTCAATTCATCGGATTTTAATTTTGAGAGTTCTTCTTTAGTCGGCACTTTTTTAGTTGGAATTAGGCCGTGGTGCTCTGCTACCATTTTTGTATTCACAAATCGCTTTCTAGGGGATTCATAAGCATTTTTGAATGATATCCCTACAACTTTTTTATAACCCTCTACAAGCCCTAATAAGTAGTCAAACTCAGCCTCTGTAATAAATGAACAAGATGTACGCGGATAGGAGACTAACTTATACTTTTCGTATAATGCTTGCACAATAGTTAAAGTCTTCTTAGGTGAATACTTCCAGAGACGATTGGCTTTTGTTTGTAAAGTCATTAAGGAATGTAGTGTAGGTGCCATCGTTTTCTTTTCTTCTGTCAAGACATCGCTGATAGTCCCCTCATACTGCTTTGTATCAGTTAGAGAATAGGAATCTAAGAATTCTTTTATTTCTTTAATTGAATTTGTCTTTATTGCTGCTTTTCCCTTATACTGCACTCCATTTTCAGAGATGAAATTACCGTATAACTCGTAGAAGTTTTCAGGTTCAAAATTCTTTATTCTTTGTTCTCTTCTATACGCCAAAAAAAGGGTCGGAGATTGTACACGCCCCACTCCAAATGTAAAACTTCCTCCTAGTACCGAATTGTAATTTATATCTTTTTGATTGGTTGTAAGTTCTCTTTGAATTAAATTACTATACAGTCTAGAAGCGTTAATCCCAACCAAAAAATCAGCAATTGATCGAGCTCTAGCCTCTTCATACATCATTAAGGCTTTTCTCTCCTCCTGCAGATTATTAAAACCTTTAAATACTTCACTTTTCTCAAGTGAGTTTATCCATAACTTTTTAATAACTACATTTTCCAACTCATTAGGGGTTAGACAGTGATATAGAAGGTTTCTAAATATTAGTTCGCCTTCGCGGTCTGTATCAACTGCAGAGCAAATAACAGGTAAGCTCCCATCTATTGCTGGTCCCTGAAGGGCTACTTGACGGATAATTTTTTTAACTGCATTAAAGTGAGCTTCTTGTCCGGTTTTCACCTTATATAATGGATTTCCTTCAATTCGAAGCGGTAAAGTATCTAAACTCCAATTCTTTAAGTGTTCTTGACCTGGATATTCAAATATTTCCCTTAATTCTAATAGATGACCAGATGCCCAAGTTACTATAGCTCCAAATGCAAAGGTACTACAGGCTTTAAGTATTACGTAATGTTCTGTTGTTGTAGCAACATTGAAAGCTGCACAATAATCCATTGCCTGGCTTCTCTTTTCGCTAATGATTATCATATTAGGTAAGTTACTAGTCATTTTTTTCGACTCCAAATCTTCAGCATTTTATAATTCAATCAAACTATATGGATAAACAGATTCTATATTCACGTTAGCAAGTTTCCGTTTAAAAGGTGATCGTATTCTTCCATGTATTATGTTTTTGACACGACCCTCCAGGATTAATTTGCTATATGGTTTATATCCTTCAGATGCTAATGCTCCTTTTACATCTCCGTATGCTGGATTTGTATATGTGATTAAAACATCAACATTACTATTCCCAAGCTGGCTAATGAAGTTGTTTACTTGTTCATCATTGTAAACATTTTCTTCATTTTCATAAGTAAATTCCTTTGGCTCTCCACCAAAACCTGCAAACCTTAGCCCACCAAATTCAAAACACTTGTGATGGATATTCACTATGCTTGTCTCTTTGTATAACATTGGATAACACCTTTTACTAAGTAAACCTACAATTGGCGTATTCTCATATTGTCTACAGATCTTACTCATCATCTTGCTTGGTATATTACCTAATAGAACTATTAAATCTACGTTCTCTTCAGGTATTTCTAATGTGGTTCTAATATCGGAAAACGCTAATAACTTCAAAAAATTCACCTCTCTTCAAGCAATTTTCTTTAATTCCGCAAGCCCATTTGTAATTGCAGCACTCGCTCCGAAGCCATTTTGATAAATAATTTTAATATTTAATTCCTTACAGAGTTCTTTTACTTTAAACATAGTTGGGTGACAACATGCGCCTTGTAGAATTACAACACAATCACTTTTTTTCACTAATGGTAAGATTACCCCTGTACCTTTCCGGTCTTTTCCATTATGAAATAGAATATTACACCCTTTTTTTTCACCGATTTTTTTAAATGTCCCTTCTTGGCTGCCTCCAATAATAGTGATAGTTGGTTTGTTTTTCATATAAATTACCTCCATATATTGTTATTTGTTCAAATTATATAACATTAAAGGTAAAATGTAAAACACATTTTATAACATTAGTTCATATTTAATTTTTGAAGTTTTGCATGTAAATTCCACCGCCATACACAATATCCATTACTTCTTTGATACGAAGCACTGAAAAATGCAAATTGACAATCGCTTTCACGCCCATTGAAATTAAGTATTGAACACTGTAATTTCGTATATGCGAGCAATCGGTACAAACTACCGGTATGGAATGTCCTTGGCAATGCTTTACAATTCTATCTAGTAAGTCAGGTTGCATTCCTGAACCTACAACCCAAGCTATCCCTGTTGAAATAGCTTTTAAGTTATCTATTTTTGTATTCTGAGTAAAATCAAGCACTTGAATGTTAGCATTCCCGGCTAGCTCTATTAATTTGCTCCAATTTTCTGTCTCCTTTGCAGTAGCAGAAATCAGATATATCTGTTCCAAATAAATCCCTCCTAATAAAAAAAACACCCCTCTAAACAAACACAGCAATTTTGCTATGTTTAAATTAGAGGGGTGTTCCCTTTTATTTATATTCAATCTTTTCCTATTACAATAATAGTAGTTATTTGTTTATTATATCATCTCATCTTTAGAGCATGCAATATAAGGTTCATTCTACATCATAGCGAAAATATATGGTCCTATAAGAGCAAAAAATATCATCATTATAGAAATGTTTAAAGTATTTTTTGACCATCTATGATATTCAGGATGTTCAATTAGTTTGTATGCAAAACGGAATAGCAAACTTAACATCAAAGCGGTTAAACCAATAAATATTGTGATTTGAGAAATTGCAATGAGTGCAGTAGAAAATGCATCATCTACATCTAATTCACTTCTGAAAGATAACACAACAATAGGGATGGCTCGTATTGCAATCATACTTAAAAACGACCATAACATAGTCGTTTGAGCAAACTTTTGCCATTGTCCATTTCTAAAAAGAATTGCCATAATCATCATAATTACAGCACATAAAAATAAGATGGTGATTGCACTAATTCCCCATGAGAATACTTTTTCGGTTCCTTTTGCCCCTAATTCTGTGAGATTACTGTAAAGTCCATCAAGACTATTCTCATCTGGTATTAACATATTATTTTCATCGAAATTTCCAGTTGGAGGTTGAGGGAGAATATTTAGTAAAAGCATCTTCATTTAATTCCTCATTTCCTAAAGTATTAATTTTTCAAACGAAATGGCCGGGAGGCTGATCAGCGAATTAGCAAGTACCAACTTCCCGTCCATACAGTCTACTTCAAATGTGATTGTATGACTACTAAGTGTTTGCTCGTATAACTTTAAAAGAAAAGATGTCCATTCTTCTTTTGTCTTTTTACAAGGTTCAATTGGATTTTGACAAACATAAAGTATTTCCTCTTTAGAAAATGTCAAAAATGCATGTAGATGATAGAGTTGAAAATTACTAGCTTTAATTTCAAAATGTTGTACAAATTCAGCAATTGGAATAAACAACTGTGATACTGGATGGAAAAAATCTTTAAAACTTCCGCATTTATTGAATGGGATTTTTATTTCTACCATAATCTTTTCTCCTATTAAACTATCACTAGTTAAAGAAGATGTAACAGCTGCATCTACTATAACCTGTGCCTGATTTAGCTTGACAGTAGAAGAATTGATTCCTTTTTTAGATTTGATTACATCCTTTATTAGTGCTCTTATACCAAATAGTTCATTATTCACTAAATCGCGAATTTGATGTGAAAGTTGATCCACATAAGAAGGTGTTAACATAAATGGTCTGTGTTTTGAGTAGTCACTGCCCTCATTTCTAAATTGAATCCGTACATCATCTTGTACTAGTTGGGAAATGAGCTTAATATTAGTTGGCAGTTGATTATTTTTAGTTATATTCTTTGCTAAATCCGTTTGTTCAAACATTCGAAGACCTCCATTTTTTACTTCATATTTATTTCGAATCTAATGTCGAATGGCAAATTGGATGGATAAATGCATTTTTATTTAGGTGAGTATATTTAGGGTAAATAGAAATAATTATGTAACTATTAGTCAATTATGATTATTCTATTAGTCAATTGGACTATTGGAATATCCTTGAAAATAGGGTTTATCACCTAGAAAAAGCTTATATGTGGATATAAAATATACATATATAAGTTGTATTATCTTCCAATGTATAATTTACATTACTATCATACATTAAAATTTGCCAAATTCGACAATATAATTACAAACTTTCATCAAAATCCAAACTAAAATACTAACAATATAACATTTTATGTAAAATAAAATGGTTTTTATCCTAATTATTTTATAAAAAATATTAAATTTTGAATTTTGAGGAAAGCTCCTAACTATTAATGTTAGGAAGCTTTTATCATTCAAATAGCCATATAATCCCGTTTTTCATTATTTTCAATATGGTTAATTTGAATTAATTGGTCTTTTTTCCAATCATCGCTCGAAGAACCTCTCTCCAAACAATTAATTGACTGCAATGTGACTGTATTATCCTTATTGCGGCATATTTCCACAAAGATAATGTCATCCACATTAAATTGTTTGTAGCCTTTATAAATCTCAGCATTTAACCATGTTTGTGCTGAATTATCTGTAATGTGTAAAAAGAACTCCTCCATTCCGATTATTTTACAAACCCAAGTTTGTAATCCAAAAACCTCGTTCGAAATACTATGTTCTGCTAAATCGCGATATTTTAAAGGTATTTCATGTTCCTTTACTGGAAGTTCCCAATCATCTGCAGATAATAAAATATCTTCACTCATTTCGATTTTATTTTCATAAATTACTGTATCCAAATTTCCACGAACCGCTTCAAAGAACTGTTCTTCCGCTTCGTTAAATTTTTCATTTGTGTAGTATAATTCCATCGCTTCTTCGTATTCATTGATTTCATTCGATTCTTCGATATTCGATGCAGTCACTTCAAGAGAATTTAAAAAAGCTAGTGCTGCATCGTCCATACAGTCCTCAACATATACAGAGCCTTGTTTTTCAACCATCGTAATCACGTCCTCCTTTGATTCTCCGGATTGTCTATTATAGATTCCTGAATATAAATTTGAAGGTACTCCCCATGTTTCGAGATGAACTATATTCGTTAACTCTTCATTTTTATTTGTTAAAATACGAGCTTTTCTTTTTGCTCCAGCATATAAGCTAGACAAAACTATAACTAATAGTGACAAAATTAATAACATGTATTCCTCTCCTCCTAATTGTGTTAAATTGCTACAATTACATTGCAAATAAATCAAATACTAATTGACCTTCATTTACTGTTGCCTTTTTACGCCCTTTCTTATTGCTTTGGGTGTTTTCCTCGCATAGCTCAGCTACAGTAAATAAATCAATAATCTCATCATTATTTCTTTGATTTTGCGATACTTCTTTTGTGACTGTTATAACGTTTCTTTTGTCCTCGTTATCAAGTTCAGGCGTTTTAGTTTTTCCTATATTGGCCAGTAATTCACGTGCTCTATCAGAAGCTTTTGCAATCCACTCTTCTGCAGAACCTTTCATGGTGATATTACCTTTCTTAACGGACTGTATTAACATTGCTTGTAAATCACCGTCATCGCCAAGCATAGCGGAAATTCCATCACTCGATAATTCACCATTTATTGCAGCAGTCGCAGCATTTTTCCTTGCTATGATTTCAGCCATGTAACTCTGATAACAATCGTTATAAGCTAGATAAAATAACCGACACTCTCTCTTTTGACCAATACGCCAAGCTCGTCTTGCACTTTGGTTGATTGTGTACAATGACCAAGAGAACTGATAATAAATCAATGTAGGTGTACATAATAAATCGAGTCCAACTTCAACAAGCTTTTGAGAGACTATACAAACGTCATACCCTTCACTCTCTATTTTTTCCTTTAGCCATTCACTGCGTAAGTTTGTTTTTGTTGTAGATGTGTCTAAAATACAGACCTTAGCGCCAATCTCCTCAAGTTTCTCTTTTAACCGAGGTCTAACATCTCTTGAAGCAACAGTTGATCCTGTATCACGTACATAGACAATACAAGGGCGTTTCTCTGCCATTTCTCCTTGAATAATTTCTTGCAGTTTCGCTTCTTTAGGTGTTGTTTGTGCTGGCGATATATGTGTAGCACTCCATATTAATTCACGTTCGCCTTTTTCGTTTTTGTATAATGCATCAGGGAATTTAAAAGGATTATCTGGGTATCCGATACCATAATCCAACATTTGCGTATAGAGTTTAAAACCATCATCTCTACTGTCTATTTGCCTCTCGAATGTACCTATCATCGATTGATAGTGTTGTTTCATTTCTGGAGTCATATCTACGAAAATTGTTGGAGTATCTACCAACTCAACTGGATCGGGCCATACATCCTTTAATCGAACGTTGACAACATTGTTAACCATGTATTTTCCATAAATAAATGAAGAGATACCTGGTATAACTTTTTTCCTTGATGTCCGTGTTCCACCGCGACTGTTTTTATTACTATATTCCGTAGTCTCTTTTGGCTCATAAATCGTTTCCTCAATGTTTCCAAACTCTTCATTAAACCTAGTAACTTCATTAAATTCATAACCGCTATTGACCATGTCCTGCGGAAATAAGCGCCACCAGAGATAATAAATATCTTCTGCCTTACCACCAAACAAAGTGCCTGTTCCAGCAATGAATTTTTTTGAAGCAGCTACTAAGGATCCTAAAGCATTGCCTTGTGCTGAGTTACTTCCCTTCAATTGATGGACTTCATCAATAAGTGCAATGTCTATAAAACCCGACATTTTTCTACGTATATACTCGATTGTTGCTACACGACGGGGCATTGAAGTGGATGAAGATAAATCAGATTGATTTTCCTGTAGAAACTGGTACATATATTGATCACCAGTTTTTACGGCTTCAATTAATTTCTTTTCATGTTCAGCCCATTCGGAAAAGCGAGAATATCTACGTTTTATCATTTTGGTCCATAAAGACTCTCCGCAATAAAAGCAAAAGGCGTTTGCAGGATTGACACTAGAATTAATACGACGACTAGATCCGAATTCATCTTCCGTCATATTATGTGTCTCATAAACTTTCTCTTGCTTACCTTCCTTTTCTATCACCGTAGTGCTATCAATGGTTTGGTGAGGTCTACCACATTTCGAACAATAAATTCCTGATTTATCAGCGTTGTGTAAACCTTTACTTCCAGTCATTCTTAGTGTTTTGAACTCCACTGCGGGTCTAATAGCTGCATCGTTTCTCAAGGTAGTAAACGATATGATGAAAAAAGTTGGAACCATTGGTTTTTTACGACCTGCCCGTGTCCATTCTGAATGCCATCTAATTAGATGCTCAGTTTTTGTGATTACATGAATTTCAGCATGTGGAATAAGCATTCTAATTTCTTCTGGCCATTTCTTTGTTAAAGATGGAGGACAAGTTAACATGGCAAAGTATCCTTTTTTCATTCCTAGAACACTGTAACCATCCGCTATTGCCGTCATCATCGCACTTTTTCCAGTAGACATTTCACCTTGTAAAACGACTCCCTTTTGATTAATTAATAGGTGATTAACTAACCTTTTAGAAATCGCAGAAGCAGTATGTGCTTGTACAGGAAATAATTCTCGCTTATACGAGTCGTAATGTGCCAATGAATTTTCCTCCAATGGATTGTAAGAAGGTACCAACACTTTGTTCATCTTCTCTGCCATTGCCTGATTATAATTAAGTAAATAAGAGGTAAGGTCTGTAATTTCATTTATTGGTGTTATCTCTTCTTTATCGTCTAAAATTACCTCTGAATTTGGAAAAGGAAGCATGCCCTTCTGAACTAAATCAGATATAAACCGATCAGCTTGTTCTTCATCTAAATCCAAGGAATACATTTTTAATTGTAATAACCCTGAATCATAGTAGAGGTCATGTTCTATTAGATATTTTTCTTCAATCAATTGGTTAAAAACGGTATCCTGCCATTCAGGAAGAATATTTAAACCGTATTTTGACCCACCTAAAAGATTAGCTATATCTTCTGCAGGGTTACCTTCAAAAGATAATACATACTTACCAGCGGAGATAATATCCTCATGAACAATTGCTACAGCCTTTCGGTTTTTATTAAGGCTCATATGAAACTTGTCATATTTTCCTTTTTCGCAAGAAAGGTTTAATTCTTTTTTAAATTCATAATTAGATAGCCCTTTTTCGCCAAATCCAAATTTTATTTCTACTCCCATATCTATAGCTGCTTTTATTGCCTGGAGTGTAGTATCAGCTCCACTGATGATAGTCATAAGCAACTTTCCTTCAGCATCATAGGCACGCTTGTTTTTATTTTTTTCAAAGACCATTGCATAGCAAAATGCTTCATTCCAAACCCGTTCATTAATAACTTGAATCATCTTTGGATTTTCTACGTTTTCTGGTCTTATATCTGTTTTCACTTCTGTATTTGCTGTCATGTTGAACCTCCTAAATACAAAAAAACACTCACGAAGCACCTTCCAAATCAATAACGGTGTTGTGACTGTTCTCTAATTTCTTTTTATTGTTAGGCTATAGCTAAGTTGATCTCTAAAGATTCATTCATCTCAAAGTAAGTTTCAAATTCAGAAATAAGTGTACTTGCAATTTCGTGAATTTGCTCACAATACTTGAGTATGCTTTCAGTTTCTTTAGACCAAACCCGAATATATTCAAATGAATAACTCGAAGTATCAAGACCGAAATATGAACAGACAATAAATGCCGCTCCCTCAGCTACACTCTCTTGTTCCTCTTTTGTTTCATTATTTTTACGATGTACTTTACTATGAACCAGTTCATGTACTGCTGTCTTTGCTTTATGATTTCCGCTTAGGCTATCTGACACGACGATTCTGTGTTCAACAGGTGAATAATAACCACATGTTGTACCAGGTACGTAGCTCATACTAAAATGACATTCGTCTTGCTCAGCAATGAATTTTACCGCTTCAATAATGTTCTCTGATTCATTACTATTCCCATCTAATTTTAACTTGTACTTTTCTAAAGGAAGTGGTTTTCCTTCAGTTTGGCTAAAATCAAATACAGGAACACTAAGGAACCCTATGATCTTTCGTTCTTCTTCTCCGGTCTCATCATTCTTCACGTTTGCAATACGAGGTGCTAAAATTCTAATAGATTTTTGCCCCTTAATGACATTTCTGCCTAACTCACGGAACTTTTTGAATGATGCTACGTATGTAGCTTTCGGCATTTGATTATGAATTAGCGCTACATTTCTAAAACTATACTTAGGGAAAATAGCTGCCATTTCTAACAAAGCCTTGAAACGCTCTGGATTCATCGTGGCATTCATAACACCTTCTTCAAGAATTGAAGATAAAACCTCTACTTCTTTTTGTCTTTCTTCTTCTGTTTTACGTTTGTAAACCATATTTTTTCCTCACTCCCACTAGTATTTACACTTTTCAGGAAAACACAAAAAAGCCCATGTGGAAGAATCGGTTTTAGAAAAGGACATAGTTATCCCGTTCTCGATTCAACCACATAGGCTGATAATAAGTAATTTCAACATAGCACACGGTTGTGTTGCTACAAAAATAATAAAAGAAAAAGTGTATATTTTTACTATACCAAATCTATATAAAAAAAACTATTAAGAATTGAAGATAAATAAAAAAACTCACCTCAACAATAAGTCTAAGGTGAGTTCCTTGCCTTTAAAGGTAAGGTACAGTTGCTTGGATAAAGCAACCGACTGCTTCTTGTATTTTTTCTTTCTCCTCTCCTTTTGGGAATGCTTCTTCATCGATACCAGATACTAGGTAATCACTTCTCCAGTTCCTTTCATTCAAAAGTGTAAAGATAAAACTTTCAAATGATCTAGCACAAAGTTCGACATTACTTGAATAGTATTTACCTTCTTTCCCTCTATCAAGGTCAATAGCATTACGATAAAATTGTGTCTGATTTGAAGTATACGGAATATGATATTCTTCTTGTCCCGTTCTTTCTTTGTGTAGCTGAGACAGGGCCTCTGCATTTGTACGCAAAGTTTTTTTGCGCTTCTTTAGATACTTTTCTTCAATCGCTTGACGACCCTTTTCAGATTCTGTAATTATTAAATGTCGTTTTACTTGTTCATCAAACTCTCTCATTAAGCTATCCATTGTTTCATGTAGATTTCCCATGTGTTTCTCATACTGGCTTATAAACTTGCTAGTTAGGCGATAGCTACCTTTAAAGCCCTTAACATCTATATAAGCAGTTGAGGTCCCCATTTTAATGCTATCCATTAACTGATGATATGCCATAAATATTTCTGTTGGTAACATGAAAACTTCGGCACCTGCAGTTAATAAACCACCGTATTCTGGAGCAAATTTTTTCTTAAGATAACAATCAAATGCATGGAACCATTCATGCGCTAAGATTCCCAACGATCCACGTTCTTTAGTGAGATTTATTACATTGTAACCTGATTCATAATGTCCTAAAGCTCTCCCTTTACCACGTGCACCGAATGCAATGGCTAATTCTCTACCTAAACTTATCTTGTCATTTGTAACAGCTAACAGCTCAGCCAAATCTGTAAATGCCTTGGCTGCATTATTTAAATGAGCTTCACCTATACTATCCTCAACCCAATTGCCAAACTCTATTGCTCTAAATCCAAAGTACTCTTTGAACATAGCTGGGACATTCATTTCTGGTGTGAAAATGTCACTAGTACGGCGGGGGTGGCTCGGTAGCTTACGTTCCCAAACAGGCTTTGAGCTTCCTTTTTTAACATTAGCCTTATTTTCTAGTTTATTTTCTTTATTGTACTGCTCCCAAGTAGCATATTTTTTTATAGATTTATTAAATTCTCTTAGTTTGTTCTGTGAAGTTAATAAATCAACAATAGACTTTAATTCATTGAATTTAATTGAAGTTCCTAAGTCATAGACGTTCAAGCAGCCTAATAAATGCTGTTGGTCCAATGAAAGCTTCTTAATTTCTACTTCGTTCTTTATTGGTTCAGCTGATAGCTTTTCCAATTCCCCTTTTAGCGTCTCTAATTTCCTTATTGTGTAATGATACAACCTATCTGTTGAAATTAGAGTTTGCATTCTACTAAGGAAAAGAAAAAGATGCTCGATAGTTCGAACATCTTTTAACGTTTCTGAAATTTTTATAAGTAAATTTATATATTGTCGACGATTCATCGACAACTTACTACAGTCTGATGGTACGCGACGAATTAGAAGTGACATTCCATATGCAGCATGAATATCAACGCCATTTTCTTGACATTTATCTAATGAAAACCAATTAAATATGTTAGTTTTCTTAGCTAATCCATCAGCAATAACCTCATCCTCAGCCGCTATTTCTTCTAATAACCCTACATTTGGGCTTAGTTTAAATAGATTTCTTTTTTCTTCTAAATCTTTAGGTGCTCCTCCTATTTTTGCTCCAACATCAAAAGAAACTTTTCTCTTCTTTTGAACCTGAGTACGGACATCTAAGACTTTAGTTAAATCTAATGTGGCACCCATTGGTTTGTACATAGGAAATGTAGTTGTTCCCTTTCTAACTATATCTTCTTCAACACTCATAAATAAATCTAATTGTTGTGACATATTTTGACCTCCTCTGTTAATTCCCATACTGCTCTGCATAAATTGATTGCAAGTGATTTTCTAAATTGAATAGACGATTTAGTAAATCCTTTTCGCATTTTGGATAACCCTTCTCTCTTTCTTCTTCAAACAAAGTCTTTATTGCTGAAGGTAGAATTTTGTATTTACTATATAGTTGCATCTGCAATTCAAAAATTTGTTTTAATGTTTCTGTGTCTCCTGGGTCGGATAGTTTAAACCATACATTTTGTATATATAGTGCTATTTCTTCTGTTGTAATTGTAGGTACGATCATAAGTTCATTCCTCCTGATTTTTGTGTTAAAGCTTCACTAAAGTATGAACAACTATACGGCCATTTTTTATAGACAAACGTATTCGATGTAGCACATTGAATAGTGGTTTAAAGATTTCGTAGATGTAACCTTTCGTTTCACAAAAATCAATATAGAATCCCTCAACTTTTAACATTGGTAAAAATTCGTCTTTCTTCGCATTTAAGCGTCCTTCTAATTGCTGTATTGTCATACATATCACCTGTCCTCAAAGATTTAACTTTTTATCTTTAAACGCAAAAAAACCTTTGAGGAATCGTAAAATAGGCACAAGTGTCCTATAAAGATTCAACCTCAAAGGTTTTGTAGTAGTAGTTGCGTTGCATAGCTGTTCGCATGCAAAATAAAAAAATAAAATGTTATGATTAAATTATAACTGATATTGTAAAAAAAATCATTAATAAAAGTGTCAAAATTCTTCTTTAATTAGAAACGTTTCATAAAATACCATATCTTTTAACATGTCCATAATACGAGAACCTTCACTCTTTTCTAATAGTTCTTGTGTTACTGCAATAACACTCAACAATCTTATTGATGCAAGAGGATGCTTACGTTTGGAATCAGCTAATTGTCCACTTTTTATTTGGTCTAGTTGTAATGATAAATCTAGTAGCCGTTTTAATACTTCAGGAGTTGTTAATGGATTATTTAAGGATGAATTCTTAGTGATTTCAGGATAGCCATTAGTATTAACCTCTATTATATGTAAAAACATAAATACCTCTGCAGCATAAAAAATTGCTTCTTGATTTGGTATACCAAAAATTAGAGTATGTTTTTCTTTTTTAAAGGCATTTATTATCCACTTTAAAGCTAGGGCATCGGCTTCTAACTCTTGCCTTTGTCTCTTAACATTCTGTTCAGCTTGAAATTTATCATCTTGCACGTTTGAAGGTCCTTTCTCTGTCTCCGAAAGATGTCCTAAATAGATATGTGCATACTCGTGTGCAACCAAGAATAACTCTTGAATTAGCGTTTTTTCCAAAGACTTAAGATAAAAATCTCTTGGTAGAATTGCAGGTAATCGAGAAAATGTCGGTAAATATTTTTTATACTTATAACATTTCATTATTTCTTTATTGGCATCTATTAAAAGTTCAAAACCTTGTTTTAATTGTTTTTCAGTTCCTGAACTCATTAAGAGTCCAGATAAAAACTGAGCTTCGTTGTAATTACTTAAAGCAGATAATAATTGATGATGTAGTACTACTACATATTTTCCATCCGGTCCCTTAACAGCAGATGCATTTATCTCAAATGTTGGAAGCACTTCGATCTGAACATCTTTTAATACCATTTTTTCTTTTTCAGGTAACGTCTCAATAAAGGGACGTATAACCGTTTTTATAAATTCTTCATTCATCTTTTTAAAGTCCGTCTTTCCACCTGCTAATTTCATTGCTCTTTCTATTTCTTCAGCTGTATATTGGTCTTTGCGATACTCTACTATATCGGATACATCCAAAAAAGTATGGTTTTTTATAAAGTTTTTAGAATATTGCTCAATAAAGCTATTAGTTTTCGTCATAAATCGTTCCTCTTTTCTTTTTACTTTTAATATCCCTATCTCTTTTACATAATTGAGAACTTTTAGGAAATTCATTCATACAAAAATATACCATTTCTAAGGATAATAAAAAGAGGCTGGGACAAAACTAGCTTCAATTAGTGAGAAATCCGAATTTGAATGAATTCAAATTCGGATTTCTCTATTTTTTATGTTGTCTCTAAATAACCCTTAGCTACTGGCTGTGAACTTTCTTAAATTCACGGCCAGTAATGCGAGCCCCATTTCGTTTCCTACCCTCGATTTTCCTCGTACAGAAAATCGAGTGAAACCCAAATTAGCCTTCAAGAATCCAAAAACTGGTTCCACGTCAATTTTGCGTTGACGGTAAATGGTACTCGTTTTTTCTTCTGAAAGCTTTGTTCTTACATATTCTTTTTGCTGTTCCCACTTCTCATTCACTATTAACTTACGATTATTTCCTTCTTTTGCTTTTGTACATAGTGAACGGAATGGGCATCTGGAACAGTCTTCACATTCGTATATCTTAAACTCACGCGTGAAATCATATTGATCCGTTTTCGTGGTACGATATTTAAATACAAGCTGTTGTTGGTTCGGGCAAGTGTATTGATCATTTTCTTCATCATAATCCCAGTAGGCTGTATTGAATTCGTTCTGTTTATACTTTTGCTTTTGTTCTTTTAAATACAAGTTATATGTAATTAAGGCTTCTCGTTTACGATTCGAAAGGATATCATCATAATTTTGTTCGCTGCCATATCCAGCATCTGCGACGATGTGTTTCGGTAACTCAAAATAATGTTGTTCGATTTCATCTAAAAACGGGATTAAGGTACGTGTATCTGTTGGATTCGAATAGATACTGTAGGCAAGTACATATTGACCTTCTGTTGCGACTTGGATGTTATAACCTGCTTTCAATTGACCATTTTTCATATAGTCATCTTTCATTCGCATAAATGTGGCATCTGAGTCCGTCTTGGAATAACTATTTCGCATGCCAAAGATTTCAAAGTCTTTTTGATATTTTAGTTTACGTACAATATAGTCGATTAATTGTTTGCGAGCTTGCTTTGGGAATTTCCGTTCGGCTCTTAAAGCTTTTCGTTCAGCTACATCCGATGTATCCTCTATTTTTTGATCATACTCCGAAATCACTTCGTCTACTTTTTCTACCATCTGGGCGAGCTCTTCTACTGCTAATTCTTCTACATTTTCTCGTTCAATTTCGGGTATGATTTCTTTTTCGAGTAGCTCATCGTATAACTGGTTTGATTTTTCAATTAATCCGTTATGATATTTCTCGATGGATTTTTTCCACACGAAAGTAAATTTGTTCGCATTGGCTTCGATCTTTGTTCCATCAATAAAAATAGCTTCCTGATCAATTAATTCTTCTTGAACCAACTGGCAACGGAATTGGACGAAACATTGGCGAATCAACTCTTTCATTTCTGGTTGAACACGGAAACGGTTGATCGTGCGGTAGCTTGGTTCATACCCTTGAGCTAGCCACATCATCCGAAGACTATCTTTTAATAGGGCTTCAATTTTACGCCCTGAGAAGACAGATTGTGTATAAGCACATAAGATAATTTTAAGCATCATGCGTGGATGGTAGGCGGGACAGCCTTCATTTCGAAGGAATGGTTCAAACGCTTCAGGTGAGATACTTTCAACTAAATGGTGGACATGGAAGGCAATATCGCATTTTTGTAATGTTACTTCTAAATCTAAAGGTAAAACTAATTGATTCATGTTATAATTTTTAAACATAAGGATCCTTCTTTCTGTATAATTTTGTTGTGGTGACTTAATTTTATCAGAAGTGATCCTTATTTTTTTATGAAAAAATTTAAAGCCTGTGAAATTTTACTGATTGTAAAATTTCACAGGCTTTTTAATTTAGAGGTGGGTTTTGTCCCAGCCTCTTTTAAAATTATATTGTCAGTTTAAGTACTTTTCTCTTATCCAACGAATCGTATCCTGTTCGTCATTACAATTAGCAAGCATATACGTTTCATAATCTTCCTCAGCCATCTCCTTAAATTCCTTATTAAACTGTTCAATGGAAATCACTATCAGTTCTTCTAACACAGCTCTACTAAGGTCACTATAAATTATTACTTTGTCTCCGTTTATCTTACATTTGTAGCAGAAGCCTCTTTCTGCAAAATCATTAGATTTTAACGTTATGACAAATGTCGTGAAGTTATATCCGCTCTCTGGATTAGAATGATGAATATTTTTTTTCTCGATATACATGGTTAGCCTCTCCTATTGATAAATGAAACACTCCTATTGGATTTCTTCATTTTTATATTTTAGTAGTTAGTTATTAATGTATAGGTATAAAAAAGTTAGAAACACAGTTCCTTATAAATTACGGCTTTAGAGCTAAGGAAATTTTATAAGGGAAAAATATAGTTGGAAACAACATAAATACATTTGTTCCTATACTAATTTGAAAACCTTGATATATCAGCTTTCTTTGATAAGCATTTCCAACTTTATTTGTATGTTTCCATCTTTTTTTTGTACGTATCCAACTTTAATTGTCCTATACAATTAACTTTATTTTTTAGATTAATTTTTTAACGAGCCCAGCTGGTGTTATTATTTTGACAGACACTTCTCGTTTCATCCGAACCTTTGTAATTGTAGAATGTTCAGTATTTTCCTCTGTAATAATTTTCGAGACATTTTCTAAACCTTGAACCACATGTAAGTTACTTCCTTTACCAAGTACTCCATTAATTGCTCCAGAGGCCAATAGTAGAGCAATTTGCCCCTGAGCCAGTGGAAGTATAGGTTTTAAAGAAGTATGATCAATAGTTTTCGGTTTCGTTCTCTCTATAAATGCCTTGAATTGCTTATTAGATTTTATTGAATCAATAAACACATCTTTACTCTCTAGTCGTGTATAAAAGGTAGACACTTCACCATTACAATGGGGGATTGAGTAACTGCGTTCATTTGATAAAGTTGCTAGATCTTTTAAGTTGTGTGCAAAATCTTCATCCTCAAATTTTAAAAAGACATTATAAATGTCCTCAGAGAATTGCTTTATTGTCCCACGCTTCTTTTTACCAAAGAATACAACTTGTTTATAGTCTGCATAATCCTCATCTGTAAAACGACCAACTGACATTTCAAAAAAGTGAGTAGCCAAGAACCGCGCTATTTTGGTATCTGCGTATCGATATGCTGGGATTATATATATTAATAAACCACCAGGCATTAAATATTTTGTTGCTCTTTTTAATTCTGTATATTCTTTTCTCTCTGCATCCTCATCTGCCGTCTTCATTGAAAAGTCGTAGGGAGGATTAAGTAAACACATACCAAATGCATCATTTGAAATAACCATTGATTCAATTGGTGCCTCCATAACATGGTCTAATACTGCTATAGCTGCCTCTGCACGACGTTTCTCTATCTCAACGCCATATGTAACTACTTGTTCATTGTCCTCTGCTAAAAAAGACAATATAGCCCCTTCACCACAACATGGATCAAGGATTGCAGTTTCACCATCAGAGTAATCTAACATCTTTTTTATATATTCTCCTTGTTGTTCATGTGTTGCTACAAAACTAGATAGATATTTATTTCCAATTCGACTCATTGTTGTACGCCTCCGGTTGAATAAAAAAACTGTCACGAACTAAAAGCTCGTAACAGTCTTAACTTCTTTAATTGATATTCTAAAATCTCTAATAAGAATTACTTATTGTATTAATATGGATTTGGATAATTTGCTGGGGGCTGGTTAGGGTAATTTGGTTGCCCATTTGCGTAATTAGGCTGACTTCCATTAGATTGCCCCTGTCCATAATTAGGTTGACCTCCATTAGGTTGACCTCCAAAATGACCATTATTCACGTTTGGTTGTTCATGACCATAGTTTGGTTGACCATTATTATTATTGCCTTGAGCTCCATTTATAGGTTTTAATGCTAGGAAATCAACATTAAATGCTATGAAATCATGCGTATAAATTGTTTTTCCTTCTTTTTGATATTTACCAGGTTTGTATCGAGTATCAACGGTAATTAAACTTCCTTTACCTACGTGATCTGCTATCCTAACTGCTAAATCACCAAATGCTTTAATTTGTATAAAATCCGCATCCTCTTTTCCATTGTTAACTCCTATAGAAAAAACAGCTCTACCTTTACCATCATCAGTATATTTAAAATCTATATCTTTTGTTGTGTTTCCAGTGAAACTACAGATATTTTTCATAAATATTTTCCTCCTAAAATTAAAATATTATTGTTTTAAAACCATCTCTATTCAAAATCTGCTTCATCTAGATAAAAGAAATTGTGGATTCGTTGTTTCCAGTTACTAGACATAATAGAATCAGTAGCACGATTAATAATTCCTGCTCTTTTCTTTTTTAATGGAAATAAACCACTTGTGATATGATATGGTCCATTTTCAATACGCCATACAACACGTTCTAGTTTTAATTCCGCTAAAAATTCATGAACAGCAAAAATAGCTTCTTGTTCTGCATAAGCTTTTCCATGTTCAGTTAAAAGTGAAAAATACTTCACAGATTTATCACTGAACTGCATTTCCATACGGAAATTACAAGTTGCTGCTTTACCTAAACCACTTTCTCTCCATCCTCTTTCATCTGCAGTTTCTTCTCTCAGTACAATATTTTTGTCACCGTATCTTAGAGTCGGAATACAGACAACCTCCGCGATCGTTTTTACTTCTTTTTTTTCTGTTTGCATAATTATCACCTGTCCTCAAAGTATTTAACTTTTTACTTTACTTATCGCTTAGCGCACAAAAAAAAGCCTTTGAGGGAATCTAGTTAAAATGGACAGAATTAGTCCTTTAGATTCAACCTCAAAGGCTGTGCGGTAGTAGTTAAGCCGTCGTACCAGAATTATGTGGTAGACACAAAAAATAAAATAAAAAGTTACAATTTAAGCTTAACATATATATTTTGTTAATGAAAGGTATTTTTAGTAAAGTAATTAACTGTTTGTGAGTTATTCCATAAATAGTTGTTTTAAACAAAAAAAGACAGTTAAAGTTCAATTATAGACTTTAAACTGTCTTCAACATTCCCTATTTTTAGTGTGCATTACATACATCAGCTATATCTATAAATACGGGTTCACCGTCTATTTCTATAGTTTTAGCAATAACTTTACCTTCTTTATATGCTTTAAAAGCTGATTTAGGTGTAATGAAATGTTCATTATTTTTTAAACCTATAGCTAATATACATCCTTCTTTAGTTTGAATATAATCTAATAACTGAAAATGGTCTATTGTTACCTTCATATTAAAACCCCCGTTAGGTTATAGATTAGAAATAGTTTTGTCATCCTCTATTCTTGTCCATTTTGTTTTTGATATGACCATGCCATGGATATAAGCAAGATATGCATTAGCACTTGTAATAAAACCGTCTTTATCCATTAATCCAACAGTCAATGTGCGGCCGTCTTTAGTTTGTATTACATCCAACAATTTAAAATCATCTTTTGAAAGTAACTTTGGCATTATTTTTTCTCCTAAAATATATTAGTAAGCTTTGTTATTTTTCGTGTACTAACTGAAAATCTTCCATTAGTTCTGACTCATCCCACTCCGTGTAATACTGTGTATCGTCTTCATACATTTCCTCTAGTTGTTTAGATGTGTAGCGCTTGTGAATACAGTCAACACAGCAATGCTCGTCACCGTCATTAATAACATGACCTGTCCACATTGATTCATCGCAATCTGAACATGTACGTGGTCCATGTTCCTTACCGTCCTTATCAACCCAATAGACGATAACTCCATCTGTACCATCAGGAAAATTATATATTTCTGATTTTTCATATAACTTCGGTTTAAATATTTTCCTAAATATGTTTTTATTTATATCTGGAACACCAGAGGCATCAACATCACCTAAAAAGCAAAAATCAAATGTAACTCGCTTCTCTATCAGATCAGCTAGTTCTTTTAAATCGTTACATTCTTCTATCCATTCATAATGGTCATAATGCTGTCCTAGAACAAATGCCAATGTGTAGTCTGCTTGTACAACATTATAGAGTTGTCTCATTAAATTGATTTCCTGTTTTTCGTAACGTTTTATTTCGATGTTACGATACTTCACCTTATACTTTCCGTTTAATGGCGTTACCTCTATAAAAATATAATTTTTACGTTTAACCATTGCACCCCACAAATTATTTGTGATACGTGACCACTTCAATCCGTCTTTTATAAAAGTTAATGTATTCATTAATATCCTCCTATTTCTGGCTAGTTCACCCTGGTAGTAACTAGCCACTCGCTAATATAAGATTCATTCATTTTTCTATTCAAATAAAAAAACGACCAATTCACCATTCATAAAGAGCTGGTAATTTGATCGTTTTTCTCTGAGTTATAATTTTTTTCAATTCCATTTTATACGTGAGATTTATTCTTTTGTCCCAAAGCAAGATACTTTACATACATTTTTATTGTATCAATGGGATATCTTAAAAATGTAGGGGCAAGAGCCTTTGTTACCGTACAAAATACTAAGAATCGAATAAAAATATTCCTATCTCTTGTGTTGTGTACTAAACTGCGTAATTCATCAACATTTACGTTCATGTTCACTATGTCTCCCCTCCTACTCAAAATTATATTTGCAGTTAGTATAGCATATTTTGAGCAGTATTACACATTCCATTCAGCCACTCAACAGAGACAAGTTTTATAATTGACTTTGCACCTGTGAATGGCTAGAATGAAATTACCATCGCTCGGCCTAATATGGAGATAACCCAGTTTTACTGTGGTCCATCATCCTTATTATCGGTCGAGTTTTTTGTTACTCTCTCTGTCTCTGTGGATGCCGAATGAAGGGACTTTAAACTTTCATAAAGTCCAAATGCTGTATTGTAACCTGAATACACCTTAGATGCATCGTTTGCAGCTTCATCAGTATTATTAACAACATCAGTCATTACTTTAGTGAACGCCTTGTAAATCTTAAATGAAGGCATTAGCACAACGTAATTCCAGTTAATATCCCCTAAACCACCATTCATAAAGTCCAATATGGTTTTTAATAAGGCAATAAAGGAAATAGATAGAATTATCAATATCACAATCATACGCGCGAATTTGTAAATAAATCTAACTATCCTCTGTTTTGACCAAAAGGTTGATGATAATAGGGGATTTGCTCGCTCTTCTTCTATTGTGGATTCCTCTTCTTTTTTCTCATCCATGTATTTAAGATATTCCTCTAAAACACCCTCAATTGCTCCTAAGATTACGATAAACCCAAGAACAATCAAAGACGCTTTCATAGATGATATAACGTCTAAAATTATTGTAAATATTGCATTCCCCTCCTTTTCTTAATTATGCAAATCCTCTGGTTGTCCCATGTGATTCCCAGTAATCTGCGGAATTACCATATCGAAATATCCTTCCAGTAAGTCCGGACTCTTCCCATACGGTAATAACCACTCGCTCATTAGGGAATAATGCATGGATATAACCAACAATGTCTTCTAATGTCCAAAAGAAATAACAACCATCTTGGATTCTTGACTCACAATTATCCATGTTGACAATTTCTTTTCCATTATCTCTTGTGACAAAAACTGTTGTTCCGCATGTCTCTACCTCTAGATACTTTAATTCATCTTTTTTCATATAAATCCTCCGCTACAAAATATTGATTAACTTCATTTTCGTTTCCGTGCCATTGCTACAGTCAGAGCATATACAGTAGTCTCTGTCTTCACAATCACGTTTTTGCTTCTTACAATTAGTGCATTCATAAACATAGATGTTCACCATACTTATCCCTCCTTCCTTCTCTGTATTTATACTACTTTTAAACACAAAAAAGCCTTTGAGGGATAGAATCATGTTAATTACAGAAGTAGACAGAGCTACCCTGTATTAGATTCAACCTCAAAGGCTGTAAAGTGTTAGTTGCATGAGTGATAAACTCAAAAAAAATAAGAAAAAGTAGTATGTATCGAGTTTAACATATATTTAATTTTCCAACACCTATTTATTTGTAATATAACTAAAAAAGGATCTATTTTAGAATTTTTAGTTCAATAATAATTATGGTGTTCCGAAAGATAGTTTACATCCTTTTTCATATCTATCAACTATTCATTTTTGATTTATTAGAAGGTATTATTTCAATTTTTATTTTCAGATACATTATAGATAATATTTTTACTGCAGCTATACCTATCTAGTAACCTAATAAAAAACACAAGGTATGATTACAATATTACTCCCTTGGAGATACTATAAGAGGCAATAAATTGCTTGTTAATATATTTTCTATTTTCTGATAAGAAACAGAAAATTAAACTTTTATTTTCTATTTTCACAATTTATTTTTTCACTATTTTTCCTTTTTTCTTCGTCGGGAAATTATACTTTTCATTTTCCTTTTTAATTTTTTCCAATAGTGTTTTTTTATTATCAGTACCCATCATATGTTCCCCCTTTCACTTTTTATAATTGTGTCCAAATAAAAATAATTTTAAACACATATAAATCATCTCTCCCCCATAACATGTAGTATCCCTAGAACAGTACGACAGTGTACTAGCCTTATATTGCAGAATGGAGGTATCAAGTGAAGATGAGAGGGCAAAGGAAAAGGAGATCGGATGCCAAAGTTGATTTTAAACCAACTGTCCCCCTACCGTTAAAGGACAGTATCGAGAGGCTTGCCGATATAACAAATATCCCTATTAAAGATGTAACTAACCATTTAATTGTATCAGCGATTAATAATGTTGATATTATCAGCTCTATATCTAAGTTCTTTAAACGTGAGATACGTTTTAATAATACATTGTATTTTGGTAACCCAACGAATCCTAGTGTTATAAAAAAGAATCCTCCAGGTACCTGTGATAGAATATCAACTAGAGTGTCACAAAAAATTGATCAATTAATAGATGCTCTGGCATATGCAATGAGATGTACTCCTCATCGAGCTTGTGCTGTCTTACTAGAGCAAGCGATGTTGAACTATGATATCGTTAACAATTTTATTAGAGAATACTTAATGAACGGACTAGACAAAGACAGATTAAATGAACTTCAAAAGGTTTTAAATTATATAAACAGTATGGATGATTCAAATGAATATTCATGGGCTGATTTACTATCACTGATTGTTAGAGAGGTACATGCTCCTGTCTCCTCTCCGAATGAAATGGTAGAAGAATTTCTTGTTATTAATAACTGGCGTGATAACTCCTAAATTCAAAAAAACCTACCAAATTATATATTCTTTAGGTAGGTTCTTTCTGGTTTATTCGTTTCATTGGTGCCTTAGATTGTCTAGTTAACTTGCAAATAATTTTTGTAACCACAGAATATAAAGTAATAAACCAATAAAATATATTGGCCAAAGGAAGCGAGTCTTTGATATTGCTGCTCCTAATCTTCTAAAATTATAAAAGCAAGCTAATTTATTAAGTTTAGCTTTTTTTAAGTACTTTGCTGCGAATTGAAATGCCTCTCTCTCTGATGGATAGAAACCATAGCCATACTTATAGAGGAAATTGTACCACTTGCCACGCTTTAACCACTTGCTATCATCTTGGTATTGTTTAGCATGACGTAATTCATGTGCTAATGTACCAATACTTCCGTTAAAAACACAAACAACACCTGTTTCCTTATATTCCTCAGACAAGTCAGAAAGGAAACATCCCCCTATGCTCCGTCTAATTCTCTTATTTGTTTTATTTTTATATGCTGGTACGTTATCGCGTAAAAAATCACAAGCTTTATGACCGTAATACACAACAGGTTTATGTTTAAAGTTCAATTCTTCAATAATTTTATTCTCATGATAATCCAATAAGTTTTGTCTATATGCGGTTTTTTTTTTTAGGTATATCAAATTTCCCACCTCAATCATTAATATAAAAATTAGACCAAGACTAATTAGTCCTGGTCCTATAGTTGCTAAATAAGGTTAAATTGTCAATATATCCATTATTTAATTTAACTAACTAACTTCGAGTAAAAGGCATCTAGCATCTTTTTTTCATTTTGTAATGACATGACTACAAAATCGAGCCTTACATTCTTTACTACTTGATGTGCAGTAAGAACCTCTTTTGGTAATGCACGTATTTGTATCCATTCCTGTAGTTTTGTTAAATTTACTTCTCCAAACTCGCAAAGAAATTCGCTTCCAAAGTACCTTTCGATTGAATAAATGTCCCAGATTGGCTTATTCGGTATTTTAGATATACTTCCCACTTCTGTTTTAAGGACACTCGCTTTCATATCAAGAAACGGATTCATTATTGCTTTATAATCCGCTTCCAGTCTCTCTTTCTGTTCACCATTAAATTTTATAAATCGGACTAAGCTATCAACACTATTATTAGAAAAATCTTCTTCTATATTCAGATTAAAAGACTTACCAAACGAATTTAATGTTGGCTTTACATAGTAAGTGGGTTTATATAGATACTCATCTACTAGTCCCTTAACCCCTCCATCATTCAGCTTATTAGTATTAAGTGTAATCACCTGAGACAAAGCTTCTGATCGTATATATGCCAAAATATCATTGATTAGCCCCTCATTATTTATTTCTCGTTCCTCTTTAGCTACAAACTTTGCTACCATCCCCAACTCTTTAAATACATGCCTTTTATCTTCAGATTTAATTAAGAAACCTTCTAAGGCTGTTTTAGCATTCTTATCATTGATCTCCGCCAACTTTTTATCTGAATAAGTTCCACTCTTTACAAATTCTTCGAATTGCTGTTTACCTTCATGCATCATATTAATGTCCTCCTGATACTGCACCGACTGCATATTCTTCAAATGTAAAAAGATTGAATGGTGTTTTTTGCACAAAAAAAGAACTGTATTGTTCACACAGATCCACAAAATGTTGTATTCGGTTTAATGTCCCTACACTCCTTGTATGAAACGTCATGTTATCTTGCATGGTAATACAGACAACCTCTGCATCTTTTCTATTTAAACACATGAAGATATAGGGACTACATTCAGGCCATTCTCTCTTAGCGATTTGACGGAAGTCTTCTCGATTAAAGTTTTCATGCACTGGAGTTAAAATATAATGCAGCTGCCTTACCTCACATTCAAAAAAGCTAAGACATTTCTCCAACATCGAAATAGTGTGATCGCAGTTACGGCTTAATTTTACGCTGTAATTCATACTACCCTCTCTCAATGGCTTGATAGTAAACTGTTGTGAACTATCGAATGGATTGATCCAATGTAAAGCACCTTCTCTAGTTAAACGAAATTGAAGTGGCAAAAGTTTAGTCTTTAATGCCTCGAAATCCTCTGCAATATAGATTGTTAAGCTAATGTTTATGTTCATAAATAATCTTCCTTTCGGGATTGTTTTATTCTATTTCTGCTTTTTTTGACATAAAAAAAACAACCTTTAGGAAGAATCATAGTAATTCAGGACACAATTATCCTGTTCACGATTCAACCCAAAGGTTGTTTAATGTTGGAAACTTCTTTTTCTACAGTTGTAGAAAAAACTAAAAAAACAAAAATAAGATACATTAATCATAACAAAATATATAATAGGACACAATCTACTTGGCCATAAAATACTGAAGAAATTCCTTATCATCTAAAGCTGCAGAGACAAGATTTTTATACTCCCATTCAGTTATACCTACAAACTTATCTCCCGAAGGAATATCTTTAGTGAATAACCAACACGGCTTTAACTTATCAATAGGTTCATCTATCATAATCGTTCTGCCATCTTTCGATATTGTAGAAAAATCAATTGTGCGAATATCATTATTTTTATTTGACACTTTATAAGTTTCTTGTTGCTTACTCACTAGAGCTAAAATAAAAATATAAATTGTATCATTTTGTTCGTAAAGGTATTTAGTTATATAATATTTATACATTTGTACTATTACGGAACTTTTTCCATAAATCACTCTTTTGGGTCGGGTGTCTTTCATGCTTGAGGCGATGAAATCGTTTATTTCAATTGCTGCTCTCATAGGCATAGGCTTATTCTCAGTAGACAAAACCAAATTAAGCCACTCCCTCCGATTCTGTTAGATTCTATATTCAAAGGTTTTTTAAGACCAATTAACATACTTGATTTTTCCCCTGTTTTTTAGCCTGATACATACGTGTATCTGCTAATTTTACTAATGATGTAATCATCTCCTCTCCTTCTTTAACATCTACATCTAGTTCTTCTGAATGTGCTACACCAACACTTACAGTTATACCTGAATTTTTCTCCAAGTTTTTTCTAAACAGCTCAGCAAGCTCCATCGCGCGATTAGTCGTAATAATACTAACTAGTTCTTCTCCCCCATATCTACATACAAATCCTTGTTCTCCTACGGTACGCTTAAATATTAAACTTACATTCTGTAATACCTTATCTCCATAATCATGTCCTTTTTGATCATTCAATTGTTTAAAATTATCAATATCCGCGAAGATAAAACTAATTGGTTGTTTACTTAATAGCTGGTCCGCTTTCTTAAAGAAGAAGGCTTTATTATACAGCTGAGTTAATGAATCAGTCATACTGGTAATACTGACGTTTTTAAATAACGAAATTACACGATTAAAATAATAGGTGTTCTCACAAATAAGGTAACTAACAATAAGCAAACTGCTGATAAATTGAAATGCAGTTGAACCTATTAAACTTCCCAAAATTACTGTGATTCCCAAAGATAAAAGTAAAGACATACGAATTACTTCTGTTGCGTTTCTATTGGCTGTGCGAAAATAGCGCCAACCAACAAGAATAAACAAAATTACAGGAAAAACTAACCCGCTTAGTAGTGGAGGTAATAATAATGAACCACATATTAAAACAATCCCTATACCGATAGAGATACAGGTGTTCAAGTTTCTTTTTTCGCTTAATAATTGCATAATTACCGTTTCAATTAGAAGCAAACACGTAGCTACCTGGAATGGAAAACTATCAAAAGTAAGGTTTTCCCCCTCAAATGAATAAAAATACAAAGAAATTGCTACTAATAAAAACATACTTACAGAAATATATAATTCAGTCTTTAACTTAGTTTTATTATAAAGATACAAAGAGAATATTGCTAACATGAATATTAGAATAGGTATATACAGTAAAGGAAAGATGCTAATATCATATGTTAAGTTCATAAATCTTTTCCTCCTTAATTAGGTTCATAAAATAAATTATTTACAAAAAACCCCCTACATCAGAAAGTAGGGGGTTACATTTAATGAGTTACACTTGGAGAAAAATCATCACTACTACTTTGATTGCCATGATAAAAAATTACATCTCCATCTTGTAAGTTAAATGTATTGCCATAAGCATCTTGGAAACTATGTGCAAAGCCTTCCATATCACTCCACTGATTCATCAGTTTTCCGTTGATATATTGTAAGTAAGGATTATTCACATCGCCATTTCGTATTGATTCAATATCGAAGTTGACAATGATATATCCGTCCGTTAAAAACATTCTATTATTCTCATGTATACGTCCTATCGTCGCCGCTTCAGCAATTTTTGTGTCTTTTTCTACAACGTAAATATTGGAAGGTAAACTATATTCACCATACCATGTTTGCTCGCGTGCAACGATGTCCTTCTTAGGAACCATCGTATTTTCTGGTACAGTCTCTTCACCTGGCCCCATAAACGTTCGTAGTTTCGAGTTCAACATTTGCCAACTATACGGTCCAGTTTGAATAGGTTCTTTTGACCAATTCCGTAAATACATACGCATAAATGATGTTTCTTGGAACTTACTAGCTTGCTCTTGATACCCCTCGGTAGCTGCATGGCGATAGTAATAACTAGCGTTATCCATCAGTTGCTTTTGAGGTACATTTCTTAGTGTTTCATTCAAGACTACAGAACGGTATACCTTATCCTTTTCAGAACCAATCTTAACAAAATAATTCGTATCATCGTGATAGTACACATCAACCAGACGTCTATTCGTTCCATCTTTGTTTACAAAATAGAATGTTGGCTTAATTCGGATTGCATCTGATTGTCCAAACATGTTCCCTTTTGTTTTCATATCAAATCGGAAAGTATAGCCTGTTTTAGTTGCCACATTCGCATAACCATCAGGGTGGCTATTATGGTGTACAGGAAGTGTAAACGGTAACTGATTACCTCTCAAATCACCATCTATTCCATTCTTACCTACCCAATAACTCTTTCCTGTAGATGTTAACAGATCACTTTGTCTAAATACATTCTGCCAATTGTAATCAGCAATATCAGTTACATGAAAATCATATAAACGGCCAATTACATCAACTTCAATTTTGTCAGTAGCAATATGATTATCCATCATCTCATCAGGAGTTCGGAATGTTTCATTTAAGTTTGCTTCCGATTCTGTTGGACTATTGCTACTTACATGTCCATCGGGTGCATTAATTGCGATTGCCCTGTATTCAATCGTATATTCTCCTTCTGGAATCCAAACGGGTAAAAAGAATTTTATAGACTCAATATCCAGCGGCACCGAAATCCATGTATCTTTTGGATAGAATCCTTGCTTTGTTTCTGTATAAACGTCGAATGGGAATTTTATTTGTTTATCTTTGTAATATTTAATGAAATCCCTATTTCCGTATCCCGCTTCGTTTAGATGCTGACCACTGGTTGGTAGCGTAACTGTAAATGGTCTATCTAATACAAATGCATGCCGATCTGAATCGGGGTTAGCAGGTGTAGAACGCGAAGGCGGGTTTGTTCTTTGGTCATGCTCTTTATCATCGGACGCCTTAGCATACATCACTACAGGTGTATGTACTGTTACTGGATTAATAGCTTGTTCGCCATCTACAGTATCATTAGAAGTATTAGTGAAAGAAACATTTGGTTCAGCAGTTTTATTAACTTCTAGTACAGGAACATAATTAGCAGTTATTGTGCTAGTTGTCTGATACTTATTGACTTTCTCTTTGTCGATATACTGCCCTTTCGTTTCAAGTTCCACAATGTCAGATACAGGTATCTCAACTGGAGTTGGACCATGTGAAGGTACTTTTTTATCATCCATGTGCACAGTTTCTTTTTCCGAAATAGGATTCAATTGTACATCTTTAGATGAAATCTTGATTTTCACTGAATCATTTTTTACATCTGGAATACGTGAACCTATTTTAGCAGCGTCTTTAAACAACCCTGTTTCGTCAGGTACTGGTGGTGGACTGTAATCACCAACTAAACTTGAAGAAGGTAATGTAACATTGTTACAAATCTTAGGGAATACATGTTCCTCCCATATATCCGAATGGATAGCGTCAGCAACTGTTTCATGCCTATCATTCATAACAATAACTTTTCCACCTGGTAAAGCATAATTTTCAAATGTTAAATCATTCAATTTATAAATAACGATGTGTCCAATTTGCCAATAAGAATAATCATAAACATCATCAAAAGACATTTCTTTGTGTACTGTATCACTTGCAGGAATATCATATGAGCAATCATAAGTATCACCATCACTATCCGTACAAGTTCGCGATACACGTATCTTCCAAGAACGATTATATGTCTTATCCACTTTAATGTTATATTTTATTTGGCCACTATATTGTTGGAACTTATAGTCTGATAAAAAGCGATTTGATTTACCCCAAACCTTTAAATACTCATCTGTCGCAATCCCATAAGATAACACATCGAAAATCGCACTTGATGGTACAGTTTCATCTTCTGTGATTTTACCAATTGGATTAGTTTTCATATTTTCAGGTTTATTTTCTATTTGTTCCGCTTCTTCAACTGAATATTCAAAACTACAAGATCCATAATCACCTGGGGTTCCTGGTTCAGGTTGTTCATTACATTCACTAGAAGTATCTCCTTCTTCACAACCTACTGAAAACGTTATTTTCTTACTTGCATACCGTTTAACTGTATCTTCAATATACAATTCAGCAGTGTAAACACCTTTTTCAGTAATTTGGATTCCTGGTACTTCTTCCTTTACCCAATAGCCCGCTTCAGATTGATTTGGTTTACTTTTGTTCTTTTTTGTTTTATCAGATTTCAAATTGGTTAATATCGGTGCTCCGACCTGACTACCATCCGCTTTTGTAATTGTTATTTTAGTATCAACTTTATTACGATTTTCAGATACGTACTCATAACCATCCATAGCAAAGGAAACCTTATCACCTATTTTTACTTTTGGTTGATTAAGTTTGAAAGTTACAATATCAGGCCAGTCTGTTCTCAACACACGTAACCATGTCGGATTAATTGAGTTATAGTCATTATTCCCCGTTACATTGTCCGCTGCACCCCCTGCTTCATATGCTAAGTCTCGAATGTAATAGTATTTACCATATGAATCATCAGTGCTTGGATTATAAATATCCCTTTTAGGAACTTCCTTCTCCATATGTTCAGGACGTCCATTATATACTGATTTAAAATCATCCATACTCACACGGTCCACATCTATTACATTTCGTGCAGTTGTAACCTGTTCATCCACTAAGTGATAGAATGCTTGCCCTTTATAAGCAAAGGAAATTTTAGAACGGTCAACACCAGTGTTTTTAAAAGGAACATCTACACTAAACGATGAGTTTTGTTTACTTAGAGTTGTTTTATCAAGGATGGAATCGCCATACTTACCATCATATAAAGTTGGATAACGATATCTACCAAGAACTACTTCTCCTACAGTATCATCTACACGTTTTAGTAGTTTTCCTCCAGCTAATTCTGGCTCATATAGTAAGACACTATTATCAAAATACGGTAATGTGCCATCAGGATCTGCTTCAGATGTAACTACACCACAAATTTTAAAATTAAGCCCAACTGGTTTAACCGAACCTACCGTTAAATTCATTTTAGTAGTATCTTGGTCAAATCTACTATTGTTATCATAAGCTCTCACATAGAAAGACACTTCTTCTTTCTCTTTTACCTCATATGGCACAGATAAAGTAGCTTTGCCATTTGGCGTCGGGACATTATCCCATTTTTTTAAAGTAGACGCTGAGTTTTTATCTTTTACATAAATCTCTACGTATTTTAAAGATGAAGCAGTTTCTAAATATTGCTCAACTTCAACTTCTATGTTGATTGTCTTCTTAATCGGATAGCAACCTTTAGAATCATTTGATTTTTCTTTGATTGCAAATTTAGTTATTTTGGGTGCATCCCCAGGCCCTTGAACATATATTTTTCCATTTTTATATTCAGATTTTACGCCAGAAGCAGCAATTACATCATCGATTTTAATTCTCTCATACCACTGCTTTGGTGAAGGGTCCATTTTATATTTTTTCGATGATACATCAGCAATTACTTGATGCTGATCTCCACCAAAAGCTACAGCCCATTCTTCTATGCTCCCTGGATTAATCATCGTAACTGTCTGTCCATTTGCATCACGATAACGATAAGTATTTCCGATTGTCGCATTTGTATTACTATTTACCACCTCGGTATATCCATCAAAGTACCATGTAGAGCTTCCATTTAATGACGGTGTTACCGTAAGTGCAGTTGAGCTATCCGTAGAGTTAGGTGGGACACTTATAGCAGCCAAGGCACTTTGTGTCATCGAGGAGAAGAAAATGAGTACGGCTAAGAAAGTTAGCCATACCCTTTTTCCAGTAAATGATTTCATTTAATCACTCCTGCTATTCCTTTTCTAAGTCAATTCTAAAGTACTCTAGTCTTTGCCCTGCTCCTAATGTGATTTTATAATCACCGATATGCTCAATGATTACATTTCCAGTAAATTCTCTTTCTGAATAGTGCACATCTTTTTCTGCAGCATAGGCTTCCCTTGCCTCTTTAGCTAGTTCATTAATCTTACTATCTAATGATGCTAGTTCTGGGTATGCTAGTTTAAAAAGTTCTCTAGATAAATTAACTGTACTTTCACTTGTAAAATCGAAATTAAATCGAATGTCTTTTGTATTATTGTTATACAATAAGCTAATTTGAGTAGACATAAAACCTGGTGGTAATGTACTTACATAATCGGGCTCTTCTAATTGAATATTTGCACCAACCGCTTTATATTTGAAATTTGTTTTTTTAACAATTTCTGCTCCCTCAATTAATAATTTCTTATGACGAGGGTCATTAAATGAATTTTCTTTAGCATTATGAGCTTCAAAATTGGGATCAACGCTATAAAGAGATTTATCATTAGCCACAACTTTCTTAAAATCCTCTAAGCTCATCCCCATGCTTAACTTCGGAATATCTACTGGAACTTCTTCAACAGGCTTACCATTGTTTTTTTCGTAGTTTAATGCTCTATACAAGAAAACAGCATAGTGCGCTCTTGATAAAGATTCATTTGGTTTAAAAGTAGTAGCATCATAGCCAGTTGTAATTTCCGCTTCATAAAGTGCTGCAATAGCTTTTCCTTCCTCAGACGTCTGAGAAACGTCATTAAATGGATGCTTTCCTTTTGCTTCTAACTTAAAGGCATTTGCTAGAATTAATGCCATTTCGCCTCTAGTTAAATTCTTTGTTGGATTGAAATTCCCTTTAGCGTCAGCATTAATAACTCCTGTCTGTTGTAGACGTTGGATAGCATCAAAATAAGGATGCGTTTTTGGTATATCATTGTATTGTTTGAAAGGAACTTTAGACGTTAAACTTGTAGCTCTTTCAATTAATACAGCTGCATGTTGACGACTAATCTTTGTGTCTGGCTTAAAAGTGCCATCATCATAACCAGTAATAATGCCTTGGTCACGCATTTGGTGCAAAATATCGTAGTAGATATGTGTTTTTGAAATATCTTTAAATGGTATTTTATAATCCGCGTGTGCAGTTTCTGCTGTAATTGGAACAACAATACTTGCTGTTGCCATACTCATTGCCATAGCACCTAATAAAAACTTGTTTTGTCTAACAAACCCTTTTAATACATTGTTTTTTAATTCCTTTTTCATGAGAAAAATCTCCTTTCGTGTTTGAGCTTTCGAGTACCACTCCTTAAAATAATTTTACCATATTTTTCCAGAAATTTCAACAGATGCTATTGATTGTTTCAAAAAAATTTTAACAATCAAAAACCCCGCCTCAAACATAAGACCATTACTTTACATGCTTCATAAAGTAAAAAAGTCCTGTTTAAAGCGGGGTGTTCCCGTCGATTCCAGAATATGAATATACGTTTAAGTTACCATAGTGTTAACTAAAACTCAATATAAACATAATATTCATTAATAGGTAAATATTATTTATATTTTTGAGCGCTCGTTTTCATATCTCTTATTTACTATGTCTTTGAATTCTGTCCAAAGTTTTAAGACATTTTGCCTTTTCGTTAGGATGCTCTGCAGGGGCAGGTCATACCTTCCATTCGATCTTCTCTGCATATTTATAGGCATAGATACCCCCCACATGTTAATGGGTTTTTCATTAGTACTTAAATAATTAGTTTCTGCACTATTTGAAATATCGTCAACAAAAGAATCTAATTCTTTAAGAAAAATTGAATATTTTTCTCTATTTCCCCCATCAAAAAACGGACCATTATTTTGATGCCAGGCAAAGTCTAAAGTCTCGCTTAAGGAAGCCCATCCATCATGAACTTTGTTAAAATTAAGTACACGATTATCAAGGTCTTTCAGCCGTTCTATAATGTCATTAATCTCCATCATTTCATTATATTCATTTTTTGTAACCTTGTATCTAGCTATTTTAAGTTCCTCTTCTAATGGTATAATTTCATTTTCTAATGGTATAATTTCATCCTTTTCAATAAGTTCCTTTAGTCCGTAGAGTACTATCACCAATCCTAGTCCAATTAGTGTAAAAGAGTCGCCCATATTTGATATAAACGGAAACTCAACTTCTATTTTTAATACTAAAATTGTCAATGCTCCAATAAATATTACTAACGCTAATATAAGTACACGAATAACATAATTCTTATATCGTGTTATTTCTAATAAATCAGATAGACTAATTAATGCTGCTGTTAACGAGAAAATTGCAACCACAAACCCAGACACTTCAAAATTGAACAATCTAAATACGGCAACAATACAAAACATAGCTCCTATGCCTAAAACGATATATGCCGATCTCTTATCCATAATAACCACCAATCTTTCACCTAACATTACACACTATCACGCCTATTTTAGTTCTTCTTTATATTGTTCTGCTTGTTCTAGTGTCCAAACAGGAGTAGCCGCTAAAATATGTACGGGTTCAGGAAGCGGATTTTTCACTTTTCTCCCCTCCCTTTGACGTTTAAATTTGATACTCAAATTCGCTTTGCTCCAGCCCAGCAATTCCGCAAACTCCTTCGTTCCAACAAGAGGAGGTATATTATGTATTACCGCTTTTTTAGATTGGCTATTCATTTGTTGTTATCAATCCTTTCAAATAGCAGTTATTCTCCTTCTGGCCAAACAAACGGTCAAAAAGCGGAAGTATTAAAATTTCCATGGTATAATTACTTACTGACAAACCGTAAAAGGGTAGCCAATTCTTAGCTGCAGCGTCGTCATACGCTACAGCTTTTTTAATGCTCAGCTTATTGATGATTGGGATAGTCCGCAACTCCTTCCCAACGATTAAGCCCCGTCTTAATGTTTTCAATCATCTTATCAAACCATAAATATCTAATAGCTTTTTTATATTCGTCAAACTCATAAATTTTGCTAATTTCAAAGCGTGTGGTGTAAAAAGGCTTTAATGTTAAAGACCAGTTGCAGAGGTCTTCTAAACTCATTACATTCATTTCGTCCAATGTTGGTAATGTGATCTCTGTTATTTTCATACTCCACTTTCCTTTCTAAACACCATATTTATTATCCTTCAATATTTCTTTACTTTCTATTGAACAGTGACTTTCACCGTATCAAATAAAACCTTCCATGCCTCTTCTTCTGTATAAGCACGATTAATAGTAACTGATACGTTTGAATTCGATTTCTTCTTGAACTCGAAAACTGTACCTCCATTAAGAGATGCCCCTATAGCCATAACACTCCATTCTTCTTTTAGTTTCTCCATTTCTGCCACGCTCCCTTTCCGACTGGAATTTTTAAAATATTAAATTAAATCGTCATATTGTTCAGTTAGATTTTTTCTTTAAAGAGTTTATCAGGTCATTATAAAACCTCTCTGATACTGTAAAGTCACAAGGTCCATCTTGAACAGGAAAATTAATATTCGGCTGTTGTTCAAGAAAGCTTTCTATTTCTAAATACAATTCAGCTTCAATATTAAATTGTTCATTATAACGGTCAAATTCTATTTGAATGGCTTTAACCGAATGTAGTTTAGATATTTCTATGAGTTGAGAAATAAACGATTCTACTCTTATTGAAGGGATATGTTTTATATATATTCTTTGACTATTTGAATCAAATGCTCCATATAATTTCTTTTCTTCATGTATTATTTCCCCATTTGTAATTATGAATTTTACCGTCTTATATTTTAGAGCCAATTTGTTAGCGTCCTTCTCCAATTCTGCCCGCAATCGACTAAATTTCCATTTGAGTCTATGTTTTTTAAACATCTACACTTCCCCCTGTAACTGCACAATTTCTTTCAAACGCCCCATAATTCTTTTTCTATTTTCCGTTGTTTATTCTCCAAACGTTCTCGTTCTTTATTCAACTTTTTCACCTCTATCAATTTGTCTATATTCTGAGTCGTTTTAAATTCCTCTAGTGACTTTGTAATATTA
>NZ_JBNNUU010000011.1:0-128000 GCF_050280025.1 Lysinibacillus sp. NPDC093712
TCACACCCGTTCCCATACCGAACACGGAAGTTAAGCTCTTTAGCGCCGATGGTAGTTGGGGGCTTCCCCCTGTGAGAGTAGGACATCGCTAGGCAAACAAAAACCTGAGAATATATTCTCAGGTTTTTTTGTATTTAAAGTATGCTGCCTGAATAAGCCCCGCTAAAATTTTATTGAGGCTATTCGACAGACTGAATGTATCTAAATAAAATGCCATGCCATTCACTAATCGTTCAGTAATTATTCTTTACAATCTGAAGCAGCTGTTTATACAGCTGTTTTTACTTTGTCTATTAAAATTCAAGGGCGTTTCGCAAGTTATTGAGATAGGATTGGCTGACTGGTAGTTCTGTCCCGTCTTTTAATGTAACGATAAAATTGGAAGTGAGATCACGCGCCATCTTTTTTATGAAATGAATATTAACAATATAAGATCGATGAATGCGAATGAAAAATGTTGGTAAGCGCATTTGTAACTCCTTGAGTGTAATACTTGTTTTAAACTGTTCCTTTTCTACATAGAACCATGTTTTTTTCTGTAGGCTTTCGATATAAGAAATTTTCTCAATGGCAACAGGGTTCCATTCTTCGTCCCGTTTACCAGTTAAAAATTGATAAGGTTCTAATTTCAGTGCTGTAAACGTTGAAGGTAAAACAATTACTAATGCAGCTAGAGTGTCCTGTATATGTATTGGATAGCCAATACCGTAATATGGTGTTCCAAATAAGGTATTATCTAAGATTGCGTCTGTGCGTTTTTTTGTTTGTAATACTTGCTCTGCAATACTGCCTGGCTCGACTTGCCTCCCTGCTTCTAAATGAATACTGTGCGAACCAGAGTGAAAATAGATATAGGAGTTTTGAACAGCAATGGCGATGGACGAATTTGTTGGAATCCAGTCTTGTAGCATCGTAATAAATTGTTGTGAAATATCTTTTTGTAAAGAATCTAATTCATTATTCATTGTGATTATCCCCCTTGTTTGTAAACAGTTTACCAAATTTTGTCGTTAAAAAAGGTACTTTCATCACTAAAATTCGGCATTTTATCTAAAAATAATGAAAATTCAGATGTACTGTTATATATTAATTTACAACAAATAAACCTGTTATGGAACAGATTTTAAAAAGTTTTTTTAACAGAGTATATTTTATACAAAGGGGAAGGTGGAATTTTAATATGTCAACACGTCAAGAAAAAATCCAAGTTTTAGAAAAACAATGGGCAGAAAACCCGCGTTGGGCTGGTATTGAGCGCGCATATACAGCTGAAGAAGTAGTTAAATTACAGGGGTCTGTTGTAATTGAGCAAACTATAGCAACTAAAGGTGCTACACGACTTTGGAAATCCCTACATGAAGAGCCATTCATTAATGCATTAGGTGCACTAACTGGTAATCAAGCGGTTCAACAAGTAAAAGCAGGATTACAAGCAATCTACTTATCAGGCTGGCAAGTAGCTGCTGATGCTAACCTTTCGGGACAAATGTATCCTGACCAATCACTATACCCAGCTAACTCTGTACCAGCTGTAGTAAAACGTATTAATCAAGCACTACAACGCGCTGATCAAATCGATCATGCTGAAGGTCGTGTAGATGACTTTGATTGGTTTGCTCCTATCGTTGCAGATGCTGAAGCAGGTTTCGGTGGCCCTCTAAACGTGTTCGAACTTGTAAAAGGTATGATTGAGGCGGGAGCTGCTGGTGTTCATTTAGAAGACCAATTAGCTTCTGAGAAAAAATGCGGGCATTTAGGAGGGAAAGTATTACTTCCTACACAAAATGCTGTTCGTAACTTAATTGCTGCTCGTCTTGCTACAGATGTAATGGGTGTAGATACAATTTTAATCGCACGTACGGATGCTGATGCAGCAGATATGGTAACTTCAGATATCGATCCACGTGATGCAGAATTTATAACTGGTGAACGTACACCGGAAGGCTTCTTCCGTACAAAACCAGGTATCAAACAAGCAATTGCTCGCGGTTTAGCATACGCACCATATGCAGATTTAATCTGGTGTGAAACGTCTAAGCCATCACTTGAAGAAGCTCGTGAGTTTGCAACGGCGATTCATGCTGAATTCCCAGGTAAAATGCTTGCTTACAACTGCTCACCTTCATTTAACTGGAAAGCAAACCTTTCAGAAGAAGAAATCGCCGAATACCAACGCGAGCTTGGTAAACTAGGATACAAATTCCAATTCGTAACATTAGCTGGCTTCCATGCATTAAACCACTCTATGTTTGAGCTTGCTCATGACTACAAAGATAACGGAATGGCTGCATACTCTAAATTACAACAAGCTGAGTTTGCTTCTGAGTCTAAGGGCTATACAGCTACTCGTCACCAACGTGAAGTAGGTACAGGTTACTTCGATGATGTGTCACAAGTTATTTCAGGTGGTACTTCTTCAACAACTGCAATGGCTGGTTCAACAGAAACAGAACAATTCGTTTAATTCAATTACGTTAATTCCTAAATTCATAATCATAGATAAGTTTCCCTCGCACCTCCTAAGCGGGGGAAACTTAAATTACGAGAGGTGGGGGAACTACTAATGGAACAGGTAACTACAGGTAAGCTTACTATTGTTGGGGAACAAAACGAGCAAACAAAAGAAATTTTAACACCGGAAGCCCTTGAGTTTGTTCTTGCCCTGCATGAAAAGTTTAATGATCGTCGGAAAGAGCTTTTAGAGGCTCGACAAGAACGTCAAAAACGCCTTGATGCTGGTGAGAAACTCGACTTCCTACCAGAAACAAAACATATTCGTGAGGGAGATTGGACGATTGCGCCACTGCCAGCAGATTTACAAGATCGACGAGTAGAAATTACTGGACCAGTAGACCGCAAAATGGTTATTAATGCGTTGAACTCTGGTGCGAAAATGTTCATGGCTTGTTTTGAAGATGCATCTGCTCCGACATGGGAAAACATGATTTCTGGTCAAATCAATATGCGTGATGCCATTAATAAGACAATTGAATTTACACAAGCGTCAAATGGTAAAACATATAAATTAAACAATGAAACAGCTGTATTATTAGTACGACCACGTGGTCTTCATTTACTTGAAAAGCATGTACTAGTGGAAGGGGAACCTGTATCAGGCAGTTTCTTTGATTTTGCTCTATATTTATTCCACAATGCTAAAAATGCACTAGCAAAAGGTACGGGTCCATACTTCTACCTGCCAAAGTTAGAAAGCCATTTAGAGGCTCGTTTGTGGAATGATGTTTTTGTCTTTGCACAAGATTACATCGATATTCCACAAGGTACAATTAGAGCTACAGTTTTAATTGAAACAATATTGGCTGCTTTTGAAATGGATGAGATTTTATATGAGCTTCGCGACCATTCAGCAGGTCTGAACTGTGGCCGTTGGGATTATATTTTCAGCTATATTAAACGCCTGCGCAATCAACCTGATGTGATTTTACCTGATCGCGGTCAAGTAACGATGACAGTTCCATTTATGAAGGCTTATACGTCTTTATGTATTCAAACATGTCATAAACGTAACGCACCTGCAATGGGCGGTATGGCGGCGCAAATTCCTGTTAAAGGCGATGACGAAGCGAATGCAGTAGCATTTGCAAAGGTTGCTGAAGACAAACGTCGTGAGGCAACTGATGGTCATGATGGGACTTGGGTAGCACACCCTGGCATGGTTGCAACGGCTATGGAGCAGTTTGATGCCATTATGGAGACACCAAATCAAATTCATAAAAAACGCGAAGAAGTGAATGTTAAGGCTGAAGATTTAGTGGCTGTGCCAGAAGGTACAATTACACTTGAAGGTCTTCGCACTAACTGTAGTGTTGGGGTTCAGTACATTGCTTCTTGGTTACGAGGCAACGGTGCTGCACCGATTAACAACTTGATGGAGGATGCTGCAACAGCAGAAATCTCCCGTACACAAGTATGGCAATGGATTCGTCATCCAAAGGGTATTTTAGATGATGGAAGAGGTATTACATTAGCATTCGTGCTAGAAGTTTTGGAAGAAGAGCTTGTGAAAATTAAAGAGGCTGTTGGGGAACAGGCTTATAACAGTGGTCGCTATATTGAAGCTGCTGAACTGTTTAAATCTTTAATTGAACAAGATGAGTTCGTGGAATTCTTGACACTTCCAGGCTATGAAAAATTAAGTTAATTAATAGCAATCTACTAACGAACATATCCTACTTTTCTAAAATACAGTGAGCTGAACTCGAATGCAGCTCACGAGTTCCACTAATGTAACGAGCGGGGTCTGTTCCCCTGTTCTTTACTTATACACAATGAGCACTGTTTAATAAAAGGGGTCTACTTATATTAATGGTAAGTAATGAGATTTAAACATGGGGTGCAAGATGTCTTACGAGCTTAGATGGGGGGCTTGTAAGGCATTTTTCTATACACATAAGAGGATGTCTCACGAATGCGTGAGACATCTCCTTTTTCGTTATTTAACAATCGCTAGCACGAAACCGTCATATCCTTTAATTCCAACGGTTTGAATGGCTGTAGATTCGATACGTGGTTCTTGTTCTAATAAATCCATAAATTGACGCACACCTTGCACACGTTCATCTTCGCTTTTATCATCGATGACTTCACCGTTTCGCACTACATTATCAGCAATGATAAGTGCTCCACTATTCGCTAATTCTAAAGCCCATTTTAAATATTGAGGATTATTCGGTTTATCGGCATCAATGAAAATAAGGTCGAATAAAAGGCCTGAATTTTTAATTGTAGGCAATGAATGCAATGCATTTCCTACCATCACTTCGACTTTGCTACTACAGCCTGCTTTTAGGATGTTTTGCTTCGCCACTTCTGCATACGTCGGTTCAATCTCTAGTGTGTAAACCTTTCCTGATTCAGGGAGCGCACGAGCAAGCCATATACTACTATAGCCACCAAGTGTACCGATTTCTAAAATATTTTGAGCACCTTTTATTTTTGCTAGCAGGTAAAGTAATTTTCCTTGTGTGGGTGATACATCAATTTCAGGAATACCAGCATTTTTATTTGTTTGTAGGACATTCTCCATTGTTTCATCAAATGGAATTATCTTATCAATAAAATATTCATCCACGTCATGCCAAACATTGTTAGTTAACATAGTATAATTCCTCGTTTCCAAAGTGATTTAAACTGCAACTAAAGTGTATGATAAAATAAACTATAATAAAAATATATAATAATTACTAATTCATAACTTTTAGTTATGAGTGAGGAGAGAGCATGAATAGTCACGCATTAAAATTATTTTACCAAGTAGCTAAAACAGGTAGTTTTACAAAGGCCGCTAAAATATTGCATATTAGTCAGCCAGCAGTTTCAAGCCAAATTAAAAGGTTTGAGCAGGAAATAGGCGTCTCATTATTTCAACAGCAAGGCAGAGGCATAGTATTGACTGAGTTTGGTGAGGCACTAGCGGAAAAGGCGCAAAATCTTATTTCTCTTGAGCAACACATTGAGTCATTTATTGAAGACTATCGCCTTGCTAAGACAGGGTCTATTCATATTGTTGCTACTTATTTACCTGCTAATTTTTTAATTCCGAAATGGGCAGCTACTTTTAAAGGCTTAAACGAAGATGTTAATTTAGTTGTTACAACGGCCAATACGAAAGAAGCATTTGAGCAGCTTATCCACTATAAAGCGGATATTGCTATTTATGGTGGTGGAATATCTGAGAGACCTGAGGAAGTATTATGGGAGGAGCTCTTTGAAGATGAGCTGTGGTTTGTTGTGGCACCTGAACACCTATATGCAAATCAAATTATTTCTATAGCGGATATGATGAAGGAACCTTTTATAATGCGCGAGGAAGGAAGCTCCATGAGAGATCACCTCTTTTCACTTTGTGAAACCCATCAAGTAAATCCTCCAAAAATTGCACTGCAATTTAGTGGAATAAATGAAACAATTCGATCGGTTATGGCTGGATATGGCGCAATTTTTATTTCATCACTTGCGGTTAAAGAGTATGTTCATAATGGGCAATTGGCAAGAGTATATGTACAGGGGATACATAGTAAACATAAAGTTGCTATTTGTACAAGGAAAAATGAGAAGCAAAGTTTACTTGTAAATAAGTTTATTGATACGATAAAAAATTCTTTATAGAAAAATTTAAGTCCTTTCGAGATAGCCCAATTTCTCTATGCATAAAACTTAAATTTTGTTATACTAACTGTATAACAAACATGGAGCTGATATAGATGTTTATTCAAATAGAGCCCTTATCGGATGTGCCTATCTATGAACAAGTTACACGGCAAATTATAGAGGGTATTGCAAGGGGAGACATGGGACCAGGTGATATGTTGCCATCTGTGCGTAGTTTAGCGGCTGATTTAGGTGTTAATATGCATACGGTTAATAAGAGTTACCATGAGCTTGAGGCAAAAGGAATCATTACAATTCGGGCTAAATCAGGTGCAATTATTCGCTCAACTGAGGAGCGTGCATTAACGCCCGAACAGTTGCAGCAGATTGAAAAAAACTTAAAGCCTGTTGTGGCAGAAGGAATGGTGCTCGGCGCAACAGCTGATCAAATTGAGCACATGATGAAAAAGGTATTTGCTGACTTGCAACTGCCAGTAGAAGGGGTGTAGCATGCTACTAGGTATTTTTACAATTATGTATATTATGACATTAGCTATGCAAGTTTTTGTCCCTTTTATTGTACGTGAGACAATCGTATTTGGAGTTACCGTACCGGAACAAAATGTAAAGCATCCTGCATTAGCGATTGCGAAAAAGCGCTATGCGCAAACAGTAGGGTTTTTTGGAGCAATAATTTTAATAATCATGTTTGTGTTTTACTGGTTGCTCGCTCCTGCTGAAAGTGCTCAAGGCATTCTTTTACTTAGCTGTTTATTTGGGATGCTTGCGGTCAGTATGGTGTTATACTGGTTGAATCACCAAAAAGTGATGAAGCTGAAAATGCGTGAACACTGGGGCATGAATATAAAACAAGTGAGAGCTGTCGATTTAACAGCCCGTAGTCGTGATGAAATACTACCTTGGCCTTTTTATGTGGTACCTATTGGTGTTACTGTTTTCCTCATCATATTTACGTTGTTACATTATGAACAAATACCAAATGCTGTTGCGGTACATTGGGGACCAAGCGGAGCGGCAGATGCGTGGCAAGAAAAAACGTATTTTACTGCGATTTCACTACCACTAGTCATGTTAATGATGCAATGTATGATGTGGGGGATTGCGGATTCACTTAAGCGCTCTGCAATTCGATTGTCTATCAACCATCAGCAGGAGTCTTTGGAAAGCGAATTAAAAACACGGAAATTTATGAGCTGGAATATAGCGTTGGTCAGCTATAGTTTAACAGGATTATTTACAATGCTACAGTTAAGTAATATCTATCCTTCAATGGCTGAAGGAAAAAAACTATTACCATTGTTTATTGCTTTCCTAGTTTTAATATTAGGTTCAGTGCTTGTTTATGCATGGAAAAAGCGACAGTTACGATTGAATTATAAAGATAATGTGGTGTCAGAGGTAATGGATATTGATGAGGATCGTTATTGGAAGGGCGGTCTTATTTATATGAATCGTCAGGATCCATCAGTGTTTGTGGAGAAGCGTTTTGGTGTAGGTTGGACAATGAACTTTGCAAACCCAAGAGGCTATATCGTCATCGGCTTGCCATTACTTATATTGCTGTTGGTTTCAATATTTTCATTGTGAGTGCCAGTCACTCACACAATTCTGAATTTTCATGGCAGTGCATAGGTTAACCAAGTAAAAATCCACGAAGACTCCTGCGGGTACGCACAGGATGTAAGACGCAACAAACCGCGCGTAGCGAGGGTTGCGGCTTACGGTTGTGCCCGCGGAAAGCGAAGTGGATTTTTGCGCAGAAAGAAATCGATAGCAAGTGCCAGTCACTCACACAATTTACAATGCAAGCAGTGGATTTTTACGAGATATCAAGTACATATTATTGTTAGACTGACTTATAGGACAGCCCTTTTTACATAAAGCGTAAGTTAGGAACTGAACTCCTAGTGCAATATATTGAATGGGGGCAAGGATAAATGAAAATTTTAGTTGTCGATGATGACGTTCATATTTTACAGTTAGTCAATATTTATTTAACGCGAGAGGGCTATAAAGTATTGCAAGCAGAGAATGGCGAGCAAGCTTTGCAATTGCTTGATGGAAATATGCCCGATTTGGCAGTTGTTGATGTTATGATGCCAGGAATGGATGGCTTTACGCTAACTGAAATTTTAAGTAAGGATTACGATATTCCGGTGCTGTTATTAACGGCAAAAGGAGAGCTAGAAGATAAGGAGCGTGGCTTTTTAGCGGGTTCAGATGACTATGTCGTTAAACCGTTCGAGCCAAAGGAGTTGCTGTTTCGCATTGCAGCGATTTTACGTAGGCTTGATAAAAAGAATCAGGTAACAATACAGGTTGGTAAGCTCGAAATTGATCGACGTAGCTTTGAGGTTACGATTGGTGGAGAAACACTTATTTTGCCATTAAAGGAATTCGAGCTATTAGCGCTACTTGCCTCTCGACCAAATCAAGTTTTTACACGTAGCATTATTATGGAGCAAGTATGGGGCTACGACTATGGAGGGGACGAGCAAACGTTAAATACACATGTGAAGCGGATTCGCGAGCGCTTGCATCGCTACGAAACAGATGTTGAGATTACAACGGTACGTGGCGTCGGTTATAAGCTTGAGGTAAGTGCGACATGAAGACGTTATATAGTAAGTTTGTTGTCACAACGATGCTCATTATGATTGGCAGCTTATGCATTGGGTTTTTAATGACGAATACGTATTATCATCAAGTGACTAAAGGGAAAAATGATGCTAAGAATGTTGCAATTGCAGAGGATATTGTCGATTATATCGAATCAGCGAAGCAAATGGATTTAGATAGCTATTTAACAACACTTGGAGAGATTGGTTATCAAATTTATGTTACAACGGGAGAGGATCATCGCTTTTTTGGTGGCGAATATCGAGATAAAACATTGTCGGCAGATGTAATCCAGCGTGTTTTAGAAGGAGAAGTCTATCATGGGATGCGTGATTTCCCAAAAGAGACCTTTATGACAGGTTTTTTTGCGAATGAACTCATTAATACCATTGGTGTACCCTTTACGTATAATAACGAACAGTACGCACTGTTTATTAGACCAGATATTCGATTGTTGTTCTCTGAGGCGCATACGCTATTAGGAGGTCTTATCCTTGGAATGGCTGTGCTAAGTTTACTTGCTATGCTGCTATTTGCAAAGGCACTGATTAGACCGATTACACAGTTAACAGAAGCAACACATCAACTGGCACATGAAAAGTTTGATACGTTGCTTGAAATAGATCGAGCGGATGAAATTGGACAACTGGCAGATAGCTTTAATGTGATGACAGAAAAATTACAGGAAAATGATAGAATTCGTAAACTATTTATAAGCAATGTATCTCATGACTTCCAATCGCCTTTATTGAATATTCAAGGCTATGTAGATTTACTGAAAAACCCTACGCTTTCTGAACCAGAACGACAAGAATATGCGACAATTATAGAGCTAGAAACGAAGCGACTTTCGACATTGACGAAGCAACTGTTACTCCTGACATCACTCGATCAATCGACTAGAATGCTAAAGAGAGAACCGTACAATTTAGATGAACAATTGAAGGAAACTGTGCGCAAATATCGTTGGCAGTTAGAGGAAGCTAATGTGCAGTTATCGTATCAGATTGAGCCAGTAACATATAAAGGTGATGCGGGGCTACTACAAAATGTATGGGATAATTTATTAACAAACGCCATTAAATATAATGTTAATGGGGGAGAAATTCACATACATCTTCAAGAACAATCTACTCTCGTAGAAGTGTTAATAGAGGATAGTGGTATTGGTATGAATGCGGAGCAATTGCAAAAGGTATATGACCGTTTTTATCGAGCTGACGAGTCAAGAACGAAACAGGGGACAGGTCTCGGCCTTGCCATTGTAAAACAAATTGTTGAATTGCACGGTGGGGAAGTGCAAATGAAAAGTGCAATTAACGTAGGGACAAGCGTTTGTATACACCTACCAAAATTGTAATATAGAGTTCATGTAAAGTTCATGTTCAATCGATAAACTTCTATGTAAGTTAAAACTTGGAGGAGTTATCGTATGGAACAAAAATGGAGTTTACGTCTTATTCGACTCGCAGCGATTTTCGCTTTAGTGGGTACGTACTTAGGTTCGCATATGTCAGGGTCAGGTAGTTATGAATTTCGACCAATTCACGCGCACGTTTTACTCGTTGGCTGGTTAAGTATGTTTGCATGGGGCATTTTTTACCGTGCATTTAAAGTGAAATCGCAAAAATTAGTTGCATTACATGGCTGGACAGCAATAATTGGAGTTTTTGGCTTAACACTTGGTATGTGGTTCTACAATATTAATCCTTTTAACTTTGGTCATACGTTTACTTTAATTTTCTTTATTGTAGGTGGCACCACTTTGTTAATTAGTTTTGCATTATTTATTATTGTGACATTCATGGTAAATCAAAAAGAGGGAATGAAAAATTAAAATAAAACCGCGCCAGTATTAGACGCGGTCAGTGCGTAGGCAAATTCAAAAAATTTGAGTTTGCCTATATTTTTTTAGAGTAACCGTTGAATTCGTTCGAGAAGTGGCCTTGCCATTACATTTAAACTAGAGTCAGTAGTCGCCAAAGCATATATCAATTTAAATGCTCTAGTGATTTTTTAAGCCAACGTGTTGCCTCGTTATAATCTTGAGCTACGCCCTGTCCTTTCTTATAAAGCATGCCAAGCTGAAACTGAGCTTTTTGGTGACCCTGATTTGCAGCAAGTCGGTAAAGTTGGGCAGCCCTCGCAAAATCTTTAGGGACACCTTGTCCATTGCTATGCATTTGGGCTAACTGGTATTGAGCTTTAGCGTGTCCTTTAGAAGCTGCTTGTTCAATCCATCTAGCTGCCTCCGTGAAATCTTGCTTCACTCCTTTGCCTTTATCAAATAAATTACCAAGTTGATATTGTGCGCCTGAATGCCCTTGGATAGCAGCAAGTCTATAGCAACGTCTAGCCTCATCTAAGTCTTGGGAGACGCCCAATCCTTGTTCATATAATAATCCTAATTGATATTCAGCTTGAATATGCGATTGGTCTGTTGCAGCTCTCCACCATTGAACTGCTTTGGCATAATTCAATGCAACACCAACACCGTTAGCATATAACAACCCAAGTTCGAATTGAGCATCAGCATAGCCTTTCTCAGCGGCAATTATAAAATATTGTAATGCTTTGTCAGGCTGTTGAAGCTGATAGACGAAAAGAAGGCCAAGCTCATAGCCAGCACTAATATGTCCATTGTCAGCGGCAAGCTGAAACCATCTTTCAGATCGCGTGCTATCTTTTTCTTTTTGGTAAAGTAGGCCGAGACAATATTGGGCATTGGTATGTCCTTTATGAGCCGCAAGTTTAAACCACTTTATTGCCTCAATATGATTTTGCTGTATGCCCTGTCCTGTATTGTAGAGTAAGGCCAATTGAAACTCTGCATTCGTATGGTCTTGAAGTGCGGCTAGGTGGAACCATCTCGCAGCTTCCTCAACATTTTGTGAGATGCCACGGCCTTTAAGATACATATAGCCAAGGTTATACTGTGCACTTGCATCTCCAGCAAGTGCTGCCATTTCAAAATAAGCTATAGCTTCCTCAAAGCTTTGTTGCACACCAGTTCCATGATGATAGAGAAAGCCAAGATTATTTTGTGCACTTGTGTTGCCTTGATTGGCTGCTGAAATATACCATTTTGCTGCCTCTTCAAAATTAATAGCAAGGCCAAGCCCTTGATTGTAAAGTACACCAAGATTATACTGTGCGTCGGCATTACCTAAATCCGCTGCAGACTTATAATAATGGGCGGCCTCTTGATAATTTTGCTCAACACCTTGTCCTAAATGATAAAGCACCCCTAGACTATAAAGTGCATTGGCATCATGTTGTGCGGCTGCTTTCTCATACCACTTCTTGGCTGTTGCATAATCTTTTTGAACACCTCGACCGTGGTTATAAAGGAAGCCTAAATTGTATTGTGCGCTTGCATTGCCCTTTTTTGCGGAAATTTCAAACCAACTAGCAGCATGTTCATAGTCTTTAGCTGAGTATTGATCGAGCGTCTTCGCATCAAATGGAGGCAATATATCTTCAAATTTAGGAAATTTCCGAGTCGAAATAGATGCTTTCAGGCTACGATCATAACGGTGAATAAACCATTCAACGATATCGCTAACATAATCGAGGACAATTTTAGCGGCTTTCGCTTCAACGATGTCATTGTTGCTAGTACTTGTCATTTTAAAGACAAGCTCCATTAATAAATAAATCCGACGTGGATGAATTTTTGAGATAAAGTTACGATTATTTAATAGTGTTCGGATATTTTTTAGTTTAGGTTTTGCTTGCATTTCCAGCTCGTAAAAGTCATAGACAATCTCCTCAAGGACGAGGCGTGACTTTTGTAAAGAAATTGATGGCTGTGTAATAGCGTGGTAACTAGCATCCTGTAAGCTTTGCGCTATATGTGTGAACGATAAAATATGTAATTTTTCACATTGTTCATGAAGGATATCGTATTGTATGACGATTGTACTCACCTCTTCTTAAATAACGGTAATAGTCTTTTTTTCATATATCGGGAAATTATTAGTGTTATTGATCATTTTCCATTGAATTCCTCAGTTGAATTGTCTTTAGTATGTTACTATTTGATTTAAGAGTGAGTTTATAGTCTTTAGGGGGATTGATGGATGAAAAAAATTGCAGCAATTATTCCAACATATAATCCACAACAATCATTTATTACATTTGTACATCAATTATTAGCCACCTCAATTACTCAAGTTGTTATTGTTAATGATGGTAGCGATAAAAAATATGAAAATATTTTTGACGAGTTAAAGAAAATAGATAGATGTAAAGTTCTCCAACACGAACAGAATATTGGGAAGGGTGGAGCGTTAAAAACAGCTTTCTCCTATATTCGGTCTAAACGAGCGGGTTTTCAGGGTGTTCTAACAGTAGGGGCACACGGACAGCATACGTTAGAGGATATCAAATTAGTATTGACTATGACAAAAGTGTTTTCAGAAGGCATTGTCTTAGGAATACGCAATTTCCATTCCTCCGAAAGTACGTTCTTTTCGTATTGGGGGAACCGAGCAACTAGTTTATTGTTTGAATTACTGTTTCATAAAAAGCTAATGGATACACAAACAGGCTTGCGTTACATAGAAATCAAAGAATTACCATGGCTTATAGAGGTGCAAGGAGATCGTTTTGAATACGATACAAATATGCTTGTCGTGGCACTAAAAAGAAAATGTCCAATTTTCGAAGTAGAAATTGGTCAGCTACGCATAAAAAAGAATTCGATTATTCAATACGATGAATTAACAAATACAGGTACAGTAATGGCCAAGATGCTTATAAAATATTTGAAACCTTAGTAAGCGTAATGTAACACGTGTATTTCTAATATTTTGTGCTAGGATAAGAATAATAATTACTCAACTTGACGCAGCGAGTATAAAAGAAGGGGTAATGAATGTGGAATATTCAGATCAAGTGAAAAATCGTGTGAAGCGAATGGAAGGTCAACTACGCGGTATTTTAAAAATGATGGAAGAAGAAAAGGATTGCAAAGCCGTTATCACGCAATTATCCGCAGTGCGCTCAGCGGTAGATCGTACGGTAGGCGTAATTGTTAGCACAAATCTGTTAGAATGTGTACAAAAGGCTGAGGGTGACGGCGAGAAAATGAATGAAGTTATTCAAGAGGCTGTAAATTTAGTTGTCAAAAGCCGTTAGTATCCAAAGTTAAAACATATTTAAGTTCTTACCTTATATACAAGTCTCGCCTATTTTCGTTTTTGTCGGAGAATCGTAAGTCACTTTTTACAGAGGCTTATTTGTCTCAGTTTCCGATAGAAGTTATTAGGGCGGGGCTTGTTTCGTTATTATTATCATATAAGATGCTTTAGGTGAAAGTTAATGAATATGCAAAAAAATACTTTTAATTATTAGATTTATGATTTATATAGGTTTAAAAACCTAAATGCTTGCTTCTGTAAATTTAGAAAAAGGTCATATGTAGTGAACTTGTATGATAGATTTAAAGTAATATTCTCTTTTATAATTAGGGTAAAGATATTATAAAAGAGAAGGTGAATTATTTTGAGAAAATGGATATTAAGTAGTGCAACATTGTTGATGTTAAGCCCAACCATAGCCAATGCACAAAGCAAGCCTTTAAACATGCAAGAACCAATTGCTTACAATGTGGTGACAAGCGCAAAGATAGAAACGTTCGATCAACTATCAAATGAAATAGCAAAGCAACTTAACGATTTTGCTACAGAAATTAAAGTTACATATAATGGTTCAATGACAGGTTTCGACAAAAAGTTAATGGAAGCATTTGAAGAGGCACAGCAAAAGGCTACCTATGCCAGCGGTCATCTTCAAGGAATGACTATGACTGCGGATTCCACAGGCAACGTGACCTATAAAGTGAAATACTTTACGACTCCAGCACAAGAATCTGTGGTTCAGACAAAGATTGATGATATATTAAAAACGATTATTAAGCCATCTATGACACAATTTCAAAAAGTAAAAGCAGTTAATGATTATATAGTGTCAAATACTGCTTATGGTACAAAAACAAAGGCGAGTCCACATAGCGCTTACGCATTATTATTTGAAGGACAAGCTGTATGTCAGGGCTATGCTTTATCAGCATATAAAATGTTAGAGCAAGCAGGGATTGAAACTAAATATGTAGTAGGTTATGTGAATGGCAATGAAGCACATGCTTGGAATATGGTGAAGGTTGATGGCAAGTGGTATCATCTGGATACAACATGGAATGATCCGTTACCAAATCGCATAGGGGCATCTTCCTATGATTATTTCCTTGTAACTGATGCTCAGCTAAAGAAAGATCATAATTGGATTACTTCAAATTACCCTGCGGCAACAAGTACAGCATATAATTTTATGCAAAATGTACATTTTGCACACCAAATCAATAATACTTTATTTTTTAGCAACACAGCAGATAATGATAAATTGTATAAACTCGACTTAGTAAGTGGTAAGAAGACTAAGGTAATTGATAAGCGAGCACTTTATATTACAGGTGCTGGAGACAATCTTTATTATAGCGATTATAGTAATAGCGGTTACTTAACAAAACTAAATTTGAAAACATTAAAAACGAGTGTAGTTGTTAAGCAATCTGTATCTGATCTATTAATTAACAGCGGATATTTAGTATATAAAGTTAATGGTAAAGAGCAAAAGCTAAAAATTAACTAATTTATAGTGTAATAAACAGAAAGCTTCTATATCACATGTTCAATGCATATATATTTATAAGCACAAAAGGGCTCCTAATTGAGTTCTTTGTGTTTTTTTTGTATATAATGAAAGTAGTGAAACTGTGTGAGGTGAAGATTTTTGTGGAAAAAGCTAGCTATTATTGCAATACTTATCATTTTCTTGGAACCAATTTATACAGCGGGTAAAGCGACAGTAAAACAGGTCGTTACGTGGGTAAATAATGATGACATTGAAACGGTGCTACTAGCAACAAAGGAGAAAATTGTTGATGTTACCACTAAATTTTCAGAAGATGCCTCGATACAAACAGCAAACCCTGAAGATGTGAAGGAACAAAAGCTAGCCGTTTCTTCTTCGGTCGTACAGCAGCCTGAGACAAAGCTTGTTGTTACAAATGCCAAGGAAATGGCAGATGCGATGTATGCCTATTATAGTAGCTTTTCACCAACCTATGAGATTCAATATAAGGGAAGTACAGAGCGAATCGAGAAGATTGTAGAAGAGGCCTACGACAGTGCAATTAAAAGAGATGATTTCGTGTATGGGCATATTAGTAAGCATTCCATACGCTTTGAATATGGGAGAAAAACTGCCAAGATTTTTGGGGAACAAAGCTATTTAATGACGCCAGAGCAAGCGGCTTATGTTGAGATGAACGCTCAAGAAATAGTAGCCACAATTGAGAAAAACGCGAAAACAGATGTGGACAAGGTCAGAGCCGTTAATGATTATATAGTAGCGAATACGGCTTATACAGAACAAACGAAGTCAAGTCCACATAGTGCTTATACAGTGCTTGCTGAGCATGGTGGTGTTTGTCAGGGCTATGCGTTATTAGCACATACATTGTTACAAAAACTTGGCTTTGAGACTCAATATATTGTTGGATATGTCGGTAAGGAAGGGCATGCTTGGAATTTAGTGAAACTTGACGGTAAATGGTATCATCTTGATACAACGTGGAATGATCCTGTGCCTGATCGGAACGGTGCCATAAGGTATCAATATTTTTTAGTAGATGATCGTACAATGGCGCGTGATCATACATGGATAGCAAATGATTATCCAAAAGCAACAAGTACCATTTATAGCTACTATCAAGATATCGATTTTCCTGCACAAGTAGGAAATCAGTTATTTTATAGCAGTATTTCTGATGACAATAAATTGTACGTACTTGATATGACTACAGGAAAAGCTCAGCGTGTCACTAAAACGCGTGCGCAATATATTGTTTATGCTGATGGATGGTTATACTTTAGTAATTATTCGCATGGCGCTTATTTAACAAAAATTCGCCCTGATGGAAGCGGTGAACAGGTGTTAAATAGGGAAGACACGAAGGATTTATTTATTAAGGATGGCTATTTATATTTCATGACAGATGAACTGAAGAAAATGCAACTATAATTTTTGCCAATTGAGTGTAGATGAAAGGCGTATAAATACCGTTTATTTCCACTATGGGCGGGCACTTTCCGCGGGCACAACGTAAGCCGCAACCCTTGCTGTCGCGCGGTCTGTTGCGTCCTACATTTTGTGCGTTCCCACAGGAATCGCCGCCCTCCGCTCCAATCAACTGAACATGTTGGTAGACCCTCAAAAGGGCGTATGACATTTATTATTAATATAGGGTAAATAGTATAATAAATTAAAAACAGACCTTATATTTAGAGATTTTGAGTTTGATTATATATAATCAAACTTTATAATCAAACTTTTTATTTATATTTAAAAATACATCCATTAAATCAGACTTTTTTGAGAAAATGGTGTAGCTTTAAAATAAAGTTTGAACAAAAACACTCGTAAAACCTTACTTTAAGATTAATAAGAAGCATCCATTTTGAAAAAAGATAATCAAAATGGATGCTTCTTTAGCATTTTTAATTTTAGTTTTTATAAAAAAGCTTGATCATTTTCTACAGCGTCACTCCATAAAAGCGCCCGATTGTTGAAGATCAAAGGCTGTTTATGATGGATTGCACTTATACCTTATAAATTCCTTTCTAACAATATCTCGATTTGTTTTTCCATAACATGAGGAGGATAAGGCATTTTATTCGTAAACCACCATTCCACTACTTGTACATAAGCAGCCCCAAAAAATTGCAGAATAACATCTTCACTTAAATCGCGATTTTTTCCTTCAGTTTCTATCTCCCAATTACTTTTTATATCTTCAATAACAAACTCTAGGAACCGACTCCGAAAGAAAGAAGCTCCTCTACTGGCTAACATCCTTGAAAAGAAAACATAATTTTTTTCAAAGTAATCGAACCAGCTCGCTATCTCATTGGTATCAGATGCAGAATCGCAGATTATCCTTAATTCATTAAGATGTTCTTTTATGAGCTTATCAAGGAGATCAAATTTATCTAAATAATGAAGATAAAAGGTTTTACGACTTACATCAGCTCGGTCAACAATATTTTGTACTGTTATCTGATCAAACACCTTTTCAGACATCAATTCTATCACAGCTTTTTTTATAGCGCTTTGAGATTTGAGTATCCGTCTATCCATTTTAGTCATGTAGTAAATCACCTATCTTTCTAAAAAATAATACACAATATCATTTATTTGAGTACTAACACACAAAGTTAGCCTGTTTGGGAATTGCGTGCTTTTCATATCCGTTTATAATTATACACAGATGTCACCTAATACACCAATGTATCTTATCGTTGGAATTTCAAAGTGTTATTACGTAACAAATCTAAAAGTGAAAGGATAAAAATGATATGTCTAATATTAAAGATAAAATTGTCATTATCACTGGTGTTTCTAGTGGAATAGGAGAGGCTACTGCAAAAGAACTTGCTTCAAAAGGGGCAAAGTTGGTACTAGCAGCCCGCCGAGAAGATCGATTAATAAAATTACAACAAGAGATTCAAAACACTGGTGGACTTGCTTTATATATAGTTACCGATGTTTCCTCACATGAACAAATGGAAGAGTTAGCTGATTTTGCTCTAAAAGAATTTGGGAAAATTGATGTAATGATTAACAATGCAGGAGTAATGCCATTATCGACTGTTTACGAGAAAAAAATGAATGAATGGGATACGATGATTGATGTTAACATCAAGGGCGTACTTTACGGTATTGCGGCTGTTCTTCCATCAATGAGAGAAAGAAAAGAAGGACATATTATTAACGTATCATCGGTAGCTGGACATTTAGTATTCCCTACTAGTTCTGTATATAGTGGTACAAAATTTGCTGTACTTGCCATTACAGAAGGTCTTCGTCAAGAAGAGTGTAACAATAATATTCGTACGACTATTATTTGTCCAGGTTCCGTTGATACAGAATTAACCGACCATATTTCAGATGCTAATCTAAAACATTCAATTAAAAAACAAAGTGAAATTGCAATTCATCCCAATAGCATTGCTCGCGCAATTGCATTCGCAATTGAACAGCCATCAGATGTAGCGATTAATGAGTTGATCATTCGTCCAACAATACAACAACTTTAAAATTTCTTTGCAATGAGGAAGCCCTACTTTTTGGGCTTCTTTCATTTCTTAGATTCCAGTAGGAGATGATTATTTTGGGTAAACAAAATCATTTGTTTATATTCATATTGACCATAGGAGTATTTGGCATTTTAAATACCGAAATGGGTATCGTTGGGATATTACCTTTACTTGCTGATCATTTTCAGGTCAGTATATCCAAAGCAGGGTTGCTAGTAAGCCTCTTTGCACTTGCTGTTGCAATATCAGGTCCAACGATGCCATTATTGTTTTCGGGGATAAATCGCAAGAAGGTAATGTTACTTGTACTTGGTGTTTTCGTTCTGGGTAACATTGTCTCCATATTTGCATCAAACTTTACATTTGCATTAATTGCTCGTGTGATTCCAGCTTTTTTACATCCAGTTTATGTATCAATAGCTTTAACAGTAGCTGCTACCTCAGTTAGTAAGGAAGAAGCTCCAAAGGCTGTTTCTAAAGTAATGATGGGTGTATCTGCCGGTATGGTACTCGGTGTACCAATCACTAGTTTTATTGCTGATACAACTTCGATTGAAATGGCCATGTTATTCTTTACTATCGTGAATGCTATAGCATTCATTGCTACATTACTATTTTTACCATCTATGCCTGTTAAAGAAAGACTTTCTTATGGATCTCAATTAAGTGTATTAAAAAAACCAATTACTTGGCTATCTATTGTTGCTGTCCTTTTAATAAACGCAGCGATATTTGGAGTTAATAGTTACCTTGCTGAGTATCTTGGAATCATTACGAATATATCCGGGAAAACCATTAGTTTAATGTTATTCATATTCGGTGGGGCAAGTATTATTGGAAACATTATGGCAGGGAAGTTACTTACTAAAAATGCTCTCAAATCTGTAGTGTCTTATCCTTTCGCATTAGGAGTCGTTTACATCTTATTATTCTTAATGGGACAGTTCACTGGACCTATGGCTTTAATTGTTTTGTTTTTTGGAATAGTAGTTGCTATTGGAAATAATATTTGTCAATATTGGATTACGTCTGCAGCTCCAGAAGCCCCTGAATTCTCGAATGGATTGTTTCTAGCATCCGGTAACTTAGGGGTAACAACGGGTACATCTGTAGGTGGATTAATTATATCAGTAATGGGTATACAGTACATCGTATTAGGCGGGTTCCTATTCTTAATATTGAGTTTAATATTTATTTTAGTGAGAAACAACATGAGTAGTCCCACAAAACAACATTCTAGTTAAGGGATTAACAACACTAAACATACTGAATTGGAATATAAAGGTGGACATCAATTTGTAGCTTTAAAATAAAGATTGTTAAGAATCTTCCTTCAATCCATATACAACAAATTGAAAACCGTCATTTTGAAAAAAGTTTGATCAAAATGACGGTTTTTTTTGATTAAATATCAATTCTTTATAATAAAGTTTAATCATCACTTGTTGAACCAAACTGCCGAAATACTTTAAGTGGACAATTTCACAGTCTCTTCTAAATTATTATCAATAAAATCCAATTTTCTTAAGGGCATTGCTCCATAATATGGCCCTTTAATGGTAAAAAGCGCATTCCTTATTAAAGAAATGCGCCCGATTGTTGAATAACGAATATAATTCCAGTTTTCATACTCAGTTTTATATTAAATTAATCTTCCCCTTTAATGAAAACAAGCGCTAATCCTAATTACAAAATATTACTAATGGGGTAGCACCATGTGTATTTTTAGTCAATTCCAATTAAGTAATTCAACCTAAAATTCTATTCTATATTTTTTTTAGCTGCGTAATCACCATAAAAGTAAGTGTCCCAAAAATCACCATATTTAGGAGTGGAAATTATTGTATATTCCCCATTTTCGTCAACTTCAAACAAAACTACACTATTATGTTCCCTTCCCACAAAATGTTTTGAGTCATCTACGAGCATATAGATGCTGTAAATTCCCTTTTCTAATACTTCACTTTTTTTGAAGTCATCAATTAATTCTTTGGCGTTTGGAATAGTGTGTTTATTTTCATTTATGTCAAACTTAAATTGGAAATTTACCACACCTATTTTCGATGCATACCTTCCATACCTGTCATCACTAATATTATTTCTTGGGTCGCTTGGTACCAATGTAGGTAAAAGTTTAATAGTATCTATCTTTTGTGTCATTTTAAAATCGTCAAGTAGCTCTTGATAATTACCTACACCTATCTCAATATTGTCGTAGGGAAATATTGAAACAGGTCCATTTCTTACTGGTTCATATTCATTAGGGTATTTCACTAAACCATATTTTGTTATTAGCTGTTCAACTACTTGAACTACCTTTGGATGTTGCTCAATATATGCACCCTTGAATTGTGAAAGGTAAATATCGTCATGACTGCCCTTTCCTATAACCTTCAATGTATCTCTATCAATCATTAGGTGCGGATAAGCACGATATGGCTCTTTCATTTCTATATATGTTTGATGGTCAATACTTGCAAACCAGTTATTACTTGCCTGAATAACAGAAAACTCACCTTGTATTCCATAGTTTGTTTCTAAATATTCTTGTATTGGTTGATTCAGATCATCTTTAGAGAAACATCCACTAAGAATTAGGATTGATGTACTTGCTAAGATAACTTGAATCAATCTTTTAATACTCTTCATTTCCTAAACTCCATTTCCTAAATTTTGATAATATTATAACATTTTCTGTTAAACTAAGCTGCCACGTTGGCATAAGTACATTTCTTCACAATCTTAACGAAATAATTAATAAAGTCACTAAATAATCTGGCCCTTTAAATGAAAAAGACGCGTTCCTAAATAAACGCGCCCTTTAGTTGAATAATTTCGGTTACCAAATTATCATCGTGCCTTTTTACAAGGGCTATTGTTTATAAAACTTTTTATGCAAAGCTATATAAACTACAACATGCCTCATTCGTGTCTTTTTGTATGTCTCCAAACTTTTATTTGGGAACGTTACTTCGTATGGATTTTTATAAATTTAATATACAAATTTATTAATTTTCGTACTATTCTTTTTTTCATATCGGAAATACATTGAAAAATATACCCCTACCAATGTCGGTATAAAATAACATAATGCTAGTTGCAAAGTAAAATTCAATAAAAGAAAATAGCTAATACCAAAGTTACAAATCACTATACCTATTAATGATTTTAAGTTGTTTCTAAAATTACTGAAAAGTGGAATTGTTAAGGGTAGTAATATAGAGCAACTAATTAATAACATACCTACTAATCCACCGATTACAACGATTGCCACCATCGCTCCAGCAGCGTTATCTAAATCATTTACAGTAACTAAAGCATCATTTTGGATTTTTTCCATAAACAACTTTGAACAAATAAATAATACGAATATTATAAAGGCTGTAAATAAATTAATTTTCACACATAGCAAAGGACGATATTCTTTGAACTTGCCATTTTCCATCTATATCCTCCATATTAAATTTTATCTAAATTATATAGATAGACGGTAATTGACAATGTAAAGTTGCATTTGATTAAAAATGTCCCCAAAGAGTCCTTTATCACCATTTCATTGAGAGTCTATTTTTATGTTTTAGCTATTCAGAACAAGTGGAAGGAACAGTCATTTTTAAAATTATTTCCCTCATCAGTCTCCGTGTGTTATTTTCTAATGGAAACAGCAACAAACACTGATTTAACAGCGCTTGTCACTGTTTAAAATGTTACCAAGCCTCTCGTCTGGAAATATTTCTTTGCTTACCGTTGTGAATCCGTATAAATCGAGCTCGACCCCTTATGCAACAATCTGGCCCTTTAATGCAAAAGAGCGCTGATTCTTGTTACAGAATCGCGCCCGATTGTTGAATATGCCAATAATGGTCCCTTTCATGAAGAAAACGCCTTTCCTTATTAAGGAAAAGCGCCCGATTGTTGAATAACGAATGCCATTACGATGTTATGATCAGCAATACTCCCAAACGTCGCTTTGGGAGCTTTTTGTTATTCGACAATCGGGACATATTGTTGAGTAACATAATTAAATATATGGGAATATTTTAAACTTCATCTTTACTATATTTAAGGATAGAAAACTGAATAACATTTTACTTAAAATGGCATATATGTTAAATTTAAATGAATATTAAGGAGGGAAGATAAAAATGATTGAATTACAAAAAATATCCGGGGATAACATAGATGAAGTAATAGCACTTGATGTTGGAGAAAAACAGAAAGAATTTATATTAGAAACTACCAACCTCAGATGCTTTGCAGACGCACATATGATGAACGCAGATGGTATACCAGCTACCCCGCTAGCTATTTATGCCGATGATACAATGGTTGGATTTTTGATGTATACCTACGATACGTTGGATCACGAATCATTTGAAAGTGAAGCTTTTTATGGTAAAAAGGCGTATTTTATTTGGCATAATATGATTGATAAAAGTCACCAGGGGAAAGGATTCGGTAAACAGGCTTTTGAAAAAATATTGATGGAAATTGAAACTATGCCTAATGGGGAAGCAGAATATATTGCCCTCTTTTATCATAAAAGTAATGTCATAGCGAAAACATTATACGCTTCATTTGGTTTTGTAGATACAGGCATCATTCAGGATAATCCGATGTTGGCGGTTAAAAATTTAAAGGGAAAATAACAGAATTACATAGGGGATGTTACTTTATTTTTACAGATGCTTATATGTAATCACATATTCTGCAACAATCGGGTGTGATTGTTGAATATTAAAGATTTATAAAGTATACAAACTAATTCTAAATAACGTTCCCAAATGCAAGTTTGGGGACACATTAAAAAGGCACGAATGTTGTTAAATCAACATTTGTGCCCTTTAGCTTGAACGATTAATTATACAGTTATCTATACATATGGCATAAACGGTTGAAGTAGCAGCGTTTATACTCACAGAACTTGTTCATAAATTTGCATAAAAACTTGAATAACATTTTTTATCGTCAAAAGTGTTACTCAACAATATGGCCCTTTAATGGAATAGCGTTTAGCTTCTATTAATTGGTAAAATTTAGTAATACTCCAAAAAATAAAGATTGTTAAAAACGCTGATAATCCCAAAGTAAGTATGACAGTAGTTATACTCCTTTCAAAAATCACAACCCCTGTCATCAGAAGCGTGTTTCTGCTTCTTTGACTAGAACTAGTTATTGGAATGTGAGGGTGATTCAGTGGATATTAGTGAATAGTTTTAGTAAATGAAAGTACTAAAATGGACCATCCTATTAGGACAGCCCCATCGCATTTAGTATTGAAGATTTTTCTTATCAGTTTTAATAACAGATGACGCTACAATGACAAAACCTAACATTAATATAAAGATCAAATCGAGTAAACCTGTATGCATTGACACAGTAAATACTGTAATTACAAACGCATAGGCAACGGCGTGAAAACTGCGTATACCAGCTTGTTTTACCTTATTATAGATTAGTGAAATTAATACGCCATACAATAAGAAGCCAACCGCTACTAATAAATAGCCACCATCAAGGAATAATTGGCCAATAAATGTTGGTGTTGTTGTTCTTGGAGGGCGTGTAATCCATTTACCTTTTTCTACACTTATAGGGTTTACAACCTCTGATACCTTCATACGTGGCGAAATTTGTTCTCCCGGCAATATGGTATTAAAGATACCACGGTGAATTTCACCCTTTAAGTAATCTTCCTTTTGTGTATACTCAATAATTGTACTTAACACTATATGACCTGTTACACTTTCCTGATTTATTGCAAGTATCCACTTTGGCGTCAAGTTCACCTTTTGCTCAGCAGTTAACAGCTTTTCTTTTTCCTCTACTGTCAATTCAACATCTGGTTGGTCACGAGAATTAGACTCCTTCGTTAAATCTTCTGTAAGGACACGTATGAAGCCGAACATCGAAAATACTACAGCAATAACGAGTAATATAGATAGGAACCAAGTCAATTTTACTCGTTTTACAACGTAGTGGAAAATAATGATGCCTGTAAATAGCATAATGATTAGTGGCGTACGATACCCCATTAATAAAAATAAGAACATCACGGTAGCGAAAATAGAGCCATATACGAATGCTTTTTTCCAGGTCATTTTTTCTTCCAAAATCATTTTATATGAAAGTAATAGTAAAATGCCAAACCATAATAATTGGCTAAAGAAGTTTAATTTCGGATCAAGATTTCGACGATTCGATTCATCAGAAATACCTAAGCCACCACCAAAAATCATCATTAAATAGCACGCTAATCCAAGTGATGTTAATAATACAACAAAGTAAATTACGTATTTCCCAAATAATGATAATCCGAATGAGGGGATTGTCCATTGTAATTTATCAATAATATACACACCTATGTAATAGCATATAAGCGCTAAAATAACAGCCGGCCAAATCGACTCACTTATTTTAAATTGTTCATACCGATGAAAATCAAATAAACTTGTAAAAAAATAAAGTACTAATATAAAAGGTAAAAAGAAGTATGGTGAGAACATATCAATCCTATTAACCTTAGCTAAAGTTTCTTTCAATATTTTCATAAATGTCATACATCTTATTAGATGTTATTGCCCTCCCATAGGATGAACTAGTAGTAATTCAGCTCTAATTTGTCCATTTAATTTTTTCAGCCCAATCTTTAATTCTAGTTGTAGGTCATTACTTATGTTGCAACAAAATAAAAATCGGATTATAAACTCTCACTAAATCCCTCCCTTGCTCCTTATATTAAAAACGTACGAAACAAAAACAGGTTCCAAATATAAACAAATAATCCATTAATAATTAAAAATAAAGATAAAAAGCTACATATGCAACTGACTATTAGGGAAGTCAGTAAACAAGAATGTTGTTTAAGTATATGGCCCTTTAATGAAAACGAGCGCTGATTCTTGTTACAGAATCGCGCCCGATTTCTTAGGAGAGCATTGGTACAAATAGAACGTCAAGAAAAATATCTACCGATATTAATGTGTATTAATGACCCATATTATCGTTATTTCCACTAAGTGGTTCTACTACTTCTCCATCTTTGTCTATTACAATACTGTCGGTTTCCTTATTAGCCTCGGTCAAAGACCCATAATAAGTAAAAACACCAAAAGTAATGATAGCTATCGTTGTTAATACTATAGAAATTCTCTTTTTCATAAAGTAGTCATCTCCCTACATATAAATTTATTTTGTTTGAATTTTCACATACACTTTTTTTCAATCTAATCCGATTAAAGCACAGCGCTTATTCAACAACTGCACCCGTTAGTTGAAGTATAACATTCCCAAAGCGTCGTTAGGAACCTGTCGTTAAAGAATGAATGTTATTCAACAATATGGCCCGATTGTGGAATAAGAAAGCTGCATTCCATAAGGTTTTATATAAAACTTTATTATAAATGAACGAACTTAATTATAAATTATCAATCTTTATTTAAAGACCATATTTTTATATTTCATTAAGAATTTTTTGTATGGCAGTTATATATCCTGCCTTATATACCTGAATGCCGTTTTCTTTTACTCTGCCATAATTATCGGTAGTCCATCCCTGATAGTTCATAAATTCGTTTGATATGGCATTTCTCAGTGCATCTATTTCGGTATCTGTCAGATTATAAGAAGGCTCGACTATAACGACATCCTTATTTTTGCTTATATCATTTATAGGACGCATATCAATCGTGAAGGTTGTTTGTTCTTTAAGCAGAGAGTTTTCTCTTTTGAGCTTTTTATTCTCTGCCACAAGCATACCAACCAATGCCTTTGTTGTTGGTTCGGAGATACTTGCTAAGATATCATCGTTTACGGTTGTTCTCTTTTCTTTTTTAGGCTTTTTAGTGGTAGTTTTATAGTATTCAGCCCACTGTCTTATCAAAACTCTGTAATCCTCGGCATTTTTGTTTCTAAGAGCCTGTTCACTTGGTCCGCCATCATCTGCTATCAGTTTGGCTATAGTACCAATGGAAAAATCTTTTATGTCAGAGTCGGCCTGTTTTTTACAGGCGTTATGTATAAGTTCTAATGTTTTCTTTTTCCTTGTAGAAGCGTTCTCATAAAACTTTGAGAACAGTTCATCTGGATTTATTTCCATTATATTTCCTCCTATACATAAGTTATTCTTAATCATTAGTAGAACTATTATATTGGTAATAAATTTCTGTTTAAAGTCACAGATTTAAGTTCATCAACTAACTCATTCTTAAAACCGATTTCTTCAAGTTTCTTACGCCCGATTGCATAAGGTATAGCCTCTTTTAAACTACCTGCACGATTAATCAAAAGCCTCATAAATTGATTTCCTGCAATGAGCTGTTCTTCTTCTGTTAATGAGAACATAACGGGCATTTCATTGTTATTTTTTAATGTTAAATCTATGATTTGAGACCTTTGTAAAACTACCTTGCTTGCATCTGTTTCAGGAAACAGTTCCGCCCCGTTACAGATGATTTGAAGCTGTTCAAGTTCATTTTCAACGTTATTAATAGAAATTCCAACATCCGATATAGAACCGACGGTAACAAGCTGAAATCCATTCTCAGATGATTTTTCTTTGATTAACTTCATACACTTATCAATAAGACGAAGAGTGGCATTATAATCGTTTGCTAGCTTATCGTTCTTCTGTATCTCCTGTGCATAGAATTGCTCATATTTAAGTAATTTTTGATGTTTTGTAAATAGGGTTCCATTAAGTTCACATTCATATTTTTCATTTTCTAAAAGTTCTATATCACGCTGATGTTTATTCACTCGTTTTCCTGTTTCGCTCATATTGTAGCCTATGGTATTAAAGTGATGCGCTAAGCCAGGAAGAAAAGCAGGACTAGTTACGAACCATCTACATCTGACACAGTTTTGCTCTGGAAAACCCGGAACAACACCATAAGTGACTTTATCCGTATCATCGTTAACATATGTGCCACCTGAATCACATCCAAAACAGCCTTTAGGACAAATTCCTTTATCACTAATAACAATACTTGCACCTGATTTTTGAGCATTGATTACTGCCTGATAGGCTATTGGATCATTCGCAACTACACTTGTTTCTAACTGTTTATACTTTGCATCTCTAATAAATCTATCAACTGCTTGTTTATCATTTTCAAGAATGCTCTTTTCAGCCTGATTCAGTGTATCTGTAATGTATGAAATACCTGCTTTTGTATAGTAAAGAGTCATAATGAGTCTTGCGTGACCTGCAATAGCCTTTGAAAGAATAGGCATTGGAACTCCACCTTCAAGAGCATAGGCAGTTATAAGTGATACTCTGAGTGAATGCAGGGGATAATAAGTTGTTTGGGGACTGTCTGGACGCACAAATTTTAATGTTCTTTCTACTTCTGATGATCTATTTTCTTTAAGTTGAAACTCAAGCTGTTTAAGTGTCTTATACCAAAAATAACTCAATCCTTGTGCTGCTATTGGTAAATGTTCCTGTCCAATTGAAGTAGGATCTCTGAAAAGAAATGTGTTTTCCCCCATTTGTTTTAAAATCCTCACATCTTTTATGGATCCTAAGTGGTATCTTGTCAGTTCTGTCCATTTTGTAGGTTGAGAAATAGAATTGTACTTCATCTGCCAATCCCTAAGCTTTGCAAGCCAGTATTGTGCTTCTTCGTACTGCCAAGGAATGTCATAACCTTTATCGGATTCCTCTTTGTTGATGTCTGCTGTTTTATTCGTGTTGATAAAAAATCCTGTCATTTCAAGCTGCGTTGTTTTGTCTTTGAATTTACGAAGAACACCTCTTTCGAAAGGATTTTTTTCTGTTCCCTGACTTAAATGTGAAACATTCTTGATCCATTCTCCAGCCACATTTCGAATAGACTGCACATACTTATAAGTATCCATTTCTCCACTGTCAAGCATACGCACCTGATAAGTTCTTAAAGGTAGAAGGAGCTTTGTCAAAAGCAACACAGTAGTCCCCGGAAACCACATCTCGTATACTTCTTCAGAAAGTCCCTTTTTTCTCTGTTCATACTTGGAAGTTTTTCTGAATTTGTAAACACAGTCTGGGTCATTTTTATCAATAACAGACTCATCAACAATGAACCAATCACCCCCTGTATTTGAATCACCTACACTTTGTGCAAATATCAAGTCTTTAAAACAGGTTGCATTTGGAGGGCAGAGTATATTACGAAGGTCTTTTATGTACCTATAAGGCAGAACATTCTTATCTGATTCATTACATTGCGATGATTTTACATAGTCTGGTAAGTATTTTGTTAGAGGATTTTCAAATTCTGCTGGAATAAGTTTGTTTCCTAAATCATCTTCAACCGAAAACTTTTCCTCAATAATCCAGTCAACAAATTCAACAACCTTTTTTGCTCTTGATAAAGCGTTCTGTTGTGATCCCATTTCTGCATACATAATCTCGTAAAAATCTGGGGTGTCATATTCTTTTGAAATGAACTCCTGCACAGACCTAGTGATGTTATAGGGTATAACATATTTCTTAAAGAAGCTTGATAGAGCAGTAAGTGCTGTGTTTTTGCCTCTTACAACCGTTTTTAGCCATTCTGCCGCATATTCATTCCATTGCTGTAAATCAGAATTAAATTCTAAAAGCCATTCGAGGTTTTCACTACTAGTCGTTCCGTGTTGCCTTAATTCAAGTTCTCTTTTCCTTGCTTTTTCCTTTAACTGTTCAAGCATCAGATTTTCTTTTGGCGATAATTTATTATCACCAAAAGCTCCATTTTTAATGAAATCTCGGAGCCATCTCATAACAGTACAATGTTTAACACCATATTCTCGCTCAATATACATTGCTGATTTGCCTTTGCAAAGTTCTTCTATCATTTTATACTTAAAACCATTCTCATAACCTTTTCTTCCCATTTATTTTCTCCTATATCTGTATCTGTTCTGTTGTTTAGTTTCTTCATTCATCCATTCATCAATTTCAGTCTGCATTGGAAGTACACAACCATTATCCAAAGAAGCAGTGGCATTATTTAGTGAAGCTGTAACATCTGCAACTGTTGGTTCTGTGTATACCTTCTGAGACTCTATGGACTTGTGGTGCATGGCAATTTGTTTGACGCGGTCAGGTATATTGGTATTTTTAAGTCTTTGACCATATGCGTGTCTATGTCCGTGTGGAGTAGTGCCATCTTTCTTTCCGACTGTCAAACCAATCTTTTCAACCGCTTTTTCGTAAGACTCCCTTTGAGTCCTAAGTGGCATCATTTCTCCTAGTGTTCTAGGCGAATTTGAGACAAAGGCAAATGGGTGAGTATCCTTAATACCATCTCTTAACCTTTTTGCCATATACATTTTCCATACATACATAAAGATGTATCCCCACTCCTTTGATAACCAGTAAACATGCATGTATTTATCTTCATCGTTATCAAGTCTTGGCTCTTTCCACCCTGCAAATCGTTTGTCCTGTGAGGAATACATATTGCGTGGAAGCAAACCATATTTTAACAGAAGATAGCTTTCTCTGTCGGTTATATATTTACCAGTAGTAGGGTTCTTGAAATCCTGCGGGGCTTTTCCTTCACTTGGATGATAGATTCGTACCACAGCAAGATTTGGGTCTTCAGGGTCAGGGGCGACGTCCTGTACCCATAAATGAAATACTTCACTATGCCTAAGTCCACCGCCATGCATCAGTATAGTGATGGCAATATCACGCCAGTTATAACGGTCAACAAGGTCTAATTCAACGTTCTTTCTTGTATTCTTAAACCCTTCCCATAGGAGCTTATGTATTTTATTTTCGAGGAAGGCTTTTGTATCTCCTTTTGATGAGTATGGTTTTCTTTTTCTAACAGCATTGCGAGCTAATTTTGCAGTTTCAGAGATTTCATGAACATCTTTTAAATGCCCTAGAAATGAGTTCTGACTTTTATTTATCTGTGCCATCCAGTTAAGTCGTTCTTCATATCTTGTGGCTTTTCTCCAAGGGTTTAATTGAACAGCTCCATATTCTTCATATAACCAATCTGATAATCCATTTAAAGCAGATAAAAGCATGTTCGCTGTTTCAACTCTTTTAGGTAACCAATAAAGTCCCGAAGGGTCTAAGCCTTCTTCATTTATTGTTCCAGAATAAACAGACTCCGTAAATGTATCAAAGAATTCTTTTGGAGAAGAATAATATTCCTGATTAGCTTCCATATAATCAAGCAATAGTCCAACAGCTTGTACTAACTTCTTATGCCAAGTTCTGCTTTTACTACGATTCTTTATTTGATATCTATGTAATTGTTCAAAAAGCATTGTCTCTCCATTATACTCAACTAGAAGAGTAGGAAAGTCTATGCTCCTTCCTGTATTATCCCTATATGTTTTTGAAGATACCTGAACATATCTCATATATATCCTCCTATACCTATAGTTTGATTATAATGTTACATATAATACCATAGATATTTATATACAACTACAATAAAAAGGTACTACATCATTAAAATGTAATACCTTTTTAGTAGTTTGATTATAAATATTTTACCCTAGATAATAAAGATTGTCATACGCCCTTTTTGTCCGATTAATAATGTAATGTATAGGCTGATGCTGACACAAAGAAACTTGAATTCGTGGGTACATTGAGGTCATTTCCTGGGAAAATGTTTTTAAAATTAGCGGGTTATGCTTTAGAGCGCCACCATTACAATAAAAGTGAAAAGGCTCGCCTTGATAGCCAATTTTCTTTAATACCGCACAAGCGAGAAGCACTAACTCGTGGGCAGCCTGTATTGAGATATGAATAGCACAAGCATCTTTTTTAGCAACTGCATCGGCTAAAAATGCACCCATTTTTGCTAATTGTGCATTTGTATAAGATGGGCGGAATAGCCATGCCGCTAGCTCCGTGACATCTTGAATACGTAAATAGTTATAGACGGCATCTTTTAATATCGTCGCCTCGCCTCGTCCATCCTCCATGCGAAAAATGGCTCGTAAAACTTCCTGCCCTAGCCAATAGCCACTACCTTCATCGCCTGCACGATGGCCCCAGCCACCAGAACGTGCGATATGTATACCATCGAATGCGTATGCAATTGCACCAGTTCCTGCTATGAGTAGTGCCCCTGCCTGTCCAGCAGTAACACCTAATAAGGTAGCTTCAGCATCATTTTCGATGATAAGCATCTGGATATGTAGCTGTGCCGCTGTAATTGCATCATGGACAATTTCCGTAACATTTTTATGATCATTTGGAGAATCAATACCAGCCATAGCAAACGTGGCAACAACGATCTTTGAGTTAGCTTGCGCTTGTAAAAATACACGAGCTTTTGCTAATAATGTTCGTAATATATCCGTAGCAGGCTCCACACCTATAGCCTGGTAATTGGACCCCCCTAATGATGTTGTATATTGTATTTCACCTGACTCGGCATGTACGATTGCACATGCCGTTTTAGTTGCACCACCATCAATAATTAGCAGCCATTCATTCATTGATCCCATTCCTCTATAAACGAAATTAATTGCTTTTCCGCCTCCGTAATGGCGGATTCCTTTTGCTGAACCCATTCAAATAGGGTATCTGCCATTACCTTTGCTCGCTCAATTGATGCTCGCATTGTTTCAGGTGAAGGGCCACCTAATAATGTTCGTACACTTACAAAAAACTCTGGTTTTAAGGTGTGATAGAAATCATCTTCCGAAATAATTAAAGGTTTGCCAGTAACCAACTTGGATTGTGTATTAGCTAACCCCCATGTTAGGCTAGCGAGCGATTCTTCACCGTGAGCAAGCAATACTTTAATGCACTTACTGACGATACTATGGGCTTGGCGGAATGAAATACCTTCGGAGCGGACCAATGTATCCGCGAGTTCTGTTACATTTGCAAAACTGTTTTCCGCGCGGTTTCGGAGCTTCTTCTTGTTTACATCCATTGTGACAACGAGTGAGCCAAATAATTTGTAAATACCTATTAATCGATCTATAGCTCGCCATAAATATGGTTGCATATCGTCCTCTGTATCTACGATATCACCAAACGGTGTATTATGTACCATTTGTAGAACTGTACTAGCGTCTCCGACTACTGCAGATAGTAATGAGCGTGTATGTTCAATGGAAACAGGGTTACGTTTTTGTGGCATAATCGAGCTAATTTGAACGTATGGGCTAGCTAGAGTAAATGCGTTAAATTCTTGTGTAGCCCATAATAAAAAGTCCTGAGATGTACGTCCGAGGTTAAGGGCGGCAAGCTGTACAATACTTGCTGCTTCAGAGATATAGTCAGCTCCAGCAACCGCATCCCAGGCATTTTCGATAATTTCATCGAAAGCTAATAAGTCTCGCATGCGCTCACGGCTTATGTTAAAGCCTGTAGTCGTTAAGGCTGCTGCTCCCATGCTACTACGATTAACTGTTTGATAGCAATGCTGCATGCGCTCAAAATCTCGATCGAGTTGATCGATTACGGCTTTTAAATAATGTGCAAAAGTGGTTGGTTGTGCTTGTTGCGTATGTGTATAGCCAATCATAATTGTATCAATATGCTCCTCAGCTGAAGCAATTAAATCGCCTCGTAATTTAAGCAATTCCCCCATAAGCATTAATAACTTCTTGCGCAATGTCATTCGATAAATAGCGATACCCATATCATTACGACTTCTACCAATATGGAGATTTCCAGCAACGTCACCAGCAAGTTCTATTAGTTTATTTTCAATGCGGAAAAATAAATCCTCGTATTGCGGGCTATAATCTTCTATTCGATAATAGTTCAAGTCTAGTTTTTTTAGCGCCATAGCAATTTGTTTCGCTTCTTCTTTTTTTACTAGTCCTTGTTCTTCTAACATTTTTAAGTGAGCAATATTAATTTGAAGCATAATCGTTAAAAAGTTTTTCTTCGCTTCGTCATAAGCTGGTTGCAAAACAATTTTTCGATAAATATTTGAAGGAAAGATCATTCCATCCTCCTGCTGGATTTTGTTGCGGAAATCTTCAAACATATGAATGGCCTCCTATAGGATGACAGTTAAATGGCTGTGCCAGCACTGCCCTTTGATAGCTTTTCGGAAATAATGAGCACAATTAAAATTAAGAAAATCTGTAAAACGCCATAGGCACATGCAGTTCCAAATTTAAAGGCATATAATTTTTGAAATATAGCAACAGACAGCGGGATTGTAGAAGTACTGTAAATAAGAATAGAGGCTACGAACTCACCTAAACTTTGAACAAGTGCTAGCAAAGTTCCTGCTAATATTCCCGAAAAAGTAAGCGGTAGTACGATACGTCTAAACGTATACCACCAATTTGCACCTAGACTTCGCGATGCCTCCTCGATAGACTGATCTAATTGCACGAGGGAAGCTGATGTTGAACGAAAAACGAGGGGTAAATGTCTAATAAAATAAGCTAATGGTAAAATCCAAAATGTACCGATAAGAACTTGGTTAAAGGCGAAAATGTTTTCAGTACTGAAAGCTGCAATTAAATTGACGGCAACTACAGTACCAGGCAATGCCCAAGGAACCATAATTAAAATATCAAGCAATGTTTTACCTTTAAAATTTAGGCGAACCATCGCATAGGCAGCTGCAACACCGAAAATTACATTACCGAACGTTGCGACGATGCCCATTTGTATTGAGTTCCAAATTGGTCTCCATGTTCGTTCATCCGTAAATAGCGCTATATAATGATCGAGTGTGTAGTCCGTGGGGAGAATTTGAGTTTTCCAGGCACCATCTACTGAAAAAGAAATTAAAATAAGCACTAATATTGGTAAAATTAAAATAAGTGTACCGCCAAAGGACGCAATTGTAGCAATCATTTTCATCCGTTTTGAGGATACTTCAGAGCGATGAACGCTAATTCCTTTACTCAAATTTTGATAGTTTCTACGATTTTGGTACCAGCGCATAATGATTAAAAAGGAAATGGATACAAACGATAAAATCATTGACTGTGTAGCGGCCATTCCCAAATTACCATTTGTTCGTGATAAATATATTTGCATGGTCATTGTTCGTTCTACACCAAACATTAACGGCGCAGTATAGGATGCCATAGAAATCATAAATACAAGTAATGCAGATGCAATGATAGAAGGTGTCAGCATTGGTAATATAACCTTTGTCCATACACGAATACGCCCTGCGCCTAAACTAGTTGCTGCTTCCTCTAATGATGGATCCAGTCCTTTAATAGCAGCCGAAGCGGTTAGATAGAAGTATGTGTACATCGTAAATGTATGTACAACGATTACACCCCATATGCCTTTTAAAGAAAAGGGTACTTGATTTAGTCCAAACAAATGTTGAATTGCACGTGGGAAAATTCCACTTTCTCCGTAAAGAAAAGTAAAAGAAAGTACGCCAACAAGTGGTGGAAGAGCCATTGGTACTAATACTAAAATGGATAGTAGCCGTCTCCCTGGGAAATTATAGCGCTCCAATAAAAAGGCCATTGTAACGCCAACAATTGCACAGCAAATAACACTAATAATCGAGATATATAAACTAGTCCAGAGCGCCTCGAGATTCGCCGGGCTAGCGAGACTAAAAAACTTTTGATAATGCGTAAGTGCATTATCCTCTGAAAAGCTTTGAAGAAAAGTTTGATAGAAAGGATAAATCACATAGGCAAACAACACTAAAAACAATGGTGAAATTAAAATATAAACAAACCATTTCGATTGTGTTAGCCGTGTCCAAGCATTATTTTGATAAGATTGTACAGGTGGTTTTTCCATATGGTATGCCTCCTATTCTCCTAAAAAATAAAGTGATTCACGAGCTATATTTAATGTAATGTCTTCGCCAATATTTTTTAACTGAGCGTTTGTATTAATTATCATGACTTTCAACGAGAAATCGATGAAATCGACAATATAATTCACGCTTATTCCTGTAAATTCAACAAAAGAAATGGTTCCTGTTAATGTGTTTTCACCAGGACCTTGATTGACGGTCTCTGGACGAATCGAAATAAACACGTTGTCTCCAATCATATGCGTTAAATTAGGGGAGCTGTGTTGCTTTCGCCCAGTTAGAACAAGTCCGCTCTTCGTTTTTACTTGTATTTCATCTTCATGAATAGCAATTGTTGTTGCTTCAATTAAATTGGTTTCCCCAATAAAATCGGCGACGAAGCGGTTTAATGGACGATTATAAATCTCCTGAGGTGTGCCAATTTGTTTCACATATCCATTATCCATCACCATAATGCGGTCCGACATGGCCATCGCTTCCATTTGATCGTGCGTTACATAAATGGTTGTGACGCCTAACTCCGATTGAATTCTTTTGATTTCTATGCGCGTTTCCTCTCGTAATTTCGCGTCTAAATTCGACAAAGGCTCATCAAGTAATAAAATATCAGGCTCAATGACAAGTGCTCTTGCCAATGCAACGCGTTGCTGCTGGCCTCCAGATAATTCATTAATTTTTCTATTTCCGTATTGTGTAAGATGCACGAGACCTCTAATCCGATCGACTTTTTGTTTGATGTCAAATTTTGAGAACTTTCGTACTTGTAAACCAAAGGCAATATTTTCGTCTACTGTCATATGCGGAAAAAGGGCGTAATTTTGAAACACCATACCGATATTTCGTTTGTTTGGCTGAAGCAATGTCACATCACGATCATCGAAATAGATTTTCCCTTCAGTAGGGTAATAAAATCCTGCAATCATTCGTAATGTAGTCGTTTTCCCACAGCCACTAGGCCCGAGGAAAGTAAAAAATTCACCTGTTTTAATATCGAGATTTAAATCTTTCACACCATGTACTTTCCCAAATTGCTTAGAGACATTTTCAATTTTGACATTTTTCAAATGAAATGCTCCTTTCTTTTTTGAAAAGATAAGAATGCTATTGCATTCACTTTCCGCACATAAAAGTCTAAGTAGAATACTTATTAGCCTGTAATTGATACAATTCTGAAAAATATCCTTTTTTATTCAATAATTCTTGCATTGAACCTTCTTCAACTATTTGCCCATGTTGCAATACAAGGATTCTATTAACCATTTTTAAAGCAGATAGTTTATGCGTTATTAATAATAATGTTTTTGCTGCTGAAAGGTCAGTTAATGTTTCAATCATATGGTGCTCACTCCTTGCATCAAGAGCTGCCGAAGGTTCATCTAAAATAAGAAATGCTGCATTTCGGAAGTAAGCTCTTGCAATGGCTACCTTCTGCCATTCACCGCCGGATAGTTCTGTTCCATTATCAAAATTTTTACTTAAAATTTGCTCATACCCTTGCTCGAAACTTGCAACTAAATCATTAAGAGAGCTTTGCTCGGACACGCTAGCTAACCTTTCATAATCATTAGTACTTTCCATATGACTAATCATAATATTTTCTTTAAAAGATAACTGATAACGGGAAAAGTCTTGAAACACAATACCGATTATTTGACGATAAGAATCAATATTATATTCTGCAATATCAATGCCGTTTAATTCTATTTTTCCTTCAGTCGGTTCATAAAATCTTGAAATTAGCTTAACGATGGTAGATTTCCCAGCACCATTTTCTCCGACAAGTGCGATTTTTTCTCCCATGTTGATAGTAAAATTAACTTGATGAAGTATGAATTTAGAAGAATTGGGGTATTTAAAAGATACATTTTTAAAAACTAGTGTAAAATTACCGTTTTCTAAGGATAAAATCTCTTTGCCTGATTTTATATCTGAATGTAACGATGTGAATTTAAAATATTTTTCCATATAAAGTAATGTGTCATATAGTAAGCTCGAATTTTCGATAAAACCCGCCAAACTTTGCCGTGCAAGTAAAACAGATGAAGAGAAAATTAGTATATCTCCTGCAGTAAATGTGTTATTTAATACGCCTTTGACTACCCACCAAAAACTTAGGCCAATCCCTGCAATTCCAATTCCTACAAATAAAACAGAGAAGACAGCTTGTTTATATCTGATTTTTTTTACTTCTGTATGAATTTTATTAAACGTCACCATATATTTATTAATAAAAAAGGCAGCAGTATTATATATTTTCACTTCTTTAATGTGTTCTTTTGACAGCATTACTGAACTATAATATTGCATTTTTCTAGATTCTGGACTATTCATTACAAGGGTTTCAAATGCTTCTTTTTGTAATTTATATGTAACGATAGCCTGTGGAACTATAGCAACAAAAATAATGAAAGCAATCAAAATATTAAAGTTCGTCAATAGCACCAACATAGAAATACCAGTTATGACACTACTAATCATGCCAGAAGTAAAAACGATAAGGTTTACGGGTCTCCATGCAGCTTCTTGCTCAAGTATTTGTATATCATCATAAAACTCTGGATTTTCAAAGTAGTATAGTCCTTTTATTTCTGAAGATTTCTCCATTAAAGATTTGTTTAAGTTGGCAATTAATTTATCAGTCATCAAGCCTTGAAAGGTCATTTCGATGGGACCTAATATAGCATTAATAAATGATACTATTATCCAAGATAGTACAAAGAAAATAATTATAGAATAAATGATAGTGTCGGTAGTAGAAATGGCATCAATTAAACCTTTTGAAAACCAAATTGTAAGTGAGGGTAGTATTGCTTGAAATGGAATTATAATTAACAAAACAATAGAATAATACTTTGAAGCTCCCCAAAAAAGAGGGAAGGTTTTTAAGGTAAGTTTGAAATAAGAGTAGATTGTATTCATGATTCTTCACCTAATTATATAGTATATATTTTACTTATATTCCGATTAAAATGACACGGTCACTTATTAATCAATAGACAAGGGACTACAAAAAATAAACGGGTCTCTATGTCCAAATAAATGAAATGTGCTTCATTTAAAAAAGGGACTGTAAATACAGATAATTTTAGGCAATTTTTGATTTGCTAAATATTTTCAAAATAAAATTCAGTTATACTAGAAAATCTAGATTAAAATAAAAAATCCCCTTTAAGAAATTATAAAAACTTATGTAATATTTACATTTATAAGTTCTAAAAGAGGATATCAAATTACTTAATTTTAAATCCAGTGCTTAGGATTCATATAATTCATGGCAATATGATCATATTCTTGATGAGAAATTGGTTGTATTTTTTCAATACTATAACGGTCTCTCATAGGTCTATTATTAATATATCTTAAGTAAACTTTATATCCTTCTTCTACGTTAATGATAGGAAATTTTTTTCCCTTTTCATCATACTCCCAAATTTCAGTCTCTTCAGAAAGAGAATAAAATACATCTAAACCTTCTTCAATATTTTCTGTATGAAGAGTTGTTGGACATTTGAGATAACAACTGGTTCTATATTTTCCAGCACACATCATAGGTGGATATCCACTGAACCTTGTTTTAAATACTGATCCGAAGAAAATAGGGGCGATTCCAATGACTGTTAACTCTAAAGAAAACTCAGAATGTTCTCCGAGTCTGAAAATTAATCCATTATTATCTCGAATCTCAACTAAACAGTTATGTGTAAGAATTAAATCATTTAACCCAATTAAAGTACCTTCTAATAATGGTAATTTCCCATGAGCACTTAAAACTTCAGCTACTTTTTCCCCTTGCATATTTACCTTAGTAACTCTATAAGTATCTTTAGGTAAATAGGAGCTTTCTCTTTTTTGAATATGAGATTCATGCTCCCTTTCTTCCAGATAGATACTTTTATTAAATACCATAAGAATTCCTCCTTTGAGTTTAATTATAATAATTATAAACTGAATACTCAGAAAAGACAATTTGTTATAAAATTAGACAAGGACAAAATTTTAATAATAGATAAACACTACTGTTGATTTCCGTTGCGTGCCGCGTGTTCCACGGGCATACCGTAAGCCGCAATCCTCACTATCTCGCGGTTCGTTGCGGCTCACGTTACGTGCTTTCCCGCAGGAGGTGTCGCCCTCCAATTCAATTAGCTGAAAAGGTAATAATAATCGACTTCAAATTGTTTGAGAATTGTTTGAGTGCCTGGCACTATTTTTTCCCCCTACCTTTAATATTTGTATCCCAGTGCTCCATCCATTCTGCTTCTTTTTCCGCCATAAGCTGCCAATCAATATCAAATGTTTTCAAGTCTAATTCCTGATACCATTCTGGCATTGTCGCGTGATCGATGTCGGAGCGTGTAGGAATTTGGTAGTAATCATTCGCTAATTTCGTCACCATGTCCTTTTCAAATAAAAACTCTACGAACAATTTTGCGTTCTCCAAGTTTTTAGCATTGTTAACAACTGCAACACCATCAACTAAAATTGGTGCACCGCTCTTCGGATAAATGTAATCGAACGGATAATCAGTTGTATATTTCTTTAATAAAATATCTTGCAAATTCCATAAGGAAACACTGCCTTCTTGACGTGTGAGCTTCAAATAAAGTGCATTTGGATCTTGCGTATATTCTTTCGTGTTCGCATCTAATTTTAATAGCCAATCGTAGCCCTTATCAGGTGTAGTTGCATCTTGACGAACAATCATTGAGGAATAAATAGTTCGCATTGTTCCCGAAGCTAATACGCCGCGAATTAAAATTTGATCTTTCCACTTTGGATCTAATAAATCATCCCAATCTTGTGGGCCAGTCTCTTTTGTTAGTAAGTCGCTGTTAATCATTATTACTTCGGGTAAAAGCATTTCACCGAACCAGCGACCTTCTTTATCTTTATAGTTTGCATCAATTGTCTCAATAAAGCTCGGTTGCCACGTATGCAGTAAATCTTCGTTAGCGCCAACCATTAATGCAGATTGTGTACCACCCCACCAGAAATCTGCCTGAGGATTTGCTTTTTCACCGCGTAGACGCTCTAATATTTGCTGAGCACCCATTGTTAAAAACTCCACTTCAATGTCCGGGTACTTCTCATTAAACTGATCGATTACGCCTTGCACCATTTCCTCATCACGTCCTGTATAAATGACCAGTTTGCCAGATGGATTTGTGCTTTCATCTGCTTTTTCTGAATCAGTTGCTTTGTCGCCGTTTGTGGCATTTTTTGTCGAATTTTTATCGTCGGTGTTGCTACAAGCAGCTAAAACGATAAGCATCAGTACAAGAAAAAATCCGAAAATACGTGTCTTTTTCATAATCATCTTCCCCTTCCTATAGTGAGTTACTTACATATTGAAGTATAATACTTAAATAAAGTATTAATGTTAGAATAATTAAAATATTCTAACGCTATTATTATCATAATCCAAAAAAATGACGATTATCAATAACATATATGTGAAAAATAAAAACTCCTTAAAAATGGCTATACCCATTTTTAAGGAGCTGTTATTTTTCGGTTAGCAAGCATATTAGGCAGCAACATGCCTAGTATAACGAGAATTATGCCAACAACTTGTAATAAAGTGAGTGATTCGTGCAATACAATAACGGAAACAGTTACAGCTACAGGTAGTTCAATGGCGCTTAAAATAGAGGCCAGTGCACCACCAACCTTTGGTACTGCAATTGAAAATAAATAAATCGGTAAGATAATACCGAAAAGTCCAAGTGCTAGTCCGAATTTCCATAGCCCTTCAGTGAACAATTTGCCGTTCCATGCAATTTCAGGGTTTAAGAAAATACTGATCATAATAAGTGCAACAAAAGAAACGATTAGAACTCTTGATGTCGTTGTAATCCCTTCAACGGGGCGAGAGTTAAATTGGATAAAGCATGCAAAGGTAAATGCAGCAGCAAACCCAAATAGCCAACCTTGTATTGCAATGCCGCTTAAATCGACATTCAGTACACCAGCCGCCAAAATAGTACCAGCAAATAATACGAGAATCGAAATTACTTCTGGTCTACTTGGCAGTCGTTTATGGAATATGCAGTCTAACAATAAACCAATCCATGTAAATTGAAAGAGCATGACGACGGCAAGTGATGCAGGTAAATATTTTAATGATTCCCCATAGACAATACCAGTAATGCCTGTGAAAATCCCTGCACTGACTAAAATAAGTAAGCCATTCTTTGAAAGTTTCGGTAGTTGTCTTTGCGTTATGATAAAGATTGTTGCAACTAGCATAAAGCCAATAATATATTGGCTTGATACCGCCTCTGATGTTGTAAAGCCATGCTGCATAGCCACTTTGACAATTGTCGATAAAATGCCATAGCTACTTGAAGCGATGACGATCAATAGAGGGTAAATTAAATTTGTTTTCATGCTTAATTATTCCACATCCTAAATCTGTTTCACCATATGATGAAATGGTTCGTCTATGATGGACCATGGTTCAGTAATGGCAAAGCCCATACGTTCATATAAGCGACGAGCATCTTCTTTCTCTGTTTCTACATTTAATGATAATTTTGTGAATCCTCGTTTTTGCGTTTGCTCGATAGCGAATTGAATTAACATTGTACCGATTCCTTTACCACGAGCCGCTGGCGAAACACAAACTGTATCGATATAGTATTCATCCTCATGAGCCTCTTTATCGATGGTAATAGAAGGGGCATTTTTCTCTTCAAGCCATTTTACGAGATTAGCATCCATTTGAATTGCCTGTGCACCATTGTAGTAAACAAGTGTGCCTAATATTTGTTCACCTTCAACCGCCACAAAAGTATTTAAATAAGAGTGTCTGTTATCTTCACGTTTGAAGAGCACTGTCAGTTCCTGTTCAACCTTTGAAGCTGTTTGTTCTCCTGTTAAACGGTTGGCAATATCACCAATCGCATCAATAATTAGTGGAATAACGGCATAAGCATCCTGAGGTTGCGCTTGTCGAATTGTTATACTCATTGTCAAAATCCCTACCTTTCTATAGGCAAGTATAACAAAGATAGATGATGTCTCAAGCTTTTGAAATATTCACTACTTTACTTTTTTAGAATAAGTATAGAGTCTATTGGGGTTAATTTCTGCTACGGGCAGGGGCCTTCTGCTCAGCACTTTATTTGCTGCAACCTCGTTAGCGCGCGTTTTGTCCGTTCTGAGCAGTAGTCGCCATCCTCTACTCCAATTAACTATTCACGTTGGTAGAGAAATAATTTTTTATGACTTTTTAAAAATAATATTAGAGGACTATTGCCGTTGATTCGTCATTTGCAGTCGCGTTCTTTGTGGCACTTCTTAGGATGACCATTTCATTAAGCGATATGAATAATAATTGTTGAACGAAATTTGGCGATTAAGGTCGAAAAAAACCGCGTGTGCTAATACATTTGTTATTTTTCCGAAAGTTTAAAACTTTATAGGAAATCAACTTTCATGTTAATCTATAATGAATAGACTTTCGGGGGGACAACAATGACAAAGGAAGATAAGGATTTTATTTTAGTCTATGGAGATGCATTTATTGACTATATTGCTGATGATGTAACGAATACATCTTTTACTAAATATATGGGTGGCGCAACGGTAAATGTCGCTGCTGGCATTAGCCGTATCGGTGCTCCATCTGCACTCATTACGATTACTGGAGATGACGAAGGTTCGCAATTTGTTCGAGATGGTCTTGCACAAGAAGGCGTGAACCTTGACTTTGCGGTATTTGACCCTGCAAAACGTGTAAGTGGCGTTTACGTGCATTTAACTGAAGCTTGCGAGCGAATTTTCAAAGATTATGTCGATGAGACGCCAAATTTACAAGTTGATGCAACACAATTAGATGATGCTGCCTTTAAACATGCTTCTGCATTAATTGTGTGCTCAGGTACAATGTTTCATCCAACTGCATTAGCAACTACGAGAGCTGCTGTCGAAAAGGCAAAGGAAAAAGGTGCCATTATCGCAATGGATGCCAATATTCGCCCATTACGTTGGAGCAGTGAAGAAGTTTGTAGGGAGACTATTACTTCATTTTTTGAGAATGTAGATATTTTGAAAGTAACTGATGATGAATTATTTTTCTTAACAGAGACAACTAATTTAGAAGATGGCATTGAGCAGTTAAATAGTTACTTAGTACCGATCATTTTAGTAACAGTTGGTGAAGAGGGCACATATGCTGTATTAAACGGGGAAGTTTTCCATGTACCAACAGAAAAAGTTGTCCCAGTAGACACTACGGGTGCAGGAGATGCATTTATGGCTGGTGTATTACGCGATGTCCATTACAACGGTTTACCGACAACTGTAGAAGAGCTAGTACGCTGTGTAAGCTTTGGCAATCGATTAGGTGCCCTTGCAGCGACGAAAGCAGGAGCACTAACAGCGCTACCTTATTATGATGATATTAAACATTTATTAGAGAAATAAAATTTCGGGGCGTGCATATGATGGAAAAAAACTATGATGTGTTAGTGAAAGACCGATTATTTTTTGGTGGTGCGCAAGATGCAGAGGCAGCTTATGCAAATGAGAAGATAGATGTTGTAATTGATGTTCGAGTGAATGGATTAACAGCACAAGAACAAGAAGTAGCTCACTATAACTACAACCATATACCGATCGCTGATGAAGAAGCAGAAGTAGCTCAGTCGATTGACAAAGTTGCGAAAAAAATAGTCTCTGCTTATGAATCAGGACAGAAGATTTATTTCCACTGTGGAAGTGGGGGTGGACGAGCAGGAGTAGCAGCAACTGCTGTGTTAATGGAACTAGGCTTAGCAAATTCGCTAGAGTCAGCACAATTAGCCGTTAAAAAAGCACGCTCACAAGTTACAATTCGTCCAAATATGGCAACGGCTTTAAAGAAGTTGTACGAAAAGTAATGCCGGGTACCTTGGTATCTAAATGATAAATAAAAACAAATCTATATGTAAAAATGTAGCCTGCCATGTCCAATGGTGGGCTTTTTTGAATTTATGGGAACGAGTATGGACAACAGTTTCCTGGCGTAGCCTAGTACATACTATGCAGCAGCTAGAACAGGTAGTTTTTGCAGAAAATGTGAACTACTACAGGAACAGCACGAATAAAAGAGCTGCGCCGTGACTGCTAAAAGGAGAACGACTTGAACGGAACTAATTGACTTGTTATGATTTAGCATTTGAATTTTGTTCTATACATATTAGAACAAAATTGTTATAGTAAAGTTAGAACAAAAAGGCGAGGTGTTTTAAATGGAGGAGTTAGCAAAAATCCCTTGGGCGGTTATAGCGCCAATAATCGTAGTACAAATTATTTTAATGATTATTGCTTTAATTGATCTTCGAAAAATTCATGCAACGAATGGACCGAAAATTTTATGGGTATTTATTATATTATTTATTAATCTATTAGGGCCAGTTGCATATTTTATCGTCGGGAGAAAACAATCATGACAACATTACTACAAGTGACGGGTTTGACGAAGCGTTTTGCCGACAAAACAGTAGTGGATGCAATTGATTTTACGTTAGAAGAACACACATCCACAGCATTAATTGGACCAAATGGTGCAGGGAAGACAACGACCTTATCGATGTTAACAGGCTTATTAAAGCCATCTTTAGGGAGCGTTAAAATGTTGGGTGGAGATTTACGAACAAATATTGGATTCTTACCGCAATATCCGCAGTTTCAGCCTTGGCTAAGTGCGCTAGAGTTTACGGAAATGGCCGCAAAGTTAAGTGGTGTACCTGCTAAAAAGGCGAAGCAAGAGGCTCAAAAAACATTAGAATTTGTAGGCTTAGGAAATGATCTTCATAAAAAGATTGCAACGTTTTCAGGTGGGATGAAGCAACGTCTTGGTATTTCCCAGGCAATTGTTCATAAGCCTAAATTACTGCTGTTAGATGAACCTGTATCTGCTTTAGATCCCGTTGGACGTAGAGAAGTACTTGATTTATTGAAAGGTTTACAGCAGGAGACGACAATTTTGTATTCAACACATATTTTGAATGATGCTGAGGAAATGACTGACCAGCTATTATTTTTGCGTAATGGTAAACTTGTAGAACAGGGAACATTACGTGAAGTGCGCCAACGTTTTGATGAGCCAGCCTATGTCGTAGAATTTAGCACGGTGGAAGAAGCACAGCATTTTATAAGTCAATCTACATTTAAGTGTACAGTTAACGGTTGCTATGTGACAGTAGCCATTCAAGAAGAAAAACCGAGCATGCAACAAGTACTTGAGCGCCTTACTGCTTATCCATATTTAGTGCGAAACGTAGCACGTCAAACGGCGTCGCTAGAGGATATTTTCATGAAGGTGGCGAAAAGAGTATGAATGGATTTAACGTACTACTTCAAAAAGAATTTCGTGACGCGTGGCGTAGTAGAAAGTTTTTATGGATTCCGCTTGTTTTCGCACTTTTAGGTATGAGTGAACCGCTAACCAATTATTATATGAAAGATATTCTAGAGGCTGTAGGCAATATGCCTGAAGGTTTTGCAATGCTGATGCCAGAATTAGTACCTGCTGATTTAATATTAGCTACAATTAGTCAGTTTCAATTAATCGGCTTACTCGTGCTTATGGCTTCTTTTGTAGGCTCTATTAGCAAGGAACGCTCAAATGGTTTGGCTACCTTATTGTATGTACGACCTATTTCTTTTGGAGCATTTTTTATGAGTAAGTTTTTAGTTGTCAGTACAGTAGGCTTTGTAAGTATAGTAGCCGGATTTACGGCAAGTGTTTATTATACGGTTGTGCTGTACGGAACATTTGAGATAGGGACTCTTTTAGCAAGTGTTTGTACGTATTTTATATGGGTATTATTTGTTTTAGCAGTAACACTCATGATGAGTGCGATGTTTAAAACAGTAGTTGCAACAACATGCGCATTTGTTTTCATTTTTGGAGGTCAAATTATTGATGGGCTTGTAGGTACATTTTGGACAATCTCGCCGTGGAAGCTACCACTCTATGGTGTTCAGCTGATTCGTGGAACGATGGAGATGTCTGATTATTGGTGGAGCCTAGCTATTACAGTTGTACTTATATTTGTTTGTATTACTTTAGGCGTTTTTTCAATGAAGAAGAATGCATCAATGACGAAAATATAACAAGAAAAATCCACTTTGACCTCTGCGGCTTACAACGTGCCCGCGGAAAGCGAAGTGGATTTTTACGTTTTAGGAGCAAATATTATGTATTAAAGATACCAATGAAACAGTCACTATTTTAAATCCTTCGCCCAGCTAGTAGGGCATATGATAAATTTCTAAGTAAAAATCCACGTAGACTCCTGCGGGAAAGCACGCAACGTAAGACGCAACAAGCGGCGCGATTAGCGACGGTTGCGGCTTACAACGTGCCCGCGAAAGCGAAGTGGATTTTTACGCTTTAGAAGGAAATACTATGCTAGGTATCTATGCTAAGTGCCAGGCACTCAAATAATTTTTAGTTGATTGGAGTGAAGAGTTGGCGATTTCTGCGGAAAGTGGAATGGATTTTGACAATATAGAAAGTCACATATTTTGAAGCAACAACTTTTATATTTTGTATTGTGAACCATTGTACGAACTCTTCTTGGAATATCCATAACTTAGGAATATAATGTAGCTATAACTTCTGATTTATCAAATAACTCGAAAAATATAAAATCTTGCTATGAGAGTAGGTGATAAGATTGGCTACACAAAATTCCGATCGCTTTCTCACAGCCTTTAATCGAATTGACCATCGACTAAGGGATATTATCGGTGCGAAAGATTTTATGCCTTTTTACCGTCTCGTGGACCAGGCGAAAAAAAAGGACGTTTTAGTACGTAAATATGAAGATGATTTACGCTCCTATGCAGATTTACGCAATGCGATCGTTCATCATCGTACATCTATGGAGTATGTAATTGCAGAACCGCACGTAGATGTAGTAGAGCGCATTGAATATATGGACGCTACACTTGCAAAGCCCACACTTGTCGGACAAATGTTTCGAAAAAGGGTGCTTGTATTCCAAGAAAATGATTCATTAAAGCATGTATTAAAGGTTATTCGTCAACGCAAGTTTACCCAGTTTCCTGTTTATAATAAAGACCAATTTAAAGGGCTTGTGACTACTGTTGGCATTACGAATTGGCTTGCATCTGTAATGGGGGGTAACCATGTGCCGAAACATGTTCCTACATTGCATGATATATTATTGCACGAAAAAAATAGAGTGAATTACAAATTTGTGAGTAGATACATAACGATTTATGAGGCGGAAGAAATATTTAAACAGGGCGTGGAAAGTGGAAAGCGTTTTGAGGCGTTATTGATTACGGAGCATGGGAAAACACACCAAAAACTGATTGGCATAATTACACCATTAGATATTATGAAAATAGAATAGGCAAGACGATACAAGCTGTTAAGGGCTTGATCGTCTTGCTTTATCTTTTAGGCTAATGTATAAGGAGCCATTCGTTTGAACTTGTGCAAAGTAGACATCTTCATAGGATTGGACATTTTGTTTTTTCAGCTTTTTCATTACCCAATCTTCAGTCAATTCAAGTTCCACAATATTTTCTTTAATGAGCTGTCCATCCGATATGACTTCTGTTGGTAAATAAGTAGGCGGAGTGACATCGGCTTTAATATCTTGTTTCGTTGAGGGCTGTTCTGCTGGTTTTAGCAATACGCTTAAATTACCTGTTGTCTCGAGTAATGCGTATTGGACATCCTGAACGGAAAATATTGCTTGTTCGCGTAACATCATCGTTAACTCATCCATGTGCAAGCGATTTTTCTTTAGTCCTGATTCTAATATTAGGCCATTTTGAATAAGTATGGTTGGCTTATCGTCAACCAGTACACGTGCTTTTTTAGATTTGATAGTAATAACGGTCATGAGATACGTTAAAACGCTCCACCATATTAATGCAATAAGTCCTTCTAAAAAAGGTGTCTCAGATTGTGCCGCAATTTCTGAAGCGATGGATCCAAATGTAATACCTGTTGTATAGTGGAAAAATGTAAGCTGGCCTAGCTGTTTTTTACCAAGTAATCGTGTAACAATGAGTAATGCAAAAAAGGAAAGGGTTGCTCTAATTACCATTTCCCAAACGTTGGCGTGGAAAAATTCATCTACAGTCATACAAAAATCAACTCCTTAGAACTGCTATCGAGAAATAGCTTGTGCAAAAAGAGGAATTGTATGCGACAATCATTTATAAATTAGGTTGTTGAAAAAATAAGGAAGTGTGGTGGTAGCATGAACAAACAAATAGAGAATTCTAACAATCCTGTCTTTCCGATTATGATTGCTATTGCCGTTGCCCATCTTATCAATGATACGATGCAATCTGTTATACCTGCAATGTTTCCAATATTGAAGAGTGAGCTCGGTTTGACCTTTACGCAAATCGGGCTTATTTCATTTGTATTAAACATGTTTGCTTCAGCTCTACAACCTGTTGTAGGCTATGTCAGCGATAAAAAGCCAATGCCATATGCTTTACCTATAGGAATGATTAGCTCATTTATTGGGATAGCCATTTTAGCTTTCACAACGCAATACTGGGTAATTATTATAGCCGTATTATTTTTAGGCCTTGGTTCAGCGATATTTCACCCAGAAGGTTCACGCGTTTCATTTATGGCAGCAGGCTCTAAAAGAGGGCTTTCACAATCAATTTACCAAGTTGGGGGAAACTCTGGACAAGCGCTTGCGCCATTAATTAGTGCTTACATTTTGGACATTTTTGGACAACGTGGAGCAGCTTTTGTGCTTATTGCGACAACGATAGGAATTATATTGTTGAGTAAGATTGCCGGATGGTATAAAAAGCAATTGGAGCTAGAACGTCTATCAAAGAAAAAACGTACTTTAGTATCATCTTTGCCTCCACTGACAAAGAAACAAGTGGGAATCGCTTTAACATTATTATTTACTATTATTTTTGCACGATCATTTTATACAACGAATATAACAAGTTTTTATGTTTTTTATTTAATGGATCATTATCATGTTAGTCTGCGACTTGGACAAATTTTAATTTTTACTTTTATGGCTTTTGGTGTTGTTGGCACGTTTTTTGGGGGATCATTATCAGACCGGATCGGTAGAAAAAATGTAATTTTACTTTCAGTCGTTGTACCAATGCCATTCTGTTTAGCATTGCCATATGTACCGTTATGGACAGCAGCAATATTTTTAGTTATTATCGGCACATTAATTATGATTAGCTTCTCTGTAACAGTTGTTTATGCACAAGAACTTGTACCATCTAAAATTGGTACAATGGCGGGATTAACGACTGGCTTTGCATTTGGTATGGGGGCAATTGGAGCAATTGTAATTGGAGTATTAATGGATCATAAAGGTATTGATTTCACAATGTTGATTGTTTCATTACTGCCATTATTATTACTAGTAGCATTTTTCTTACCAAAAGATAAACCTGCATCTGCTTTGTAAGAAAAAACACGCCTCTACACTGGAGGCGTGTTAGCTAGGTGTATAATTAAAAAGGGAAGAATTCCGGTTTAACGGCTTCCTACCTTCACCTCAATCTAGTCACCGCTGCAATAAAATCAACATTGCTAAAAACGTCATTTTAAATGCGTGGTTACAAACTATTGCCGTAATGGGGATGTAAATTCTACCGGTAACTTTTCTTTATCATTCACCAAGCCCTCAGTAATATGGATTTCATGCATTTTATCGTTGTAAGTAAATTTAAATATCCCATTATCAAAATCAGTGCCAATTTCTTTGAAGAAGATACCTTCAATTGAAACATACCGTGGACAAGTAAAGGCTATTTTAAAATTGTCCTGGTCTTTAATCAAATAGGCACGTACACCTTTTTCGTATGTATCATAGGTGTCATCTTCAGTTGGACGTTGGACAGCTACAATGTGGAAATCTACAAAAGGAACCTCTTTTAATAGGACATTCAGGAATGATCCTTTTGTTATTTCCTCCCAACGGCTTTGTGCACTTTGACCAACGATGATTTGAGAAATGCCGTAATTTTTCGCTACTTCAGCAATGACCTTTTGAATAGGACGTTTTTCATTATCTAATAAAATGAACTTTTCAACATCAAGTTCTTCGGATAGGTCTTTCCACTGTTCGATGTAACCAGATTTCTCAGCATCAAAGGCATCGAGGGGTTGTGAATCGACCGATAGAATATAGAGTGGGCAATCGAGCATCATGGCCATTTTATGACCTCGACGAATTAAGCGCTCTCCATTTAGCCCATAGTAGACACAAACTAAAATACTTTCGTCTAATCTCCCTTTAACATGCTTCATTAAAAATATACACCTCTTTATCCTATTGTAATTTTGTTATTTGTACTGCGAATTTTGAAAAAATATCCTAAAACAGCTAAAATGAAGGCTGTTACAGTGCATTATGCTTATTTATATTGTATACTTTAAAGTGAATAAAAGTTAATGACGATATACGGGAAACCCTTAAGGAATTCGGCTTATATCCATGTTCTAAGATTGTTTTGTTTATGCATAATGTGCATTTAAATGATTAGCTTCCATATGCCACATTATTATGCAGTGAGTTAAATAGATAGTCAAGTGTTGATGAAATTAAACATATATCAAGTGTCTAATGTACGATACATGTTCGGTATCCACATCGATTAGTACAGGTAAACATCCAAATTTAGAAGAGTTCTGATATATTCATTCAACTTTTTGTCTACTATGTACCTCTTTAAGAAGGGGATAGCAGGCTTGTATTTTACAGTAGTTATTCAAACGCTGCTAATTAACGTTAAAGCAACGGCGAATGTCAAAGATTTTGTAAGGAATAATTTAGGAGCTATTTTATAGTATGCATTTATGTACTATCAGCTAACTGACCTGTATCTTGCAGGCCTAAAAATACAAAATCTCGGGCGCAAAATTGCTGGACGAAATTGATTGTAGGAGGTTTTCATTTGGTTACAGTTCTCATTGCGATACTTTTACCATTTATATGTGCCGCTCTAATCCCTTTACTCTATAGGCGACTAAGGCGTGTTATACATTTAGGCTGGTTTGTTTTATCCGTTCCAATCATATTGTTTATTTTACTCGCACGGTACATTCCTCAAATTGCCGAGGGTAAAACATTTATTCATACATATGAGTGGATTCCCTCTTTTGATATAAACTTCACGACATATCTCGACGGGCTCAGCATTATTTTTGGTTTGCTGATTACAGGTGTAGGTAGTTTAGTTATTTTATATTCAATTTTTTATTTATCAACGAAAGAATCTCTTCATCATTTTTACTGCTACTTATTACTATTCATGGGCGCTATGCTCGGCGTCGTCTTTTCAGATAATTTAATGGTGCTGTATACATTTTGGGAATTAACAAGTGTGTCTTCATTTTTGTTAATTGCATTCTGGCATCATCGTAAAGCTTCACGTGCCGGTGCACGAAAAGCAATGACTATTACTGTTTTCGGTGGTCTTTCCATGCTTGCGGGTTTCCTAATGCTATATGTAGCTTCAGGAACATTTAGTATTCGCGACATAGTAGCTAACGTAGAGGTAATACGGGAACATTCACTATTTGTTCCAGCGCTATTGCTAATTTTAGTAGGTGCTTTTACTAAATCCGCACAATTTCCTTTTCATATTTGGTTGCCTGATGCGATGGAGGCCCCAACTCCAGTTAGTGCCTACCTCCACTCGGCTACTATGGTGAAAGCTGGGATTTATTTAGTTGCACGTTTTTCTCCAGTATTTGGTGGTGAGGCTATTTGGTTCTGGTTAGTTAGTGGAATTGGCCTTTTAACATTGTTCTGGGGCTCGTTCAATGCAGTACGTCAAACAGACTTAAAAGCGTTACTAGCGTTTTCAACAGTTAGTCAGCTTGGGTTAATTATGAGTTTATTTGGTCTTGGTTCCGTAGGGCATTATTTTGGATATGCTGAAAGTTCAATAATATACACACAAGCGAGTTTTGCCGCATTGTTCCACCTTATTAATCACTCCACATTTAAAGGGGCGTTATTCATGATGGTCGGTATTGTTGACCATGAAGTTGGAACACGTGATATACGTCGTCTCGGTGGTTTAATGGCGTTAATGCCGGTGACATTTACGATAGCTGTAATAGGCGGATTATCAATGGCTGGATTACCTCCATTTAATGGTTTCTTAAGTAAGGAGATGTTCTTCACTGCAGTGTTACAAATTCGTGAGGTCAATATCTTTTCTATGGATAGTTGGGGTGTTATATTCCCTATCGTGGCATGGGTCGCAAGTATTTTTACGTTTGTTTACAGCATGATTTTAATTGTTAATACATTTTTTGGTAAATTGCAACCCGCTAAATTGGATAAAAAACCACATGAAGCCCCGATTGGGATGCTCATTTCGCCAATAGTACTTTGTTTATTAGTAGTTGCAATTTTCTTCTTTCCAAACGTCCTTGGCCATTATATTTTAGAGCCTGCAATGGCTAGTATTTATCCAACATTCCCATCTGCTAGTGAATTAACACCACATATTTATGCATGGCATGGTGTTAATCCTGAATTGTTAATGACCATTGGCGTAATAATTATCGGCATTATTTTATTTAAAACATTAAAAAGCTGGAAGCCTCTATATCGTGTTTTTTCACAAAACTATACGTTTAACACCTACTATAATCGCTTTATAGAGTTTAGTGAAAAAGGCTCTATGAAGTTCACTAATCGTTATATGTCAGGCAATTTAACGCATTATTTTGTCTATATCTATGTGTTTTTTGTCGCGCTTATTGCTGGATATTTTATATGGTCTGATGCCATGGTATTTGATTTTGCAAAGGATTCACCAGTAGAGTCCTATGAGCTCATTTTAGTGTTTGTTATGATGTTTGCTGCAATATGGATGATTTTCGCAAAGGGACGAATCACGGCTATGTTATTGAACGGTGTTCTTGGCTATTCAATCGCATTCTTCTTCGTAATTTTCCGAGCACCTGATTTGGCACTTACGCAACTAGTTGTTGAATCTGTGACAACAGCATTGTTTCTGTTGTGTTTTAAATTTTTACCGGATTTAATGCCTGAAACCTCACGCAAAAGAGTGAAGTTGTCAAATGCTGTTATCGCCATTTTTGTAGGTGCAACGGTAACGTTAGTTGGTTTAGCTGTCGTGCACTATGACCGCTTTGAGACTGTCGCGCTGTACTTTAATGATGCGTATGACTTAGCTGGCGGATCAAATATTGTTAACACTATTTTAGGGGATTTTCGTGCGTTTGATACGATGTTAGAGGTTGTCGTTCTTTTAATTGCTGGCTTAGGCGTGTACACGCTGACAAAGCTCAAGCCACGAAAGAAGGAGGCAGACCATGAAAATTAATGACGTTATTTTACGTACTATTACGAAGGCTGTCGTATTCATTATTTTAACGCTTGGTATTTACTTATTCTTTGCAGGACACCATGCTCCGGGTGGAGGTTTTATAGGTGGTCTCGTGCTTGCTTCCGCAATAGTACTGCTATATTTAGCTTACGATATTGAAACAGTGCACAAAGGGATGCCGTTTGATTTTAAAAAGGTAGCAGCACTGGGCGTATTATTAGCGACAGGTACGGCCATCGGTTCCCTGTTTTTTGATGTACCATTTTTATCACAAGCATATACGTATATTGATGTTCCGATTTTTGGAAAAATGGGCTTCTCGACTGTTACTATTTTTGAAGCTGGCGTGGCGTTAACGGTTGTTGGTGTTGTTGTGACAATTATTTTAAGTATAAGTGAGGATGAATAGCCAATGGAGTCTTTAATTCTAATATTAATTGGTGTGTTAGTTGCTGTGGCGACGTACCTAATCCTCTCAAAGCAATTATTACGTGTGATTCTTGGAACAGCAGTACTGTCACATGCTGCGCATTTACTTATTTTAACGATGGGGGGCCTGAAAAAAGGGGATGTGCCACTCATTGGTGAATCGCCAGGTCCATACGCAGATGCGCTTCCACAAGCATTAATTTTAACGGCTATCGTGATTAGCTTTGCAGTGACAGCATTTGTGCTAGTTCTCGGCTATCGTGCCTATAAAACTAATGGCACCGGGGAATTTGATGAATTGAGAGGTACGTCTGATGAGTAATATAATCGTTTTACCATTAATCGTGCCGGTTATTACGGCCATTTTGCTAGTATTTTTAAGAGAACATGTTTTGTTACAACGCATTCTTAGCCTGTGTACGTTTGGCTTCGTTGTAATCATAAGCGTCGTACTTTTGTTAGAGGTTCATCAACAAGGTGTGATGCGTATTGATTTTAGTGGCTGGTTACCGCCATTCGGGATATTATTTGTTGCCGATTCTTTTGCGGTATTACTTGTTTTAGTAGCGAATATTGTCGCAGCAATTTGTTTATTATACGCTATCTTCACAATAGGCGAGCACTACGAAAAAATGTATTTTTATCCTTTTGTGCTCTTGATGGTAGCGGGGGTAAATGGGTCGTTTCTAACAGGAGATATTTTTAATTTATTTGTATGCTTTGAAGTGATGCTACTCGCCTCTTATGCACTTATTAGCTTAGGTGGTGGGAAGATACAGCTGCGAGAAGCGCTGAAATATGTACTTATTAATATTGTTGCTTCATGGATCTTTTTAGTGGCATTAGCATTTTTATATGGAACTATCGGGACGTTAAATATGGCCCATATTTCCTTACGTGTTATGGAAGCTGGAGCTGACCCACTCATTACAACAGTAGGGCTTGTGTTCCTGATTGTTTTTAGCTTAAAAGCAGGTTTACTTCTATTCTTCTGGTTGCCAGGTTCATATAGTGCGCCACCAACAGCCATTGCTGCATTATTTGCCGCTCTCTTAACTAAAGTTGGCATATATGCACTTGTTCGCACATTTACATTATTATTTACAACGAATACCGAAGTAACACATACAATCCTCAGTGTAATGGCAGGATTAACTATAATTGCTGGTTGCATGGGTGCACTTGCCGGAAGAGATGTAAGGACAATTGCGTCATACAATGTCCTAATTGGTGTAGGTTTTATTGTTGCCGGACTTGCTATCGGTACGGAATCTGCCCTGCAAGGTGTAACGTATTATTTAATGCACGATATGGTAGTAAAAGCTATGCTGTTTTTAGCTGTAGGGATGATGATTTACGTAACTGGTGAAACCATTATCGATAAAATGAGTGGACTTATACGGAATTATCCCTTTTTCGGATGGCTATTCTTTATAATGATGTGTTCGCTCGCTGGAATTCCACCATTAAGTGGATTTTTAGGCAAAGTTTTAATTGGACAAGGGGCCATTGAAGGAGGGAATTTTGTGCTACTAGCATTAGGTTTCCTATCTAGCTTAATAGTTCTCTACTCTCTACTACGTATTTTCCTTTCTTCCTTTTTTGGTGAAACCATTATTAGTATTGAGGATGAAAAACCACTACCGAAGCGGGTAGTGTTACCATTGACTTTACTAACAGTTTGCACAATCGGTTTAGGCATTGGTGCTGAGTGGATGTCACCGTATGTTAAGGATGCGGCAGAAACGCTTCACACACCCTCTATTTATATTGACGCAGTGTTGAACGGCGAACAATGGCAAGGTGAGGTGAATAAGTAATGGCTATGCAGTTTATATTAAATTTATTTATTGCCACTTTATGGTTATTGCTACAGGATGAAATCACACCCCAGTTTTCCACATTTTTAATGGGCTTTATCGTTGGTATTGGAATTTTGTATGCAATGCATCGTTTTTACGGTACTCAATTTTATTTGCGCCGTGTTTTCTCTATTATTAAACTACTATGGCTTTTTAACTGGGAGCTATTACTCTCCAGCTACAATGTGTTAAAACAAATAACAACACCTAAGTTGAATATTACACCGGGTATTTTTACGTATAAAACAGAACTTAATGGAGATTGGGAAATTACAGCGCTTGCAATATTGTTAACGCTGACACCTGGTTCAGTTGTGATGGAGGTTTCTGAGGATGGAGATTTGTTTTATATCCATGCAATGGATATTGAGCAATCAAAAGACGCCGTAGTTCGCTCCATAGGGAAATTTGAAAAAGCGATTATGGAGGTGACACGCTAATGGTAGAAAAAGTTTTACTAGTAGCACTTGCGTTATTTAGTATGTCGATTGCGTTGTCGCTATATCGTGTCATAAAAGGCCCATCTATGCCTGATCGTGCGATAGCGCTGGATACGATAGGTATCAATCTACTTTCTGCAATAGCTATCGTATCCATCGTGTTAAAAACAAAGGCGTATTTAGAAGCAATATTAATTTTGGGTATATTGGCGTTTATCGGTACAATTGCCTTTACCAAATATATTGAAAGAGGTGTGATTGTTGAACGTAAATCAAATGATTGAGTGGGCGGCAGTCATCCTAATACTTGTCGGTTCTATCGTTAGTGTTATTAGTGCGTTTGGTATGATTCGCTTGCCTGATGTCTATACACGGTCACATGCAGCGACGAAAAGTTCAACATTGTCTGTATTAAGCTGCCTGTTAGGTGCATTTGTCTACTTTTGGATACACGACGGCTATGTGAGCGTTCGATTAATTTTAGGGATTCTCTTTGTATTTGTAACGGCACCAGTAGCTGGCCATTTAATATGTCGTGCTGCATATCGATCTCGTGTGCCTTTAGCAGAAGGCTCGGGAGAAGATGAATTAAAAGCAAAGCTATTTATCGACAAAGACGAATAAATAGTGAAGCGGTTTCGTAAGGTGGCTAAGACGTTACTTTAGGAACAGGGTAATTCTTTCAAATAATTATGGTGAAGAACTTAGCTATTCTTTCATTTGGATAAATGAAGAAGATGACATTAGTTGATGGTTATGACGACGGTGACTCCCGCGAAAGCAAATGCCTTAGGACATCAACGACAAAGTGAAAAGTGTTAGATTGACTACAATCAATCTAACACTTTTTTATGTTGCCCAGCCTCTTTGTCAATATGTATTCATTTAGACAGATGTCCTATGTTTTACAGGCATAAATGATGACAAGAATGAAAATAGTAAAGTAACACGTTCCAGCGCAATTCAAAAATAACAAAAAAATATAAAAACATTGATTTATTAGAAAATTCTGTGTAAAATATTTTGTTAAAAAATTTCGTGTATAGCTTGAAAATTATTTTGAAAGAGTATATCTTAATTAGCAGATAGATTTTTTATTCTGCTCTATGAATAAATATCCAATCGACTATTTTCGAGACGCAAATGTCTCATATACAATAAAAAACGAAAAAAAGGAGAAATTCGAATATGAAGAACAAAATTTTCATGCTTATGCTCGTTCTAGTAATTGGTGTACTTGCAGCATGTGGTACTAAAGATGATAATGCAACAAATTCAAATACTGGTTCAGATTCAGCAGAGAAACAAGTACTAAAAGTAGGTACATCAGCAGACTACGCTCCATTTGAATATGTTGATGCTGCTAAAGGTGAAGAAATTATTGGTTTTGATATTGATTTAATTAAACTAGTCGGTGAAAAACTAGGTGTAGATATGCAAGTTCAAGATATGGACTTTAACAGCTTAGTCCCTGCTTTACAAGCAGGTAAAGTAGACGTTGTTATTTCTGGGATGACACCAAATGAAGAACGAGAAAAAGTCGTAGATTTCTCAGACAAATACAATCAAACAGAACAAGTTATCGTAGTTAAAAAAGATAGCGGTATTAAAAAAGAAGCGGACTTAGCTGGTAAGAAAGTCGGTGTACAAACTGCTTCAATTCAAGAAAATTTAGGTAAAGCTATTGCTGAAAAAGTAAATGTATCTATTGAAGGGCGTACACGTATTCCTGAAATTGTCCAAGATATGATGTCAAAACGCTTGGACGGAGCAATCATGGAAGGTGGCGTAGCTAAAGGTTATCTAAAAACAAACGATAAATTAGCGGCGTTCCCAGTAGAAGTGCAACCAGAAGATCATAAAGCAATTGCTGTTCAAAAAGGTAGCGATTTAAAAGATAAAATTAACAAAGCATTAAAAGAACTAGCTGATGAAGGCAAAATTCAAGAGCTTGAAGAAAAATGGTTAGAAAAAGCTGAATAATTCAATTGAAATGCGATAGCTCTATCTAGGGCTATCGCTTGTCCATTTCACTAAAAGGAAAAGAGAAAGGAGGGGACGCTGTGAATTTAGATTTTACAGCAATCATTCCCTCTATTCCTTATATATTAAAAGGAATAGGTGTTACACTTCAAATTGCAATCGGTGCATCCATCATCGGTTTTATCGTTGGTATATTAATAGCTTTATGTAAAATTGGGAAAGTAAAAATTCTACGATGGCTTGCGGATTTCTACACTTCCATTTTCCGCGGTACACCACTTGTACTACAATTATTAATTATTTACTACGCAGTCCCACAATTATTAGATATTCAAATTGAGCCAATTCCAACAGCAATCATTGCATTCGGGTTAAACTCAGGTGCTTATATTTCAGAAATTATCCGTGCGGGAATCAACGCCGTGGATAAAGGTCAAATGGAAGCAGCTCAAGCATTAGGTATACCGTATTCAAAAATGATGAAAGATATTATTATTCCACAAGCAGTAAAAAATATTTTACCTTCTTTAGTAAATGAATTTATTACATTAAATAAAGAAACAGCTGTAGTAACGGTTATTAGTGCACTTGATATTATGCGCCGTGCCTATATTGTGGGCGGTTCAACGTATCGTTACCTTGAACCTTTACTATTTGCTGGGGTAATTTACTATATTATGACGCTTATCTTGACGTTCCTTGGTAAACGAATCGAGAAAGGAATGAGAAAAAGTGATTAAAATTGAAGATTTACACAAATCATTTGGGCAAAATGAAGTTCTAAAAGGTATTTCAACTGAAATAAAAGAAAAAGAAGTAATTGCTATTATCGGACCATCAGGCTCTGGTAAGTCTACATTCTTACGTTGTTTAAATTTATTAGAAGAGCCGACGAGTGGGAAGATTACAATCGCTGGAGATAACCTTACTGATAAAGGGACAAATATTATGAAAATACGTGAAGAAGTCGGCATGGTATTTCAACATTTTCACCTTTTCCCACATAAAACGGTTTTAGAAAACTTAACTTATGCACCCATCAATGTAAAGGGGATGGACAAGGCAACAGCCATTAAAAATGCTGAAGATTTGCTAACGAAAGTGGGCCTTTTTGAAAAGCGTAATGAGTATCCAAGTCGCCTTTCAGGTGGACAAAAGCAACGTGTAGCAATTGCTAGAGCACTTGCGATGGACCCAAAAGTGATACTGTTTGATGAGCCTACTTCTGCCCTTGACCCAGAGATGGTTAAAGAGGTGTTAGCCGTTATGAAAAACTTAGCAGATTCAGGGATGACGATGTTAATCGTAACGCATGAAATGGGTTTCGCGCGTGAAGTAGCAGATCGCATTCTATTCCTTGACGGTGGAAAGCTTATTGAAGATACACCACCAGAAGAGTTTTTCTCTTCACCTTCTACACAACGTGCAAAAGACTTTTTAGAAAAAGTTTTATAATTTATGAAATGCATTTAGTCTCTTTTATATTAGAGGCTAAATGCGTTTTTGCTTTAAATGAAAGAAGAATCATTAAATTGATCGATAAATGCATTAAGCTTGAATAATTCCTCTATATGATAGGTTCCTAATGGATGCTCTTTTTCTAAAAGCTCAGTAGCGACGGCTGCGGCAATTTTCGCTGTAACTAATGATTCATCATTATCAACAAAGGATAATGATATGGAAGGTGTGTTTTTTTCAATGGCTTCGACTTTTATCGCGCATACAGACGAACCAATTTTAACTTTTTGGATAAGTGAGGTAAGGATGTGTTGCACTTTATTTATTTTTAACATGTTAGAAAGTCGACTTTTTTGTAGAAAAGAGACAAACCGATTGAGCCATTCTACATCAAACCCCATCCTTGTTGCAATCTGACCCTGAGGAAAATGTTTGCTTAATGTATGCTGATCTGAAAAATTAAATTGATAGACGCTACGATTTCCAATCTTATTGAAGTGCACGAAGCGCTTATTTGTAAAATTAGTAATCTTCGTCTCAGTATGATTTTTAATGGTGTATTGCTTATTTAATTGATCTAATATCCAATGAATTGCAGCATTGCCATGTTTATCGCCTGCCCCAAGTAAAATTGAAATATGAAGTTTTGTAATTGAGGGCAGTTGTTGCGCAACATACATGGCCATTAAATTCGTTAAGCCTGGTGCCATTCCTACGCTCATTACAGCTGTCGATTGATGCTGAACGGCTACTGGGTGAAGGAGCTCAAGCTTTTTTAGAAAGGCATGACTTGCAGTAATATCAATGTACATAATTCCTTCTGACAAGCATAGCTCAGCAAACGCTGTATCCTGTTGCTCTAGACACATAATAACTAGCGCTATATTTTTAAGTTGCTTTGGCTTTACAGGCATAGAGACATCAAGCTGCATCGGGCTAACAAGATGATTTTGTTGGACGCAAAACTGTTTAGCTTTTTGTGAATCCCTTCCAGCAATCCAAACTCGATTAGGATAACTTTGCATTAGTAATTTTGCAATTTTACTACCAACCTCACCATAACCCCCAACGACTAATATTTTTTCTCTTGTCATTTATTTACCTCTTCTTTAATAGCCACTAAAGCATCAACCATATGTGACTTAAAATATGGGATTACCTTTGAAAAGCCTACGTCATGTAGTAAGTCAGTTAGCATCTCAAGACTAATTGGATAAGTAGATGTGCCAAAGGATTGCTCAAAGCGTAGCCAATGTTCTTCAGATAAATTATTTTGCAGCATTGAGCTTCGCCAATACTTGAGCTGGAGTGGAAATGCTTCTGCTGACATGTCTGTATTAATTGATGAAATAAATAACACTCCACGATCCTTTAAGCTATCTGCCATTTTTTGTAGTAGTGCTTTCTTTTGCTCAAGTTCCTCAATAAAATGTAAAACTAAGTGACAGGATGCAACTGCAAACTGATGGTGCAACACCAATGAACGTAAATCTTCCTCATACCACTCAATATGAGGGGGAGGAACAACTTTCTCCATACGTTTTCGGGCCAACTGTAGCATGATTTCTGAGGTATCAACGGCTGTAAAATGGGAGAAAGGGAATGCCCTCCCGAGGGAAAATAGTTCCTGACCGCCACCAGCCCCAACTATTAACATGCTATCTATAGTAGGGGAACTATGAAGGATTTCAGTCATCATATCGTAAATAAGATCGTAACCAATAATTTTTTGTCGAATAGTATTTTGGTAGCTTGAGACAATAGGATTGTGCCAATCATGTTGTAGATTTTTCATTTTTTACCTCCGTGTAGTACAATATAATTAAGAATTATTCTCAATTATAAACACTTATGGAAAATGAACTATCCCATAATTCTGGGGGAGGAATTTCGTGCAAGATTTTCAGTATTGGCGAAGGAAATCAGAAAGCTATTTAAGAAATAACGTGAATTCAGTTCAGTACCGACAAAAAATAATAGAAGATTTGCGGAAGTTTATTAATTTCGATGCATATTGTTGCACTATGATAGATACTCAAATGCATTTTTCAATAGGTGCTGTTACAGAGCAATCAATAGAAAATATTCATCAACAACTAATGTCTTTGGAATATGGCTCAGAAGATGCAAATAACTATCGTTATCTTGTAGAAAGTGGCCAATATATAGGAAGACTTAGTGATGTGAGTATCCAGTGTGTACGATATAAAGAGGTGTTAGAGCCTCATGGCTATAGTGATGAAATTCGAGCTGCACTGATGTTTCAAGGGCAATGCTATGGATTTTTAACACTTTTTAAAAAGACAGAAAATGTACAGCCCTTTTTTCAAGATGCAGAGGTAGAACAAGTTAGAATTCTCATGCCTATCATGGGGGAGGCTTTAAAAAGATTCCATCAAACGATTATCGAAGAACGACTGCCAACAGAAGCGGAGCAAAGTGGAATCATTATTTTGAATACAGATTTGCATATTCTTTCTACAAATATGAAGGCATCTCAATTGTTAGTTCTTTTAAGGGACAATGAAGGACTACTTGATTGGCAATTGCCGAAGCCAATACAGGCAATTTGTGCGAACTTACAGGCAAACAGAACGAACACAGATAATTCTTTATTAGTGCCAATTCATAACAAAGGTTATATAACAATCCAAGGATCCGCACTCATGACAGCTGATTTACAACAACAAATAGCAATTGTATTAAATGAAGCCTCTCCTAAAGAAATGCTAACTTTTTTACTGACAGCTTATCATCTTACACCTAGAGAACAGGACGTTATAGTTGAAATAATGAAAGGTATGGCGACAAAAGATATTGCACATAATCTCGGAATTTCCAGTTATACTGTTCAGGATCATTTAAAGCTAGTTTTTCAAAAGGTAGATGTGCGTGATCGAAACGAATTAATTTGGAAGCTATTTACTCGTTTTAATGAATAAATAAGCCCTATAAATATCTGCAGATGTTCTTTTAATAGAATATCTGCAGATTTTTTTTAATATGACAAAATAATAATAGGTAGAAAGGTTAAGAAAACTTAACTTAAATTTCGTAGAGGAAAATAGGGAATTTATAATATAATGAAAAACAGTAAGAGAGTCCTAAAAAAATACTTTACTCGACATCTTAGTTAGGTAGTAAGAGGTAGCTACTAAAAATACATACGATTTATTTATTCAGAATATTCAGTAAAAAGAAGCGATGAACGATAGCAAGAACTTTTTATTTGGATAACACAAATGATACGGGCTGAGATTGAGAGCTATTAAAGGATTGGGAATTTTTGATGAGAATAGATTTAAAAGCTATTACAAATGCAGATGAGGCATTTCTCTTTGAAGTCTACAGCTCAACAAGGAATCAAGAAGTAGATGCATGGGGATGGTCTGTTGAACAGAAGCAGATTTTTTTAGAAATGCAATGGCGCGCACAGCATGCTTCATATAAGCAGCAATTCCCAGATGCAAGCAACAGCATTATTGTTGTAGATAATCAGTGTGTAGGGAGATTGTTGATAAAAGAATTACAAGGTTATCACCATCTTATTGATATTTCTTTATTACCAATCTACCAAGGTAAAGGGATAGGGACTTATGTAATTAATGAGCTCCTACAGAAGGCAAGCAAAGGGAAAAAGGCAGTAATATTACGGGTTTTTCAAACAAATCCTGCAAGAAATCTTTATGAGAGACTAGGGTTTCGAGTCGTATCAGTTGATGAATTATATTTAAAAATGAGATGGCAATAAAAAAGGTGTGGTTGTTATGGTGATTATTTCTTCTTTACTTCTAAACTACTGCTGTCTTCCGTCCATTATTTAAAAGTGAGGAGAAAGTGAATTGCCGATTTCAAATGATGTTTTACAAACATATGAAGAAGATTTGAGGCAAACTATTCAATGCTTTTTTTATTTAGAGGGACAAGTAGAAAGCACTATAGTTCGCTTAGAGGATAATCGCAAAAGTTATATTCAAAAAAGAAACAAACGACTTATTTTAGGCAGTAAAAAGAAGGAGAACAATCTTCAAGTACTAGGGGCATTACAAGCAGATTTACGAAAGTCTTTAATAGGTATAGCACATATCAAGCAGTTACTTATAAATGAAGTGAACACTTTGCTTAAAAGTAGCAAACAATTAAAGCACGCTTATAAAGAAATGTATCCATTAGTTCCGTTTGCAGTATCAAGCTATCCCTTTGAGACAAGCCTTGCAACAAATGTCCGATTTAGCGTGTTACTGTTCCCCTTAATAGAAAAAGAGATTGTATCAAAAATGCCGCTACTAACAACAACAATTGAATCGACGCAAGCTAAAGAGATAATAACGACTCTTGAAAAACTTGATGTGAATATAAAAGAGCAAATAAATGAAGCTAAAAGTAGTGTAGCTAACTTAATAAGCATTCTTACGGAAACAGAAAACGAGTTGGTTAGGCACATTGGTAATGTGAGCGCAAGTTTATATCAAAGAGATATATTGCCAGTATCATCTTATAGTCTACAGCAGTTTGTCGATGGGGTTAAAAGAAATGAGCAGCATATAAAAATATGGATTGATCATTATCAAATGTTACAAACAATGCTGGAAAAAGGAATGGAGCTTCACGATGCGGTACATTTGAGCGCAAAATTGTTAAGTGAAAGTTTAGAAGAGCCATCACAAATATACCAAAATCAGAGAATTTTAAATGGCGCTTACCTACTTGAAACAGGTGCAGCCTATTCGACAATAGAACAGGAACTAAAGCTTACAGAGCAACAGGCGAAGCAGCTCATAGCAATATACCTATTGCTAAATAATGTGGAAAAATCAACTATATCTAAAAAAGTGAATATGGAGTTTAGTGAAATTAAATTAATTTATAAAGAAAATAAAGATGTACTTTCTATCGTTATTTCCTAATTAGAAAGGAGAACAGGCTATGCCAATTACGGATAACCAATTAGCAGCATATATAAAGGAACTTCAACCTAGTATTAAAAATATTATTGAATTAGAAGACAATCTTGGAAAAACAGGTGGAGATATAGACAGTATTTTATCCAAATTAAACGATGAAGCATTTGATCTAGGTGCATGGATTGGTGACAATCTTTTTCGCACAGATAACCCGAAAAGGAAAGAAACTGCTATTCAACTGTTAAATGGCTTAAACAATGAGCTAAGTAATGCAAAAATTGATTTAAATATTTTAAAGCATGATATCCAAGATGAATTAAATTCTCTATTAAAAGAATATGGGGATTGGAAAACTTACTTTGATAATAGATTATCAATTATTGCGTTCTCCATAGCTGTGCCTAAGTTTGAAGCTTCAAATCCATTTCATCGATTAATGTTAGGGGTTGTCGTAACTATCGTATTGAAAGATATATTAATGCCAATATTTGAAGCTTTAGGCTTAGGTGTTGTAGGTATGATCGTTGTGATGGTGTTAATAGATGGATTAATTCAAGGCGAAAAAAGAATGGAGTTATTTGAAAATATTCAAAAAGAATCGAAAAAGGCTATGGAAAACGTTGTGACTTTAAGAAAGGAAATTAAAAATGCGCAGGATCAAGTAAATGCTTTTTTTGAAGATGTTGCAAAGAGCTTTCAAGAAACAGGCTTGTTAACGAAGCCATTTACAAACCATCAGGAGCTAGTATCGTTTGTTAAACAACAGGCCGGCACCTTAAGACGTTGGTCGGATCAATATGAAACGATGAAACGAATGATTACTAAAGGAGGTTTAGATATTGAATTTTCAGCAGAAGTGGTTGCTGCCAATTTAGTAACTAAACAAGATGATGAAAATGAATTAGACAATTGTATCAAGATGTTAATGGGTGCGTATTTAATTGAAATTGGAGAGTCCAATAGTATAGTGGCTCAAAAGCTTGATATGTCTTTAGAAAGAATTAAAAAAGTTAAAGCAACTTATATGTTATTTAAAATGCATACACCAGATGACATTGCAAAAGCATTGGAAATGGATGTAAATGAGGTAATTACAATTCAAGAGACAAATAGCGACTTAATAGCAATTGTTAGTTAAAAAATAATCATAGGATGGATGGATTTTATGGCAATTACAGAAGCAACATTAGGAACTTATGTAGAAGAATTGCAGCCTTGTTTAAAAAATATTTATGAGGTAGAAGACAAGTTGGCTGAATGTAAAGAGGGCATTAATAGCATCATTTCGAAGTTGTTAGATGAGGATTTAGAGATTAGTGCTTGGATAGGAGATCATATATTTCGCACTGATAACCCAGAACGCAAGGCAGAAGCGATTAGGCTTTTAAAAGAGCTGAAAAGTGAATTGAGTGGAACAACAATCGATTTAAATATTTTAAAGCACGATATTCAAGATGATTTAAATAGTTTGCTAATGGAATTCCTAGATTGGCGAAAATGCTTTAAAAATACGTTGCCGCTAATCTCTTTATCAATCGTTGTGCCTTCTTATAAAAAGATTTCTTTAGATAAAGGCGTCGCGCTTTTCTTATTTGTTGCTAATCAATGTATTGGAAAAATAAAAGTACTGGATAGCTTAGTTGCAAAACTTGGTGTGCTTGGTGCAATAGCCGCTGTTCTTTATCTTATTACAGGAATTATTCAAGGAGAAATGCGGAAAGAATATTTTGAAAATATTCAAGCTGAAACGAATAAAGCAAAAAAGGATTTAACTGAGACAAAACAAGAGATTAATCTTGGGCAAAATCAAGTTAATGCTTTCTTTAAAGATGTTGCAAAGACTTTCAAGGAGACAGGACTTTTACAAGATACAAATGTAAATAATCGAGAGCTAGTTTTCTTAGTGAAGGAGCAAAGCAATTCATTACGCAGATGGGCGGATCAATTTAATGCCATGAAACGGATGCAGGAAAAAGGAATGGACTTATCCATTGCAGCTGGTATTGCCGCTGAAGCATTATGTAAAAACGCTACAGATCAAAATGAATTAGAAAAAGTCACTACTGCTTTATTAGGATCGTATTTAATTGAGTGCAATACTGATCTAGCTGGAATTGCAGACACTTTAAAAATTTCGAAAGATCAGGCAAAGAAAATCAAAGCAATGTATATGTTATTTACAAAACATACACCATCCGAGATTGCGAAAGTGTTAGATATGGAAATTCAAGAAGTCGAGTTAATACAAGAAGAAAATAAGGATATTTTAGCGAGCGTTGCTTAATGCGTTTTTATAAGATTCGTTGAATAACAATTAGGGAGGATGTGCATAATGTCAGATCAATATGTAGGCGAAATCCGCATGTTTAGCGGTCAATATGCTCCTGTAGGATGGGAATTATGCAATGGTCAGTTATTGCCTATTACAGGTAATGAGGTGCTTTTTTCATTAATAGGTAAATTATATGGTGGAGATGGTCAAACAAATTTTGCTTTACCTGATTTACGTGGAAGATTACCGATTCATAATAGTTCTCAATACCTTATGGCAAGTAAAGGTGGAGTGGAGACAGTTACATTAACTGAGGAACATTTACCTGCACATACGCATGGCGTTTATGCCAATAACATAACAACTGAAGCAACAGAAAATTCGCCAGCTAATAATACATGGGGGGTATCAACTCTCACAAACTATCAAACGAATGTTAACAGTAACATTGTACAAATGAACAACATGGTAGTTTCTAATATAGGTGGCACTCACTCTCATAGCAATATTATGCCATCATTTGTTATTAATTTTATTATTGCAACGCAAGGTCTTTATCCAGATTTTCAATAAAAAGGAGTGAGTATAATGGCAGAGCCGTTTTTAGGAGAAATACGTCTTTTTAGTTTCGATAAAATACCGAGAGGGTGGCTTCCTTGTAATGGTCAACTGTTATCGATAACTACAAATACTGCACTTTATTCATTGTTAGGATTTACGTATGGAGGGGATGGTAAGACAACTTTTGCGATTCCTAATTTACAAGGTAAGGTACCTTTACATCAAGGTAACCAGATAGCATACGGATCAGTAGGAGGAGAAGCAGAACATACGTTGACGGTTAACGAGATGCCTGCTCATCAACATCAAATAACAGCCGATTCATCAACAACAGATAAGCCTTCACCAAAAGACAATACATGGGGTGCAGTTAGTGGAAAGGATATTTACGCTAAAAATGATAATGTGGCAATGCACGAAGCTGCTTTGTCAATTACAGGGAAAAGTAAACCACATACTAATATGCAGCCCTATTTAAGTGTATCTTTTTGCATCGCAACAATGGGCATTTTTCCAAGTAGAGGATAAGGAGGAATGAGGAAATGGATCCGTATTTAGGTGAAATTAGAATTTTTGCAGGAAACTATGCTCCGAGGGACTGGGCATTTTGTGATGGACGTGAATTGTCTGTTGTTCAAAATAGTGCTTTGTTCTCCATTATCGGAATCACTTATGGTGGCGATGGTAAGACAACATTTAAGTTACCTGATTTAAGAGGACGTGCTCCTATGCACTATGGTAATGGTCCTGATTTAATGCCAAGGACATTTGCACAATCAATCGGATCAAGTACTGTGACACTTAATGAAACGCAAATGCCTAATCATAATCATAGAGTACAGGGGTCTTCTGTAGTTGCAGGTGGAATAGATAACCCCACTAATGCCATTTGGGGAAGTGAGTCAGCACTGTCGGCTAAACCATATGTTAGTTTAAAAAATGCAGTGGCAATGAAAGTGGACATAGTAAAGCCACAGGGCGGAGATCAGCCACACAATAATATGCAGCCTTTTGTTGCAATGAATTTTATTATTTGTTTGGAGGGAATTTATCCTCCAAAACCATAGGAAGAGGGAGTGAGAATGGAGTCAACTTCTTTTATGAAAACAACGGTATACAAAGTATTTGTAATTGTCACCATAGCTATGATGGTTTTCACAACTTTAGGAATACAGCCTGCTAGTGCTACAGTACCCCCGTTACGTCCAGTAGCACAGTTGAATGCACTAAAAGATAGTAATGGTAACTTTGAAAGCTTGATTGAAGATAATGATGAAGCGTTTGATGTTTCACATACTGATAATAAAACGCGTATAGCTGCTATGAAGTTTGATACTATTAATACGACTAAAAGCATTATTTCAGCTAACCTTATCTTATATGTTTTGAATGATAATGATAATATAGCTGGATTGCCAACTGCCGATTTAGTAACAAGCGTTGGGTCGAGTAATTGGATTAATGGAAGCTTTCCAAATGAGTTAACAGGTTTATCTTCAAAAAAAGTATCTATCTCGAGGAATATTACAGGTGAACCAGTTGAGGTATCAATTGATGTAAAACAGTTATTGGAAAGTCCATCTGCAATTGATGCACAACAGATTACATTTTTATTGAGCAGTGATTCTAAAAATATGTCTATTGTTAAATTAGGAAATACAATTAACCGTGCTTGGGACCCATATTTACAAATTACTTATGGTGAAGCCCAAAATAATAGTGCACCTACCGATATAACATTAAGCTCAACTTCAGTGGCAGAAAATCAACCGTTGGGATCCACGGTTGGAACATTAAGTGCCACTGACCTAGATGCAGGAGACACATTTACGTATAGTTTAGTAAATGGAGCAGGAGATACCGATAATAGTAGCTTTAGCATAGTAGGAAGTGAACTGCGAACAAGTAGTTCTTTTGATTATGAAACAAAGAATAGCTACAGTGTACGAATTAAGGTCACGGATAAAGGTGGATTGACTTTTGAAAAAGCATTTACTATTCTCATCACCAATGTCAATGAAACCCCAACAAATATTTCATTAAGCTCAAACTCAGTGGCGGAAAATCAACCATCAGGAACAACGGTCGGTACATTCAGTGCCACAGACCCTGATGCAGGTTCCACATTTACGTATAGTTTAGTAAATGGAGCAGGAGATACCGATAATAGTAGCTTTAGCATAGTAGGAAATGAACTGCGAACAAGTAGTTCATTTGATTATGAAACAAAGAATAGCTACAGTGTACGGGTTAGGGTTACAGATCAAGGTGGCTTATCTTTTGAAAAACCATTTACCATTTCGGTGACAGATATCATAGAAGCACCGATTCCAACAATCGTATCAACAGTACCGGTTAACAATGCGACAAATGTTTCTACTAAACCTATGCTAACGCTAAATTTCAGCAAAGCTATCAGTGGCGTTGCAGGAAAACATCTTCGTATCTATAATCAAAATGACAAATTAATAGAATCAATAGAAGCCACTTCTACAAATGTAACAATGAATGGCTCTAGCGTATCAATTCAATTATCCAGCAATTTAATAAAAGCAATGACTTATTATGTATTAATGGATAATGGAGCATTTGTAGATACAGACAATCAGGAAGTGGCGGGTATAACAGCGAATAATGTATGGCGTTTTACAACATTACTACCTAGCAATAATGCTGACTTAAGCAATTTAACTGTTTCACTACAAAATTTAAATCCAAGTTTTTCAAGTGGCCAGCTACATTATCAAGTCAATGTAGCTCACGATGTTACGACAATTGATGTCATCCCAACAACGGCAGATAGTAATGCAACGATTACATTAGTTGGGGAATCAGTTGCAAATGCAGTAGGGAAAACAATATCTCTAAATGTGGGGAACAATGCTAACCCTATTATTGTGACTGCTGAAAATGGTTTAACAACTAAAACCTATACGATTGATGTAACAAGAGCATTGCCTTCACTCGAAAAAGTGACAAATGTTAGCTTAAGCACGGTAGGTATAGCAACGTGGTCAGATATAGATAATGAATCTTTATACGAAGTACAGCTCTATAAAGACAGCCAACCAATTGGCAGTGCCATCAATGTACTGGCTAATAAAACAGCTCACAATTTCTTAGCAGCAATGCGAGCTGCTGGAATAGGGGTATATACAGTAAAAGTAACACCAAAAGGCGATGGGGTAACATATTTAGATGGAGATACTTCGGCATCTTCGAATACACAAACGATTAAAAAATTAGCTACTGTAACGGACAGTTTAAGCTGGGACGGAAGTATCGCAAAGTGGCAAAGTGTTCCGAATGCAGTCAGCTACGATATTCTGTTGTATAAGGATAGTGCAGTTGTCGGAACGGTAAAAAATATTTTAGCGGAAAATATTCAAAATGGAGTGGATTTTACTGTTGAGCTTCAATTAAATGGAATAGGAAGCTATACGTTTACTGTTCAACCAAAAGGAGATGAGGCTCTTATTTTAGATGGAAATCAAGGGATTTCATCTGAGCCTAACATTATTTCTCCTGTGACTTATACGGTTATGTACCATGGAAACGGTAGTACAGGTGGAACTGCGCCAATAAATAGTGCAAAGTACGGTCAAAATGCTGATGTTGTGGTGTCTGCAAATGATGGAGAACTTGTTAAAACTGGACACATATTTACGGGCTGGAATACAAAGGCAGACGGTTCAGGTACTTATTATTCACCAAATGATTCATTTAAAATGGGAACAAAGAATGTAACACTTTTTGCACAATGGGCAATTAAACAGTTTACAGTGAGCTTTGTTTCAAATGGCGGAACAACGATTAATTCGACGCAAGTTCAATATAACTCAAAAATTACAGCAAAACAGCCAGTCAAGTCCGGCTATGTATTTGAAGGTTGGTTTAAAGACGCTGCTCTAACAAAAGCATGGAACTTTGTATCAGATGTTATAACAGAGAATCTTACGCTGTACGCTAAATGGGGTAGCATCAATACAGGTGGTGGTAACACTAATCCACCAGCTAATAATTCAGGCTCAGAATCAACACCACCTTCTTCTGAGATTGAAGATATTGTAGTAGATGTAGAGTCAGGAGATGGCACGACTGTTTCGAAAACTACAATTAAACGGATAAAGAATGCAGACGGTACTTTTAATGATGCTGTGGTATTTACAGAAAAGAGCGCAAGAGAAACGATTGCAAAGTTAAAAGAGCAGGCTTCAGAAAAGGCACGTATTGTCATTCCAGATTTACAGGATAAAATAAAGCAAATTAACGTGTCGATCCCAAGAAATATTTTATCCATTCTAAAGCAAAGCTCTGTGAATTTAGAAATTGACTCTATAAACGCTAAAATTGAAATTCCAAAGAGCTCGATTAATTCTTTCGATAATGATTTATACTTCCGACTTATACCAATCAAAGCAGCAATAGACCGATTAGAAATCGAGAATCGTGTGAAACAAGAAACGCAATTTAAAGAAATCGTTAATAGTAAAATGATTCAAGTATTAGGCAGACCAATGACTATTGAGACCAATATGCAAAATATCCCAGTAACATTAACCTTACCTTTGCCTAATAATTTATCCCAAGAACAGCTTAATAATCTAGCTATCTATATCGAGCATAGCGATGGCACAAAAGAGTTGTTGCATGGGAAAGTTGTAGATTATCAAAAAGATAAGCTAGGATTACAATTTGAAGTTCAGAAATTCTCTACTTTCTCCATACTCTATTTGCCAGACAAGGGTGACGATGTTAAATATACACCTTATATTCAAGGCTATGCAGATGGTACATTCCGACCGAATGCATTTGTAACGCGCGCACAGATGGCAAGTATGTTTGCACGACAACTAACTAATAATGCGATTCCAAAGTCTAATGCGACATTTACAGATACGGCTCAGCATGATGCAAAAGATGCAATCGAATTTGTGAAGGAAACAGGTTTATTTAAAGGTGTTACGGAGACAAGCTTTAATCCGAACGGTTCCATTACACGTGCACAAATGGCAGTAGTAGCAGCTCGTTGGATAGAAAGACAGTGCAAACAAAATCCTAATGCAGATTTTTGTAAACCAACATCAGAAGGCATCATTTTCAAAGATGTTAGTAATAGTCATTGGGCTATCAAAGCAATTAATACTGTCAATGCATTGGGCATTATGACTGGCGTAACGGTAGACACATTTAATCCTGAAGGTTATTTAACACGTGCCCAAGCGGTGAAGGTGCTAAATCGCTTGTTTGAACGGCAAGTAACAACAGAACATCAAGAGCCAATATTTAAAGATGTTCCAAGTAATCATTGGGCATTTTATGAGATTCAAGAAGCGGCAAAAAAATAAAACGAACTAGAACGAAAGAGAAAAAGTGTTAGATTGACCGCAATCAATCTAACACTTTTTACTATGTCGTTGATGTCCGCTACGGTGGATGCTTTCCGCGGGCACACCGTAAGCCGCAACCGTCGCTGTCGCGCCGGCTGTTGCGTCTAACGTTTTGTGCTGTTCCCGCAGGAGTCACCGCCTTCGCTACCATCAACTAGTGTATTCTTCTATTCTTTAATTATTCTCTGTTTGTGATGTCGTTGATGTCCACTACGGCGGATGCTTTCCGAAGGTTTACCGGCGATTTACGGAATGATAGTGGCGATATCTGCTGACGTACCGGCGATTTACGGAATGATAGTGGCGATATCTGCTGACGTACTGGCGATTCACGTACTGTTACCGGCGATTTCTCTAGGTATACCGTTAGCCGCAACCCTAGCGCGATGTCCTCGTTTTACGTTCCTCGCAGGGGTCGCCGCATTTGCTACTAAAAAGAAAGAATTACTCAAAGAGGAACTGATAACCAGATCCTCTTACAGTGACTATTTTAGCTTGATGGCCAGAGATGGACTCCAGTTTTTTTCGCAAATTACTGATATGTACTTTTAATGCTTGCGTTTGTCCGATACTATCTTCCGCCCAAATGAGCTTATACAGGTCAGATGGATGGAAAATTTCCCCCGGTCGCTGTGCTAAAAAGCACAGAATATGAAATTCCTTAGTGGATAAAATTAAGGCTTCTCCATCGATGTATACTTTTCCCGAATGAACATGGAAGTGAAAATTATCGATGATTTGCACATCTTCATTTCGTATATTACCGTCTGTTTGTAATTGAATAGTCTCCTTCCGTAGAGAGACTCTTTCAATTGTTTTCATTAAGCGAGCTTTGTCAATGGGCTTCAAAATATAATCAATGGCTTGCACAGAAAAGGCATCAATTGCATAATGCTCATAAGCAGTTACAAAAATAATATCCAATACATGTGTTAAATCGCCTAATTTACTAGCAAAATCAATGCCATTCATCTCAGCCATCTCAATATCTAAAAAAAGAATATCTGGTTTGAGTGTAGGGATGTTTGCTATAGCGTCCAAAGGGTTTAAATATTTCCCGACAACATCAATTGTGCTATTGTCCTTTAACATAGTCTCTAGTAAGTTAATTGCTAAAATTTCATCGTCAACAATGAGTGCTTTTAACATTCTTTCACCTCTTTTCATCCAAAAATAGTGGGAATTTTAGTGTCACCGTCGTTCCTTCGCCAACAACACTTTCGATATGGAAAGTGGCTTTCTCGTATTTTTTTAAACGTTTAGTGATATTGCGAATCCCTACGCTCTGATGAACGGATGGCTCCTCCGATAAAATCTTGTCTATTACTTCTTGTGTCATACCTATACCGTTGTCCTGAATTTTAATATCAATCATTTGTTGATCTTTTTGAATAGTCATTGTTACTTTCCCATTTACTCGCTTGTTTCTTAAACCATGAAAAAGAGCATTTTCTACTAATGGCTGAAGAAGCAGAGGGGGGATTAGTATTTTTAAACGCTCCTCCATCTGAATTTCCCATTCAAGTTGATCTGGATATCTTGTTTGGTGAATATTGACGTAAGATTGAATTAGCATGAGCTCCTGTTCTAGAGGGATAAGGCTATTTGTATTCTCAAACGAGAAGCTGCTTCTTAAAAATGTTGCAAAATCTGTTATCATAATACGGGCTTTATCCAAGTCTAAATAGCTTAGCGATAAAATAGAATTTAAAACATTGTAAATAAAGTGTGGTTTAATTTGTGCTTGCAAAAACGCAGTCTCCATTTTAATTGCAGTTTCAGCCGATTCCTTTAGTAAGATAAGATTTCGTACCCTTGTCTTCAATTCAGCAGTATCTAATGGCTTGTGTAAAAAATCATTCGCCCCAGATTGGAATGCTGCTAGCATATCCTCTGGTCTTATGGCTGCTGTGAGCATTAAAATTGGTAACTCGGCAGAAGAATAGTTTTTCCTAATTTGTTGGCAAACCTCATATCCAGAAAGGTTCGGCATCATAATATCTAAAATCAATAAATCTATATCTGGATGCACTTGTAATTGTTCGAAAACATGCTGACTATCATCAACAGCGATAATAGAATAGTTCTCCTTTGCAAGAATATCGATTAGTACTTTGAGGTTAATATGATCGTCATCAGCAATCAGTATTTTTTTACCCATTTTTCTTTCCTCAAAATAAGGAAATGTTATCGGCAAATAATCTTTAGTTAATGTGATTTTATTCCGTTGTTGTTTATCTTGCTGGACTTTCATTATTGTCTGCACAGGTAATTTAACAGAGAAAGTTGTTCCTTGATCAACAACTGAATGGACCGTAATTTCTCCACCATGCAACTTCACAAGCTCTTTCGTCACATTTAGCCCTAGACCCGTACCTTTACTTGCGTCTTCTAACTGTCGGAATGGCTCAAATATCGACTCCAAATGTTCTGGAGCTATGCCACGACCGGTGTCACTTACTTCAATAGTCAGGAATCCTTGATCTTCGTAGCATGAAATTTCTACTTTCCCATGCCTAGTATACTTAACAGCATTTTCTATTATGTTATAAAGAATTTGACGCAGTCTATCCTCGTCAGCTACTATAAATTTTCCTCGTTCAATGTAATTGTAAATCTTTACGTCTTTATTTCCGATATACGACAATATTTCAACGATGACATGGGTCACAGAATAAAGATCAACGTTAGTAAGACGAAGCTTTAGTTCGCCTTCTTTTAACTTTGAAAAATCTAAAATATCATTCACAAGATGTGATAACTTTTCTGTGATATTAAATATGAGTGATATTTTTTCCTTTTGTTCCATCGTTAATGTAGAGCTTTCTTGAGGCTCTAACATGGAATGAGATATGGCAATCACACCGTGTAACGGAGTGCGAAATTCATGTGAGGTTTTTGCAAGAAATTCATCTTTTAACTTATCCACTCTGATTAAAGCATTTGTTAATCTACCTTTTTCTAAATAAGAATCTGTAAAACGATGAGAAATATAAAGAGAGAGCATCGTTAAACAAATGAAAGGAAGCAAGGGAGGTAAAGAGTAAATTTCTAGATTAATATTGAGATTTAAGGTAGCTACGATCATATAGATAAGAATGGCCATAGTACTAAGCCATAAATAAATAGCACCTACTAATCGTTTAAAGATTGCAATTGTTTGAATATAAAGCAAATAAAAGATATTTATTAAAATATAAATAGAATGTACAGTTTGTAGGTATGAGCTAATAGATATTGGGAGCATGACTGTAGCTAATAATAAAATGCCAATAATACAAAGTGCTTTCACGAACTTTTTATGTGAAAATTGCTGAAGGGCATGGTAAAAATACAGTAGCATGAAGATACCCGAACCAATACTCGAAATGATTTGGACTCTTATCAGAAATTCATAGCTGATAGGGAGTAACGACATTAATATTTTTTCTCCATGAGATAGACTGTATAAACCAACCATGAAGCAAAATAAAGAAAAGTAGAGCTGCTCAATTTCAAGCTTGGCATATAGGTAGGAACCAGCAAAATAAATAAACATTGTAAAAAAAGCAGCAATGGTTATTAAATCGTAAAAAAGTGAACCTTCTCTTAATTTACCAATACTTTCTTGATCCCCAATAAAAATAGAACCAATAATTCCTCCACCTGATGCATAATCGAAATTAGCTACATAAATGATGAGTTCAAGTTCATCATTTTTAGGTGAGAAATATGCAACATACGGTACATTTTGTTGAATATACGTCGAATCTTCGGCAGGTTCTCCACTTTGTCCAATACGGTTTTCGTTTATGTAAATGGCATTGGACATCCGAATATTGCCTGTTTTTATGCCTAATATAGTATCTGTATCATTAATTAAAATTTTTAAACGATAGGTACCGCTACCGAGTGTAGTAAAATTTTGATCATCAAGCTTGTACCTAGACCATAGTGATGGGACATTTACTGAATAAGAATGAGAGTTATTGAATTCGGAATAATTCAATAATTTGTCGGGAACGAAATCCCATTCTCCATCCAAGCTTACAGTATTTTTGTGCAAATCATACTGTCTAAGATCTATTACTCCTGCAACGGCTTTAGGAGCATTTTGGCTTTCATTAATGTGTAACCGAGAGGTCATCCCAATCATCACAATACTAATAATAACCATAAAAATAAGTAATAACTTTCTCATTTTCACTTTCATTCTTGTTCTCTCATTCTTATAATATTTTAGGTATTGATATTAAAAGCATAGTAAATGAATATGAAATTATACCCATATTATATCATGCGAAAGTTGACTAAGAATAGTTGAAATGCACATGATTTCCTATAAAAGATAGATGAGGATGGTTGGATTTTGTGCATTTTGTGTAATTATAGCGCATCTACTTACAATCGCTCTGTTTTTTGCTTATAATAGAAGGGTAAGATGTTTTTCTGAAAAAGTAGCCACAAAGTGAGCGATTGCGATTGAAAAAATTATTATACGTAGTATTTTTTCTTGTTTTTATAGTCATTTTTTTGTACGTAAACAATCACTGGTTGGTTGTAAGTAAGCATGTATATGAATCTGAAAAAGTACCAGTCAGCTTCGATGGACTACGCATCGTACAAATATCAGATTTACATGATGCACTCTTTGGTAATAACCAACAGAAACTCATTGCAAAGGTTAAGGCTACAAATCCAGATTATATATTTATTACAGGCGATGTTATTGATAGTAATCGCTTTAATTTGGAGCAGAGCTTACAAGCGGTGAGAGGGTTAGTCGAATTAGCGGATGTATATTATGTACTTGGAAACCATGAAGTTGCGACGAATAAGGTTAGTGAAATTTATGAGGCGCTGTCATCGTTAGGTGTACATGTGATGGCCAATGAATCGACCGTGTTAGAGCGCGACGGGGAGCGCTTGGCGATTGTTGGTATTGAAGATCCGTTAATGGGTAGATCAACTGAAGAAATGCTGGACATGGCGACTGCTTATGTTCCAGAAGACATGCTAAAGCTGTTGCTGGCGCATCGACCAGAAGTGTTTAGTACGTATGTAAATCAAGAAATAGATTTAGTATTCTCAGGTCATGCACATGGTGGTCAGGCTCGGATTCCTGGCATAGGAGGACTTGTCGCACCAGGACAGGGACTGTTTCCTAAGTTCACGGCTGGTGTTTATGAGGAAGGCAGCACCAAAATGGTAGTTAGTCGGGGGTTAGGAAATAGTAGTGTACCTTTCCGAGTTTTTAATCGACCAGAAATTATTGTGCTGGATTTAAAGAAAAAATAAGTACCGTTGACAAAAGGCAACAAGAAGTTCACATTCTTGATGCCTTTTGTCATTTTTTATGCAAATATTATTCAGTTGTTTGGATCGGAGGTCTAGTACCGAGGGCCGGTGCCAGGCACGCAAACAATTTTCCTAGCATCTCATGAATTTTAAGACTATCCCAGGAAAAATCCACGAAGACTCCTGCGGGAACGCACGTAACGTAAGACCAACAGGCGGCGCGACAGCGACGGTTGTGGCTTACGTCGTGCCCGCGGAAAGCGAAGTGGAATTTTACGATTTTAGGAGCCGATATTATGCATGTATACATGCATAGTGCCAGGCACGCAAACAATTTACTTTAGGTGATTGGAGCGGAAAGCATCAAAAGCAGTAGACTCTCCAATTACTGCGTCTTAGCTAAGCAGTGCTTTCTATTTGTTTACGTTCCGTACGTCTAACAAGATGAATACTGATTTCGTATAAAATAATCATCGGGATTAATACGAGTAACTGACTAATAAAATCAGGTGGGGTAATGACTGCTGAGCCAACGCCCATTGCGATATAGGACCAGCCGCGTATTTTTTTCATGGATTCAGCAGTAAGTACACCAATGGACGATAAAAAGAGCGCAACGATGGGTAGCTCAAATAATAATCCAAGTGGTACTGTTGTCATAATTAAAAAATGCATATATTCACTGGCAGATACCATTACATCAAAATTCGCCGCACCTAGGCTTACTAAAAATGAATAGCTAAGTGGATTCACAATAAAATAGCCGAATGCTACGCCCAGTAAAAAGAGCATAAACATAACTGGTGCATAGAGCCCGAGAAAACGGCTCTCCTCTTCCTTTAAGCCTGGTTTAACAAAGCTCCAAAGAAAGTGAACGAGAAAAGGCATTGATAGACCAAATGCCAGAGTAGTGGAAATGGTCATATAAAACTTAACGACCTCAAGTGGTCCTAAAATAATGAGTGAATGACCACGCGTAACATACGGAAACCAAATATTAATGGTAGAGAATGCGACAATAAAAAATAAAATAAAGACGACAAGTCCTTTAATAATTTGTTTCCTTAGCTCTGCAATATGCTCGAGTATTGAATCTAATGGGAAAATCGGTTTATCCTCAACTACTGTTTGTTCGATATCATTGTGAGTAATTTCAACAAGAGCCTCCCGCAATGTTGGAGGCTCCTCTTCCTTTTTATCAAGTGGACTTAAATAATTTTTTTCTTCATAAGGATCCATAGGAAACCTCCTACGAAACGTCAGATTTTTTTTCTATTTTTTTCGCAGGCTCTTCGTCGTCATCCATTAACCCTTTTGTTGACTTTTTAAATTCTGCGAACGTTTTTCCAACCGCACCACCGATTTCTGGTAATTTTTTTGGACCAAAAACGATTAGTACAATAACTAAAATAATAATTAAACCAGGAACTCCGATTGCTCCAAGACCGCCCATGGCGTCAACCTCCTATTAAATATAATTTTTTTTGGTGCATTTAAAATGATAAAACTTACACTAAAGAACCACCTGATTTGCTATATTTCAAAATACCTTCTGCACAGCGATAAGCTAATGCGCCAAGGGTACCTGTTGGATTATAGCCACTATTGTGAGCAAAGCTTCCGGAACTTAAAGCGAAAAGATTTTCTACGTCCCAATGTTGTAGATAGTTGTTCACAACGCCCTTATCCGGTGTTGTGCTCATTACTGTACCACCAGTATTGTGTGTCGTTTGATAAGGTACGATGTTGTAATCTGTAATTTCCGCATTTGGCACAATTGTTTTGGCGCCCATCTCTTTCATAATGTCAGTAGCGCGAGCTGAAATAAATTTATGAAGTGCTCGATCCTGATCAGTGAAGTTGTATGTTAATTGTAAAAGCGGTAAACCGTACGCATCTTTGTAATTCGAATCAAGTGATAGGAAATTTTCCTTATGTGGCATGGATGCACCCTGTGCACCAATACCGAACGAACGTGTATAGTAATGAATAGACTGCTTTTTAAACTCCGGTCCCCATGTTGGCGTATCAGGAGGTGTTGGATTTGAACCAATAGGGCGTGCACCTGTTTGAGTGAGTGCGATATTGCCACCATGGATAAAATCTAATTTGCTGTGGTCAAAGTTATCTCCGTTGTAATCATCAATACTCATACCGAGAGAGCCTGCACCCATAAATGTATTGTATTGGTCATCAAAGAATCCTGTAGCACCAGGTAAAATTTGATAGCAATAATTTCGACCTAATGTTCCTTTGCCTGTTGCTGAATCATATAATTGTCCAATGTTAGAAACCATTAGTAGTTTGGCATTGTTAAAGACATAGCTTGTTAATACGACAATATTCGCAGGTTGGATAAATTCCTCTCCAGATATCGTGTCGATATATCTTACGCCAGTTGCTTTGTTGCCTTGTTTCAAAACTTCCACAACGTTTGAATTGTAACGTAAATCAAAATTACCAGTTTTTAATGCAGTAGGCACTACAGTAACTTCTGCTGAAGATTTTGCGCCATATTCACAACCGAAACGCTCGCAGAAGCCACAATATTGACAAGCATTAATTGTTTCACCGTCAGGATTTTTATAGACTTCTGATAAGTTAGCAGAAGGGACCATATAAGGTGATAATTTTAGATTTTTTGTTGCTTTCTCAAATTGTTGTAGCATAGGCGTCATTTTCATAGCAGGAGTGGGATAAGCGCTTGAACGTTTCCCGGCAAATGGATTTTTATCATCGCCTGAAATACCTGTTGTTTTTTCGAATTTATCAAAATAAGGCTCTAATTGATCGTAATTTAATGCCCAATCCTGTAGTAAATAGTCAGGTCCTAATTTGTTAGCGCCATAACGCTCGTCTGTCATCGTCTTAATTTGGAAATCATAGGGTAAAAATCGGAAAGTCATGCCGTTCCAGTGTGTTCCAGATCCGCCAAGCCCCTCACCTAATAAAAAGGAACCGAGTTGACGCATTGGTAAAGCTTGCATGTTACGATTATTACGGAATGTAACAGTTTCCTTTGAAAGGTTTTGCATTAAATCATAGCGAATTGCATAGCGATATTCGTCATGAATATTTAAAAAATCCTCCGTGCCACGCTTCTGACCTCGTTCTAAACCAACTACCTTTAATCCAGCTTTCGAGCACTCAGCAGCGACAATGCCACCTGTCCACCCTACACCTACTGTTACTACGTCTACACTTGGTAATGTTGTTGCCATTTATAAAACCCCCCTTAAATTAATGGTTGCCTAATTGATTTGGTTCAATTTTTTGGAACTTAGGATCTTCAATCATTGTGATATACGCCATCTGATGACCAGGGAAGTTCTTCATGCGCCATCCTTCCATGTTGCGGTTTCCACCATATAAAGGATCTGAATATGCCCCCTCTAAAGTAGCCGCACGTAATAATGTGAAGAAGAAAGCTGATGTTACACCAGCCATTTGGATTTCACCTTTTTGAAAGGCTGTTAAAATTTCATCCATTTGCTTGCCCTCTAAATCGTTAAAGCTTTTTTTAAAGCGGCTTTGAGCTTCTGTCTCCATTTTTTCAACGCCTTGTTTGAAAATTTCTGCGCGAGTTAAGCGACTTTGATAGCCTTGTGTAGGTGCACCCTCCCCAAAAGGACCATGCATATATTCCTTAGAGTTACTACCATATTGTCCAGCTAACTGATGATCAATAAAGTAAGGAACATCTAAATCAATTGCACCTGGACCTAGATCATCTTTAGGGAAAATACGCTCAGTAGCATTCGATAAAATACTAAAATCACGCTCGTTCATGAAAAACATTTTAGCTTTAGGTGCAGCAGCTTCATTTGTAGTCCCGTTACCATGCTCTAATGTAGAAGTACCTTTACCGTTCATGTTATAGCCAACAAGACCACCTATTAATCCACCACCGACTAGTGTACCGGCTGCAATACCTGTTGTTTTTAAAAAGTCACGACGTGAGACATTATTATCTGTACTCATAAAAATCCTCCCCTCCAAGAAGTAAATAGATTGTGTTCTATCTTTTATAATCAGCAAAAAAACCAAATTATAATCAATTTGCCATGGAAAAAGTTTAAATTTTACCCAACGAAATAGACTATTAAATAACAATTTAGAAAGAGTGTGGATAAAATGTATTAGACTATAAGCACTATGCTTATGATGAAAAATACAAATTTAAACAATTTTTATTGTTAATGGAAAAGTTTTGTTGACTTCTCGTTTTCATGACCTTACTCTGAAGAAGAAGGGCAAAAAATTACAAAATTTTAAACAAAAAATTGGAGAAATGAGCAAATTAAATATGTGGATTAAAGGTATTGGTGGTAAATTAGTTGTAGCTATTATCGCTTTAGTATTTGTGACATGTGGTACGCTTGGATTTTCTACATGGTGGAATAGTACAAAAGCAGTTGAGGAACAAGTCCGAGAAAATTTAATATCTAGGGCAGAAGATGTATCAAAATACATAGAAGAACACTTCCAACTAGCATTAGTAGAGGTAGAAGCCATTGCGGAGCAAGCAGCTATCCGTAATATGGACTTTGAGGAGCAAAAGACATATTTAACGAAACGTTTTAAGGATAGTAAAAATTATTTGGGCTTTGGTATTATTACGTCCGATGGAATAGCTCATTATTTAGATAATACAACAGCTGAATTAGGTGATCGTGAATACGTAAAAGAAGGTTTCACAGGCAAGACAGTCATGTCGGAAATCACGATAAGCCGTGTAACGAATGAGCCAGTTATTTTAATTGTCACACCTATTGATACAGTAACAGGGGAAAAAGCATTATTATTAGCGCGAATAGATGGTTATTATTTATCCAACATTGTAGAGGACATTAAAGTTGGAAAAAATGGTTATGCCTTAATGTTGGACGCAAAAGGTACGGTGATCGGGCATAAAAATCACGCACTTGTAAAAGAGCAGGTCAACGCAATTTCTGCTGCTGAAAAATCTGGTGAAATGACAGGTGAATCATTAGCAGCACAAGAAATGATTAATAATTCAAATGGATATTTTGCCTTCGATACTAAGGAAGATGGCACAAATTTAATGGGGTACCACACATTTAATAATGGTTGGAAGATGGGGGTAGTCGCATTAGAAGATGAAATGCTCTCAGGGCTTTCTCAATTGAAAACAAACTTCATTATCATGACTATTATTGTTTCGATATTGGGATTGTTGATTTCATTTGCGATTTCGCGATCTGTAAGTAGACCGCTGCGTCATGTGCTTCGTATTAGTGAAGGATTATCTGAAGGAGATTTTACACAAGAAATTCCTGATAAATATTTGAAGCGTATTGATGAAATGGGTACTCTTGCGCGTGCATTAAATAAAATGGCAGACAATATGCGAGAGATGATATCACAGGTTGGCAAGGAAGCAACGACGGTAAATGAGGCATCTTGTGAATTAATGAGTGATGTGCTTGATGTGACAAAACATTCTAAGCAAATTGCAGGTGCAATAGGTGAAGTAGACCGTGGGGCACAAAGTCAAACGGCAATGGCTGAAGAAGGTGCATCAGCTATGGAGCAAATGGCATTAGGTATTCAAAATATGGCGGAAGTCGCATCGACGATAGCATCTAATACTGATTTTATTTCCGAGAAAATAAGTGAAAGTAATGGAGCCGTTAAACAATCTATTACACGTATGGATGAAATACAACGAGGAACAGCAGTAGAGCTCGACATTATCCGTAAGTTAGAACAAGAATCGAAAGAAATAGAACTGATTTCTAAAATGATTACTGATATTTCAGATCAAACAAACTTACTTGCCCTTAATGCCTCAATTGAAGCTGCGCGAGCAGGGGATGCAGGTAAAGGCTTTGCGGTGGTAGCGGAGGAAGTAAGAAAACTTTCGGAGCAAACAGCGGGGTCTGCCGCACAGATTAATGTATTAATTGATAGAGTACAAGCTTACACATTAGAGGTCGTGAAAGCAGCAGAGAGTGGCGAAGTGAATGTAGCCCGAGGATTAGTAGCTATAGAGGCAGTAGGAGAGCGCTTTGAAGAAATCGTACATGCTGTTGGTGAAATAGCAGGTCAAATTGAGGAAATGAACGCTTCGGCAGAGCAAATGTCAGCTAATACGGAAGAGGTTTCAGCTTCAATGGAAGAAATGGCGGCAACAGCACATGCTGCAAGTGATTATGTATCTGAAGTGAAAAATGCAACATCTGAGCAAATGAAAACTATAGAGACGATGAACGATCAAACTGTAAAAATGTCTGAAATGGCAAGTCGCTTACAAGGAGCAATTCGAAAATTTAAATTATAAAATGAGCGCTAAGAGGCTAGTGTAAAAGAGAAAAGTGTTAGATTGATTGCAATCAATCTAACACTTTTTTATGCCGCTGTTGTCTATGACGACGGATATTTCTACTCAACGGTACGTTTTGGGCTTTCCCGCAGAAGAAAGAATTCAGAATTGTTTGGGTGACTGGCACTTCAGTGCTTCTTGCATAGCAGTGAGCAGTTGCTCGCGGGAAATTATGCGCTCGCCGCCGCCTTGCACCGTTTGATCACTGCCGCCACCTTTACCATTAATGAATGGCAAAACTTTTGCAGCAAGGTCTTTCATGCTTGTTGGTACTTGGGCACCACGCGTCGCAACAAACTGTAGCTTGTCTTCATTTTCTGAAACGAGTAGTGCGATTGCATCCGAACGTTCAGCTACTATAAAACGAGCCAATTTTTGAAGCTCTTGTATCGAGCGATCATTAAAGGAAGCAGAAATTATATAGTTGTCACTAGATGCCAACGTTTTCGCTTCAAAGGCAAGCAATTCTTCCTTTGCCGCTACAAGTGCCTTTTCTGTCGTTTTTTGAGTTGCTAGTAGCTTTGCAAGCGCAGTAGCTGCTTCGGATTCAGGTACACTTAATTGTCTCGCAACATCGGCAAGTACAGTTTTCCTCATCGCTAGCTCTGCTAAAACTCGCTGACCACATACAAAGGACACACGCACATTCCCCTTCATTTTTTCGGTACTTAAAATTTTAATAGCGCTGACTTGCCCTGTTGATGTTGGGTGTGTACCACCACAGCCATTGTAGTCAAAATCAGGGATAATGACTAAACGAATGTCTCCTGTGACTGCTACCTCTTTACGCAAGTTGTAGTTACCAAGCTCTTGTTCTGTAATCCATTTTGTCTCAATTGGACGGTTTTCTAAAATAATGTCATTTGCTCGAGCTTCAGCCGCTGCAAGCTGTTCGCTTGATAGGGTGTCGACAGCAATATCAATAGTTACCTGTTCACTACCGAGGTGAAAGCTTACTGTTGGTGCATCAAAAAGTTCAACAAATGCTGCTGTTAAAATGTGCTGTCCAGCGTGCTGTTGCATATGGTCGAATCTGCGCTCCCAGTTCAATTTACCATGCACTTCACCAGACAAAGCGGAAGCATCGCTCTCGATATAATGACGTATTTCATCATCAACTTTTTCAACATCAATTACGTTAGTATTGTTTATCGTTCCCGTATCATGTGGCTGACCACCACCTGTCGGATAAAAGGCAGTGTTAGAAAGCACAACGTACTGACGTCCATCATCCTCAATGCCAGTACGTACAACTGTTGCTGTAAATTCACGTTGCATAGTGTCTTGATAATATAGTATCTCTTTCATTAAAAAGCCCCCTTTATATAATTTGATTTAACTTGCATTGCTAAAAGTTTTACTTTATTGTGGCATAATTGCTTGTAGGTGTATACAGGTTTTCTAGTTGACCCATGCTGAAATTGATTTATTATAGAAAAGAATAGGTAAAGATAAAGGAGCTAGTATAAATGAATATTACACAATTTTCGATGGAAGAAATTTTAGATCCGACGAATATTATTGAAGGTAAGCGCTATGAGTTTATTTTAGATGTAGACATTGATGAAGAGGATGAGCTGTACCATGAAGCGGGTATTGAAATCCGTGTTTTAATTGGCGAAAAAGAAGGTGCGCCCTTTATTTTAAATTACTTCATTATGGAAAAGGCAAAGAGAGAGTATTTAGACTTTGCGCTTGAAGATGATGAGTTAGAAGAGATTTTAACTTTCTGCAAAGAAGAAATAGCAAAAGCATAAGTACTTAAACAGGTAAAGGAAAACAATTGTTTTTCTTTACCTGTTTTTTGTAGAAGGGAAATAACCACGTGCAAAAAGTTGAGTCACCTGTTCCTCTCATTGCGCTCATTACCTTTTAAAAAAAGGTAGTACTGGAAACGTGCAATTGTAATTAGCTTTTTGATAACATTGATTTATTGAGTTGCAAAGTAATAGGCTTTTATCGCTTGATTTACAGTGCATATCAATGGTTATAAAGTAAAGAAGCGTTATGACAATTTTAAATCCTATGTGAGAGGTACTATTTGCTGTGTATGTGGTGGAAAACGTCATCTACATAGTTATGAATACTGAAATTAAGTGGTGAAAAGAAAAAGGGGGCTTGTAAGATGAAATTCGTAATCATTGGGGGAGATGCGGCAGGAATGTCCGCCGCTATGGAGATTTATAGGAATGTACCAGGGGCAGAAATCACCTCTTTAGAGCGTGGATTTATATATTCATATGGACAATGTGGATTGCCTTATGTAGTAGATGGGCGGATTTCATCAACAAAGCGCCTCATTGCTCGAGATGTTGAAACATTCCGTGATAAATATGGGATTGATGCGCGAGTTGGACATGAGGTCGAGCATATCGATGTAGAAAACCAGCTTGTTTTAGGTACACAAGCTTCAGGTGAATCATTCGAGATTGCATACGATAAGCTTCTTATTGCTACAGGAGCAGATCCAATTATCCCTGTGCAAAAAGGTGCTGACTTAGCAGGTATTCATAAAGTTAAAACAATACCTGAGTTAGAAGATTTGCTTGCAGATTTAACACCAAATATAGAGCAGGTGACTATTCTCGGTGGGGGCTATATCGGACTTGAAATGGCGGAAACAATTCGGGCATGTAATAAGAAAGTACGACTTATACAGCGAGGCAATCAAGTCGCCAATATTTTAGATGAAGAGCTAGTTAAGCATGTTCATGAAGAGGCAAAAAAGCAAGGCATTGAGCTACTATTAAATACAAATGCCGAAGCGTTTGAAGGCACTACACGTGTTGAACGAATCAAAACAGATAAAGGTACGTTAGATACTGATTTAGTTATTGTAGCTTCAGGTATTAAACCGAATACGCAATTTTTAGATGGGACTAATATTATTTTAGCTAAAAATGGCGCAATCGTCGTTAATCGTCATTTAGAGACAACTGTTGAAAATATATACGCTGCTGGCGATTGTGCAACTCATTTTCATATCGTTAAAGAACGCTTAGATTACGTACCACTTGGAACGACGGCAAATAAGCAAGGGCGCTTAGCAGGGCTTAATATGTCTGGGAAATTTGCACCGTTTCGTGGTATTGTCGGTACCTCTATACTGAAGTTTTTTGATTTAACAATCGCCACGACAGGCATCAATGAGCGTACGGCAAAAGAGCTTGGATTTGAGTATGAGGCATATAAAATTTCTGCACGTCATATTGCAGGTTATTACCCAGGAGCCCAGCGAATGTTTATTAAAATTGTTGTGCGGAAGAGAGATCAGCAACTTCTAGGTGCACAAATTGTTGGACCTGCTGGTGTGGATAAACGCATTGATGTCTTTGCTACAGCTTTATACAATAAAATGACATTACCTGATTTACTCGATTTAGATTTAGCCTATGCGCCTCCCTTCAATGGCGTGTGGGATCCATTACAGCAAGCTGCAAGAGTGAATGCACGTCTATAATATAATGACTAATAGGGGGAGTAAAAATGAATATTTATGATATTAATGTAGCGTTAGAGGATGGAACAGAATATAGCTTAGAGCGTTATAAGGGCAAGGCATTGTTAATTGTCAATACCGCAACGAAATGTGGTTTTACACCGCAGTTTGAGGAGTTAGAAGAGCTCTATAAAAAATATCATGATGAAGGACTAGTTGTACTTGGCTTCCCATCAAACCAGTTTAAGCAGGAGGTTGCCACTGCGGAAGAAGCGGCCTCACAATGCCGTTTAACATACGGTGTAACGTTCCCAATGCATGAAATGGTGAAGGTGAATGGCAAGGAGGCACATCCTGTTTATAACTATTTAACAACTCATTCTAAAGGCTTCCTTGGTAGCAGTGTAAAATGGAATTTTACAAAGTTTTTAGTAGACCGTAACGGAGAAATTATCAAACGCTACGGCTCTGCGGATAAGCCAAGTAGCATTGAGGAAGATATTAAAAACGTACTAGCTTAGAGCATGAAGGGGAAAATATAATAGATGACTACTGTCGCCGTTGATTTCCGCTACGGGCGGGCGCTTTCCGCGGGCACACCGTAAGCCGCAACCCTCGCTAACGCGCGGTTTGTTGCGTTTTACGTGCTGTGCTGTTCCCGCTGGAGTCACCCGCCCTCGCTCCAATCAACTGAATAAGTTGGTATAGACTTCGCATATTACACCATCCAAAACCAATAAAATCAAAACGACAAAAGGTATTAAGCAAAACTTTTTGATACCTTTTGTCTAGTTTGAAGCATGCACATGAAGTGCATGCTTTTTTTGATTTAAGGTTGTTGTAAGCTTGCGACAATTTTGCTGTAAGTTTAGGGTCGTATACTGTAAACAGAAAGAGGTGAGCGTATATGACGCCATTATTAAAAGTACAAAATGTAGGAAAAACATACGGCAAAGGCGCGAATACATTTACAGCGCTTGAAAATATAACATTCGAGGTAGAACAAGGTCAGTTTGTCGGTGTTATGGGGCCTTCAGGGGCAGGGAAATCAACGCTCTTAAATGTTTTAGCGACAATTGATACGCCAACAACAGGCGATATTGTAATAGAAAATACAAATTTAGCACATATGAAAGATACCCAGTTAGCAGATTTTCGTCGTGATAACTTAGGGTTTATCTTCCAAGATTATAATTTGCTTGATTCATTAACAGTTCGCGAAAATATAGTACTACCACTTGCCATTGCAAAGGTGCCACAGAAGGAAATTGCTGTAAGAGTAGAACGTATTGCACAGTTGTTTGGCATTAGTGATTTACTAGATAAATACCCTTATCAAATTTCAGGTGGTCAAAAGCAAAGAACAGCATCATCACGTGCGTTAGTCACAGCGCCGAAGCTTATTTTTGCCGATGAGCCAACAGGCGCACTCGATTCAAAATCTGCAACAGATTTACTCGAAAGTTTAAGTGATTTGAATCAATCTCATGCCGCAACGATTATGATGGTCACGCATGACGCATTTGCGGCGAGCTTCTGTCAGCGTATTCTCTTTATTCAGGACGGCAAGCTTTCCAAGGAAATTCATCGTGGGGTACAGACGAGAAAACAGTTTTTCCAGGAAATATTACAGGTGCTTGCAGGCATCGGAGGTGGAGTAAATGACGTTATTTAGTTTGGCGCGTAAAAATATTCAGCGTAATTTGTCGAATTATTTTTTATACATCGCCTCAATGGTATTTAGCATCGTAATTTACTTTACATTTGTCACGTTAAAATACAATGACGATCTTGCAAGCTCAACAGGTATGTCGCAGCAAATTAAAGGACTAATGAGTGGATCGGCAATTGTACTATTATTTTTCATAGTAATATTTATCGCGTATTCTAATTCATTTTTTATGAAGAAGCGAAAAAAAGAAGTAGCACTCTACTCGCTACTAGGTGTACGTAAACAAAAAATAGGCCTAATGCTCTTTTTTGAGAATTTAGTTATTGGGCTCGTATCACTCATTTTAGGTATAGTAATAGGGTTTTTTATGTCGAAGGTGTTATTAACAATTTTAGTACGACTGATGGGCTATCAAGTCGTGGCGAATTTAACATTCACCCCTGAAGCAGTGCTTCAAACAGCAGGCATCTTTGCCGTCCTATTCCTATTTACATCTTTACAGGGCTACCGCGTTATTTATCAATTTAAATTGATTGATTTGTTCCATGCAGAGAAACAGGGAGAGAAAATTCCACGTGCATCGTTTTTAGCGGCAATTGTAGGGACAGCACTTATTGCATTTGGCTATTACACGGCGTCTTCTGATATTTTCACAAGTCCTATTTGGAAGCTGTTTACAATCCTTGGGACACCACTTTTAGTAATAGGTGTAACAATAGCGGGGACATATCTACTGTTCCATAGCGTAAGCGTTTTCGTACTGACAGCTTTGAAAAAGGCAACATCTTGGTCTTGGAGAGGCTTGAATTTAATTGGCGTTTCACAGCTATTATACCGAATACGAGCAAATGCCAAATCGTTGTCCATCATCGCGATTTTAAGCGCAACAACGATTACTGCCGGTGGTGGCGTATTTGGCATGTACTACAATATAGAAGCAACGGTGCGCCACGTGTTGCCAAACACATTTATGTGGAAAGGTGAAGCTGTTGAATTTGACCAACAGAACGTATTGTACAATGAATCAATTCATGCAAAAAATTTGCGCGTCGATAATGAATTTGCTTTTTTTGAATATACATTATTGAAGGAATCTGATTACAATCGTTTAGCCACATTACAGGGGACAAATCGTGAGCTGCATATTGCAGACGGTTCAGCTGTACTACTAGATGTTAACTTTGATGAACGTTTTTCACATGACTTTACGGGTGAAAACTTTAAATTGCAGAGCGGGGAATCTTTTCATATCGACAAAATGTATACAGATAGTGTGCTAAACTTTATTCCAGCTGGCACGGTGATTGTCGTAAACGATCAAGTATTTGATGCAACAAATGCGGAAGGTGTGACAATGCAGGCTGTTGGCATGGACAATGATTTAAAGCAGCAAAATGTATCTAAACAAATATATGAGCAGCTATCTACTGAGCAACAAGAATGGTTTTCAAGCGTTCCTCAAAGCTATGAGGATAGCCTAGGTACTGTAGGCTCATTACTGTTTGTAGGAAGCTTTTTAGGGTTAGTATTTTTAGCAGCTACAGGAAGTATTATTTATTTTAAAGTGTTAACAGAAGCAGAAGAAGATCAGGCGAAGTATGCTGTATTAAATAAAATTGGTGTGAATAGCAGGCAAATATTGAAGACAGTTGCAGGACAGGTTGCGGTCATATTTAGTGCACCTCTTGTTGTCGGCATCGTACACAGTGCTTTCGCGCTTCTAGCATTTTCACAATTATTTAATATGGATATAACGAAGTCCGTTATATTATGGATGGTTGCATATTCAGTCATTTACGGCTTGTATTATCTCTTTACTGTACGGTCGTTTTATAAAATTGTGAGACAGGGGAATTAATATGAAAAAGATGTTTATAAGTATTGGAGCATTGTTTATATTGTTTGTAGCAGGTCTTGGCGTACTCATGACAGTAGATTTTAATCGTTTAAATAAAGACACTTACTATGTGCATATAACTGCCGATGGGGAAGTTGAGGAATATAAGGCAAATGATGGGCGAATTATCCAAACGTATTGGTATGAGCTACCGGCATTTAAAGAAACTGGTGAAGAAATGACGTTGAAATTTTCTGCTCAAAAAAATTTACGCCTAGATGCATATTTAAAGCTTTATGTGAAAAAAGAAAATGAAGTAACGTCTTATGATGAAATACAATTTGATGAAATGCCTGCAAAGGTACAAGCACAAATGAAATAAAAATATAAGAGGAGCAGTCCATAATAAATGGACCGCTCCTTTTTATTTTTCGCTCACTTTATGCAATTGAATAGTGATAGTTGTCCCTTTTTGTTCCTCAGATGTGATGGACACCGTTCCACCGTGAGCTTCAATAATATCTCGCGCAATAGCTGTACCAAGCCCAGTACCCTGCTTTTGCTCAGTATTTGTTCCGCGGTAGTAACGCTCAAAAATATGCGTAAGGTCTTCAACGCTTATACCATGACCATTATCAGCTATTGTGATGGTGTTAGCATCTACCAATACGTGAACACATACGTCAGGAGGATTATGAAGTATTGCATTATATAAAAAGTTTACAACAGCACGGCGCATAAAATGCTCGTCAATAGAATGGACAATGACATCTGCAGTTGCATCAAAATCAATATTTGCTTGTTCATAAGGTGGCGTATTTAGTGTGTCGATGACAATTTCACGCATAAACTGGACGATATTCAACTCAGTTAAAGTCAGAGGAAGCTGCTGGTGTCTTAGCCGCATTGTTAAATTTAAATCATCGAGTAAATCTTGCATATGCAATGACTGTTTTTCAATAATTTGTGCGTATTCTGTTTGCTCATTTAGTGATAAGCCCCGCTCATTTAGTAACTCAGCATAACCACGAATGGAGGCAAGTGGCGTCTTCATATCGTGTGAAACGTTGCTAATCCATTCCTCACGCATCATCTCTAGTCGTTTGCGTTCTTGCTCGTGAGCGGCCAACTCGCTTGATACTTCACTTAAATTTTCAAATACAGGTCGATAGAGACCTTTTGGTACTTTTATTGGCATATGTTTATGATTTTTTAAATGCTGAATACGTTCTATCATTGCGTAAAGAGGCTTCGTTAATGTACGACCAAATAGCCAACCGACAAGTGTCGCGACTAGTAAATCCGCAATAACGATTAGCAATCCATACTTTCCGATAAGTTGTAGTGTAGATGCGGCCGAAAGGTGAACAACTAACCTTGAAACACCACTACCTTTAATGCCAATTAAATAGCTAATGCTATCTTTACTTCCCGCATAAACCGTTGTACCAGCTTCGTATTCCTCATATTTGTAAACTTGAATTAAATCAATGGGGGCATAATGGGAAAGTGCGTTTTCTGGTGCAAAATAAGCATCGATAACTTGTCCATTTGCATCAAGCAGTTGAATCCAAGCATTTCTTTGATGTAATTGTTGTAGCCCATCCTTACTTACGGAAGGTTGACCACCGTTTACGTCAATATACTGCTGAAATTCACGCACAAAGATTTCCTCTGTATCTGCAGTAGCATCATTAAATTTGTTGAATTGCTGATACACCATTAACCCAATAAAAATGGCAGTATTGACGAAGATAACAATGATTACAATAGACAATATGGATAGTAAAAAACGAGCAGTTAATCGCCATTTCATGTTTGTGGCTCTTTTGGCACGACCAATTTATAGCCTAGCCCTTTGACCGTTGTAATATAAATAGGTTTAGATGGGTCATGTTCAATTTTTTCACGAAGACGACGAATATGCACCATGACCGTATTGTCTGAGCCAAAAAAATCCTCACTCCAGACACGTTCGAATAATGTCTCCTTACTTAAAATACGGTTTGGATTATGCATAAAGCAAGCCATCAATCCAATCTCCTTAGCTGTTAACTCTAATAAAGTACCATCTTTATGTACTTCGGTTTCATCGCTATTGAGCACAAATGGCCCAACCTGTATCGTCTTCATTGTGGTAGTTGTCGGTGCTTCCTGTATTTGATAGCCGGCACGACGCAGATGCGCCTTTACACGATAGGCAACTTCTTTAGGGCTAAAAGGCTTGGTAATATAATCGTCACCGCCAATGGCGAGCCCTAAAATTTTATCAATTTCCTCGTTTTTTGCTGACAAGAAGAGAACTGGAATATGTGATACTTCACGAATACGTCGGCATAAATCATAGCCTTCACCGTCTGGAAGCATAACATCAAGTAGCACGATATCGGGTTTTATCTGTTGAAAGCTCGCCCAAGCTTTTTCAATAGAGTCTGATGTATGGATAAGCTTATAGCCCTCTTTTTGAAGACTAACTTTTAGCAAATTGGCTAAATCAGCTTCATCTTCTACAATTAAAATAGTTGGTTCTGTCAAAGTTCATACGCCCTTTCCTTTAAGGTTGGCAGTCATTTCTTATTTATCAGCCTTATTATAAATGAAAGTAATGGAAAAGACGAAGCTCGATGAATGAGAAACAGCAATTCTGTATATTGAGTTTTCGCCGGCAAACGTCGATAGCGCCAAAAAGCCTACATTCGATGGAGACATTGTGCAAAAAAACATTTGCTCCGATAGTACCGCTATGCATTGTGTAAAATTGGCAAGGTTTTAATCGAAATAGCAGGAACTAATGACCTCTATGTCGAAATTAATTTTATAAGCGGTGATGTGTAGCTTTCAATCGACATCGATTACCAAGTTGTTCGTAAATACAAAGCAAAATGGAGATAAACGAAAGAGATGGCTTCATCATGATGCTAAGATTTACACATATTTTAGATTTGTACATGAATAAATTATTAATAATGGCTCTCTACTCATGAGTGGAGAGCTCTCTTTTACACTTGTGTAGATACATAAAATATTTTTTGGATTGGGAGAGTGGAAAAACATGATTACGGAATTACAAATGCATGAAAAAGCTAAACAACCAGAAAATGAAGAAAGTGTACAGCAGCTCGAAGCAGTGGAAACATTGTTTGTCAATGAGTTCATAGATGGTATTTTAGATCCACAGCAAAAAATGCTTGGCCCTGTTAAAAATGGAGGAACAATTATTGCCAATACAACGCCTGGATGTTGGGGACCAATGCTTACGCCAACAATTCGTGGTGGACACGAGGTAACGAAGCCTGTTTTTGTAGAAGGTGCTGAAGTAGGTGATGCCATTGTTATTACAATCAAATCCATTCAGGTCACATCCCTCGCGACGGCATCTGGGCATGATGAGGCAATACCTGACCGCTTCATCGGAGATCCATTTGTATCAGTAAAATGCCCTGGCTGTGGCAAATTACATCCAAGTACAGTAGTGACTGGTATAGGACCGCAAGCAATACGCTGTTCCACATGTGATACAGAAACTGCGCCTTTTAAAATGACAAATGGTTATACTATGGCATTAGACCAAAAAGGTAATATCGGTTTAACTGTTGGACGCGAAGGTGCTCGACGTATTGCGTTAGAAGCAAAAAATTATATGCGCACACCTGAAAATTCAGTGCAAAATCCGGTCGTAGCTTTGGCTCCGAGCGATTTAATTGGTGTAATGGCAAGAATGCGACCTTTTTTAGGTCAGCTTGGAACGACGCCTTCGAAGGCAATGCCAGACTCACATAATGCAGGTGATTTTGGTTCGTTTTTAATAGGAGCGCCGCATGAATATGCATTTACTGAAGCGGAGCTAGACGCACATCGTACAGATGGACATATGGATATTAGCCGTGTTCGCGAAGGTGCTACAATTATTTGTCCTGTTAAGGTACCTGGCGGTGGTGTGTATATTGGCGATATGCATGCGATGCAGGGTGACGGTGAAATTGCTGGGCATACAACAGATGTCGCGGGAATTGTACAACTGCAGGTAAGTGTTTTGAAAAAAGTAGCGCTTGAAGGTCCGATTTTGTTACCAAATGAAGAGGATCTCCCATATACAGCAAAACCTTTTTCTAAGGAAGAAAAACGCCGAGCTCGCGAACTAGCAGAGGAATTTGGAGTGAAACAAGTAGAAGAAGCGTTCCCTGTGTCTGTAGTAGGTACAGGTACAACATTAAATGAGGCGACAGATAATGCAATTAGTCGAGCAGCAAAACTATTTGAGATGAGTGAGCCAGAAGTGATGAATCGCGCAACAATTACAGGATCCATTGAAATCGGACGCCATCCTGGTGTCGTTACTGCAACTTTCCAAGTTCCAAAGACTGTGCTAAAAAAAGCGCGAATTTATAAACCTATTAAAAAGCAGTATGATTAAAATTTAGCTCTGCTAGAAAAACGTATCGATATATCGACAAATCAAGAAAACAAGGCACGAGCCAGTGTAATGAAAGAGTACATTGGTCTCGTGCTTTGCTGTTGTCACTTCTCATCATTGTAAAAATATAAAGTAAAATTGAATTCTCGTTGTTAGCTGATATAATAGTAAAAGCTTCTAAATCTATCTATATATAATTACGTTTGATATAATTTTGACTTTTGATTACAAGGATGGTGAATATGGCAGATTTCATACGTTTGCAAGAAAAAGAAGCAAAAAATCATCGACTAAAAGCATACATAGCTAAAATGAGTGGAGGGGGACATGCCCCTTCAAGAACTAATTTTGCCGATGCAATAACAGGTGCAGTTGGTGGCTTACTTTGTATCTTTGTATTGCTTTGTTTAACAAACTATACAGGGGCACCATGGTTAATGGCATCACTTGGGGGTAGCTGTGTACTCGTATTTGTTGTATGGAATGCGCCATTGTCGCAACCCCGTAATATTATTGGAGGACATTTGATTTCAGCCTTTATCGGATTGACAATGTATTCATTATTAGGATCGAGCATCTTTTCAATCAGCCTTGGTGTCGGTTTAACGATTTTTTTCATGGCGCTTTTTGGTGTTATCCATCCACCAGCGGGAGCGAATCCGATTATCATTATTTTAGGAGGCTATAGCTGGGGCTATTTATTAATGCCGGTATTAATAGGTGCAGTAATTATTGTCATCTTTGGATTACTCATAAATAATTTACGTCAGACTAGAAAATACCCACAATTTTGGTGAGCCGTTAAAAAAATAAAATTTTGCACCAATTTCGTGTAACTATTTAGTTTTTGGTCCGTCTACTGTATTGGTAATGTTAGCTGTTCTTGAGAACAGTGGATACTTAAGTATGTAAATGAGTATGACGCTGACATAGATTAGCGTCGGGCAAAGAGCCATCTGAGACAATGCACTGGGCTACCAACTTAAGGGCAACTATCAGATGAGCTCGTTTGTTTTTGTTTAAAATTTTACGAGCTTCGTGAAAATTTCAATGTTGCTCTAAGTAGAGCTAAAGTGTTTGGGATGAACACTTTAGCTCTTTTATTTGTGCATATTCGGAAATTTTTAGCATATGTTGGATAGGATTTGTTATATTGGAGAAAGAGTGTTGAAATATTTGAGAAACATATTTTTGCATGTTAGGGGAAGATCTTTGTTGCATGAAATTGATAGGGGGCTCTGGTTGTATGCTGCTGGACTGTGATGAGCAATTATTCATAACATATAGACAAAGTGGTGAAAATGGCGCTGAAAAATTACTTTCAAAATGGGCGGAGGCTGAGGTCACTCCACACGAGGATCCCAAAATATTAGGTACTGCATTATCACCGCAATTATTTTTAGTAAATAAAGAGGCGGCGATGAACATTGCCTTTTCGACAGCTCGAAAATATTGGGGACGTGTATCTACGGAGTTGCAACTATTTTTCAACAAGCATGGCCTAGATACAAAATATGTGAACGACCGACTTAATGCTTTTTTTTATACCCAAAAAGGGAAGCAAGCTTTTTTTGAGCAGCTTTTTGCCCAGCATACAATGGATTTGGAGCGGTTAGTTTGGCTTGTGTTCGGAAAGAGATGGCAAGTCAAGTTACCTGAAAATGATTTAAAAACTATATATTTATATAAATTTGAAGATGACTATTTTGTGCATATGATTTATAAAGAAGAGGCTTTGTTTTGGCACTGGCTTTTTATGAAAAAAGTTTATTCACTGCTTATCCACAAACCTTTAGAACAATTCACATTTATCCATGAAATAATGGGTCATTTTGAACAATCGTCAACAATTACTTATGCACATGTGGATAACTCTGTGTATAATTACAGAAAAAATCTGGATAAGTGTATAACTTATGTGGATAAATGCAATTTGTCTTGTTTAGCGAAAAAACAGCTTCGTCTATATCAAATTGTCACACACTACCGTTTGTCAGAGGGGCAGTATCAATGTATTAAAGAATTGATTACTTCCTTTGAGGCTGATTGGCGTTACTCTATGTATGCCTTAACAGAGAAAGAAAAGGTTTTGATTGCATATATTTTATTGCATATAGCCCATCAAGAAAGCGATTATGAAAATGTACTTCATTATGGTGAATATCTATTAGAAGATGAACGACTTAACAATTATGCCATTGAGATTTTGTTGGAGTACAAGGACTTACTCCCAAATCGAAAACCAACGCCACCTGCCATAATAAAAAATTATAATTTGAATTACTTAGAAAATCTGTATGCAGTATTATTAGATACTTATGTCAGATTGGAACGGTACCAAGAGGGGTTAGTGCTATTAAAGGAACATGGCCTCGCATCCAATAAAAAAATAAATGCAGCATTAGTACAGCAAAACTACAGTAATGAGCAATTAATTGCCATTGAGGCATCGATGCAGCAAGATATCGCGCTTCAAGTAAATAATTCGTTACAGCATATTGGTCTGTCAGTGGAAGAATGGCGCCAACATTATCGCCAGCCAGATGCTCCTTATTTTTTAGTAGCACAGAGCGCTTCCATGCATATGATTAATATTTTAAAAATCCTTTTTGTCACTGAGCAGTTTGAGTTATTTGAGAAATTAATAGAGGTATATAAAAAATATTTACTCGTCGAGGAGCATTTCAACCAATTGCGAGTATTTATTAGTGCGTATGTATAACAGATAAAAAGAGTGTCCCATGAAGTCAAAAAATGACTTCATGGGACACTCTTGCTTTAAAAATAAATATTGATGACTATTACTGTTGATTTCAGAATTGTTTGAGTGCCTGGCACCTGCCCTTTATGCCAACACGTTTTATTATTCTAAAACCCCTTTTTCTTGAAGTGCAATGATTTGTTCCGAACTATAGCCAAGTGCTGACAATACTTCTTCGTTATGCTCCCCTAGCTTTGCGCCAACATGCTTGTACGTTGGATTGGCTCCATCAAATTTAAAGGCAGATGCAATTTGTTTTTGCGTTGTACCATCATTTTTCGGAATTTCCACAATCATCCCACGAGCTTGTAATTGTGGATGTTCACACGCTTCTGGAAAAGTTAACACCGGTTCGACACAACCTTCGAAATTTTCGTTAAAGACTTCGAGCCATTCGTTGTAGGTTTTCGATAAAAAGGCATCATGCACTGCCTCTTTAAATCGAATTTGAGTATAGTAGGAATCATTGAATGTATTATCAATAAGTTCTGGAATATCAAGGGCTTCACATAGTAGCCTACGAAACTGTGGCTCTAGACTGCCCACTGAGAAAAATCGCCCATCCTTCGTTTTGTAAAAATCATAGTAGCTACCACCGTTTAAAATTTCTTGCTCAGGCTGAGGCACACGGCCACCGCCAATATAGGCAGAGCCATACATTGCATTAAGTGAGAAAACGGCATCGGTCATGCTAATATCGACATACTGACCTTCTCCTGTTTTTTCTCGGTGTAGTGCTGCAGCAAGTACCCCTATAGCAGCGTGCATCGTACCACCAGCAATATCTGCAAGCTGAACCCCCATGGAGACAGGTTTTTTGTCTTTATGACGAGAATAGTCGAGAACACCAGCTAATGCCAGATAATTATTATCATGGCCGGGTCGGTTGCTATATGGTCCAGTTTGGCCATAGCCTGTAATAGCACAATATATCAGTTTAGGATTTACTTCTTTTAGTTCTTCGTAGCCAATACCGAGCCGTTGCATGACCCCTGGTCGAAAACCTTCAATAATTACGTCGTACTCTTGTATAAGTGACTTTACAATTTCAACTGCCTCTGGCGATTTCAAATTTAAAGTAAGTGACTTTTTGGAACGATTCAAGTGCTGATGAATATATGCCTCATGATCTTCATCATAAGGAGGCATAATTCGCGTTAAATCTACGCGTTTGGAGGATTCCACATGGATGACCTCCGCACCTAGGTCGGCAAAAATCATCGTTGCCATAGGCCCTGGTAGTAATGCAGAAAAATCGAGAATTTTTAACCCCTTTAAAATACCCAAATCTTCCAACCCCTTTTTGTGTAGGCTACAATGCAGTCTTTTAAGAAGCATTAGTAGCGCTTTTCTCATTATCCCCATAGTGCGAAAAGCGTGTTTTATAAAATTCTGTATTAATACAGATTGTGTTTATTTTATTCAGTATTATAACAGAAGATGCGTTAGATTGCCTATGTTAATTTTCATTATAAATTAATTTATCAGAAAATTATATGTTGCAATAACAATAAAAGTAAAAATATTTATAAATTAGATGGGTATTAATGGCGAAATATCAATAGAAGTGGGTGTATCGCCGATAACCTCGAGGAAATCGCCGATAAAATTACATAATCGCCTGCAAGAGCCCATAAATCGCCGATAGAACTTTCGTAAATTAAAAAATCTAATCATAAACATGTTTACCTTTTAAGATTACGGGTATTTGAATAATAGAACAATAATTTGGGCAAGCTATTGATGTAAATAATACGTAAACTCGGGACACATCTCTCGATCAACTTGGCAAGACTTAAGGTTATCCCCCTTTCCCTTATGACAGAACAAGTATGATATGATGTATGCCTATATTTTGGGAAAGCCAAGAAAGCACCGATGCTTCTTGGCTTTTTTATTTTGTATCTGACTTTCTTCCATTATTTTAGAAATACTATGAAGGTTCTCTATCTACCTGTCGATATAAAGGGTATGATGAAAATGATATTTTTACGTATTAATTATATGTGAAAGGAAGAGTGAGATGGATAAAACAAAAATCCAAAAAGTGAACAAAGCACTTATTGCAACTGTTTTTGCTACTAGCGGGATTGCTGTTGTCGTACCACCACCACAAAAAGTAGCAGCAGCTACTTCACCATTTGTAGATATTAATCAATATTCAAGTCACTATGACAATATTTTAAAATTATACTCTCAAGGTGCAATTAGTGGGTTTGCAGATAAAACGTTTCGACCAAATCAAAATGTAACGCGTGGTCAAGCAGCAAAAATGCTGGCAACAGTTTTAAAGCTAGATTTAAAAAATGTACAAGATCCCTATTTTAAAGATGTTCCAAAGAGCAATGAATATTATAAGTATGTAGCAGCATTGCAAAATGCAGGGATTATGTCTGGTTATGCAAGTGGGTCATTCATGCCAAATGAAGTTATTACGCGAGGACAGTTAGCCAAAATTTTAGTGCTGGGCTTTAAATTCGAAGTAGCATCGAATTTTAATCATAGCTTCCAAGATGTAAATAGCCAAACGAGTAATGCCTACTATATTCAAACTTTAGTAGATTTACAAATTACAGAAGGCACAACACCTGTCACATTCTCTCCATTCAATGCGGTAACACGGGGACAAATTGCTTCCTTTATAGTTCGTTCACAAGAGAAAAAAAGCAATGCATCAACATATAAGATTACTGGTGTTGAGGATGATATTGTTTACATAAATGCTGAACCGTATACAGTACCAGAAAGCCTTTCACATATTTTCAATGAATATAATGCAGATGCACTAAAAGGTGCATTTATTGAGGGTGACCTCTCAGGAAAAACACTTTATTCTGTCGCAAAGTTAACGTTGAATGCAAGTGGTACGAGTTCACGATTTTTACATTTTGATGGTGACTATAAATCTTTTGGTGGCACAATCGTTGTAAATGGGAATTATATTGAATTTGCTAATGTAACATTAACAGGCACAATGTTAGTCAACGAAACGGTACGCCCCCCGTTACATTTAGATGTTTCTTACTATAAGCCATTAGCAATTGGCCGTGTAGCTAGCAATAATTTTTCATTTATCAACTGGTCTAATCCTGATAAGCAAGAAGGAGAAAGCTCATCGAATAGTAACTCTTCGAGCGATCTTCAAAACTGGACGGATTCAAATCAAAATCCAGATAAAAACAAACCTTTTGAAAACTGGTCAAAAGATCAAGTAACGATGAAAAATGTCGAAAAGCATATTGAATTTTACAATAGTACTGTATCAAGACTAGTTGTGTCTCAAAGTGGTACAAAAATTGAAACAAATAAAAAGCTACCACGTGTAGATATTATCGGAAATGTACGTGAATTTGAGATTCAAGGCAATATCGGTACGCTGAATTTGGATACAGAAACAAAGCTAACGATATATGGAACGAGCAATATCGACTGGATTAATTACAATAGCTATACCGATTTAGAACTTTATATAGATGGTCGTGTAGGTACGCTTTATGTAGATAATGCATATGGCTGGATTGATATTGGTGACTACACATATATCGACAAAGTGATTCTTCCAAAAGACGAAGGACCAAATAATATTTTCGATGATTTCTTAGATGATAAAGATAACATAGGAAATATTACAGACCCAGATGGTAAACCAATCGATAAAGATGATATTGACAATCAAAAGCCAGCAGATAAAACAAAGCCGTTAATCGATATTACAAATGTAAGCGTATTGAATGGTAGTGATGTTCAAGTAGACTTTACATCAGATAAAGTGGGAACGTATTACTATATCGTTCGTGAAAAAAATGGGGAAGCACCAACAAAACGAGAGATGGTCAATCGTATATCTACAGATAATGTAGCAAGTGGCACAGCTGCAGCCGTCAATGGCAAAAACACGTTTAAAGTAACTAATTTAGGCGAGAAAAAAGAATATGTTGTTTATGTAATGGTAGTAGATGGAGCGAAAAATACGTCGGATATTAAATCGCAGTCATTCCAAATGAAAGATTCATCACCACCAGTCGTAAAATCGCTAGCAGTAAACCCTCTACATGGTGGGACACGTGCAGAATTTACATTTAATGCGAGTGAACCTGGAGAATACTACTATTATGTGCGTAAAAAAACAACTGCCGCAGATCCAACAACAGCAGATATTGTTGCTAAACCAACAGGTAAGGGGAAGGCTGTTGCTGGTAAACTGAAAGTTGACGGATTACTGACAGGTTTAGACCCTGAAGAATCGTATCAACTTTATGTAGTAATGAAAGATGAGTCAGGCAATTATTCAGTTGACCCAATTCCAAAAGAAGCGATTAAAGAGTTCAAAACAGGCGCTTTAGATAATATTCCTCCATACATTGTTGGCGGAGAACTCGTTTTACAAGATGAAATTAAAAATGAATTTTATGTAACAGTAAGTGAAGAACTAGATCTAACTTCAGCTGAGAAAGTGGAAAACTATGAACTGACAGGGACAGGTATTGTTAACCAAGGTTTACAAAAACCGATTCGCCCTGAAAAAGTAGTATACAATAAAGCTCAAAAAAGATTAACTTTCACAATCCCATCTTTAACAGGTTTTGTTAATGGAGATAACTTGGTCGTAACGATTTCTCCAAACGTAAAAGATTTAGCTGATAATCAATTCGAGAATATTAACAATGCACCAGTGAATAGTGTTCCGCGTAATACAGCAGAGTATATTCATAGAGATGGTGAGTGGCCATATTTAACGATTATCGGTGAACCTGCTATTAATAATGCTAAAGATCAGACACTTGTCGAATTCAATGCAACAAAAGCAGGAACATATCATTATTTAATTATGGAATCAGATTTAAATTTAACACGTGATGATCGTTTACGATTAATCGAAGCTGTGCAATTAAATTCAAAAGAATTTAATGTAGGAGGCAAGGACATACCGATTATCGGTAGTGGCGGTAATAAGCCAGCACAGTTAGGAAAACAAAAGGTGACAATTCCGTTACCTAATACGGATCCGCCTTTAAATCCATTTAAGAGCTATTCGATTTATATGGTATTGCGAGATCGTTCAGGGAATGTCTCGGATATTCAAACAAAACATGTTATTGATGACCGTACGCCACCAGTTATCGACAATACGTCCATTAAAATATTAGAAGGGGATCGAAAAGCAACCTTCAAATTTATGTCAGACGAGGACGGTTCGTATTACTACGTTCTTCGAAATGTAGGCGACTCAACACCTGGACCAACAACTCCTGAAGAAGTAATGGCTAAAGGAATGACGAGCAGCATGCGTAAAGATACAAATGAGATTTCTTTAACACTTGCGCCACATCAACAGTATGAGCTATATGTTGTTGTAAAGGATCGTTATAATAACGTAACGATGCTACAAAAAGGGACAGAATCAAAAGTTTATACATTTGATGAGAAGCAAAATAAAACAATAGCCTTACCTAATGGTGTGATGAAATACACATTCTTTGCAGATGGAACACCGCCAAAAGTTCAAGATCCAATCTTTAAACGACTTGATGGTAAAACATTTGAAGTGACATTTTCAGAGGCCATCGATACAGGATTTGACTTTACATTAGTTGAGCCAGGTACTACAACAGCTATTACACCGACCTACACATCAAGCTGGCTTGATATTACAGGCACAAGGGATTGGGAATCTCGTAAGCTAATTATCAAGTTTGCTAATGAAGTAAAACAAAGCTTTGACATCAGCGTAAATGCTACCGCAAAAGATAAAGGCGGCTGGACATTTAGTAAAGATAGAGCAGAGTACAAATATCCAACAAAAGAGAATACAATTACTTCTGCGACATTATTACCAGATACGGAATTCCCAAGCAATTTAAGTATTTCTAAGAAGGTTCAAGTTGTTGCGAATCTGAACGCTGATATTACATGGGATCAGCACTATTACTACGCAGTACTGAACGACGGATATGATCTATCACTTGATAATATTGAAAGTATTATTGCCAATGCAGATAGTAATAACTTTACGTATATTCCTGGTGGAGCGATTGTTTCTTACGGTAAAGGTAAGATTACAGCACCTTCCGATGCAAGTATGGCAGAGACCTTTACAGCAATCCAAACTGGAGGTAGTTCAAGTAAAACAAACATATTCCAAAAAGATCAGCGAATTTATCTGTTCACGAAAGATAAATATGGAAATATTGTGTACGCAAAAGCTTCAAAAGATCCAGCTGCATTAAATTACGTATTAATTCAGTCTAGAACACAATAAATCAATAGAAAGACACTAGCAATTTATAATGGCTAGTGTCTCAGCTTGTCGACAAAAGGGATTAAGAATAAAAATCTTAATCCCTTTTGTTATTTTTATTGTAAAAAATGGGTTCTTACTTTCGTCTTGCCATACTTTTCGAGCATCCCCTCTCTATAAAGCTGTTTGAAGTTGATTGGAGTGGAGGGCGGGCGACTTCTGCTCAGAATGCACAAAACGTAAGACGCAACAGAAAGGGCGTTAGCGAGGGTTGCGACTGACGATGTGCCCGCGGAAAGCGCCCGCCCGTAGCGGAAATCAACGGCAGTAGACATCCCCTCTATTAGTTTTAAATAAAAAAGGGACTATAGACAAACTCGAAAAACTCCGAGTTTACCTATAGGATGAGACACTAGCCATTTATAATGGCTAGTGTCTTTTTTATATGGACAAAAGAAAAAATCCCACACCCATTAATGACTGACTGGAATCAAGGTGTGGGAATTTATTTAATTTCTAACAATTTGGAATGTACCAGATGTTTGCGTTTCAATGATATATTGATTGCCATTGACTGTATAGGACACAGGCTCGTGGTCTCCAAAATCATTGATTTGAACGATAGAAGAATTCTCTGGTAAATTTTCTAAAATGATTTCGATATTTGCTTCGAATTTAGCAGGCATTTTATTTAATACCGCTTGGAACGTAATGCGATTTAAATTTCTTGTAAGCTGAATGTCCATTACGCCAAAATCTTCATTAACGAGCGTATTCAATGGTGGAATGATAACAACCATATTTGCCTTTGTTGTTAATACAAAGCGTTCATTGTCATTTTCAGAATCAGCAACATTGATTTTTGCTTTATATGTGTTTCGACTTTTCGACATCAGCGTATTTTTCCCTGGTACTGCAGCAGAATCAGATAATTCTGGTGTTTTGATCGTATTGCCCTTAGCTGGTAGTTTATATTTTCCTTTTACATAGTCTACTAATATCCACACATTTGGCACAAGCTGTTGTTGTACAGGCGTTAATGCTTCGAAGGCAGTTTTTACTGCTTGTACATCGTGCGTTGTAGATGTTTTCGGCGATAAAGCTGCAATGGCATTTTCGACTTCTTTTGCAGCGGCCTTATCCATCGTAACGACGTGTTCAGCATCTAGTAAAAGCTGTTCAATACCAGTAGGCAAATAAACGTTTGAGAATTTTCTTAATGCATTATACTCTGCTCGTGCTTCAGCCACATCTTTATGGAAGCTAAGACGAGAGGCGTTTAATAGTTGAATTTTATTTACAACTTTATCGATAGAAGTATTTGGTGTAATCGACGATGTCAATATTTTTTGTGTTTCGGCGCTGACAAAAGTTTTTTGCGCAGCATTTAATGTGTTGTACCAATCTCTCGTTTCAATAACGTTTTGATAATAGTTAACAGAAGTAGAATCGACTGAAGCCAATTTTGCTTCAATTTGAGCAGCTAGTCTACGATAATTTACTCTTGTTTGTTGGTGATTTGATAAGGTCGAGTAATTTGTAACATATTGTTTTTCAGTTTCTGTCAATGCATTGTAGGCTTTGATGGCAGCCTCTAAGTAAGCCTGAAACGCAAATGATGTATCATTAATATTTGAAATAAGCTGTATAACATTCTGCACGTTGGAATTATAGTAGTAATTATTATTATATATGTATGCCGTCTTTGCATGTGTCGAGGTATCGGCAGCTGATGCAGACGTTATAGGTGTTGAATAAATAAGTGATGGAACGGCTACTAGAGCAAGCAAGGCTAGGCTTTTTTTATGTTTCATACGGGCAAACCTCCTATTTTAATAATACTAATTTTATCATAGCTTAAGGATTTTTTATGCATATTTTAGGTTAATAGGTAAAAAGGTCAGTGGTTTTTTATAGTATAATATATCATTACTACCAATAGAAGCGCTTCCGAAATTTCTACAGTGATAAAGAGAGCGGGCTGATTTCCACTACGGGTGGCTGCTTTCCGCTCAGCACTCCGTAAGCCGAAACCCTTGCTAACTCGCTGTTTGTTGCGTCTTATGTTTTGTGCGTCCCTAAGGAGTCATTGCCCTCCGCTTCAATCAACTGAACGTAGCATTGGTAGAGAAATTTACTTTTTATGAGCATCAAAAAGATAAAAAAATGACAAAATGCATCAAGGGTTTGAACTTCTTGATGCATTTTGTCAACACTCTGGAGGACTCTACGTAGAGCAGAGTCCCTTCAATTAATAAGTCTGGGAGCCGTAGTTTTTTGCACTCTCATAATAATAGATTGCACTTTGTAAATTACTAATTGCATTTGTCACTTCTTGTTGGGTTGCATAGGAGTTATTTATGACGTAATAAGCCTGTTGAATAGAATAATCTATGATGTTTTTGGCTTCTTGTGTTGTCCATTGTTGATAATACGGTATTTCAGTTCCATATTGTGAAACTTGTGCATATGCAATGGAATTAATAAGTGAAGTTAACGATGTTTTATCAACATAGTATCCGTTGTTGCTGTATTTATAAGCATTTTTATAATTCCAAATGGCATTTTCTAAATTAGTAATTGCATTTGAAATATCAGTATATGTTGAATAGTAATTATTTACGACGTATTGAGCTGATGTGACAGCAGAAACTAAAGTATCTTTCTCACTTTGCGTTGTCCAAGGTGTATTATAAGCTAACTCATAGCCATTATAAGATACAGTGACATATTGAACAGAATTGATAAGTGTTGTAAGCGTAGTTTTATCGCCAGCAGAATACTTTTTGCCGTCCTTTTGGACAGCTTGATAATTTGCTAAAGCATTTTTGTACTGCGTAATAGCATTAAGCACCTGTTCTTGTGATGCATTTGTATTATTGGCTACTGTTCTTGCATTGGCTACGGCAGATTCGAATACTGTACGTTCAGCTTGTGTTGTCCATTTATCAGAAAATAAAATTTCATTACCATTAATTGATACAGTAACATATGGAGGAGAAGAAACTAGTTTACTCAGTTCAGTCTTGTTAACGATTGGCATGGTCACTTTTGCATTTTTAGCGTCCACCTGTACTTTGTTAATTTGATGTGCAGAATCTAAAGCAACTCTCGCTCCATGTTTGACAATCACTTCTTCAATTTTACCTTCTCCATATAGGCTAAAATCATTTTCAACATCAATCACCAATTTTTTTACATCAGCCGTCACCTCAAATGAAGTAACTTTGTCTTTCACATTGATAGATGGGACGATTTTATCGGCAGTAATGTTTAACTTAGTGCGTTGTACGATAATATTAGGTGCTTCAATATCTTTTAGTGAAGCGTATAACCATTCTATTTTTCTAGTGGCTAAAGGTTTGAAAGTAATAGTATCCCCGATGGAAACGTTATCAATTGTAATTGCTTTTTTTACTCGATTCGTTACAGTAAGCTCACTTGCAATATTTAAATTTAAAATTTTAATGTAATCAGCATTTACCGTTACATCTCCGGCAATTTTAGCATCGCCACCATCAAAAACTACAGCTTTTTTGTTTGTACCAGCATTTTTTAATGTCAGTGCAGTAATACTTGTAATTTCATCGTTTTTAACAATTACTGTCGCATCAGCATTCATTAAAGCTTGACGATTCGTAGCTTTAAAAATTGGCTTTAGTGCATTGCTAATTTTGAATTGTCCTAGAGAAGTACGAACTGTATCGGATGTCACATTTGTAATGGTAAGTGACTTTTCTCCCGAAAGTATTGATGTAGCTACTCGCCCTTTTGCTTGAAGATCATTGAAATGTGATTGATTTGCAGTTACTTCACTAGAAGTAGCACTGGCATTTGGGATGGGCCAAACTAAGGTTGCTGTAATAGCGGTTGCCATTAAAGTAGTTAGTGCTTTATTTTTCAATTTATTCACTCCGATCATAGCATTTATTACTTAATATAACATATTTTAATAAAATTTAGTAAAAATGGGGATGGATATTAGATCCTAGTCCTAAAATCACTTATTTTATTAGAAATCTTTAATTGACTTGGTAAAATTAGATTATTTATTGTTGTGATACATAGGTCCATACATTATGATTATTTTATAAAAATGGAGGTGTTTGTAATGAAAAAACCAAAAAGTATTGCTTTAAAACTCTCTTCTTTAATTTTAGGATTATTTTTAGTGTTATTTATTGCTTATACATTGGTTACAAGTGTTATTCTACATAATCAAAGTGTCAATGATTCAGAAAATGCAACGCTTCAAAACGCAGAATTATCTGCTGCGAAGATGAGCGAACGGTTTAAGAAAGCCAATGATACATTACAAACGACAAAACGTATTGTTGAAGCAATGCAAAAAAATGACGAGCTCTCAACAGAAAGTGTAATGGATATACTGGAAACTAATTTAATGAAAAACGAGGACTTACTTGGTGTAGGTGCCGTCCTTGATAATGGCGCTGTAAAAGTTGGACCAACTATCGACACTGCATTAATAGATCAAAATAATCGCTTCATACCTTATTTAACTAAAGATGGAAACAAGACTTCTACTAATGCTATAGAGGGAATTGACAAAACGGATGCGGCTGATTGGTATCGTATACCAACAGAAGAAGGTCGTGCTGTGCTTACAGAGCCGTATGATTATAGCGTGAATGGTAAAACGATATCAATGACGACAATTGCAGTACCTCTAGTTAATGCCTCAGGTAAAAATTTTGGCGTATTAACGGCAGATTTATCTGTTGATTTTTTAAAGGGATTAGCTGAATCCATTACTCCTGATGGTGGTTATGCAGGAATTATTACAAATCAAGGTATGTTAACAGTAAATAGTATTAACGAAAAGCTAGACGGGACGAATATGCAAGATGCTATTGATTGGACAAGTGTTAAACAATCCATGGACAATGGGGTGCTAGATAGTCTGTATGTAGACTCTAAGCAGCTTGGAGAAGAATCATTCAACGCTTTTGCTCCAATGATGTTAGAAAACATTGACGAAGTATGGTCAGTGCAGTTAGTTTTACCTAAATCCAAAATATTAGAAACGTATAATAAAGTTCTCATCGTTACGATTGTAGCTGCAATCATTATGATAGTTTTAATGGCTGCTGCCAGTGCGATGTTTATCTTTAAACAGTTAAAGCCTTTGAAAGTTTTACGTGCATCCATTGAAACGGCTGCAGAAGGCGATTTAACTAAAAAAATAGATGAAAAATTTATAAAATCAGATGAAATTGGCGCTGTTGCAGTAGCCTATAATAATATGCTGGACAAAACGAATGATGCCATCCATACGGTATTAAATTCTTCAACATTACTTAATCAATCATCAGATGAAGTCAATGAAGCATTTAATGAAATTGTCGCTTCAAATCAGGAAGTATCTGTAGCTATTAATGAAATTGCGCAAGGTGCTTCGAAACAATCAGAGGATACGGAAGAAACAAATTATCGAATGATTGATTTATCCGATCAAATTGACGCTATTACAATGCTTTCCAAGCAAATGGATGAGCTGTCGATGAAAACAAAAGCTTCTACAGAGCAGGGCATGAAAGAAGTTGAAAGCTTACGTGATCGAAATGCTGAAACAAATGAAATGAATGTCCGCATTCAAAATCAGATGGAATCTTTATCTAGCAACATCAGAAATATTAACCAAATTATTGTATCCATTCAAGGGATAACGGAGCAAACCAACCTACTAGCGTTAAATGCAAGTATTGAGGCTGCGCGTGCAGGAGAGCATGGAAAAGGCTTTGCAGTAGTAGCAGAAGAAGTTCGTAAACTGGCGGAACAGTCTAAAAACGAAACAGAAGTGATTAAGAAAACGGTGACTAGCATTCTAGAAGACGCGAAGCAAACGGTTTCTGTTATTGCTTCAAATGCCAATTTGATGCAAGCCCAAAATGAATCAGTGCAAAATACAGAGCTAGCTTTTAAAGATAATAATGGGCTTTCTCATTCTATTGCAACGGCAATTAATGACCTATTGTCAAATCTTTCACAAATGTTAGAGCAAAAAGATCAGGCAGTTACAGCGATTCAAAGTATTTCTGCCGTTTCAGAGGAAACTGCGGCTTCTGCTGAACAAGTAAGTGCATCTGCTGTGGATCAACAGGCAGAAATGCAAAAGGTTGCAGAATCAATTAATAATATGAATCAAATCTCTAAAGAGCTACAAGAAGTCGTGAATCGATTTAAACTTGCATAATTAAGCTATTGAATTTTCTCGAAAGCAAAGTGAATATCTCGAGGGAATCGCCGTAAAACGTGGAAGAATCGCCGGTAAACCCTTGGGAATCGCCGGTAAACCCTTGGGAATCGCCGATAAACCCTTGGGAATCGCCGATAAACCCTCGGAAACCGCCGATAACCTTTGAGAAATCGCCGGTAAAACTTCTTGATGCTTTTTGTAGACACGTTGAGACTGTCCTTTTCCAAGGACAGTCTCTTTTTATGTCAACAGCTAGAGCGGAGAGGGCATTGACCCAGTTTGGGAACAGTTTTACTATAGAAAGATGAAAGGGGGCCACCTCCATGATGTATCTCGGTATGATTTTCTTTAAAATTGTTGCGCCAATTTTGGTGTTGCTTGTACTTGGGGCGTTTTTACAGAGGAAATTTCAATTTAATTTAAAAGCGCTATCCCAGCTTATTACATATTGTTTTATGCCAGCAGCGGTATTTGTAAATTTATATGAAACGAACGTGGAACTATCGGTGCTCGGTGAAGTGGCATTATTTATTGTGCTCTTTATTGGGAGTCAAATGGTGCTTAGTCATTTTATAGCGAAGGGGCTAGGTTTAAAGAAAACAGAGGCAGCGGTATTTAAAAATAGTGTTGTACTCATTAACTCTGGTAACTATGGCATTCCGGTGGCGCAAATGATTTTTGTGACACAACCAATTGGGGTGGCCATTCAAGTTATTCTCGTTATTTTTCAAAATGTAACGACCTATACATATGGTTTATATAATTTAATTTCTTCAACTAAATCAGGTATGGCCATTGTGAAGGACTTCTTGAAAATGCCGATTATTCATGCGCTCATTATCGGTGTGGCAATGAATTTCTTTAATATTGGCATTCCCCAATTTCTCCGTATTCCAATTGACCACGTTGCTGATGGGTTTATCGCTGTTGCTCTTATTACGCTCGGTGCGCAACTATCTCAGCTTGAAATTAAATCAATGTTCAATAGAACTGTGTTTGTCAGCTGTTTTACACGACTTGTAGTAGGTCCAGCTGTTGCATTGCTAATAATTTTTGTACTCGGCTTAGATGGCGTTGTGGCCCAATCGCTCTTTATTGCAAGTGCATTCCCAACATCGCGTAATAGCTCGAGTCTAGCCCTAGAATATGATTTAGGGTCAGAAACCGCTGCACAAACGGTGCTTTTTTCAACAATTGTTAGCTGTATTACAGTAACAATCGTAATTTATATGGCAGAAATACTATTTACTTAATGACTTCCATCTATTAGGAATATCTGTTACACTAGCATCAAACTGAATAGCTTAACTAGGGGAGTCCGATGAGTCGGGCTGAGAGGGAAACGCATTGAGGTTTCTTGACCCTTTGGACCTGATCTGGCTCATACCAGCGTGGGAAAGTTAATGAACTTCGCACTCCTTGAACTTTGCGATAAATGTAACCTTACATGTACAGCCGGATCCAATATTTTTTTGGATTCGGCTTTTTATTTGTAATGCTACTTGTTGGAGTGGGCTAGATTCGGTCCTTTTAATAATTTACGTAAAAGGGAGCGGAATAGTAAATGACAACAGTTAGCGAAAAAAACATGAACATTATGACAAGCTTTGACGGAAGTAAAAAAGTATATGTAGAAGGATCACGTCCAGATATATTAGTGCCAATGCGTGAAATTAAGCTAAGCCCCACAACGGGTAGCTTTGGTGAAGAGAATAATGCACCTATACGAGTTTATGATACGAGTGGCCTTTATACAGATCCAACTTACAAAGTCGATATTACAAAAGGTTTACCAGCTTTGCGTCGTGCGTGGATTAAAGAACGGGGCGATGTAGAGGAATACGAGGGACGTACCATTAAGCCCGAGGATAATGGATTCCGCAACGCGGATGACCCGCGCATAAAGGAAAATGTTTTTCCAAAGCTTTCTCGCAAACCTTTACGTGCGAAAAAAGGCTGTAATGTGACACAGCTGCATTATGCAAGACAAGGAATTATTACGCCAGAAATGGAATTTGTAGCGATTCGCGAAAATTTAAAACCAGAATTTGTACGTGCAGAAATTGCAGCAGGGCGTGCTATAATGCCATCTAATATAAATCATCCGGAGGCGGAACCGATGATTATTGGCCGTAACTTCCACGTGAAAATTAACGCCAATATTGGAAATTCAGCTGTAACTTCATCCATCGCTGAGGAAGTTGAAAAAATGACATGGGCAACACGATGGGGTGCTGATAATATTATGGATTTATCTACTGGTAAGCACATTCATACAACCCGCGAATGGATTATTCGTAATGCTGCTGTGCCTGTTGGAACAGTGCCAATTTATCAGGCACTTGAAAAGGTAAATGGCGTTGCTGAGGATTTAACGTGGGAGGTGTATCGTGACACGCTAATCGAGCAAGCTGAACAAGGGGTTGATTACTTCACGATTCACGCAGGTGTGTTGCTGCGCTATGTACCGCTTACAGCTAATCGTGTAACCGGCATTGTATCGCGTGGAGGTTCCATTATGGCACAGTGGTGTCTATTCCATCATCAAGAAAATTTCTTATATACTCATTTTGAAGAAATTTGTGAAATTATGAAAACGTATGATGTTGCCTTTTCGTTAGGGGATGGTTTACGACCTGGCTCAATTGCAGATGCCAATGACGAGGCACAGTTCGCAGAGCTTGACACGTTAGGTGAGTTAACGCAAATTGCCTGGAAGCACGATGTACAAGTGATGGTAGAAGGACCTGGGCATGTGCCAATGCATCTTATTAAGGAAAATATGGACAAGCAATTGGAAGTTTGTAAAGAAGCACCATTTTATACATTGGGTCCTCTAACGACCGATATTGCTCCTGGCTATGATCACATTACATCAGCAATTGGCGCAGCAATGATTGGCTGGTTCGGAACAGCTATGCTGTGCTATGTAACACCGAAGGAACATTTAGGGTTACCAAATCGAGAAGATGTTCGTGTAGGTGTTATCACATATAAAATTGCGGCACATGCAGCGGATTTGGCTAAAGGTCATCCTGGTGCACAGCAGCGAGATGACGCTCTTTCAAAGGCGCGCTTTGAGTTTCGTTGGCGCGATCAATTTAATTTATCGTTAGATCCAGAGCGAGCTGTAGAATATCACGATGAGACTTTACCAGCAGAAGGAGCAAAAACGGCACATTTTTGCTCGATGTGTGGTCCTAAGTTTTGCAGTATGAGAATTTCTCAAGATATTCGAAACTATGCTAAGGACAAAGATTTAAATACGACAGAAGCTATCCATCAAGGGATGCAGGAAAAGGCAAAAGAGTTCAAAGATGCTGGTAGCAGACTGTATCAATGATAAAGAAATAGAAACTAGAGCACGGTAGACGGTGCGAAAAGTATTCGTCGTATCGGATAACAGCGTATATAGCAAAAAAGTGTTAGATTGATTGCAGTCAATCTAACACTTATTCTTTTTATGCTGGTTATTAGACTTTAAATTTATTTATCTCTTCTTGAAGGGTTGTTGCCTCATCACTTAATGATTTTGCAACAGCGTTAACCTCTTGAATGATTGATGTTTGCTCTTCAATTGCCGCAGCTATCAATTCGGATTGCTGTGCCGCATTTTTTGCCACAGATGACATTTCATTAACTGATGCAGCAACCTCTTCAGTAGCGGCAGAAATTTGCTGTGTGGAAGCTGAAACGTCTTCAATTTCAGATGCCATATGTTCAATTGCATCCATTATTTCATTAAAGGCAGTTTGTGCATTATGAATGTATGTAACGCCTTCATCAACTTTTTGTACTGTGACGTTCACAGCTTTTTCTACTTCTCTTGTGTTTTGCTGAATATTTGTAGTTAAATTGATAATTTGATTGGCGGATATTTTTGACTCTTCAGCTAGCTGACGTACCTCATCAGCAACGACTGCAAAGCCTTGTCCGTGTTCGCCTGCACGTGCAGCTTCGATGGCTGCATTAAGTGCAAGTAGGTTGGTTTGATCGGTAATATCGGTAATAATCTTCGTGATATTTTCAATTTCAGCTGATTGTGAACTTAACTGTTTAATGAGTTCGTTTGTCTTATCTGATGATTGCTGAATAACCATCATCTGATTTTCAGTCGTTTGCAACATTTTTTCGCCGTTGTCGGCAACAGTTTGTGTATCAATTGCCTTTGAATGTAACATTTGTGTTGCTTCAGCGATGCGTTGGACACCACGAGCTGTTTCGTCCATAGCGGTAGAGGTATCCTGTCCAGCAGCTACGGCTTGGTTACCGTCCTCAGCCATGATTTCTATGCGTTTTGCAATATCGCTAGAAGTAAGAGAAACTTCCTCTGTACTTGCCGATAATTCTTCAGAGCTAGAAGTCGTGTACTCAATATTTTTTGCGACATTATCAATAAGTGAGCGCAAATTAGTTTTCATGACATTAAATGAATCAGCCAAATTTCGAATTTCATCTTTTGTTTTTACTTCTACATTTTCTTGACGTAAATCACCAGTAGCAATTACATTTGCCGCTGTGGCTAGTTTATTAACTGGAATTGTAATAGCTCGTGTCAAAATGAACGTAATTATAAAGGAGAGAATTATAGAAATAGCAGCGAGAATTAGGATGATATTTGAGCTTACAGCTTCTGCTCTTGACGACTCGGCACGGGCTAATTGTATTTGTTCCTCTTCATAAATGGCAATCTCGTGAATTGCTTGTTGAATTGCCTCTCTTGCAGGATGTGCTTTTGCACTAAGAATATCGATAGCAGATTGTATATCATCTGGGTTATATGTATTGATAATCTCTAGTGCAGCATTTTCAAAAATGGCTTGGTTCGTTTTAATAATGTCCATTTGCTGTTGTGTCGTTTGGCTAGTAAATAGTTTGTCGAGCTCTGTTATTTTAGCTTGGATTATTTGTTCTTGCTCCTCAAGCTTTTGTATTGTTACGTCATCTGGTTCTAGCATATATGAACGAAGATAGTTTCCTTGCAAAGCAGCAGCGATAAGAATTTTATCGACTTGGATAAGTTTGTTAACGCGATTTTCAAATAATTCTTTATTCAATTTATTGATGTTATTCAGTTGATAGTAGGATATTGAGGAGATAATTAGTAGTAAAAGAATAATTGTACCAAATCCAATATAGAGTTTTTTTCTGATAGACATCGTTCTTTTCCTCCATTCCAAATTTGTTGTATCAGTAATCAACAATGTCAGGATATCTTATCGTTTTTTAGAGTATGAAAATAATATGAAATTGTGGAATTTATCGATAGATATAAATGTTAATAAAAACACCTATATGATAATGGGGGATTGACGAATCAAAAAGACAATAACTATAGGTGAATTTAATCGTTGAATTCCACTGTGTTACATTATCAGTGAGTGGGGGAGATACCTTCCAGAACGAGTGGTGGCACTTGGCTCCAATCAACTGAATAGTAAACGGAATATTACAGTATCTGTTTTTGTGACAGATGAGAAAGCTTTAGAACGAAGGAAGATTAAAATGTGTAAGATAGTCTTCCATGATAGCTCCTTGTTATAAAGCTTATTGGGAAAACTCAAAGGAACTAGCAATTAAACGGAGTAAAAATGACAAAAGGCATCGAGAAATTAATTCTCGCTACCTTTTGTCTACTTGCCAGTGACGGCAAGCAATATTGGATATCAATAAAGTGGAATATTAAATGTTTGCTACTTGTTTTACTTCTGGTTTTACTTCTTGTTTTACATATGGGTTAGAAAGATTCATTCCATCTAATGAAAGACCCATTGCTTTTGCTACACCTTCACCGTATGCAGGATCAGCTAGATAGCAGTGTAGGATGTGACGACGTTTAATGAATTCTTCAACAGTAGCCATATCGTTTGCTGTATTTTCGAATAATCGTTGTTGTTCTTCCGCAGATAAAAGACGGAATAATTTACCCGGTTGCTCGAAGTAGTTATTGTCATCTTCACGGAAGTCGTGGATATCAGCATGACCATCAATACGTAATGGTGGCTCTTTATAGTCTAAATTGTGCTCCCATTCACCATAGCTGTTTGGTTCATAACTTAAAGTAGAACCAAGGTTACCATCAAAACGCATAGCGCCATCGCGGTGGAATGAACGGAATGGACATTTTGGTGCGTTTACAGGTAGCATGTGATGGTTTACGCCTAAGCGATAGCGAGCTGCATCTGCGTAAGCAAAAATACGTGCTTGTAACATTTTGTCTGGAGAGTAGCTGATACCAGGCACAATGTTAGATGGTGCAAACGATGATTGTTCTACTTCTGCAAAGTAGTTATCAGGGTTTTTATTTAACTCGAATTCACCAACTGGAATTAGTGGGAAATCTTTTTTATACCAAACTTTTGTTAAATCGAATGGGTTATAAGGTAATTCACGAGCTTGTTGTTCTGTCATGACTTGAATGTACATTTTCCATTTAGGGAAATCGCCTTTTTCAATTGCTTCATATAAGTCACGTTGTGATGATTCACGGTCTTTACCGATAATTTCAGCTGCTTCGGCACCAGTTAGGTTTTTAATGCCTTGTTCTGTGCGGAAGTGGAATTTCACCCAAACACGCTCGTTTTGAGCATTGATAAAGCTATATGTGTGTGAACCGAAACCATGCATATTGCGGTAACCTGTTGGAATACCACGGTCAGACATAACAATTGTAATTTGGTGTAACGCTTCAGGTAATAAAGTCCAGAAATCCCAGTTAGAATTTGCGTTTTTCATATTTGTACGTGGGTCACGCTTAACTACATGGTTTAAATCTGTGAAGTGTAACGGATCACGGAAGAAGAATACAGGTGTGTTGTTACCAACTAAGTCCCAGTTACCTTCTTCAGTATAGAATTTAAGTGCAAAACCACGAATATCGCGCTCTGCATCTGCAGCCCCGCGTTCCCCCGCTACAGTTGAGAAACGAGCGAACATTGGCGTTTGCTTCCCAATCTCAGAGAAGATTTTTGCTTTCGTATATTGAGAAATATCATGCGTAACAGTAAATGTGCCGAAAGCTCCAGAACCTTTTGCGTGCATACGACGTTCAGGTATAACTTCACGGTTGAAGTTTGCTAATTTTTCAATTAACCATACATCTTGAAGTAAAAGAGGACCACGAGGACCTGCTGACATAGAGTCGTGGTTGCTTACTACTGGAGCACCACCTGCTGTTGTAAAACGACGGCTACGATCATTTGCGTTTGTCATATTAGTTTACCTCCTGAAAAATATTGTGAGTCAAACTCCTCGTAAATAACTATAACAAATATAAAATAGAATTTCTAGTACATTATAATAATTATTGTTAAAGAATTTATCTTGCGAGATATAAAGTATAAATATATGCGTGTTTTTCAAAAAATATACATAGTTTTTTTAGTTTGTTTTCACTATTTCTATAGTGTTTTCAGTCGTTTTGAAGGAAATTGAGATTTACTATTATATAAGTATTAACCTGTTGGAAGTATAGTAATTTCTTTTGTTTTACTATTTATATTGAAAATAGAACGGGCTAATTGAAAATCGATATAGAACGCACTCTCATTAGATCTTCCAACCTTTGCGATAGCGATTAGGTGTAGTCCCTATTAGCTGTTTAAATAATTTACTAAAATAATTTGGGTCATCAAAGCCATTTAAAAGTGCGATTTCACTAATTGCAAAATCCGTTTCAATAAGCATTTTGGTCGAGTTTTGAATACGAACTTGTTGTAAATAGCGTTTAAATGGCTGGCCTTGCTTCTTTGCAAATATAGTACTTAAATAATTGGGACTAATACCTAGCTTTTGGGCGATAAAAGGTAAGGATAATTCGCTGTCATGGTATTGATGCTCGATTATATCTAAAGCTAATTCTACATAGTCTGCTTTTTTTTCCATTCGAGCTTCTCTTGCCAATTCAATAAGTCTTTGGGTGAATAAAATAATGCCATTGAGAATTGTATAGAATATCGGGTGTTCAATAATTAAATGAAAAAGCTGACGATAGTTTTGTTCAATAGCAGCCTTCTCATGAAGTTTATATTTCAACATAAAGCGGCGAATTTGTGCTAATACACTTGTTAGATGAATGCGTAAATCATCTTGCTCGTAATAAATACTTCCATTTGATAATCGATATAAAAATGCTTTTACTGCCTCGATATTTCCTTCCTCTAAACTCTTAATAAGTAGCTGTTGTTCCTCTGGTGTGAGTAAAGGATCTAAGGGCTGTGTTTGATATTGTTTAGTTGCATAAAAAATATGGCCAAAGCCTTCGTAAAAACTCTGAAGAAGGGCACGTTTTGTTAAAGCATACATATCTTTTAAAGTTGTTGGCTTACCATCATAAATCCCTATATTCAGCGCACCGTTATTAGTCATTTGCCATTCTTTTAGTAATGTACGAATATCCTTTTCAATAATTTTTAAATCGCTTGTTTGAAACAAGCAGATAATTGTATCTGATAATGGATAAATGCTCATTTGATAAAAAATAGGTGTTTGTTGGAGCCATATGTACAATTTATTTAATGTTTCTGAATGCTCAGGTTCAATCATCGTGAATTGAATATTTGTTGTTAATGAGCTTGTTGTACTTTCTAAAAATAATTGATAATAAAAAGATTCGTCTTTAGCATCAGGAATCGCTTTTTGTATTTGAGGTGTATGAAGAGAAATAGCAGTGAGTTTCTGCTTCAACACTTCTAAATCAATTGGTTTTACAAAAAGATGCGCCACCTGTAAATCAATTGCTTTTAAAGCGTTTTTAAATAATGGCTCTGTCGTTATCGCGAGTATTTTGCCAGGATGCTTTTGTAAAAGACCATAAAGAGCTGTTAAACGGTTATTAGGCAGCAAATCAATATTTAATAAAATGACCTCTGGCGCAAATTGTTGGATGCTCTTTGTGGCCTCGGAAATAGTTGAACACATCTCAATTGATAAATCCCCAGGAAAGTATGTATGTAAAAACCATCGTATGCCTGACAATTCTGTAAGATCTCGATCAATTAATAACAGTCGCATGGAATCAGCCTTTCGTAAAATATTCTAGTTTCGTAAATTATTACGATTATATTAATAAAAATAACATAAAAATCTGAAATAATTCCTATTTTCTCTTTTAAAATTCTATATTTTCTGAAAAAGGTAGTTTGTACAATGGATATAGAGAAATTCTATTTTTTTTACTCTTTAAATTACATATGCTGTTAAGAATAGGGGGATATCGTATGCAAAAAATCATCGAACTTGATGGCAATACGTTAACGAGACAACAAGTTGAGGAAATCGTGAGAGGTCAGGCTACGGTTGCACTGTGTGCTGAAAGTACGAAACGTGTTCAATTAAGTAGGGAACGGATTGAAAAACGTTTAGCTGAAGGGCATGTAATCTATGGCGTTAATACAGGGTTTGGCAAACTAAGTAATATACAAATTGAAGAATCGGATATTGAGTTATTGCAGTTGAATTTATTGCGCTCGGATGCAACAGGTGTTGGAGAGCCACTGCCAACTGAGGTTGTGCGTGCGATGATGATTTTACGTGCAAATGCATTAGCACGTGGTTTTTCAGGTATTCGACAAGAAACATTGCAACTATTACTAGACTGCATCAATAAAGGTGTACATCCAATCGTTCCATCGCAGGGTTCGGTTGGAGCAAGTGGGGATTTAGCACCGTTATCACATTTAGCTTTAGTGCTTGTAGGTGAAGGAAAAGCTGAGTTCAACGGGGAGCTTATGACGGGTGGTGTCGCGTTACAAAGAGCAGGCCTATCAGCTGTAAGACTACAAGCGAAGGAAGGTTTAGCTCTTGTAAACGGTACGCAAGCAATGACAGGAATTGGTGCTTTGACATTGAATGAAGCAGAGCGTATTGGGCTTGCCGCAGATATGGCAGCGAGTCTGTCGTTAGAGGCATTAAAAGGTATTACCAATGCATTTGATCCTGCACTTTTAGCTGTAAGACCACATCCGGAATTAGAGCTTGTAGGTGGGCGTATTAGAAAATGGCTTGAGGGTAGTAAACGTGTGACGAAGCAGGGAGAAATTCGGATGCAGGATGCATATTCGCTTCGATGCATTCCACAAGTACATGGTGCTTCTTGGCAGTCATTTTTCTATGCCGAGCAACGTGTGCAAACTGAAATGAATGCTACAACAGACAATCCTATCGTTTTAGAAAATGGAGAAGTTGTATCGGGAGGTCATTTCCATGGCCAGCCAATAGCGTTAGCGATGGACTTTTTAAAGGTTGGGGTTAGTGAATGGGCTAATATTTCGGAACGACGCACAGAGCGTATGGTTAATCCTCAGCTTAATGATGGCTTACCACCATTTTTAGCAACAAATCCAGGTATTGAATGTGGGCTTATGATTGCACAATATACGGCTGCTTCGATTGTATCCGAAAATAAGGTGCTGGCACATCCTTCGAGCGTGGATTCTATTCCAACATCAGGGAATCAGGAAGACCATGTCAGCATGGGAACAACTTCCGCTCGACAAGTGCGACAAATTGTACACAATGCTGCACGGGTGATTGCGATAGAAATGATTTGTGCTTCGCAAGCTATTCATTTAGACAAGGCGGAAGAGCAATTATCTCCGACAACAAGATCATATTTAGAAAAAGTACGTGAATTCTGTCCACCATTATTAGCAGATCAACCTATCGGCGATGAAATTGAAGCATTGGCGAAGTACTTATTGGCAAGTGATGATTTAGTAATGTTAGCAAAATAAAAGCAAAGGGGATGACAGTATGAAAACACCAACAACGATTCGTGCACCAAGGGGAACAGCGCTCTCTTGTAAAGGATGGACACAAGAGGCGGCAATGCGCATGCTGATGAATAATCTGGATCCTGAAGTTGCAGAAAATCCTGATGAGCTCATCGTATATGGAGGCATAGGTAAAGCAGCACGGAACTGGCAAAGCTACGAACAAATCATAGCCTCTTTAAAAGAATTGGAGAATGATGAAACACTTCTTATTCAATCAGGAAAGCCAGTAGCTGTCTTCCGTACACATGAACATGCACCGCGCGTCTTAATAGCCAATTCAAACTTAGTGCCTGCATGGTCGAATTGGGAGCACTTCTACGAGCTAGAAGACCGTGATTTAATGATGTATGGTCAAATGACAGCTGGTAGCTGGATTTATATTGGTGCTCAAGGGATTTTACAAGGAACATATTTATCGTTTGTAGAGGCTGGGAAGAAAGTGTTTGGTACTGCTGATTTACGTGGTAAATTCATTCTTACTGGTGGTATGGGCGGCATGAGTGGTGCACAGCCTTTAGCTGGGAAAATGGCTGGTGCAGTCATTTTAGTTGTTGAGGTGGAACGTGCGCGCATAGAACGCAAAATAAAAGAGGGCTACTGTGATTATCTTGTTGAGACAGTAGATGAAGCAATTGCGCTAGTCAATAAATTACGTGATCAGCAAGAGCCTGCGTCTATTGGTCTTGTCGGCAACTGCGCGGATATTAATCGGGAGCTACTGAATCGTGGAATTATTCCGGATTTTGTGACGGACCAAACATCTGCACATGACCCGATTAATGGTTATGTACCGAATGGCATGACCTTTGAAGAAGCGTTAGAATTACGTAAAAAAGATGTTAAAACATATGAGCAAAAGGCAAAAGAAACGATGGCAGAGCATGTTCGTACAATGCTTGAATTTCAACAGGCAGGTGCAGAAGTATTTGATTACGGTAATAACATTCGTGCTTATGCGAAAGAGATGGGTGTCACAAATGCCTTTGACTTCCCAGGCTTTGTGCCAGCATATATTCGTCCTCTGTTCTGTGAGGGTAAGGGTCCATTCCGTTGGGCAGCCCTTTCTGGGGACCCAGAGGATATTTATAAAACAGATGCTTTAGCAAAAGAAATGTTTGCGGAAGACGAAGGGCTTGTCAATTGGATTGATATGGCGCAAAAAATGGTGAAATGGCAAGGGCTACCTGCGCGTATCTGCTGGTTAGGCTATGGTGATCGACATCGCTTTGCATTGAAGGTCAATGAAATGGTAGCGAATGGTGAGTTATCTGCACCAATTGTTTTTGGTCGCGACCATTTAGATTCTGGCTCTGTGGCATCCCCAAATCGTGAAACAGAAGGAATGCTTGATGGCTCAGATGCTGTATCAGATTGGCCGATTTTAAATGCACTTGTCAATACGGCGAGTGGAGCAAGCTGGGTAAGTGTCCACCATGGCGGAGGCGTAGGAATGGGTTATTCTCAGCACGCAGGTCAAGTGTTAGTGGCGGACGGCTCAACGCTAGCAGCTGAGAAAATTGCACGCGTGTTGATTTCCGACCCAGGAATGGGCATTGTACGCCATGCGGATGCAGGCTATGAAATTGCTATTAATACGGCAAAGAACAAAGGTGTCCGCATGCCGATGTTAAAGGATGATGTAAAATGACCATTTTGATTAAAAATGCGAATGAAGTCATTACGTTAAAATGTGAGGTGCCAGGTCCTCGAATAAAAGAACAAATGAGAGAAATCGCTGTAATAGAAGATGGTAGTGTATTGTTACAAGAAAATCGTATAGTCGCTGTTGGGTCTTATGAGCAGTTAGCAATCGATTTCCCGCATTTAGTGGAGGAAGCAGATGTCATTGATGCTACTGGGAAGATTGTGATGCCTGGTTTAGTGGATTGTCATACACATTTAGTTCATGGTGGTACACGTGAGCAGGAATTTAATATGCGACTTAACGGTTCCACTTATATGGACATTATGAATGCTGGTGGTGGCATTCATGCTACGACAAAGCGAACGCGAGAAACCAGTTTTGAAGCTTTATATGAAAAGACGATGCAACATTTAGATGTATTTTTAAAGCATGGAGTTACAACCGTTGAGGCAAAATCGGGCTACGGTCTGGATTGGGAAACAGAAAAGAAGCAATTGGAGGTAGCGAAAAAGCTACAAGACACACATGCTGTAGACGTCATCAGTACCTTTATGGGCGCACATGCGGTGCCGCGCGATTTTAAAGGTCGTGAAGATGAATTTGTCGATGTTGTTATTCATCATATGTTGCCAAAAGTGGCAGAACTAAAGCTCGCAGAATTTAACGATGTATTTTGTGAAAAAGGGGTATTTACTCCACTGCAATCCCGACGTATTTTAGAGGCTGGCAAAGCGCTTGGGCTGACACCGAAAATACATGCTGATGAAATAGAGCCTTATAATGGAGCGGAGTTAGCCGCTGAAGTGGGAGCTATCTCGGCAGAGCATTTGTTAGTAGCCTCTGATGAAGGAATTCAAAACATGGCTACAGCTGGTACGATTGCGGTATTGCTACCTGGAACTGCCTTCTTTTTGCGCGCGCCATTTGCAAGAGGGCGTTTGATGATTGATGAAGGGGTACCTGTAGCTATTTCAACAGACTTTAATCCAGGCTCATCTCCGACAATGAGTTTGCCATTTATTATGAATTTAGCTTGTATGCATATGGGCTTGACACTAGAGGAAGTGTTAACTGCTACGACGATTAATGCTGCTTGTGCACTTAATAGAGGTCATGAAATTGGTACACTTGAAGCAGGGAAGCAAGCTGACGTCATTATATTGGACGTTGCTAATTACAAGCAACTACAATATTTTTATGGCATGAATCATACGCATACTGTTATTAAAAAAGGGCAAGTCGTAGTACGTGATGGCATTCTTTTATAGCAGACAAGGTATTCGATGCGAGTTAATAGTAATTGTGCATGTATTTACAAATTAAATATTACAGAAAAAGCATAAATAGGGAGAGATCCTTTATTTATGCTTTTTTTCGTATAGAATATAGTTGTTACTATAGATAGAAGGGAATGTTTAACGTGCAGCTTACATTAACATTTCTTATTTTAGGAATGACGATTTTTGCATTTATGACAAATCGAGTGCGCGCTGATTTTGTTGCTATCGTGTCACTTCTCGCATTTGTTATCGCTGATATTTTAACACCTGCGGAAGCTTTAGCAGGCTTTTCAAATTCAGTTGTTCTTATGATCGCGGGACTTTTTGTTGTTGGCGCGGGTATACTGCGTACAGGGCTTGCGGCAATGGCTGGACAATTATTAATGAAATGGTCGGGTAATAGTGAGTTAAAGCTATTTGTATTATTGCTCATCATTGTAGGCTCTGTAGGTGCCTTTATGAGTAATACGGGGACAGTCGCCTTAATGATGCCTATTGTTGTTAGTATTGCAATTAGTATGAAAGAAAGTCCTTCAAAGTTTTTGCTACCACTTTCTTATGTAGCTAGTCTATCGGGGTTAATGACGTTAATTGCATCTCCACCAAATTTAATTGTCAGTCAGCTTTTGGTCGATCGTGGCTATCAGAAGCTAGGGTTTTTTGAGGTAACACCCATTGGCATTGTTGGGATGATTGCGGGGATTTTATATTTGGTGCTCGTGCGCAATATATTGCTACCACATGATAAAAATAAAACACAAACATCTTCTGGTTACAAGCTCTCGCCAAAGAAAATTGTTAAACAATATGATTTAAACAATCGACTGTTTAAAATGTTTGTGCCTGAAGATTCTACCATTATCGGCATATCACTAGCAGAATTAAAGCTTCCTGCAAAATACGCGCTCTGTATGATGAAAATTCAACGTAAATCACAGGATGGTATCAATTTACTCCCTATGACTTATCAAGAAATGGCGGGTCCAACAAGTGTTATACATGCCTTAGATGAACTCTATGTACAAGGTGAGGAAGAGGATATTGCTTGCTTGGCTGCAGATTATGGTTTAGTGATACAGGAATTAACAGAGAATGAGGCGGATGAATTAGTAACAAAGCACCTTGGTATTGCGGAGGTCTTATTAACACCAAATTCTAGTTTCATTAATGAAACAGTAAGTTCACTTGGATTCCGTGAAAAGTATAATCTCAATATTATTGGTATTAACCATAGAGGTGGCTATAAGCTACAGGATATGGTTAAGCATAAGTTGAAATTTGGGGATGCCATTTTAGTGCAAGGTGCATGGGATGAAATATTAGTGCTTGCTAGAGAGACGCAGGATGTTGTTGTAGTTGGTCAGCCGAAGGAGCATGCGAGTGTTGCGGCAGCTACTGGTAAGGCTGGTATTGCGGGTGCGATTATGTTGTTGATGATTGGATTAATGGCGTTTGAAGTTTTTCCGGCTGTGATTTCCGTTATGATAGGAGCGGTTTTGATGATTATAACGGGCTGTTTACGAAATATGGAAGATGCGTATAGTAATATGAATTTTGAAAGTATTGTGCTCGTCGCAGCGATGCTTCCAATGGCAACCGCACTAGAAAAAACAGGCGGAATGGTTATTTTATCAGATGGTATTATTGATGCTCTCGGTAGCTACGGTCCTTATGGGGTGTTGATAGGGATATATATATTAACAGTAATTTTTGGCCAATTTATTAGTAATACGGCCACTGCTGTTCTGTTTGCGCCAATTGCTATGAATGCAGCGATTGCAATGGATGCAAATCCTACAACATTTATGATTGGTGTAGCTGTTGCAGCGAGTATGGCGTTTGCCACGCCAATTGCCTCCCCGACCAACGCACTTGTTATGACGGCGGGTGGCTATAAATTTATGGATTTTGTAAAGATTGGCGTACCGTTACAAGTTGTTATGTTTATTGTAATGATGTTAGCAGTTCCGTTCTTTTTTCCGTTTTAAATTTTATGTTTTGCTGAATTTCAGACGTTAGACATTGCTGATCTGAATATATGCTGTTCGCTGTGGCATTTGCTATGCCACAGTGGACAGCATATATTTAAAAAAGAAAATTGATAGAAAAGGAAGAATGGTTATATCAGTAGAAGGGGAAATTGGGATGGGAATAGCTAAGTGATGGTGAATTTTTTTTGCGAACCTGTTCTAGAAAAAATGAGAAAGTAATCTTAACGAAAAAAAGGTATTCAAAATATATTATGAAAATATCCTTTATATATTGTGTGGTTGACCGTATTAACATATGTGGTAAACACATGCTCCAACGTGTAAGTAGATTATAAATATACAAAAACCTATATATAGGAAGGTTCTCATGTGAACTTAAAAAACAATGATACCTTTAATAGCTTACTAATGAAGTATTTTTTATAAATTAATATTTTTTGTAGAAAAACACTTGCATAGATTATAGAATCGTGATAAATTATTAAATGTCGCTAAGACGACTCAACATTAAGTACTACAAAATTTAAATAACATCACAAAAAAAGTGTTGACATCAACACCTTGGAGTGATAAGATATAAAAGTTGTCGCTTCTGAAAAGAGAAAAACATCTCAAAAAAAGTTGTTGACAAAGAATATTGAAAAATGTTATTATATAAAAGTTGCTGAAAACAAAATGCAACAAAATGAACCTTGAAAACTGAACAAGCAAAACGTAATCAATATAGTTTCTATTAGCTAACTTCGTTAGTGAACGAAACAAAATTTTGGACATCAAAATTGATGCCAGCAAAACAATTTGAGCTAATCAAATTTCTTTTATGGAG
>NZ_JBNNUU010000012.1:0-91702 GCF_050280025.1 Lysinibacillus sp. NPDC093712
CGACGTTGACGTGACATAGTAGCACGCTCCTTTAAGTTGGTAGTCTAAGTGTACTAGCCCTTATTTTTTATGTCCAACTTAGTGTAGCCGATTCAGTTTCACCTCATTATTAAAAGGGAATATTTTTGAACAATTACAACCTTAGAAATAATTTTTTTAAATTATTTCAGTTATTTATACGTAGCTATTAGATTTGCAACTCGTGCTATTTTTACAGCCTATAATTCTATTTACCACGTCTTTGCTGAATTCTAATATACAATCCGATTAACCGATTCGTAGTCATCACACCATTTTGTAAATCCTTCAAATGTGAAGCATTGATAATACCTTCCTTCACTGCCTGTGCAATAAAGTTTTCAGTCTCAGTTCTTATAGCTGGTGAACCAGGATTTCAAAGTGTATAACATTCTCCTTCTTGTCTTTCACAATTAATTGGACTTTCAATTTACTCTTGCATGGCACGATTACTCGGCCTTCTAATTTGTAGACTCTAGGCATCTTCCAATTGCGTTACACTTCAAAATGTGGAGGTCAATTCTGCGTGTCCAATCACCGCCCCTAGTAATACCTGTTCCCTTTTTACAACTTCAAATGGAATCAAAATTTACCTCCTAACACTTATAAGAAGTCTACAGTTGTTTATTTTGAGGACATTGGGACTAGGTAGCGCCAAAGTTGGCGACATCCCATTTTTCTTCACCAGCTGCGTTTAATTTATAAATCTAATTCTGAAATTCAGAAAACAATTACGCCAATTACGTCTGTAGAAACAATTAACATTACGTAAACTTGAAAACGATACAGGTATTACTTTATCCTGCGCTCGGAAAGTATGAACGTGAAGAAAGACAACCTGTCTTTGAAACTTTAGAAAAATTAGCTGATTACTTTGATGTTTCAATTGATTACCTTCTTGGTCGTACAGAAAAATAAAGTCTTGCACCTCAATAACCTGAAGATGAAGACTTTCAAGCTTTTGCTAACAATCCAGAACTATAGAAATTTTACAAAGAACTTCCTTATTCGAAAGAAGAAGCAGTTAAGAGATTACGTGATATTGGGGAAATTTTAAAACATGAAAAGTATTAATACCCTTAGCCAGGCAAAATAGAGTTTCTTTTTTCATAGAACTAGCTGCTCTTTGCATAAAAAGCTGAATAAAAAATGTCACAAGAAAAGTCACAAACGTTGATTTAACAACATTCATGACTTTTTGGTGTACGTCTGAGCTTTCATTTTGGAACGTTTATTAGATTTATTTTGCATACTTAATACTAGAGGTTAAAAAAATAAATATTTTATTAAACTTCCAATGATTATAAGGATTATGAGTATAAAAAAACCTCTGAAAGTAAATCCAGTTACCATGTTCCTTTCTGGAATCCAGGGTAAATCTTTATCTCTTTCTCTCTCATCTCTTTTTATAAAACTCACTCCCTTTTACAATATTTCACCTATCACGATAGTTTAATAAGTATCTCTAGAACACTTCAATAGATTCCTTTAAAAACCTTCTCACAGTGTGGTTTGATTTCCTAACTTTGATTTGGGAACGTTATTTAATTTATTTTGTATACTTTATAAATCCTAGTTGCACTAAAGTCCCTGTTACTACAATAAATTATAGATTGAAAGGAAAAGAAATAGTATCGCAATTACTATCAACAAATATGTAGAAATGGATTTTTTGTCTTTACTTAAATATCGTATCCCATTTACAAGCAAATTTATAGACATTAATATGAGTGCGATTTCTCTTAAATTATCGTAAATAAACCCAAGCATTGCGAGTATCAACGCGATGACACCAATGACAATTTGTATCTTATCTAACTTACTAAAAGATTTTTTCATCGTTTCTCCTTTCCACCTTCGTTTAAACAAATTTCACCACGTCAAACAGTTGCTTATTGAATTAAACTGCTTGGTAACGATTATTGCATAATGACTGTTAATCAGGATAAACTCTTATCGACTTCTGCTCAAATTAAAATTAGTTTTTGATTTTCATATCCCACAATGATATATATAATATTTATCCTCAGACAGTTGTTTGGATATAGAACTGAATTTTTCAAATTTTGCTACCGCATAGTCTCTATCGAAACGCACTAATTCATCCTCGGAGTAATTATGGTAATAAATCATTTTTAGGATTTCTTTTGGACCATTTTTTAATAAATCACTTCATGCAGTAAAAATAGAAATAAGCGAAGTAGCTGAATTTTCATCAAATAGGGTGACGCCAATGTTATTAAAGCCTATGTGTTTAGGCATTCCAGGTAAGCTTGGGTTCCTGCATGGAATCCATGTAAGTGAATCATAAATATAATCCACTATGTTATCTTCAAGTCCAATGTATTCAACAATTAAATCTTTGTAATCCTCTTTATCTCTCCAAAAATATTTAAAAAAATCTTCATCTTGTGTTTCGGTCTTTTTTATTAAATAAAAATCATGCATAAATACCTCCATACGAATTAAAACCATTTTATGTAATTAATAACCATCTTATCATATAATGTTCGTTCATTTGTTCTAATTATTTACCTTCGCTTTAATAAAGTATTCTGCTTTGTTATTTGAATTATTAAAGCTCCCAAACACCTTTTCTTAAAATAAAGGCTTTCCCTCCTCTCTGCCGAATATTGACAGCAGGAAGGAGGTATAATTAATGAGTGATGTAAAACTAAGTTCTTTCCCTTCAAATAAAACTGCAGCTTTGACAATGCTTTATCTAGAGAAACAAGATTTTTCTAATTTAACACCATCTCAATTAGTTGATAAATACGATGAAGTCTATTATGAAATTACACAGAGAATGAAAGAGAATAAGAAAGGGAAAAAATTCTCATTCTAATTAATTTGCTATTTCTATCATTGAATTTGTCAATCGCGCTAGTTCCTCATCAAGCGCTGATTGAGATCGCTCCACTAACCATACTAGTTGTTGGCGGAGTATTTCTTCTACTGACATTTCATTTATTGATACTTTGAACTAGCCTCCGATTGTTTTTTCGGCTGTTAGATGCCTTTTTCAAAGCAAAATAAAAACACCCCGAAGGATGTTAAATACTTTTATTGCGATTTAGTTGTTTTTCAATACCAGCCCGATCAATTTGAATCCAGTATTCTGCTATCTTTTCATCTTCAATTCTATATATTGCGCTAGCTATTTCAATAACAGGCAGATTTGTCGGTTGATATCCGTCGATCTCTCCAATATGCGTACCAACTTGTTTCCAGCGTACATATACTTTATTTTCTTGCACCATGAATTCTTGGATTTCTAATGAAAAATCGCCATATGCTTCTATCATTTCTTTCACATGGTCTGCATAATCTTTTGGCGTTCTTATAACCGTTAATTCTTCTTCAGAAATAACTTGGTGTGCCCATACTTGGTCTGCCATTAATTCAGTTGCGTAATCAGGATTTTTCCCTGAACGTACTTCCTCAAAAAATTTCTTAACAATTTGATCTGGTGTCATATTAGTCCTCCGTTGTTATACATAATGGCAAGGATTTTAAAATCTCTACTTACTTAATAATAATGCAAGAGTCAACGAATTGGAATCTTCTTCTACATTCTCCACTCTTATAACTACAAAACGTTGCTTCTTAGGTGCTCTTTGCATTGAAATCTGAATGAATAATGTTCATAAGATAAGTCACAAACGTTGCTTTAACAACATTCGTGACTTTTTGGTGTGCGTCCAAACTCTCATTTGGGAACGTTATTGGATTTATTTTTGTATAGATTATTAGTATTCTATATATGTTAATGATAAGTTAGTTGGATTTAACTTCTTGAATCTTAGAAACAGGTACTTTAATATTTGTTCCTCTTATATCTTCCGAATCTAACGAAAAATCTGCAATCGCCTCAAATTCATACAGACCTTCTTTTAACTCAAATTGTTCTATCCAATTAAAATCCTCTCTATGCGGTTCATTTCGAATCAATGTTGTTGTTAGTAATGGCTGTGTCATAGCACCTTCATATATAAAATTACCGTCTTGCTGATAAATATTAAAGAAAAAAATACTTCCACCATGATATATATCCTTTTTTTCCGTGTCTCCGATATACGTAATCGTAGCATAAACATTCAGGTCTTTTTCAACATGTATAGATACTTTAAAATCATCTACCTGTTTATAATCATTCGTAATTACCGGTTCAACACTTAAATTTTCTTCATTGCTATTTGTTGTTGCACAGCCATTTAGTCCGAAAATCAACATTATAGAAATAATTATAAATATCCGCATTTTCGCACCTCTTTTTTAAGATTAGTCGAATTGCTAGTCGTTCTGTTTCAGACTTAATCGTAAAAAAATGCTGCGTTAATTTAAAGCTCCCAAAGTGTCGTTTGGTAGCTTATATTTATATGCTCTGTTATTATAAAAAGTCTTTACTTCTTATTGAAGTAAAGCACCGGTTACTTTATAACAGATTTTTATTTACCGTACATTTCCTTCATAGCTATCTCGATAATCTTTTTAATAAACGGTTCTTTCCTTTTTGTATATGTTGGTCTATCGAACTTATATTTAGAAGCAAGTTCTTTTTTTAAAGAAGCATACTCTATAGCCACATGGGGTTGTAACCTAAGATAATCTCGAAATATTAATTTTTCAATCCACTCACTGCTGTTAATTTCACAGATATGCAGATGACAAGTACCCTGTCCCCATAAACCCTTCCTAAAAAAACCGTCTATCTTTAAACTCAGGTTTATGAATATACTCAAATTCAATTTCACTAAGAGGAATAATAAAGTTGGATACCTCACCTAAATCTTGTACGCCCAAGTAATATCAATTATTGGTTTCGCTTTCAATCCCTTTATAGAAGTGCTTCCAATATGTTCAATCCCAACAACTTTATCACCTAAAACATCGATAATTCTTTTTTTCTCATATTCAAATTCTTTTTCCCAATTAAGATTATAATCAATAAGGTTAACAATTGGTTTCCTCAATTTTTCCCCACCTATAAAATAATACTTTTAATCTAATTCTAATGACCATTTATTGAAATCGAGCGCTGATTCTTTTTACAAAATAGCGCCCGATTGTTGAAGATCTTTACTAAAGTAAGGCACCCCGTTTGTTCAATAAGAAAAAAGAGATGCATTCGCAACTCAATGATTTTTAACTAATCATTAACATATATTTACCCCTAGAATATATGTTATTTTACATAGATTTGTTATTTATAGTTTTCAAGATAATTTCCTTTTTCAAAAATTTCTTTGGCACTTAGGGCAGTCCATTCCTCTGGAGTTACATTTGGGTGCAAATCAAGATAGGATTTAACCATTCTATAGCCCTCACCGTAACCATAACGACTAGGAAGGCCATTACCTCCCGCAAGAATTTCTAATGACCGATTCAAGTCAACCGTTTCGAGATCCAATGCAATTTTTGACCAATAATATTTGTTGAATGTTGAATGAATTGGATCATAATCAATATCAGGATAAACTAACTTATTAAACATAATCGCCTTTCCTTCAAATATTAGGTTATCCAAAACAGTAAAAGGTGGAGCATTACGAAAGTACTTCTCTGTCCAAACACTATGATGATATTCGTGAGGCATGCTAGACCTTATATCATCTTCGGTATAATCTTTATTGTAATGGACTATTATTTTCCCTGCCCCCAAGTTAGTCATTAGTTTATTTGTATTTGTAGCAGGAAAAACACATACAGTTGTTTCATTTTCAGATGGTATGAGGTTAGAAGATTTTAAAAGAGCTTCTTTAATAATATTTTCAGTTTTTTCCCTATCAATTTTTTCGCTTAATATTTGATTTTCTGTTAAAAGGTCGGCAGCTACATTTAGAATTGAATCTGCCATATAAGGATATTCAACATTCTCAAAGCAAGCACTATGTATTGGTTTAATTACCTCTTCATTATAAATTTCCGATTGTAATTGTTCTGGATTAATTTCAACTTTATCTGCATATTTTTGGTAAAGTTTATAGGCATTGACTATTTTAAATTTTTGACCTGTTTGAGGGTGTTCAAATGATAAAACGATACTTTCAATACCTTGCTTTTCTTTCGATTCTTCAGCTTGTGTACAGGAAGTAAGTGTTAGCAACGTAATTATTAGAAGAAATATGACAACAGTTTTTTGATAATTTTTCAAATAAAATCCCCCTATGTAAAAAAATACTACTCAATTAATTATTTCACCATATTTTAGTATGAAATTGTATATTACTTTGAAATTTCTTATTGAACTAACCTGCCTCGTTAACTTAAGTACACTATTTCACAAACTCACATCAAGATTAACATAAAACCCTATTTTTAATTTAAAAGCGTTATTCAATTAAATGGCCCGATTGTTGAACAAAATTTAAATAATCTTTAAAATCAATTAAATATGTAAGCGTCTATAAGAGCTGCAATTTCTTTTAGTACGTGTCATCATCCATGTAGTCTCTGCCACGTCTATATTCCGGTAGTTTTCCATTTACCAAGTAATTCGAATGACATCGACACTGAATACCCTTGGATGCAACGCCCCAATGCCCCCATTAGTTGGATCAAAGTTATTTCTTCTTTCTTGTTTGAATATATTTTTCTGTCAATAATCCCGCATTAAACACTGATAAAATCATGATGAAGAAAAATATTACCCGAACGGTTGGATCCCTCTTGTCAGCAATAAACTCAATACTAGAAAAATTAATATAAACAAAACCAAAAGCCACAAATATAGATAAGATAAATTGCCCTTTTAAAGACTTAATCACAAAATGCCCCCTATAAATAGTATTTAGCTGTCCTGGGTTAGTTTAAGAAAAAAGTGCCACCCCAGACTTGAAGTAAAGCACTCCTTTCCATTCAATATTTTACATATATTAACTTATTCAACGCATTCGCAATAAAACTCTTCTTCCACTAACCTGCTCCTTTCGTAAAACACACAAAAGGAGATTGATAGTTGTTTCTACATATAAAACCTGTCCCATAAAATTAAGTGTTTTTTACAACCCTTCTTGGTATTGAACCTTATAATCAATACCTGCGACATTTACTTGCAGTGAAATGGCATTCGACTTCTCTTTTTTTTAGGTAAAATAAAAAGCCACTCAGAATGATTAGCTAGTTTTAATATTTAATAAGTTGTTATAAAGAGTTTTTTAATAAGAAAAGCGTTATTGATATAAAGCTCCCGTCAGTTGAATCATTGTTCCGTTTTATTCTCAATTTCCAATCTTTTTTGTTCCAAAGCTACTTTTTCTCTTTCTAATTTGATTTGTTCAAGCTTTATATCATTGTTCTTTTTCATTTCATATATAGCACCTGCAATAAGTACGATAAATAAAATAGCTAGCAATGAGAAATAATTCATTTGTGCTTAATCCCCCCTCTTTAAACATTTAAACCAAACGCTCATCAAGAGCCGCATATGCAACTCAATAATTTTCAATTAACGCTCTTACGAATTACATAACACGCAATATTTAGTTCTAAGCCCGGTATTCCCTATTCCGATTACACCACTAATGTTCATTCGTTCCCTTATCAGTCCATAATACTTTATATAAAAATGCGAGCTCCGCTTCTTCAATGCCAGCAGGCAATTCACCATTTTTACTTCCGACAGTGCGCAGCTCGTTTTTTGTAGTGCCTAGCCATGCCACCAAATAAACCGGTTTGTTTTTCGTTAATGTAATATTTTCGCTGATTAAATTACTAAAAGAAGAAGACGTCATGCTACTTGAATAAGTTGTTGTAGCAATTCCAGAAGGTATGCCAGATAATAATTTCAAGGGACGATTAGAATCACTTACTCCAAATGAAATAAAGCTATCTTGATAGTTTTTTTCGATGGCACCCCAGCTCTTTAGCAATTCTTCTTTCAACTTACCTTTTTTATATACTTCGACTGAAAATTGCAAATCATCATCTTTGGATAAAGTACCATTTAGTTTAAAAAATTCAATATTTCCTACCCCTGTTTTGCTAATTAGTAGACTTTCTTTTTCACTCATATTATATGACTCAATAGTTATCTTCGCTTTTGAGGACGTTTTATCTTTTTCTACACCCACACACCCTGATAACAAAAAGATAAGAATTACAAATGAGCAGTAACGTTTAAAGCCTTGCATTTTTATTCCTCCAGTCAATTTGTCAGGAATTATTTCATACAGGTTTTAATACCAGATATACATCAATATTAACATAAATATCCAATACAAGTGCAATTACTGGGCAAAAAGTAAAAAGGAGATACGTACAGGAGGCTTATATAAAAAAGTTTTATCTATAAGATAATCTTTATTGAACTAAAGCTTATGGCGGAGTTGATGGGGATTCCAGCTCGGTTTAATATGCGTTTGATAATATATCTTAGATTATCGATGCTCATACGTCTTTCCTGCCTTCTAATTTGGGTCAGTCCCCCCTATGTTCTACTACTTTTTTTATTATGATCCCGGAAATAAAATATAGTAGTAAAGCGCAATCTTTGACTTTTAAATCCGATAAATTTACTCTTGTTTTAGAAGGAGTGAATAACATGACAACTTATTTAGCACCATTTACTTATAATAACGGCGTCACAATTCGTAATCGTTACGTGATGGCGCCAATGACAACTTACTCAGCAAATGCTGATGATACAGTATCCGATGCGGAGATTACATATTACCGTGAGCGCTCATCTGGCGTCGGTATGGTCATTACAGCATGTGCTTACGTAATTCCTAATGGGAAAGGCTTCCCAGGTCAAATATCTGCGCATAGCGATGTATATATTCCGAGCTTAAAACGTATTGCTGATGCGATTCACGATGGTGGCGCAAAAGCAATTTTACAAATTTATCATGGTGGACGCCAAGCAGTACGTGACCTTGTACCAAATGGCGATGTCGTAAGCTCAAGTGAAACCATTGCAGCAGATGGCGGTGTGGCCCGTGCATTAACGGTAGAAGAAATTGAGGAAATAGTCTTAGCATTTGGTGAAGCGACACGTCGTGCAATTGAAGCAGGATTTGACGGTGTGGAAATTCACGGTGCCAATACGTATTTATTACAACAATTTTTCTCAGGCTTTACAAATAAACGTTCAGACCGTTACGGTGGCTCTGTTGAAAAACGTATGACATTCTTATCAAAAATTATCGATAGTATAAACCGTGCAAAAATGCAATATGCTGATGACCAATTTATCGTTGGTTATCGTTTTAGCCCAGAAGAGCCTGAAGAAGACGGTATCACTCTAGATGAAACGGTTCAACTTGTAGATCGTTTAGCAGATGTAAAGCTCAATTACTTACACATTTCATTAGGTGATTTCCGTGCAGAAGCGCGTCGTTATAGCGGTGAAAAAGAAAACCGTATTAAAATTTTAAAACGCGTGATTGACGGTCGTGTACCATTTATAGGCGTTGGTTCTATTTATTCACCAGAAGATGCCAAAGAAGCGATGGAAACAGGTGCTGATTTACTTGCACTTGGTCGCGAGCTATTAATTGAACCACACTGGGTAGAAAAAGTAGCAGCTGGTGAACCAGTTATTACTGAAATGGATATGAGTCGTGATAATAACATTCCAGAGCCGCTAATGAACATGATGAAACGTAATGTTGGTTGGGTGCCAGGCGTAAAATAATTGTAAAAAAAGGAACCTCTATGACGAACTGACCCAGACTATATACGATATCCGTTTCGTACTTTGTTTGATTATGATTGGATCAGGCATTTTTATGTTTGTCGCTGGTGGCTTCCCAACTGACATGAAAACGAAACAGCACAATACTATATGAATACGATGGAGCCCACAGGTTATTTTGTACCGATGCTAGCGATTATCAAAATCAATTGTGGGCTCTCATTTATAACAAAGCGTCTTATGCCATTTTCGTTAATTATTTTTATGTCACAATCTGTTGATTTGGTGGTGTTCCATTTATTCTTAAAGCCATTCACAGGCTTCCCTGCAAACTACTTTTTCTTAATGAAAGTTGTATTAATGGTGAAGCATTTACTGGATTATCGCAGTTTGTTATTCATAACCTGTGCCCTTTAATGAAAACGAGCACTGATTCTTATTACAGAATCGCGCCCGATTGTAGAATAATAACTTACAATGTTAATGCCACTCAAAAATAATTAAAAACTAAAAAGAGCCATAACAATAATTAACAAAGATCCTATTATAAGAAGCATTCCCCAACCATTTTTTCCTTTCATTTTATATTCTTCGATTCCCATAATTGCAAAGAGAACTCCAAGCAATAAAGATGAGATTGGACCATAAGAAAAATTCTTTGTCATTAATCCGTACATTGAAATCGCTACTACAATTAAAGCAAGCATCACTTTAATAATTTTCAACTTAGTTCCCCCTTAATTGAAGACAGATTTAAGTTTTAATTCATTATCTCATTAACTTTATATTTTAACATTAATACCAAATTACGAAGTATATTGTTATTCAACAATCTGACCCGTTTGTTGAACACACGTTAACTACTCTGTATAACTAACCTACACTGCTAGTATAAGTAAAATTTCTCACCAGATAAACATAAATATCCACATAGGGTGCGATTACTGAGCAAGATTAATCACATTTTTCCTCTTTATTTTTATCCCTCCTCTGCTAAAATACTTTTTCCACTCGTAATAACTTACATAAGGTACCGTCACACTTGGTGGCTTTACTTTTTTGTAAGCTTTATTATTGCCTGTTTTTATGTTAGCCCTAAGTCCTCCATGTAAGCGTCAATACGAGCTGCTAATTTCTTTGGTACGTGTCATCTATCTCTTTTTTACTGTAATTTTCACTTCAGAAATCACTTCATTTGATAATGCGTATGCAGTAACCACTTCATAAACATACCATTCCAATAGGGCGCAAAATACTAGACTGCTTACCTTCTTTATAAATCTTGATAAACAACTTTTTATAAGTTAGACCTAAGTCCACTATATAAGCGAAGAGAAATGATAAAATAAGAAGCCATTCAAAATGAATGGCTTCTGTAGATTTGTAATAAAGTATGAGTAAATTAATATGGAACAGGAAAAAGTACAATAAGTTGAAATGGTTTTAATTACCATCTATCGTTATTTTTATGATTCTTGAAATGTATGTACTCTGTATTTTTCATTCTCGTCCAACTACTCATAGCATTCAAAATAATAATAAAGATTACAAATAAAACTGAACCGACCATGTAATGACCTAAGAAAAAAGTAACAAATGCCACAACTAATAGTGATATTATTAAAACTATTGCTAATATTTGTAATTTCGCACTCTTCTTATCATTCATATACTCTACCTCCTATAAAATGATTTTTCGCGTCTTTTAACATGTTAATATGGTTTATTTTACCTCATTTTAAAGTATTACACAAAAAATCCTGACATATATATATGATTATCTCTAAGAAAACTAACGCTATTAATTTAAACTTTATTTTGCTCTAAATCGTTTTCTCCAATTCTCGTAGTTCATGTATGGCACCGTTACGCTTGGTGGTATTACCTGTTTGCAAGCTTTATTGAAAGCTTGTTTATTAGTAAGTATAAATTAAACATGTCAGCATCAATACGAGCAGGTAGTTTCTTTTGATACGTATCATCCGTGGCTACCTCGTGGATACTCTGTGAACTTTCCATTCACCATGTAATCGTATGACAAAGGCACTATTATCCATTGAACGATTAAGCATTTAAGTCTGTTATTGAGGGGATACTAATTTCCTTAACACATGAAACTGGTGATAAATTAATCACACATTGCACAATAGAAACAATATCTTGTACAGGTATACGTGTACCCTCATATAAATCAATTGCCTTTTCTGCACCTTCTTCATAAGGTACTTCTGCAGCCAGCTCCCCTGGATTAATACAAGTGACAGGGATTTTATCTTCTCTCAAATGTTCACGTAGAGCATTTGTAATGCCCCGTAAGCCGAATTTTGATGCAACAAATGAAACTTGTGAACTGTTTGTATGATCTAAGCCTGCCGTTGACCCAATTAAAATGACTTTTCCATTTTTAGCTTGTCTTAAGTTCGGTAGAAGCGCCTGAATATACGTAATGGTAGAAGTTAGATTTATATTGATTAAGTTGGAAATATCTTTAATTTCATCCTTGTCAAATGAATAATCATCCTCGAAACCACGCTTTTCCCATACTCCAACATTATAAATTAATACATCTATTGCAATGTCTTTTAATGTTTCCTTTAAAGCAGCGATTTGTTGTTGACTTGACAAATCTATTGAGAGCCATTTGCGAATTACACCATCATTAATATCCAAACTTTCCGGTCGTGTTCTTGACACCATCCATACTGTATCTCCCACTGTGGGTAGACCTTTTACAAAGGCGTCGCCAAGCCCTTGACTTGCTCCAAAAATAATAAAGTCTTTACTCATCCAATCATCCTCTCCTTGAACTATCTTTTTGATTATTTAAGATAGAAAACAACATAACAATATCTATTATATTTACAACATTATTAATTCTCTTCATTCCTTTGACTGAAATTCATAACTGTTGCTTGAGTTTGACTATCAATTTCTTGTTCTAGTTGGCTATACTACACCATTTGGAGTGAAAATGCAGCTCTTACTTTTACCATAAAAAACCCCATAAAAGTTAGATTGCTGTCTAACTTTTACGGGGCAGTTCAAAAGAGGATGCTTTTATATAATTGATAATTTTTTAATATAATGGAACGATTACAGTAGCTTTAAAATAAAGTTCAATTGTGGCCCCTATAACGTAACGTGAGAATTCACAGCTTTTTATTAAGTAAGGGTACGCTTATTAAAAGCATAACAATTCCTATTATTAAAAAATATAGTGGCATCGCTAAAACTGTTCCATTATGGAAAATACTCATACCATAGATTATAGCGCTGACCAGTAAATAATAACCTAAGCTAAATATTGCACCCGCAGAACCAATGACGTCTTGAAAGTCAACGAGCGCTAAGCTTAAACAGTTTGGTAAAGCAGTACCTGTACCAAATAAAATAATGAACACACTAACAATCATAGTTGGCATTTGTAATGCAGTCGGTAAAAAATGCACCGACGTAGCGAGCAATGTACCGATGAGCATAATGACTAAACCTCGTACGATAATCTTCTCAGGTGTTGTGTGGCTAACAAGTCGCTTAGATAGCATCGCACCTGCAATAGAAGCGACCGCAACGATAATACCTAAAAAACCATATACCGCACTTGTTAGGGTAAAGTATTGCGTAAAAATAAATGGTGCTTCGGTATAATAGCTAAATAATACACCGTTAATACCGCCAATTAATACGCCGTAGCGCCATAGACGCGCATTTGTAATCATGCGCTTCACTATTGGTAGTATAGGCTTCATTTCGATTGTTGTTAGCGCTGTTTCAGGTAAGCGTATATACGCATAGCAAAATACAATAATGCTCATAGCAACTAACACGAAAAATACGACTTTAAAGCCAAAATAATAATCGGTAAAACCACCGATTAATGGGCCAATGGCAGGTGTGAAGGCAAGGGCAGCTGAAATTTGAGCAAACAATTTATGTCGCTCAACACCAAAAAAACTTTCGCGTAAAATCGTTTGTGTCACGACAGAGCCGACACTCGCACCAAACGCTTGAATAAAGCGTGCGACTAATAAAACTGCCATTTCATTTGCTACTAAACAAAGTACGTTACCAACAAAATATAAAAACAGCCCATAAAGCATTGCCTTCCGACGACCAATTTTGTCGGATAGACGGCCAAAGAAAAATACTCCGAAGGCAAATGCGATAAAGTACACACTCATCGTAAGCTGTGCATCACTCATAGAAGTTTCAAACACTACTGCGATAGAAGGTAATGATGGGCTAAAAATAGTTTCACTAATTTGTGGGAAGCCTACTAAAACAATTAATAATAATAAGCTAGGTGTTTTGTTTCCGATGTTTTTCTTCAAAATAATCCTCTCCTAGATAATTATAGGTTTGAAAGAAAAACATCGTAGCTTGGGAAATGGTGGCTTCACGAGTTTGATTTTTTCTAAATCTCTCATGAATTCACTTCCTTCTAAATTAAATATACGTAAAATTATACCAGCCAAAGGGATAAACGATGTAACTTTTTTTATATACAGTTAGTCTTTTTACTTAGTCGCATATTAACCTTCAATAGTTTTTAAACAAAATAAAAGGTATTTGTATATTAGGAACACAAATACCTTAAGAACAATCCAATTTCCCCTTAATCTTCTACTGGATATGTATACCTTCTCATCGTTTCACATTTATCATCTGAGCATTCGAAATAATAGGGTTTTTCAGAGTCAGAACTTACGACTTTCACTTTATATCTAAAAGGAAAACCATCTTTTTTTGTATATTCTCCAACCTCAACAGATACAATATTTTCACTTTTTAAATTAAGTAATTGAAATGCCTTCGATGCACCCGTTAATAAAATCTCTTTCTTCTGGAAATCATCATGTTTATGATGATTCAAATAGCCAGCCACACCGATTGAACAAAAGAAGAGAAGCATAATAGCTAGAATAGATATAAAATTTGTTAACTTTTTATTGTCCGATTTTACACCTATTACAAATAAACTGATCATAATTGAAGTACAAATATAAATGACTGTAAATATAATAGTAGGCTTTTCACATAAAGAAATTTGATAAATAAACAATATAAATACATACACAACAAATAAGACAGCCCATATGGGAATTAGATATTTTTTATATGTTTTCAAATTGGCGCACCTCGTATTATTTATTTACCCAATCCAATTTTAACATAAATATCCAATTATAGAATTACCTTTAAAGAAATACTATTGAGGTGATTTATTACACTTTTTTGAAAACCTTAATTATTCACCCATCAACAGTGAAACAATAAACAAGTTTTTATTGCATTATGCCATAAATTTGAACCTCACCATTTAGGGTGAAATTGCTTTACACAATCCCCTACTGCACAATATCCTTCAATTACTCACCTAGTCCACATACGCAAAATAATTTCCCGGGTAAGCGCAAGAAACGACAAGTTTTACTTATCAGCAAAATTATTGTTCATCGACTAATTCCTCTTCAACCGGATCAATTACATTTAATCAGTTACATCGATAGCCTCACTTACCTTCTGCAATTTACTCCTTATAGTGCATTCATCCAAGTCTCCGCATCCATCCTCTACTTTAACTCTGCGTCTGACTTTTTCGTTTTTGCTTTATAGGTTTGCATATTCACGTCGTTTGTTTATAAACAATTGTTTCATTGCTCCCATATCACGAATGCAGCTCAAATACTGATGGAGATGTAGTCAAAAGCTCTATTCCATTATCTACTAAGTTTGTAACGACTTTCTTCCTTATTTCATATACTTACATTTTCGAAACAGAAAAAGCATCCTCAGAAGAGGGTATTTTGTTATGTATTAAGCTCATCACTTAAACAAATGTGCAAAAAGAAAAGAACGCCATAATCGACGTTCTCATTTTGTTCATTTAATAAAATTTATTAAATATTGCCCTTTTGTCGAACCATCTTCAGACGTAATGTCCAGCCATGATACATAGATATCTGATATCGTATTTGATTCTGTATAGTCGAAATTATCATCACCGATATTTTTTCTGAATATATAACTTTGTGCTGAGCCATTGTAAGATTCAATTGCTGCTTTAATTTCACCGACTGTTGCTGTCGATTTAACTGATATAAATCCAATTGAGCTGTCCACTTGTACAATACCAGTGTCTTTTGTTTTTATTCTTACTTCAGCTAATGGTTCAAGTACAGTTTGCCTTACAACAGCATCTTCATAGCCAGTAGCATGAAACTTGAAAATCAACAAGCCAGAAGGCATACCTTTAGGAATTGTGATTTTTCCTGGACTAACCCATGAAGAAATAAAACTTAAAGGAATAAAATTTACTCCGCCGTCTGTACTAATCGATATGGAACTTAATTTAGATTCCCAAGCAGTATTAGAAGAGAAGCTAATTTCCAATACATTGTCTAAGTAGTTATTTGTAGAATCCGATATTAAAGTTGGTGCTGCTAACAAGCTATTCTCGTCTTATACCATTTCTTTTTCTAGGTTTTATAACGAGCCTTCACCGTACAGGTGATTTTCATCACATACGGCGATCCGTCAGTAATATTTCTCCTTATTTCCCCAAAAGAATTATAACTTTAGTCATAGGTTTTTGTCACTATAATATATGATTATAATTACACTAAGTATCTACTTGCCTTTTATTATAGTTCCCTTACCAATGACGCAATTTCTAGCTCTGGATTGTTGTACCGTTCCAGGTTTAACATCTTAACAGTACAAACAAACATCCACCACTAAGTAACAAAGAGTTACATCTTCAATTAACATGCCTACTTGATTTCCTCAGCCAACTCCAAAATAATTCCCTCTGGACCACGAACATAGCATAATTTATAACTTTCTTCATATTGTTGTATCTCACTAAAGATTTCGGACCCATTTCTTTTCAATTTGGCAACAACAGCTTCAATATTTTCAACAGTAAATGCTATATGGCGGATACCTAGTGTATTTGCAAAGGGATGCTGAATATCTGTATCATCTGACGGCGAATAAAATTTGATTAGCTCTATCCATGTTGGACCATCTGATGTTCCCAAACCAACACACGCTACTCTAGCGTCATTAAGCCCAATTGCATATCCCATTAACTCTCCTTCCATATCCCATTCCGCTTTCACCTCAAGCCCAAAATCGATAAAAAACTGTTTAGCGGCAGAGAGATCGTTTACGATTACACCTATATGATCTATTCGTTTGATATTCAAATTTCATACCTCCTATGTTCCTGTAATTATCCAATATACTGTATACAAATGCTAGTAATAACAAAGGGATTATTAATAAAAAGAAAATATACTATCATTACGTTACTATTATAATTATTAGTAGCGTATATTTTTTGATTGGTGGTTTGATATCTTTTGTTTTTAGCATAGCAAAGTTGTCTGAAATCCATCGATCTTAGCGTTGCATATTGCAATGCTTTTTTGTTATTGCACAATTTCTTTCAAATATTCATTACGCAAAACTACCAATTATATTTTCTATTGATTAATTATTTATTGCTTTTAATTTATCCATACCAACCATATAATTAAATAACTAAAAGGAGGCTAAAAAATGAAACATAATCCTTTACATCAATGGCAAAAAGAACATAATAAACGGGTAAAAGAATTCCATAAAAATCACGCTTTAGCATTAGACAATGGTGAGAATGGAAATGGGCTATTAGCTAAGTGGGAAAGATTTATATACAACAAAGGGAAGGCTTTTTTAAAGTCTGTCAAATAAAGTGTTTAGTAGCTGTTCTTATTTAGGGCAGCTCTTTTTAATTTTAAATCACCATTTCTAACAGTTCCTTCTTTCCACTAACCTCTTTCTTCTGCCCTCCCAAGTTACACTTGTAATGAGAGGGATCAGTTTGCTTTTTAAATAAAAAGACACTCCTACTATAAGGAATGTCAAAAGTACGTAAAAAATTATCTATACATATCTAACTGATTTAACAAATATCTTTCTAATTCATTTATTGATAATACCACTTCTTTATGAAGTTTATCTTCGATACTATCTTCAGTAATAAATACTAAATATTTATTTGCATCTACAAAAAACTTTTCAAATTCTTGTAAAAAGGCTTCGATTTTTTGATCGCCAGGCGTTACAGATAAATAGATCGTTTTAAATAAATTAAAGTCACTATACGCATTACTTAAAAAATAGATAACTAGCGTTTTATCATTATTTACATTCGATTTTACAAAAGATAGGTTTTGTTTTAGCTTATTCAATGCATTTATAAGATTTGTAGTTTGCTTAAACATATTCGCTGTGTTACTAAACATCTAATATCCCCTCCAACTTAATAATAAAAAAAAATCTATAAAATTGGAATATTTTTATCAAACTTTTCCTCTCAAAGCTAACACAATTGTTCCTAAAATGCACAAAGAGCTTTCACAACAATTTTTGAAGGCTCTAAAATAAAATTTCCTATTATTAATTCTGTAGTACGAAGTTATATTTTTTATTTATCTTGTTTGCAATTGTTTCTAAAAACAATTCAACCGTCATATTTTCAACTTCTCTTGTATACCATGCGAGCTTAGCGCCATAATTTTTTTTATTATAATTTACTTCTAATGGCCAAAAATTTTTTGTAGCATAAGTATAATCAAACTTAACAAAAAGTTCCTTCCCATCTGGACATTCCATAACAACATTATACATAGGATTTTTTCTTTCTTTTTCAAACTTAACTTTTCTAATTTTGGTTAACAATAGTATCCCTCCATTTATGTACTAATTCGACATAAAGAATGGTTCTCCTCTAAAATCAGACAAGTATAATACACTAAGCTCCATTTTTGAAGTAAAGCCCAGTTTGCTTTAGACAATTTATGCATATATATATGTTATTATAAAATTTACTGTTTTTATAGGTAATAAAGGGAGAAATGATAATGATACATAAAAAAGGAATAAGAGTCACGTTACGTACAGCTACAATTGCGGATTTAGAAGAAATTTATTATTGGAAATATGTTGATGAAACACAAGCCGCTAAGAAATGGAATGGGCCGTATATTCCAGAAAAACAAATGACTAAAACAGAATTTTTAAAGGAATGGGCCGATGATGAAGAGCTATTTGAAGGTGTCCCAAGTACATTAGTCATGGCAGTAAATGACCAATTTATAGGTGTCGTCGGATCATATTGGGTTGACAAAAATACGAATTGGCTTGAAACAGGGATTGTTACATATAATTCAGATTACTGGAATGGTGGTTACGGTTCTGAGGCTTTTAGCTTATGGATTGACTATCTTTTTGAAAACACTACTCTTCATCGCATAGGTATGTCTACTTGGTCCGGCAATGAAAGAATGATGCGAGTAGCAGATAAATTGGGGATGCAATTAGAGGCAAAAATTAGAGACGCACGAATGGTTGACGGAAAATACTATGATGCAATTAAAATGGGCATTTTACGTAGCGAGTGGGAATTACTAAAAGTTAGTCATCATTCAGTCTAAAAGATTAAAAATTATATTTTCACACTTAAAACCAGCTCGGTATTTTTTACATTGCTGGTTTTTGTAAGCGTAAATGTACCTTGTAGTAGTAGGTACTTTGTTTGGGCAATACTTATGAAAGAAAGATTTTCCGAAATCTTTAAAGCTCTTTAATATTTTTTTATTTTTTGAAAGGCAATTAACTATAAAATCCAAGTTAATAGTGCATATAAATAATAGTGTTAAGTAAACTTCCTCCTGATTTGTTTCTTAGGGTCGCCCCTATCCCTGGGTGACCCTTGTATAGATTACATCCCTAAAGTCAGTAAGGTATATTGAATACTAATTGATAATCGTATCCTTAACCGCATATTATATAAGTTTTTAGAAGTTGCTTTACATATTATATTTAAATAAAGTGTTGCAAAATAGTTCCTTTACCGTTATACGTTTGCACTTCTGCAAATGCTCCATTGATTAATGTTATTTGTGGCGGCAAATGACCACAATCGATGTCGTATATAATCGGAATTTCAAGCTCCTCAGAAAGCTCCTCATACACATCTTCGACTGTATAATTTCCAACAGAGCTTTCAGCATTACTTCTACCAAACATTATTCCTGAACAATTATTAAACCATCCTGCTAATCTCATTTGTACAAGTGTCCTACGCAAATCGGTAGTAGATAACTCACAGTTTTCAAAAAACCAAATAACAGATTCACCTTTAATAAAAGTTTCTGTAAAGTTTTGTATTTCACCAAATCGTGTTCCAATTAAATGTCTAATCGTATCAATACACCCCCCTAGTAAACGCCCATGTATTTGAACACGTTTATCTTCAGTAGTTTTCCAGTTTGTTTTCTCAGTAAAATTAAAAACATAAGGTGTAGGCTTATCAAAATGCCACTCCTTTTGATATTGGTTTGAAGAGTGTTGTACAATTGATTCACCTTTTTTTAGAGATAAAACCGACTGCCACATTGCTGTTGTGTCATCAGAATATTCTCCTCTTAAATCTATTAGATTCGTACCATGTGCGGTAGCTATGCCTGTTTCTAATGTAATAGCTAATAATAAAAGACTGATGTCGGAGTAACCTAATACCCATTTAGTTGGAATATTTTCAAAGTTAATATATTCGAGTGTCTCAATAAGTAGCTCTCCTCCCCAAGGAGGAATAATAATATGGATTTCATCATTATTAATCATGTTATTAAACTCTTCCGCACGCTTTTTAGCTGAAGCAGATTTTGCTTTATCTTGAGTCCATACAGTTTCTCCACAAAGGACTTTATATCCTTCCTTTTCCATACGAATGCATGCTGTTTTCAATAAATCATGCAGTTCACTGGGTACCCCCGATGAAGGTGCTGTAACACCAATTGTTGCCCCTACTTCTAAAAATGGATATTTTATCATACGTATTCCCCTTTATAGTTCTAGTTAATTGTCATAAATTAATTAATTGCTTTTAATCTTCGCTCAGTAATATCAACTTGCTATGTAATTGCGTATAAAAGAAGATAAATATTTTATTTACGATAAGCTCGCCTCCCAGCATATTCAATTTTCATATAAATACACTTCGATATTGTAATCATTTAAACGATGGATATTTAGTTGTTGTTTAAAATATTTTTCTACATCTTCCGTATATTCTTTATTAGATACATTCATACTTACAAGTAATAATTTATCATTCTGATCTACACCCATACTATACACCCCATATTTTTTATGCGCTGTATCATAAATTTCTTCATTATTAAAAAATTGCTCTATATATTGTTGTGAATCATCTCCTGAAATAATTAGTTTTTCTTTAAAATAGTATACAGAAAAAACTAATAGTAAAAGAATTATTAATGGAAAAAATCTCTTCAATTTTATTCCTCCTAAAATATTTAAATATAAATTAATTAACTTAATTGACTACACTCTCTTCTTGTTTTTTCATCAAATAAAAGGTTTTAAGATTCCTTTATTTTGCTACTATTGGTATCATTAGGTTATACAACTTTGAAGGGACTGAACTATGCGCAGATGGCAATATTTTTTATCTAACTGATTAAAAATATTGGAGGTACAAAAATTGATAAAAGAACTAAACACCCAAAGATTACATTTAAGAAGAATGGAAATTTCAGACTCATATAGCTTATTTAAAATTTGGTCTGATCCAGATGTCACGAAATTTATGAATATTGCTAGCTTTACAGATGAAGCGCAAGCAAAAGAAATGATTGAACTTCTTGAGGAATTGGCTCAGGCAAATGAAGCAATTCGGTTCAGCATGATTGAAAGAAAATCCAACGAAATAATAGGAACGTGTGGATTCAATTTTATTGACTTTGAAAATAACAAGGCAGAAATCGGTTATGATCTCGCGAAAGCCTATTGGGGCATGGGATTTGCGCCAGAAGGTATAAAGGCACTACTGAAATATGCTTTTGAAAGTTTAAAATTAAATAAAATTGAAGCAAAAGTGGAGCCTGCAAATGTAAATTCTATTAGGGTTTTACAAAAACTTAATTTCACGTTCGAAGACCAAGTTAGACAATACGAAAATTCTAATGAAAGTTTTATAGATATAAATATTTATTCACTTCTAAAAACAGATTAATTTTAAACTTCGCCTATATCAATCAATAAGATATAGGCATTCTTTTGTTTGAGACTTTTTAGTTTGATTCCACCTATTTAATATACATTTTAGCTGCTTCCTTTTTGATTCTTCTCGACAAACACATTCGTGTAAATTTTTATATTTTCATTTTACTTTTCTATAAGAATTCATTTACATAATGGTAATTATATCAAAATAAACAATAAATAGGGGTAATTATCAACTGAATTAATATCATTTGCCCTCATGCTAATGAGTTAGACCTCATCAAAAATGTCAAAGGTATTGATTTTCGACAGCTACAGCAAACATCAAATATAAAAAGATATCCGAACTGGTCAACTATGCTCCATCATTAACACGTTGTTTTATTTGCTTAAAATTCCTATACATAAAACTTCTTTAATCTGCAAATAACAAGGGCAAATGCAGAAAGGAATTGAATATGAGAAAAAGAATAATCATTTCGTTAGTATTAATGTGTTTCTTAGTCACTAATTATGCTTTTGCTGAATCCGATACAGAATATTTCCCTCAAGATAAACCCCCGAGTGTAATAGAATTAGCCTTTTTGCGCGAATTAGGCCAATCAATACTTGAAACAATGACTTCTTACGGTGATAATGAATTATTTACTGCTGGAAGAATCGAAAAAATTGAAAGAAATAGACAAAATGACTTTTATGACGTTACTTTAAGAGTTATTACTTTTGAAAATGCACATAATCCTCCGTATAAACTAATTAACATTACTTTTCGAATCCCCCCTGGTGAAGCTGCAACAAAACATAAAGTGATTTCAGATAAAGCAGTAATATCTTATAAAGTAAAACACATTTCCCCAGAGGAATTTATAAAGTTATCTGAACACACACGAATTAACTCTGAGCAATTTCCCGTTAATTAATAATTAATGGCTAAGAACATTGATATTAGAGCATCAGATTTGATGCTCTTTTTACAATTCAATATATAGAACAGTAAATAGAATCTATACTTAAATCCAAAAATAATTTATAAGCGAAACCCCAGTACTACTGAACTCAGTCTACCTTTTAGGGGTCATTTCACTTCAATACCTGGGGTTTTATTCATTTAGTATTTACTGATTTTCTTCTTGTTTTTCATTCTTCTCATTGGCATTCTTAAATTGTTCTTTTGTAAGATCATTATCTTCACGAACATCTAAATCATCTGGACTTAAATCATTTCCAAATTCTTCTCTTTCTCCATCCTTTTTATTTCTCTTATCTTTCGTCATCATTATCACCTCCAGTTAATACACTTTCCTTTTTTAAGAAATCTATACTTTCATCTCTTTTTTTCAATAAAAATAAAAGAATAAATCGCACTCCCAATTACACCACTCATTCTGGAAAACAAGGTCCTTGATTCTAATTTTTCACAACATACATATTTTTACAAGGTGGTTTCACCTGAGAAACATCTTTTGCTCTCCAGTATCAAGCAGCTTTCTGTCCTTCCTCTCGTTAAATAATAAAAAACACCTTTTGCAGTGCAGCAATAGGCGTTTTATAAAGGTTTTGCTCAGAAATTAGGCTCTATGCAAATAAATATTGTTTGCCAATTTTCTAACATGTAAATTGTTACCACTAATTTTTATTCTATTAAAATAGTCGGGATTCTCCTTCGAAATTATGACTCGGCCAAGCTCATCTTCATAGGTATTCCATCCAAACAGTAAAAACGTTATATTAACATGTATTAAATTAGACTTAACATATAAATAGCCAATTAACATAAACAATATTCCGTTTGTAACCAATGTACTTTTTTCTGTTATGTCGATTGCCAATAAAGGTACTATATATGTCACTAAGTAACTTAAAATTTCTTCATTTTTTCTCGATACACGCTCACCTACAATTGTGCTGTTTAATTCACATTTCTTTATATACAAAATAGGTAAAAATGAAAGGATAAATAATACCATTAAAATAATATACACTGTAAGCGTTACTTTATTTTGAATAATTGAATTGATGTTAAAACCATCATAGGGGTATATTGAAAGAGCAACAATTAGATACAATGGAGAGTAGGACGATATAAATAAAAACAATTTAAAAAGATTTGTCAATTTCCCCCACCCTTTCTTAAATTACCTTAGGTCATCTCTTCCTCTTTCACCTGTTAATACAGTTTTATAATAAGCATCGTTAAGTAACTTGACTATATCGTTTAATTGTTTTTTATCAGTATATTTTATTTTCGTTTTTTCTTCGTTTAATTCGATATTTAAGTCAAATTCCATAATGATTTCTTCTACTTTATCAAAATTGTCAACAAACCTAGTCATTCTTTCAGGCCTTGTCATTAATCTTGAAACTCTCTTTACAATATTGCCATCCTCAATACTATCATTTTTAAACTGTTCAAATCCTTCTAACTTATTCGTTTCTTCAAAGACTGTTAATACAGAATTAGTATTCTGAACATACTTTGTTTTTAAATCAAATATTCTTTGCATCGCTACATTATTAATTACAAGCACTTCATCTTCAAAAATAAGTAAATCAAATCCAGGTTCAATCCCTATAAATGAATCTGAGACTTTTCTAAATGTAGAGTCCGCTAACGTTCCCCATAGACCTTTCGTAAACTTCTTTAGTTGAGGAATACGATTTAAAAAATAAGCAAATTTCCCCACTTCTATTTCAATTTTTATACAGTATAAATCTTTTTGAGTATCTTCATTCAGCGATTCACCTGGTTTTTGTAAGCTTTTAAAGAAATTATCATATGTAATCCCTATATATGAAGACTCACAGTATTCAACGACACCATTTGGTCGACCATTTTCATTAAATTCAACTTGCTCTTTGCCCACTAATTTATCAATAGTTGGTTGGATAACCTTTACAATATCTATTTGCAAAGACCGACTTAAAGATGGTTTAAATGAAAAATAATCTAACACATCATGAGTTTTAATCTTCTCAATTAAAAACAAACTTACTTCAGATGTACTACTTAATAAGTGTTCTGAAATTTTGCTGTTAATAAACTCGATATCCAATAATAATCCCCCTAACTATATGAAATCATTGATAAAATCATACAATATTTGGTTATTTTAGTAAAACAGATTACAAACATAATATTACATTAAAGCTTCTAAATTCATAACCGTAGCTTTTTTATTTTGCCATGAGCAAATTGCTTAAAAATTGATAGCAATTTTCTTTTTCTTTGAAGCATTCATGCAAATTTTTATTTTCAATTTCGTAAAATTTAGCTGTTTTCCGAATGGTATATTTTCCAATAAGGATTTCTTCATTTGCACTAAGCTGATTTAGTGCCTCATAAATAGGGTCAACCGAAACGCCAATGATTTCATAAATATTCACATTTTCCATCTTCATCCCCCTTATTTCTCCAAGCTAAAAACTATATAAAAGTAATTGTATAAATTACAATCCTATAATAATTATTAGGTATTCAAAATAACAAGAAAACCGATCATGTATTAATCTTCATTTTGACTGTCTATTTTGGAAAATTCAACCTATATTTTAAATAGAGGAAACCAATCTTGATTACAAACAAAATAAACATTAGGAAAATGACAGCTAATGATTATCGTTTAATGACTAAATGGCTAAGGACAAAAGAAGTATTAGCATTTTATGGAGAAATTAATTCACCATATACAATTGAAGAAGTTAGGAAAAAATATGAACCAAGAGTACGTGGTGAAAGCACTGTTTCTCCTTTTATTGTTGAGTTAGACGATTTACCCATAGGATATATGCAACATTATCCAATACAAATACATGAGCAAAAAGATTTCGGTTATCTCGAAAATCAAGTGATTTATGGAATAGACCAATTTATCGGTATTCCTAATCTGTTTAATAAAGGCTATGGGACAATAATGGTTAGTAAATTTATTGACTTTATTTTGAAAACGACTAACGTCGAAATAATAATTTTAGACCCTGAAATATCGAATGAAAGAGCAATTCGATGTTATGAAAAATGTGGATTTTCAAAGGTGAAAAAAATTAATCATGAAAATAAATATTTAATGGAAATGACCATCAAAAAAATCTAATTTTTCTAAGCACCTTCCTATTCAGTTTAAATTCCCTCCACCTTCTCTTGAACGCCTAACGATTTAAAAATAAATCAATTTTAGAAACATAAGTAAATACAGACTTTCCACATATAAGAAATATTTTGTATAGGACAACAAACAAGTAATATGGTTTAGTTTACATATTCTATCAATATACGATTGGAAGGAGGTTCAGTGTGGAAAAAGAATCTAATAATTTTAAAAAGTTCAAGTTTAAAACAAATCCTAGTTGTCATTGTCACTGTTGCGGTTTTTGTTGTAATTGTAAATGTAAGCCACCATATTTACCTGTACAACCAAGTTGTAACTATCTCGTGTATGTTACAGACGCTGGTCAATTAGAAACTCCCGACAATAGAGTGTCAGTAATCGATACAGCAACTAATACTATTGTCGCTACCATTCCAGTAGGAAGTGCTCCTCTCGAAGTCGCGATTTCACCAAATGGCGAATTTGGTTATGTTCCTGCACTCTTCTCAAATAATGTAACAGTTTTTGATACTGCAACAAATATGGTAGTTGCGACGATTGCGGTTGGAGTTAATCCGCTTGGTGTGGCGATTTCACCAGATGGAACACTTGCATATGTATCTAATCACGGATCAAACACTGTATCTGTCATAAATACTGCGACTAATACTGTAACCGCGACGATTCCAGTAGGGCTTCTACCTCAAGGTATTGCGTTTACGCCAAATGGTGCATTTGCTTACGTGGCAGATGAAAATTCAAATGCAGTATCAGTTATTAATACCGCTACTAATACTGTGGTTGATACAATCCCTGTAGGCATTCGCCCTAGATCAATCGTTTTCACACCTAATGGCCAATTTGCTTATGTTACAAATGAAAATAGTAACACTGTTTCTGTAATTAATGTAGCAACTAATACTGTAGTTGATACAATACTTGTTGGAACAGGGCCTGTAGGAACAGCAATAACTCCAGATGGCACACTTATATACATTGTAAATAAAGGTAGTAATGCTGTATCAGTCATAAGTACCGCTACAAATCTAGTAATTGCAACAATCCCTGTAGGATTATCTCCAGACCAAGTCACAATCTTGCCAGATGGAAAATTTGCATATGTTACAAATCAGGCTGACAATACTGTGTCAGTTATAGATATTGCAACAAATACGGTAGTTGATACAATACCAGGATTTAATGGACCTACTGGCATAAAAACAGGAACCATTTGTAATTCAAACTAAAATGTACTTTTCTACAGTAATTAGAAAAGCATTTGGTTTAACAAAATAAAACCAGAATAATTCTACAAAAGTAGAATTCATTCTGGTTTATATTTGGAGTTTTGTTCTTTACCAATATATTAATTTTTCTCGTTTAAATCATCTGGATAAACAATCGTATTAATCACTTCACCATTCGATTCATCTTTGAAAATGACTGTCACCTTATATTTTTCTGGATCTACTCCATTAAATAACTGATAATACATACCTGTAATTGCGAGTCCGAAAGAAGCAATTGTATCAAGGCTATTTTCAAATTCTTCTTTGTTGACCGACAATGTAAATTCTGAAAATGCTTTATTATAACTTACATCTTTAATAGAGCTAAAATCTTCACTCGTTTTAATTTCCTCTACTGATTTAATAATCCCTTCTTCTAATTCCTTCATCATTTTTTTGTGCTCTGCTTTAGACATTTTATAAGTGATAGAACCATCTTCATTTTTTATAACTTCCTTGATTCCATCATTTTTCGCTTCAGCTATAACTTTTTCAATATCTTGACCTTCAAAAAAAGTACCTGGTATTGTTACTTCAACATTTAAAACCCCTTTATCAACTTTTAGTGGCTCTCCATCCGCTGTATTTTCAGTTGAGTTTACAGTAGCAACTTCTTTTTCAGCTCCACCCTCTTTTTCCTTATCTTGACTACATGCTGTTAAAAGCATACCTAGCAATAATAAAAATGGTACTATTAATTTTTTCTTCAATTTTTATTCCTCCTTTACATAAATATACATAATTTGGAGATGTACAACCAGAAAAAAAAGCCACATCTTATTAGATATGACTTAAATCTAAATTAAAAATAATAAATGAATTACAGCAAGAATCCCCATTGAATAAATAATCGATCTTGAAAACGAATCTTTAAAGTCGTTTCGAGGGTGCCGTTCAAAAAATAAGTGCAAGATTCCATGAATGATAAAGAAAGCATCAATGACCCAAAAAATAATATTTTGATACTCACTGAAAAGTAAGGAAAGGATAATTACGTAAAGAAATAGGTGAATAAATGTAAATACTTTATAAGCCTTAGCATCTTCCATATCTTTTAGTACGATAAACAATCGCCATTCAGAACGCCTTATTGCATCCATTTCATGCAAAAAAAATAAAGAAAGGTTAAATAAAAAAAGGACAAGCATTAAATCAGGCATATAAAACCTCCCATATCTTTATATACCTAATGTTACTATAAAGCTTCGTTCTAAATACGAAGTAAAACTCCCCAAATATGTCCATATAAAGTCGCAGAGAAAGTGAGTCGCTTTTTTTGAATGGAAAGCAACTTATCCCAACTCTACATCATCGGACTTCATCGAGGTTTCCATTGTATAAGCTGATTCGTATCATGATTTTTCGACCATGCTAAAAAATCAGTTACATTGCTCACTCCATAATCTAATACAGCTTGATAAATAAAAATTGATGAATAGTTTAAATTATCTTCTAGTAAAGCTTCTTTAATTTCTAGAATCGCTTTTCTAGTTGTTTCGGATAAGGCTTTTTTCATTAAAGGCACTAAATCTCTAGAGAGAGCGCCTTGACGGTCATTTGAAAAAAGCCACATATCTATATTCCACTCTTCTTCATTATCAAGATAAATGATTTTAAAGTAAAAGCCTTTAAAGTCTGATTCAATATAATTTTTATATTTTAGTTCCAATACGTTTTTATTGTTAATTAGAGAAGTCAATTCACTCATAATTTTTTCTGGATTCACATTTTCACTAAATGTCTCCATATCAATATCAAGTGACACTATTAAATCGTAAGCTGTTGCCCCCACCAAAAAACAGTTTCCCACAGTACTCCATTTTTGAATTAATTGTAATTCATCCAAAATTCGTATAGCCTTTACTTTTCTTTTATTTGCTCTTTCTATACTATTCACGTCAATCACATCATTTCCAAATTTATGTATTATGATAGAATATAATATTGGAACGTAAAATGCAAATAGCTTCAAAATATCAAATGGAAATAAACGATCTTTGATTTTTAGTTTAAGCGTGGGGATCAGAAAACTAATTAAAGCAGGCAAAAGAAAAATTATTTATAAAGCATTACAACAATTAGCTTTTCTTGGCCATAAATGATTCTAAAAAATTATTCCTTTGTAAAATATTTAGGATCTATTTTATCTATAATTGAGACAATATTATAGAGATCATTGACTATTTTCTCATTTGTTGTTAGTTCAGTTTGGTTATTGATAATAGCTATCCACTCTTTTTCTAACTCATCAATATTTTTACCGTAAACCTGTTCTATCTTTTTATCCAATTCCTTTTCGTTGTATATCTGTTCAAATTTCTCTATTCCATAAGTATCAATTAAATATGTTACAAAAGAATTGGATTGATTATAGCTTAGAGCCATTAGGATACTCTCCTCAATTGGATTTGTAAGCTTTGGGCGAAAATAAGATGCAGCATAATTCATATCCATTAACTTGATAATAGGGATGAATTTATTTGAATCCATAAAATACTTCATTAACCGATGAGAATTGATTTTATCATTTCCGTATTTTTGTTCCATATAAGAAGCAAAACCTTCTTGCGTAAAATAACCACTGCTTGTATCAAAATTATTTCCATAACCGAGTAAAGAATGTGTCATCTCATGGACAAGTGGATATCGATCATCCTTAATGTCATATAGCTGGATTTCCTTTGCGAAGCCCCATGAAATTTGACTTCCTTCATTGAGAAATATCTGAATTCTTTCCGATGGAACATATGTAGTTTGGATTGAACTTTTTATTACTTCATATGCAGCAAGTATCTCTTCTTTAATTGTATCTACTTTTTCTTGGGGAATCTGAATGTTATTAATAACCTCAAACGTTATTTTACCATCCGGTGTAGTCACAATATTTTCATTACTTTTTTCTTGTTCTTTAGGAATAACTGCATCCTGCGTACAGGCTGTTAGTAAGAACACTAATATAAGAAAGTAGCCTCTAAACTTAATCATATTTACCTCCCAGAAAAAATAGTATTTTCCAGTTTATACGGAAAGAAACTATGAAAGTTTCATTTTTTTAGGAAATTTCTAAAAATAAAAAATATAAAGACCCCAACGGAAAATACACAATTATGGAATAGAGATACTTTTTGAAAAACATCACTGATATTCACTTTTTAAAATGGAGAAAATAGCTAAATCAACATATTTCCCATTCTCAAATTCATGTTGTCTTAAAACACCTTCTTTAGAAAAATTTAATTTTTCTAACAATCCAATTGATGATTGATTTTCTGGTTCAACTTTCGCTTCAATTTTATTAATTTTCATCGTCAAAAAGGCAAAAGAAATAATACAACTTAACGCCTCTTTCATTACGCCCTTCCCCCAATAGCTAGGATGTAAATCATAGCCGATTTCAATACGATTATGTTCTCTTTCATAATTCAAAAACCCACAAGTACCAATTACTTTTTTAGTTTCCACATCTTCAATTACCCATCTAAAACCAGTCTGTTCTCTTAAAATCGTATCGTACCAATCCAACTCATTCTTCGCATCATCAATAGACTTAAATGGTGTTAGCGGAGTATATCTAGTCACTTGCTCATCCGAATACAAATCAAAAAGATCATGACAATCATTTTCTAGTGCTTGGCGTAAAATAAACCGTTCTGTTTCAAACATTGGAAAGTTAGTAAAGTTAAAATTGGAATTCATAATGATCACCCTTTATCGTAAATTAACACACACTCTTCCTATTATCGCAAAATTAAATTTAGAATATTTTTAATATCAGCTATTTCAACAAAACAGTCCAACACTTTTAAGGAACAAGAAAACACCCTTCGCAGTTCCATTTCTTTGCTCAAATTATTGCCAGCAACAGATTGCAAAATAGGTGTTTCATATATGTTATTTAAATTCTATTATTTAAAATACCACTCTAACGCATTTTTATATAATATTTGTTCAGCAGCTGCTTGGTCAAATAATTGCTGGATCAATTCTATATCAGAATACGCAAAGGGTCTTTTTGCTCGAGTTGAGGGTAAATCCGTACCGAACATTAAAGCATCTGGATTAACAGCATAAATGGATTTCAAAGCATTCTCAACATTAAGACTCACGCGACCAAAACCTGTCGCCTTTACCCGTACACCCTTTTCAACAAGTTGTAACAAATGAGGTAAGCCTTCCTCGGATAAACCTAAATGATCAATCGATATAGCCGGTAATGCTTCAATTATTGGTGCAATTTCTGGCAATTCTTTGGCATCTATATATAATTCACTATGCCAACCAGCTAAATCATAAACACGTCTTGCAAAGTAATCAAGCTTAGTTAAATCTTCGGAGCCGCCACGTTGCACATTAAATCGTAATGCGCGCACACCTTTTTTCTGCAAATCAATAATTTCATCATCAGTCACGGAAAATGGTAGTTGCGTAACTCCACAAAATGAAGATCCCAATTTCTCTAAAGCATTCACTAAGTAATCCTGATCAAAACCTTGGAAAGAACCAGATACAATAGCACCACCTATAATATTATAAGTTGTTGTTTCGTTTTGATAATCTTCTACAACATAACTTGGTGGAACATATCCTTGGTTTTCAGTAATAGGGTAATTAAAATCTATAATATGAAAATGTGCATCAAAAATTTTCATCTGTCCGCCTCCTCTCATTTACGTTATCATAGATAAGACATAAATAAAAATACTGATTTATTATTACATTTTTTCTCAACATTTTTTCAAACAACCTTTAATCATCGTTATAGTTGTTTGGAACAATGACAGTGGAACCAACTAATATCAATGGTTTTTCACCTATCAATTTTCTTATTTCTTTTATATACTCAGCCAAAAATCGAACACCACCTTAACATTCATTTATTAAATTTTACGAGCAGTCAATATAGGTTGGAAATAACCTGTATTCATGTGGAAATGCCAATCAACATCTACGAAACCAGTTGCTTTCACTACTTTTTTAATTTCTTCGCGCAACAATGCTCTATATTCTAAAGGGAATCATTCAATATAAAGTCCCCTTTATTGTATCTGTTGGAGAAATCTAGGATGACAGATTTTCTTGCCCACACTATCACTAAAAAATAAAGTCTTATATAATAATGTATTTTTTATTATTCTATATTAATAATTACATTTGAAAGGTGTGCTATTGTGGCAAAAGTATTTAAAATGGAATCACCTAAATTACCTTTAACTTTAGAAAAAGCAAATTTTCAAGATATTTTTTATGAAGAAGATCCGTTCTTATCAGATTGTGTAATCTCTAACACCATCATTGATAATGAGTGTATTGAAAGACTTATACTATCAAAAGTACTCTTTAAAAATGTAAGATTCATAGATGTAACATTTAGAAAAATTGATTTGACCGATGTCATTTTTGAAAGCTGTGATTTATCGAATGCGAGCTTTAGTGAAGGACTAATTCACAGAGTCAAATTTGAAAACTGTAAATTATTAGGTTTAAATTTAGCAGAAGCTAATTTAGGGAATGTAAGTTTTGACAATTGCATAGCAAATTTATGTGACTTTTCAGATACCCGTTTAAAACAGATCAAATTTAATAATTCAACTCTACAAGGTGCCAATTATTTTGAATGCAAATTTAATAAAGTCTTGTTTAATCAATGTGATCTTAATGATGTTGATTTTTCTCAAACATTATTAAAAGGAATTGATATTAGCACATGTAGATTTGACAGGATAAATGTTACATTGGAAAGTTTGAAAGGTTGTGAAGTATCCTCAGAACAAGCAGTTGGGTTTGCTTCATTGTTAGGCCTAATAGTAGTATAAAATTGCTAAAATCTTGATTATTTGATCAAAGTAGGATTCGAATAGGTCATATGAAAACAACAAAGATCGTGCCTTTCTTCCTAGTTCAATTGCTGCTTGGGTTTCTCATCGATGGGTACAACTAACACTATTAAATATTTATTAGGCTTTAATTTTATTTTCCATGTATCGGCAGTTGGCACAAAGATAATCTTTATTAATAAAAATAGCCCTATACATATTTGACCAGGGCATTTGTTCAGAACAGCTATCACATTGATCAATATATTTATCACATAATATACCATTCCCAAGAAAGATAGCCCATTGTTCATCTGACAATTTATCAAATCCGTGTTTGATGATTCGTATTGCAATTTCCAACACTTCACCATCATCAAATTTGTTTGTTTTAATTAGTTTTTCCAAATAAGAAATAAATGTAGATGGTTCACTTTTTATTCTCACTTTGAGCTCTTCTATTTGCATCATACTTCCCCTTCTGTCATTTTAAAATGAGGTTTAAGGAAATTATATAGTAAATCAAAAATTCCCACTATATTTACATGTATAATTTTCCTTAAAAAATAAATTAATGTATAAGCTAAACTTTTCCTACTGCAATGTTGCTAAAAAATAGCTTTATGATTTAACAAAGAAAAAACTCGCAATTTGCCATCAAATAATCAAAATGCGAGTTTTTATCATTATTTTGAAGCACTCAGTCTCTATAAGTTTATGTAAGCAGGCTCTGCTACTAGCAAAGCCAACCCCTAATTTTGTATAAATTATATTTCCCCCCACATATCTTGCGCTTTCAAAAATAATGATTCAACCTGTTCTTTGTAATTGTCAATTATTTCTTCATGAACATCATCGATAACGCTTAGATCCCTATTAATCATAATAGAGTAAGTTTGCTTATTTTCATCTGTAATTTGAATACCATATTTATTGTCTCCTACGAATGATGGCCATATGATTAATGCATATTTATTATCATCAGTTGAAACAGCTAAATTGCCCACTAACGATAAATAATCTGGCAATTTCACATTATAAAGATAAGCATTTTGCGATAATATATAACTACGATTGGGTATAAATTCGTCTAAGTCTCCTGTATATTTAGAATACTTAACATTCATCCAGGCATACCACAATAGATTGTAAACAATAAACATAGAAAACATAGTTGCTAAAACAATGATTATTTTTTTCTTTTTTCTCATATTTCAACAATCCGCTCTCCTCTTTTTTTAATGTCTTCATCGTGCGTAACTAAAATAATCGTCTTCCCATCTTCATTCATATTTTTTAATATATTTATTACTACATCCGCATTCGCTTTGTCTAATGAGCCTGTCGGTTCATCTGCCAAAATAATATCGCATTTTTTTATCATTAACCGTGCTAGTGCAATTCTTTGCTGCTCCCCACCAGATAGCGTATAAATCTTATCATTTAGTTTATTTAATAACCCTACAGAGTTTAACGCTTCTTCAAGACTAATACTTGAACGATTTTTTTGTTTAATCATTTTCAAATTATAGCTCACGGTTTTATCTTCGATTAAAGCGAAGTTCTGAAAAAGAAATCCCACCTTATTGCCAAAATAATTTAATTGATTTTTTTTTTGACTAATATCCATCTTATCAACTAAAATTTTGCCACTATCTATCTGTTCAATCGCACCAATCATATTTAAAAGTGTTGTTTTACCACATCCACTTGGCCCTGAAAATACAATAAACTCTCCATCTTGAATAGTTAAACTAAAATCTTTAAATAATTCTCGATTTCCAAAAGATTTACTTAAGTTCTTGATTTCGATCATTTAACGGATCCACCTTTAAGAATTGATTGTATGCTTCTATTTTCTGTTATTCTTATGTAATAGAAAACAAAGCAAAGTTCTAATAACACAACTGAAAACCCACCAGTGATTAAGTATAGTTCCGAACTCCACTCAAGGAAATGCCCTATTATAAAAGCAGCCTTTCCTGCAATACCGCCAAAAATAATGGTTGTTAAAAATAATTTTTTATATCTTTCAAATAAGCCATAACCCAATATTTTTTTCAATGCAATTTCAACTGCATTGATACTATATTCGTAGTTTAATATGGTTTTAATAATGACGGCTTCTAAAATTAATAAAATAATGAGTAAAATGCAACCTATAACTATCCCTTTTTTATAAATATTCCATTGATGAAGATAATGCTCATAAACATTTGTCTTGAAATTATTTGCCTTAGAAAGATTTAAATGGTTGTTTTCAATAAATTGTTCCCACTCATGGTCTTGAATTTTATACATAGTTGTTCCAAATATAAAAACATTCCGGTAAGGGCTAAGCGCATTTGTGTCCATATTGTTGAATAAAATGATTGGATTCTTCACTATCTTACTACTAATATTAAAACCTTTATCTAATGCTATAATATCTAGTTGTTTTTTATAGGCAATAATATTAAATTCATAAGGGTGTGGATAGTACGTTTCCCATATTTTTATCATTTCCGTTTGAACACTTTTAGAATTATATTTTTCCGGAACTAAAAAATACACTTTTTGTTCGAGCGAAGCAGTATTAAATTCGCTTATTTTATCATGTAAATAGTCAAGTGAACCGCTATCAGCAAAAACAAATGGAGAACCTAAGTCTTTAGTTTGTAAATCTACTAAAGAAAGGGTGTTATTCATTGCAAGATTCTCTTTATAAAAATCAAACCTTAATTGTTGTGTCACTTCACCGTCTTCAACATTTATATTTACATAAAAAAAATCTTTAGCATTTTCAAAAAAAGGTTTTTGTTTATAAAATTTTAGCCCTTCATCAATTACCGTTAGACATCCCGCAGCCAGTATTACCGTTATACAAATAGTAACAATTTTGTATACATAACTTAACTGCAAAACTTTTTTGACACTATCTTTTGATTTCATATCTTTTTTAAAATCACCTAAAAAAAGTGTGAAAAAGGTACATGCGTTGAATACAACAAAAGCAGCAAACATTAAAAGGGAAATACTAAAATGATAGTTTGCATTTGTAAACTGTAAAAATAATAGTATTAGCACTAAATACGTGCAAATAAAAAATAGTGTATCTGCGATAATATTTCGAAAAATAATATGTTGCAGTCTTTCTCCAGAAATAACTCTTATCGCTACTTCTTTCCTCATTTGAGCCACTTCGTAGAAAGTTATTAAAAGTAAAAGACCTAATATAATAACCCAAGTAATGCTAATATTGAAGGCACTATTAAAGGCACTATATCCCTCCTGTGGAAACTTTCCTGCATACTTATCAATTAGTTTTTGCTTAAAACGAGTCTGGTTTTCTTTATCCCCAATCAAATAATATTTTTCAAACTTATTGACATCTGGAATAGCGGCGATTGGCAATACCTCAAATTCGATATCCCCTAAAAAGATGCTTTGATAGTGACCAGGTTGTACTGAGGAATTTTCCTTTAAATAGTTTGCGGTTCCTTCTGTCGCATATATATTTATATTCTCAGAATAAACAGTGGAAATTTTTCTATCTACCACAAAAACCTCTAAATTCTCTTCCTTAGCAGCTTCAGAAATATCCTTTAACATCTCATCTTGAGGAATATGGATAGACATTACTCCATTTTTATACATCGTAACGTAATCATATTTCGTATCAAAACTAACTAAATGCCAGACATATGTCTCTCCGATAAAAGTGAACCCTATACTAAATAGTATTACGCTAAGAATATACTTTGCTTTTTTCACTGCAATCACCCTGTTATGGATTAGATTACTTTTAGACAGCAAAAACGAGTTAACCTAGTGTTAACCCGCTTTTGTAGTTCAACTAGATTACCAATTACAACGATATATATAAGTATTAGTATTTCCATGACGTACTTCTACTTTTGATAGTCTTGAAGCAGGTTGACTTGAACCTGTCCATAACTAAACCTGCGGACAAATTTTTTACCTTTTTCTTAAACATAAACTACGTCTCCTCTCTTTTTTTTGCGAACATTATATATTATCAAAATAAAAAAATCAATATAGTTAACTAGATTTTCAGATTTTAAATATTTTTGATAGTGCCTTAATTAAAAAAAATATTAAAATAAGAAAAGACCAGCTCGCTATATTCACTTCGCTGGTCGTTACATTGAGTTTTATACTAGTATTTACTTAATTAAAGAATAAATATTCGTATCATATGGCATATCATTTTGATGCATAAAGTTTCTTAAAACCCCTTCTTTTTCAAACCCTAATTTTTCCAATAGCCTGTTAGATGCATCATTTTCAGTAAACACAATGGCTCCAATACGCACTAAATCCATCTCTTGAAAACCATATGAAATAATTTTATCTACAGCTTCCTTTGCATAGCCCTTCCCCCAACTTTCGGGAAATAGTGCGTAACTAATATCAGCTTTTTTATGCTCTGTGGACCACTCTTGAAAACCAATAGTACCGATTATCCCCTCTTGCCCTTGCACTTCAATACCCCATTTAATGCCTCGTTTTTCCTTGAAATTATTAGCGAAATTTTGGATGATATGATTCACTTGTTCTAAGCTTGTTAATGGCTTTTGTCCATAATGGCGTAAAACGTCTGGATTAGAGAAGCAGTTTAATATCGCTTGCGCATCTTTATCTGTCAATTCTCTTAACACTAAACGATCAGTATTTAATATTGGAAACATTTCTTCACGCTACTTTCGAAAATAGTTTTTTTACCATTCTATAACAATAGCTTTATATTTACATTAATTATTTTCTTTTGTAGTGCAAAATCGAAATTCACTAAGTATGAACGTCTTTAAATAACAACAGCCATTTAGTATCAGTAGACTATTGATTCTAAATGATTGCAAATTCCTACAAGACTTCCTTCTAAATCGTTAATTTGCAAAATTTTGTCACTCAAATATGGTAATGTGATATTAATATGTACATTTAATGTTATCTTACCTAAAATAGTAAATAGATGTTAATAGGAAGGTGTGTATTATGATTGCGCAATTGTCCAAATTGCTTGGCAAATAACTCTTTTAAAAAAATAATTGAAGATGGTTTAATTCTATATAAATGTGAGTATTGCAATACAATTAACGAAGAGCTAAATGAAGAGATTGTTTATCAAAATTCAACTTCTTTTACAGAAAGAGCATCTGAAGTTGAAGAAGCACCAGTTTATAATTAACAAAATGCAAAATTATTTAAAGTAATTTTAGCTTATGTATTTATTTTAGGATTATTCGTTATTATACCCATAATAATAGATGATGACTCTCGTAGTTTTCATCTGGAGAAATTTCTGGATGATTTATATGAAATTTTTAATATTGGAAACAACTAAATGAAAGTAATAGCTTGAATATAAAAATTCGATTTCTACTATTTAATTAAGAATAGTTATATTATTGATGAAGGAAATTATGTTGAATACGAAACAGCGCTTTCCCACGTTAGTTTAAATAAAAAGCACCTCACTCAAAGTGTGATGCTCAGCTTGTCGACAAAAGGGATTAAGAATAGAAATCTTAATCCCTTTTATTATTTTTATTGTAAAAAATGGGTTCTTACTTTCGTCTTGCCATACGCTTCAAGCATCCCCTCTCTATGAAGCTGTTTGCCATGTCCAAGTAGCCATTATAGTAGACTGCTAGCAATACATATAAAGTTGATTGGAGTGGAGGGCGGGCGACTCCTGCTCAGAACGCACAGTACGTAAGACGCAACAGACCGCGCGTTAGCGAGGGTTGCGGCTTACGATGTGCCCGCGGAAAGCGACCGCCCGTAGCGGAAATCAACGGCAGTAGTCATCACTTCTATATTAATTTTTTTTAAAAAGGGTTCTTACTATCGTCTTGACCATACTGTTCGGACTCGATTTATATTGGCGATACCCTTCCTTCGTTTATAGTAGACTGTTAGCAATACATATAAAGTTGATTGGAGTGGAGGGCGGGCGACTCCTGTGGGAACGCACAAAACGTAAGACGCAACAAACCGCGCATTAGCGAGGGTTGCGACTTACGATGTGCCCGCGGAAAGCGCTCGCCCGTAGCGGAAATCAACGGCAGTAGTCATCACTTCTATATTATTTTTTTTAAAATGGGTTCTTACTATCGTCTTGACCATACTGTCCGGACTCGATTTATATTGGCATACCCTTCCTTCGTTTATAAGAGACTGCTAGCAATACATAAAAAGTTGATTGGAGTGGAGGGCGGGCGACTCCTGCGGGAACAGCACAGAATGTAAGACGCAACAAGCCGCACGTTAGCGAGGGTTGCGGCTTACAATGTGCCCGCGGAAAGCGACCGCCCGTAGCGGAAATCAACGGCAGTAGTCATCACTTCTATATTAATTTTTTTAAAAATGGGTTCTTACTATCGTCTTGCCATACGCTTCGAGCATCCCCTCTCTATGAAGCTGTTTGACATGTCCAAGTAGCAATTATAGTAGACTGCTAGTAATACATATAAAGTTGATTGGAGCGGAGGGTGGGCGACTCTTGCGGGAACGCACAAAACGTAAGACGCAACAGAGCGCGCGTTAGCGAGGGTTGCGGCTTACGGTGTGCCCGCGGAAAGCGCCCGCCCGTAGCGGAAATCAACGGCAGTAGTCATCCCCTATATTAGTTATAAATAAAAAAAGACTATAGACAAATTCGAAAAACTTCGAGTTTGTCTACAGTCTAAGCACCTCACACAAAGTGAGATGCTTTCTATTTATTGCGGTACTACTTCAGATATTTTTTCAAAGTCTAGAAGATATCCACCCATTTTTGCTTTTTCTAACTCTTCTTTATATTCTTCTTTTCGCTCATTAAGTCTGTCATCAAGTGTGTTTTGATAGGCCGGAAATAGATTGTAATCTACTGGTTTCCCCATAAGTTCACCTCTTATTTTATATTTTTTATTTATTATATGCTATATTGATATTTTCTGACAATCATGAATGGTAAATTTGATTATTAAGTTCGACAATATTGCAAGAACATAGGCTTATTATACAACACCTCCATTATACTATTTTCCTATCAAATGTACTTATGCATTTAAGTGACTCATACACTATATCGCTTGGAGTTTTAATTAATGGAGTTTGTTAAAGGCTTAAAGTTATATAAAACAAGCGGATTCTCTTCATTCTATATAATCCTAAAAAATTGTTAGTTAAACATTCTTTAATTGTTATAATTACAATGAATTTAATAGGAAGAAGCTAAGAGGTTATTTTTAAGTAAAAAAACTTTTATTTTTTATCTAGTTTACAGGCTAATAGCTAGCTATCATAACTATTTCGACATAGTAATAGTAGTGTAAAGCTAATTTAGCTTTGCACCTCCTGATTTGTTGGTTAGGGTCACTCTGGTCCAGTGACCCTATTTAATTTACTAAAACAAATTTAAAAGAAAGTGGCGTTGCAAAATGGAATTTTGGCTAAATATTCAAACGCTAATATGGTTATTTCCTATTTTTTCATTGTCCACGATTTTGAAGAGATTATAATGGTTGAACAATGGTTACATAACAATCAAAAAAAGTTATATAAGCGATTACCACTAAAATTAGCTGATCGAATAGTAAAACAATTTTCAATGACTACAGCTCAATTTGCAGTAGCAGTCATCATTGTTTTTCTATTTGTAAGTGGCGTTACAATTGCTGCTAATCTACATTTATACAATGGCTTAACGATGAACTTTTATTTTTTCATCTTAGTTTCATCAGTATTTTTTATCCATGCATTTACACACATTGGGCAAACAATCTTTTTTCGCTCTATTAGCTCTGGTACTGTTACATCGATAATTATTATTATTCCATACAGCGTTCTTTTATATAGATCGTTGTTATTTCAGGGAATCATTACTTGGAAAATGAATTTGATAAGTTTACCTTTTGGACTTTTATTTTTGGATAAGTAGAAAGGTTATTTAAAATTTCAACTTATGCAAAGTTTTTTGTTACTCACTTTCTTGTTACCTTTTACTCGGATCGCTTGTACTTAGATATTAGTAATTCCATTCTTTTACGAGCTGTAAACGCCCACTAAACAGGACACAGCTGTTATTCAGTAGCATATTTAATAAATTTGTCTATTTTACATATTTCAAATGCTTTTTGACAAATGCAATAATGTATTGCACTTCCTCTTCCGTCATTTCTACTAAGCTACAAACTCTTCGTAGTTTGGCAGGTGACTTTAATTGTTCTCGCACTTTATCAATTAGCATGTATTTACACTTACGTGGGTTCACATAGTCTCTTATTTTCTTATAGCGTAAGTATGCATAACGTGCAAATGCATTCAGCATCTCTCTCTCATAACCTTCTCGTTCTAAGTTCATGACAGCTGCATCTATCTCTTCAGTTTCAAATATCCAGGATCCGTCAGTCAATTGCATAGTACCACCTCTTCCATTAAGCTTGAGTAGGCTTGTTGATGTGAAAAATTAGGGCATCATCATAAAGCAGTTTTTTTGGCAACTCCTCTTTGGTCATCAATGTCCCCCAATTTTAATAAATTTCCCTTACGGATTTTCTACATCATCAACTTTCCTTCATCTATAATCATTAAATGCATTATAAAAAGCCACACCTAGTTAGATGTGACTCTTTTTTTATTTTTATCAATATTTACTTGTCCATCTTGCATTTTTCACTAATCTATTCCTTCAAAAGTAAATCACCATAATGGTGTAAAAATCCCCACTATGTCCCCGATTTAAGGAATTATTTTCACCTCATGTTAAGGTTGCATCAAATTAATTCTCTCCAAAGGGTGAGTGGTGTTGACTATTATTTCTTTTGCTCTGGTCTTATTTGATAATTTGTTACTATTTCCTGTGTGGGTTATCTATTTTTATTAATATTATTGTGGATTCGCAACTTTACTTTACAGTTACTATTCATCATCCTTTTTATCATCATTATCCTTTTTTAACTGTGCAAAAGCATTAGCTAAAAACTTCGGGACACGTATTCCTAACTTACCTAAGTTTTCGATGATGCTAATGCCTTCCATTCCTATTAAAAATAAAATCATAGCATTTCGCATAAAATCTCCGCTTTCTGTAGCATTGTCCAATTGCACAGCTGCTATGACCATTAAAATCATGGCTGTTTTTTTCAAAAGCCCTTTAAACGTTTTACGAGAATCAATATCTTTTATTATCCAACCAACCATTACTCCTAATGTCAAATCGATAGCCATTAAGATTGTTAAAGATGTTACCAATTCATCTACACCGCCAATTAGATATGCAATTAATGCAGTTATACCACCTACCAACGATGACCAAAGCGTATTTGTTTCCAGAATATCACCTACTTCCCCATTAGTTAAAACCCACACAGGTGATAGCTGAAGGCACAAAACATACTTTATTTTTCATAAAGTACATCGTTTGATTTCGTCAATAACAGCCTCCATTTCTAGCATATTCAATTGCGTAATCGATGAACGTTAACAAAAATACAGAAAAAACGAACAGAAAAAAATATTTTATGATTAGTAATCTATCTTGTAGAAAATAAGTCGATTTATCTCTCCGCTTCTATCCACTAGCGATTTCGCTTCCCTCATTTATATTTAAAGCACTTACGACACGAGAAAACGCAATCTATATATATAAGCTTTCTAATGTTGTAAAATATTAGAATAACCCGAAATAAACGTAATGGAGGCTTTAAAGTGCAAATAAAAATCGCTACATTAAATGAAATTGATGAAATTGAATGCTTATATCAAGAGCTATTTACTGAAATGGCCCACTTACAACCAAAGTATATAAAACCTGCAAAACAAGATGTGACATTTATACAAAATACGATTGATAATAAAGATTCAGATATTTTAATAGCGGACATAGATAGCCGAACAGTTGGCTTTTTGCTGATACAAGAAACTACGACTCCTCCATATTCATGTATAGTTGAACATAAATACGCTTTTATCGTAGATATTATTGTTGGGAGCCAATATCAAAATAAAGGTATCGGTTCAACTTTGCTATCTGAAGCAAAAAAATGGGCAAAAAATCGGCAGTTAGATTACTTGGAGTTGAACGTTTTAACGGAAAATATGGGCGCAATTACTTTATACGAAAAACAAGGATTTCAAGATATGACCCATACAATGCGTTTGGAATTGACGTAGCTTATGATCTTACAGTTTTTCCATCGACGTTTTATATTGTAACGTTGTAATTTCAATTTAGACGTAAGCTTTACTTAAACATCATTTATTGTGAATTAAATATTATGTATACAACTGAAGGCGAGTACTCTATACAGTTGTCCATTATGTATAGCAATCCTATGCCATAATAAAAAAGTGTGTTATACTACTTGTACTGACAAACCAAGGTAACCAATATTGAGCTGTAGCGTCTTTCTGCGCTACAGCTTTTTTTATTAGGCAAGTCTTTTTCTAACTATTCAATACTAATCTTTTTGGTATTACTAAAAACATTTATAAAACAGAACTTGAAAATTGGGATAAATACCCCTCCGCATTTCTACAATGAACATATTATAAATTGAAGGAAGGAGGAATGTTTCATGGGATACTACGGAAATGCAGGTAATTGGAACAATAATTTTTATGGTGGATATAGCATGGGCGGTAGTTACGGTGGTGGTTGTAACACCGGTGACAATTACTACGGCGGCGGAGGCAACGGATCAGCATTCGCGTTAATTGTTGTACTCTTTATTCTTTTAATTATTGTCGGTACTGCGTTCATAAATTACTGACATTTAAAGTAATGGAATGTGTGTTACCAGTTTTAAACTCCTATTAACTCCAAGGGTCACTTCCCCCAAGTGACCCTTTTTATATGTTCTTTTTTAGATGATAAAGGAAATAGAAATGGCGCAGCTTTGAATGCGCATTTTACTAAAACAACAATAGACAAGTATAGCATCATGCATATTCGTAAATAGTAATAATGGTGTCATTACGCCAATTAACTACGATGGAGGGATTGTTGATGAATAACATTCGAGAAGGTTTAATCCCAACTATTTTAGGTTCCGCTGTTACGGCTGCCGGCTATGCCTTAAAGCAAAAAAGTGGTTCTAACAAAATGATTGCAAACACAGTCTTTGGATTTGGTTTAGCACATATCGTGTTAGGAGCAATAGACCTTGTAGAACATCGTCGTTAGTAATTGGAGAGCACATTTTTTGTGCTCTTCTTTATTTTTATACATTCGAATACCTACTTCTCTGTTCGATATTGATTGTGGTTAGGTTTGAATACATAATCTTGGGCGTTTCTGACAACAGCAAAATTATCAACATTATAATGACCATGCAGCGTTTCATTGTGATGCGCAATAATTTGCTCTGCTGAAAGTGACTTTGAATCAGTTGTTGAATGTCCATCAGCAACTAGAGTGACATCGAACGACAGCACTGTAGCTGCCCTCACTGCTGTATCGATACAATGCTCTGTTTTACAACCCATAATAACTAAATGAAACACTTTCTGATCTTTTAAATATTGGAGTAAGTCAGTTTGATAAAAAGCATTAGTCGCTTTTTTATCTATAAATATTGCTCTATTTGTTGGAATGTTAATTTTCTTATGAACTTGAAACCCATCCCCTTGACCATTTGCAACATCTTCATCTCTAACAAAAATAATAAAAGCATTCTCTGTTAATGCTTGTTGAATAACGAAATTAATATTTTCAATTAATCTATCTTTCTTAAATACTTCTTGTTCTTCGTTATTACCATCAATTAATTCTTGTTGAGCATCGATAACTACTAAAGCTTGCTTCATTTATTTCCCCTCGTCTCTATATTAAAAAATTTTATTTATTCCATTAATTACTATAATATATAATAAACACGCTTGAACAGTAAACCCCGAAAAGTGCTCACTTGTATAGTGCCACTAATCGAGGTGTTGGTTTTAGTTCTTACAATTTCGGAACTATATCTTTTATTTATTTTCTTCCAATTTTCTATTTACTTTTTGCACTTCAAGTAATTCAGATACCGTGACAAATTTGTATCCTTGCTTTTCAAGCTCAGGTAGAATTTTTTCTAAAGCTTTAACGGTTTGTCCCCGATCTCCTCCGCCATCATGAAAAAGAACGATATTTCCTTCTTTAGCTCCTCTTAATACAGTATTTACAATTTTATTAACACCAGGACTTTTCCAATCCATTGTATCTTGATGCCAAGACCACATTACAACTTTATATCCTTCCTTTGCAACTGCTTCAATCATTCCATCTGTGTACTGTCCTTCTACAGGACGAAATAAAGTCGGCGTATATCCAGTAATACCGTATATTGTATCATGTGTTAGTTTAATTTCCTTCAGTAAATTAGGCACGCTCGTTCTTAACGGATGAGTATATGTGTGAATGGCTAATTCATGCCCTTCTTCATACATTCGTTGAACAACTTCTGAGTTCTTATCAGCATTTTCCCCAACGATAAAAAATGTTGATTTTGCCTGATATTTAGCTAATATATCTAATATCTCTGGCGTGTATTTTTTATGAGGACCATCATCAAAGGTCAACGCAATAATTTTTTCATTCGTTTTGATTTCCCACAATATCTGCCCTGCTTCTTCATAATACTTCCTTCCTTTATCTGCAGAGAAACTTTTGCTTACAAAAAAAACAGATACCACCAAAATGCAAATAGGCATGATTAACAGCATAAACTTCTTCAAAAATCTTCACTTCCCAGAGAAAAATATTTAGTACTTTATTATCTGTTGATTTCCTTAAAAAATGCTTTTTAATTTGAATTATTAACGGTCATATGAAGTATAAAATTACTACAACTGTGCCATAATAAATTTAAAGCCATGAATCTCCCTAAACATTTTTCTTTTAAGCTGTAGCATTTGTAATTTTTGCTACAGCCTTTTTCTGTTTAAAAATGGAATAAACTAGAAAATGACAAAATGCCTCGAGAGCTTAACTCTCGAGGCATTTATTTCCTTTTATACTCATTCTTTTATTTTTACTTTTGAAATTGTGATACCATCACCGATTGGGATAAGAATAGATTCTAATTGGGGGTGATTAGCCACTGTTTTATTAAATTTCTTCATTATTTCTGTATAACGTTTATTTTTTGCACTTTGATCTGCTACACTGCCACCAGCAAGTACGTTATCTGTAACGATTAATGCCCCCTCTTCAGCAAGAGAAAGACAATAGTTTAAGTAGTTTTCATAATTATCTTTATCAGCATCAATAAAGAAAAAGTCAAATCGTTTTTTATCTTCTGCTAATGTTGCGAGACTTTGTAAAGCTGGTCCAGTCATATAGGTCACTTGCTGACTAAATCCCGCTTTAGATAAGTTACTTGCTGCTAATTTTGCATATTTTCCCTCTAATTCAAGGGAAGTTAAATTCCCTTCACTACCAAAGCCCCTAGCTAGACATATTCCACTATACCCTCCAAGTGCGCCTATTTCTAATATTTTTTTTGCACCGGAGATGGATACAAGCATTGTTAAAAATTTACCCGAAGAGGGTGAAACTGAGATTGAGGGCATGCCATTTTCTTCAATAGATGAAATAACATCCTCCAATAATGTATCTTGATGATAAAAAGTGGAATCAATGTAGTGATTAATTTGTTTCATTTATATCTTTACCTTCCGCCTCATTCAGCATAGATTCTTTATTATCAATAATCGTATTTTCCTCTTCATTAATCATATCCATTGTTTCATTTTCTTGAATTTCAAATAATTGGATAAATTCATTAATGACCATATCCATTGCTTTTAATTCTCCAACTAAAATTTGTTGAATTGATTGATACTCAGGTTGTTCTAATTGCTGTTTAATCGTTGCACGCTTTACATTCATTGTCTCTAAAAAGGCTATAGCTCTGCCTCGACGGAATGTTTTTGGCCCTCGATGATGCGAAGAACTATCCTTTCCTCTGTATCGCTCACCACGATGATGTCCATCTCTTTTATATTCTTTAAATTCTTCTCTTCTCATTTTATATCCTCCTTTTGTATACATATGTATACATCTAATAACAATTTCATTGTATACATTTGTATACACATTGTCAATGATATACTTCCTCCACAAATTTAAGCCTTTTCAACTGGGTAATGAAATATAGTAATGGATAAAATAATTGTATTTTATAGTTTTCAGGCGGACGGCTAGTCAAAAATAGCTTCCATAGCATATGAATAGTAATGTAAAGCACAATAAGCTTTTACAACAAACTCTCCTGTTTTGGGGCTACTTTCTATCGAAGGTAGCCTTTTTTATTTAACTTTTTAAATGTTAGACATCTATATTAGTAAAAAAAAACACTAGCTTTAACAAATTAATGTTAAAACTAGTGTGTTTTAAATTTATTCAACCGCTTTATAAAACATCTTATTTTTCTCTTAGTAAGCAATGCCTACCCGAGATTTCACATATTTTGTACATCGAATTTGTTGGTAGGTAAATTCCGCAGTGTCAGCTACTGAGATTTCAGTTCCACTCTCAGGTAAGTAATCTCGTTCTACGCGATAATTACCAGTATAATGTCCATCGGGTAAATATGTAGGGCAAACAATTGTCCATTCCATATCAGATCCTTCCAATATCTTTAATACATTGTGATGTTCTTGGGCTGCTCTTGTTGTTTTTCTTTTCGATTCACTGGACTGATATCGTAGTAAACTAGGCGTTAGACGGCTTTGTAATATTCCTGCTGTCCCAACAGTAATAATTCGATATAAATTTCTCTTTTTCATCTCTTGTAAAATTAGAGGTAAACTTTCTGTCAATGTCTTTGTACCATCAGTATTTAGTGCACTAATGACAACATCTGCATTAGCCATAACAGATGCAATATCTTCAATGTTTAAGACATTTCCTTGCTTAACATGTAAATTTTCATCGGTTATGTTCAATTTACTTGGCGTACGAACTAAAGCTATTACGTGATGACCTTCTTTTAATGCCAATGAAACAATGTGTCTACCTACACGACCAGTAGCCCCAAAAACTAATATATTCAGTATAATCACCTCTTTCCTAGCGATTATAGCATAGGTCGTTTTGATTTACTTTCGCATAACAATGGGCACATCTCTATGAGTGTGCCCAGTTGTTTACTATTCGATATAGGATGTTGCAATAGCTTGAGCTAATGTAGTGCCACCATCAACATTTTCATAATTATATGGCCCTAATGGTAAACCCCAAATTTCAACAAAATCTCCCTCAAGGAATTCTGTTGAATGATAACCAATTGCAAATATAGCATTAAAATCCATATCTTCAATTAGAATGACTGATAGAGGTGTTCCATCATCTAATGTTTCCTCCTGAATCTGAATAATATCGCCTGCAAAAGTTACCATTTGCTCTAAATACGGCTTTATATTTTTATTTAAATGCTTGGAAGTGATTTTATCATCCGCAAGCTTTTTTGTCTTTTGAATTGCTTCTTTTGATAATGCAGGGAACAAATCTGCATTTGTTGAAATGAAATTATATGATTGCTTATCCAATGTTAATTGTTCTTCTGTAATACTAGGAACATCTTCTAAATAGTTTCTAGCGTAATTAACCGTTACAACCGGAGCAGCTGCTTCTTGTTCTGCTTCATCCTTTTTAGCTTCATCTTTATTTTCAGATTCTTTTTCAGATGATGATTCTTCCTTCTTTGTTTCACTCGATGGTAAAGAGGTGTTACCGCCCTTACTTACTTCATTTCCACATGCTGCTGCCATAATTGCTACGAAAGAAAATACAGCCATTAATACAAACTTCTTCATTATTAAATCCTCCCAATATTTCTTTTAACATACTTAATATACCAATAAAGGGAAGTATAAACTATAATAATTTTACAATATTTTTCAATTTGACATAGTTATTACTATCTATTTTGTCTTATAGGATTAGACATGTACAAAAACTTCAATCTATATTTGTAAGTTGAATATCTACAATAAACAAATTAAAGTTATTTTTTTCGGCAATACCAGTTACTATCTTTTGAATTTTACTTTCTGTTCTACTATCTAATTTTTCTAAATCATGTAAATGTATTGTAATGATTTGATTGTCCGCGGAGTCAATTAAATATTCAATCGTACTATCAGGTTGATAGCCTTCAGCGCGTAACGCCATAATTATTTTTTTTGTTAATTGGGTACTTTGTAATTTTTGTGCTATATCCTCAGCATTTGTTTGTGAAGAATTATATTGAGTAATTTGTACAGTTGAAGGCATTTGATTTTTTAAATAAATTGCTAATAAGACAATCAAAACAATCATTATAAAAAAAAGGCCTCTTTTTAGTCTTTTATGCACCCTCTCTAGCTCTCCTTTATCAATAAAATACGAAACCTTAAAGAAATCGCTTTTAAAGAAGAAATTTGATATATGAGGAAATAGCGGTCGTAGTAGTTATATGAAGTTAATTAACTGGGGTATAACTTCATACTTCGTTCTCGTTTGGATTTGTGTTACTGGAGCATACTTATCACCCATTTATTTTTAAACTATGTTATCTAAACCTTATATTTTTATACTATCCGCTGCTGTTAGGTATACATACCAATTTATTTTTTCGAAATAATATTTTGTTTTAAATCTATTTGATGGACATTTTACCAAGTCAATTGCATTTCAATTCATAGTATATAAATGTAAAGCTGGCGCTCGCATTACACAATAAACTAACAAAAGGGAGATAAAAGAATGGAAGATAATAGATACTTCAAACATATGAATTGGGATTATAGTAAATTTGAAAAGAAATGGTGCTGCGGTAAACATGACCAAGAACATAATGAAAAACCATGCTGTCATAAATATGATGAATGGAAACATAAGCAGCATCATTGTGATTGTAAAGAAGAAAAACATTGTTGGAAAGAAGATCGAGATGAATGCCAAGATGATCACCATCAATGTAAAGGCTGTATTTGTCATTTATTAAAACGATTTGAGTTAGGAACTACAGTTGATGTTTATTTATCGGGTGGGGGTAGCTTCCTTGGAGTTGTATTCTTAAAATTAGATAACAGAAATTGCTGTGCATATTTCGTTGAAAATGGAGCAGCATTCGAACCAATTATCATCGATTGCGAAAAAATTGACGCAATTAGACGTATTGCGGCTGTATAGTTATAAACTAGAGATCAACTAACTCTTAATAAGCATCTGCTTGCAATCTAGAATACTTTTCAGTCTGCTCAGACAATGTCTGCTGCGTCAACCAATTATTAATTTATCCGTTATTGCCAAGCAGATGCTTTCTATATCGTCTATACCATTTGACCATTTCATTTTATTACAATTACAAAGCTCCGTTATCCATTTACTATTACTTTTACAATTGGTTCTAGCTTTCCTATAAACACATCTCCTAAATAGTCCACATCTATTACAACTGCACGCGGTTCAAAACGTTTGATACTGTCAATAATACGTGCGGTATTCCGTCTCTTTGCAATTTGAAAGGGTACTTCCATCTCCTTTTTCTTATCTCTCACCCTTTTTTCTGGGTAAGACATGACAAATGTAGATAAAATATAAGCTACATTTTGCAAAACTTCATCAACACCTGTTGCACAAAAATCAATATTGCTCTTAGCAGTAACTTGATGTGTCATCCTATCAACCTTTCTACAATAATCCAATTATTTATTTTCATGTTGCGTATATGAATAGTATCATCCCTTTTTCTAATACAGATGCTTGAAGTTTCACTAGATTCAAAGCAACACTTAGTTATGTATGCCAAAACGGCAAAGTATATGATTAGCAACAATATGCATATTCTGTCATTTATATTTGTTTAAAAGTACCTTATCTTGTTAAAGCATAATAAATTACATATAACCAACTAAAACAACCGTGAATAATAGCCCAAATTATTGAATGATTAACACTCCAAGATATTGTAATGGCTAGAACTGAGCCAAACCCTATTCCACTTTTTACAACTGATTTATTCTCCATTTTATACACCTTCCTTTTCGTGTGTAAAAAACGATTAACTTTTATTTTCATGTTCCCCCTTATTTTTCATTTACGTTCTCATTTCATCAGGTTGATTGCTCTTGTTTACCATGTTGGTACATAAATCATTATATGTTTTGTAAGGCATAACCATCCTATATTCGCATATAAATTTCTAATTTTACTTATACGGGTGATACCCCTTTTACGCCTCTCACTTAATCTTTATTACCCCATTATCAATTATTTAACACTTCTCATTACTAAAATGTTGTTTTCCATGCAATAGAATGAGCATGTTTACTACAGCGAATGTTTATGTCTAAATGTCTGTGGTCATAATTAGGTAAAGGAAGTGATTGATTGAAAATGTTATTGGTAGCATCAAGCATAATTGTTCCTGTCGTAATGCTATTGCTTCAAAAGAAAAGCAAAATCGTGCGCCTTTTGTTTAACGTTCTAGCAGTTTTTGCTATGCTCATATTTGGGGGCATTGCATCTACCTCCATCTATCAAATCATTGTGGATAATGCAGTATTTATGACAACAATCCATGCCATTTTTTTAAATCCATTATTTTTAGTATCTGGTGCTTACATTGGCGTCTTCATAATTTACAGGCTGATGCTTTTAACATGGCATGAAAATAACGTTAACTATCCTACATGAACAATTCTTTGTATAGCGGATGTTTCCACAGCACAAAAAAAGAGGCAATCCCGAAGGATGCCTCTTTTGCAAATGCAATTATTAATTAAAGTTTAACGATGTTTTTAGCTTGTGGTCCGCGGTTACCGTCTTCCACTTCAAATTCAACTTTTTGACCTTCGTCAAGTGATTTGAAACCTTCACCTTGAATCGCTGAGAAGTGAGCGAATACGTCTGCTTCACCTTCAACTTCGATAAATCCAAAACCTTTTTCTGCGTTAAACCATTTAACTGTACCTTGTTTCATATACGAAACCTCCAAAAAAATAAATTAATAAACAATTTCTTCAAAAAAAAAATTCACCTATTATAAAAAGTACCGAAAAACACGATTACTTTTTGTAATAGGTGAATTCAATATTTTAAATCAAGAAATCTTTTTATTAATTTTATTATATAATAAAACATACCAATTGTCTAGCTGAATTTCGTTATTTTTTAAAGTAAACGAGCAATACACCTTCATTTAAGTCACTTTTCAATTGCTATACTTCAACTTTAGAGTTGTTTTTGAAGGCGCTTTCTTCTAGGACGATGATACACGCCTTTTTCTTTTACTAACACGCTGAAATTATCATTGACGACAACCGCAATCAACTATATGATCATTAACCATTCCTACTGCTTGCATAAATGAATAACAAATTGTACTTCCAACAAATTTAAATCCATCTTTTTTTAATTGTTTGCTCATACGTTCACTTAACTCTGTTGTCACGGGTACTTCAGCTATAGTTGCCCAATTGTTGACAATAGGCTGATGATCGACAAAGGACCATATGTAATCAGAAAATGATTTATGTTGTTGTTGTATTTTTAAAAAAGCTTGCGCGTTCGTTACGACACTGGCTATTTTAAGTTTATTGCGAACGATACGCTGATCCTCTTTAAGTTCAGCTAACTTATCTTCTGTATATGTGACGATTTTAGATGCATCAAATTTGTCAAAAGCCTCACGGTAGCCCTCTCTTTTTTGTAAAATCGTCCACCAGCTAAGTCCAGCCTGTGCTCCTTCTAGACAAAGCATCTCAAATAAGTGTTGATCGTCATAAACTGGTACACCCCATTCCTTATCATGATAATCTACATATAAAGGCTCGTCCAACTTTACCCATTCACATCTTTTCATCGATTCAACCTCCATTTTAATTTTTATCGGTTATTTGGTACCTACTATATAGAGCCAGCCATTTTTTGTATGTTCTTGTATGTTCATCGATTGAAAACCGACACTGTCGAATAGCTGCCTTAGCTCTATATTGGTTTTATAGTCCTTCCTATGATAATTGATTTTGTATATTTCTGAAATGATAATAAACTGACCACCTTGTTTTAAAACCCTAAATACTTCTTTAACATCGTTTGCTAAATCTTCCCAAAAATAATGTGTTTGGCATGCTGTTATTTTATAAAAAAAGGCTTCTGGATATGGGATATTAGAAACACTTGCCTGTTTTACAATTACTTTACCACTAGCTACATCTAACTGATTTACATTCGTAGTATTTCTTATCGCTTGTTCGGAAAAATCGATTCCATAGATTTTTCCATGACGATTGATTTTGGATAATGCTTCGATTGTTCTTCCGCCACCACATCCAATGTCTAAAACTACATCGCCATTTTCAATTGCACCACTTTGAATTAACCAATTATTTATTCCACTATGGGCTACATTCATAATACGTAGCATTACTGAGCCTATCAACCCTCTTGGACGCTTCGCCTGTTCAATAAGTCTTTGTAAAATAGTCAATCTAATTAAGCTCCTTTACTACGAAAGTTTTCCAACGACTTAATAAATTTACAAGAAATTGTCTAAGAAATGATTTATTTTTGATATAAAAGATAGTTATCTCTATGTTAAATAAGGAAATTAATTCTTTCTAGCATTAGTCCAATTTGATGCTGATACAGACATTTATGATTGTTATTGGAATTAATCGTTTTGCATATCGAGCATTCCTAATTATCTTTTACGTTTATATCTCATTAAAGTTTCAATATTTACCATTTTTAAAACAAGAAAAAATCACAGTTGCATACTACTGTGATTTTTATAACTTAATATATATATATGAGTTCACTTAATATTGACAAATTGTTCTATGGATCTGTCAGGACATTTTTTTGCATTCCTTCGACAAAATCACTCTGCATTAATTTAAATATGTATTGTTTGAAGTATTCCGTTCGCGCTCATCTATTACTAGATGGATAATAAATGCTAGCTGTTGCTCAATTCGCAGATTATTTTGATGAAATATATCAGCTATTGCACTTTTTTGGTTATCTGCCAATTCAACCTTCTTAAGCATCAACATAATTTCTTCTTTCGAAAGCCCAAACATCTTTTCTCACCCCATTTCATATTCCAAAAATAATTCACTATTCCAAAAACATTATCCAAAGTTCTAGTACTGAAGACACGCATTATTATTAATGAACCATTTTTACTAATTATAGGATATAACACACGAATTAATCAATCTATAAACAAAATTTTCTAATAACATATTCTTCTATTAATACACTGATTATTATATTGTATATAATATTACAAATACTTTGTTCCTTAATTCCAATAAATTAACAAGGTTTTCTAACATAATACTCCCTTGAGCAATAGCAATGAAACATTTTTCACACTTTAAAAAGGAATTTTTTTATGTCGAAATCCAGTAATCTTTGTCAATATTTTGCATGAATTAAAAGTAATCTTCAAGTATTTACACTCGTATCGTCCAAATAATGAATGTATTCTTTCATGTTTATTTTTGAAATCTATCTTTGTTGCTCTATATGAAGGACTATTTTTATAGCTAAACTTAGTGACTTTTTACATAAAAAAAGTAATTTCAAAAAGCTTGAAACTACTCCTGTTACATTTTTCTCATTGTTCCCCCTTGCTAACGTTACATGTACTGAACTTCTCAACGAGTCGCTGTATTTTTTCAGTCGTTACGGGCTGTAAATTTGGACGTGTGATTTTTGAGGAGCTATCTTTTTGACAATTGCCAACATTAAATTCCCCACGTATATATAGTTGACTTTGTTCCTGGACAATTGCTGCTGTTTTGACATGAGGTAAACTCATGTTGACGATTTCAAGAAGAGATTGATTGGTCATTGCTAAAAATGTTCGCTCGGTTTCATCGATTACGCAATTTTGGATGCGTCCCATTGACTTATCAGACCAAAAAATTGAATAAGGGCTTTTCTGACAGTGCAAAAATTGACTGTCTACCACTTCAACAATTGCATCAATACATGTAATACCATTACCTATAATGTGTTTAAAAGTACAATTATTCGCAAAAAGACGTGCATTATTTATATAAATATGATGGCTTTCAAAATCCTGTATGTGTGAATTTTTTAGAGTAATCTTTGCATGGTCATTGCCATAAATTCCGCCCGTCTGCCCAGAATGTATCATGCATTGATCGACTACAAGCCCACTTGCGTCTACAATAACATGGAATTGTGTATGGTGATGTATATCACATTCCGTCATTATGACATCAGCTTCGTTAAAAATAGTGACTCCTGTTGTACTACCTTTTCTCACATGACATTTTCGAACATCAGCTTTACTATTTTCAATAAACAACTGTGGCTTGACATGTTCAAATAACAGACAATCATAGATTATAGCTTTTGATTTTTCACCTATATAAAATCCGTTACTTTGACCATTCGCAATGATGCTATCTGTCGCAACAATATCGCTTTCATGGACAACTACATTTGTTCCTATATGATGTTTTATCTCACAATGATCCATTGTTATTTTAGAACTACTAAATACTTGAATTCCTAGATCTTTTCCTCCATGAATTACTGTATTTATCATATTAATTGTGCTTGAAGCTGCAACAATTTGTGTTTTTTCGTGCCCATGAATTTCACAATCCTCTATGGACATTTTGACATTCCGTATGGCAAAGATTCCATTCATTGCACCCTCTAACAACAAACATTTTGACATTGAAATTTCACTATTTTGCACGATGATTTGTGCCTTGGCATGTTGTTGTATCGAAGACTCCGAAAGCATTACGCTAGACCCATTATCAATTCGCAGTCCAAATTGGTTGGATGGGCTTGCTATAATATCGACATTTTTCATCATTAGACTTCCAAAGTTAACTGTTACTTGCGTACTCACCATTTGTTGCTCAATTACGCAGTTTTCAAGCTGTAAATCACCTTTAATATAAATTCCCTGTCCCTGACTAAAACGAAGATTCCGCATTTCTACATGTGTTTGATAGCGAATAAATACGCCGCCTTTAATCGTGACATCGCCTTTACCATAAAGCGTTAACCTTTTTGAAACCTCTATACTTTCTTCGTAAATGCCATCCCTTATTTCTATAAGGTCACCTACTTTAGCATCCTTTAGCGCCTGGTTGATACTTTGATAACGGTGCATTAAACTTTTTTTTACAACAAGCGTTGCCATCCACTTACCTCCTATCTTTAACGATTTTCCTTAGCTCACTACCTTTAATCAATCCATTACATCCTATTTATATACCCATTGAACTTCCTGTTATACAATTTCGTACAAATAATTTACAATTCACTTAGTAGTGCCTAATGGATGACTATTAATTTCATAATAAGTAGTTACTGAATTAACCGATATTTCTAATGCTCAAAGTTAATTTTAAAAAATAAAAACCAGCAATAAAGCGATTAATTCACTTCAGCTTGTCGACAAAAGGGATTAAGAATAGAAATCTTAATCCCTTTTGTTGTTTTTATTGTGAAAAATGGGTTCTTACTTTCGTCTTGCCATACTCGAGCATCCCCTCTCTATGAAGCTATTTGCCATGTCCAAGTAGCAATTATAGTAGACACTGCTAGCAATACATTTAAAGTTGATTGGAGTGGAGGGCGGGCGACTCCTGCTCAGAACGCACAGTACGTAAGACGCAACAAACCGCGCGTTAGCGAGGGTTGCGCCTTATGATGTGCCCGCGGAAAGCGCCCGCCCGTAGCGGAAATCAACGGCAGTAGTCATCACCTATATTAGTTTTAAATAAAAAAAGACTATAGACAAGTTCGAAAAACTTCGAGTTTGTCTACAGTCTGAAGCGATTAATTCGCTTATTACTGGTTTTTTCCACATTATTTTTTTCGTTTAATGAAGAAAATTGCTATGATCACTGCAACTAGTGCAATAATTGCAACAATCCATATCGTGCTTGAGCTAGTTGAAGTTGTGTCATTTCCTTCATTCTTTTTCAGTTCTTCTCGTGGTGTTGCAGTACCTTCATACTTGTCTTTTGTATCTTCGGTTGTTTGTTGTGTAGTCGAAGCAATTTGAAGATATTGTATTGTCGGTGTATTTGATGACTGTTCTTCTTCATGTCCATGATGATGACCACCGCTCGTCGTCAAAATAGATTTCTCTAAGTTTTGACCAATCCAGCTTTTAGGGTCTGTTGAATCAGCAAAAATACGAGGATGACCTGATAGCATATACGTTTTGCCTTCAATGATAACACCCATGTTATCTCCTGTTACGACATCTTCAATTTTTCCAGTTGGTCCATAAGAAAAACCACCCATTTGAAGTAAAGTATGTCCACCCATATCCATATCTAAGTTTTTAGATAAAAAGTTAATATACTCTTCTTTTGTCAACGTTGCATCTGGTTTTTCAAATTCATATTTATTATGCAATAACGCTATATTAATTTCTTTATACGTAATGTCTCCTTCTAACGAAGACACATATTCTTCATTTTTTGCTGCTTGGGCAAGTTCTTCCACCGTTGAACCTTCAAGACCGAAAAATGCTCCGATCCAAGCTGCAAAATCTTTACGGGATAAGTTCTCAGATGGGTTCAGTGTCATGTCGACACCGTTATAACCAATAAGCCCCATACTTTGAAGGACCATGATTTCTTCTATATTCGCTGAAGTTGCAGAAACATCTGTATAAAGCATACTTTTATCCATCGTATGCGCAGAGGCTACTGTAGGCGCCATAAGCAGTGCACTCATTAATATTAATAGTATATATTTTCTCAATTTTACTCCACCTTCCATTACAATAGTATATCGTCTAATTGTGATGAAAGTATGAAATCAGATAGGTTTAATAATTTTTATAATTTAAATTTACCTACTAGGTCATTTAAATTTTCTGCCATTACCGCTAAATTACTTGAACTATTTTTTATTTCATCCATAGAGCTTGCTGCTTGTTCTATCGTCGCAGAAGTTTCTTGAATACCTGCTGCTGATTGCTCTGAAACAGCAGCAATTTCATCAACTGATTTATTAATATCCATCGTACTTTCTACAACCTCTTCTAGCTTAGAAGACATGTGGACGATGCTAGTTGACATGGAATAAACAGCATTTGCAATATCACTAAATGTCTCATTTGTGGAAACGATTTGTGTAGTACCTTTTGCAACCTCTCCATAACCTTTTTCTAATGATGTTGTTACAGTCATTGAATCATCTTGAATTATTTGTATAATATTCGTGATTTCATTAATTGATGCAGATACTTGTTCAGCAAGTTTTCGAACTTCATCCGCTACGACAGCAAAGCCCTTACCATGCTCCCCAGCACGTGCCGCTTCAATTGCAGCGTTTAATGCCAATAAATTAGTTTGCGCAGCTATTTCTTGAATAACTGCTATAATTTTAGATATTTCCTGCGTTTGTTTATTTAACTCATCTACCTTTTCGACCGAATCCTTCACAATAAAGTCAATGGTCATCATTTGCTGTGTAGAAGCTTCCATAAGCTCTTTACCCTCTTCTGTTAACCTCATCACGGATTCAGAGAACTGATAGACATCTTTACTACTTTGATTGACATCTGAAACTTTGGTTGAAAAGTCAGTCATACTTGTCGCAACATCAGAAGCATTACTCGCTTGCACTTCTGTTCCACTCGCTATTTCTGCAACCGTATCAACGATTTGCTCTGTGCCATCTTTGACCTCTGAAGCTGATTGCATTAGTTCCTCACTATGTGTAGCAACTTCATTTGATACCGATTGAATATGTTTTAACAAATCATTTAAGATTTGAGACATAGTGTTTGTTGCTTCTGTTAATTGCCCTATTTCATCCTTTGTTTTTACAATTAGAGCAGGCTCACTTAAAACACCTTCTGTAATGCGCTGCATGCGCTTAGTAATCAAAATAATTGGTTTAGAAATAAGGCGAGCACTAATTAGCGCTGTAATAATTGCAATGACGACTATAAGTATTCCAACGATAATACTTGCAGTTTGCTTACGTTCCCCAGATGTAATTAGTGAATCTCCAACTGCATTTATGGATTGTTTACGTTGTTCTGCTAAGCCTTCATATCCTTCACGAATTTCCGTAGCTTTTGTATCCATTGCCGCTAAATTATGTACTGCTAATTCCACATTGCCTTGATCATATACATCAAATACTTCTTTTTGGACATAGCTACTCCATTCTTTCGCCATTTCCGAATACTTGTTAAATTCCGACGATTCCGAAATAGATAATCGTATTTTTTCATTTTTTAGTGCTCTCTCTACGTTTTCACTATAAATATTTTTATATTTTTCATTACCTGACAACACATATCCACGCGCTGCCGCAATCCGTAATCCAATAGTTGATGCTAACTCATAATCTGTAATTAATAATTGTAATTCCTCATTTACAATTTGTTCAGTTGCATTATTACTTTGCGATATTTCGTAAAAATTAAAACTAATATAAAAAACAATTACTACTACTACAATACTAAATGCAAAAACGATCCTTTTGCCAATCGATTTAAAGTTCATTATTCAATCTCCCCTTTTTTAATGTCATTTTTTAATCCCCTTCACTTTGCTAATGAAATATAAAATAAAACTTTCTTAAACCGAAAAAAATCTTTGTTTACAATCAAGAAATTTTAACTTTATTGCACAATATTAGTAATCTACCATTTTTCATTTGTTTTAGGATGATTTTAGAATTTTTCTTATATATAATTGAATAAATTAGTAGTTTCTTTGTGTTTTTCAGCATCCTTTTTACAAATTGTTTTCCCTATTGGATTATAAATTAGGGATATTACTAAGACTTTTCACCTGTTTTCAATGGTATTATAGCTACAAAATAAAATCTCCCATTTCGTTTTCATAATGAAATGGGAGATTTTTTTAATAATTTCTGTTATGGGTCGTCTTAATTTCGTTCGATTTGATAATCTATACGCAAAAAGGGCAGTCCAAAAATGCGCATCGTATGAACAGCAGATAATGTTGTCTCATTTTTAGCACTAATAGTAAAATGCTCATTTAAAGGCAGTTTAAATACATAGTGTTTCATTGCTAAATATATGCCTGCATCCCCTCCATGGGAACTTGTTATATGTAATTCCCCATCTTTTTCATAAACATATAAAAAAGGTCATGTAATTATAATTGTGATGATGCTTGCTGTAACACTATTACATTGGCTGGCTGATAGTGAGTCCGACATTCAATAAAAAAACAGCTCCCATAATGAGAGCTGTTCACAATATACAAGTTCACCATTGATGCAGTGGGTGCCGTGGGTAAGTGCCAGGCACTCAAACAATTACACTGACTGGAGAGGATGGCGATGACGCCTGCTTCGAACATACATTACAGATTGTGTGCTAAGTGGAAAGCATGCGCCAGTAGCGAAAATTAACGGCAGTTTTATCATTATTTATTTAAAATTATTGGTGTTTAACCTACTATGCACCGACAAATAACACAGCCTGTCCTATTGCAATAAAAAAAGCTTCGTGCTGAATCGGGCTAGTTTCTTCAATTTGAAGCGTAATGTCAAAATGTGTTTCTTGATAAACTGCTTGCCATCGTGCAATCGGCTGTTCATTCAATGTAAACACTGACCAGTCCTCCATTTCCTTATTCAGCATTATTTTATGTTGACCATCTGTTATGATTAAATCAGGAATCATGATTTGCCAGCCATCATAGGCAATCATATAATCTTTGCCTATTAAAATATCCTTCCCTTTAAAATGCACACGCCCCCGTCGGGATATTTTTTTACATGTAAAAAGACGTTGCCCATCCACTGCGCTTACATCGAATTGTACAAAATACCGATAATCCATCATACGGTCAAAAGCCTTTTTTAGCCCATTGGAGTAAATCCGTTGCACATTTGAAGATACGTTCCCTTCCTCATTCACTATTTGAACTAACTCTGTCGATTCAATCGATGCGGGTTGCTTATGTGTAAAAGTTCTCAATACGTTCGCTCCTTCAATCTCTGTTGCTTCTTTTAAGCTAACACAAAATAAGCGTCAAATACAATTTACCTGATGTATTTGACGCACAATTTTAAAGCCATATAGAAAGTACTTATTTATCCAGTTTAAATGTAATATCACCTACGCCAATTTCAGAGTTTATGTCTAGTATAACGTCTGCTTGTTCAAACGCTTCATTGACATAAACCCCTTTCCCTTTAGCAATAAAGCCCTCAAGATTGATGGAGCCAATTCCTTTTTCAGTTGTAATTTTTACGCCGACTTTTGAAGGTAAAATAACCGTAGTTTGACCAACACCCGTTTCAATATTCGTTTCAAAGCTTTCTTTCCAATCACCACCTAGATTAACGTATAAATCTCCTACACCCGTTTCAATATCTAAGTTTTCAAGCTTTAGACCTCTTAAATCCAGCCTTGCTTTTGATGCACCTGTCTCCACCGAAAGATCCATCGGTATATCTTCATTCAGTTCGATATCCCAAACGTTTTTTATATTGCCAATTCTAACTTTAGTAGATCCTTTATGCTCAATGACTAAATCACCGGTTTTCCCGCGTTGTTTGTAGTGTACTTTTGGCGCTAATTTTTTTATGTTATATTGAGCGCTTCCTTCCATCCATTCCGTTGCACCTTTTGCAACCGTCATTTCACCGACACCAAGATTAATTTCTACATCTAATTTCTTCGCATCATCCTTTTTAACCGAAAAAGTATCTTCTTTTTCTTTCTCGGGAACAAAAGAAGAACAACCAGTTAAAACTATTAACGAAGCGCTAACCATTAAAGCAAAGCATAAAATTTTTTTCACTTTTATTTCCTCCCACTATATATTCTTCCATTAAATCCATTTTATCTGAATTAAGATATATAAAAACGACCTTTAGCTTTAACTTCGACTAAGACCTAAGACGTAGCCATCTTCTTTTTCATTCCCATCCATCTATATGCTGCTACTTGCAAAAATTGAACCCTTCATCTTGTCACTTTTGCAGTGTTCAAGAAGAAGGGTTCAGTAAATGTTTAGCTATTCACTGTCTGGCGCAATATAAATGTCTGTTTGTTCATTTAAATCGTCAACAGTACCGTTTTGGTGAACAGCTCGTATCGTGATGGCTGATAAATCGACATTTGAGTGGTAAGGGACTGCAACTAGTTGCGCACGATTAGCATTTACAGCCAATTCAATCTGTTCGTCATTAATGTTTATGATTAACTTATTAATGGTGTTTTGCTTAACAAGCGGAATTACAATATATTGAATGTCCGGTACCGCCATAACTCGCATTGTGTCGTCCGAGTTCAAAAAAAAGTGAACCAATTTATAACCTTTACTATCATGCTTGAAAAAAGCAATGCCTTGCATACTAGGTGTAGAAAAATAACTCATACGATATTGATTGATGGTAATCGTGTCAAATAGACGTAAATCATCGGTATTTCCTATGGGCCATACCCCTGATTGCAAAGTATTTACGATATCGGCTTCATTTGCTACATAATAGCGATAGCTAATGCGTTCAGACATATTTCCAAAAATTGTTATTATAATAATTGCACAAAGCAACACCCACCATAGCCACTTTTTACGAAGCGCATAGAGTGCAAAGCAACCTGAAATGGCAATTGCTACTACCCCAGCCATCATCCAAGGTTGCTGGAGAACTGTATAGTCTTTTTCCTTACCAGATTTTTCGGAGTACAATGCAGAACCAGATATTACAGGCGTATCAGGTGATATTTGTTCGATTTTAAATAAAAGCACATCCAGTCCTATAACCAGACTTACTGTTAAGAATACCGTTAATAAAACAGGGGTTAGGGAGCTTTTTCTTTGCTGATGGATTTTTCGAAAGGTTTTTGTTTGATTGTCCATTGAAAACGTACCTTCTTTATAGACACTATTAATAGCATTACGAATCTGATCCATATTCAAATCCCTCCTCTTGTAGTGTCAGACCAATTAATTGACGTGCCCTTCTTAACCTTGTCTTGACTGTATTCTCTTTCATCTTTAATGCTTCAGCAACTTCATTTAACGATAATTCTGCAAAGTGGAATAATAATAAGACATCCTTGTATTTTGTAGGTAGCTTTTCAATGGCAGCAATTAACATACTGTCGGACTCATTTGAAAGCACTTGAATAACTGGATTCACTTCATTGCCATTTAATTTATTCCAATAATCAATTACTTGTATTTTTTTATAACGCCAACTAGATAAATAATTATGACAATGATTAATAGCTATACGATATAAATACGTTTTTACAGATGCTTCTTCTCGAAACTGGTCCATTTTTTCATAATATTTTACGAATGTATCTTGCACTAAATCTTCGGCTACTGCCCAGTTTTGTACATATGTATAGCACACGCGCACTAAGTAATCGCCATACTGTGTCATCGCTTTTGATAAACAAGCATCCTTCTGCGCTTTTATCACTTTGCTCGCCCCCCATCCATTAAGCTTCGTGATTGCAATTGTGCAAACCTTATAACAAAAAAATATTTTTATTTTTTCAAAATGTAAAGTGCAACACAATTTGTAGTTAGACAATCAGACAATGAAAAAAGTTTCATGAAAAAATAAATATTTTCTCATGAAACTTTAAATGTTTTATAAGCTTAGCTCATCTTTTTCTAAAAGTAGCTTTTGCTGTAGGTTTCTATATATTCCTTGTTTTTGCATAAGTTGCCGATGGCTACCTTGCTCAACAATTTCTCCTTGTTGAATAACTAAAATTTGATCGGCATTTTCAATTGTTTTTAGACGGTGTGCAATAACAAAGCTAGTACGACCACGCATTAAATGCTGTAATCCTTTTTGAATATCGACCTCTGTTTGCGTATCTACGCTAGATGTCGCTTCATCTAATATTAAAATATCAGCATTCTCTAAAATGGCACGAGCAATAGCTATTAGCTGTCGTTGCCCTTGACTTAAATTAGCTCCACCCGCCTGTACAGCTGTATCATATTGCGCTGGTAAGTATTTAATAAAATTATGCGCATTCGCAATTTTAGCCGCTTCTTCCACCTCTACATCAGAAGCATCTAGCTTGCCAAAGCGAATATTTTCGCGAATAGTACCAGTGAATAAATAAGTATCTTGTAACACGACACCAACACGCTTACGAATTGTTGCCATTTTATAGTCCTCGATATTATGACCATCAATAAGAATCTCACCTGCATCCACATCATAAAAACGCGTTAGTAGGTTAATAATCGTCGTTTTCCCTGAGCCAGTTGGACCAACAAGTGCAATGGTGTCTCCTGCCTTAACATGGAAATTAATATTTTTTAGTATTGGCTGATTTGGCAAATAGCTAAAGGAGACGTTTTGAAATGCGACTTCCCCTTTTAAGCTTTGACTATCAATTGCATCCTTTTTATCCGCTACTTCCGATGGTTCGTCTAAAATTTCAAATACTCGTTCTGCCCCCGCAATCGCCGATTGGAAAGTATTCAATAAATTCGACAGCTGATTCAGCGGACGGAAAAATTGACGAGTGTATGTGACAAATGCAGCGATTATCCCGATGGTCACTACCCCTTTCACCGCTAAAAATGCCCCAGTACCGATTACGACTGCTAGCCCTAAGTTATTCATAAAGTTATTGATTGGTCCTAATAAGCCTGAAGTAATTTCTGCGCGTTGTGCTGAGTCGCGTAGGTTGTTATTTTGTTTACGGAAAGATTCAATCGTTTGTTGTTCTTTACCGAAAAGTGTAAGTACTTCCGCTCCCGTAATCATTTCTTCAATCGTTCCATTCAGTTTTCCTAAGTCACGTTGACGAGCCGCATAGTTTTTACTACTACGTTTGACAATTTGCTTTGTTGTGAAAACAATTAAAGGAATAATAATTAGTGTCACAATGGCTAACTGCCAGCTGAGTGAGAACATCGCAATGCTAACACCGATTACTGTTAAAATGGAAGATACGATTTGCGTCACACTTTGCGCTAATGCTGTATTTAAGTTATCAATATCGTTTGTTACACGGCTCATTAAATCACCAAGTGCACGTTGATCGAAAAATTTCAGTGTTAATGTTTGAAGTTTTTTAAATAGTTCAAGGCGTAATGTACGTATTGTCTTCATCGCCACTTGAATCATGACGTAGGTTTGTAGCCAAGTGAAAATCGATGCTACCGTAAAAATACAGGCTAGCACAATACCAAGTCGAATCGTACCAGCGACTTGTTTTTTCATAATATAATCATCAACAATATGCCCGATCAAATAAGGTCCTGCCAAGCTTAAAAATGTAGAGGCGATGACGAAAAATATCGAAAAGAACAGCCCTACTTTTTGTTGTCTGACATATTGCCATACACGTAATATTGTGTTTTTTTGGTTTTTTGCCTTTTCAGCAGGTCCACCCATACGTGGCCCACGTCCAAAATTCATTTGCTTTGGTTGATTTTGACTCATTGTTGTTCACCAGCCTTTTGCTGTGAAGCGTAGATTGCTTGGTAAGGTTGGTTACTTTGTAATAATTGCTGATGCGTACCTTGACCAACAATTTGCCCATCCTCTAACACTAAAATAAGATCTGCCTGTTGTATGGAAGTAATTTTCGACGCGACGATAAATGTTGTCGTTTCTTGAAAATGTTCGCTAATTGCCTGCTGTACATGCTTTTCAGATGCACTGTCAAGGGCGGAGGTTGTATCGTCTAATACTAAAATTGCTGGCTTTCTTACAAATGCCCGTGTAAGTGCTAATCGTTGCTTTTGGCCACCCGATAGATTCGTTGCACCCTGTGATAGCTCATGCGCCAGTCCTTGTTCAAGCTTATCAACAAATTCAGATGCACAGGCTGCATCCAGAGCCTGTTGTAATTCCTCATTTGTCGCTTCTTCCTTACCAAGTCGTATATTTTTTTCGATTGGTCCAGAAAAAAGTAAGGCTTTTTGAGAGGTAAAGCCGATATGTTCACGTAGCGTGTTCAATGCATATTGATTGAGCGGCTTGCCATCCAGCACAATAGTACCACTAGTCGGGTCAAAAAGACGTGGTAATAGCTTTACAAGTGTCGATTTACCACTACCCGTTTTACCAATTAGCCCTACGGTTTGACCCGCCTTTACAGAAAAAGTAATATTTTTCAGCACATCTTCTGACGTTTCATAATAACGGTAGCTCACATTTTGAAAGTCGATTGTTCCTTGAATTGACGAAGTGATCGGCTGCGCTGCTTCTTGCACCGCTACTTCCTTGTTTAGAACGTCGACAATACGCTCTCCTGATGGAAGTGCACGAGCAATTTGCATTAAGACCATACTAGAAGACATAAGGCCATTTAAAATAATCGTTAAATAGTTAATAAAAGCAAGTATTACACCGACTTGCAACGTGCCTGCTTCAACTTTAATTGCACCAAGCCAAAGCGCAGCAACAATTCCGAGGTTCACTACAAACATTGTAAATGGTACGAGTACACCTACAATTTGTTCTGCTGTAATAAAACGTTTCGTAAGTGTGTCATTAAGTCCCGCGAATTGCTCTACTTGATGCTTTTCACGACGAAAAGCCTTAACTACACGAATACCTGCTAAATTCTCCTGTAGCTTAGTATTAACGCCGTCAATTGCCTCTTGTACTTTACGATATAAAACACCAGAATACTTAGTGAAAAAATACATTGCGATAATTAAAATCGGCACAATTACGAGCAATATTGAAAATAACTCGCGAGCCGTCACAAACACGATGACAACAGCACCAATAAATAATAACGGTCCACGCACAAATATACGTAGCGTCATCATAAACGCACGCTGGATGCTTTCCACATCACTTGTTAAAATCGTAATTAGCTTTCCAGTAGTAAACGCATCTCTTTCCTTTGCCGAATACGTCATCATTTTCTCATATAATGACTGACGTACATCTGAGGCAAAGTGAATGGCTGCTTTGGAGCTATAAATTGAGCATCCAAGCCCCCCTACTAATCCAAGGACGGCACTCATAAGCATAAATAAAAACATTTTAAATACATACAGATTGTCATTATTTGCAATTCCCGTATCAATCATATGTTGCATAATGGTTGGCTGGATTAAATCCATCGTTACCTCAAGCACCATTAAAATCGGTGCAATCAACGTAAAAAATTTATAGGGCCCTAAAAAACGCCCTAACTGTCTAACTGCCTGCATTCTTTCGTCTCCGTTCCTTGTAAATCACATTCGATATTCATTATAACTGAAAATCATTCCCAATTGGCACATAATTTTTCGAGTCACGTAATATATTACTCTGCTTAAAATAAATAAACGTTACACCCTTTCTTTACATCACCCTCTGAAGCAAAAAAAATTACAAAAATAATAATCTTCAATATTATTTCTCAGTTAATATTCAGTTCATAAATTTAATGTATTATCCGTTTATGAACATTTTTCTAAAATGATAGCTAAAAAAAGTCATTTGCTATGAAAATGCATTACAATGCAACATTTATGAAGACGTATGTAAGGAGGAATAATTTTGAAAGAAATGAACAACAGAGAAGGAATATTGCGCAATCCAGAATGGGCCATCGAGGCAAAGGGTTTAGTTAAAAATTTTGGCGATCATCGTGCTGTTGACAATGTAGATTTAAATGTACGCGCTGGCAGTATATACGGTGTGCTTGGTCCAAATGGCGCAGGCAAAACAACAACAATTAGAATGCTCGCAACCCTTTTACGCGCGGATGCTGGTTCAACACGCATCTTCGGCTATGATGTGGTGAAGGAACCACATATTGTTCGTCAATTGATCGGGGTGACAGGTCAATATGCTTCAGTAGATGAGTCGCTTAGTGCTACAGAAAATTTAATTATCTTCTCTCGCCTACTTGGATTAGGGCGTGCTGATGCACGGAAAAAAGCGGCCGAACTGTTAGAAGAATTTGGTTTAACAGATGCTGCAAAACGTCCACTGAAAAATTTCTCTGGAGGTATGCGCCGAAGATTAGATTTAGCAGCAAGTCTCATCGCTCAGCCTCCATTAATTTTCTTAGATGAACCGACGACTGGATTAGATCCACGAACACGTAATCAAATGTGGGATACCATTCGTCGATTGGTCGATATGGGCTCAACTGTACTTTTAACAACCCAGTACCTTCAAGAAGCCGATGAACTTGCGGACAGAATAGCTGTTATTGATCATGGTCGAGTAGTTGCTGAAGGAACTGTTGATGAACTAAAAGCGTCAGTCGGTACTTCATCACTGCATTTAAGCATTCAAAATCCAAACGATATTAGTGATGCTCGTCAAATAATTGAACATGTACTAAAAGTTCCTTCAACGATGACTTCTAATATCGGAAAGATAACAGCCCCAATGACGAATGCGGACCTCGTTACAGATTTACTGATTGCGCTCAGACAAAAAGGCATCTTATTAGACGAAATGAGTGTGCAAAAGCCAACATTAGATGAGGTATTTCTAACAATTACTGGCCATGGAGTTCAGGACAATGCTTTTTCAGAGGCTAATGAGGTAGGAGATGCAAAACGATGAAAAATTCAATGATAAAACAACATAGCGGACGCCAGCTACCCAACAGAACGAGCTTACGTCAATCAATAAATAATTCATTAACAATGGCTTATCGCGGCATTTTGAAAATCAGACGCACACCTGAGCAATTGTTTGATGTAACACTACAGCCTATTATTTTCACTTTAATGTTTACGTATATTTTTGGTGGTGCCATCTCTGGTGACGTTCAAAGTTATTTGCCAGTTATTATTCCTGGCATTTTAGTTCAAACAGTTATTACGACCTCAATCGTTACTGGTGTTCAATTACGAGAAGATATGGATAAAGGGGTTTTTGACAGGTTTAAATCTTTACCGATTGCACGTATTGCACCATTGGCTGGTGCGTTATTAGCTGATACGATTCGATATACAATTGCAACTGTCTTAACCTTTTCAATGGGTTATATCATGGGATATCGTCCAGAAGGCGGTTTAGGTTTTGTTGTGCTTGCAGGTCTTCTTGTCATTGTTTGTGCTTGGGCTATAAGTTGGATTTTTGCCTTCTTTGGTGTAATTGCACGAACTGCCTCCAGTGTACAGGGGATTTCAATGCTCGTATTGTTTCCGCTGACGTTTCTGTCGAACGCATTTGTACCAGCTGAAACATTACCGAACTTCTTGCAATGGTTTGTGAAGATCAATCCTATATCGCATTTAGTCACTGCAGTTAGAGAACTAACTAATAATGGAACAGTCGGTTGGGATTTAAGTGCGTCCCTTATCGGTGCTGCAGTTATTGTAGCAATTTTCGCACCAATAACAGTTCGTGCTTATATGCGCAGAACTTAAAAATATTTGTATAATAGTATACTCAAACAGGCTTCTGTAGCGTAAAAATCCATTTCACTTTACGCGAAGTACATTGCCGCAACCCTCGCTACTGTACGGGTTGCGGCTTTGCATTTTGTGCGTACCCGCAGGAGACTTCCTCGATTTTAATTTACAAATTAAAACTAACTGACTACGAGTTTTCAGAATTGTTTGAGTGACTGGCACTTCTCAAAATTTCGAGTAAACAATTTTTGCGCCAATTGCTCTTTTTCTGGATTGATACCTAATAACATAACTGCGCAGGGTCCTGCTGATTTTTCGATATTTAATGAACTTTTTACTTGGTGATGACCAAAAAGACGTGAAAATTCTGCTTGTAGTCCTTGTGACCCTACCGGCCAAACTTGTTGCACAATTTCTTCACGCCATGCACGAAATATCGGCTGAAGCTGAGCAACATCTTCGGGTTGTTCAAGCACCTCTTTACCTACAAGTGGTAGCCCATACGTGTACCAACTTAGATTATCACGATCAAACGGTAATCTTTGTTGTATCTCACCTAGCATTGTAATAGATAATCCAGATTGCAATGTAGGCATGTTGGATTCTGAACTACCATCTATTGGAGGACAGAGTAGCCCTACTTCTTCAAAAACTTGTCCAATTCCCGCGACATAGCGCGTCCATGATGCATCGCCCGAAAAGTTAGCAAGAATTATATGCATAGGTATCGCTCCTGCTGCAAGCTGCTCTAAAAAAGTAACACGCGCTGTTAAATATGCTGTTAACTTATCGGGAGCAAATACGATATCTTGTGGTTTTTCACCAATCGCTGCTGCATTGTCAGTTGTGGCAATAAGTTCCCCAACATTTACTGCATTTCTCAATTCACGCGCCCCTCCTTTCGGACAAACACTTTCGAAAGAATCGGCATTACAACAGCGACAATAATAAGATTGATGACTGTCGCCATAAAAATACTAGCTAATGAACCCCAGAAAAACGCTGGGCTTATAATGAAATAAAAAGGGATTGGTGCAATGACACCATTTAGTAAAAGTGCTACTGGCCATTTCCAAAAATGCATGCCTCTTTTATGCATTACACCAAATATCCACACGACAATAAACATTTCAATAGCAATAATAATATGCAAGGGCCCATATGGAAAACCAGAAGTCATCGCTGTAATAACATGACCGATTAACCCCGCTACTCCTGCTAAAACAGGAGATAAGAACACAACACTCAAAAATGCTGGTGCTGAGTCTAATGCCGCCGTTGATACAAATGACGGGATTTTAATGACTGCACCAACAGCACAAATCGCCGCCACCATGGCAGTTAGTGTTATACTCATTAATTTTTGTCGATCCATTCCATTTCCCCTTTTCTAAAAATAGTGAATGCCCCTCTCGGGAATTGTATTTAATCTTTTGATTATTTTATACGTTCTGCAATGCCATACCAAATACGGTCAACTTGTTTTGCTTCTGCAAATAACGCCTGATACAAACGACCACAAGTGTCACGCAATAGCCGTGTCTGTTTTTCCATTGGCACTACACCACGTCCAACATCTGTAACAATAATATACAACTGACAGCTTTCTTCAAGAATTTTAAGCTTCGCCATAATATTTTTGACAATCACTTCATCTTCCTCAAGATTTTGCTTTATCAGCCAGTGTTCAAGGTTTTTAATAATTAGCGCATCACATGCAGGTGCAACCTCTGGAATAACCCCATTCATCAACGCCACTTCCTGCTCCTCAAGCAATTGAGTCACATAGGCGGTTTTTCCGTTATAGGCCCCTCCGATAAAGACATGCATCTTGCTCCCTCCTTCCAAGCCGCTTTGGAAAATGTTAACGTAAATACCCGATCATGCGGTACTTGATACGACCAGAAAGACTTTTGCTGTGGCGCAAATGCTACAAGTAATGCTCGTACAACTCCACCATGCAAGACGAGATAATAATCGTGTTCATCTTTTGGCAATGCTAAAAATCCAGCAATCACCCGATCATAAAACAACTCAAAATGTTCTCCGTTTGGTGGTGATATGCTAGTCGGGTCATCTAGCCATGTACAGTAACGTATGTCCGACTTTAATTCATCATATGTTTTACATTCAAAATCACCAAAATTAGACTCCCGAAATCTTGCATCTGCAATATAGCTAGCATGTGGAAAATAACGAGAAGCCGTTTCTTGACACCGACACAAATCACTGCCATATACCTTTTTTACAGCTTCATTAAGTATAGGAAGCGCTTCAGCATTTGCTAATGGAGAATCTGTCCAGCCAATATAACGCTTTTCCAAATTTTCTTTAGTTGGTGCATGTCTCATTAAGCGAACAGTAACAATGTCACCCATAGCACAACCTCCATTCCTTCAATTGAAGCTCCAAGCAAGTCACCTGATACACCGCCAAAATTGCGCACTGTAAATTGACGAAACAATAAAAAGGCAGTGACAAGAACAGCAATGAGCACGAATGGCAAACTTGAAAAGCCTATTACAAAAAATACGCAACAACTTGCAAATACAAGCGTCATTATCATTAAACTGGCCAATACACGATGGTTCAGTTGTGTTTTAAAAAAATAGGCTAAACCTTTTTCCTTTGAGCACTTTAAAGATAGAAAATAGAAGCTCATCCCTACACGTGTCAATAAAGGTATAAAAACGAGCATCCACAATGATAGTTTGTTCTGTACAAAAAGTTCATGAAGGACAACGAATTTTCCTAACACTAGAAATAAGACAGACAAAACACCAAATGCTCCTACCCGAGGGTCATCCAAAATTTCAAGACGCTTTTCACGATCTCGGTACGAAAAGTAGGCATCACCCATATCGATAAAGCCGTCTAAATGCAAGCCCCCTGTAAAAAACGCAAACAGTCCTACAATCAAAAATGTTAATAGAACATCACTACTAGATGTCCATTCTGTTAAACTAAAGATTGTCGCTGCAACGACAGCTCCCATAAGCGCACCAATCCATGGTAAAAAGGCGAACATTCCGGTAATTGTTTTTTTAGATAGAGGAATCTCTTTATGTACAGGCAAAACCGTAAAAAATTGAAATGCGAGCAATATGCTATGCCAAATAGTTTTCATTGCCTTGCCTTCTTTCTTTTAAGTTATCTTCAATTATCTTACATCAAATTAATATAGAAATTTCTTAACTAAGTTATTTGCTGCTTTATACTTCCATATAATAACTCACTTATTTCCATTTCTTTACGATACCATAATTTATCTCATATGCCTCATGTGCGACAGAAACGAACCATTGATGTAATCTACCGAGCATTTGACGGTACAATTCGACCTCTTCATTAACATATGGAGGCTCATCAAAAAGTTCATTGGAAACGACAAAAAGCGTCACCCTTTTGTCAAGTAACGTTTGCACTGAACTTTTCATAATTCTCAGCTTTTCTTCTAAACAACCAGGCTTTTCCACACAAGGTGTGCCACGTTCAAACCCCTCATAAAAAGCATTTGTCAGCCAAGTCGTTACACAGTCCCAAAGTACGACATCGCCATCAACTATGTTATTGAAAACATTCTGTATTTCATATGGGGCTTCAATCGTATGCCACGCAATCGCTTGTTTTAGTCGATCAGACTGGTGTCGAGCTATTCGTTTTTCCATTTCAATGTCCATTGCAACACCAGAAGCTATATAAATAAGTCGTTTATCCAATAAATAATTATTTTGGTAGTGCAGAATAGCTGCTTTTTCGGCAAAGTGAGACTTACCACTGCGGACACCACCTGAAATAAAAATTAGCGGCACTGTTCTCACCTCTCTATTGTAAATGTTGTGTGCTACCAATTACCTTGATATGCCAACTTTCTTCTAATCGGTCCACGATTGTTACACTAGTTCCTTCGATGTATGGTGCTGACCATAGCTGATCAATTCCACGACCTAATATTGCATTAATAATGCATTTAATCGTAACAGCATGTGACACAACTAAAATATGTTCATGTGGATAGATTTTCGCAATATTTTTTAACGTATACATAGCTCGTTCTGTCACTGCACCAAAGCTTTCGGTATGCGTCGCGACGAATTGTGCAGGATAATTCGTATACAGCTCATAGTCAAATCGATTTGTTTCCATAATATCCTTAACAGTTTGCCCTTGCCAATTTCCTAAAAAAATCTCACGTAAATCGTCTTCGTAGTGAATCGCAAGCGTCCGACCAGCTGTTAAATAGCGCGCTGTTTCTTTCGCACGGTCACTGGTACTACTATACGCAACTGCAAACGGAATATCTTTTAATTGTTCTGCAAGTTTTTGGGCATGCAAAATGCCCATTTCTGACAACGGTGAGTCTAACCACCCTTGTAATCGATGTTCTTTATTCCATACTGTTTCCCCATGTCGAACTAGATAAAAAGTCGTCACTTTTCTCACCCCTTATTTGCATTAAACCACGCTTGTAAACAGTTTTGTAAATAGGTCATCGCCGTTACATCCTTTATTCCAATGCGGAACCATGCCCCATTTAACCCCATAAAGTTTTTTGTATGCCGCAGCACAACTCCTTCAGCTAAACAATAACTAAAAAATGTATCTGCTTGCATATTTTTAGGCAATGAAAAACAAACATAATTCGTAACACTATTCGTCACCAAGCATCCATTTTCTGTTAAAAACTGTTGTAACCATTCCCGTTGTTTCGTTGCATAACTAATTGCTTGTTGACAGTATTCATGTTCATCCAAACAACCTGCTCCAATAACGAGTGCAAATGCATTGAGATTCCAATGAGATAGCATTGCTTTCAACTCACAAATAATAGTTTTACTCGCTATTAAATAACCTAGTCTTAATCCAGGTATTGCATACATTTTTGTCATAGATCGAACGACAATTACATGCGCATTATTAGCAACATAGTCAATTAACGAATGTGTTTCACTAACCCAATCGATAAATGCCTCATCAAAAACGAGCTCACAATCTACTTCCGCTCCATAAGCTATTAAGCGTAGTAGTTCCTCTTTCTTTGGTAATACACCTGTTGGATTATTAGGTGTACAAATATATAATGCATCTGCATTAACCATTTCTTGATAAAGAAGCTTCATCGGTAATGTATATTGAACAAAGTCCTCGACAACAATCGACACGACGTCCGCCCCTGCTGCTTTTAATGTTCTCTCGTATTCAGAAAATGTCGGATGCACGACAAGTACACGCTTATTTGCATAGCGTCTTGCTAAAACACTAAATAACTCTGATGCCCCATTACCTAAAACGATAGAATCTTTTTCAATGTGATGAAATTGAGCCACCTTTGTTAAAAAAGGCTCTCCATCTGGATCTGGATAACGCTGAATTAATGAATAAAATGTGCGCCAACGTGCCTCAACAAATGTAGGCGGTCCTGCAGCATTTACGTTTTCACTAAAATCATAAACTTCTGTAGGCATAGTTAGCCCGAGCTGATGATAGACATTTTGCGGATTTGCTCCATGATTAGGTAATTGCAAAAATTAACACCTCCATTGCTAACATAACGAGCGTAAAGAGCAATGTAGCTACACGCATATGAATAATAGAAGTTGCAATATGCTCCTTCGTTAACGGTACTAATTTTTCACCCATTGTCGCTCTGTATGATGCAACTCCTTGATATGTATTTTTTCCACCTAGTTGAACTCCTAGCTGGACCGCTGTTGCTGCTTCCAAATAACCACTGTTTGGACTCGGATGTTTTTTTGCATCCTGTGCCCAACGTCTTAATCGATTGCCAAGCGTCACAGATGTATCATTTTTTGTTCCAAGTACCATCATTAATCCTGTTAAACGACTTGGAATAAAATTCAATACATCATCTAGTTTTGCTGCAAACATACCAAAATCTTTGTATTTTTCATTTTTATAGCCAATCATCGAGTCCAGTGTATTTACAGCCTTATAACCCCATAAGCCAATGGCACCAAAAAAAAATGCATAAAAGAGCGGCGCAGTTACGCCATCACTTGTATTTTCAGACACGGTTTCTACAACGCCACGAACAATTTCATCCTCATCAAGTTGCTCGGTATCTCGTCCGACAATCCACGATAACTTCACACGTGCTTGTGCAAAATCTCCCTTTACAAGTGGTTCATAAACAGCTAATGCTGCTTCTTTTAAGCTGCGTTGAGCCAAACCAATACCTATTAATAATCCCTCTACTAGAATACCAAACACAATGCTCACTTGATAGCTGAGTATTAAAATAACCGTTACTACAAACATCGTCGTACCCACCACAGCAAGCGCCATGACCATGCCACGTACCTTTCGCATATTGCCCTTATTCCACAATGCGGTTTGCGCTTGAATAAGCTTACCTATCCAGCGTACAGGATGTGGCATTTTTGGAGGATCCCCGACAACTAAATCAAATAGTATGCCAATAATACAGGCGATTACTAGTGAAATCATAGAGGATTCGCCTCCTTCTCTTTTTTATATTTTTGAATGGCCTCTCGCATCGTTTCATAAACACCATGGCCAATAATTTTCCCTAACATTGTAATAGGGCCAGCATATTGATGGAAATCGCCCTCTTCTGTAGACGCAATTAGCAAGCTATCTGTTGACGTACCAGTTGCTTGCGTACCCGTTGTAGGGTCCGTAATATTTTCATCTATAAGTGCCTTAACTTTTGCCTCTGTTGTTGAAATCATCGCTTGAAACAATGCCTCATCAGATAGTTTTCCATTAATCAGTACCCAAGTATTAATGGTTCCTGCGTGATACTGCTCTTGTCGATGAAATGCACGCGTAATATCGACTGCATTTCCAAGTCCCGCCGTAATCATCACGACAAGATGAATACCCTCATATGTAAATTCTCGTATCGTTGCAAAACGTGCATTAACTGCTGTCATCATCGCAACGGTATTGGTAATAGGATAGCCCTCTAATTGCAAAAAACTTTGTAACTCTTGATGTGGTTTTCGTTCATCGTAAGTTATCGGCACTGAGCGATTTAGCAGATGCGTATAAAAGCCAAAGCCAGGATTATGCATTGCAGAGGATACGACTTTCATCGGAATTGCTGTTTGTATCGCAACATACTGTTCCATTATTTTAATATTGTCTTTACGTACTATCACCGTCATCTACTCACCTCCTAAAATATAATTTGGAATAGGTCGATTATCCACATCTCCGCCTATACATAGTGACCCGAAGCTTCTATAAAACGGGAAAACCCTTTCTACGAATAGAGGCAAATAAAAAAACAAATTCTTACGAAGAAGAATTTGTACTGTTCATTCTTTAATTATGAATACACTGCAAATTTGAACCTTCTGAATTTTTTGTATAGTATAGAATAACAACTTCATCGTACTGAAATTATTTATTTTCTTTGAAATTGTATCATAACTTTGTAGTTTGCAACATTCATTTTCTTGATATTTTTCTTATTGCTTTTGTTTTAAATTTTTAAATCGAATAATTGATCCGGCAATAATAAAGACCCAACCAATACCGACAAAAATAACTTTCATTGATTTCGTTGATGCTGGTAATATGTCCATAATTGTTAAACAGACAAATAAAATCCCTATAACAGACAAAATCATCCCCATTGAAAAACTTTTCAAAATTATGCCCTCCTATCTATGTACGCACTCGATTTTACAGCATTACTGCATAAAAGAAAACTTTATTCCTTATAGTATTGTTAGAAAACATTAAAATCATCCATTGTGAAAGCAACACGATAAAATGAAAGAGCTGCCTACTAAGCTATGAATTCATAGCTTAGTGGGACAGCTCCTTTTTATGTTTAGATAATTTTATAAATGTTTTTTGATAAAACTATCGTATATTGTCCACTCATGCTTGCACTTGTGCAAAAAATTCTCCATATAACGCTTGTAAAATTCGGTTTTCATATTCTTGTAGTACACCGAATACAAGACTTACTTCAGACGAACCTTGGTTAATCATTTCAATATTTGCTCCAGTTTTTGAAATCGCTGTTGCTGCACGTGCCGCAAGACCTGTGTTATTACGCATACCTTCCCCAACAATGACAATCATTGAGAAACCATGACGCATTTGGACATCATCTGCTTGCAATTCATTTTTTACACGCGTCAATATACGCGCTTCATTTTCTGGTGTTAGTTGATTAGATCGCATAATAACTGAAATGTCATCTAAACCAGATGGAGTATGCTCATAAGAAATATTCTCATCTTCTAAAATTTGTAGAAGTTTTCGACCGAACCCTACTTCACGGTTCATTAAATATTTTGACACATATAACGTTGAAAAGCCACTGTCTGCCGAGATACCTGTTACCGGGCGACCTGTAGCTGGACGACTCGGTACAATTCGAGTACCTGGGGCTGATGGGTTATTTGTATTTTTTATGTTAACTGGCACCCCAATCTTATAAACAGGCATTAATGCTTCATCATGGAAAACAGAAAAACCTGCATAGGATAATTCGCGCATTTCGCGATACGTAATTTCTTTAATTTCAACTGGATCATTCACGACTTTCGGATTCGCGGAAAATACACAATCCACATCCGTAAAGTTTTCATAGAGCTCCGCTTCAATAGCTGCTGCTAAAATAGAGCCTGTAATATCCGAGCCACCGCGATCAAACGTACGCAATATGCCCGCTTTAGTGTAACCGAAGAAACCTGGGAAAACAATAACTTCTTTTGTATCTTTTAAAAGCGCTAAATTTGAATATGCTTCAGGTAATGCGAACGTACGCTCAGGTATATCATTGACAACCAAACCTTCTTTAGGACTTACATAACGTGCAGACATACCGATAGAGTTAAAATATGCAGCGATAAGCTTGGCGTTGTTATCTTCTCCAGCTGCTTTTAAGCTATCAATAAATAATTCTTCGTTCGAAGCATCACCAAGCACACGTTCACGTAGGTCTTCAGCGATTACGTCACAAATAGTATTATCCAGCTGTAAACCATCTGCTATAGACTTGAAACGGTTCACTACTGTCTGTAATTTTTCTTCTGTATTTTCATTTTTCAATGCCGCATTCGCTAAATCAATTAATAAATCAGTTACTTTTATATCATCACCAGAACGTTTTCCCGGTGCTGAAACGGCTACGATTTTGCGCGCCGGATTAGATTTTACAATGTTTGCTACTTTTTGTATTTGTTCTGCACTTGCTACAGATGTTCCACCAAATTTACATACGATCATATCTATCAAATCCTAACCTTTTAAAATAATGTATTCCTCCAAAAAACAATTGAATGTACACAGTGTACAAATTATCGTTCTCTACGTCAATACAATTTAAAAAATTCACGCAATTTATCAATAGAAAAATGGACAATTTTCGCACTGTTTGATTTATTATACGGATTTCGAAGGAAATAGTTAAGGTTTTTATTAAATTTTTTCGTATATATTACATAATCGTAAAAAATTTCGCTTCAACTAGCTTAATTCAGCTATATCATCAAAGGCATGAATACTACATGATCTTCTGGTAGCTCTAGCTCGTCTCCTTCTTCAAATATAATCCTACAGCTCGCACCCTTTACACTGCTATCTGTACTTGATTACTTCTTTATAATGGAGAGAATACTTATTCCCATTATGATATGCGGCAAAAATCATTATGTTTGTGTTATTTGATTAAAGAATTGGGTGATAAATTGCAAAATGCCACCCTACAAAGGATGGCATTTTCAATGGTTCGCTCTTACTTATACCCCATTGTCTCAAAATGATAGCAAGCTTTTCTTCTATATAATGAAGGAAACGCTTTCTTTTGATAATCCTTACCTAAAAATATACATGTAAGGATTTCAACGACTACGTGGGAATTAATTTTTTACTGCATGTATATAGTGAATCGTTTCAAACGCTTGTAAATGATCATCTCGATTAGCAAAATACTGATTTTGAATTTCTTGAGGTGATAAGTGTTCATAAACTAACAATTGTTCTTTCGAAAGTAATATTTCTAAATCTAATATGGAAGTTGCGTATTTCATTTGTTCTTCAGATGCTTTAGCCATCTGTATCATGTTTTGTACACGATTGAAAATACCAGCCTCTGTAAACAATCGCTCATCGGCAAAATCAAATATAATCGAACTACCTTTTGGTAGGTTTTTAAAAAACAAGCTTAACAATTGCCGGAACACATCTTTTGTTAAATAGTACGTGACGCCAAGCAAAGTAAATACCGTTTTCTTCGATGAATCAAATCCTGCTGCAACTAACGCTTCTAATGAAAGCTCCTTCATGAAATCCATTGCTACAAAATTTAAATGTGGCGGAATTGTATGACCTGCTTGCTGTAAACGTTCTATTTTAAAACGTTGAGTAGATGGGTGATCTACTTCAAATATAGTAACGTTTGTCAGTGAGTCGTGACGCCAAGCAAACGTATCTAAACCTGCACCTAAAATGACGTATTGCTCCGCACCAAGTTGGCATTCATGCAATACAACATTTTCTGCGTATGCGGCTCTCGCAAGTGGCGTCGGTGAGAGTTGAATTTGTGTAACCCACTTTAATATTACGTCTTGTTGATTTTTTAGCTTTTCAGCCATATTTGAACTAAAATAAGCAATGCCATTAGCCATATTTGTTGATATTGCTTGAAATTCTTCTGGTAAAAGGAAATCTTGCGCGATATAATCATTGAAAATAATTGGTCGATCTTCTTTCACGTGATACGCTCGGCTAAATGCAGAAACAAGAGAAGTTAGACTTGATTCATTATTTTTCACAGTAAACACTCCAATAAAAAAAGATTCCCCTGGCCAGGAGAATCTCATTCTATCACTTCGAATTATAAATTTAAATTATAGCACAAAAAGGTTTTTTTTTCAAATATTCAGTTCTATCATCTGCTCAAATCAATAAATTTTGAGTATCTAGATAGCCATTATTTATTTGTCTTAAACTCAAATTCAATCTTCCCTTCGACGAAACGAAGTACGGCACTGAACTGTTTTCCACTCTTAGCTTTAAATCCTTTAATCTCTGTAGTTTGACCACTAGTACTTAAATCCCTAATATTTTTTTCCGTAAGCTTTTTCCCTAATAATCTTTCTGGAAAAGTTTGTTTACAGCCGCTTTTATACTCTGAGCAGCCATAAAATTTCTTACGTAAGCTGATTTTACCGACTTTGCATGACGGACACGTTACGATATCTTTTGCAGCAGGCTTTGTAAACTGCTCCGCTTCAATCGTTAACGTGTTAATTTTATTTGGCACTTCACCGATTAGCTGCTGAATAAATTTTCCAATATTATCAATAAAATGTTTTGCGGATCCTTCTCCACGCCCTATTTTTTTTAAATAAATCTCCCATTTAGCTGTCATAGAAGGACTAGAAAGCAATGTTCCTTCAATCGCTTTGCACAGTAGTTCTCCTTTAGGTGTGATGCTTACAATATTTTTCCTTACTTCAATAAATCCATGCTTTTTAATTGTCTCAATAATGCCACTTCGAGTTGCCTCTGTTCCAATACCTTCAACCGAATTTAAAATTTCAATTTCTGTCTCATCTTCAACCGATTTACCACAAGTTTTCATCATGGTGATTAACTGCCCTTCCGTATAGGGCTTTGGAGGAGTTGTCGTGCCTTCTATAATTTCGACCTTGCTTTGGACAATTTCGCCTTGTGTCACAACAGGTAGTACCTCATCACGATTTTGCGGCTCCTTATCAGCAGTGAAAAGCGCCTTCCAGCCCCTCACAAGCTCTGTTTTCCCCACCGATTTAAATCCTAAATTTTTCACAGTTGTTAAAATTGTTTTTTCATCATATTCATAATCTTGATGAAACATTGCAAGTGTTGTATTTAATATTTCAAAATAAATATTTCTTTCGTCTACAGCCATCGATTGCAACGCTTTTTCTGTTGGTACCTTTTTCGTTGGAATAATGGCATAGTGTTCACCTACATTTGAACTGTCAACATAACGTTTATTTTGGGCTCTTACAACAGGTGCAAATGACTGTTGAATGAGTTGTTGGTATTTTTGCAACGAATCTTTTAAATAATCGTATTCGTTGTGCGTAATTAGCTGGGAATCTGTCCGAGGATAAGATACTAGCTTTTTCTCATACAATGACTGCGTAAGCTTCAACACGTGTGCCGGACTATATTTCCAGCGCTTATTTGCTGTTGCTTGCAACGTTGATAATGCATGCAATTTTGGTGGCTGGATTCGCTTCGTCTTATTCGAGACATTCGCAATTTGACCACTATCAATTGGCTGAATACCGTGCTGCATCAACAGTTGCTCTACTTCTTCTCTAACTTTTGATTTAATTTTCGCTTTGCCTTTATACATACCATTTTGGGCTTTAAATAGACCCTCAATTTCATAAAAGTTCTCAGGTTTAAAATTCTCAATTTCTTGTAATCTTTTATAAATCAAATATACTGTAGGTGACTGTACACGCCCAATTGATATGCTACCTTTAAAGCCCTTCTTTTGAAGAAGTAGTGTATATAAACGACTACAGTTCATACCAACAAGCCAGTCACTAATTTGACGCGTTTTCGCTTCTTGATACATTAGCATATCCCGCTCGTTACTTTGTATATTTTGGAACCCTTTTCGAATCTCGTCGACTTCTAAAGAGTTAATCCATAAACGTTTTACAGGCTTTTTTACTTTCGTCATTTTATAAATGGAATAAAAAATATTGGATCCTTCACGCTCCGCATCGCACCCATTATAAATCATTGTCACTTGTGGATCGTGGAAAATTTTTTTAATTGCATTAAACTGTGTGTACATATTACGAACAACTTTATCTTCATATTTTTCTAGAATAATCGGCAGCGAATCTAATGACCACTTCTCCCATTCCTTTTTATATTCCTTAGGTTCCTTTAATTCGACGAGATGACCAATCCCCCAACTAATAACTGCTCCATCTGGAAATGTAGCACATGGCTCTAACTCTATAAACGTCTTCTCTTTATGTTTAATTTTAAATGCTTCAGCATAAGCTCTTGCCTGCGATGGTTTTTCAGCCAAAATAGCAATTTTACCCATTAAATAATCACATCTTCTTTTAAATATTTGAATAGCGTTTTTATAAAAACGTAAAACTCAACTAATCGGATTAGTTGAGTTAATGAAATACCATACCACTATTTTACTTTAAACAATATAAAATATCTAATGTCTTCGTCCTCGGAACACCATTCTCATTTGAGATGGTCTTTTTTATTTACCAAATGTCAAAACGTAGTGATTTACAGAAGCTCTAAGAGGAGGTAATAAAAATGGAAAAACCCAAATTGTTTGTTAAATTTCACTTTGGAGGAAAACAGCTTCTCCCCTCTTCAAGTTACAGTCGACAAGAAAAAAGGTTAAACTAGAAAATATTATATTGAGCTAGCAAATAAGAGTGTCGAGATGATAAAATATGGTTATAAGGGGGATGGGATATGGGGAAATTGAGTAAGCGTAATATTTTGTGGATAATTCCAATCGGCATTTTAGGGGTGTTTTGGTATTTTTACGGTCCACAAAAAGATATAACAGATAATGAATATATTACATATGTCAAAAACTATTCAATTGAAAATAGTAACAAATCATTAGCAACAGCTTTTGCATCATCTTGTCAAAATCCGTATTGGCTATATTTTGAAACACAAAAGGGACAAGATGTTGTGGAATTTAAAGGGGATTGTCCTATCAACAACAAGGATGCTAAAGTAAATGTTCAATTTTTAGTAGATCCCAGCAAGACAAATGTGAAATATGGTGCCATGTTAGTCGATAACAAAATGCAAGAAGAATCACATCGAGACAACTTTCTATTAACTTTGACTAAAGACTGAATGAATACTATAAATCACTTGAGCCCAAGCTCACCTTGAAAAGGTGAATTTGGGCTCGTTTCTTTCATCTGGATAATCATTAATCTTTAAAAATCGCATATACGTATGTATCATGTGGTTTTCCTTGCTGATACATATAATCTTTTAAAATTCCTTCATTGTGAAAACCCATTGTCGTTAGCAATTGATTTGATGCCACATTTTCGATAAAAACAATTGCCCCAATCCGATTTAGCTCCATCTTGGCAAATCCATAAGACAAAATTTCAGTAATAGCTTCTTTCGTATAGCCCTTTCTCCAGTAATCAGGATGAATTTCATAGCCGACTTCTGCCCGCTTATGATTTGGTGACCAAGCATTGAAGCCAATTGTGCCAATTATACCTTTCGCTTCTTTTCTTTCTATCCCCCATCGAATGCCTCTCTTTTCCTTGAAGCTTCTTGAAAAGGATTCGATTAGTTTTTCAGCTTGTTCTATTGTCGTAAATGTATCGATTCCATAATATTGAGTAACTTGATTATTTGAAAAACAGCGTAAAAGGTCCAAAGCATCTTCAGACGTTATTTCTCTTAATATTAATCTTTCTGTCTCTATAATTGGAAACATGTAACTCCTCCTTTACCTTACCTTTAATTCTTCAAATTTCGTAAAAATTCCTTCTTCCAAAACTTTTCATTTTAAAAAATGAAGATGCGCAAACAAATGATAGTAACTCGTATGTACTGGTGAAAATTAAAAAAGCATACTAGAACTACTCCTAGTATGCTTAATTTCCTTATTAATTTTTACGTCCCGTATTATTTAAAATAATAGTTTATTGCCTCATCAGCAGAATGGAAAATATTATTTAGATTATTTTTATAAATAAGCTTCGTGGCTCGACAAGCATTTTGGAGATTTTTCGCTCGATTTAACTTTTCATTTACTTGTTCTAAAGCCGTCGAGAAGCCATCTTTATTATATGTAATGATTTGTTGGGATTGTTGTGATTCAATGTCCAACATAATCGATAACTGATCTTCTACATAATTATTTAAATTAATAAAAATACATTCCTCTAAGTCTTTAGAATGCTTGTCGATAGTAATAAACGCTTGCTTATATTGTGCATTTAGCTTTGATGTTGTCACTGTCACTTTAAATCCTTGGCTTTCTAAATGCTTTTTACTACATTCAAAAAAATGCTCAACTTCAGAGGAGATTTTTGGTTCAACAGTTGTTATTTTTAATTCATCACAATTTTGATAAATTGCATCGATTTCTTCCTGTTTCTCTACTAGTAATTTAAAATTTGAAAGTGAATACATCTTAAATCCCCCTTTTTACTATAGTCGGCAAGGGAATCGTTTTTTAATCATGTTTTCATGCTTACATGTAAAGATAATTTTGTTGCATGGATTGGATTGTTTCAATCATTTCCTCTCTTAGCTCAAGTGGCTCTAACACTTCAATATTTTCACCTTGACTAAGCAGCCACATTCTAATACCACGCCCAAAAACTTCCGCTTCAAATAAGCATTCCCCAGCATTATTTGACAAAATTTTGGCGGTTGGCAAACGATCTAAAACAGCTTGCGGTGAGCGCCCTTTAAACATAAATTTAATATGCATTAGCTCACCTGCATCCATAAATTGAATACGTTTGCGAAATTCACCTTCCTGAAAGCGCTCTGAGTAAGGGATCTGAAATTTCTTATCTAACTCCAAAAAATGCTGGATACGGTCGATGCGATAGACAATCGGTAAATCCTTCTCATGTTTACTATCATAAGCAATAAGATAAAAATAGTATTCTGAGAAAATAACACCGAGAGGTTTTAATATTTTTTGTGAAGGAATTGATTCACTTTCACGTAAGTAATCAATTTTAATTATTTTTTTCTTCTGAATCGCCTCTGAAATTACCCAAATTAAATGTAAAAGAGATTTTTTATGATTTAAATCAACGTATAAATGCTTTTCATTTAATATGATATTATGAATAAACTCTTGTTTATCCGCTGCAACAATTGAAATTAGCTTATCGATGATGTCGCTCATTTCTGATTTTAAAAGTGCTCTTGATTCGATTAGTATTTTAACAATCGCCAGCACTTGTTCTTTCGATAAAACATTCTCTCCTGTTTTCGTCAGCTTATACAGTTTTTCAGTTCGTACATATTTTAAATGACAATCTAATTTAGCTTTTTCAATATACACTCTAATTTGATCTAAATCCCGTTGTATGGTTTTTTCACCAACCTGATGTGTAAATGCTTCTTGCTTTTTGCTTATCCCTTGGCCATCCATCAATCTATCAAACATCGAAATGACACGATAGCCTTTATTTTGTTGTGAATCCACCATATATCCCACTCTTTCTACATAGTTACCCTCTTATTATACAAAACGAGATGGACATTATTAGTCCTTTTAACTACGAATTTTCTATATATTTGGGATAATTAGTTCATTAATAATTTTACTATTACACACACTTCACAGACGGACATACCACTTATTTGTTATTATTATCAATATTTAAAACTAAAAGGACTTCAATCTTAGACTGAAGTCCTCTGTTAAAGTCATTTTTTTAATTTTACAGCAGTTCCATAGGCTAAAACCTCGGAGGTGCCATCCATTACGGATGATGTCGAATATCTAATTGCCACTATCGCATCCGCACCTAGGCGTTTAGCTTCTTCTTCCATAGCACGTGTAGCAATTTCTCTTGAGCGAACGAGCATTTCTGCATACTCTTTCATTTCACCACCAACAATATTCCGAAGCCCCACCATCATATCGCGTCCAATATTTCTTGATTGAACTGAATTGCCCTTGACTAAACCTAATGTTTCTTCAATTACTTTTCCAGCAACAACATCCGTTGTTGTTAAAAGCATTTGCAATCCTCCTTATTGTTGGAATTCCTGCACCGCTAATACAGCATCGTTAATAGAGGAAGTAATGACACCGCTGCGTTTTATTAAACCGATGACAAATAAATTACGGTAGACGAATTGATTTTCAATCCCATCACGAATAAGCGCTTCTATTTTCATCATATTTTCACGCCCTTGTTGACGCACATCTGTAAATACCCCAACGATTGGACGGTTGAGCATAGCAAATGCCCCTATTTCAGCTGCAACACCAGAGTCAATTTCGACACCATCTAATACCGCGACTAATACATCGCTCTTTTGTAGCATAGCTAAATCAGCCTCTGCAATTGCCAAACTATCCGCATACCCTGTCTTATCGTTTATTGCATCATTCTCCTGTGGTACATATAATTCAATATCCGGTATCGCTTGTCGAATTGCCGATGCTAATCGTTCATTGACTAAACGATCCCCTAAAGAAAATAACCCGTTTGCTAAATATGCCTTCATTATAAATTCCTCAATTCAATAATTTTTCAAATACTATTTTATGTCGTCCTTTATCATCTACAAAGGTTGAAATAATGTCAAAACCATGTTTTATATTTGTGATGAGCATTGCTTTCCGCTCGTTTCTACCGTATGTACGAACTTTATTAAAGCCAAGCGCTTGCACTTTTTCATGTTGATATCTCATCAACTGACTTGCAATTCCTTGACCTCGCATCTTTTCATCGACGCCCCCTAGCCAGCTATAAAAAACGCCATCAGGATGTGTATAACCTAGTTTAAATCCGACCAATTCTTCTTTTTCAACTGCAAATAAACAAAGAAGTTCTTTCTTGTCTTCAAGTTTTTCAAGCTTAAGGCGTGCACCATCAAATACATGTGCATGAATTGCTTGTAATTGATGTAGCCAAGCATATGGTACACCCTCAACCATAACAATTTGCACTTTTATCACCTCATCTCGTATTCCAATAAATTATTATATCAGAAAAACGTCAATCGCGTCTGATGAGAAAAATTTATCCATACAGCATTGCTGGTTGACGTACATCTTGTAAATAATCTGCTAGTTTTCCAGCAAAGATTTCCTCTAAATATGGTAATTGTGCAATACAGTCTGGTGTCATTAACGCTGGATTTTGATAAATCTTTAGTCCACCTATTTTTAAAAGTGTAGCTACAAACTGTGAGCAGAAATACGCACGTTCTCTGCGCACTTCTTTTTGCATCATTACACCAAATAGCCCGATAAAATTGTATTTATAACGTTCTCGATTGCAATACATATAACGCACAATTCTAATCATTTCTAAGTACTGATAGGACGATACTCGACAGCGATAAATGACACAATCAGCACACTCAAAAAGTCCAGATTCAGCATTTTCTCGTAAAAACCCACCACTTAAAGGATTATTTATCTGTCTTCGCCCAAAGCTATACATATCAAAGAGTCCATCATCAAAGGCGATCGATGCATGATTCATCTCTTTTCCAGTGTACATACCTATCGCCTTCGATAGTAAAGTACCTGTTTTAGTTAATACTATGTAAATGGTATGTGCCATATCCTCACCTACTTCAATAATGTTCTATTAATACCAATACGTTTTAATTCTTCAAATGGTTTCGTAATTTCCTTTTTTTTATATTATAGAAAATAAATCTTAATTTTTACCTTAGTTGAAACTTAAGAATTTCTTAAGTTTTTTGATTTTTTATGCGTCAATAGAAGCTACTAGATATGATTCTATCAATGGTTATAAGCTCGTATTTTTCCGCTACCTTTATTTATATGTCTATACTTGTATTCTTATGTGGGATACAACTGGAGTTCAAAAAATTTTTATTTGAGGAATGAACGTAAAAATATTTACATACAAGCTCTAGGTACGAACTCGTCCTTAACCATCGAACTGGAAGAGCGTAAAGAATTGCTATTTATTAATCTAATACTATGAATTATATTATAATTTTTATAAAAAAGTACTAATTTAAATTTATATCACACTTATATCACAATAAATTATAAGAAAGTGAAGGCTTTGTGAACGTGGTCAAAATATGCCTAACAATCATTATCATCGTAATAATCGTTACAGCAATAAATGGTTTTATGGTTAATTCTAAACTCTCAAGTAAATCCTGAAGATGAAAGCGAAGTGATAATTGAAATAGAAAATTAACTGTTAGTATCCATCTCTATGTCTTGTTTGGTTTCGCGGGATTGTGTTCTCATTTCGCGGAATTCCCTCCTCATCTCGCGGAATTGTGCTCTCCTTCCGCGGGATTCCCTTCTCACTTCGCGGATTTCCGCTCAATTTTATTTTGTTAAAACATTGACGATATCATCAACGATTTTCGTATTGGCAATTGCGCCTGTATATAACCAACTTGAATCTTTTGGCAAACTATGTACATGACCAGCTTGGACTGCTGGGATAGTACCCCATAATTTTTCACTTAATGCTTGGACACTTGCATCGTCACCACTATCAATAATAAACAGATGATCTGCATCTAACGTAACAAGCTTTTCAAGTGATATTTCATTCCAATTGGCTGTCGCGTTTGCTGAGATTTCTTGTACAACTGATGGCACAGCTAAGCCAAGATCATTGTACATCACATCTCCGCTCGAAAGATTTTGTGAAACGATGAAAAACTTCCCGCCAACAACCCAGATGGCTGCGGCTGAAATGTTACCAACCTTTTGCTGAATTTGTTGTTTTGCTTCTTTCACCTTGGCATTATAGTCATCTAACACTTGTTGTGCTTTATCTTTTTGTTCAAACACTTCACCAACACGTAGAAGTTCATCACGCCAGTCATTGTTTACTTCTGCTCCAATCACATAAGTTGGTGCAATTTTGCTATATTGCGCATATTTATCTCCTTCCACCATAGCGGCAGAGTCCATAATAATCAAATCTGGTGAAAAGCTTTGCACTGCTTCAAACGGTAAATCAAATGGTATTGTTGGAACATCTTTCAATGTATCTTGTAAGTAATCTTGAACGCTTGCACCATCTCGAACACTCCATTGCGCAACTGGCGTTATTCCAAGTGCAACAAGGTGATCCTCTAAGTAAGAAGCAATGACCCGCTTAGGGTGAACCGGAACTTCAACTTTATTGCCTATCGCATCTGTTAGCGTTCGATTTTCGAGAACATGGTCTATTTTGTGCTCCGATTTTGTATCATCTTGTGAAGCAGTATTTGTCTCGTTATTTCCACATCCTATTAGCATGAATGCGAAGACACTAGCACATGTTAATCCCCATTTCTTCATTTTTAAAATCATGTTAATGCCTCCTAACTACGATTATGTTATAATTTAATTGATATTGAAAATCATTCTCATTTAAAAAATAAAATAAAAAATTTATTATGTCAATGCTAGGAGCTTTTACATGGATGAAGAGAAAATCATTAGCTTTCGTTAGACTTCATTACCGTATAACTTATAATATTCTCACTCTATTGCTATTCATTTGTTTAATTTGTTTGGTTGTTGTCATTTCGATTCGATTTGGCGCCAACGAACTAACCTATAAAACAATATGGAATAGCCTTTTACATTACGATGAAACTAATAATGAACATGTCATTTTACATGAGTTGCGTATTCCACGTGCAGTTGCAGGACTTCTCGTTGGTAGTGCCCTCGCTGTTTCAGGAGCGATTATGCAAGGTGCTACGCGTAATGCTCTTGCCTCCCCTTCCATATTAGGGGTTACTTCAGGTGCAGGTTTTATGTTATCCATTGCATACACGCTGTTTCAAACACCTAGTTTCGCTATGCTTATACTTTTTTCATTTATTGGGGCAGGTGCTGGAGCCGCACTAGTATTTACGTTAACTGCGGTTGCAAAAGGTGGCATTACACCTGTAAAACTAGCATTAGCTGGCGCTGCCATTTCTGCTTTTCTAAGTGCACTATCTACAGCAATTGGTCTAAAGTACGATATTGCTAAAGATTTAAGCTATTGGTATGCAGGTAGTCTTTCTTCTATTCAGCCAATACATATAAAGGTCGCAATTCCATTTGTCATCATCGGCTTACTGTTGGCAATGATATTAGCAAAATCAATTTCTGTTATGAGTTTAGGTGAAGAAGTAGCAACAGGGCTAGGTCAACGAACAACAGTTATACGTGTGCTTTGTACAATTACTGTGCTTTTATTAACCGGTGCAGCCGTTTCCATTGCAGGTATTATCGGTTTTGTTGGTTTAGTTGTGCCACATATCGTACGAGCAATCGTTGGAGTTGATTATCGTTGGATATTACCTATTTCAGCCATTATAGGTGGCTGTTTATTGTTATTTGCGGATATTGTAGCTCGCAGCATCATGAGTCCTTTTGAATCCCCAGTAGGTGCTGTTACTGCAATTATCGGTGTGCCCTTTTTCTTATACTTAGCTCGTAAAGATGGAAGAGGTTTATAATGCATAATTTAATACGTAAACATACACATCGTTTTTCTATTTATATCGTAATATGTTTGCTACTGCTATTTGTAGTGGCATTCATTAGTGTGAATACAGGGTATATGAAGTTTTCGATTTTAAGTTTTCTTCAAACTTTGCTAGGGAAGGGCTCCCCTGACAATGCTTTAACAATCTTTAGCTTTCGCTTCCCCCGTATTTGCATGGCCATCCTTGTTGGGTTTGGTGTTGCTGTGTCAGGTGTCATCCTACAAAGTATTTCAAAAAACCCGCTAGCAGACCCAGGTATTTTAGGCATTAACGCCGGTGCAGGGTTTGCTATTGTGTTGTATACATTCTTTATTCAAGGATTGTTATTTTCTAGCTCATGGATGTCTATCTTTTTTATGCCCCTAATCGCCTTAATGGGTGCACTCTTTGCGGCATCTATCATTTATTTATTAGCTTATAAAAGAGGACAGGTGTCTCCGTCGCGCATGCTCTTAGTTGGAGTTGGCATTAATGCTGCGTTTAGTGCAGGAATCACCATTTTCCAACTTCGCATGGAACCTATCGATTTTACTAGAACACTCATCTGGCTTTCGGGATCTATTTGGGGCAGTACTTGGACATTTGTGCTCGCGTTACTTCCTTGGATAGTGGTGTTAATACCCTTCGCTTGTTATAAAGCTCGCGTACTAGATATTCTAGCATTGAATGAGATGACCGCTATTGGTGTCGGTATTAATGTCACAAAAGAACGTAAAAGACTTCTAGTATTGGCCGTGCTTCTAGCAGGCACCTGTGTTGCAGTTGGGGGTGGACTTACATTTTTAGGGTTAATTGCACCTCATATTGCAAAAAAATTAGTAGGTAGTTTGCATTATCGGGTGATTCCATTTAGTGCATTAATTGGTGCTTTGCTTTTATTAATGTCTGATACTATTAGCCGAATCATTATTGCACCTGCGGAATTACCCGTTGGTATCGTGTTAGCCATATTAGGAGCACCTTACTTTATCTATTTACTATTAAGTACAAGAAGCTAATTTTAGCATACTCCCTACCATTATTAGAACTATTCGTTTCGTTACAACGAGTTAACACAAACGGAGGCTAGATTGACCTCTGCTAACAGATAACGTAAAACCTCTCGCAAATGAACTGCACCCCAATTGTTAGACACATCTAACAATTGGAGGTGCATTTTTTTATGGCTAAATATACTGCAGAGGAAAAATTACAAGCAGCTTTACGATACTTAGAAGGCAAAGAAAGTTCACATGAAATTGCTAAATCGATTGGGACAGA
>NZ_JBNNUU010000013.1:0-60499 GCF_050280025.1 Lysinibacillus sp. NPDC093712
ATTCAAATACTGTCATTTTAGTTTCCTCCCAATCCTAGCTCACTACGTGATACCAGGTATTCAGTGTTTAATAATGTTTGAGCCTGCATTTCTTCAAGCGTTGGTTGAGGTTCTACAGGAATAGGTTCTGGAATGTTAGGTGCTGTAAACTCACCTGTTTCGCTGTTGTAATCCCAGCCTTCTTTTACGTCAGGTTTGTTTGTAATATCAACTAAAATAATACTTGGTGCGAACTCTGGTTTTTCATCCACTTCAAAAATCCAATGTGCTTTATCGTATAAGATTTGTGCGTATCTTTTCATTTACTATTCCCACCACTCTATAATAAGAATTCCGTTACCTCCGGCACCACCACTGAATGTTGCAGAACCATTAGATCTATAACCACCTGCTCCACCTTGTCCGATTGTGACGTTGATATTGGTAGATGGAGTAACCGCTACAGATTGTTTATAAACGAATGCTCCTGCTCCACCTCCAGCTCCTGCACATCCGCCTCCACCTGAACACAGAGCTCCTTTACCTGCTGTACTATTCGTATTAGAACCTGCGACACTGCCTTTACCACCGGAGAACCAACCACCGTCCCCTCCGTTACCGCCCAAGGAAGCAGATTGCAAAGGTGCTCCTGAACTTCCTCCGACTCCACCAGAGTTAGCTGCTATATAAGCGCCACCTTGACCATTGGAATAACCACCAGAACCTCCTGCTAAAGAAAGTAATGCGCCGAAACTAGTAGTACCTCCTGAGTTACCGTTAGAATAACCAGCAACAGCGTCGCCACCTCCGCCACCCCCTGCTCCACCTCCAGTTATATAAACTTCAGTAACTCCTGCAGGTACTGTGAAAGTGCCGTTTGATAGGTAAGTTTTAGATTTTAATATTTTCCCTACGTTCTTATTTGCAATTTGATTGCTAACGTTAGCAATAGATGTTTTAATAGCTTCTTGCTGTTCATAACTCGGGAAATTTCCATCGATATTCATCTACATCACCTCTCGAATGCTAAATGTCATACAGCCTAGTGTCGGATTATAACCAAATCCAATCTGATGCAGTTTACCTTCATGCATAAATTGATTGTGTTGAGCCTTACCTTCCAAATGTGCAGTAAGTCGCCCATCCACTTGATCGATTTTCGATAAGTCGATACTACTAACGGCAGTTTTAATCGCACCATCCGTCGCTGTAGCCAGCGCGTTCATATCACGCACAACGTCTGCGGTCATATTTCCGCTAATTGTCGGCAAGTTATAATTAGGAGTCGCCACTCAATCACTCTCCATTCGTTATCAATTCGTTATAGCTAAATGTTGTCGCCACCACGTCGTTATACGTTGCGTATGAGCTTTTAAAAATGCCGTAAGTTACGAATTTAAACTCGTACTCTATCGCTAAATGTGCCGGAATAATCTCGCGTAATATCGCTTGTAAATCACTTAAATTCGAAGGTATGCCATAACTGCTCGTAAATTTAATAACGATGATATATTCGGAAAATCTTTCGGTAACTTCCGTCTCACCACCGTAATATCCGTCTGCTACATTCTTAATGTGTTGCTTTGTAACAACGCCGTATCCACGCAAACGAGCCTTTACGTTACTTCTGCGCTCGCCTAACGTCTTATTAGCATCAGAAGCAATTCCGCAAATACGTTCCCATTCCCACAGTCCCCAAGTCGCTGTACTTACGTTGAATTGCAGTAGCAAGTCGTCAATATTAGCATTAAGGCGAGCAAACTCGGCATCTTCTGCGTTTAATAGTTCGCTAGATTCAAGCAATTCCTCGTAGTATGACGGTACATAATCGAGTAATCTGCGGTCATACGGCATTGACATTCACCGTCCCTAGTACCGCCACTTGCTCGTCAGTAATTTCGATATTTGAAGTACCGCCATTTACGGTTAGATTGGCGTAGTCTACAACGCGAGGAATATCGAGTAAGACTGCAGCAATTCGTGTATAGCGGATTAGATTGTCTTTAAACGCAAGCGAATCTAAATACGCATGAACGCCTTTTTCAATATCCGCCTTTACTTCGTCGATTAACGCGCCACTTGCTAGCGTTAAATCTGCGGTAATATTAATCAGAACTTCTGCAGCGCCATTAACGGTCAATCCATCGCCAGGTCCTACAGGTCTTTCAGCATTAATATGCGCATAGGCTGCGTCAATTACTGGCTGTGAAGGCGCTCGTTTATCATCGCCGAGCAAGACGACTTTCACGGTGCCAGGTCCGTTCCATACTGGGTAAACTCGCGCAGCACCTACTCCGCTAACTTCTCTCGCCCATTGTTCGTAATGATAAACGTTACCACTCGTTGCGGGCTTGCGGACTTTGTCGTACACCCGTTGTAACAATGACTCGTCTGATTCTTCATCTACTCCGTTATTGAATGCTTTTTCATTCGTAGCTGATACAACGCCAGCTAAATCGCCAACTACGGTATTAATTTCGCCAATAGCTACGTTTCCACTGACGCCACCTTCGACTGCCTCAATGGTTACAGCCGCTGTTCCTATCGTTAAAGTTACGTCATTAAGTGTAATAAAGTAAACGCCGTCGTCTGTCCGTACTTGCGTGTCTTTCGGAACTAATTGACCGATTGGTCCGGTTAACTTTACAGGGTCTTTTGCCTTTACCGAAGGCTTACGATCAACCCCGAAGTCTGACGCAGCTAACGTTAGTAAATCTGATGGCATATCCTCGTTGAGAAATGCGTAACCGAGCGTTTGATCGAGTGCTATATATGCTTGCGCGAACTCTTGCGCTGCAGGGTCAGATAAATCGTGAGCTATGTCGCCTTGTCTTTTGCTGACATCATCTCGCATAGCTGTTAAAATACGGGTAAGTATCACTTCTTCTGTTTCGTTTGTAAATCGCGGTGTGATTGCCATTAAATCGCCACCTCCTCCGTTAGTAATTCACCGTCAGTCAATTCGACTGTTACTGAGACATGAATGCCGTCCGAACCATATTGTGATACATCTACGGTAGGTACTGACGCAATTCTGTCGTCATATATAATTGCTTCACGTACAAGTCGCGGGATTTCTACGTTCATTAATTGAGGCGTTAAATTATGTCCGATTAAATCTCGAATTTCCTCGCCATAATAATCGTCGTAGATAAGATAATGATTACGCGCAGTCATTAATGCTTTTCGGATATACTGGCGAATCGCCTCTTTTCCGTCAATGAACGAACCTATGCGGCCGTTTTCTAAGTCGAATTTCCAAGTCATCGATGGCTCCGCGTATATCTCTATTTCTTCGGTTAAAAGCTCGTCGTCGATTACTGCGTAATTAATAGGCGTCAATGCCACGTTAACTCACCGCCTTGTCGAGGACATAAATAAGTTGACCGTCATTAACTACTGCGACAATGACGCGGTCTCCTACTTTTAAATCACATTTAAACGTCAATTCTCCGTCAACGATGTTTAATGACGTTAGCTCACCGCCACCCGAATACGTGTCTTGCACTTGTCCCGTAACTGTTCCGCCCGTAATGCTGATGGTACGAGAATGCTCCGTTAAGTGCTCTGCGACGATAATGCCTTGTTCTGGCGTATCTACCGAATCTCCGTCGACTCGAACCGAGATAGGGGCGACCGATTGAATAGTCGCATTTGTGATTGTCGTCGGTTGCGTCTTATCTCCGTTAAATAGTTGGAGTAAGCGTGCTGCACCCGTTCCTTCTAATTGCGTCATTTCTTCGTTGCCCCTTTCTTAGTCGATTTCTTCGTCTTAGGTTTAGGTCTCGTAATCTCGTCCGAGTTAATTTCGATAGATGGTAAGTCGTATGTCCGAGTTAACTCTAGCGACATAGTGTGCAATCCTGCGCTATATTCGTGATTTATAGAAGTTACGTAATAGCCTCCGTTAGTGGAAGTCATTCCATTAACGATATAAACAGGAGTACCAACGTCTACTTCGGACACTCCAAGAACCTCAACGGATAATTGCTCGGACACAACTGACTGCTCTTTTAATAACGCTTGTGCTCGTTGCTTAACTTGTGCCGGCGTAGCCTTTTCGTCCATTTCTTCGAGCACTTGCAATACTCCGTACTTTTTGCGTTTAGCATCGTCTTTTGCTATAACCGTGGTCTCTTTACCAGACTTTCCGCCGATTACCTTTACTTGCGTTTTTGTATCTTCGATAGAACGCGAATAAGACGCAGAAATTAAATTCTCTCCGTCCTTAAAAAGAAATTTAGTATTCGAAGCGCCCTCAGTAAGTGTTAATTTACCGCCCTTATTACCGATGAAAAATCGTTTGTTTGTCTGTTTACGCGTTATTGTTAACGCTTTTAATATCATATCGTGTAGCGTATTATTACTGAGGCGTAAGTAGGGAATTACGTAACCTGTATCAGCGATGTTGCCCACCCATACTCCGAAATCAGTCGCTAAGATACGAATAATATCGCTTGCTTTCTTATTTACGAATATTCTAGTATCGTTGGACTTCGCAAAGTAGATATTACTATCGTGTGCGGTAACGCTAATCGAGCCATTTGACGATATTTCGTACGCAAAAATAATTCCGACAAATTGTAGCACACTGTCATATCTAAACGAGATTGGATCGCCTTCGTTAATTGTCAGCGATCGTTTTCGTCCATCTTCGGTTGCGACCAACTTTAGAGTGAGAGTACGATTAAATTTCGAAGTATCTCCGCTTAAAGAAACTGATTCGATATTTGTCGAGACATTAACGTTATTTATAATTACGCCAATACTCACGCTATCACCAACTTTTGTCCAGGGTATATTTTGTCTGGATTTTTGCCTATAACGGACTTATTAGCTTCGTAAATTTTGCGCCATTGATTTCCGTCACCGTAGACTGACTTTGCGATTTTAAATAACGAGTCACCTTTCGCAACTGTGTGCGTTTTAGGCTGCGCTTTATCAGTTTTTGGGCGCTGTTCCTGTTTCGGTGTATTTGCTGCGGTAACTAACTGCCTCGCCTTAATTGGACGGTACTCTTTCAACGTAATCGAATAATATACGTCACCTGGTGCGCCAGCTTTTTCGGGTTCGAGTGTAAATTCTTCGACAAATACCGGAATACTAATTGGAGTGCCAACGATAATCAAACGAATATTACGACGATCATCTCGCCAATCTTCGATTTTTTTAACCCATTCCCACGGTAATGGAAAGTTGTCATACTCGCAGTAACTTGCGTTATAATCGCGTGGAAAGAACGAGGAAAATGATACTTGCTTTAATCCTCGCTCTCCGGGAATTGCGACTTCTCCGAGATTTGCGATATTAACGGTATTTAATCCGAAAGGAGACGAATACTCAATCGATTCCGGATTGACCGGCAATCGCATATATACATTGTGACGATCTTTAAGCCAAAACTCTACGTGATTTCTAGCCAACTTGCATCGCCTGCCTTTCGATTAATTTCGCTAGACTATAGGCAATCTTTTCGATGTCCGCATCTTCCCGGACAGTAAAGTTGTTGCCGGTAATTACGACACCACTTGCTGAACTTCCGCCATTGCTTTGCGAATATTCCTTATTCTCTTGCGCGGTAAGCACACGTTCTCCTTTGTGAAGTCGCGCAGAATAGCCGTCATATGGAACGGAATCTAGTCCGCTGTAGTGCGATTTTTTACCGCCTTTGTCTCCGCCTATCATGTTTCCGACGAATGAGACTGTAGAGTTGATGCCTTCCGATAACCAGTCGGGCATCTTAACCGAACTTATAAATCCGACGAAATCCTTAATGTTATCGTAAACAGTCGAAATCCATCCGCTTAAAGACTCGAACCATCCTTGCACACCCGATAACGCTTCTGTAAATATATCCAACGCATTTTTAACGCCAGTTAATATAAACTCAACTAGAGGTCCTAGTGCATTATCCCATAGCCACTTTATGACATTAGTAAGTAACTCGAATCCCTTTGCAAGGGCATTAATAATCGGTTGTGCAATCGTCCATAAAGTTGAGAATAGCTGCGCGACTAACGAAAGGGCCGGCGCAATTACGTTGTTAAACACTAGCACTACGTAATCACCAAGAATTTGAAGAATGTTCCAGAGTCCGCTCAAATACGGCTGGATGACTGACCAAACATTCGAAATTATGCTAGAAATAGTTGTCCATATTTTTGTAAACGCCTCTTTCAGCCGTCCAAATACAGAGGAGAATTGCGTAACTTTTTCTGTAACATACGCTTTTACTTCCTCGAATTTCGCTTTAATATTTCCGGACGAGCCTTCGCCGAAGATTTCGTCAAATACTCCTTTAACTCCGCCTGTTTTAAACGAGGTCATCAAATCGGAGATTTTCGCCTTTATGGCGCCTATTACTGAGTTCACTTTTTTAGCGATATTGGGAGGAAAAATAGCGTCAATTAATCCGCTAGTGCCGCCAGTTTTAAATGCGCCTACTAACGATTTGACTTTCCCGATAATACTGCCGATAACACCTCGGAAAGTTTCGCTATTATCGTAGAGCGCCTTTACTCCGACTGCCGCAGCGGCAATTCCTGCGGCGATCAATCCGACTGGGTTAATAAGGGCTGCGATGACCCCTACGACTGCAAAGGCGCCTAATGCTGCGGTAATAGCTCCGGCTACGTATGCGATAGGCTCTTTCCACTTCCAGATGAATTTACCGAAGGCTATCGCTTTGTCCACGATGCTTGCAAGCTTTTCGTCTAGTTTCGCAGCAATCCCGTCTAAATCTGCGTTATCGAATGCGTCAACGATTTTCCCTAACGTGTCACCTAGTTTTGAATTTCCGAGACTACCTACTTGTCGGAGGAATTTTTCTACACGTTCCCCAATCTGCGACCAATACCCGAGAGTTGTCGAACCCATAGCATCGACTGTCTTTTGCGTGATTCCCATACCATCAAGCAACGAATTAATCTCTGAGAGTTGTTGAGGTATCGCTAGTTTTTTAATACGATTCAATTCCTTTTTATTCAGACCGAAACGTTCGACCATTGAGAGTGAATCCCCTTGCCAAAGCTCCTTCAAAGAGAATGCTGCTCCGTCAGTTCCTTGTGTCGGATCAAGCACCATTAGCTTTTCGATAATTGACCACGCTTTTCCGAGTTCGTCCACGTTTTTAGTCATCGCTACTAAGCCTTTTGAGGACGCTAACATCTCAGTGGAGTTGAGTAACGGACTATCAATCGCCATCTTATCGACTAACTTTAAATATGCGTCGGATTTATCGTCGTCATTAAATATCGCCTTTACTGCGACTTCCGACTGTTGATACCTCGCAGCAGCGCCGATAGTGGCGTCGAACGCTTTAGCAGCGCCTTGAGCAGTTAAGTAAGCGCCGGCTAATCCAATAAGCGTACTTTGCATGCCTCCTAACGATGCGCTAAGTCCACTAGAGCTAACATGTAACCGACTAACTCTCGCAGTAAATCCGCCCATCCGATTTGAAGTCGTTGAAACAGCGTTGCCTAGTCGATTTGTTGCTGTTTGTGCTGCTGTCATGTTTTGACTAGTTGCTCGGCTTGTTTGATTCATGCGATTCATCACTTGCGCTATCTGCCGAAGTCTTGAAGTGCCTTGATCGCGAACACGAAATATCGCTGTTAAATTTACTGCCAACTATTTTCCTCCTTTCTGACGCTCTCTTTCAGCCTTTTCTTCTTCTTCAATAACAACTATTTCTGACGCATAGATGAAGTTTTTATGTCGCCTATCTAGCGTGTAAATCTCATGGGGGAATTTGTGTTTGTCTTGCCATATGCGGTGCAGCAAGTATGCCTCGCCGCCCGCCTTTATTAGTTTTTTACTTCTTCGAGTTCTTCCTCGTCATTAAAGCCGGATAACAGTAAAATCTCATTCTGCAACGTAGAAATCTCGCCTGCCAACAGCGCTTTTTGTACGCATCCTCCTTCGTCAGTTGCGCCGAAATGTTTAAGTAAGTCAGCATTAGCAAAGTTCGGCTCAACTACTGCTTTTACGATAAGTAAGCGTGCTACTTCTTCTTCGTTAACTTTTAACTCCGTTTTCTTACCGTTCTTAACTGGGTATGTCGCTTGATCTCGAATTTTATCGATGTCCTCTCCAGTAAGCGCCTTAATGGTAAAATCCGTACCTAAACGTTTGATTTTTACTTTCTCAGTGATTTCAGATGCTGGCTTTGCGCCTAATAATGCTTGTAATGCGTCCATATATAAAACCTCCGTTGAGTTAGTTTTCGAATTTAAAAAGACGCTAAGAGCCGAAACTCTTGCGTCATGATTGCGTCATACTATATTTTGATTTCCTCGAACCCTTCGCAAACGAACTGCAATTCTTGTTCAAGAGGACTTCCATGTTCAAAATTAATTACCGGGATATTCGTAAATTGAACACCTTTAACCCGAATCTTTTCGCTAGCTAAGTCCTTCGCTTCGGGATCTTCTACTGAAACAATCAATTCCGTAAAATAAGCGCCTTTCGTATCATCCGATATTTGGCGTATCTTTTTCGTGAAATTGTTATTCATGTGATACGATTTGATTGTTCCACTATAAGAAACGCTCATAGCTTTGTGTCCTACAGTTCGCGTTCCAGAACGCTTAATTTCTTCGTAGTTAACTTCCCCGGAAATCTCAACGCCGTACACGTTTGTAACCCATTCGCCGTCTACTATCAATTTACCGTAGGAACCGCTGGCTACCGTTGTCGAGTTCATTGCCATACATTATTACCTCCTGCGTCATATTTGCGTTAAAAAGACAACTACTATACAGTAATCGTCAAGAAAATACGTTCCATACTATCTACTTCCGTATAAGCAACCGCTAAGAATACTTTGTCACCTTCGGACTTATATCGAGGGTCAAGCGTAACTACCGGATTCATTAGAACATTGTCCGTTTCCATTAGCTCAAGATACCCTTTGATAGCGCCGATTAATGAAGCCTGCCCATTCGGATTATTGTCAACTTTGCCGATATAAGAGTCGCGAGCAGTCGCTGGAATGTCCGAGGCCACCGCTTGTTTAGCGCGAGTTGTACGGATTTTACCTCGTTCACCTGCGTTTGAGTCCGTTGTAACCCCTTGCTCAATTCGGACTTTATTTCCGTCTTTAATGATTACAAGTGATCCGCTAATTAACGCCGTGTTTACTTGCGAGTTTTTAAGTCGTAAAGTAACGTTAGCAACTGGCATTTCCGTATAAGTTATTGACTTATTAATCGGAGTTCCGGCGATAAGTCCAGCGATGAAAGGCGTATACTCTGCCGATTGGACTTCTGTGCCGTCCGCTAAGACTACTCCAGTTACGAGATTGACGATATAAGGATCTTTTAAAAGTACTGAGCGTGCGTTACCCGCTGTAATATCAGCGTCACTTGCAGCATCTCCTCCTGCTACGTAAATAAAGTGCTTACCTTCTTCACGACAACTCTCTACCCAGGCTTTAGTCGCTGTTTGCTCCGAGGCGTCAATCGTAGTTGGATATACAAAGACGTTGAAGTCTTGAACCGAAAACGCGTCGCGTAGATTAGCGTATTGCTGCGTTGCTGTACCTTCGCCTACTGCCGGCACTGCGTAAACTAGCGCTTCTTTTGCACCACCTTGTAAAATTCGAGTAATCGGCGTCGCATTTGCGTTACCAACCAGTTCGACACCCTCTGAAACGGTTTCAATCGTGTAGAACTTGCCAGACTCCGCTGTTCCACCAGTGTACGTAAATATCGGAACTGCTACTGTCCCTCGAGTACCTCCCGCAATGGATGCGATAGCCGCGTCGCGGAAGTTAATGAAAAGTCCCGGACGTACCGGTAAGGAAGTAGCCTCCCACGTTCCCCCATTCGCCATAATTAAATTCCTCCTTTGTTAATAGCTGCATGAATTTCTTGCATTTTTTCGTAATGTGGTTGCGTATAAGCTTCAAGCAACGAAACGCTAAGTACACCAACAACCGCATAAACTCCGTCTGTGTCCGTCTTAAAGGGCGCAGACATAGAAAAAGACTCAAACGTCATAAAATCGTTAGAGTCTCGAATTTGTACTTTTTTCGTTAAGTAATCGCTTAGTTTCGAACGAATTACTTTCGTTTTATTTAAACAATCTATCTCGTTATTGCCGAAATAGATGACTTGATATGGTCGATTAATTTCGTAAGCTGCTTGCGTAAAATCCTCGTCACTATCGCCTTGCCATCGAATACCAATCGTATTGGCGACGTAAACCTTCGGTAGGTCTTGTTTATAGAAGCGAGTGACACCTACGGTCGCCAGTAAATCGCCAATTGTATTAATTTCTCCGATTATGTCCGCCATAGATTACCACCCCGCCCTCCTAAGTTCCGATCCGACTTCCTCTTCAATCCATCTCGCCCATTTTTCTTGATTTTGTTGCGCTGGTCTATCGAGGAATTTCTTCTCACCGTTTACGTTTGCGCCTCCTGCATCTTCTTCGTGAATATAAAAAGCGTAGTTAAATCGCCTTGATCCACGCGTCGCATTTGCAGAAATTTCAACGCCTGGTCCCGAACCTTCCGTGAATACTTCCGCAGTTATTTGTTGACGTAAATTGCTCGTATCAATTGGCGCAGCATCAACCGATTCAGCTTTCCAATCGTTCTTAACGTCTGTGAGTCCGTTTCGCAATCCTCGTGCCGTTGCGTCAACTGACCGCGCCATTGCTTGCGACATTATGTCAGAATTAAAATAAATTTCACCGGCCATTTCGTCACCTCACAAAAAAACGGATGTCAACGTTGCTTTACCGTTAATCATCCGTGTGTATTTAATCGAGATAGGCTTGCGCTCGATTGTGTGGCCAAGTTCGTTTGTATACGAGAACATGTCGTCATATCCAACGTCGGGCATTTTATCGAACATTAATTTAAGCGATGCTGTAACTTCTTCGCCTAGCTGATTCGTGACAACCTCGAAGCGTTCCGTAGCTCTAACGGCATATTCTACTGGCTCTGCGTAATCATCAGTCGCCCAACCATCGTTACTGTCTGCGATGTATTTACGTACTGTAACCTCCTGCTTTAATGGAATAATCGCCATTACAACGTCACCCACTTTATGCGTCCGTTATTACTATCCACATCCGGATTAGCTTCTGCGATTAAATCCCGAGTATCATCCGTAATTAAGTCGTCGAGTTCCTTCTTCGCCCAATCCTTAAACGTAAATGAAATTCCATCTACGCTAAATCCGGCAACCCCTCGCTGTGCCATAACTGTCGTATCGTTGAAATTAGCGTTAAGCACGCACGCAAATAAGTACGTAGCCTCAATCGGTATTACGTAGCCTTTAAAAGCCCGTCGTAAAGTGCGCTGTGAGACGTTTAAGAAGCGTACCTGTGCGATTGTGTCAGACGCTAGAAAGTCCTCGTTATCGACAGCGTTATAAAGGCAGTACGAAGTAGCTTCCGTTAGATTCCATTCGCCTACTATTACCGGCAATTCTTCCGGGTTGCTTGGCGCTATAGGATCGCCCCACTCGTCATATTGCGTCATCTAAATTCACCTCCGTTTTATTTAGCGGAGGCGGTACGTTTAGCTGGCGCCTTAGATGCGGGCTTTGCCTCCGTTGTTTCTGCTTTATCGATGCGTTTTGCATCTGTGATTGCGTCTAACACTGCAATTTCGTCAACATCTTCCGTTGTGTAAGTGCCGTTATTAAATCGTTTTAATTCGCCGTTGACGTAAAATCCTAACGATTTATATCGTGATTCGTATTTTGCCATTGTTGAGCTCCTTTCATATTAATTAGCGTTAATAGTGCGGTAAAGGCGGTGCAAGACCGCCACTTACGCTACTATTTTTTAAGCCCTTTAATACGAGCATGCGCTTTTTCTTCGTGGAACTCTAGCGTATATTCGCCTACGATAGCACCAGTGTAATTATCGCCAGTTTTACCTAGATACTCATGTGTAAATTGACGAGTCTGTAACGGGCGAATTTTAATGCGGTCAATGTCCACGATGAAAATTTCGTCGGCTTCTAAATTCGGGTTTACTACGATTTCAGATTCGCCGAAGTCGCCAACAAAGTAATCGACTACTTGACCACGGCCGTTGTCTTGACGTGTTAAGTTGATTTTGTCAGCATCCATACGTGAGATAGCACGTTTTTGCTTCGGAGAAACGATAATTTTATAGCCAGCACCAACGTTTTGTCCCGTAGCCTCTGCGATTGTTTGGAACGCGTCGTTAAGTTTCTCCGTATCAATCGCTGCACCGCCGCCAAGTAATACGTTCGTTTTGACGAATTGACGAATGCCGCCCATTTGACGAACTAGTCCGTTTTCAGACGTATATTTAACGCCGGAAATTACTGCCTTTTCAAGTTGTAGCGCTAACTCTTTCTCTTTCTTCGCCTTTTCGTATGCATATAGGTCGTCAATGCCGTGTTGAGAAACTGCTGCAGCCGTACCTGTAATTGTGATGGATCCGTCGAAGATTTGAGTTACGTTCGTATGTCGTGAACGCTTCTTAAAGCGAGCCTTACGCGCGTCTGCGCCCTCAACGCCTTCTACGAATTGGAACTCAACTTTGTCGCCGACAGCAACTGCTGCTTTCGTTGTGCCTGCGTACCCTCGCGTTACCGTTAAGTCGTTATCTACAACTGCAGTTACTAACATTAATTCCTCGCCGACTTTAATTACAGTTTTAGCTTCGAAAATAGAACCGTCAGCAACCGTTAAAGAAGTAGCTGAATCAGTCGCAATTGCAGACGCAGTTGTTTTCGTTGCATAAGTTTCATCCTCATACCATACGATTTCATCTTGCGTAGTTGCTTCACCATAACCTACTAAGTCGAGCATCGGCGCTTCTTGTGGCGATAACAATAACGTATTCTCGGTTACGTCCTCACGCTTACCTACGATTAACGTAGAGTCGATGCCTGCGAAAAATTGAATGTCTAATAGTAAAAATGCTTTAAATTCGTTAGTTTTCATAAAGGTAAAACCTCCGTGTATTTGTTTTGTTGTGCGGATTTTCCGCAATATAAAAAGCCGTCAACTTTACGTCAACGACTACTTACCGTACTGTTTGCGTGCTTTATCGTAAGCTACGCGATCCTCAATGCGTCCACTCTTACGAGCCTTATTGCGGAGTTCTTCTAAAATTTGTTCGGCTGGCTTATCGTGATATTGTTGTCCACCGCCGTTTGTAGCTGCTCCGATAGGTTGCTTCTGTTTCTTCGCCACCAGGAACGGTTTATTTTCAACAAGCGCTTTAACAACGTCATCCATTCCGACAACTTTCCCGTCCTCACCGATACTTACCGCGGATAAGTCTGCGAGAGCAATAGCGTCGTCAATGTATTCGATGTTTGCGCTTGATGCTACCTTAGTAAATTCGTTACAGATACGCTCTTGTTCGGATTGCTTGCGTAAGGCTTCGAGTTGAGCCGTTAGTTCGTTCTTTTCTTCCTCGAATTGTTTCGCAATCTCTTGCGCTCGTTCCGTTTCGGATAATTCGGCTTGACGTTTCGCTTCAAGTTCTGCAGCATACTCGTCAGCCTTCGCTTTTAACTCGTCATAATCAGCGAATTTCTTACGCTCACGTTCAAGACGTTTTTTCAACGCTTCCTCAAACTCTGTTTGCGTTAGCATCTTTTCTTGCGATTTATCTGCGCTCTCAGACGATTCGACTTGCGTTTCTGCGGATGATTGTCCGTCTGGAGTCGTTTCAGACGCTTCTTGCTCGCCTTCTGCAGCGAAGAATTGCAAATTAAGCGTTAAAAATGCGTTAAATTGTTTAATCATCATCGTACTACCTCCGTTTGAGTGCCGTCGCACGTAGATTCCGTTATTATTTAACGTCCTTTCCGTTTGGACATAAAAATACCGCAGCTCATTCGAATTATGAGTGCGGTTAAGAAATATAGGATTCTGCAATTTCAATTTCAAGTGACATATCTACGTTTGGAAACTTTTTCGCTAGACGCTTTATAGCCTCTACGTAATTTCCACTTGGAAACTTATACGCCAAGTCATCGAAGATTGAGGATACCCAATAAATCGCTTCTTCGGAACAGGATTGTAGAAATTCAATAGTTTCAGATTCGTTAGTGAACTCTACTACGAGTTGTTTCCAACAATTCTCAATCTCTGGATCGTTTGGGTCGAGCATCTTCAACTTATCTACAATGTTCAGTACATTGTCATTGTTAAGCAATTTATTCATCCTCCTTTAAATGTGTTTGTTTGTTAGTTGGAAATATGGTATTGATTTGTTTATTGTTCTCTACACTTAGGAATACACCAATCTCAATGTTCTTATATATGCCAAAAATTTTGAATCCATCTACTAACTTGTTGTTTGGATCATTTGCAACAAACAATCCCGCATCATTTATATCTTTTGGTGTCCAATCCTCTGGGAACCATGACTGTCCTATCCCATCTTTCTTGACTCTAGTTTTATGAATAGGAACATTCCCAATCCTAACTCCGTTAGAAAATGTTTTTTCGATATTATATTCGATTTCTTGCGCAATTAAAAATTCGATATTATCTTCTCCGTGTCCTCCGCCAGTCATCCTGGAGATTTGCTTTGTTCTCGGGTTCCTTGTAAACTCACCGAGAGTTGCGTGACTATAAGTAGATTTTGTAGTATTTTTTTCATAAATAAAATTAGGTTTACGACTGTCGAACCTTTGCGGATTACGTAACGGTGTAATTATATGCTTACATCTAGGATGCCATATCTGTCCCGACGTTCTAACTTCATTATACGTCAAATAGTCGCCGGGAGCATCATCAACTAACTTTATAATCCGCCCTTCGTGAAATCTGCACGCATCTTTAGCGCCATGACTTGAAATTCTTGCGTAATAAGATTCTTCCGAAAGAGCTTCGGTTATACTCGCCTCACGATGCGCATTCATCATATTTGTTCGAGCAACGACGTCAGCATAATTTCCGACTTTCCAACGGTTGCCTTTAGCATCAATAATCGCTGCGTCTGTCGCTTGAACAATTCGCTGACGGATTTCCTTCGCAATGTCCTGTGTTGCGTTATTTCCGCGGGTAAGTGTATGTCGCATAGCTTCTGCGGTTGCTTTACGAATAGCTAACTTTGCCTGGCGCTCGATATTTTGAGTAACCGCAAGTAAATCTGCCTGTGTATCGGCTATTGCTGCAGCGACTAGTCGTTTGTTTAATGTATTAAATCGAGCAATCTTTAGAGCATCTTCGTATGTTGGCGCAAGACCTAGCGAATAAATCGTCGATGCGACGCCTTCAATTGCTGATTTAGATACGGCGGCGGAAGCCCATTCATCGCTAAATTTGGTCATGTCGGATAATATGTTACGAATATTTCGTTCTGTAGCGATTAGCTGTGCGCGTTCGAAATCCGTAAGAAATAAATCGTTAAGCTCTCGCTGCACATCCTTTAGCGCATGTTCGTACGCTTTGACTACTTTAGTTACATCGTAATCGTAGTTTGGTTGCGGAGCTTCTCGCATTAGCCGTCAGCCCCTTTGTTAAATATGGAGGCATCTACGGTTCCTAATTCGCGCTCTGTGTCTGCGTCGATTCTTTCGATAATCTGCGCAGCTTGTGTATCGTCCAATCCGTCCAAGCGCTTAATTGCTGTCGCCTGGTCAATCGTCGGTTTATTGCCAGAACGTATCGCCATTATCTCCGCCTGCTCTTTTTCGTTGTGCGGTAAGCCGTCTTGCCACTGAATTACCGGGTATACTGGCTCGAACGTTTTCTCTCCGTGAGCAATATCGATTAGCTGGCAGTTATATAAAGCGTCACGTAAAGCACGGTCGTAATGCGTTCTAATACGCGCAACCTTCGTCAGTATCGGCATGAAGCGAGCTTTAATAGCAGCACCATCCGTATGTGACGTTCCTGTACCTCCGCTATTTTGGTCGCCGAGTACAGTTCCGAATAGCCATTGCGGAGTCTCTGCGATTTGGAATGCCATTCCGATTAACGTTTCGAGTTCTTTAAAAGCGCTGTTTAATTGGCCGTCCCATGTCATATAGCCCGGCGTTTTATCTTCGTTAGTGACCGGAATATATGCGCCAGTTAATCTTGCTGAACTTCCACTACTGCCAAGTTCGGGACCATACGCTGTCGGATCGCTGTGTTTCCAAAGTACGTAATCTAGCTGTGCAAGGCGGTCGTTAATCGCAATTAATATCGTCTCTAACGCTTCTAACGTTCCTTTACCTTCCCACTGATCGTCTGTAGATTTATACGGGATATGGTGAACCAGTAAATGCGGAACTCCCGTTGCTACTACGTTGCTTTCTCCGACTTTTTCTGCGATTTTAAATAGCTGCACCGCGTAACCGTAAGTGCTATCTACTCCACCTTCGTACGTTATGAGCTTGTAGCGTTCATTTATAATGTAGCCTGGAAGATGATGCTCGACGTTTAAGTACGGAATATCTTCCTTTTGCGACACAACCCATTCGACGCTTGCGATAACTATCGACTTGAATTTCTTAACGTTACCGTTGCTCGTAATCGGGAATACGCAGTCTGCAGCGACGTGCTCGATGATCGGTTCCATTTCGGCATCTTCCGGAATTGGCCATCCTCTCGATGTTAGTGCGCCATAGTCTTGACGGTAATCATAACGAACCTTAATCCAAGAGTCTCCGCGGTATCCGTTAGCAAGCGCTGATTCGTGAATGAGTTTAACTAAGTCGTTTTCCTCAACGTAGGAATTAATCGCCACTTGCTGCTCCGTATCGTCGGCCAGTCCGCTATCGAAGATTGGCGGTTCACCTACGAGCAGATCGCTAGGTTTTGTACAAATTATATCTGCGATATTTGCTGCGATATATAACGTTTGTAACTGTTTTGCATGCGGAGTATCTTTTAATAACGACGTAGTGCGGTCATATAATTCGGCTTGCTTGCCGTCATACAGCTTTTTCATTCGTCGATACTTTGCAATACGCTCAATCGCGTTAGCTGGCGGAAATTGTTCGCCTGGCTTGAAGGTGTCATACGTATATGTGACGGTTCCGACTTCGTTCATTTCTGCGTCGGTTTTGCGTCCTAATTTGCTCCACATTACCACTCTATTGTCGCCTCCTTTGCGTAATCTACAGCCATGCTGGCTTTTGTATTAAGTCGCGTTTAGCGTTTTTGCTTACGCGAATTGACATCTCGGTAGCGTCGGGCAAATCATCATGTGCGCCTTGTCCGTATCGCTCAAACTGTTCTAGTAGCAACGAATGACTTCGCTTGAACCGAATTTTTCCGCTTTCTATGTCCGGCAACATCGACTCGATACGCAAGTCTTTTCGTGATCGTTGCTGAATCTTCTTAACGCGGGCATGGGCCGGATAGCCTTCGTGCGATAACTGCTCCTTTAATATGTCAACGAAGAACTCTTGCGCCATTTGCGCCTCTGCAGCGATAGCATCCGGCGTATATGCACGAACCTTATCGCTAATTACGTCCAGAAACTTATCGGGGGTGATTCGCGCGCCGTAAGCATCGATTATATAATGAACGCCAGTCTTACGTTCTGTGGCCGTAGTTACACAGGCGCTGAAATCTCCGCGCTGCTTGCCCATCGCAAAGTCAATACCCATCGTAATGACGTAATCACTGCGAGGAAACGTCTTATTCGGCTCTGCGTCGTCCCAATATACGAAGTTCTCCGGAGCAAATACGCGAGATTCTTCGTCAATTGGGTTGTTCATATATTCGGTATTGAACGCTTTAGAGCCGTTGTTCCATTTCCACGTCATCAACTTCCATATCGGCTGAAACTCTTGCCACAGTACGCGAACTCCTTCGTCCATAGCGTCTTTATTCGTTTTATAAAACGATTCTGCGTCTGCAGCACGGTTAGGATTATCGAAATCTACGTATATCTCTCGGCATTGCTCCCAAAGATGTTCGTTAACTGGCGGATCGATTATCGCTCGATATACTTTTGATTCGAAATCCGAACGCTTATACAAGATATTAAGCAACAAACAGTCCAACGCTACAGCCGTTCCCATGTAAACAACCGCAGTCTTAGCGCCTTTCGGATCTCCTAACGGCATAACTACCGAAGCGAACCAATCACGCAATTTAGCACGTTGTTCCGGAGTTGCTGCATTCGTTTTTGCGTCCTCTAAGTCATCACATACGATTAAATCCGGACGAACACCTTGCCAATTTCGTCCTCGTAGCGCTTGTCCTGTCGATGCTGCCTCAACCTTCGTTAATTGGCGCTTACCACCATCCTGCGTCGGCTGCCATGCGATAAACTCCGAACTATTATCCTTATCGTTCTCCTGCTGACGAGGCGATAATAATGGACCGAAGTCCTGGCGCAACTTTACGTTATGTTTAAGCTGTGTAGCGAGCCATTCGAGGTTAGGTCCGGATACTGACGGCGTTTCCGATATGATAATGATATATTTTCGCTTACGGTAAACGACCTGGTGCAACGGAAAGCCCTTCGTTAAATACGTTGATTTCGCGTGAGAACGAGGTGCGGCTACAGCAATCTTAGCGTTTACCTTATCAGTTGATACGACGTTAAGTATATCGGTAATCTCACGATGAAACTGTGGCGACTCTGACGGCTTAGTAATCGCAAATCCGTCCCAATTTCCGGCATTGCCAGGATTCTTAGCTTCGCTGAAATATTCGATGTCGAACGCTAATGTATCTAGTTCGCAGCGATGAATGCGTTCTAAGCGCTTTAATTCGGTTAATCTTGCGTAATAGTCATCGATAAGTCCGGCGCTAATAATGTCGTCAATAACGACTTCGCCGGTGGAATCCGAATACTTAGCGTCGATCGTGTCGATATATTCGCGATACACTGCGATTAGTGCTTCGCGTTTACTGCGATTTATCCATTCTCCGTCTACCCACGCCATATTAGCGCCTCCCTTCGTGTTTTCCCTATGTAAATGCGTTGATTTAGCGTTTGTTTTTGCGTACCGTACAATCTATCGTCTTGTTGAGTTAAACGGCGTATAGGCTGCGTTAGTAAAGCGAATTAAAGGCGACAGGCATTGCGTTGCTGTTCCGCAAAGTCAAAGTGAATTTTTGATACGCCGATTTATTCAGCGTCAGAACAGCGGTTTGCCAAAAACGGGCTTGGGGGATTACGAAAATTTACGCAATAAAAAACGATCAAGCGAGTTTGCTCAATCGTTAATAAGTTTATTTTCTTTTCGCTTTCTTCTTTCTCTTGCTAAAGTTGCAACTGAAATTCCTGTTGTTGCTTCAACTTCTTTATAACTATTGCTTTCGAGTAACTTCATTGCGTTATCTAAATGCTTCTTATCGAACTTCTTCGGTCTACCTTCTCGGAAATCTTCACGCTGCTTTGCTATCGCCTTACCTTCTTGCATACGTTCAACTATTAAGTTGCGTTCCATCTCAGCCACCGCTAATAGGGTAGTGAGGAAGAATCGCCCCATCGTTGTATTCTCCAGTAGCCCTACGTTTAGTACATATACCTTCACGTCCATAGAGAATAGGTGCTCTATTACCTCTATGCCCTCTTTGGTGTTACGTGCCAGGCGGTCCAGCTTCGTCACTACTAGCGTATCTCCTGCTTGTATTCTCGACATAAGCTCGTCAAATACCGGACGGCTAGTAGTGGTGCCCGTAAACTTCTCCGTTAGTATTACGTCACAATTCTCGTCTTGTAGCGCTTGTATCTGCACTTCTAATTCCTGCGTAATAGTAGATACTCGCCCGTAGCCGTATTTCGTCATATATTCTGCCTCCATTTATGATAATTAGTTATGATAACGTATATAGCGCTATCTTATCACGTTGGATTAGCTTTGTCAAAACTACATAGTTATGATAACGGAATATATGGCGATCAGCTACTCAAAGTGTTTGAGGTGCGCGTCCATTTCGAGCGTCTGCCCGATAAATCTCCGACACAACGTAAACCTACGGCAACTTACCGTTATGACTTTCTACTATTAAATGGCGTAATATCTCGCTACTGTCCGCCACGCATTCGTTCAATATCCGCCCTAATCGCATCAATGTCATTTCCGTTAGCTTGCGCAGTAACTTCGACTTTCTCCGTCAGTAAACCTTGTGCTTGCAATAGCGTCCTAAACATCGCAGCATTGCCGTCATTAATAATGTGGTCCGGAATAGACGCCATTACCTCCGGCAACCTTTCGATTGTATCACGCATAATCTGACGTTTAAGTTCGTCATTGAAATCGTCTCGCTTACGCCATTCCGCTAATGTAGTACGGCTGACTCCGACTTCTTCCGCAACTTGTTCGTAAGTAAGTCCGCCACGTTTCGGCTGTGATAATATCGCAATAGCTGCGTATTGCTTATCGTTTAATTTCGCCATCTATATCGCTCTCCTTTCGTTTTATAGGTATTACCGTTATTCTTTTACAGCGTTATATCTTTAATGTATTAATGATATTCATTGGATTTTCGATAGAAAAGACAATAGAGGACTTGTGAAAACAAGGACTCGTAATCTTTAAAAGACAAAACCTTCCGGGCTATGCCCTATGTGCCGGCAAGCCGTCCCATGATTATCAATATGATTACAATAAATAATCTCACCAAGCAGTATCGTCTATTATCTGTATTGGCGAAGGTTTCCGTTATTCCTTATAAGATAAAGAGGTCGTAGACGCCTAAAATCGACTTTACGCTTACTCCCCGTAAGGTTTATCGATGTTTTTAACTATGCAATATTCGTGCCAATATACGCTCTAACTATGCAATATTCGTGCCACTCCGAAATCAGTACGGTAAGTCATCGCTATCAATTCCCGGCAATTCTCCGTGCAGTTCGTAGTTTCTGCGCAATTGAGCGAAGTCCTCACGTACACTTTCCGTATACTCATCATACTCGTTCTTTTTGCGGAACATCACGTCCGGATTAATACGATATAGCTGGTTGCCGTACGATTCAACGGACATTATAAATCCGTATCTGCGTAACTCTCGCATAGCCTCATTGATCGTATTTCGACTAACGTTGACCATTTCGGCAAACTTGCGGTGTGATAAGTGCCGTATCTTACTTGCGTCAATCTCGTTAGGATTTTCGCTTAAATAATAGTGTGCGTAATTAAAAAACGGTAGCATCTTATATAGGATGCCAGCCGAATGTATCGTTAAGTTGGTGATATCCGTGCGTGTCTTCGTTTGATACAGCTTAGTAAACGCTGCACCTTTCACAACGTTACCCATCGAATGGTAACGATCATTGACGCCATAAACAAAAGAACGTCCGACTTTTTCTCGGAATAGAATGTCATGCGTAACCAACGTAGCTAATATCGTCTGAGTTTGACGTAGCTTTCTTCCGATTGCTTTAGCGACTAGTTGCGCTGTCATACGCTCTGTTCCGTAATATAAATGACCATCCGTATGCATACGCATATACGGAATTAGTTTCATCATTGTGCCGAGTTCTTCTACGCTAAGAATGTCGTTTAGCTCTGCGATTGGTTCGTGATAACAGTTAACGTAGTATCTGTTCGGACCAACCGATAATTCTCGACGCTTTTTATCTTCTCGCCATTCTTCTAACTGTTCGTGCGTTTGTATCGATACTTCGTCAGAATAACCGTAAACTACTTCGCGTCCATGTTCGTCAATGTAGCGTTGAATTGCCGTATTCATTTGTGACTACCTCCGATACCTTTTGCACGTACCTCACTCCGTAATCGAGTAATTATTGTATGCATATGGTACGCAAGAAACGCATAACTAGCGTAAATGCGGTTGTCACTATTTGAGTACATAAATGCCATTTTACGAGCCAGGCCTTCTACTTTTTCCGGTTTTAACCGTGAGACAGCTTGTAAATCAACGTTTTTACGAGCAAACTCTCTCATAGGCTCGTAGACGTCCTTACCGTCCCATTTAGTAGTATAAGCATTGACTAATTTACGTGATGTGTTACAGAATAAGCCGACTTCGTTAGTACTGTCTTTCGTTACGCTAACCACGTGCTCTATCTTGCAATGCGTACAATAAACGATTTTCTCCATATGAAAACCTCCAATTTGAATTTAGATTTAAAACGACTCGGCGTGCGGAACATTATGCTTGCGCAGCAATTACCCGTCACATGCGGTTACCAAGCGAATAATAAAAGGCGCAGCACTCGTAAGTAACTGCGCAATTAATGGCGAAGTGCTCGTAAGCTATCTCCGCGCGATCCTTTAATTTCGGCTCCCTTATACTCACCGCCGTAGTGAGTGCTTTATCGCGTTTAAAGTCCGGTATGCTTGGACTGACTATACGTCTAACCCTCGGAATGTCCTCCGGATAGACCGCCGTCACGCTCGATAGTTAATTCAGACGATACAACTCCGGCAGACCTCTTGGTCAGTAGTAAAACGCTCGATATGGCGCTGAATTGTCCGGTTATTGTTCGTCATAGATTGGAATGGACGTAGCAGCAATCGCCTTAACTGCGCCTCTTACTTCCCTAAATAGCGGTTCCTAATAACTAGGATACAAACTCACCCGAAATGTAGGTTATTACAGGCTGTACCGCAGTAAATTCGTTATATTTGCGTCGTCTTTCCTTGTTGCGAATCATCGCCTGTTCATCCCGTAGCAAATCTTCGTGGATCGAGCGCTTTCTACGCTTCGGAACGGCATAATTTCGCCCATTTGTTGCGATAGTTTCCGCATTTATGAACGGAGCTTCGCCTTTTTGCACACCAGTATTCCTTTCATGTGCGCCTTCTGAACGCCTAGCTAGTTGCATATCGCTAAGAAACGGATACTCCTCCTCGCGGACCTTATATTGCGACTTATCGGTTAGTTCCTCATGTAGCGCTAGATTCGTCAATTGTTCGAGTAACTTAGCGTCATACTGTCGCAATGGGCGCTCTGTGCTCTTTTCTTCGGCTAATCGACGCTCTCTTTCGTATTGTGTAGCGTGAGCTAGCGCGTACTGATCGCTCGCCTTCTGTATGCGGATAAGGCGCTGCTCGCGCAGCAATAAGCCTGCTCGCGTTTCCTTGCGAATTGCTTCGATTTCATTGCGTAAATCATCTACGTAGTTCATGCTGTTACCTCCGTTTCTTCTTTGAAATCTTCCGACGTCAATTCTCCGTCCATCCACGCCCACATTTCGTAAACTTCGTCCAGTTCCTCGGTAGCCTTGCGAATATGCTCCGTGATTACTTCGCGCGCCACGCCCATCTCCGCAGCAGCTTGCTTTTGCGTCAATCCTACGTCATATACCAACCGAATAGCCTCCGACTGCCTTTTCGTTAACTTCGCTAAGGCTAGAGCGCGCTCAAAGTCGATTAGCGTGTCGCTGGCGTCTAAATCGCCGACATAACGGCGTTCCTTTAATGCGTGTAAGTTCGATAATATTGCTTTAGCGGTTGATTTTCTTTTCATTTCTATTCCTCTTTTCTTTTGCGTTGATTTTGCGTTTCTAATCTGATATACTTACCGTAATAAATAACGTAAATTTAACGCTAATAAACGGAGGTGTTACGCATGACTGTTGCGAAATTTTATACGCTTGAAGATTTACTGCCGATAATCGACGAATCTGCACGCTCATATTGCGAATCTGTTGCCGATACTTATGTCGCAGGCATCGAATTTAATAACGAATTGTATCCGATGATTACCATAGACGAGCCTGGCGAAGCTGACGCATATTGTGCGGAGCTTGATCGCTCGCTAGAATATCACTTTAAGCCCGTACCTACAGCGGAATTTGACGATGAAGAAGCGCAATTACTCGCTGGCTTTACGTTTGTTCCGAATAAAGGTATGTCGCAGATTTACGTCGGCAAGCGTAATCGACTATATTTGAAAGGCGACGTACTGTCGCAGCTAGGCATCAAGCCTCGCTCTCGCGTCCTTATTGCGTTCAATCCTGCGGAAAAGGCGTTTGCTGTGGTTAAGCCGACTGCTCCGTCACTTAGCGAGGAAATGCGATCCGCAGGCTACTTCGTTAGTGCGAAGAAAGACGTCACTGCAGCGAAGTTATTCCGTCAATTTAAGCTAGATAAGTACGAAGGTAAGACGTTTTACGCTGATACTGCGTCACTTAGCGGTAATGTCGTTATCTTTAAGCAGTAGGCAATCGCTTGCTGCTTTTTCGTTATAGATACGTTAGTAAGCGCTCTCCAATCGCTGTAATTACGTTTGTTGTCAGCCCGTTGCCCGCGAATTTGTATAGGCGACTATCGCTGAATTGCGTTGAAAGTGCGTCGATAACGTCATCCGAAACGGATTGTAGACGTAGACATTCTGTTGGAGTTAGTTTACGGATGCGATATTTAGGCGATATACCAATTGCTACACCATGACGATCTTGTGTCGTAATCGTATGCGACTCGGCATCGTTCCCTTTGAAGCGAGGACCGTTCTGGCGCTTTTCTTCTCGGAGTGGTGTCAAACATGGTCGGACTTCTTCTGCAATTTTAGGCTCGCGATGACCTCCGCCCATTGTCGTTAATGTCGGGCCTTGCCCTGTCGGGCCTTGCCCTGTCGGGCTATAGACCCTTCTAATAGCGTCATGACCTTTTAATTCGATGTGACCGAGCATATTTGGGTCACGTTCATCTACCGCTGGATAAGTTTTTTCTAATTGTGCTACTAACTTAGCTGTTTTCTCCTCGTCAATATAGTACTTCTCGTCCACTTCTGACTCTAAGAAATCGCGCAATCGCTTTCTGACTTCCGTCTGTTCTGGCCAATCGAAGTTAAACGTCTTTGCGCCTTCTTCCTGGTAGCGTTTCTTCGCTTTCGGTAGCATCGTAGTTCCCTTTACGCCACTCCACGGCTCAGGCATAATCAAATCGTCTCTTACTGCGATAAGATATACGCGTTCGCGATTCTGCGCTACATCGAAGTATTTCGAATTTAAAACGGTAAAGTCAACGGTATATCCGATTTCATTGATCGCGTGGATAATCGTGCCCATCGTATTTCCTTTATCGTGATTGACGAGGCCTTTGACGTTCTCCATAAAGAGAATCTTCGGCTTCTTCGCTTTCGCGATTCGCAGCGCCTCGAACGTCAATGTACCGCGAGTGTCATCGAATCCACCACGTTTGCCTGCGACTGAGAACGATTGGCACGGCGGAGTAAAGCAGAATACGTCAAAGTCCGGCAGCTCGTCCGTATTAGCCTCGCAAATATCGCCGTGTACTGGAATGCTCGGATGCAATAGTTTATGAGCGTCCTGTGCATATTGACGTCGTTTCTCCGTTGAGTCGTATTCCCAAGCGATAACTCCCTCGCCACCTAACGGTTTAAGTCCAAGTGTCATTCCTCCGATTCCTGCGAATGCTGATGCGTATGTGAACGATTTTATTTCGTAAATTTTTTTCGTTGGTTTTACATTAGTCAATTCAATTTCCTCCGATTCCCCTTCGTAATGTAGCTCCAAAATCGTCTTTGGCGCTTTGTAGTCCGTAGCAATTAAACACGGAACTAAATCGTCAAAGAAGCCTTTAAATTCGTATTTCTTCGAAAATGGATGATGCCCAACTCCGATAACTTTTATCGTCAATATTTTCGCCTCCTAAACGTCAAAACTCGCCTATCTCAACGGATAATTCCGAAGGATAGGCTTATTTGCTATTCGAGTGTATAGCGTTATTTCTTCTTCGACTCTACGTAAGCTAGGAGTGCGTAGCCTGCTAAATCTTGTAACGTATCGCCTACGCTTTCTGCCACTTGCGCTTGCTCTCCGCCTCGTAACGTCTCTAATCGTCGCATCTTATCGTCCATGCGGATTAAAGCGCTCATAAGTCCGTATTTATCGTACTGCTGCGAAAAGCTGTCGCCATAATCGTGGTTCTTGCGCACTAACAAGTCGGCTAATTCCGAGCACGCTAAACGGATTAGATTCTCTTGCGTATCCGACCATTTTGACGGCTCTAATTGCGTTGGATTCGCGGCATCCTCCTCGCCAGCTTTGCAGTGGATTTCATACTGATCGTCATAAACGTAACAACCAACCGCACCTACCAGCATTTCAGAATGTACGAACTCAACTCCTCCATTTTCATGACTTCTTGAACCAGGTTCAAACCGTTTAATCACTTCGAAAATATCTCCGACACTAGAACCTTGCCCCCCTTTCGGAACATTTGTAATTCGAATCAAATCGCCTACTTGCGCTTTTGCCATATATCATCACTCCTAATATGTTATTGATTAGATATAGCTAACATCGTACTTTCCTAGTAATTTTCTAGATTCGTTAATAGCCCGATAAACAGTATTTCTAGAAATATCAAAATGATTAGCAACTGCGGATGCAGACGAAAAAATTTCATCCGTTCCGTCTAATGTGACAAGTACTCTGCTACGTCCTACAATTTTGTCTTTAAATTCATATTGCATATGTTCTTGTCCTGAAAACCTCCACCTAAAACCTTTATGAGTATCCTTATTTAAGTGACAACACCTCAATATTGCAGATGAATCGTATTTATCCCCTAATACTCTTTTCGGATCTTTCGAACTGCTCCATATTTGTATGACTTCACCTGTATTGACGTCTATTTGTGATATTGGGCGAGCATTTTTCATCCCATTATCTCTCAAAGTATCAACATCAGCTAAACCAGTCCTAATAGCATGCTCTTTATTCTCTTTGGCAGTTACCCACTCCAAATTTTCAAGCGTGTTGTTAGATTTATCTCCATTTATATGATTTATTTGAGGTTTATTTAGCGGATTCGGTAGGAATACTTCTCCAACCAAACGATGAACAAGTTTTTGTTTAGACTTACCGTCGATAGATATAACCACGTAAAAATATCCGTATTTGTTTTTATAAACAGTTAACTTTCGCTTTGAACAGGATTTTTCGCTGAATACTTCTCCGGTTCTAGATACCAAATAATCCGGTGCGTAAGGTATACGTTCCCACAAATCGTTATTCACCATAATATCCAATCCTTTCTACCGTTACTAGCTGACGACCTAAGTGGTACGCTTCACTATTTGAAGCTACCAAAATATCTAACCGAGCACCTTTAATGGCCCCACCTCTGTCTGCTACTATCCCATTAATGACAGTGCCTCCATTCAAGGTAATGCGTAGTATAGTTCCAAATGGAATTGAGCGATCAGCAGCAATAACTCTATAGCCTTTATAAGTAATGGTACGTGTTATTTCAGTTCCATTCGCAGTAATTCCCGTACATCCGTTACACTGCGCTGTGTAAAAAGTAGCAATCATCGTAAATTGCGTCAGTTTAGCGTTATTGCCCCGACTAATTTGCTTATGTTGCGCTATCTTAGCAAGCTTCGCATCATAAAGCCTCTGCGCTTCTTCTAACGCTTGTTTACGCTTGATTTTCTGAGCTATCTCAGCTTGCTGCCGTTCATTTTCGAGGTATTGCGTGTATATTGCGTCATATCCATTAACGTACGGAATTATTTCGTAGTACCTTTCGGTGGGAGATTCCGCTAAGTGTTCGTGGTCTGACGGCTTATGTGCGTTGATGAATAGCGTTAATGCTAAGAGTAAAGCGAGTAGAATGCGTTTTAGCATCGTCATTTAGGCGTCCTCCTTTGCATTAACGTCGCTTTGACATCTCGCCAATAGTCTGCAGACGCCGTTTTAAAGTTGAATTTAGCGCCTAGCGTCGTGCTTTCTCCGTACCATTCTGCGAAGATTACTAACGGGTAAACTGGAACGCAGAATATTGCGCATAGGATTTTAACGATGATTAAGCGCATACTACACCGCCTCAAATAGTTGCGACGTCCAAGGCTCGACACTTTCGACAGCTTTGCGTAAATCCTCTGCCAGTCCTGCGATTTCAGACTGCGCACCCCGTCCTACTTTCCGTTTAGCGTAGAAGTCGAGTAGTGCACGTAAGTTTACGGTTAATACGAGATTGCACGCTGCAGCATTCGGTAGGACTGCGCGAGTATCTTCGGCTGGAACGCCTGCTTTACGTAACAAATCGTAGGAGCGTTGTGCTTGCTCCATTGCTTCGTAAAATAGTCCGATAGGAGTAACTGCGCGGTATTCCTCTCCATCTTCGCTTAATCGTAATAATTTATCGTCATCAACAGTAACTGGCACAACGTAATCAAATCCGCCACTACGATCGTCGCTACCGAATTTAACGTATCGTTGCGACTGCACGCTGAACGCGAAGCCGACGCGATGGCGTGTTAACTGAGCAAGTAACGCTCGACTGACGCCCTCTACTGCGAATGTGTACGATAGGTGCTCCAAAGTACTAACGTGTCCAGACGAGTGAATCATGCGGATTAAACGGTCAGCATCCGTACCTTTACCGCCGTCTGTCGCTTTCTTGCCGAAATAGCGAGCGCCTTCTTTAGCGACGATTTCGCTAGGTTTGCCCGGTGAATAACAAGTGCGAATGGCTGTCAGTGCTACGGCTTGTCCGTCTGAGACGTCTAAATCGTCCAATTCATTTCCATCGTATGAGCCGAACGGATACTCATCGAACCTTTCTCGAAATCCCTCCGATAATTGCGTATGTGCTAATAATGTTACTTTGCGTTCAATTTGCGTCATTTAGTTTCCTCCTTAAGTCGTTGTGTAGCTTCGCGTGTGTTGAATTATCCATCAGCTGTAAGTTCGAAACATCGTTATTTTCTTTATTGCCATCAATATGGTGAACTATTTCGTCTCTTTCAAGTGGCCTACCCAAATAATTTGCCATCACTAATCTGTGTTCTCTTACATATCCTCTACTATTCGCCATTGCGTTTTCTGGAGCATGAATAAACACGTAACCTGTTTCGTGGACAAACCTACCGCCTTTCCACTTATGACACGACTCACCTCTAAGTCCTTTTGCTTTGTGATTTTTCGCTATTCGTAGGTACTTACAAGATCCTCCACAAGTAAACCGTTTTGAAAAATGCGATTTTTTGACCTTAAACAATTCTCCACAAATTTCGCATTCTTTTTCTAAAGACGTTGATAAAATCTGCTTAGAATACCCGCCTCTGCATTCTAATGAGCATGTTTTATATCGGCGAGCGTCACAAGGATTCTTATTTTCGACTTTGTTACATATAGCACATGTAACTTCTATTTTTGACATAATGAATATCCATCTTTCTCACTTATACCACTTTGCCTTGCGTGATTCTCCGCATTCTTCTCCATATAAATACGGTGAATATCGTTCGGTGTAAGCCCTACAGTACGAGATAGCGATAATAAGAAGTGCCACATATCTATTACCTCGCCTTGCAACGCTTCCTGGTCGATAGGCTTCGGATTCTTCCACCATTTCCAGCTAACCTCGCGCCTAATCTCGTCAATCTCCGATTCCATTGCGATAGTTAATCCGACTACCCATTCGTCAGTCGTTTTAGCGATGCCTCGCTCGGTAGTAATGCGATGATCCAGTTTCGTTTGCATGTCGTACATTTCCGTTAATTTATCGTTAGTGGGCGACATTTGCGCCTCTTTCTCGATTTGTTGTGCTTGCTGTCCGTTCATTGTGTAGCCTCCTCCGAAATTACCTCGTATTCTTCTGCGACAAGCCATAACGGAGTAGCACCGTTCATGTCTATATAAACGTCACCATCATCGCAAGCTATTGCAACTTCGTGAATATCTCCGACATTTAAGCGTTTCTCGGCGTCTTGAAGTTGAATCTCGGTAATACGAATCGTATCGCCTTTTCGCGCTTTCATCACATCTCCTCCTAATCGCTAAATACGTAATTGAACTCGAAGCCTTTCTTATCCTCCAAATAACGCTGCAGATTGCGATGCAATATCTTATAGCCTGTCGGAATCACAACGTAATGATCGTTCGCCAAATCGATAATGTCTCCGTAGTAATCTCTAGGCGATGATTCCGTTGGTTTTGCATTATGGATATTGCGCCATGTTTCACGGTCATAGCCCGTTCGTATTGTGTGAGTTACGTCGGGATGCTCCACGCTATCAACCTCCGTTTATAGTAAAATGGCGCCAAGCCAATTAAGGCTCGGCATTGTTATTCGAAATAAAAATCGCTATCTTGTATCTGCTCGACTGTTGCTTTCTTATATCCGTTCCCTTTCATCGAAAAGAAGTCGTGTGATTTCGTTTTAGTTGATAAGCCGTTCAGCACTATCGGATTGACTGGACTGTGCTCATATAAGGCGTCAAATCCGAGATTAGCCAGCGCCTTATTAGCGTTGTATTGTACGAAGTTAAGCACATCATGCGTTAAGCCTACAGGATCGTAAATGTCTGCAGTATATAGCGCCTCGTTTTGATATAGCGTTTCTAGCGTTGAGTAAACCCAATCACGAATCTCATCTTGTATTTCGTCTGTTTGACGATTAAATATTTCTTGCGCTAACAATCCGATGTAAACTCCGTGGATACTCTCGTCGCGGATAATAAGATTAATGATCTCGCCAGATTGCATCAAGCGCCCTTGCCCATACATATATAACGGATAGTAAAATCCACTGTAGAATAAGAACGATTCCAGGAATACCGAAGATACTAACGCCTTGAACAGCGATATATCGTCGGAATCCTTAACTGATTTGTAATGCGATACAATTACGTCAGCTTTGCGTTGTAAGTAAGGATTATCTCGTACCCAATCGAACACTTCTGCGATTTCCTCTCGACTGGCTAACGTTAAGAATATATTCGAATATGATTTCGCATGGACCGAGTTTTCCATCGCAGACATGAACGTTAGTAACGCCTGTCGCTGATGCCCTTTGATGTGCGGAATCAATCTCGGAATGCCGACGCCCTGTTCCGTATCAAGCAATGTTAGTCCGCCTAAGACTCGCATGTAAGCCGTTTGTTCCTCCTTTGTGAGCGATTTCCACGTTAGTAAATCCGGCGTGAGTGAAATTTCTTCCGGTAGCCAAAACTGCGATTGATTCTGCTTAATGAACGCCTGTGTAAACGAATCATCGTCTACTGCGTAGTTTGCTGCGGTATATACTGCCACCTAATCCCCTCCTAAACTTGGCACGCTAGGCAAGCGTCTGCACCCGTATCTTTTGTTCGAGCGTAATATAGCGTTTTGATTCCTTTGTGATGTGCATATAAGTCAATCTTCGTTAAGTCTCGCGTCGACATCGTATCTTTTAGGAATAGCGTGAAACTAATGCCTTGATCGACATGACGCTGAATAGTTGCGATTAAATCGACAACGTTGTGCATATCCATGTCGTATGCCTCTTTATAGTAGAACCACGTTTTCATCGATAGTCCTGGCATAGGATAATATGTTTTTGAGTTGCCGTAAGTTCGCTCCTCAATACGTTCCATAATCGGCATAACGCTCGCTGTAGCAGACTGTACATAAGAGATTGATCCAGTCGGCGCAATTGCTAGACGGTAAGAGTGATATAATCCGTACTTCGCAACGTCTGCAGAAAGCTCTATCCAATGTTTGCGAGTAGGTAGCATAAATCCTTCGAATAATTCAGCGATGTAAGCGTCTTTCGGTAAAAAGTCGTCACTTACGTATTGCTTGAAGTACGTTCCGTCCGCATACGATGATTCGTTAAATCCGCTGAATGTCGTACCAGAACGTTTAGCCATTTCGCAAGAATGCTTTAACGAATGGTAATTAACTGCAGCGAAGAATACGTCAGCAAATTCAATAGCTAACGGCGACTCGTAAGCGATACCGACTGACGTTAAATAGCCATGCAGATTCATCGCTCCTAATCCGATTGAGCGCATTTCGCGATTGGCTCTCGCGACTGCCGGTGCATTTGCGATGTTAGTCGCCTCTGAAACGACTGTTAGGGCGTCTGTAGCTAGTGCAACAGCGGATTTAATATCCTTATGTCGCATCACATTCGCAATATTTAGCGAGCCTAAGTTGCATGAAACGTCTCTCCCAACGACATCTGACTGTCCGTAATCTGTATACTGCGACAAATCTATTCGCTGTAGGATTTCCGTACATAAATTTGACTCGTCTACATCACCGTCTAACGGATGCGCGGTATTAACGTTGTCACGGAACATAACGAACGGATAGCCGGATTCGAAGCGTAGCACAGAAATCTTTTCTAGTAAGGCGCGTGGGTCAATCTTGTCTTTACGGACTAACGGATTTGCGACTAAATCATCGTACATTTGCGTGAAATTAATCTCCGTGAAATGCTTGCCTGTCGCTTTGTGAACGGTGTGCGGATAGAATACGTAAGCTGGCTTATTCTCGCGAGCTAATTCGATGAACTTGTCGGGAATTACAACGCCAATGCTCAACGTCTTTACTCGTACATCTTCGTCAGCACTGATTTTCTTCGTATCTAAGAAATCGTGTATGTCCGCGTGGAATATGTTAAGATATGCTGCTCCTGCGCCTGGACGTTGCCCCATCTGATCTGCATAGCGGAATGAGTGGTCCAGCATCTTCATAACGCCAACAACACCCTTTGCTACGTTTGCGATATCTTTGATTGATTCGCCTTTTGCTCGAATATTCGAAAGGTTAAGCGATACGCCTCCGCCAATCTTCGATAGCTGTTTCGCAGTAGATTCGGCCATGTTAATGTCGTTCAAGCTGTCGCCAACTTGCGTGATAAAGCACGACACTAATTCGCCTCGACGCTTACGCCCAACGTTTAAGAATGTCGGTGTAGCCGGCTGATATTGTTGTGTAATTAATAGTTCGGCAAATTTAAGCGCATTTGCTGCGTCACCTTTTCCGAAGAACAATGCGTTGATTGCTACACGATCCTCATAACGTTCTAAGATGCGCTCACCGTCGTTAGTTAATAGCGCATAATCGTTATAAAACTTGTACGCAGCCATGAATGACGGGAATCGGAATTTCTTAGCGTAAATAAGCTTATATACCGCCTTAATATCTTCAAACTTATATTGGTCGAAAAGTTCTTTCTCGTAATAATCGTTCTCTATTAGATAGTCGAGCTTTTCGCGTAATGAATGGAAGAACACCGTATTTTTATTAACGTAATCTAGGAAGTAAGCGCGAGTCGCTTCTTTGTCTTTATCGAACTGCAATAAACCATCAGAATCTCGCTGCATTACTTCGTTGTTTAATTCGTAGTAGCGCAAATTATCGCCAACCTTTCTTTAAATAGTCGCACATCTTCGGAATTGCCTGCTTGTTCGAATTTAAGGATCAGCGGTACGCCGTATCCGCGCGAAATCTTGTCGCCGGCTATTCCATAATTATCGCCCCAATTTCGATTTCCACTAACAGCAACTCCTCGTAAAAGCTTGTAATTATGCGTTAACCATGCGTCAACTTCCGCAGGAATGTCGCCGAATCCGAATGTGTACGTAACAAGCACAAACGGCTCGTTCGGCTTTGGCCTTTCTGAAATGTCGAGGGCTTCTACGCAAGTCTTAGAGAGGAATCTCCGTACATTACCTGTCATACTAGCGTAGTAGACTTTCACGATTCGTCGCCCTTACTCGGTAACTTTACTTTAAAGAACACAGCAATCAGCGCCAACAATCCGAATACTTTCGGCAAATCTCCCGAACCTACCTTCGTCAGCCCCACGTAATGGAAAGCCTGCACTACGTAATCTCCCGTGAATAATTCGAGCACATAGCCGAAGCTCATTCCGACTAGTAGTGCTAGTAACGGCAATGCCACGAATGATCCTACGATAAATAGCAGTAATCCGATAATAGCGAGGCTAGTTGCGATAATGCCTGCTGGCTTGCGTTGTTTTGGCGTCATTCAGTCGCCTCCTCAAACGTATAAATTGAATTTTGCGTTGCTAGGACAACTTCCTTACCTAGCGTAATAATTTCTTTTAATGGCGATGCACGGTACGCTGAATCAACGTCAGTACTGACGATTATAGCCGGAGTGCCTACGACTGCTTTCGATAAGAAATATCGTTTACCTACCGGAACTACTTGCGAACCTTGCACCGAATTTAGTTTGTATGGTTTCATTAATCAATCGCTCCCTCTCGTTTTAAATAGCGCCTTCGCGCTTAAGATAGGCAATACCAATAGCCGCCGCGTCCGAGGCGTCCCCGCCTTTGTTATTCGGAAATACGTAATCGTCCGGCAGATTTAGCGCCTTCCTTACGCCTTGCTCTACTTCTGCCTTCGTCGCCTTGCCCGAAATGCCGACCGCCTTTTTGACGGTGGTTGGAGGTATTTCATTATCGCTGTCGATCGTATAGCCGAAGGCTCTAAGCGCCATATCAACGGCAGCCCATCCCCCGAATACTAACTGCGTACCGCGCTTGCTTCCGCCTTTGATGAAATGCTCGCGGACAACGACGTCAAATGGAGTTGCAGTACCGTATTTATAGCAGATTAAGGCGGTAGCTGATCGGACGACTTCGTAGCGCTCGGCGTCTGAGAGCGAAGTATCCGTCGGAAATGCGTCAGTGTAAATGAGGCTTGCTGGCTTGCTTCCGCCATATTCGATTACTGCGAAGCCTGGCGATGCTGACGTGTCGATTGCTAGTAAGCGCTTTGGCTTCGGTTTGGTTGCGCGAGACATTAATATTGCGCCTTTGTGTCGTCGGTGATTTCGTAAAGAGACGAATGCGTACCGTTATCAAACGCTGGGTACTCTCCGTAGAATCCCGTAACAAATATCGGGCAATGGTCGTTATAACCCCCGCCTAAAGTCTTTGTGCGTACGTGCATCCCTAAAACAACCTCGCTAGGCTGCACCGCCTTCTCAAACTTAGAAACGTCTAGCCCAAGCGCACGACCTAACGCAATAGCCTTGCCGATGTCGGCGTTGAATACGTCGTCTGGTGCGCATTTTGCGACTGCATTAGCGTAGACTTTACCGTTGTCAATATAACCGCCTTTCATTAGAACCGTGACTGTGCGCTTTTTACTGTTAATACGAAACTCCGGCTTTAATACGTAAGTGTAGCCGACATCGTTTAAGCGCCCGAATTTTTTTTCTCGCTTATGCGTGCCTTTGATGATGTCCGATAGTTCCTCAACAAACGTCTTAGCCTCGTCAATGATCGCTTTGCGTTGCTCATTCGGTGATTTAGGCACATGCTTCTCGAATGCTTTCGCAAGACTTTCCGCAACTTTAGCGACGTCAACGTCTGCTTTTACGGTCATTGTTGGCGGGCTAACCGCAACCTTTTGCGCAGCCTTTAACGCCGCAACTTCGGCTTGTAACGTTGCTACCGTTTGTTCTAGTGAGGTAATGCGTTGATTCTTCGTCGGTTTTGGCGTTACTGGCTCGACGTCAGAAAGATATAACCAAAACGCACAGCGTCCGTTGGTACATTTTAACGGCATGTGGTTGGATTCATCGTTAATTTCAATCGTCACCACTTCGCCTTTTTCAAAACACGAGCTGTTGACAGTACGTACTTTATCGCCTACTTTGAATTTCGCCACTTGCTCCGCCACCTTTTCGATGTATTTTAGTTCGTCCGCCGTGATTAGTAGTTTGTAGTCGTCATCATCTTTAATGCGAATATCTCCGTCAGAATCAGTGCTCATTGTAACTTCGTACACTTTACCGTTTGTTAAATCGTCGCCAGCGTAAATTCCGTCCTTATTTAAAATTCGCACCTTGTCGCCCACTTTATATGTTGTTTTCGTCGTCATATTTACGTCAACCTCCGTTATAATAGATTAATTTCGTTGCTTACTATACATAGCAGACCAAAATTCTAATTTGATATCACTTTCCGTTAACTTTTCGGAATCCTTGCGATTAAGTCCGCCAAAGCCTCCGCATATTGCCGTTTTGTATAATCTTTGAGTCCGCTCTTTTGCGCCAGCTCGACTTGCTGTTTCAGTTGCGTCAATTCAGCGTTAGTAATCGACTGTGCTATCGCTGTCTTGAATCCGTTAAATGTCCACTTCGTCAAGTCCGGCATTGGCGGTTTACGTTCGTTAATCAGTCGTTGCACACCGGCCAAATCTTCGAGCAACTTCGCTTTTCGATCCTCTGTACAATCGATGCCAAATGCTCGAATATCCGGCGTTGCTGCGAAATCATCGTCCGATATTTCCCACGACTTGTGCGAGGTATTTACGTAAAGTACGATATAGTGCGATAATCCAAACATGATCGAGTAAGCAATCGTCTGCAATTCGTGCTTTTCGTCTGGCTGACGCATGGAATAAAGCGATGTGCGCGCTGCAGACGTTTGCTTCGACTTAATTTCGAGTCCGATGCGATGCTGTTCGCCATTTTCGTCGGTGTAAATTAAGATGCCGTCCGGCGCTCCGTAAAGACTATAGTCGATTCCACCGACATTAACCGGAACATTACGTTTAGCAAAATCTTCAAACATCGGAGTACCGTCAGCATTGCGCTCGAATCGGAATCTTGCTCCTGGCATATGCTTTTCGATGAATAGTAAATCACGCTGAATCATATCACCGATTGCCGTTCCGATGCCGGTCCATCGCTTCTGGTGCGGTTGCTGTCCGCCTTCGTCACGTTTAGAGCCGATGCCCTTTTCGTATAATTCACGTTTGCACGCGCCTGTTGCCGATGGTGAGAAGTAAGGTCGTTTCGGAAACACCTTCGGAGGCTTTACGTACCATGCGTGTATTTGCGAATCTATGGCGTCATCCCACTTTTCCGGACGGCTGTGCCAATCGTTAAGCGTGTCGATCAATTCCTGCGCTACCTTGTCGATGAAGCCCGGCTGTTTAGCGCCAGGAACGTAGCTTTCAGCGTATAGTATTTCTAGTGCGTCGTTATTTTGCGTCAATTATTCGTCCTCCATTTCGTCTTTACATCGACAATCAAAGTACTTTATTCCGCCTTTTCCAGACCGATTATCCGTAACTACGATAGCGTATAAAAGTTCTTTACCACAGCTTTTGCACTTCATATTATCGTCTCCCTACTTCTTAAATTTCGCATATTCAATCGCAGCTAATACGTCGTCAAAGTTGACATTACCGTGAACTCGCGTCATTTCTACGCCATTTCGTTTGAATACGAGGACTGGCACGATAGTAATCTTGTATTCGTCAATTAACGATGGATTCTCGCTAATGTTCATCGTTGTTAGCGTTGCGCCTTCCGATTCGAGGCGTGCTGCGTTATCTTCTAACGTTCTGCCTAGCCATTTGCACGGTGGGCATCCGTCCTTTTCGAGTTTGATGATTTCAATTTGCGTCATTTATGAGTTTCCTCCATTAATTTAAATGCTTTCGTTATAGTAGAAGGAGAAACGTTATATTTCCTAGCTAATATAGCCTTTTCGCCTCGCCTGCCACTATAATTCGTTGTTATTTCGAGAATTTGAGAATATGTTAATTTGGATTGCGGGTTATCGTCCCCTTTAGGAAAATTATATTTCCTATGATTTTCTAATGCTGTTACGGTTTCTAAGTTACACAATCGATTATCTAGTTTGTTTTCGTTGATATGGTTTACGGTTAGATTTAATAATTCTAATCCTCCTACGTAAGATACTATTTCGTGAACACGGTAACGTAGAGTCTTACCTTCGTGCCAAAATGCAACGGTGAGGTACCCTTTATGATTCAAAAAATTTTTCAACCCCACGACTGTTCCTTTTTCTACGTCGATCGTTAATTTTGATTTATATTTATCTAGCAAAAACGGAAGTAACTCTAGTCGTTCAACGTTCAAACAGTTCCCTCCTTAATTGATAATTGACCCAATTCATCAAATTTCACACGACTTTCGGACACTCCGTCGCCCCATCGGTATGGAAAGAACTCTAAATCTGTGCCATTCTCGATTTGTTCGAACTTGTACGATTGTGTCATAACTCTCTTAATCTCATTGATTTGATCGCTAGTTATATTGTCGGCAACTTCCATAATCAATTCGTCGTGAATCGGAGCTACGATAAATCCGTCAATTGTTTCGAGATATTCGTCCATTTTCAGCATCGTAGCTTTCGTCATAATCGCAGCTTCACCTTGCACTCGCGCATTAGTTGCCTGGCGTACCGCCTTATTGACATCTGCGTTATGCAATCGCTTTTCTTTATATTCGTCGTCCCAATACTTGCCCCACGGTATGTTATGCGTCTTTTCCCTCGCTTTTGGCAGACGACGTTTACGCTGTTCTCGTCCAATCCATACGAAACCGTACTTCTTAACGAACGCTGTGTTAGCGTTGATCCATTTCACTAATTCCGGCAACCCTTCGTCAAAACTTTCGCTGAATTTCTTCGCTTCTTCTTTCGACGTGCCGAGCAGATTCGCGAGACTTCCGATTCCCATTCCGTACATTTTCGCGAGATAAATGACTTTCATATCCTTGCGGTATTTCGTGTCGCTGCCATCCGGATTCTTGTAACATTCATCGTACGGCTTTTTGAACGCTTTGCTCGCCATCATTGCGTAGTTATCAAGCCCTTGCGCAAATGCGTTAATGATTACAGGCTCATTCGATAAGCTGCCGGCTACGACGATTTCTTGCGATTTAAAGTCGGCTGAAATCCATACACGACCTTCCGGCACTTTGAACATCTTTCGTGCTTCATATGGTTGATTCTGAATGTTCGTGCGGTCACCTTCGCTTTCTCCGTCCTTGTCTTTACCGCTGGAATAGCGTCCTGTCACCGTTCCGTTACTATCGAATCGCGAATGTAACTTGCCCGTTTTCGGATGAATCTTCTGCGGTAAACCTTCGATATAAGTGCCGGACATTTTCGTCTGTTCCTTATACGTCAAGAATGCGTCAATTACTTTGTGCGTTTTCCGTAATGGCTTTAGCGTACGTTTTGCATCGAGATTAGCGAGCGATTGTCCGACTGCTTGGCTTAATAACGGTAACATCTGTTTCGGAGAGTTAAGGTTGATTTCCGAGATGTCTCCGTCGTAGTATTTCGCACATTCCGAGATAACGAATTTCTCCGCCTCTGCAGCAATTGCGTGAAGCTGTTCACCGTATCGTTTAGCGAAATCTAAGTCTAAGTCGAAGCCCTTGCGTTCCATCTTAAGGTTAAGTCGAAGCAACGGCATTTCCACTTCGTAAAGGTAACTCATAACGTTCGGCAACTTTTCGAGATGCTTACGTTGGAACAAATAGAAGTCCCACGTTACGTGCGTATCCTTGCATCCGTAGATATAAAACGGATCAAGCGCAATTTTCGTAAAGTCCTTTTCCTTTCCGAATAATGTTCCGAATGTGTCTGCCGGACGTTTAAGGTATTTCTCTATTAACGGTTTAAGCTGATAGTTTCCGCCAACTTCACGCTCGTTTTCGTTTAATAAGTGCATGGCCGTCATTGTATCGTGATAAAGGTTAGCGACAATAATCCCGTAGTTTTCTAATATCGCAATATCGAACGGCCCATTATGAGCGACCTTCTTAACGTTAGGATTTTCGAGGCACGGCTTCAATAGCTGTAGCGATTCAATCGGCAACGCTCGCGGATCATCCATCGGCTGTAGTGCTATATAATAGTGCTTATCGACGGAAGGCAACGTAAACGATATTCCGATAATTTCATCAGTAAATATGTCCGTGCCCGTCGTCTCAACATCAAATGCTACGATTTCCTCTCGCTGGACCATTTCGTTTAATTTGCGAACAGCGTCATCGTCCATCAGCAAGAAGTAATTATCCGGCTTATTATCGAGTAGCTCCTGCAGCTTACGTTGTCTTCCCGATTCTTCTAATACCGCATACAACCGGATAGCCTCCGCCTTGCTAAATCGCCCTAACTGCTTAATATTGCCTCGCTTATCCGTTTTAGGCTGTTCGCGACCGATTAGCCCTGCGTCCATAGCACGCTTAACCTCTCGCAATTTCCGTAAGTCTGCGTCAGTATTCCGTTGATTGAATATCCGAACCCATGCGTCCTCCATCGTTTCTGTTGCGTCCTTCTTACGTTGTGCTGCCTGCGCCAGTGCGCTGGAGGCGGAAACTTGCCCGCCTATTTGCGTGTTTAGCTTAACTTCGAGCTTCATTTGCCCGCCTCCTTTTGCGTTGATATTGCGTTATTGTGCGACTGTTGATTCGACTGGCGCGATTAATTTGACGCTTGACCAAGTACCTTGCGAAATACCATTCGCAATAACTGCTGTGCTGCCTGTATTTCCGTCACATCGAGCGATTCCGACCGTTCCTATAGCGTGACGACCTTCGTCAGAGATAACTTTAACGACGTCGCCCTTTCGAATCTCGCCAACCTTACGTCCAATCTTCGCCCATTTTGCCGTTTCAGCATCGACAATTTCGTATCCTCCCGTACGCTCAATCGAACACCAATCTCCCGAGTCATCCTTAAACGCTAAGTATCCGCCACTAGGTTTAGTTTCGATTAGATACGGCTTGCCTGCTTGTGTGTCCGCAATACTTCGCTTAAATTTCACGTAATCGCCCACCTTTAACTTTGGCGCTGTTGCCTTCGCAATTTCTGCGTCAGTAGCTTTGACGATTTGATCAGCATCAGCAACTAACGTCTGTCCTGCGTATTTGCCCGTTAAATGTTCGATTTCAAACTCGCAAGTAACTCCGGCATCGCTCGGATATTCGCCGATTTCTGTAATCTTGGCGATGCTTCCTTCTAGTCCACGATATGACTTAACGATTTTCACGTAATCACCTACGGCAAATGACGCTTTGTGCGCAGCCTTTTCGTATGCTTCGACTTCTGCTGGCGTTGCTTTGCGCATCTCAGAGAAGTACGTCCAATTTACGTAATCTGCTCGTCCTACAACGTGAACACGCGCATCGCTAGCACTTTCGTCAACTTCGGTAATTTTCCCGATGTCTCCTACGTCGTTATCCGAACCATTCGTATTGCCTGTAACCACGACAATATCGCCAACTTGCAGAATATATTGCGCCTCATATACGTCGACTGTTTTGCGAGTTCGTCCTAGCGATTCGTTATATACAGCAAATAGGTCGCCATCAATATCCTTTATACGTCCGTATTTTTGTACCAGGTACGATTTACCTTCCGTATAGTTGTACTCGCTGTATTTCGTTAAAATCACGACATCACCTTCGCGAGCCTCACGATCAACCTTGCGGTATTGTACGCCTTCAAATTCGATTGTTTCGTTTGCTTGCGATTTAACAACGTTTACGACTTCTGGCTCGTCGACGAATAAATTACGTTCATCTCCTACGTCGTCAATAATATTAAGTCCATCCCGTCGCTTAATTACTTTATATCGTTTACCTTCCGTTAAATCGTCTAGTATTCCGTGCTTTTTCCACACTGCAAAGTTAACGGTAACCTCGTCTCCTTCTTTTATAGCGAAAGGCTTTTCCGTCTCAACCTTTTCGCCTTTCAACGAAGCAACGTCGCTTTCTAGGCTCGACACGCGCTCCTCTAATGTTGGCGCGGAGATTTTGCGGAATACTGCACACTCTCCGTCTGCTACATACATGTGAAAACGGTCGCCTTCGTCGTCAATTGCGTGAATATCACCGTCACTATCGACTTCTGTTACTTCGTAAAATTCGCCTTTTGTGAAGTACGTAACATCGCCAGTACATAACGCTAAATCGCCCGCCTCTGCGCTATCGACCTTCGCATACTCCGCGCCATCGTACGCAACCTTCGTAATTTCACCGTTTACCATATCTACCGTCTTTACATTCATTAATTTCGCCATTAATTAATCGCTCCCTTTTCCGTAATTTTCAGCGGCAAGTACCGCCATTTCTCGTTAGCCTCGTCGACTTTTACCCAGTAATCCGTAATTTCTCGATTCTCCGTTAAATAAACGTGCTCACCAACTACGCCGATAAATGCGTCACAGTCCGATTTCATGTACGTTGCTCCACTGTTTTTCAGACCGCGAATGACGTAGTATGGAACGCCTTCTTTCTCTCGCAGCTTAATCGTCTTAACTTGGATGCGAAGGCTTTCGTCGCCTCTTACCGCAATCAAGTCGTGCGCTTCGGGAACGGTCGGCTCTGATACCGACCATCTGTCCGCTAATAACGCAGCCATTGCTAGTAATTCCGAGTGTCGTCCGATTGTGCTTGTGCTTAATACCGTTGTATCTTGCGTCATAGTTGCGTCACCTCCTCGGACTAGAACGGTAATGGTTCGGTACCGTCGTCCTCGTTAGGGATATCGTGGCTAGTTTCACCAGCGTCCGCAACTGCGCTATATCCGATTTGCGTTACATCGAATCCAGCTTGACGAAGCAATGTGGCCATTTGCGTTTCATCTTGTTCGAACCAAATTCCGTTAAAGATAGCGTGATCGAACGTCTCCATTGTCGGACCTTTTGCGAAGTTAGCACGCTCAACGTCCGTCAAGTCCTCGTCCATATCGATAATCGGTGTCAGACTCACCTTCGTATTAGTCGACGTGCCTTCTTTCGATAGCTCGAACGCTAATTTGTCGAGCTTCTTCTCGTACTTCGTAATTGCGCCAGATACTGCGAGTGCTTGCGCTTTTGACAAGTCGACAATAATCGTTTCGCCGTCTGCTAAGTTTACGAATGCCGTCGCGAATCGCGGTTTGCCTGCGTACTTATACGCTTCTTGGCTCATAGCGTCCTGGAACTGCTTCGACTGCTTGCGGTAAAATTCTGACGCTATATCCCACGGAGTAGGATTTCCAGTTACATATCCGTTTTCATCGCGAGTTGCCGGATTCTTTGCGACGAACGAGTTGACCTTCTTGTAAATCGAGTAGCCGTACGCTAACTGCACCGCAGCTTTTCCGATTACACGGACTTTGAACGACGTTCCACTGCTGAATGACGTAAACTCTGACGAATTACCTCCGCCACCGTCATTTGTTGCGTTTAGTGCTGCGAGAGCGTCTGCACCGTTTGTGTAGTTTGCCATTAAAATACCGTCCCCTTTTGCGTCATTAACGCGTTATTGTTTTCGAACAGTGACCGTCACCGTCCGTAAATGCATCGAAGGAAATGCCGGCTACTTTTACGTCGAGAACCATACGCCAATTAGCGATATAATTCCGGAGCAACCTTCGATACATTCACCGACGTTGATTTATTTAACCAACGCCCTGCGGAAGTAATTTTTGCGTTAATATATCGTCAATATTCTTAAATTCCCAGTACGGAATTCTTATTAAGTTAATATTTCTAGATAGGCAATATTCTGTCTTGATTTTATCGTGATACTGCGTGAGTTCCAATCTCTCCTGCCCACCTCTACGTTTTGATGATACGTAATGCAGCGAGCCGTCATACTCTATCAATGTGATTAACTTTCCGTTTTCATCATAAACACCAAAATCAAAACGCAACGGAAGTATATCCCGACAATCATTGAATTTAACTTCGCGATTGAAAGAGAACTTTCTCGTCTCTAACCATCTACTAATTTGCGCTTCACCTTTAGATAATTTACATATAGAGCATCCGTGTCCTCCTAAAATAGTATCTGGTCGGGTCATAAATGTGTTTCCGCAAATATTATGTTTTACTTCTACAGGAATTTTACTTCCTTGATACTGCCCGACTACTTCATACTCACCATTACCTAAGAGTTCTACCTCTTTAACAAATTGAGAGGGTGTTTTTCTTAAGGCACTCACTTGGGCATTTCTAGCGCACCTTAAACACCTACTCCCTCCCAAAAATATAGAAGGTTTCATTTCAAAAGAATGCCCGCATATGTTATGGAACATCTCAACTTTAACTTCTGAACCGCCATAATTACTTAAAACCTTATATTCATCGCCAACAAGCGCCTTAACCTCCGCAACAAACTCCTCATGCGTTTTTCTACGTCCCATACTCTGTTCCCCTCCTAGTAATCTAGCGGACTATCACCGCCTTTCTATTCGCGTTTAAATACATTATTTACGCTTCTTCCCGTGATACGTAACTGCTTTCGTCGCAGCAATAATCGCCTTTTGCGCGTCTGTCATTCGCCAATCACCGCCTTAACTCCACCCATTACTGCTGAAATCTCACGGTAATCTCTTCCGTTGTATAAATGCGCTATTTGATACGCAAAATCGACTAATTTTCCGTCTAAAAATAGGTAGGCGATATAGTTTGCTTTCTCCCGCTGTTCCTCGCTCATTCGCCAACCACCTCGCTAACTTCACGCTCTGCAACTTTAATTTGCGTTAATTTTGCGTCAACCTCTTGCGCTAATGAATCAACTTGCGTTATAATAGCGTCAATACGAGTTTGAATTAGCGCCTGCGTATGCGGAGCTTTGCAACGAACCTTGTTAAGCGTCAGTTCTGCGATGCTTACGTTAAGTTGCGCTTGCTGTTCCGTCAGCTTGCGAATTTCGCGTCGAAGTTGCGTCGTCATTCGTGATAACTCGCGCTTGATTGCTGCGGAAATTCTTTCTACCGTTAGTTTAGGCGCCAATTTCTGCGCTACGTAGTCATCAACGGTGCTTAGTCGGTAAGTCGTAATGACCGTTTGGCAAGTTTCGTCTAAGATTAAGCGAACATCTTTCGCAATATTATCGAAGATGATTCCGCCAGTGCCGTCGCGTCCTTTGCGGACTGATCGTGTATACCATTGGCGGAGGGTGTGCGCTACATTTTCGTTAGTACCTTTAACGTCAAGGCGTTCCTTAGCGCGGTCGATTGCGTGCATACTTACGTGTAATTTTTGCGTCATTTTTACGTCATTCCTTTCGTGTTAACTAACTTTTGTTGCGCGAATTGATAGTCCGTAATGATCCGCAGCGTCGTCATCTGATGGTAAGCATCCGTTGTAATCTAAGTGTGTCCGTGCGAATGTCGTGTAAAATTCGGAAATTGTGGTAATTTCCTGTGAATCATTGTCGTGTAAAGCGTCATATGGTCCCATTTTTCACTCTCCTTAGTGGGTTTTTAAGCTTTTTCTGTTTAAAAATTACGAGTTCATGCTATAATGCGATTAAAGGCGGTTTTGACAATAGTCAATATAGATAGAAAATAATACATAAATAAACCGGCCGTTTAATAGTATTAATATAGGGTATACATACGACGTACTTAAAAAGTCGCCTGTATGTGCGCTTGGTTAAGCGTACTGACAGTCATAGTACTTATATAGGACTAGGCTGCCAGCAAATTAACCAATCAGATTTTTAGATAGCTAAATATTGCGATACGTCTCCAAAACGTGAATAATCGTAGTTTTTAGCTAAACGCGTTATACAACGTGTTACTTTTGAGTGATGAACGCCCATTTCCTCAGCAATGGATCTCATGGATGCGTTCGGTTTTTCTAGGATGAGGTTTACGGCAGCAACCGTAAATTCGTCCGCTTTATTTGTAAGAGCCTGGATAAGCAGCAACTTGTCCGGGCTTTTTTCTATGCGCTCTAGCGCGACATCTTCCGTAATGTTATCGTCAGCAAACTCAAACATTGCGTTGCCTTCTTCGTCTTGTAAGCCCTCAATATGGATGACGTTGTCGTAAAACTTGCGCTCTTTCCGGGCAGCAACCCTCTGTGCGCATTGGTGAAGTATCGGTTTGATATACGCATCAAACGATATTCTTCCGTCATACCTCTCGTACTTCTTAGCAAATTCCTCGCACATTGCACTCTCGTATTCTTCAACTGGAATGTTTGTTGCTCGCGAGAATCGCTTAGAGAAAATTGAGATAGTCTTTCTCGTTCTATTAAATTGTTTTTCAAATTCCAATTCTATCGCCTCCTTACCCTCTTATATACACGCTTTTTTGTTTTGGCGCACTTTTTTGAAACTTTTTTTAACTTTATTTCGTAAATTATGATTAAATAGTTCAATTAACCATTTTTAGATAAATCTAGCTACATATTTTGATTATACCTAACATAACAATCACTGTAAACGTTATTCATGCGGCACAATTTTCGTTCCACTAGTAAACTCCTATTGTTATAGGCTTTATCGTAGGAGGATTATATACATATGGCTATTTCATACGCACCATTGCGTTATCTAATGGAGAAACATAACGTATCATACCGCCAACTGCGCGCAGAACTCGATATACACTCGACGTACACAACCCGCATGAAAAACGATACTGGCTACGTCTCTCTCGAAACAATCGACTTGCTCTGCGAATATTTTGACGTTCCTGTGGACGAAATTATCGAATACTTTGATCCGTACGAATACGAGGAATAATCGTAGGCAAGTCGTACGCATTCTCAAACGCTTCTATTAGCCCGCCTATTCCCTTCGCAAGTAAAACTTCGTTCGCATCCTTATAAACGCTACCACGCCATTGTATGACGGATATATCACGTCCTACCAACGCTTGTACTACCTGTGCGTTAAATCTAGCGCCAGCCTTATCGTTATCTCCCGCAACCATTAACCTTTTGAACGGAAGTCTCCGTATTATATCTGTTTGTTGCTGCGTAAATGAAACGCCTCCGATTGCAATTGCGTTGTAACCAGCGACACGCCACGACAAAGCATCTATCTCCGCCTCGCATATAATCAAATCGTCATAGGAACGATTGTACAAATCTGCTCCGAAAACTAGCTCCCGAATAGGCCTTGCATTACGTTCGTAGAAAAACGTTTTTCCCCTTGTAGCTCGATATTTTATGTTAGACAACTTGCCGTCCGAAGAATGCCAAGGGATGGCGACAAAGCCGTAGTGACGCGACTTTCCAACATTTGCCTCTACTTGTACTTCTTCGGAAATACCACGCTTAGTCAAATATGGAGATGGTTGTCTCTCGATAATATCACGATGCAAAACTCTTTTAAATGCATCTCTCTGCAATCTTGGCAAAATAAGCACTAAGTCACCGTTATTCGACGATTCGCTATATTTCGACAATAAATACTCCTGTGTTTCTTCGTAAGTTTCGTTTCGTAAGAATGTTAGTAGCTTTACTATGCCTCCGGACTTCCATTCGTTGTCATAAGCGCCCGAATCACCCCACGAACCAGCCGGGTAATCTCCATTACCTTCAAGTAAGACAAAGAACGAAGGGGAACGGTCATATCGAAATGGACTTGCCGCAATTAATTTATCATACATCCATTTTGGACGCGTCCAATCAAATACTTCTAATTCTTCGCGAATATCAATATCAATACTTTGCCCATGTACAGTTATAGCCCCCAAACATTTACAACTCCTCTCGTGATTTTGACTCCAAACACTATATATGGTGTATTACTGTTTATTTTAATGTTTGTAACACAATATGTAGTGGTTGTTATACCTTCTTTTAAATAAAACACATCATATAGTGTTGTTTACCCATTTAGTTACACTACATGTAGTGTTTGTCTTTATGATATTCCACGAAAATTTATTAAACAAGGGGTTGATTTTTTTGAAATTCTGTAAATCTCAGTAGTATCAACGGAAAATAACGGTAATTTTTTTTTGAAAACGGCTCTATAGCGCATGTTGTCTACGTTTTTCTAACTAACATGGCGTATTTTTAACCGCCTTTTCCGAATTTACCTCTCACACGCCTACCTAAAAATCGAATTGATCGACTGAACCTTCTCCCGTTTCCATTTCGCGAACAACGCCAATTTGCGGAACATAAATAATTTCAACGGAATCTCCTTCGCCGCCATTTCGCCCTTTGTTAATTCCGACAAGCCCTCGCCCCTGTTTATAATCCGTATCAACCGCAATTAACATCGCAGCATCTTCGAGCAATGCTTTCGTTTTCTTAACTTCGCTACGGTCTGGCAACGCTAATTCGCGCGTTCCGTCTTCGTCTTTTTCTTCCTTCGATTCGTCAGCTTGCGTTATGGCCAACGTTACCACTTGCGAATTTCCCGTTAATCGGCGCAATTTCATCGAAGTGTTCGCAGCATCTCCGCCAGTTGTTCGCGAAGTATTCTTTTCGTAATCGAGGTAATAAAATGGATCGACGATAACAACGTCAGCTTCCGTTTTTAAAATATCCGCCTCTAATTGGCGTAATGATCGGTCACGGAAATCTGCGTCGTCTACTCCGCGAACAATAATCGTCCCAGGTAAGTAATCGTTCACGCCCTGCAGAAAGTTGCGAAAGGCTTCTTCGATTTCTGGCGTTAAGCTTCCTTTTCGTAAAGCATCCGAATTAAAGCCGGAATCGCCTTCGTAGATTAACTCGTTCTTTACGGATTCCAATTTAGCGTGCGTGATGCCTAATCGTCCGCTGATTTCCGTATACAAGCGCACCATGACTTCATATGTCGGCATTTCCATCGACCATTCCAGGACTGTTGCGCCTTGCATCGCGAGTGTTACCGCCTCTTTAATCGCAGCAATGACCGATTTACCTCGTCCAGATTTACCGTAAACAACGTACATGTTTCCGCTAATATATTCGCCAATGTTCGAAAATGAAGATTTCCACGTTTTGAACGACTTACCTTCTTTGCGTCGCTCGAACTCCGAAAGGAACTGCGTTGTATCGCGTTTTATATCTGTTCCCACTTTTTTGCGAACGTCTGTTCGGTGTTTTATATTATCAAACTTTTCCTGTAATTTGTCAATGAGCCGTGGGACATCATTTTTATACTCGTCAAATAACGGTTGTATGCCCGTTTGAACCAAATCAATAAACTCTTTTTGTCCAGCGTCATTTAACAAACGACGCGTTAACCATTCGTAGCTATCACTCACTTGCGGTACATAAAAGAAGTCTGGCACATGTTCGACAACTGTTGCATAACTCGGAGCTTGCCCACGATTCTGTTCGGCATATTGGCGAATAAATTCGTATGCTTTACGGTCTGCTTCAACGGTGAAATGGTCTGCCGTTATATTGTGACGAGCGAGCGCTTGTATGTCGTTATCATCGATAATTTTCGATAATAGAAGTGTTCCGTTGTTACTCATTCGTTTATCTCCTCCTTAACTATATCGGGCTTCTTACTTCCTTAACAGTCGCAAGTTCAGCGTTTTAACGTTTTTTCCAATCCTCATAATTCACGTACTGCTCCGCCACAATCAGCGATATTCCAATTACAACAATCATAATCTATATTACGCTACTAATCTGCGTCAAAATAATGTCGAACCTCCTCGTCTGTTGCTAGGCGCCAGTACTGCGCCACTACTATCGTAGGCTCGTTTGTTGTTCTCCCATATCGTCCGCTCATATTTCCGTAATGGACAGATACTCCCTCGTTCGATACTTCGCAAATTCCGATATAGCCAATTAAGCGATGGACTACAACGTTTCCTTCTGCGATATAATCCGTATTCACGATAACTCCGCCAATTCTAAATGGATTTCAGATAAACGTTTCTTGCTACGCTCAATATGCGTTTGGTCGTCTGCCTGCATTGCGTCATGCAACGAAGCTAACTCGTAATCCTGTTCGGCCAACAATGTGCATCTCATTTCGTTATCTGCGTCAATCTTGCGAATGATTTTAACTGTTCGATACGTCATTTCCGTTTCCCCCTTTTCGATTTGCCTACGAAATTAACTAACTCGCAATTATCGCGCACACGATCGAGTAACCTTACGTCAAATACGTCATATAAATCATACGGTTTATCAGCCGCAATTCGTTTATCTGGCGGTGTACTATTAACCATCGGAATATTACTCGTATAGACCGTCGGCAATCCGTTCGTCACACGGTAATTAATAATCGTATGCAAGTCGCCTCTAAAAGCCTCGCTTGCTGACCTAACGCCAATATCATCAAGGACGGCAAATGGCGCATGCTTAGCACGTTCCATCATCGAATAATACGGACGGCTATATTGCTCGGCTACATCTTCCGGAATGTTCTTTCGGTTGAATCCGTTATACAACGTCTGCCACTCGTTCACATCGAGGAAATATGCGGGCTTTTGCGTTGGTTGTTCGCCTCGCTTTAATGCTCCGAGATAATCGCGAATTATATATTCGTTAAGCACCGCCGAAGCTGTCGTCGTTTTTCCTGTGCCAGTCGCCCTGCTAAATAGATATAGCGAGCCGTTAAATTCGCTGACATATCGCTCTATAATTTCGTACGCTTTCGCTTGGTCCTCGCGTGCTGCCGAATTAGCTATCGTTACATTTCGATATTCTGCCGGTACGCCTGCGCTTGCCATCCGTCCACCTTTTCCGTTTAAGCCTTGCATTGCAATTTTGTGCGGGCATGTCGGCGGACAGCTTGCGCAGCCATTGCGATTGCGTTCGTTTAGCAAACATATTTGCGTCATAATTTCGTCATCCTCCTACCTTTTCTAGCTTTTTCTCCGCCTTCTTAGCTTTGCGTTCTAGTTCGGCGAGTTTATAAGTCTGTTCACCACGCCTTGCTCTTGCGTGAAACTCCGGCGTGCAAACCGTTAATCCTTTAACTGATAGTTGCGTCATATTATCGCTCCTCATAATAATCGTTCATATCTGCGCCTAATGCGTCACAAGCTGATTTTAGCCCGTTTTCTAAGCGTTCTACTTTGTCCATAAGCGCAATCATCATCTTACTACCTGGCGGATTATTTACCCATTCTTCGCCATGTCGTAAATATTTAACGTGATAGTCGTGCGTTAATACTACGTTATATTTGCCGTTTTCTACTGATATATTGTAGATATGTTCACTCATTCTTGTTCCTCCTCGCCATTTTCTTTCGCATATTCAATACAAGACGTTCTCAAACGATCAATATCCACTAATAATTCTGCTATCATTGCGCCTCCATACAAAGCCTCTCCGTGTTCTACTGTATTTGCGATATCGTGCGCCATATCCACTATTCGACTTTTACTTAAAGCCATTCCGCCACCTCCTCGGTATTATCTTCAATCTCCGTCCTCTTACTCGCCAATTCCGCCTGTTGGAGCAATCGCGTCATATAAGTCGTCATAAACCAAAACGATAAGCCCGGATATTGTTGCGTCGGCTTATATTGCGTAAAACATGCGTCAATGAACGCTTTAACGACTTTCGTCGGATACATACCAGGCTTGCGTGCTGTTCCGATATACTTTGCGATTAAATTGCGCTCGGCTACGATACTGCCTGCGCTGACGTATTGGATTTCGTAGCGTTCGACGTGTTGATTGATTAAGTACGCTTGAAAATGCGCCGTATTCCACTTTTCGATTGGTGTCTCGCTATAGTGCGTTGCTTTCTTCGCCAATTCTAAGCGCCTCCCTTGCACGTTTTCCGTTGTCCATATCAGCGATTGAATAATCGCATATCTCCGTACCGTCCTCCTCAATCCCCAACGTTGGCATATCGTAGTTTCCTTCATTAGCATAAAATTCGAGTACTTTGCGCAGTCGTGCGTTTTCATCTCCAATTTCCGCCAATTGCTTCAATAATTGCTCCGAATATTTTATGCGGTAATCTGCATATTCGACCGCCTTCGCATGTTCTTGCCGTAGCCACTTAGTCTCGCGTACCATTTCGTAAATAACGTACTCGGGCGCATTAATCATTTGCGTTTCAACCATGCGGTCATATTCGAAAAGTTCTCCGCGAGCATCTGCTAATTTGCTGACTAAATCGTCCGTTGATTCAAATGTCAACCCGTTTCCTCTCCTTCACATAGCGCCGCACTCGCAAAATTCTCAATACATTTTAGCGACATCTGCGCCTCTAATACGTTCTCCTGTCCGTTCCTTACGCCAATCAAACAGCAAGTCAATGCGAATTTATAGCGTTCGACTTGCGCGGCTAATTCGTATATTGTGCGTTCTGTTGATGTGCGTTCAGTCATTTTAATGCGCTCCTTGCTATTGCGACAATATCGTCATAGCCGTTATCATGCGTTATGCTTGACGCTTCTTCGGTTGCTACTACGATAATGTCCGTTAATTCTGCACGTAATCGCTCAATTTCCGCAACTAGTGCCGGAATATCTTGGCGTGCATGTGCGATGAATGTTGCGTCTGAAATATCTGCAATATCACCATGAATAAACCATTCACCATGCTCATAGTCGAAATGTTCAACGACTGCTGGACGCCTATCTTCTCGCAAGTTATCTCCTTTATCGAAACCCCACGGACCAGGCGTCGCCTTCGCTAAGCGCTCTTTGATTGCGTTTAGTTGTTCTGGCGTCATCATACGTTCACTCCTTCGATTTTTAGTCCATAAGCTTCTGAGACAAACTCAATTCCTCGCATTGTAGCTAAATCACTATCGCATCCGAACTTCTGATATAAATCGCTAAGATTCCGGTATTTCTCCGCAACTTTCTCGGCCGGTGTTTGTTCGATTTCGTATCCGAAGAATATAGCATCTATTGCTTCTTCCTTCGTCAGTTCCGAAAATATCTTACGGTGCTTTGGGTGAGACGAAACCTTTTCATTGTCTAAGAAAGAGCATAACGGACCTATTTGACACGTTCCGCTCTTTAAAAACTCAATAGCCTCCGCAACCTCTTTCGACACTTTCACCTTTGCGTTAATCATGCGTCAGCTCCTCGAAAATTCGATACCAATTGTCGTGAATATAACGAATACATTCAAATGAATAGCTTCGTGGATTATACGCTTTTATACAATCGCCAGTAAACGACTTGACGTCAACTACTACTAACTCGTCACCAGCGCGATACCCTCTGACGTTTTTTACTGCTACTACCGTATCGCCAACCCTCGGCTGCCTATCGTGATAAATCCGTTCTGTATATCGCATAATTATCCCTTCCTTTTCCCTTCGTTTTAGCCGTTTTAAATACGCCCCTTACAATTAATCCATTGTGCGTAATAAACCGCTAATCTCACGCCTAAACAAAGCGATTTCATTGCGTAGCTCTCCGAGCGTCTGCGCATCCGATTCGAATATGCGCTGTCTTGCGATTAATTCTAGCGCCTGCTCCGGCTTTGCGCACCACTTCCAATCACGCCATTCTGTACGCTTCTCTGCCGAGTGTTTCTTCGGATCAAATGCTGGCGATAGCGTCGGGTCTACCGTGTGCTTGCGTTGTACGATGATTTGGTGCTCGTCGGATTTGATGCGGTATTTATCGGATATTTCGATGTTTAGTGACATTTATTCATCGCCCCTTCGTACAGTCTTTTTAAATTATCGTAAGTATCATCAGCGAAAATTGTGTCGCCTTGCTTCGGCACTATTATCGTATTCGAACGCCCGTTATTCCGAAGCTCTCCTATTGATACGATTTCTGACGTTTTAACCATTCGCCTAAATCCGTTAGTTGTTACGATTTCAATCATTCCGTTCATTCCTCCTTATAATTCCGTTTGATTTAGCGTCGAAACGCCTCGCATGATAAATACGTCAACTTGCGAATTAATACCGTTTTTAGCCACGTTTATAAAGGCGATTTGATGTTGCTATGTTCTGCCAGCTTGCTATCACCAGTGAAGCGTTGTTCTAGCGGACAGTTTTCGCATTTGAAGATATGGACGCCATCTTGTGTTGTATAGCTGAATACGTGGTCGCAGCGTGTTTGTTGTAATTCCGTGTGATTACGATTAATTCCGATCATTACGATAAATACCTCCTTATTATCTTTGGCGTAATTCTTTTAGATTGCGATTATATCGTTAAATCAATAGTTGATATGGAGCGATAGCGACATAGAGGATTTATGCGCTAGCATAAAGACTCGTTAATCTTTTAAAGATAGTAGTTTAGTTAAAAAGAAAGTAGTATAGTTCGTGTATCCAGATCGAGACCCCTACGCCGTATCCAAACGGAGACCCCTACGGTTATTTATCGAGTAAATAGTACGTATTAGTCGTCTGCTTTCCGCCTTTATACGTTCGCTTTTCTCGGCGAATGTATCCCGATTTCTCCAACGCTGCAAACGCTTTAAATACGCCATTACGTCCAATTCCCGCAACTTCTGCGATAGTTTGTGCGCTTGGATGCGACTGTTTGCTAGCGTTGTCCGAATATAAACAAAGCGTCATATAAACGATTTTGTCACGGTGAGTTAGCGATTTATCTTGCGCTAGGGATTGCGGTATCATTACAAATTTGGCTGTGCGATAGTCGATTACTTGCATATTGCGACCTCCTTACCAAGCTTATATACAAGAAAATACAATTTGGCGCACATGCAAAGTAAAATAAGTCTAAATACCTATGAACTATATCGTAAAATATACGTATATAAGGAAATTAAATGTAACGGAGGAAATTAAGGTGAACAAAATTAAAAAACCGATATTCAAACGTTGGCAGTTTTGGGTTGGAGTGGTTGCAGGCTTAATCGTTTTGGGGTTAATATTACCGGATCCGCCCGCTGATAAAGAGATAACAGTAGAAACGGAAGATATAGAGGTGACTGAGAAAGATAGTAAGGTTGGTACAGAAAAGCCCGAAGCTACTAAAGAACCTAAAAAGATAACTCCGTTATCAAAAGACGAAGTTTTAGAAAACTTTGAAGTCGAACCGTATCTTAATGGAACATTCACTTTCGTAGGAGATCGTACAGAAACTGCAGACTATTACTCTTTAGCGGATACTGAACAATTCCGAAACGCAAGCATTATTTTTAAAGATGGGCAGATTGCGCGTGTAAAATTAATACCTGGCGATATTAAAAATGTGGATAAGATTTTCGAAGATTTCGGAGTTAAGGACGAGCCTCGCAAATTAAGTGGTGCTGCAGGCTTTTACGAAGTCGCCTTAATACCGAAATATTGGTCGCAAAATATCGAAAAATATCCATATGACTTAGATTGAATAGGAGATGACTTTCGTTGGCAATACGATTTACACTCGCAAATACACTACAAAAATATGGCATACAACAAATCCAACTCGCAGAAGAATCGGAAACACGCCCGACTACTATTAGTCAGATGTGCCGTAATGACATCAAGCGAGTGAACATCGAAATGATAGAACGTGTAATCCCCGCACTAGAACGGCTTACTGGCGTAAAACACTCGCTAGATGACGTCATGATATACGTAAGAGACGACGAAGATAAGGACGCCATTTAGGGCGTCTTTTTTAATCGCCAGTTAGCCAGTTATAAACTGCTCGTCCAGACGCATGACTTCGCTCTTTCAGCCAGTTATAGAACGGCATCTTGCGCTCGGTTTTCGCCTCAACAATCGCTGACTTATCAGCTACTTTCGGTCGATTCGAAGCGTTTATATACGCACTTGTAAACGCACCTACAACGTTGTCGAACGCAGTGCCTTCCGTCATTGCAACGGACATATTAAGCAGCACTGATTTAGCCCGCACGAAGTCTGTAATAGTAGCGTTGGATCCAACGCGTAAAGCTATAACGTGCGCTTTCGCTTTAATTTCGGCAGACATCGGCATTGATTCGATTAGCTTGAACGTAGCAATCTGATATTCATTAGTTGCGTACTTTTCGATATACTCGCGTTGATCTTCGAGATTTATAGAATCGTTTATAGGCGTCTCTTTATTATCTTTTACTTGTTTTTGTAACGGTAGTTCGGAAAGATTAGTAGTTTTTGCTACGTCAATTTTCACGTCATCAGCTACGTCAATTGTGTGAGAATCGGAAACAATTTCGTTAGTTAGCGTCAATTCATCCACGCGATTGAATACGTAAATATTGTGCGCTTGGTAGTTGTTTGCTTTTTGCGTATTAATTACGGTAATTAGATTTAGCTTGCTGGCTTTGCGTAACATGCGGTCAAATGTTGAGCGACTAACGCCTATCATTTCGGATGCGTGCGTGCTGGCAACGGCCTTCTGAATCTTGCACCACGCTACGCCTACGACATTGGCCGCGAACTTGCGTAATTTATTTAGCGCAATGTATTCCGATTTTGTAAACTCGGATTTTACGTCGACCATCGCTTGTTCAAAGTTATTGTTGAAATCGTTAATATCCGTAAATTTCGATAGCAAATCGTAATTACGTTCTGTTGCGTATGTAACAGTATTCATAATCGTTATCCTCCATTTGAGAAAACGAAAAAAGCGTCCATATCGCAATTTACTTACGACACAAACGCTTTATTTTGCTAAAATCGCTTTACTTACGCATAAATAGATGATACAATGTCTATATTATATGTATGTAAACGAAATTAGTCGGTAAAGTGTTGGTCGCGAGTTCGAGTCGCGGTTGACGGTGATAAGTGCTACCAACACTTATTCACACGCCGGCTTTTTTCTTTTTCCGGTCAATTTGTTGTTATCCACAACTTTACACTGCAAAAAACGGAAATGCAAGCATAAAATTCATTTATCCCCAGGTGCGCTATCTCGAAAATGAGGTGGCGTTATTTTTATGATTTTATTGTATTTACGGTAAATTATACGTAATCGATTACGGTAATTTTTTTGGTAAGTATTGCATTACGGTAAATTCGTGGTATAATTACGGTATAAAACAAATCGGAGGCGATTAAATGCAATTATTTGCGTTAGATTTAGGAAACCGTCAAGTTAAGTTAATGAGTGAAAAAGCTACGAAAGTCCTACCTAGTTATTTTGTTAATGCGGCTGAATACGGAAAGCGTGATGTATTGGCGCTAGTTAAAAAAGAAGAAGCAACAACATGGGATTACGTGAGTGGACGTGATTCAGAATTTACTTATGTTTGGGGACCAGGATTAAATGTTAGTCGTAAGCGCGTAACAGATACGCTAGACTTCAATGCTCGCTATGACACATTAGAATTTAAAGTTTTAGCAGATTTGGCTTTGGCTGAGCTTGCTCGAGACTTTGAAGAAGCTTCTAATGGTGTGTTAGACGTAGCTGTTATTACAGGTGTTCCAACAGACGATTATGATACAGACGATACAATCAAACATATAAAGAATGCTCTTATCGGAGTGCATAGCGCTACAATTGACGGAGTTTCGTACGTAGTGCGCGTACATTCGGTAGATGTACTTATGCAGCCAGTAGGGACGGCTATCGACGCGATGGTCGACGCTTTAGGAAACATTAAGGACGATAACGAAATAGAAGATAGTTTCGTAGGCGTAGTCGACATCGGTGGGGGAACGGTTATTATTGACGCATTTGATAACATGAATCTCGATACAGATAATCACGATCAATTAGAAGAAGGTTCGCACAAGCTGTTTATCGAAATCCGTAACCGTATGGTAGAAAAAGGGCATAAGATTTCAGAGCATGAAGTCGAGCAAATTGTTCGTGAAGGTAACGACAGAGAAGTATATTCGTGGTCGCCGAATGGACGCGAAACGATTGACTTAACGGACATTATCCTAAGAGAACGCAAATTGTATACACGTAATATCGCGCAAGCTGTTAAATCGACTTATAAAGCAATGTCACGTATGCGTAAAATCTACGTAACTGGCGGCACGGCAAACCTTCTGATTAAACCGGAATTTGAACGAGTAATCAAAATAGCAGAATTTGTACGTAATAGCGAAACGGCAAATGTGCGCGGATACTACAAATACGGCTTACTAAATGAGGTGACTGCTGTTGACGAAGCTACGAATTGAGGTCGTACTAACGGAAGCAGACGCGGATATTATCGAGTTTATTCAAAGTAGTAGTGTGCCTCGAGCTACTCAATTTAAGTTGGCGATGCGAGAAAAGATACAGCGTCGTGAGGAAGAAAAGTTTGACGTTAGAGTTAAGCGATTGTTGGACGAAGTACTTTCGCAACGTGGCGTAAGTGGTACGGTAATCGACGAAGTGAAACCGAAAAAGAAACTCGGCTTCGGTTCAAAACGCGTATATGACGACGAAAAACAGACTGATACGACGAGGTGACTTGGCATGACGTTTGAAGAACAAAATCAAATTCGAAAAATGCTTGAAAATGTAAACAAAGATTATCTGTTGACTTTGTTAATTACACAAATGGGACAAAATCATGGATATGATTACGAAAAAATGTTAACAGCTACGTCAGAATTTTTACAAGCCGTAAATGAAACGGAAGATAAGTATAGTTAAATAAAAAAATCCGAGAGGACACAAATCGTCTACTCGGATTTTTTCTTTTTCTTCTTCTTTTTAGGAACGGTAGGGTAGCCGTATTTCTCGGACATCTTTTTTACGCCTTCCACAATTGCACGTTTTTTATCTTCTGCTGCCATAATAAAATCACCGCCTTTGCTTTCAGTCTGTCCAATTATTCGATTTTCTAATCGGTTATAGGACAAACTCGTCTCTCATACTTTATAGAAACGTGCTAGGGACGTCTGGAATGTGTCCCTACGTTAATAGTCCTTTGGGAGGCGGAAAATGAAAATGAAAAGAGTAGGGGAGGCCCAATCTGTACGTTCAGACAAAAAGCGCGATGTGAAGCCCACTATTCCAATGGATTTAAAAGACATCCTCTATCGCATTTCTTATATAACATATACGCCGGTTAAAGACGTTTGCCAACAGATGGCGATGCTCGTCTTACATGACCGCAGAACAATCGAACAATTATCGAAATATTTCAAGCGAGACTTAATCATGGGCAATACAATGTTCGTCGGAAACATTACGAATAAGACGATGGAAAAAAGACCGAAAGTACGCGGGGATCGCGTAACTATCCGTTTTACTCAGAAAGAGTTTGAATCGGTAGCACTACTTAGCTACGCATTGGACTGCACGCCATCACGAACAGTCGCGATACTTCTCGATCTCAGCATGAAAAGTGTGCGCTTTGTTAATGCGTACATTAAGCGTTACTTGACCGAAGAATTGAACGAATCACAAATGCGCGAACTGCGGGCGATTTTACGATATGTTAATAAAGTCGGAGAATCATACTTTTCCTGGGCGTCGTTACTCGAACATGTTCTTGCCGAAGTCGGCAGTCCAGTATCTCGAATTAAGGAAGCCGTAAGCGACTTTATCGATATGAAATGGCGTGAATGACTTTACTGTTCGATGTTCAGTCGCTCTAATAACAATTTTTCTACTTGCGTTTTTACCGCCATATTTGCGTAACGAAATACTTGGTCCTCGCCTGGCGTGGTTATTGTTAAATCGGAAAAATACTCGTTAATCTTTTCCCACTTAACGACTTTTATTTTCTGTTTTGCTAACAAGCGCTTTTGGTTGTAATACTCGGTTTGAATTGACTTAATAAGCTTTTCAATAATCGTCAAATATACTTTGCTCATTTTCAATTTTTCAATCGCCAAGTTGTCGCGTTGCAGCGACTCTAACGCTAATTCCATGATGATAAACTTATGCATCTGCGCTCTTTGTTCAAAACTTATCACGCATTCTCCCTCCGATTCGGAACGTATGTTTGTGATAATGATAGAACAAAAGTTCTTATTTAGCAATAAAAAATCGACCGCAAGGCACGAAGCCCGGCGGTCAATTGTTCGTTATTTAGTTGTACGGTTCACATACGCGATACTATAGCTAATCAATTGGACGTCATCGTACGTATCCAATTTCGCTAGATGCGACTGCTGGAACACTCCGCATGCAACGGCTTTCTTAATCAGCTCTTTCGCTTCTTCACGTCCAGTAGCGTTCAATAATTGCGGCATAACATTAGTTTCCTCCTTTTGCGGTGGAGATGGCGGATTCGGTACATTAAGCACGATCCCCGCCTCTTTTGCGAGCGATACAGCGATAGCTACACAAATTGCGTCAAAGTTACGTTGATACAGCTCGACGTCTGCTTTACTATCAACGAAGCATACTTCGAGCAATAGCGCAGGCATATTCGTTCTTGAAGTGAACGCTAAATCTCGACGCTCTTTTGGTCCGCGATCCTTGAAGCATCCGGCAACGGCAATCGCTTTACTTACGTTAGCAGCCGATTGTTTTGCGTCGTAATAAAGGACTTCACAACCTCGCGGAGCATCTGTAGTGCCCGCCGCGTTGAAATGGACGCTAACGTCGAGTGTGCGCTGTTTACTGTTATGATACGCAACAATGGCGTTAAGGTTGTCGCGTTGTGTACGGCTCGTATCGTCATGATAAACGTAAACTGTTGCGCCACGTTCACGAAGATATTTCGCTACAGAATCGACTACTCGGCGTGCTTCGTCTACTTCATCGATAAAGCGTCCAGCACCGCGAACATACTGTCCGTGTCCCGAACTAATTACGATTGCTTTCGTCATCGTCTCACGTCCTTTTTCGGCAGATTATACGACATTGCTTGTCGGCTATCCGATAGTCCACGCGTTGTTGGATCGTTAAGTGCGTTGTATACGCTCACGCCCGCAGTCGCCAAGACATACGGGTTAGATAGTGCGTCGATTGCGAGCTTGCCTACGCTTCCCCACGTCGTTAAATCTGCGCCAGTAATTCCGTAATAAGCGAATACGGGGGCTGCGATGGATAGCGCAATCTGAATCCAGAATTGCGGATTCTTTGCGCGTACTTTAAAGTTAATTTTCATCCGATTTCCTCCTTAATTAAGCGCTAAAATAGTTGTAACTACGCCGATCGTCGAAAAGATTCCGCCGATAATTGTCCCGATAAGCCAACGGCGATTAGCGCTAGCTTCTGCGCGCATTTCCTTTAATTCTTCTTCGTGTGATTCTGCGAGCCGTAGCGCTTGATTAGCGGTTGCGTCTGCGATATTAGCTGTCTGACGAATAGCACGTACGTCGTCCAACTTCGCCTCGATTCCGCCTAGTCGTTGATATATGTCGCGTACTAAAGAGTCCTCCAATAGTGCGACCTCCTTTGCGTTAATATTGCGTTGTGTTACGCCGTTTTCTGTGCGTCCATTAATGTCAACAATTCCGTATATTCATCGTCCGCCAACTGGTTATTAGCATAAAAGACGTTTACTTTATTCAACATAGAAGCCAGCTCATAACGTTTACGGTCAATTAAAAACTTACATAATTCAAATACTGTCATTTTAGTTTCCTCCCAATCCTAGCTCACTACGTGATACCAGGTATTCAGTGTTTAATAATGTTTGAGCCTGCATTTCTTC
>NZ_JBNNUU010000014.1:0-58563 GCF_050280025.1 Lysinibacillus sp. NPDC093712
ATTTTGATGTCCAAAATTTCGTTTCGTTCACTAACGAAGTTAGTTAATAGAAACTATATTGATTACGTTTTGCTTGTTCAGTTTTCAAGGTTCATTTCGTTACCGTTTATTTTCAGTAACTTTTATATAATAACATTTTTCGATTTTCTTTGTCAACAACTTTTTGAAATATTTTATTTCCTTAAGAAGTGACAACTTTTATATCTTACCACTATGTAATGTTGATGTCAACACTTTTTTGCGATGTTATTAATAGTTTGTAATGCTTAATGTTGCGTCGTCTTAGCGACAAGTAATAATTTAACATGATTCTAGAATCTCTGCAAGTGTTTTTCTACAAAAATATCATTTTATAAAAAAAACGTCATTAGTAAGCTATTAATAGCTTATTCTAGCTTCAATGTTTTTGCATTTATTGTTACTCTAAAACATTAATTTTACTATACCTCTGTTTTTATAATTTCACAATAAAATAAAGAGACCCTTTTTATAAAGGATCTCCCAGATTGTAGACAAACTCGAAGTTTTTCGAATTTGTCTATAGTCCTTTTTTATTTAAAACTAATATAGGGATGACTACTGCCATTGATTTCTGCTACGGGCGGGCGCTTTCCGAGGGCACATCGTAAGTCGCAACCCTCGCTAACGCGCGGTCTGTTGCGTCTTACGTTTTGTGCGTTCTGAGCAGGAGTCGCCCACCCTCCCCTTATATGTATTGCAGTCTACTATAATGGCTACTTGGACATGGCAAACAGCTTCATAGAGCGGGGACGCTCGAAGAGTATGGCAAGACGAAAGTAAAAACCCATTTTTCACAATAAAAATAACAAAAGGAATTAAGATTTCTATTCTTAATCCCTTTTGTCGACAAGCTGAGTGACCCTTTTTATAAAGGATCTCCTTATATAAGATATTATTTTGTAGTGTGGCGCATTGTTGGGAATAATAATACGTCACGAATTGATGGAGAGTTTGTAAGAAGCATGATTAAACGGTCGATACCTATACCTAAACCACCTGTTGGCGGCATACCGAATTCTAAAGCTTCAATAAAGTCATTATCCATTTCGTGTGCTTCGTCATTACCAGCTTCTTTTTCAGCTAATTGCGCCTCAAAGCGTTCACGTTGATCGATTGGGTCATTTAGTTCTGTAAAGGCATTTGCATGCTCACGACGCACGATAAACAACTCAAAACGATCTGTAAAACGCTCGTCCTCTGGATTTTTCTTCGCTAAAGGAGAGATTTCTACCGGGTGACCGAACACGAATGTTGGTTGTACAAGAGTTTCTTCTACTTTTTGCTCGAAGAATTCGTTAATAATATGGCCGACTTCATGCGCAGCCTTTACTTCCACTCCATGCTCTTGAGCAAGTGCCTGAGCTTGTTCTTTCGTCATCGGTTGCCAGAAATCTACACCTGTAGCTTCTTTAACAGCATCTACCATGTGAACACGTCTCCAACCAACTGCTAGGTTGATCTCATCTTCACCGTATTGAACTAACGTTGTGCCAAGTACTTGTTGTGCTACATGTGCAATTAGGTTTTCTGTTAATGACATAATATCTTTGTAGTCCGCATAAGCTTCGTACAGCTCAATCATTGTGAACTCCGGATTGTGACGAGTTGAGATGCCTTCGTTACGGAATACACGACCAATTTCATAGACTTTTTCTAGTCCACCAACGATTAAACGTTTTAAGTGCAACTCGATAGCGATACGCATATATAGTTCCATATCAAGTGCGTTGTGGTGAGTAATGAATGGACGAGCCGCTGCACCACCAGCAATAGTATGAAGCATTGGTGTTTCCACCTCTAAATAACCTGCGTTATCTAAATAGTTGCGAATAGCACGTATAATTTTAGAACGTGTAATAAATGTATTTTTGCTATCTTCATTTGTCATTAAATCTAAATAACGTTGACGGTAACGTTGTTCTACATCTTGTAAGCCATGGAATTTTTCAGGCATAGGACGTAGCGCTTTAGTTAGGAATGTAAATCCTTCAGCTTTTACTGAAAGTTCTCCCACTTGCGTACGGAATACGTTACCACGTACACCAACGATATCGCCTAGGTCAGCTTGTTTAAATAAGTTATAAGCTTCTTCACCAACATGGTCCTGACGAACGTAGATTTGAATTTGGCCACCTAAATCTTGAATATGTGCAAATCCAGCTTTCCCTTTACCACGCTTTGTCATAATACGACCTGCGATAATAACTTCTTGTAAGTTTTCTTCTAGCTGTTCTTTTGTTTGATCTGCGAATTGTTCGCGCACTTCTGTAGATAAATGTGTACGTTCAAATCGACTACCAAATGGATCTTGTCCGTTCTCTTGAATAGCAGTCATCTTTTGACGTCTCACCAAAAGCTGATCATTTAACTCTTCTATGTTTGACACTTGTTTCACTCCTTATTAAATTGTCCGCGTTTACGTCCATAATATTTCTATTGTACACAATTTTAAAGCTGTATTCATCTGTTTCGGTTTAATTTCCAAAAGAGTTAAAATTATTAATAATTCTAAAAATTAAAGTGAGCATAAAAAGATTTATTCCTTATACACTAGTTTGTTCTATATCTTTCTTTCCATGAATCATATAAAAAAGAGGCATCTCAAAATAAAACTGAGACGCCTCTTTCACTTTATACAATTAATTCTTTCTGTTCAGATACAAAAATACCAGAATCAAGCTCTTCATATTCTTGCACAATCCCATTTAGTATAGCGCGTAGCTCTACTGCTGTTTCGGTTTGGTTAATGGCACTACGAGCTTTACCATTACCGCGGATACCTTTTAAATACCATGATGCGTGTTTACGCATTTCGCGCACAGCCACACTCTCGCCTTTTAATTGCAGTAGACGTTCAAAGTGCAGTAAACATACATCCATTTTTTCACGAACCCCGGGCTCGTCTTTTAACTCACCTGTTTCAAGGTATTGGACAGTACGATAAATCATCCATGGATTACCTAATGCCGCACGTCCTATCATTACCGCATCCACACCCGTTGTATCAAGCATACGTTTTGCATCTTGCGGTGTTTCAACGTCCCCATTGCCAAGCACAGGAATATTTACATTTTCCTTTACTTGACGAATAATATCCCAATTCGCTTTACCTTCGTACATTTGCACACGCGTACGACCATGAACCGCTACCGCTGAAGCGCCAGCACGTTCTACAGCCTGTGCATTTTCTATAGCAAAGACATGTTCATCATCCCAGCCGATGCGCATTTTGACACTGACTGGTTTTTTCACAGCATCTACAACTGCTGCTACCATTTCATATATTTTGTTTGGATCTAAAAGTAAACGAGCGCCTGCTTCACACTTAATAATTTTATTAACAGGACAGCCCATATTAATATCAATAATATCAGCAGTTGTGTTTTCGTCTACATACTTCGCCGCTTCTACTAATGTCGTTTTATCTCCACCAAAAATTTGTAATGAAAGGGGGTTTTCTCGTTCATCGATATACAGCATACCTAACGTTTTTTCGTTTTTATTAACGATCCCTTTATCACTAATCATTTCGGCATATACAAGCCCTGCTCCGAATTCTTTGACTGTTAATCGGAAAGCAGAGTTACAAATCCCAGCCATTGGTGCTAAGACGACACGGTTGTCCATAACAATATCGCCAATTTGAAACGGCTTCTCAGATGTCTGACTCAACGTCGATTTCCTCCTTCTACGGGCTTTTACCCTATCATTCCTAAAGATCTATTGTTCATGCTTAGGCAGTTATTGTTAAGTTAACCACAAATAATAAGGTATCATCCATTTATGCTCGTTACTTCAAAGAAGGCATAAATCTCGTATCCGATGATTCCTTCCATAGCATTATGCCTTCCTCTTGGCAATTTAACTGTTTCAGCGTTTCATGCGCTCGTTGTAATTGCTCTCCTACTGGTGTAGGCGTAATTTCTATTAGTGGCACTAACACGAAAGCTCGTTCATACATTCTTGGATGTGGCACAAGCAAACTCTCTGTTTCAATATTTTCGTGATTGTAGAGCAAAATGTCAAGGTCAATGATTCGAGGTCCCCATCGAAACTCTCTAACACGACCTAGCTCATTCTCTACTGCCTGACAAACCTTTAGCATTTCCGAAGAAGAGTAGCTCGTTCTAATATAAACCACAATATTTAAAAAATCCGCTTGGTCAGTGTAACCTACAGCAGCTGTTTCATATATAGAAGATATACGTACAACCTCTACCCTTTCTTTTCCTATCAAAAGCTCGATAGCATGCTGAAGGTTTTCATAGCGCTCGCCAATATTTGTTCCAATTGATAAATACACATCATTCATTAGAAATCACCTCTAATAAGCTCAACTGAAACTTCTTTATAATAACCATGTATTGGAGGATCTGGTTTGATGAGCTCAACTCGAACACCTTTCACCTTGTCAGGATAAGCAGAAAGTATACTGTTTGCAATTTTCGATACAAGTGCTTCTATTAACTTAAATGGCTCACCCTCAACAATGTCACGACATAGCTCATACACTTCCGCATAATTTACAGTGTATTTTAAATCATCTGTTTCTCCCGCCTCGGTCATATCAACCGCAAGCGAAACATTGGCACGAAAGCGTTGACCAAGTGTTGTTTCTGCCGCTAAAACACCGTGGTAACCATAAAACTGCATGTCCTTTAAATGAATATAGTCCATTATGCTTCCTCCTCATATACACGTTTGCCGACTAATACATCTGTCATCTGCGAAGCACGTGCCATTTCCTTCACATCATGCACACGAATCATATGGCAGCCTTTTTCAATACCGTAAACAACGGTTGCAGTCGTACCTTCTATTCGTTCTTCTACAGGAAGCTGTAATATATTGCCGATCATCGATTTACGTGAAGTAGCTAATAAAACCGGGTAACCCATATCCACTAAATCAGCAAGATGCTGCATCATTGCAATGTTATGGGATGTTGTTTTAGCAAACCCAATACCTGGATCTAAAATAATATGCGTGTCCGGCACACCCGCCTTTTTCGCAATTGCAATACTTTCTTCAAGATCAGCCTTTGCTGTTTTCCAAAAATCAGTTCCGTAGTCTACGTTTTCACGATTATGCATTAGAATTATAGGTACATTTAGTTCTGCAGCAACCTGTGCAATTGCAGGTTCTGACTTTGCACCCCAAATATCGTTAATAATGTGCGCACCCGCTTCAATTGCGGCACGCGCTACGTTCGCTTTATAAGTATCAACTGAAATAATCGCTGGCACTTCTGCTATTAGCGCCTGTATCACTGGTACAATGCGAGCAATTTCATCTTCATCAGAAATGCGCTCATAGCCAGGGCGTGTCGATTCGCCGCCTACATCAATAATTTTGGCACCATCAGCGACCATTTTTTTTGCTTGTTCTACTGCCGCCTCGACGTTATTGTATTTTCCTCCATCTGAAAAAGAATCCGGAGTGACATTTAAAATACCCATCACGAATGTCTCGCTTGTATAGTCTAATGTAATCCCGTTAATCGTTAACGGTGTTGTATATTTTTCTAGCATTTTGACGCTCCTTCTATTCTTGTTCCACTTCTTTAACAAACGCTTCATGTAAACGCAAATAAATAGGTCCTTTATTGCCTAACAACTGTATATCTTCTATTCTACAAATTGGAACAAGCTCTTGCACAGAGTTTGTAATAAAACATTCGCAACCTTGTTCCACATCATTTTTAGTAAAAAGACCTTCTTGTACTTCAATTCCTAGTGATTGTGCACGCTCAATTACCCATGCTCGCGTTATCCCAGGTAAAATACCAGCTTCTAGAGAAGGCGTATATAGTATATCATCTTTTACCCAGAAAACATTTGATGTAACACCTTCAGCAACATAACCTGCTTCTGTTAAAAAGAAACCTTCCTGTGCGGCTAATGAAGGCATTTCAAATCTCCCTAAAACGTTATTGCCATAATGATGTGACTTTACACGAAACTCTCCTTCAGGCGTATTGCGTCTTGTCTCTAACCATTGCGCAGTTTTTTCCTGCCCACGAGGTGCATCAAGTAATTCCTTACGAAAAACAATAACATTTGGTTGCGTATATTCCCTCGGCTGTAACCCAATACCATGCTCACCAGCAGAGACATTTACACGAAAATAACCATCTGTGCCATCCGCCGCTGCATTTAGTTGTTTACAAACAGCAAGCAAATTCTGCTTTGTATATGGCATGTGAATATGGAATTGCGATAGTGCCGCTTGTAATCTTTCCATATGCGCATCCCAAAACAGTACTTTTCCATTGTAAGTACGAAATGTCTCAAAAAAACCTAACCCATATAAAAAGCCGTGGTCAAACGGTGAGATTCGTAATTCATCCGCCGCTACGTAGTTTCCATTAATCCAGCACTGCATTTTGCTTCGCTCCTTGTACGTACAATTCGATAAAATGACGTAGCAGCTTTTTCCCCTGTTCCGTCATAATAGATTCCGGATGATATTGCACACCTTCAATTGGATAGTCTTTATGGCGAATACCCATAATTTCTCCTTCTTCAGTCCATGCAGTTACGTCCAAGCACTCTGGTAATGACTCTTTCTCCACAATAAGGGAATGATAACGTGTTGCTTGAAACGGATTTGGCATACCTGCATGTAGCCCTAATTCTGCATGTAACACAGGAGATGTTTTACCATGCATTAAACGCTCAGCACGAATAACATGTCCACCAAATACTTGAGCAATTGCTTGATGTCCGAGACAAACACCTAAAATAGGAATATTTCCCGCGAAATATCGAATGATATTTAAACTTTCACCAGCTTCGTTCGGACTACAAGGTCCTGGTGAGATAACAATCATATCTGGCGCAAGTTTTTCAATATCTTCAACTGTTAACGAATCATTTCTTTTCACTATTAACTCATGTCCAAATTCTCCAAAATACTGCACAAGATTATATGTAAAAGAATCATAGTTATCAATCATTAAAATCATTTTGCTCGCTCCTCTGCCATTGCCTTAGCCTGCCACATCGCTTTTGCTTTATTTAAAGACTCTTGGTATTCTCTTTCTGGAACAGAATCTATAACAATACCTGCACCAGCTTGTATATGAGCTATTCCATCTTTTACAAATGCTGTTCGAATAACAATATTCAATTCCATATCCCCTGTATAGCCTAGCCAGCCAATGGAACCTGTGTATAATCCTCGACGTACCGGTTCCAGTTCTTCAATAATTTCCATCGTACGAATTTTAGGTGCCCCCGTAATCGTACCGCCTGGGAACATTGCTCGCACAACATCTGCATTTGTCTTGCCGTCAGCTATTTCACCACGTACATTTGACACAATATGCATGACATGTGAATAGCGTTCAATCACCATAAACTCGTCTACTTCTACAGTACCGTATGCTGAAACTCTCCCTAAGTCATTACGCTCTAAATCTACAAGCATTACATGCTCAGCTCGCTCTTTCTCGTTATCAATTAATTCTTGCGCCAATGCAATGTCTTCCTCTTCCGACTTCCCTCTCGGACGCGTCCCTGCTATTGGTCGCGTTGATAACTCATTACCGTGGCGCTTCACTAGCAACTCAGGTGATCCCGACACAACGGCAAACTCAGGCGCTTCAATATATGCCATATATGGTGACGGATTAAAAGTACGTAATGCCTCATAAACATCCATCGCAGTAGCATTTAACTTTTTAGATTGACGCACCGATAAATTTACTTGAAACACGTCACCCTGCGCTATATATGTTTGGATTTTTCTCACTGCAGCTTCAAAATCAGTTCCTGCGAATGATACAAGTAATTCATTTTCATCATGCAGCACTTCAACAGCACTTGTCTTTTCAAATTTTCGTAAACGTAAACCTTCCTGTGCCGCTACTTGCCATGCTTGCGCGCGCTCTTCTAAATTCACATCGCTGTCTGCTAACTTCATAAGCGTCACTGCATTTGTCGAGACATCATGTACCGCCCAACAGTCAAATAAATAAAAATAAATATCGGGCACCATTAAATCATCCGATGCCACTATAGGCAGCTCTTCAATTTTTCGAGCGTAATCGTAAGACACAAAGCCAATTGCACCACCCTGAAAAACTGGTAGCTCATGGTCATAAGTTAATTGATAGGTAGCTACTAATTGTTCTAGTAAATCAAGCGGCTCGCCTGTTAACATTTCACTGTTCCCATTTCTCCACTTCACTAGCAGACCACCTTCAATTGATTGGGCCGTTGCTAAAGGTTGCCAAGCTGCAATCGAATAGTGCCCTCCACGTCCACTCTCTAAAAAAACATGGGCTTGTTCATGTTCTGTTTGCTTCTTATAACTATAAAAAAACGCGTCTGCGTCCATCTTCATTGATTTAGTTGATAAAGTATTCACGTCGCTATTCCCCTTTGAATCATATGATGTGATTCCATCTTAACTAGAAAAAAGAAAAGATGCGAATTTTTTTTGCTAACAAAAAATAACTATAAACACCCCACTTACTACAACCGATTGCAAGCACAATGCAAATACCATTTAGTAACAAGCGCACCGTTTATTTCACAAAAACGCAAAAATAAAAAGACTCCTATAATAGGTGTCTCTTTAGAGTATAGGCAAACTGTTGATTTCGGTTTCATGCACTCCCTTTCAGCAGGTAAGTCTCCAACTAATTTTAGTGGTGCCTGCCGCAAAAATTGGTTTTCCTACAGGAGTGTCACACATCCCACAAAACGCAGCGAGCTAAAAATTTCAGGTGAGTATTAACTACATCTCCCTACTTCCCCGTATGTTTCCCATATATATCGTTGAATAAGTTTTTAATGATTCTTGCATTCTGTACATTGTTATAACAATGGGTAATTGGCACAAAATTCGATTTATATACTTGGACGCTCTAAAGATGAGTAGAGGTTTTCCACTAATGGATAGATAAACGAAAAATTAATCGCGGCCTCTAGTTTTCCAACTGAATGGTCTTGTGGCACCAATTAGTCAATTGTCAGCATTTCTACTTGTTTACGTTCATTGATTTAGTTCTTCGACATCATTTTCCATCACCTCAAATAGATTATTTTATTTATAGTAGACTGTTAGCAATACATATAAAGTTGATTGGAGTGGAGAGCGGGCGACTCCTGCTCAGAACACACAGTACGTAAGACGCAACAGACCGCGCGTTAGCGAGGGTTGCAGCTTACGATGTGCCCGCGGAAAGCGCCCGACCGTAGCGGAAATCAACGGCAGTAGACCTCTAAATATCATATATAATCATAAGTGCGATAATTGTACTGTATTTTCACTTTTTCCTTCGAAAGAGCGTGTTGACACTAGTTGATTGGAGCGGAGGACGGGCGACTCCTGCTCAGAACACACAGTACGTAAGACGCAACAGACCGCGCGTTAGCGAGGGTTGCGGCTTACGTTGTGCCCGCGGAAAGCGCCCGACCGTAGCGGAAATCAACGGCAGTAGTTATCACCTATATTAGTTTTAAATAAAAAAAGGACTATAGACAAATTCGAAAAACTTCGAGTTTGCCTACAGTCTGCAAGACTCATAGATGAGCCTTTTTTAAATTCAAATTAGTCTTCAAATTGATATAAAGGTGTAGATAGGTAACGCTCACCGTTTGAAGGTACAATTGCAAGAACATTTGAGCCTTTACCTAAACGTTTTGCAGTTTCGATAGCTGCATAAATCGCCGCTCCTGAAGAAATACCGCATAGAATTCCTTCTTCACGCGCAACTTTACGAGCTACATCAAACGCAATTTCATTTTCCACAGGGAATACTGATGAATAAACATCTGTATCTAATACTGCAGGCACAAATCCAGCACCAATACCTTGGATTTTATGTGGACCTGGTTGGCCTCCTGAAAGTACTGGAGAGTCTTTTGGCTCAACAGCAATAATTTCGATTTCTGGATATTTCTCTTTTAATACGCCACCAGCACCTGTAATCGTACCACCTGTACCAACGCCCGCAATAAATGCATCCAATTTTAAGCCATCAAATGCTTCTACGATTTCTGGACCTGTAGTTAAACGGTGTACAACCGCGTTAGCTGGGTTTGTGAATTGTTGTGGTAAAAAGTATCCGTGTTCTGCTGATAATTCTTCTGCCTTAGCGATAGCACCTTTCATACCTGCTGGTCCAGGTGTTAACACTAAATCAGCACCGTATGCACGTAACAGGTTACGGCGCTCTAAACTCATTGTTTCTGGCATTACTAAGATTGCTTTATATCCTTTAGCTGCAGCGATCATTGCTAATCCAATCCCTGTATTACCTGAAGTCGGTTCAATAATAGTGCCACCTGGTTTTAACGTACCGTCTTGTTCAGCAGCTTCGATCATTGCTAACGCTAAACGGTCTTTTACAGAACTTCCCGGGTTAAAATACTCTAATTTAACATAAACAGTACCTTCGTTCTCACCTGTTGCATGATTTAATTTCACGATTGGTGTTTTACCAACTAATTCAGCTACCGAGTTTGCTAATCTACTCATTTATTAATCCACTCCTAATCCCTACTATTTTTATAGGTTTTACTTATTTTGTATTTTATCAATTTTTTAGTTGAATTGTCAATCAATAAAACTTATATTTTCAGAATATTTATTAGAAGCCAGAAAGTACGATACTCCCTGGCTTCCTTTTATCATTTCTTTGCCTCACCATAATACCAAGTTGCCTTAAACTCCGACCAAAATGCTTCTGGTGTTATAGATTGTTGCAATTGCTCCAACGCAAGCTCTCGTTCGATATGTTCTTTCACATCGTCATATGTAAAGGATTGACCTTCTATTACTTCTTGAACTTGCACAATTCCGTAATGTCCGTTATCTAACTTAAATGCCTTACTAACCTCATTAGCTGATAAAGCTTTCGCTGCCTTCAAAATAGCTGGATCAATATTGCCCTGCTTTTCAGTTAGGAAACCGATATCTCCACCTAAGCTAGCTGATGCGCTATCAATTGAAATTTCGCGTGCAAGCACAGAAAAATCAGAGCCATTTTTCAGTTCACTTAACGCTTCGTCAGCTGCCTTCTTTGAATCCACCTCAATGAAATTCGTACGATAGCTTGTTTCAGTATTGTATAACGCTTTGTTTTCTTCATAGTATTTTTTAATACTATCTTCTTTAATAACTACATCTTTAGTCAGTACTTTATCTAAAATAAGACCTGAGCGAATTTTCTGTTTTAGCTGCTCAGCTGATAAATTTTGCAATGCTGTATCGAATTTGTCTTGAGCTGAACGCATTAACGCAAGCTCTAAATCAATTTCTTTTTCAGACACTTTTATTTTATATTTATCGGCTGCCTTTTCCATCACTGATTCATTCACTAAATTTTGGAGTGTCTCTTTACCATAGCGTTCTTCCATAGCAATCATCCACTCTTGGCGTGTTATGACATCGCCATCTACGGCAGCGACTTGTTCGTCGCTACCGATTTCCTGACCGTTATTTGGAATTAACCAAGCAATGAACCATAAAAGATTTCCTAATAATAATATGGTAAAAATTATTAAAGCCGGTTTTGTTTTTAAACGGCGTTGCAATAAAGGCGTTTGGTTTGATGTTGAAGATGGTTGTGGTCTACGATTACGCGTTGAGCTCATCAATAAACCCTTCTAGTTCTTCTTTTGAGAAATGGTATGTTTCTAAGCAGAAGTGACATTGTGCCTCTGCCTCCCCATCTTCATCGATCATTTCTTGAACTTCCTGTGAACCTAAGCCTAAAATTGCTGCTCCAAATCGCTCTTTTGAACATTGACATTTAAATTCAACCGGCATTGAATCTAAAATTTGGACTTTTCCTTCTCCTAATACAGCCTCTAAAATTTGCTCTGGTGTAAAACCTTTTTCAATCATTTTTGATACAGGTTCAATTGTTGCTAAATGCTGTTCGATTGCATCAATCGTTTCTTCTTCACAGCCTGGCATAAGCTGAAGAATAAAGCCACCTGCTGCAAGAATTGAATTATCCGGATTTACCAATACGCCAAGTCCTACAGATGAAGGCACCTGCTCAGATGTGGCAAAATAGTAAGTAAAATCTTCTGCAATTTCGCCAGATACAATCGGTGTTTGTCCAGAGAACATATCACGTAAGCCGAGATCTTTTACAATCGTTAACGCACCTTCTGTCCCAACACCAGCTCGTACATCTAATTTGCCTTGTTCGTTCAAATCAAAATGCACGTGAGGGTTTGTCACAAAACCGCGCACTTCACCACGTGCGTTACTGTCAATCACCATAGGACCGATTGGACCATTGCCCTCGACTTTAATTGTGATTTTCTCTTCACCTTTTAACATAGCTCCCATCATTACACCAGCCGTCATTGAACGACCAAGAGCTGCCGACACAACAGGCCAAGTATTATGACGACGTTGTGCTTCCCCTACTGTTGCAGTTGTACATGCTGCAAAAACACGCACCTGCCCATTGAATCCTAACCCGCGAACTAAATAATCTTTCATAAATGAAAAGTCCCTCTTTTCTTATTGGTTACGTTTATATAATTTATATAAACCTTTTAATGTTAAAAATGGATCAACTACATCTATAGCTTGCGTCTCTCCAGCAATTAAATTTGCTAATCCACCTGTTGCAATAACAAGCGGCTCTTCCTTACTTTGTGCTTTCATGCGATTAACAATGCCCTCAACTTGCCCAACAAAACCATAAAAAATGCCCGCCTGCATCGCAGAAACGGTAGTTTTTCCAACAATATGTGTAGGGCGCAGTATTTCAATACGCGGTAACCTAGCTGCCTGCGTATAAAGTGCCTCAGTTGAAATCGCAATTCCCGGTGCAATAGCGCCACCCATGTAATCGCCTTTTTCATTCAAATAACAATATGTTGTCGCTGTACCAAAATCCACAATAATTAACGGCGCTTTATAAGCATCCAGTGCTGCTATAGCGTTTACAATACGATCCGAACCAACCTCGCGAGGATTTTCATATTTAATATTTAATCCTGTTTTTACACCTGGTCCAACTACTAGTGGTTTTTTACGAAAATACTTTTGACACATAGATTCTAATGAAAACATAATTGGTGGTACAACCGAGGATATAATAATGCCAGTAATTTGTTCAAATGAAATGCCTGCATGATTAAAAAAAGCAAGTACTTGCATCGCATATTCATCTTCTGTTTTATGAAGATCTGTTACCATTCGCCAATGGAAAGCTAGCTGGTCATTGGTATTATAGACTCCCAATACTATATTTGAATTTCCTGCATCCAAAACTAAAATCATGGACGATGCCTCCATATCAAATTCACCTTTATGCCATGTGCTAATTTGCATTTAACGGTAGTGCAAATCCACTTCCATGACTAGTCGCTCCTACTTTATTTTTAGAAGGCGCTTCAATGAACGCCAAATAAAGTTTGAACACTTTAGAAAATGATACCACACTTTTAAGACATTGAAACAGCATTCCTACTCACGATAAAAGGAGCTACTCTAAATTTTAGAAGGTAGCTCCTTGAACGTTATTTAAAATTAAATTTTTCAGGATCAGGACCACAACGTAGGCCGTCGTTCATTGCATCTAATTGTGCCATTTCCTCATCTGTTAAAGCAAAATCAAAAACATGTAAGTTCTCTGTCATACGTGTTGGTGTCATTGTTTTTGGAATTGTTACAACATCATGCTGAACATCATATCGCAACACAATTTGCGCTGGTGTTTTACTGTATTTACTCGCTAACTGTTGAATCAACTCTTCCTCTAACAATGAACCATTCATTAAAGGTGACCACGCTTCTACTTGAATACCGTGTTCTTTACAGTAGTGACGCACTTCTTCTTGCGTTAAATGAGGGTGGAATTCAATCTGATTGATGACCGGAATAACCGTAGTTTCTTTTAATAAAAGTTCTAAATGATGCACATGGAAATTACTTACACCTATCGAACGAACACGGCCGTCCTGATAAATTTTTTCAAGTGCTTTATATGCATCAATATAGTTCGTATTTAAGCCTGGCCAATGAATTAAGTATAAATCTAAATAATCTAAACCTAATTTTTCTAAACTACTATCATATGCGACAAGTGTCTCTTCATAAGAAAGTCCATCATTCCAAACTTTAGACGTTACAAAAAGTTCATCGCGCGAAACTAGTCCTTCATCAATTGCTGCGCGAATTCCTCGCCCAACACTTTCCTCATTACGGTACACTTGCGCAGTATCTATACTACGGTAACCTTTTGCGATAGCAGTTTTAACAGCTTCAGCCAAATCATCTCCATCTGGCACACGGAAGACACCATAGCCTACTAAAGGCATTTCTAGACCATTGTTCAATGTTACATTTCCCATGTTCAACACTCCAATCCATTATGCAGATGCATAATATACTATTTATATCCTAATGCTTCATACTAAAAAAAGGCAAAGAAAAAGACTGCTTATGAAAATTCATAAGCAGTCTTTTACGTGATTACTCACGCTTTTCGTCGATTCCTTTTGGAGCATCATTTTGATCCGAACCTTCTTTTGGTAAATCCGCTGTTGTTGGCGTTGGCGCATCACTTAGCAATTCTTTTTCAAGAACAGGTTTCCCGACTTTTTCTAATGACGGTTGTGCTTCAGCTTTTGGCGCTTCGTCTTCATCGTTTTCCACCGCTTCCGGTTCTGGTAGGACACCATGATTACGTAAATGCTCAATTTCTTGCGCATTTAATGTTTCTTTTTCCATTAATGTTGTCGCAATTAAATCAAGTAACTGACGGTTTTCTGTCAGAATACGTTTAGTACGTTCATATTGCGTATCGATAATTTTTTGCATTTCTTTATCGATTTCATAAGCAACTGAATCAGAGTAGTTTTGATCTGAATTGAAGTCACGACCAAGGAATACATTCCCTCCTTGACTTGACCCAAACTGCATTGCACCAAGATTTTCACTCATGCCGTATTCTGTTACCATGGCACGTGCAATACTTGTTACCTTTTGGAAGTCATTATGAGCTCCTGTAGATACTTCACCTAGCACAATTTCCTCTGCCACACGACCACCAAGTAGTCCTGCAATACGGTCTAAAAGCTCTTGTTTCGTAGTGAAGAAACGCTCTTCCTTCGGTAACATAATCGCATAACCACCTGCTTGACCGCGTGGTACAATCGTTACTTTATGAACTGTATCCGCTTCATCAAGTTCTAGACCAACTACAACGTGACCAGCCTCATGGAAGGATACAAGTTTTTTCTCTTTTGCTGAGTAAACACGGCTAGCTTTTGCTGGACCTGCGATTACACGGTCAGATGCCTCATCGATATCTGCCATATTAATCGAACGTTTACTTTTACGAGCAGCTACAAGTGCGGCTTCGTTTAATAAGTTTTCTAAATCGGCACCAGAGAATCCCGGTGTACGTTGTGCTACAGCTGCTAAATCGACTGAATCCGATAGAGGCTTATTGCGTGCATGCACTTTTAGAATTGCTTCACGACCTTTTACATCAGGATGTCCTACTGTAATTTGACGGTCAAAACGACCTGGACGTAATAACGCTTTATCTAAGATATCTGGACGGTTTGTTGCAGCGATAATAATAATACCTTCGTTCGCACCGAAGCCATCCATTTCAACTAGTAATTGGTTCAATGTTTGCTCACGTTCATCGTGTCCACCACCAAGGCCAGCGCCACGTTGACGACCAACAGCATCAATTTCATCAATGAAAATGATACATGGAGCATTTTTCTTTGCATTTTCAAATAAATCACGCACACGTGAAGCACCTACGCCGACAAACATTTCTACGAAGTCAGAACCTGAAATCGAGAAGAATGGAACGCCAGCTTCACCAGCTACTGCACGAGCAAGTAATGTTTTACCAGTACCCGGAGGACCTACAAGTAAGATACCTTTTGGAATACGAGCACCAATTTCAGTGAATTTGCGGTGATCTTTTAAGAAATCTACGACTTCTACAAGCTCCGCTTTCTCTTCATCTGCACCCGCTACATCAGTAAAACGAACTTTTTTCTTTTGGTCATCGTAAAGCTTAGCTTTACTTTTACCAAAGCTCATTACTTTATTGCCGCCACCTTGAGATTGACTCATTAGGAAGAAGAATAAGAAGATGATAATGATGAATGGAATAATACCTGTAAAGAACTGTACCCATCCACTCGTTTCTGGTGCTTTCAAGAAATCTATATTGCTATTCTTATCCTTAGCAGCAGCATCGATTCGATCCATCAATGATTGGTTATCACGGGGAAGGTTAACTGTAAAACTTTCGCCTTTTTCATAACCTTTCATGGAACCTTCAACAATATATACTGATTTATCAGGTTGAATTTTTGCTTCTGTAATTTCATTCTTATCAAGAGCTTCTAAAAACTCTGGGTAAGTAATTTCTTTCGTCGGTGATTTACCACCGTTGAAAGTACCAAATATACCAATGATCACTAGGAAAATCAGTAAATAGAATATGGTATATCGAAATATTCGATTCATCTCCAGCCTCCTCATTACAAACAGAAAAATTATAAGTAAAATCTTAACATATCATGATTTCATCATACAACGAAAAGCCTTACTTAAAAAAAGTTTCGTTCGAATTTTGTCGAAATCTAAACATATTTATTCCTACTAATTAAAATCCCAGCCTATTTGCACCCGGTGATTCCTTTTTGGCACAGCTTTTGTGTGCCCGTAATTGAATTGTATCTTAACAACACAACACCTATGTCAGCCGCTGGAGGCTTTAACTCGTACCCACTCGTGAAATCGAGCGGATATTTAAGCATTAAAACGAATAAACTTCCGGTTTTAAAATACCGATGTATGGTAAGTTGCGGTATTTTTCCGCGTAGTCTAAACCATAACCAACTACAAAGCCATCTGGAACTTTGAAGCCAACATAATCAGCAGCAAGATTTACTTTTCGTCCTGACGGTTTGTCTAAAAGAGTAACAATTTTGATTGATTTTGCTTTACGGTACTTAAATAGATCTACTAAGTAGCTAAGCGTTAATCCGCTATCGATGATGTCCTCGATAATTAATACGTCACGCCCTTCAACACTTGTATTTAAATCCTTTAAAATCTTTACTTCCCCAGATGAGACAGTAGCATTACCATAGCTAGAAACATCCATAAAATCAAGCTCAATAAAAGAATCGAAACGTTTCATCAAGTCTGTCATAAATGGCATCGCACCTTTAAGTACGCCAACAGCTAACGGGAATGAATCTTTATATTCCTCTGTTAATTGGGCACCTAGCACAGCGATTCTTTCTTGCAGTTGTTCTTCAGTAATCATAATTTTTTCGATGTCATTTTGTAACATATCGATTCCTCCTCGTGTTGTTTCAAAAATTTTCAACCTGTATGTAGGTGAAATATTTTACAAAGACCATTAGTCTACGATGAGCACTGTATCATCGCTTGGCTGCGGGGTAGTTGAAAAGTAAATACCCATACGCACACCAATTACCGCTACGACCTCGTCAGATTGAGAAATCAGTAACGGCCAGCTATTTCGCTCATTTAAAGGAATCTTTTCATCTATAAAAAGGCGAGATAAACGTTTGGGCTTATCCATTCCTTTTAACAGCATTCGGTCTCCTTCCTTACGTGCCCTAATATAGAGTGGAAGTGTAAGTTTATTAGCGTTGAAGTAAAAAAGTTGTGCAGAGTCCGTAAGCAATTCAGGTGCTAATTCAGATAGCCGAACGACAGATAGACGAACACCGTTTGTTAATATCGTCCCTCCATTAGCAGTCAAAACAAACCCATTTTCAGGATAAATTTCACTTTCTAATGATTCGCTTTTCTGAATCGTCAATTTGCCATAACGGCGAACTGCTATAAAACCTTCTGGCAAGTGAATTTCAGCATACCCAGATGTTGTTTCACAAAGCTTTGAAAGCGAAGTTAAGATAGCATAACTTTGTATCGTATTTGAATCTTTGTAAAGATAGTTTAATAGTATTAAAATGAGCCTCCTTTGTAAAGCAGGTGCTACCATTTCAAACGCTTCTATCTCCATACTACACATATTTCCATTGTATAATTTTACTGTTTTTGAAAATATGTCTTGCGCAAGTGTCATTAAATACGCATCATCCTCTTGCAAATGCTTTGTAAAACGACTCGTCTGCTCAGCTACACGTGGGTTTTCCGCCTCCAATAGTGGTACTACGTGGTGTCTAAAGCGATTTCTTACGTAGGAATCTTTCGTATTGCTCGCGTCTTCACGATAATTCAAGCCTTGCTTCTGTAAATATTCCCTTATTTCAGACTTTGTAACCGTTAAAAACGGACGAATTAATGATTTTCCTTCAAAAAAACGCTGTGAGCGAATACCTTGCATACTATTCATCGTGGCATTTTTCGTCAGGGCCATTAATACTGACTCCAGTTGGTCGTCCGCATGATGTGCAGTTACAAGCTTGGTTGCCATCGTTGTATGTATGATTTCTCCAAAATAACGATAACGTTCTCTACGACAAACTAGCTGTGAGTTGCCATTTTCTGACGCTATAATTTCTGGAATTGGAATCGCTGTTGAATGCAAAACAATACCATATTTATCACAATATTTTTGCACAAAAGCTCGATCCTCCGCTGATGCCTCGCCTCTTAACATATGATCGACATGCACTGCCTCGATTTCAATCCCCCATTGTTCTTTTGTTTTAACAAAATAATGGAGTAATGCCATTGAATCTACACCACCCGAAACGGCGATGAGAAGATGATCGTCTTGCTGTAGTAATTGCTCTTCATCAATAAATTGTTTAACTTTTAATTCAAATGACAAACGCTTCTCCTCCCCTTTTCGTTTTCTTTTATGAAGATTTACTCATGGAATATTGAACCGGTTTAAATACCGCCCATGTTGGAACGACGTGGGTAACTTCTAACATCAACACTGTACAGTCATCTTCTATTTCATAATACGTCTGGAAGGACTGCATAATGGTTGTTAATTTATCTTGGATTGTTTTATTTGTACTTGCTACCTGTTGTGCGAATGCTAAAAATGCTTCTTCCTGTTCATCCCAATCGGCAACACTTGAAAACAGACCATCTGAATGCATAAGAATGACATCGCCTGCCTTAAGCTTTCTTTTTTCAGCCTCAACCGCTGAAATCGACAAAAAGCCAACTGGCGCTGCATTACTTTCTACTTTCAACACCTCTTTACCTCGTAAAATATAGGTGGACATTCCCCCAGCCTTCCAAGACCATAAATCACCATGTTGTAAATCCACTAGAGCAAAATCAAGCGTTGCATACATATCATCTTGTTGTTTAAGCGACATCACATAATGCAATGTATGCATAGCAGTCTCGGGATTCATATTGAAATTCAAGCATTCCCGCATTAAATGAATCAATTTTCTACTCTCATGCTGTGCTTCTTTACTCTGTCCCATACCATCGGATAATAATATTGCAAATAGCCCTGGATGCAGTTGGAATAGCGCATGGGAGTCTCCAGAATATAGTGTTGCATCTTTTGACATACTATATATATCATACTCTACTTCAAAGCTAATAGCTGACCTAAAGCTTATTTGTATGTGACGAAATGGTACATCACATTCAATTACTTTTTCAATTTCAAATGGTTCATCAAAAATATCATATAAAATTGGTAAAATCATACGTTCAGCCAATGTTGTGTCCTCTTCCCAATCGACACGTGCAGGTGCTAACGCGCACACTATTTTTCTTGCTCCCGCTTTATTGCTCAGCACATCAAGTTGAAAACATTCTATATGGGCATCCTTCAATCGTTGCACAATATCCTTCTCCACACTAACGAATGAAATCGTTTCTTCTTTCATCTCAGCGATGAGCTGATTAAGGTGGTTACTCATATCACGTAGCTGTAGTGCAATCATTTTTTTACCGTGAAAATACTGGCCATTAATACGCTCTCTATAAAGTTCAGTATCTAACTCCTCGAATATTTTCGTTGATTTAACACATTTATAACGTATTTGTTCTTCTACTCGGTGGATAGCTGATTCTTTGCCTACCCCTTTCATATGAAACCAATCCGTCATAAGCTTGTCCATGCCATTATTTTGTGCCCCCCAGCACCGATCATGGCGAAAACAGCTTAAACATGTATTCATAGGGGCCACTTCCTCCTTCACCGCTACAGGTGCCGTCATAAAGCGTTCAAAGACTAGCTCTTTCATGAAATGAACAAAGTGTTGAAAGTGCTCTAGCTTAAATGTAACATGCTCTGTCAACCAATGCTGCCTTGCTAATAACACTTCTTCCCGTTGTGGAAAAAGCTTATTCCGTACTTTATCTGAATAGCTTTTAGGAATAACTAAAAAAATAATACTGCCTATAGCAATTGAAGTGAAATACACGCTATCTAAAGGTAATGTTGCATCATAAAATAAAAAAAACACACTTGGCAAGATACTACCAATCGCAACACCAAACCTCCCTGCACGCGCTCCCACACCTGCACAAAGACCTGTTAAGGTAGCTACTGATAACATCCCTGTAAACGATAGCTTGGCCACCCCGATAAGCGTCCCGAGTATCGCTCCTATAACTGTCGCTAGTGGCACACTTCCTACAAATGCACCAAAACAAATTAGTAGCTGCAATAAAAAAATCGGCAATGAAAAATAGCTAATGACGACCGCTTGCATTCCTGTTAGCATAGCTGCAAATACGACTAGCGCTGAGCCAAGCCTTTCATATGTCCAATTGCTTGTAAACCACTCATATGAGTTGACGAAGAGCACTTGCATAAATAATGTCATAATAAGTGCTAAGGCAACCTCACACCCTACATAAAATTGCACAAGCACAGGCGGAAGACCCTGGTACATGATGCCCTGCCACAGTACTTGCACGCTTAGTACAGCGAGAGAAACGGCAATGCTTTGAGGGAGTCGCCAATATCGGAATCGCATTATACACTCGTACATGCCTATTTGTAATGCTAGAATGAGGACTTGTCCAAAACCTAGGAAATAGCAGCCTATTAAACCGCCAAATAATACGAATTTCGCATACTCTTTATACTTACTGCGAATTATCGCCCAAAAAGGTACAGAGAAAGGTACAGCTGCTTCAAACACAACAGATTGAGCTAAAAAAAAGGATGTTAAAAAAAATAGGGAACCTATCAATAATTGCCTTTTTCTCGCCCCCGATTTTTGGTCGTCTACATTCGCTGTTTCATACCATTCAACACTAGTCATTTCATAATCCCCTTTCTACACTTTTTCGTTATTATAAGAAATTATGTGTGGAAAGATTGTCTGACGATGGCAAAAAAAAATATAAACATTTCGACGAATACATATGCATAAATACGATAATTGTCAGTAACTACTAAAAAAATGGGTAGCTGTACATGTTTGCAGTAATAATTTTTCGCAATATTCCACTATTAACTGTATTTATGGTACTAATGTCAATTTTCGCGTTCAAATTCTTCCTTTCTTTGTCTTTTCATTAAGCTAATACACGTTTTTTCAACTTTATTAGATTTTTATTAAACTTTTTCCATAAAGATATTGACACTTTTATTAATGGATTGTATTATTTAACTTGTCCTTTAAAAAGACATGCGGAAGTAGTTCAGTGGTAGAACACCACCTTGCCAAGGTGGGGGTCGCGAGTTCGAACCTCGTCTTCCGCTCCAATAATATTTTGGCGGCCTAGCTCAGCTGGCTAGAGCGTACGGTTCATACCCGTAAGGTCGGGGGTTCGATCCCCTCGGCCGCCACCATAATTGGCCCCTTGGTCAAGCGGTTAAGACACCGCCCTTTCACGGCGGTAACACGGGTTCGAATCCCGTAGGGGTCATACATGTAAAAACGTCTCAGATGTACTTCTGAGACGTTTTTTATTGTTTCGGACATAGTAACAAGTAACGTTAGCATTTTAGTATGCCTACCTTCTCAAAATATGGCATACTTATTATAAAATGCACATGTTACTAGGAGGTTCACCGTCTTTGGGTTCATTAACTAAAGCTGCTTTAACATGCGGGAGTGGCTCAATGATCATTCTCGTATCAATACTCATCAACTTACCCTTTGCTATTCAAATTTTTTTACTTCTTGCAGGTCTCATCATAAGCATATATGGTGTGTACTTACTCGTAAAAATGGTGACTAATCCTGTGGAGAAGACACCTGAAACAACTCCGGAGCAGTCTGTGTCAGCTCCAAAGAAGAAAAAAGGACCGACTTCAACTTTATAGATACGCCCTATCCAAAATCGTACTTCACCACGTAATTTCAACTACATGAAATTACGTTTTTTGATTCCAGTAATACTAACTGCCCTCAGTTATTGTATAGAATTTGCGCTTACAAACAAAAAAGATTAGCCTTTGTTATAAACAAAAGCTAATCCCCGTTCTATTTAATACACTTTTTCTACGATTAAAACAGTCAGCAAACTACCCTCTTCTAGCCCCGCGACCACCACGTTTTGACTCTGTAGCACGTTTTAATGTTGCTAGACGTTCATCACTATCTTTTAAGAAACGTGCCATTTTTTGCTCAAAGTTTTCCTTCGGCTGATGGCGTTCGTTACGATCATTAGAACGATTGTCACGACGCGGACGTTGAGGACGCTCTGGTCTCTCAGCTTGAGGCTTTGCTTTACGGATTGAAAGACCAATCTTTCCATCCGCTTCAACATTCATCACTTTTACTTCAACTTCATCTCCAACTTTTAGATGCTCATTGATATCTTTTACATAATTGTCAGCAACTTCACTGATGTGTACTAAGCCTGTTTTGCCGTCTGGCAGCTCAACGAATGCTCCAAAATTTGTGATTCCTGTTACTTTACCTTGTACCTTGCTGCCTACTTCAATTGACATAAAAAAAATGCTCCTCCTTAAAAATTAAGCGACTCTTTTGAGCCATGTAATCAATTTAATCAAACTTTTTACTTCAATAAGTTTCTCTTTTCATTATATATAACTAAAAAAGTGTGTCAACAATACATAGCTTTTCAGTCGTCTTTTTTATCTTTCTTCTCAGGAATAATGAAAATAATTTCACCTTCCTCTGATAAGAAGTACTCTTTGCGTAAAAGCTTTGCAATATACTCATCATCTTCTAATTGTTTAATCTTAAGATTTAACGAATCCTGCTCATCTTTTACTTTTACCAAATGCTGAGTTGCCTCTTGTTTTTTCTTTTCTTTTTCAGCTAGCGTCTCAGATTGATGGACTAGAACATTTACGAGGAAGGCGATAATGACGACTGGCACAATCGCAAAAAAAACAATACGGCGCATTTTTCGTTTACGCGATTGCACTTTACGATTCATAGCTTTATCCGTGTTACGGACATAGTCATTATCAAGCTTTGTGTAGTTTTGTTGTTCATCTTTTGATGAATGACGTTTAGTCATGCCCGCACCTCCGAAGTTATTGTTGTCTTTTATTATACTTGATATATCGAAATTTTTTTAATAAAGTGTAGGACAAATACGAATAAATTTTGACAAAAGGTCTTAAGACGAATGCACCCATTTTCATAAATATGTGTAGGATTTGTCGAATAATAGCGATTATTAAACGTACGATAAACCAAAAGGGTTTCCATGTTATATTCACTATTATACGTGCAATGAAACGTAAAAAGGTTTGAAAAAAGGTTTGATATAAAAATATACCAGCAATCTGCGCAAGCGGGTCGTAAGCCCGCCATGCGCCATCTTTTAACCAAAACAATAAATAATACGTTAACCCTCCGAGTAGAATCCAAGTCAACAATTCTAAAACCATCATCCACTTTCGGAGGCTTGACCTTTTTGGAGTTGAAAAAACAATGAGCCTTACACTATCAATAATAAATCCAACTGCGATACCGCTCACAACCATGACTAATAGCTGAACGAATTGCTGACTAACAATCATCCAAACAATTTATGAAGGAAACCTTTCGAGAAGCCACTTTCCTCCTCGTCATACTGCAAGGTTTTTACAGTTCCTTCAAGCGTCAATAACCCTTTGTCAACATCTAAGTGAACGATATGCAGTTCCTCTCCACGAATCAATAAATGCCCTTGGGACGTCTTAATAAAAAACTCTTCCTGATCAAAGCGTTCAATTGATTTTACAGAAGTCATGTCCATTCTTTTACGATTACGAATCGTTAAAATATGTTCTCCAGATGGAATTGTGTAACGATTACTTTCTTGATGTAGCGTCATTTTTTTCCTCCTTTAGTCGTCCTAGCTTCTGTTCACTTTATGCGGACAACCTTAAAAGCATGACAAACTTTATGAAAGTTGCCTTACTTTTATTAAGAAAAATTTATAACGATACTAGCAAATCAATTACAACTGGTATAATTGCGCCCAGATTTTTTTCGAGCACGATTAAAATTTGAGGCATCTGCAGGAATCTTTAACCTGATTCAGCCAGCGTTTGAATCCTAAAAAATCAGCATTGGAGTTATCACGATAGAGGACAAAGTAAAAATTAGTCTTCGTCATCAATAAATTCAGGCTCAACCTTTTCAAGACGCTCTTCTTTTAATATTGTAAACATCTTTGCTGCATCTTCTTTTTTTACAGTGTCACGCAACTCTTCCACGCGAGCTGTGACAATTTTTTGGCCAAAACGAATAGCTAGTTCGTCGCCATCCTTCACACTACTACTAGCCTTCGCTACTTTATTATTAATCGTGATACGACCTTGGTCAGCGACTTCTTTTGCTAACGTACGTCGTTTTATTAATCGTGAAACTTTTAAATATTTATCTAATCGCATATTATTACTCCTTCTCAAGTTGCTTTGCTTCATGCCAAAAAGCATCTAATTGTTCCAGTGTATAATCTGAAAATGGCTTACCACTAGCTTTTACTTTCGCTTCGACATAGCCAAATCGTCTTGCAAACTTCTCATTTGCATGTAGCATGGCCTCTTCTGGTGATAGCTTGTAAAAGCGAGCTAAATTAACGAGCGTAAATAACACATCTCCAAATTCATCGAGACGCGTCATATTAGACCCTTTCGCTACTTCATGACGGAATTCCTGCCACTCTTCTGCAAACTTATCCCATGCGCCATCTACATCTGGCCAATCAAAACCAACTTTAGCTGCCTTTTGTTGATAATTGTACGCTGTTTGCAGTGCAGATGATGCACGATATTCCTCCTCCAATAACGGCTTGTCACTAATACCTTTTTCTTCAGCCTTGATCGCTTCCCAATTGGCAATGACACCGTCAGCATCCTCAACTGAGGCATCTCCAAATACATGAGGATGACGACGAATCATTTTTTCACTAACTGAAGCCAAAACGTCCTCTAATGTGAAGTAGCCTTGATCTTCTCCAATTTGCGCATGTAGAAATACTTGTAATAACACATCCCCAAGCTCTTCAATCATCGCAAAATCATCTTCTGCATCTACAGCGGCTAAATATTCATGTGCTTCCTCTAGTAAATATTTCTTTAACGATTCATGTGTTTGCTTTTGATCCCACGGACACCCATTTGGTCCACGCAAAGTAGCAATAATTTGGCGGAAAGTTGCCCAATCACGTAACGCTTCCTCTTGAGAAGTCACCGGAGGTACATAAACCGTTGTTAAATTATTTACTTCAACACTTTGGTCAAGCTCATATAGCGGAACGGTCACTAGCTTTTCTTGAGAGGAACCCGCTGCTGTCACGACCGTTACTGGATATTCATCATCATATTTCTCCATCAATGTCAGCTTCACTTCCGACGCGCTGAATGTATCATATACTTGTGCAATTAAAATGTGCTGGCGCATATTAATGTCGTGCATCGAAAAGCTTGTGCCATCAAGTAATTGAAAGCCCTCAATTGGGTCAATTTTTAAGGCACCAAAAATAGGGTCTAAAAAGCTCTGACCACCTTCTATTACTACATTGACCTTTTCTTCTTGCGCTGCTCGAATAAGAAGCTGCACCGTTTGCTCTGCAACTAGCGGATGACCAGGTACAGCGTACATCACGTCCCCCATTGCAGTAGCCTCGATTAATCTTTGCGCGATTTCTTCATACACCGGCTGGAATGTACTATGCTTCTCATATACAGCGTCAAAGCTTTCAAATTGTAAGCCTTCGTTAGCTAACTCCTCTAATACAGGGTGATCCACCGTCCGGACAAACAACTTATTAGCCGCTATTAATTTTTTATAAACGCCCATTTGCAACTGATTGAAATCACCAGCGCCAAGGCCAATTATCGTTAATGTATTCAATAACTCCACCTACTTCTTTCTATTTAACCATAGTTGATAAACAGCCATTCTACGACCAAAAGGTAGTAGATACCATTCTTTTTCAGCAAGTACTCGTAGTTTTGCAATGCAAGTAATCATCACCATTGCGCCAATACAAACCGCACTGAAGCCAGCAACCACAGCGACAAAGCGTTCAGATAAAAATCCATTTAACAAAGCTGGGGTAAATTGAAGCCAAAGTATTACGACCACTGACATACATAATGATGCAATGCCAAGCTTTTGATAAAAGCTTGCAGGTGCCAATTGAATACCTGTAATTTTCTTTAAGTACAACACGAGCGCTAATGCTGTGAATAAAAGTCCCACATTATTAGCAACAGCAGCGCCTAGAACACCAAACGGTGCAATTGTGAAGACATTTAGTAATACTTTTAATAAAAAACCTACAAATAAAAATAGAGTTGGCATTTTTAATTTCCCAAAACCTTGCAAAATAGCTGTAAATGTCAAAATAATTGACAACGGTACAATTTGTAAAACATATAACATGAGTACTTCTGATAGTGCATCTGTTTTAAATAACATTGCATTAATATAAGGCATGACTAGTATTAGCCCTAGTGAAGCTGCCCAGCCAAACAATACAGAAGCCCTATACGTAAGCTGCATAAACGGCATCGCACTGCGCCCATTTTGCTTGTTAGACATATGTGCAACAAGTGGCACAATAGCAAGGGATAATGAGGCTGCAATGACAACTCCTAGTTGCACCAATGGTTGTCCGCGATCATAAATACCTTTTGTTTCCTTAGCTAATGTCTCGTCCATTCCACTATCTATAAGTAGCGAAAAAATAGTAAATGAATCGACAAGCTGATAGCCAAGCAATAACAAGCTACTCATACTCACACTTAAACTTAGCAATGTCACCTCTTTTAACACAGGAAAGCTTGCTATTCGTTGTTGTTGTTTGCCAATAAAAGAACCAAAGCGTTTTCTAAAAAGAAACGCAATTAATAATAAGCCAACTACTTCTCCGATGACCGTCCCAATAATAGCCATTTGTCCTGCCCCATAGAGGGACTTTGTCGTCGTCATAATTATAAACGTACCAGCCAATATAACGGAAACTCTTACCGTTTGCTCCAGTACTTGTGCATAAGCAATTGGCTCCATAATCCCTCTCGATTGAAAGCCACCCTTAAAAATAGCAAGTGCCGGCATTACTAATACAATAAAAGATCCTGTGCGTAGTAATAGCGCAAGATTGGCATCACCCATCATTTTCGCAAGTACATCTGCTCCAGCAAATAAAACACCAAAAAACACGAATGACAGCACCGTTAAATAACGAAAAATAATCCGCATAATGCTTCGTCTTTTCTGTGTACGTTCTTCCTCATCTACAATACAATCATTATCTGCAAGCATTTTTGAAATAGCTACCGCAAAACCACTTGATGTCCATACTACAAAGATGGATATTACAGGATATACTTGTTGATAAATGTAAAATCCTTCGTCACCAACTAGATTTTGAAAAGGTACACGATAAATTGCGCTTAAAACTTTCACAATGAGGGCTGCAATGGTTAGTAATGCCGCACCCTTCATGTAACTTTTCATACCAAATCGTTCCGACATAAATTGTCCTCTTTCCTTCATTTAACAATGCCAATAGTATAGCATACCTCAAAAGTATGACGCTCACGTTAACACTGTTTCCGCTATCGCCACAGCATTATGTATACAAAAAAAGTTATTGTTTACCCTAAAAGAGTCATGACAATAACTTTCGATGTTCATCAATTATTCATTTGTTTTGCTAAGAAATTAGCAGCTGTTTCCACTACTTTTACTTCTACTTCACCAACAAAATGTACTTTAGATAAAACAATGATACAACCAATTGGATCACCGTTCACCATGATTGGTGTTGCACAATATGATTTAACTTGCTCATATTGTCCAGGAACAATTTCAATAGTTGTTTCCATTTTCTCAATTTTTGTTGAGCGCTCGTCCATAAAACCTTCTGCAAAAGATGTAATACGGCGATTGATATATTCTTTCTTGCCAATCCCTGCAACAGCGATTACTTCGTCTCGGTCTGTTACAAACGCTGGAGTACCTAGCGTTTCATACAATGTTTCTACATACTCACGTGCGAATTCTCCTAAATCATTAATTGGAGAATACTTTTTCAAAATGATTTCACCTTCACGGTCCGTATAAATTTCTAACGGGTCACCTTCGCGAATACGTAGCGTTCTACGAATTTCTTTCGGTATTACCACACGTCCTAAATCATCTATACGACGAACAATTCCTGTTGCTTTCATGCTAAACTGCCTCGCTTTCGTATTCATTAAAATTTTTCTACAACAATAGTATGGTTTTTCTCAAGACAATCTATGCAAAAAATGAACGAAAAGGATTTTGAATCCAACATTATTTTTTTTAATAAAAATTTGTCTTTTCATACAATAAGGCTGAACTTGCCAATTTGTCAACAAGTTCAGCCTTTTTTCACATATTTTTTTTCGATTTTGCAATAATCTGCATTATTTCTTCTAATATATCAAAATGATGGTATTTATTGCATTTACGCTCATCAATTGTCAATATCAACTGCATACTATCCATACCGAAGCCAACAGCTCGCTCAAATTTCATCGTTTCAGTTACAATTTTACTACCATCTACTTTTGCAGAACCCTCTTCAGATATCAAAATAGAGATAACCTTTTGCTTTTCTTTAATAGAGGAAACGCCCATTTCTAAGCCCCAAATTTTCATCCGTGCAATACGCAGTAAACGCGCTGTTTCAATTGGTAAATCACCGAAACGGTCTTGCAATTCTTCAATAATCTCTTCGTATTCATCCACTTGGTCCATCGCTTTAATGCGTTTATACATTTGAATTTTTTGATAACCATCCGGAATATACGTATCAGGAATATAAGCATCGATGTTCAGTAAGATTTCTATCTCTGGCTTCTCCTCTTTTTTCACGCCAGTTTGTCGTTCTGCAATGGCCTCTTCTAGCATTTGCGAGTACAAGTCAAAGCCAACAGAATCAATAAAGCCATGTTGCTGTGCACCTAATAAATTACCAGCTCCACGAATTGATAAGTCACGCATAGCAATTTTAAAACCAGATCCGAGCTCCGTAAATTCTTTAATAGCTTGTAGTCGTTGCTCTGCTACATCTGTCAGTACTTTATCACGCTGATACATAAAGTATGCATATGCTACTCGATTTGATCGACCTACACGACCTCGTAATTGATACAGTTGCGCTAAACCCATTCGATCTGCGTCATGGACAATAAGCGTGTTAACATTAGGAATATCTACTCCAGTCTCGATAATTGTCGTCGTAACGAGAACATCATAATCCCCTTCAATAAAGGCTAAGATGACAGATTCTAATTGTGATTCAGTCATTTTACCGTGTGCATGTCCGATACGCGCTTCAGGGACAAGCGTTTGAATCTCGTCAACCTTCCGTGCCATATCCTCCACTCGATTGTATAAGTAAAATACTTGGCCACCACGTGCCATTTCACGCTCAATTGCTTCTCGTACTAGTGCACCACTATGCTCCATAACATAAGTTTGCACTGGGAAACGGTTTGCAGGAGGCGTTTCAATAACCGATAAATCACGTACACCAACCATAGACATATGCAATGTTCTTGGAATAGGTGTTGCTGTTAAAGTTAACACGTCGACATTCGTTTTCAGCTGTTTAATTTTTTCCTTATGTGTAACACCAAAGCGCTGTTCCTCATCTACAATGAGTAGGCCAAGATCTTGGAACGTTAAATCTTTAGATAATATTCGATGAGTTCCTATTACAATATCAACTTGCCCGTCTTTTAAACCTTTTAACGTTGCTACTTGCTCTTTTTTCGTACGGAAGCGCGATAGTAGACCAACATTAATTGCAAAGTCCTGGAATCTCTCTCGGATCGTCTCGTAGTGCTGCTGCGCTAAAATCGTCGTAGGCACGAGGAAGGCAACTTGTTTACCATCTTGAATGGCTTTAAATGCCGCACGAATGGCTACTTCTGTTTTGCCATATCCTACGTCGCCACATACTAGGCGATCCATTGGGCGTTCTCGTTCCATATCACGCTTTACTTCAATAATTGAACGTAGCTGATCTTCTGTTTCTTCATAAGGGAATGATGTCTCAAAATTACGTTGATCATCATTATCAGGCGCAAAAGCATGCCCTATTTCCGCTTCACGCTTAGCATAGAGCTTAATCAAATCATCTGCAATATCTTGAACGGCAGAGGAAACCTTTGCTTTAGCTTTTTTCCACTCAGCTCCACCTAATTTATGTAGCTTCGGTTCGCGATCTTCAGATGCCACATATTTTTGAATTAAATCGATTTGCTCCACAGGCACATATAATTTATCATCTGCGCGATATCGTATATGCAAGTAATCTTTATGTGTCCCATTGACTACTAGTGTTTCTACACCGATATATTTCCCAATCCCATGGTGCACGTGCACGACATAGTCGCCCGGCTTAATTTCTGTATAGCTTTTAATACGTTCTGCATTTGTCATTTTTTGAGGGCGTGATTTTTTCTTTGCTTGCTGTTTAAATAATTCATCCTCTGTTACGACTGCCAAACGCTGCAAAGGCCATTCAAATCCGCTTGATAATCCGCCCTCTACAATATAGAGGCCAGACTCAGTCGGCTCCCCAATTGTTGCATGAATATCGTATTCCTCGAGCATTTGCTGTACACGATTCACGCGGTTTTTATCCCTAGCTATGATAAGGACCGTAAATTTACCAAGCTGCCAGCGTTCAACTTCATTTTGTAATAATGCCATTTGCCCGTGGAATTGCTGCATCGGCTTACATGAAAAATTAGTTGTCTTATTAAAGGTAATACCAGCAAACGTACGTGAAAATAATGAGAAATATAGCTTCTGCTGTGACAGCATTGCCAAAATCTCCTTTAAAGAAAAGGCTGGCTTCACATCGTGTACCATTTTCCCCTCTTCAATCAGTGATAAAAACCACTCTTCTTCTTCACGCTCCCATGCATCCATTACTTCTTGAATGCGGCCAAGCTCATCAAATAACACGATGCCATCCTGTGCAAAATAATCACCTAAATAAGCCGTTTTATCATATAACAACGAGCCATATTTATTAACGAAATCTGGGAGGTTTCCTTGTTGCAACAGTTCAATATCGTATTGAATATGTTGATACAGAAGCTCTTTCGTCTCCTGTTTCTTTACTTTTTTCAAGCTTGTCGCTAACGCAATTTCTAAACGACCTGCTAAAGCTATTCGTTCTTCCTTTGTCAAAATGACTTCTGACGCAGGTAAAATACGCACTTTTTGTAATTTATCTATTGAACGCTGATCATCTGCAGAAAATGTGCGAATCGAGTCTACTTCCGTATCAAATAACTCTATTCGAATAGGTGCTTCTAAATACGGAGGATATATATCTAAAATGCCTCCACGCAACGCAAATTCACCAGGCGTAGTGACCATTGAGTTACGGACATATCCCATCGCTACGAGCGTTTGGAGCCATTCCTCTATTTGTACTTCCTCGCCTACGGCCGTCTGTAAAAAATAATGTATCCAATGTTCTTTCGGTGGCATCATTTTTCGCAAACCAGCAATAGGTATAATGTAAATGGCTTTTTCACCTCTCGCTAAACAATCAAGCGTTGCAATACGCTCTGCTCGAAGCTCCGGAGAGGCTACTGATAAGTCAGCAGCAATAAACTCATCTGCTGGGTAATAGTGGACATATTCCTCTCCTAATAACCCTACGAGCTCATCCGCCATTTTTTGTGCCTGCAATAAATTGGGTGACACAATATAAATTGGTTTTTGTACATGGTCAAATAACGCATCGACCATAATTGGCCGTGCGCTTCCTGTTAAACCTGTAATGAGCTGAGATGCTGTATTGCCGCTCTGAATCTCCTGTAAAAATGATGTGATATGTTTGTCCTGCGACACAATCTGTCGTAAAACTTCCACAGTCAAAAGCTCCTTTCAGCGCGAAAATTCTAATTATTCAATGTGCTTCATACTATCAATCTAGTACAATATTACACATTTCATTTGTCTAATTATCAAGTTCACCTTTGTGTAATTGTCCTAGTCATTAAACTCTCGGTTTAGAAAACATAACGCACTTATATACATCATGTTTATTATCCTTGCATTACTATTGAAAGCAGCGTTTATTTCTACTTCAAAAAATAAAAACGGAAAAAGCTTTGAACGCACGCAATGTGCGCCAAAGCATCCTTCCACTATTGAATCCATTTATTGAGTGCGTGATAATCTGGATATTGTCTAAGCGAATCCTCACATTGCTCACAAATGCAGTGTACAGTCGTTTGCCCATGTTGATCCTTTTCAACATAATCATCTGCCTCACCTAATTCGAAAATATGCAACTTCCGAATTGTATCATCTGCATCAAATGGTAGTGTTCCTATTTCTACTTCACAATGCCTACAACGGTAGCGAATTGCCATCTCCAAATCATCCTCCTTTAAGCAACTTACTACTTAAAGTATAGACATTTTGGAAAAAGATTATGCACCGTTAAATTGGCTCATCACATCAAGAAATGGTTTTGAAAGAGACGCTTCTATTGCATTAACACTATTATCAATAGCATCTGCCATAACAATATTGTCTTCTTTAGAAAACTTTGATAGCACATAATCCGCTACCTTCATACCAGCCGGTGGACGACTCACACCAATACGAATTCGATTAAATTCCTGTGTTCCTAAATGTTGAATCAAAGATTTAATGCCGTTATGTCCACCCGCACTACCTTTTTGACGCAAACGCAATTTTCCTGTTTCTAAATCTAAATCATCATAGATTACAATTAAATCTTTTACATCAATATCAAAATAGTCCATGAGAGGTCTAACGCATTCACCTGATAAGTTCATATATGTTAAAGGCTTAACAAGTAGAACCTTTCCTTCAGGACGATGTACTGTCGCATACATGCCATTGAATTTTGAAGTTGCTAACGGTGCATCCCACTTTTTAGCTAATGCATCAATTACATCAAACCCAATATTATGTCTTGTATGCTCATAAGGTTTACCTGGATTTCCTAAACCAACGATAATTTTCATAAGTACCTCACTTCTTTCAATCTAATAGTCATTATTTTACCATACTGAGCTATAAGAAAACATTTCGTTCATCCCCGATATGAACAAATATATGTATGATAAAAATTTATCGGTCCGTCGTAAAAACCGTTTATTTTTACTACAACAAAAAAAAGCTATCAAGTCCGTCTTTTACGACTTCCTCGATAGCTTTCCCTTCAAACATACATTTAATCTTATGACTCAACGCTTTCTTCTACTTCAGTATCGTCTACAGAAACAGTTGGCGCCATAATTGTTACTAAAATATGATCATCTTCGTTCACAATTTCAAAATCTACATGATCGCGAATATCCGCTACCATAATACTTTCTCCAATTGCTAGTTTCGTAATATCAATTTCTAATGTATCTGGAATATCAGTAGGTTTAACTTTTATTTTAACTTCCAAATTCGGCTGCATTAAAATGCCACCTTCACCTACACCAGCTGATTCTCCAACAAGTGTTACCGCTACGTCTACTTCTAATTCTTCAGACATATTAATTGCTAAAAAATCTACATGATTCACTTCATCTTTCAGTGTACATCTTTGTACTTCTGATACAACGACATTTACCCTTTCACCATCTAACTCCACCGGAATGACACCATTACGCCCGTTTTTTTGAACGAACTGTCTAAATTCTTTCGCTGAAATAGAAATTGGGGTTGAATCTAGTTTGTAGCCATAAATAACAGCAGGAATGGCTCCCCCTTTTCTAAGTTGGGTTAATGTCGAACGATGCCCAGCTTCGCGCTTATTTACACTTAAGACTGTACTCATACTATACCTTCCCCTTCCAAGAAAAATTATTTATGCCTTAACACTGTTGCCACATACCAATTACAGAATTCAATATAAAAAATGCTACCTTCTGTTATTTGTTTATGACAGTCGCTAAAGGCTTTTATAATATTTACATCTCTATTTTTTAATGAGCGTAAATATTACACAGTAACAAATACTATTATACCCTTTAATTCGAATATTCAAACTTAATAGCTATACAAAAAGGACAAATCTACTCATAAATGTAGATTTGTCCTTTTTTTGTCACACATTATGCTATATCAAATATATATTTATTCTAATTAAAATTAATCGAATAAAGTACTTACTGATTTGTTTTCGTATACACGAGAAATTGCATCTGCCATTAATTTAGCTACTGAAAGCTCTGTAATTTTTGGTGATTTTTTCTCTTCAGAAAGTTGAATTGTATTTGTTACTACTAATTCTTTAATCGCAGAGTTTTCAATACGCTCGATTGCTGGACCTGATAGTACTGGGTGTGAGCAGCAAGCATATACTTCTTTTGCACCAGCAGCACGTAAAGCGTCAGCGCCAATTGTAATTGTACCTGCAGTATCGATAATATCATCAATCAAGATTGCCACTTTACCATCAACATTACCAACGATATTCATCACTTCCGCAACATTTGGTTTTGGACGGCGTTTGTCAATAATTGCAATCGGTGCTTTTAAACGTTCTGCCATTTTACGCGCACGCGTTACTCCACCGTGGTCAGGTGAAACAATTACGATTTCCTCAGAAGGAATACCTTTAGATTTGAAGTAATCAGAAAGTAAAGGTACCGCCATTAAGTGGTCAATTAAAATATCGAAGAAACCTTGGATTTGTGGTGCGTGTAAGTCTAAAACGATAACACGTGTTGCACCAGCCGTTTCAAGTAAGTTTGCCACTAATTTAGCTGTAATTGGCTCACGCGCTTTTGCTTTACGGTCTTGACGAGCATAACCATAATAAGGCATTACAACGTTAACTGTACGAGCAGATGCGCGTTTCACAGCATCTACCATAATTAAAAGCTCCATTAAATGTTCGTTTACAGGTGCAGAAGTAGACTGCACGATAAACACATCACAACCACGAATACTTTCTTCAATACTAATTTGAATCTCTCCATCGCTAAAGTGCTTAACTGAAGATTTCCCTAATTCAACTCCCATTTCTTGCGCAATTTCTTGGGCTAGTGGGTTATTAGAATTGAGTGAAAATATTTTTAATTGTGAGTTTGCATATTGATACGGCATGATGGCCTCCTGTTTATTTGATAATTATTTTGAATTTAATTTGCTTACATAATTCGGTTTGTTTTCTTGTCTTGCACGCGCAATTGCTAGTGCATCCTCAGGAACTTCTTTTGTAATTGTAGATCCTGCTGCAATAAATGAACCTTTTCCAACTTTCACTGGCGCTACTAAGTTAGTATTACATCCTACAAATACATCATCTTCAATAATTGTTTGGAACTTGTTTTTCCCATCATAGTTTACTGTAATAGAACCACAGCCAACATTGACGTTATTACCTATTTCAGCATCTCCAATATAGCTTAAATGAGATACTTTTGTCTCGTTACCTAATTTACTTTTCTTCACTTCTACAAAGTTACCGATTTTAACATGGCTACCGATATCAGAAAGTGGACGAATATGTGCAAACGGTCCAATTGCTGTATCTTCCGCTACAGTGCTTTCTCGTACAACAGATGAATGCACAGAAGTACGGTCTCCAATACGGCTATCGATAATTTGTGTATTTGGGCCGATTAAGCAATCTTCTCCAATTACAGTTGCTCCTTCAATCATAGAGCCTGGTTGAATCACTGTATCACGACCAATTACTGCTTCTGAGCTAATGTACGTAGCATTTGGGTTAATGATTGTCACGCCATTACGCATATGACGCTCATTAATACGCGCACGCATTAACTCTTCCGCTTGTGACAATGCCACACGGTCATTCACACCGAGTGTTTCTTCAAAATCATCCGTTACATAAGCTTCAACGATATCGCCTTGTTTTTGTAAAATTTCAATTACATCAGGTAAATAAAACTCACCCTGTGCATTATCATTTTTCACAAGTTTTAACGTTTCAAATAATGCTTTATTATCGAAGCAATATGTCCCAGTATTTATTTCTTTTACTCGTTGCTGCTCTTCACTTGCATCTTTTTGTTCAACAATTTGCTCCACCTGTCCACCATCGCCACGTAAAATACGACCATAGCCAGTTGGATTTTCAGCAACAGCTGTTAAAATTGTTGCTTTTGCATTTTTTGCTTGATGATGCTCAAATAAAGCTTTCATCGTTTCAGGGCGAATAAGTGGCGTATCACCGCAAACAACTAATGTTGTTCCTTGCTCGCTACCTAAAATTGACTCTGCTTGTTGTACTGCATGTGCTGTACCTAATTGTTCAGCTTGTAAAACATACTCGCTCTTATCTCCAAGTTGTTGTTTTACTTTTTCTGCACCATGTCCTACAACCGTTACGATGCGGTTCACATCTAACGTTTGTATGTGATCCACTACATGCTGTACCATGGGTTTCCCACATACTGGATGGAGCACTTTATATAATTTGGACTTCATACGTGTACCTTGACCTGCAGCCAAAATGACAGCAAAAATATTGCTCATCAGTAAGTCCTCCAATACGCTCATTTTCTCTTATGACTATATAGCAAAATTCATCTATTTTCAAGGCATGTAGAATTGACTAAACGGTGAATTCCTAAATCAAACACACCTTATGCTCGAATGTAATGAGCTATACACTACAATTTGCTGTTTTTCTCTTTTTTGAAAAATAAAAAGAACTCCTCAATGATTGAAGAGTTCTTTTTATTTTCTTCCGCCAAAAGGATACTTATTTGTAAATAACCTTTAAACGAGCATTTATTTTCATAAAACTATACGCCAATTCCTTCTAATTCAGCTGCTTGTTCCGACTCTGGCACATCGCTAGAGTTATGATAAGCATTTAAAATAATCTCTTGAATTTTGTTACGTGTCGTCGAGTTGATAGGATGCGCAATATCTCTAAATTCGCCATCTGGTGTACGTTTACTCGGCATAGCGACGAATAAGCCTGTATTCCCATCAATAACGCGGATATCATGTACCACAAACTCATTGTCGAGTGTAATGGAAGCAATCGCACGCATGCGACCATCCGTTTGTACATGACGTAATCTTACATCAGTAACTTCCATTTTCTCACCACCTCTCATCTTAGATGCCTAAATGAAAATATTATATTCATATTACCGAATATTTCCCTTTTTATAGTCTACCAAATTTTCTAAAAAATTTGAATACTTCATTTTTAATTCGTTATAATATTTTCTCTAGTTTACGGTAAATTTGACAATTGTTTGTCAAAATTTTAAAAATAATTAATTACGCGGGATTATTACTCCTTTTTAGCCTTCTAGAAAAGCCCCTCTTAAAAATCTGTGACATGCAACGGATTCATTAATTTGTTTCAGCAGAGGTTTAAGCCCACTCTGAAATCAGTGCATATTTAGTTTTTATCCGCCTCTTTTAGAATTAGAAGGCATATGCTACAGCTAGGTAATAAAAGCCCTATAATAGAGCTTTCAGCCTGTTCATAAAAATTAATGCTACTAAATTAGAATTACGCTACCAACGTGTTCAGCTGGTTGGAGTAAAACGCCACGACTTCTGCGTAGAACAGCACGCAACGTAATGCGCAACAAACCGCACGTTAGCGAGTTGTGGCTTACAGAGTGCAGGGCAGAAGCCGCCACACGCAACGTAAAGCAATGGCAGTATAAATCTATAATAAAAGAATAAAAGCCCTTTAAAAGAGCTTCTGTTCTTTTAAAGGGCTACTAATTTTTATTTTACGATTGCGATAACTTCTATTTCTACTTTCACATCTTTTGGTAAACGTGCTACTTCCACTGCTGAACGAGCTGGTTTATGCTCTCCAAAATGACTTGCATATACTTCATTCATTGCAACAAAGTCATTCATATCCTTCATAAAGACTGTTGTTTTTACTACATTGTCTAGTGATGAGCCTGCAGCCTCTAGTACTGCCTTTAAATTAGCAAATACTTGGTGTGTTTGAGCGACAATATCACCCTCTACTAATTCGCCTGCTGCAGTTAATGGAATTTGACCTGAACTATAAAACATCCCGTTAACGATCATTCCTTGTGCATATGGTCCAATTGCTGCTGGTGCATTCGTTGTAGATACTACATTCATTTGTCATTTCTCCCTTTTTGTAAAATAATTGCCTTCACTTAATGCAATCGTACGATCTTTTTCATTGACCTCATGAAGCTTTACAAGTGAATAGTAATCATCTACTAAAGTTTCGTCTGCATGCTCTGCCTCAACTAGCACAGCGATGCCTGCTAATTGACAGTCAAACTCTTCTAATAGATTCTTCATGCCGTTCATCGTACCACCGACCTTCATAAAGTCATCGGTAATAAGTACACGCTGTCCACTTTTCATGCTTCTTTTAGATAATACCATTGTCTGAATTCTTCGAGAAGAACCAGATACATAGTTTATACTAACTGTAGAGCCTTCTGTTACTTTGCTATCTCTACGAACGACAACAACTGGAACATTTAAATGCCTTGCAATGGCATGGGCAATAGATATTCCCTTTGTTGCTACTGTCATAATAACATCGATTTGCTGGTCAGCAAATGCAGATGCAAAAACCTTCCCAACTCGATTAATTAAATCTGGATTGCCCAATAAATCCGTCATAAATAAATAGCCACCAGGTAACAAACGATCTGAATGTTCAAGCTCAGCTTTTAAATCCTGGATGACTAAACGAACTTCCTCTTCGGACATTTTAGGAATATACTTCACACCACCTGCTGCTCCTGGCACTGTTACCAATAACCCGATTCCTTTTTCTTCGAAAGTTTCTTTAACAATCGTTAAATCTTCGCTAATCGAAGACTTTGCGGATTGATATAATTCTGAAAAATAAGTTAGCGGGATCAGCTGATGTGGATGTTCTAGTAAATAGTACGTCATATCAACTAGTCGTTCACTACGCTTCCATTTCATGCGACCCTCTCCTAAACACGAATATTTATAGGTAAAATTAACACAATTATGCGTTTTTAAGCAAGCGTATTACGCTCCCCTAATATGCGCACAGCATATACTTCTTCACAAAAACCTCGTAAGCCATTGTATATTCGGCTCACTCTGGCCTCAGTATCCACGAGACCAAAGACCGTTGGACCGCTTCCGCTCATTAACGTCGCATCTGCCCCAAAACGTTTCATCTGTTCTTTTAACATAATAACTTCCGGATGTAACTTAAATGTTACAGTTTCCAAAACATTTCCTAAAGATGCACATAATAGCTCATAACTTTCTGTTTCAATTGCTTGGATCATTTGCTTTGTATTAGGATGCTCAAGCCCTTCAACCTTTAAGCCACCATATACTTCTGCTGTTGACACCCCGATTTTAGGCTTAGCTAACACGACCCAACAGCTTGGCGGTGCAGGTAATTCTTGAATTTTCTCCCCTCGCCCAGTTGCTAGTGCAGTACCTCCGTAGACACAAAAAGAAACGTCTGAACCGATTTTAGCACCGAGCTCCGCTAGCTCGTCTATTGATAGTTTTAAATTCCAAAGCTCATTTAAACCTTTTAGCGTTGCCGCTGCATCGCTACTGCCTCCTGCAAGACCTGCCGCAATCGGTATTTCTTTTTCAATTGTAATGGATACACCTTGTCTAATGCCGTATGTATCTTTTATAAGACGCGCTGCTTGGTAAGCAAAATTGCGGTGATCATTTGGTACAAAATTATCCGTTGAAATAATTTCAATTACTCCATCTTCTCGAGATTCTAAGCTAATGCGATCTGCCAAATCGACAGTCGTCATGACCATCTCCACTTCGTGATAATTATCTGGTCGTTTATATAGAACATCTAATGTTAAATTAATTTTTGCAGGCGCCTTTACATAAAGCATCTTACTTCCTCCCTCATATACTACACGCATAAACAGCCGTTCATTTTTCGCGCAAGATAATTCATTTTATTTTACCATAATGAGAAAGCAAACTGAAAAAAGAACCGTTTTAAAAACGGTTCTCTCTCGTCAGTTGTTTTGTTGTGTTCAGCATCGGCTCAATTCCTAGCTGAATGAAGTAAAAAATGTAAGCAAGTTATTTTATGCGAAGTACACTACTTACGCTCTTGCTCACTGCTTGCTCTTTCCGCCATCTCAATGGCACGTTTCACCATATTACCAGCATCTCGAGCTTTAATTCCGCCCCAACCTTCTTTTTGCACAACATCATAAAATCCAAGTTCTTTGGCGATCTCTTCTTTTAAACGAGGTGACATGATTCCCTTTCTAGGCATGCAAACTCCTCCTTTAACAACTGACGAAATTAGTATGTCCGATAAAACGAAAAACACTCATGTAGTTTTTAACATACATGAGTGCTTCAAAATATAGAAATAAGTACTAGAAACTATTTCGCGACAGCAGCCTGTGCTTCGTCTAAAAATGTAATCTCTACTGCCTCAGTTAAAATATCTGTGTAGCTATACGATACGCGCTTGCACGTATTGTCTTCTTGATCAAGTTCAACTACAAAAATTGCGCGATATGTTTCACGCAATATCCCTGCACACTCGACCGTTTTCTTGCGACCTCCGTTTGCTTTTAACTGCAAACGTTTACCCAAATGACAATCCAACGACTTTTTAATGTCCGCTAAAGTTTTTGGCATTTTCGCTTACACCTCACTATTAACTAGTATAAGGGATACGCCCAAAAATGTCAACAAAATATAATATTTTATCAGCCCTTTATAAATGTTGTCAACTTATTTTTTTTAAAAAAATACGTTTTTTTTAATTTCGACTGAAAATGTAACATATTTTTTCAATTTGCAAAGGTTGGATATAAGGCATCCGCTAACTTACCAAACTCTTGAATTGACAGCGTCTCACCGCGACGAGTTGGCTCTATATTCACAGATTCTAAAGCTGCAATTATTTTTTCTTTGTTTGCTTTACCATTTGGTAGAGCCGATTGTAAATTATTTAAAATTGTTTTACGGCGCTGTACAAATGAAGCGCGTGTTACGACGAAAAGGAAATCCTCGTCAATAACGTTTACCGGTGGCTCATTATGCTTAATAAGGCGAATAACTGCTGAATCTACATTTGGTTGTGGCATAAAAACAGTTTTCGGCACGGTCATAGCAATTTCAGCCTTTACATAATACTGAATTGCAATAGATAGTGAACCATATTCTTTTGTTCCTGGTTTTGCTGTAATGCGATCAGCGACTTCCTTCTGCATCATCACGACAAATCCACGAATTGGTAAACGATCATTTAGCAATTTCATTAAAATAGGCGTCGTAACATAATAAGGCAAATTAGCTACAACCATAATATCTTCAATGCCTGGCATTTCTTCCTCAATGACCTTCGCCACATCAGCCTTTAAAATATCCGAATGAACGATAGACACGTTATTATATGGACTTAACGTATCTGCTAGTACTGGTAATAAGCGCTGATCTATTTCAAACGATACGACTTTTTTTGCGCTACGTGCTAGATGCTCTGTTAATGCGCCAATGCCTGGACCCACTTCAATTGCGCCACTATTTTCCGTTAAATTTGCATGGCTAACGATGTTTCTTAAAATATTTGGATCAATTAAAAAATTTTGGCCTAAACTTTTTTTAAACGAAAATCCATATTTCTTCAAAATTTCCTGTGTTCGAATCGGTGTTGCAATATCCTTATGCATTATTTTCCTCCTGATCTACCTGTGCGACAGCTGCACCAAATTGCAGTTCTGTTATTTGAAACATTTTCAATCTTTTATGAAGTTGTTTACCATTTGTTGCACCTATATTTAAAATTTCTCCTAGACGATCTCGGCGGCTTTTCGCCGATGGATGACCAATTAAGCGAGCAGTCATTAAATCTTCTAGTGTAATATCATCAGCAATGGGCTCAGTGCTATTTGGCGTATAAACAAGACTTAACGCCTCACGAATATCCTCATCTGCCGCATGCTCAATACCTAAACCTTTACCATTCTTCGCAATTGTTTTGGATTTTGGTAAAAAGGCATGTTTAACACCTTGTACGTGTTGTTCAATAATTGCTCGAATTCGGCGTCCTGGATAATCAGGGTCTGTGAACACTATGACACCTCGTTTATCCTGTGCATGCTGAATACGTTTAAGCGTCTCTTCTGAAATAGCAGATCCATTCGTTTCAATCGTATCTGCCTGAACAGCTCGCTTAATGGCGGTTGTATCATCTTTTCCTTCAACGACAATCACTTCTTGTATTTGCAAAAAGGCTCCTCTTTTCTACCTTATCTTCAGACCATTTTACAACTGCCCTGTATGATTGTACAGAAATACAAAGCTATTGCGTCGTATACAAGAAAAAAGCTTTCCTGCCAGTCAATACAGGAAAGCCAATGCTTAGTGAAAACATTTTGATATTTTTTACATTTTTTTTAATTTAATACTTTAATACGCACTTTCTTGCGTCCCCAATTACGAGCTTGTGCATCTGATTGTACTAGTATGTCGATCTTATTACCCTTAATTGACCCACCAGTATCCCCAGCAATCGCTGTTCCATAGCCTTCAACCCAAACTTTTGAGCCTAGTTTAATAACAGATGGATCTACTGCAATTACCCTTAAGCCAGAATCTGAACGTAAGTTAATGCCAGTAGCTGATGTTCCTGAACAACCCTTACAGTAAGGTGTATACGCGGTTGCAGTTACATAAAACTCTTTTCCACTAGATGGCTCCGCTGAACCACGAGACACAGTTGTAGTGCTTGCTACTAATTGTTTAGTACCAACGGCAACTACTTGTTTCTTTGGCTCATTTATGACTTTTTCAGATTGTAAATTTTTCGCGACAATTTTGCCGTTTTCTTTAACGACTTCATACGTTCGAGAAATTTTACCCTTCTCGCCCGTAGTTACTACTTTTTGTTTCCCTTTTAGCAAAGAAGCATCCTGCTTCTTTTCAATTGCGAAATCTAATGAGTCTTCCACTACATCGATAACCTTTTCTACGCGAACTACTGCGATTTTACTCTCTGGAGTGATAACGTCCTCCAGATTATTCTCGACACGATCGAATTCATTTAGCTGAATTCCCTGTTGTTTTAAAAAGTTAGCGACCGTAGTCGAAGTGGACCAAACTTGTCTATTTTCTAAACCATCGACAAGCGTTACCTGAAACGCTTTTTGAATATCGATTTTGTTATCTGCTCCTACTTCTGTATCCAAGCTTTGCTTTAATGTATCATGCTCTGATACTTCGATATTTGCTTCCTTCAAAATGTTCTTCACTAGTTTTTCAGTTGTCCAAACTTTTGACTGATTTCCATCAACTGAAATTGTTACTTCTTTTGCCTGTTCCCAAGTAATTGCTAATCCATTAACAATTTTGGCATTCAGAGAGGGTGATATTTTATCATGCGCTGCTACGTCTATATTTTGATTTTGTAATAGTTCTTCTACAGTTTTGGCATGTGTTGCTACTTCAATTGCTTCCCCGTTAGCGCTAAGCGTTACGGTTTTTTTAGTACCTTGGTAAAGTACGAATGAAATTACTGATACAAACAGGACAAGTGAAACAATTCTTATCACTGTTTGCTTACTCCTCAATGATCCTAAGAACAAGTTTTTCATGGAATTATTTGACATGAAAAAACGCCTCCTTAATACAAAGTTGGATTATACGGACTAGAATTAGCACTGTCAACCCGATTGTATTTCAAAAAAATTTGACCATGCTATTTTAGCCAACCGCAAACACAGTATTGGAGGCACTTTAGCTAGTTAATCGTCAATCCTAAAAAATTTTTTTGCATTGGCAGTCGTTACTTGAGCAACTTCCTCAATTGATATTTCTCTTAAACGTGCAATTTCCTCTGCAACTAACGGCACCAATGCTGGTTCGTTACGTTTACCGCGATAGGGATGTGGCGCTAAATATGGCGCATCTGTTTCAATCATTAAATGCTCTAAAGGTATTTCCATTGCGACTTCCTTCGGCATACGTGCATTTTTAAAAGTCACTGGTCCACCAAGACTAATCATAAAATTCATCCCAATGCATTGACGGGCAGTTTCTACACTTCCGCTATAACAATGCATTACACCTCCAACAGAAGCTGCGTTTTCCTCGCGCAAAATGTTGACTACATCTGCTGTTGCCTCTCTGTTATGAATAATAATTGGTAAATTTACTTTTTGCGCTAAATGAATTTGCTTGCGAAAAAGGGCTTGTTGAACATCCTTTGGTGATTTATCCCAATAATAGTCTAATCCCGTTTCGCCAATTCCGACGACCTTAGGATGTGCTGCCAATTCTTCGATCCATTTTAAATCCTCTTCAGTACAATCTATGGCATCTACTGGATGCCAACCAATAACACCATAAATAAAATCATATTGCTCTACTAATTCCATAGTTTTTTCAATCGTTTTACGATCAAATCCTACAACTACCATAGTTTCAACTTTTGCTTCAAGAGCTCGATCGATGACTTCTTGTAAGTCTTCTTTATACTGCTCTGCATTCAAATGTACATGTGTATCGATAAACATTGCCATTCTCCTAACATTGATTTTATTAAAAATTATTATTTCATATTTTGCATCAGTATTACAAATTTGTTACAAACAATTTAGTATTGTGACAATACACATATATATATTCGCCATAACTATTACCATATACCTAAAATTCGTCAATTTACGCATTGCATAAATTATCCTAAAATAATTAAATAGCCATTTTTAGTCCAAATTTACAATGGCCTGCTGAATATTTTCTACTCAGCAGGCCATTCTTCGTTTTTTATTTTACCTTTGCACCATTTTCAAGTTTTGGATCAACGGATGCAAGCTTTAAAATTCCATCTTTTTCGCCAGCTAATATCATTCCTTGTGACAATTCACCACGTAACTTAACAGGTTTTAGGTTTGCAACTACGATTACTTTTTGCCCGACTAATTCTTCAGCAGAATAGTACTTTGCAATACCTGAAACTACTTGGCGTTGCTCATAACCAAGGTCAACCTGAAGCTTTAATAATTTATCTGCTTTAGGGACTTGCTCACATGCTGTAACCGTTGCCACACGTAAGTCAACTTTCATAAAATCATCAATTGAAATTTCCGGAATTTCTGGAACCTCAACAGCTTTTGATTCTACGCTAGGTTCTTCCTCCTGAGAAGTTTTTACTGAGCCACGCATTTCCTCTCGAATATAAGTAATTTCAATTTCGCTATCTAAACGAGGGAAAATTGGCGTTCCTTTTTCTACCACTTTAATGTTTGCTGGAATAGTATTACCGAATGTTTCAATTGTTTCCCATGCTAAGAATTTGTCATCTAGACCCAATTGTTGGATAATACGTGTCGGTGTAGATGTCATAAATGGTTGTAACATGACTGCAATATGTTGCAAGCTCTCTGCCAAATTTCGCATAACAGCCCCTAATTTTGGTTTATCCGCCTCATCTTTAGCAAGAACCCATGGTTGTGTTTCATCAATGTATTTATTTGTGCGTGATACTAGCGTCCATAGGTCGGCTAATACGACACTAAATTGCATTTTTTCCATACTTTCTTCATATTTAATACGTACTGATTCTGCTTGCACTTTTAATGCCTCATCAAATTCAGTAGATTGAAGATTTTCTGTAGGAATATTGCCATCAAAATATTTGTTAATCATTGAAATCGTACGGTTTAATAAATTGCCTAAATCATTTGCTAAGTCGAAATTTGTTCGCTCAACAAACGATTCTGGAGAAAATACACCGTCAGAGCCAAATGGAAGCTCTCTTAATAGGAAGTAACGCGTTGCATCTAATCCATAACGCTCGATCAGCATCTCAGGATATACAACATTTCCTTTTGATTTAGACATTTTACCGTCCTTCATCATAATAAATCCATGTGCGAAAACTTTTTTAGGTAATGGTAAATCAAGAGCCATTAAGAATATTGGCCAATAGATTGTATGGAAACGTACAATATCTTTTCCAACTACATGCACGTCCGCTGGCCAATATCTATTAAATAACGTTTCATCATCTGATAAGTACCCTAAAGAAGTAATATAATTTGTTAACGCATCTACCCAAACATAAATTACGTGTTTTGGGTCTCCAGGCACTTTTATACCCCAATCGAATGAAGTACGTGAAACTGATAAATCTTCAAGCCCTGGTTTAATAAAGTTGTTAATCATTTCATTTTTACGTGATTCTGGCTCGATGAAATCAGGATTTTCTTCATAATAAGCTAATAGTCGATCAGCATATTTCTTCATATTAAAGAAGTAAGATTCCTCTTTCACTTTGTGTACGGCACGTCCACAGTCTGGACATTTACCATCTTCTAATTGAGTCTCTGTAAAGAATGACTCACAAGGTGTACAGTACCAGCCTTCATACTCACCTTTATAAATATCGCCGTTATCTAAAAACTTTTGGAAAATCCTTTCGACAGTTTTTGTATGACGTTCCTCTGTTGTTTGAATGAAATCATCATATGAAATGTCCATTAATGACCAAAGTTTTTTTGCTGCTTCGGCAATCTCATTTACATATTCCTGAGGATGCTTGCCAGCTTCTGCTGCTTTTTCTTGAATTTTTTGTCCGTGTTCATCCATCCCTGTTAAGAAACGTACATCATATCCACGTAAACGTTTATAACGTGCTATCGTATCAGACGCCACTGTCGTGTACGCAGTACCAATATGAAATTTTCCACTTGGATAATAAATCGGGGTTGTTATATAGAATGTTTTGTTTTGTTCGCTCACGAGAACTGCCTCCAATGTTTCACAGTATAATATCTATTCTATCGAAGTACGAAATTCGTTTCAATGAAAGTTTATTGAATGCGAAAATTGTCGAATATTATACTAATCCATTTAATGTATTTTATAAGAAGCTTTTTTACTATAAAATAAAATCTATAATAAAAACCTTTTAAAAAAATTGAAATAACAGTTTTCTTCTCAAAAATTTTTACAAATAAGAGATTATTACTGTATTAATTAATTGACGTTTATGGCATTACTTGGTATGATAACTATCAGACAAAGAAATAATGTCGAAATTTGACGAAATACAATATAACTTTTATTTATAGGAGGAAAAATAATTATGAAATCAACAGGAATTGTTCGTAAAGTCGATGAATTAGGTCGTGTGGTAATTCCAATCGAACTTCGCCGTACATTAGGTATTGCTGAAAAAGACGCTTTAGAAATCTACGTAGATGATGACAAAATCATCCTAAAAAAATATATGCCTAATATGACATGTGCTGTTACTGGCGAAGTTTCTGATGATAACTTCCGTCTAGTTGGAGGCAAATTAATTTTAAGTCCTGAAGGCGCAGAAATGTTAATGAAAGAAATCCAATCTAGCCTAAAAAAATAATTTCTTTCTAGCACCTAAATCGAGAACAAAGATTTAGGTGTTTTTATTATTTGATAAAAATTTCTTTTTATAATGGAAAAGTAATATACATGATTCCCTTATAATGTCCATGTCAGACATCTTTTATTAAGATTACTCTTTTTTACAATTATTATCAATTTTAAATATTTTATTTTAACAAATAAAATTACAACATTTTGTAAAATTTTGTAATAATCAATCAAAAAAGGTTGCCTCTATTGAGACAACCCCGCAATTATTGGCACTTACTCACTATGATAAGCATTATAAATTTCTCGTTTTGCTACTTGACGTAGTTTTGCAACTTCTTTAATTGCTTCCTTAGAAGTAACGTCTGTTTCAGCAATAATATAATCGACGTGTTCCACAACACTCATATCTTTCCAATATGCCTCTTCTTGCTTGTCCTCTTCTGCGTTTTGATTTCCTTCTAAAACAATGCAAAATTCCCCTCGAATTTCTTCGGTTTGTGACCACTCAACCGCTTCCGTTAAGGTACCACGAAGGAATTCCTCAAATTTCTTTGTCAGCTCACGTGCTAGCACAATACGACGATCACCAACAATTAATTCCATATCCTTTAACGTTTCCTTTAAACGATGTGGCGCTTCGTAAAATAAGATAGTTTCTTGTCGATTTTTTAATTGCTCCAATTGCTGTCGTCTCTCTTTTTTTCCCCGGTTTAAAAAACCGTAAAAGAAAAATGGCTGTGGTGTTAATCCTGACGCAATTAAAGCCGATATTGCTGCATTGGCACCTGGTATTGGTACTACCGCAATTCCTTCAGCGATTGCCTTCACGACAATATCTGCTCCAGGATCAGAAATACAAGGTAGACCAGCATCACTAACTAATGCTACCGTTTTCCCTTCTCGCAAAAAGCCTAATAGCTTCTCTCCCCCAGCATCAATATTATGTTCATGGTAACTCACAAGTGGTGTATCAATTTCAAAATAGTTACAAAGCTTCTTTGTATTACGTGTATCTTCAGCAGCGATCACATCCGCTTCTTTTAATATACGAAGTGCACGTACACTCATATCCTCTAAATTTCCAATTGGTGTTGCCACAAGATATAAGTATCCTTGTTGAGTGTGCATCGTACTTTTTTGTGATTTCACGATTTATCCCTCCCTATATATTTGGTTTTTTGCGTCCGTGTTAACTGCTTAAAAGCATATTCTGCTCGCATCGCTTCTTGTTTTGTGTCGAAAGCTTCGACATATATACATTCTACAGGTCCCCTTGCCTTTGTATATTTAGCACCTTTACCTGCATTATGTGCGGCAACACGCTTGTCTATATTATTTGTATAACCTGCATAGTACGACTTGTCTGCACATTCTAATACATAGAAGAAATGGCTATTCGTTTTTTCCATAGAGCATTTCTCTCACTTCTGCTGTATATTCATTGTTTGCATCATAGACATACAGTGGGGGTAATATTTTCAAATCTGGTTTACCATCCTTTATTCCTTCTATTAATAAGGTATTGGCTTCTTTCCCCGCTTTCGGATAAATTAGCTGCATTCGTTTTGGTTCTAATCGATTGGCCCGCATCGCAGTGACAATATCTAAAAGGCGGCCAGGTCGATGAACAAATGCTGCTTTTCCACCTTGCTTTAATAATTTACTTGCAGACTGAACCGCTTCATCGAGTGTTAAATGTAGTTCGTGTCGTGCAATAGCATGATGTTCACTTAAATTTTTATCACTCGCTTCATGAGCTAAGAAATATGGCGGGTTACAAGTTACCACATCATATTTTTCCACTCCTAATTGTGATGGAATTTCCTTTACATCCCCAAGGACCATTTGGATTTGTTCCTCTAAGTTATTATAACGAATACTTCGCTCTGCCATATCAAATAAACGTGGTTGTATTTCTACACCTGTAATTTGTCCTTTCGTTCTGGCACTTAAAAATAGTGGTATGACACCGTTACCCGAGCACAAGTCAACAATTTTTCCTTTATAATAAGGTACATTGACAAATTTCGAAAGTAGCACTGCATCCAATGAAAAAGAAAAGACAGATGGGCTTTGAATAATACGTAATTCCTCTGCCAACAAATAATCTAGCCTTTCATCATCCTTTAACCAATTTTCCACGAACCTTCCTCCTACTATACAAAACAAAAGACTGACACCACCGAAGCGGGAATCAGTCTTCTATTACACATTTTGCTTATTTAAAAATGATAGACAAAACAGACAGTCTTCACCTTTACGTGAACTCCCAAAATGAACATGACAAACGTGGAAGCCCTCCTGGTATAGACGTGCTAAGTTATCATATCCCTCGCCAATATCTAATGGAATCTCTTTCTTCTCATCTGCAGCCTGTACGGTGTTCTCTTTAGAAAGTAGTTCTTCTAGACGTGAACGAAGGTGATGATTTTCTGTTTCGAGTGCCTTATGTTCTTCCATCATTAACGCTACAAATTGCTTCAATGCACCAAATTGCTCCTGCATTGCTTCGAGCTGTTGTTCGAACTCCATAACGGTATCTAAGAAATTACGGTCCTTCACCCAAGCCACCTCGTTAAATTCTCTATCTTATATAAGATTTTTTTCGCATGCCAGCAGTTCTTCTAGTGTATACTCAACCGTGCGCTCCTGCTCTTGTAAATATACTTGAATAATTCTTTCCAGCACATTTAAACCTACAACTCTTCCGCGGCCATCTGGTGTCATTGTCATTTCACCAACATCTGGCATACCTTCTTTTGCTTCTTCATACTCATCGTTTTCATACTTTAAACAGCACATTAAACGACCACACAACCCAGATATTTTTGATGGGTTTAAAGATAAATTCTGATCTTTTGCCATTTTGATAGACACTGGATCAAAATCACCTAAAAATGTTGAACAGCATAGCATTCGGCCACATGGACCGATACCACCTAATAATTTTGCTTCATCTCGTACACCAATTTGGCGTAGCTCGATACGCGTTCTAAAAACAGAGGCTAAATCTTTTACTAAATCCCTAAAATCGACCCGACCTTCTGCTGTAAAATAAAAAATTATTTTATTACGATCAAATGTATATTCAACATCAACAAGTTTCATCTCTAGTTTGTGTTCTATGATTTTTGCACTTGCTAGCTCAAATGCCCGCTTTGACTCGATTGCGTTTTCTTCAACTTGAATACGATCCCGTTCATCTGCTGGTCGTAGTACTTGTTTAAGTGGCAATACGACATCATTTTCCCCTACTACTTTTTGAGGGACAACTACCTTACCATATTCTACACCGCGAGCTGTCTCTACAATGACATATTGACTGTCTTCTAGTAGAAATGATGCTGGATCGAAATAATATATTTTACCCGCTTTTTTAAAGCGGATTCCTACTACGTTATACAAATGTATATCCCTCCTGCAGATTAAGCATTAGCTGCTCCATCATTAACGTCCTATTCATGTTACGCTGTAAAGATGCGCGCGCCTGTAAAATAGCCTCCATTTGACTAGATAGGCGTTCGAAAGTCGAATGTAACGCAGCTTCTTTAAAAGTCTGTAACATGTCTGGATAAGTACAAGCTGCTTCGGGATTAGCTTTTATTGACACTATATCACGGTAAGCAAATAGTAGTAAATCCAATGCTTGCTCCATTTCGCCTTTTTCCTTAAATAGTGGCAACCATTCCTCATGCACAACAATCATTGCTTCATGTACATTTTGGTGAATTGCCTCTACTAATTTTAACACTGTTTTTCGAGCCTGTGCAAACTGCTCATCTTTTGCTAAAAAAATAGCTGTTTCGAGCTCGTTCGTCATCATGCTAACTGTAGAAGCCATGGAGTGGGGAATTTCATTTTCTTGCAAATGCTTTAACAATAATTGTCTAGGCATTTTTTGAAATTTAATATGCTGACAGCGCGAACGAATTGTAGGTAATATCGATTGCATCTGCTCTGTTAACAAAATAGCCGTAACTTCCCCATCCGGTTCCTCTAAAAACTTTAAAATCATGTTAGCTGATGCTATATTGAGGCGGTCTGCATGATGGAGTACGTAAATTTTCCGTCCTTGCTCTACACCCATCATCTTCATCTCAGCAATGAGATCACGTATTTGATCAATTTTAATAAATTGACCTTCTGGATAAATTTGATGAATATTCGGATGATTCCCCGAATCTACACGTCTGCAATTTCGACATGTTTCACATGGAACATTTTTTTGTGGATGTTCACATAGCATTAATTTTACAAAAAAACGCATAATATCCACTTTTCCTGTCCCTTTTTCGCCATCAAAAATGTATGCATGGGCTAATCTATTTTTGTCAAAAATCGTTTGAAGCTGCTTCATTACGACTGGCTGTAGTGTGAAAAGCTCTTCAACATTCTTCGCCATTTCTTATTAAATTCCTTCCTATATCAATAAAGCCTTTTAGACTTGTACAAGTAAATTTATTTCAGTAGAAATACATTCCACCAATTTTAATATTTAAAACCCTACTGAATCAATTTGAAAAAAGCCCGCGCCTACAAGTGAACAAGACACGGGTTTTACATATATAAATTAATTAATAGACCTTTAATCTCTCCAATTTTATCGAGAAGGTCAATCGCTTCTTTTTCTTCGTCTAAAATATCTTGTGCAAGTTCCACAAGGCGACTATCAATTGTTTCAATAATCTTTAATCGTCTTCCCTCACCAAAGCGATTCCATGTATGTGATTGTTTTAATTCCATTCCATGTTCTACAGTTTCCTGTAAAAAACGCTTCACAAGCATTTTAAAACGAGCAAGCTCTCGTAAGTTCCGGGATCTTGCAACACGGTCACCAGCAGTAGAAATATCCCCCAACAATCGTGTTAATTGTTCAGTTTGCAATTTTGAACCTTGCTTAACGACCATATCACCGAATCGGTTGTTTTGATTATTATTTTGAAGAGGCTCTGTACGATTAGTATTTAACCCGACACGTAAATCTTGATTGATCTTCAAGCTGCTTTCGCCCCCAATTGCTATCTTATAAAATTCATCTTTATTTGTGAATTCGTACTGTCTGCTTGGCAATTCTTACTGAACAACATCATTATCTTTTATACCGTTAAAAATGGTGAAATTGTTCAATCGGTAAAACAAATACAGTAGCGCCCCCTACCTCTACCTCCACTGGATATGGTATATAGGAATCTGCATTACCACCTAATGGCGAAACAGGTGCAACCAACTGTTCACGCGCTCGACAATTATCACGGATAATATCTAAAACTTTGGGTATGAGAGAGTCTTCTGTTCCAATTAAGAACGTCGTATTACCAGAGCGTAAAAAACCCCCTGTACTCGCTAATTTTGTTGCGCGAAACTGATTTTTCGTTAAAGCATTCGATAAGCGGCTACTATCCTGATCTTGTACCACAGCTACGACTAACTTCATTCGCACTCACCCCTTTTATATAATTGGCCTTGATAGAATTTATTCAAAAACAGCAACTTCAATTAAAACAAAAGCACAAAATTAATTAGGCTTTCGTATTAATACCATGAAGTATAAATTGAGCTAGAGAAATTCACTACTTTATTTTATCATTGATTTGTGTAACCGATGATAATTAGTTAAATTGCATTCTTCTATAGGAAAGGTCCTCTTCTATCCGATGCAGTTCATCTGTCACCGTATGTTACCATTATATCACAAAATGGTAGCCGACTTCATGTTTTTACTGTATTGCTTCGTACAATATTGCCCATACATCTTCAACTACACGCTCAATACTTTGGTCTGCATTGACAACATTTATGCGTTCTGGATAACGTTTTACTAATTGTAAATATCCTTCACGCACCTTTTGATGAAAAGCCAGACTTTCAACATCAAGACGGTTCACTTCTCGGTCACCATGTGCATGAATACGTGCTAAACCAACCTCTGGAGAAATATCAAATAGAATTGTTAAGTCCGGTAATTTCTTCCCTATTGCAAATTCATTAATGGAAAGTACCTCATCTACACCAATGCCACGTGCATATCCTTGGTAAGCTAATGATGAATCGATAAATCGGTCACAAATTACCATTCTTCCAGCATCTAAAGCAGGTCGTACTTTTTCAAAGTAATGCTGACTTCTAGCTGCCGCATATAATAATGCTTCTGTACGCTCATCCATTGCTGTATGCTCCGGATTTAAAATGATTGTACGAATCTTTTCAGCGATTTCAATGCCACCAGGTTCTCTCGTTGCTAAAACATCTATATTTTCTAGTGATAACCGTTCAGCGATTTTTTTAATAACGGTTGTTTTGCCAGCACCTTCTGGACCTTCGAATGTAATAAATAAATTGCACTTCATGCTGTTATTGCCTCCAACTATTTAATGACCTCAATCATTTTTTCTTCTAATCGGTGATTTCCTTGGAAAGTTGCACCTGTTGCAAGTAATTCCTCTAGTTGACTTAGTTTAGCCACTGTAATTTTTTCACCTGGAACAAGTAATGGTATACCAGGAGGGTAAGGAATAATCATACTTGCAGCCGTACGTCCCATCGTTCGCATATAGGGTAGCCATTCCTTCTTCATATTCGCTATTTCATCGAACGAATACATAGGTTCTGTAATAGCTACAAAATTGTAAGCAGTTTGGGAAACAGCTTGTATTTCTGTTTTTTCAGTGTTTAATAATGCTGTAACAGCATCTTTAATGCGAACGCGTATATCTGCAAACGGGTAACTATACCCTTGCTTTAAAAGTGGCAATACAAGTAATACTTGGTGTGCATCTGCAAGCTCGGCATAGACATGCTTAGCTTCTAATGCTTCTTGTAATTGATAACCACTATAACCTTTGACTCGGAGCAATAACTTTATAGGATCATCTACTTCAATTACTTCAAGTGAGCCAATTGCACGTAATGCTTCAGCCCATTGATTTTTTTTCTCTATTATATATGCGCCATCACTCTCCATATATGTCTGTATATAATAGCGTGCATCATCTAAAGAAGCTAACAATACATACGATGGACTGCTGGATTGTAACATGCGCAAATAGTGATGAATGCTATCAACACTCACTAATTCTGAGTTCACATGCATAAAAGAAGCCATTGTCATAGCTGGCAACGTTTTGTGTGCTGACTGTACAACAACATCTGCACCAAAGGTCAATGCTGATGGCTGAAATAAAGAACAGGCACTAAAATGAGCACCATGAGCCTCATCTACCAAAACGGGTATTTTTTTTTCATGACAATATGCCACTTGCTGCGAAATTTCTTTCGATGTCACACCGTAATATGTGGGGTACGTTAATACAACGGCCTTTGCCTCTGGATAACAATCTACTGCCTGTTTTAAATCGTGATAAGAGACATGTGTTGCTGTTAATGTTCGATCATCCCATTGCGGAGAAACATATACTGCCTTTGCTCCAACTAGCTCAATTGCGTGAAATATAGACTTATGTGCATTACGTTGTACGATAATCGTATCGCCTCTTTTACATGTAGCATAAATCATAGCTAGATTTCCTACCGTAGAGCCACCTACTAAAAAAAAGCTTTTCATCACGCCATATGTATCAGCCAGTAAATTTTCTGCCTCTAAAATCATCTCTTCAGGGTAATGCAAGTCATCTAGTCCCGTTAATTCTGTCACATCGTAACGCATGACATCTTTAAAGGCTTGTGGTAGATGTGACAATTCACCATGTTTATGTCCTGGTACATGAAAAGATATATTTTGTTGTTGTCGAAAATGCTCTAAACCTTCTACAATTGGCTTTTTCTTTTGCAAAACAAGACACCCTTTTCCGTTTATTATCCTTTAATTATACGGGATTATGGCAGGATAAAAAAGCTATCCTACAAAATAGGATAGCTTAGCTTGTCGACAAAAGGGATTAAGAATAGAAATCTTAATCCCTTTTGTTATTTTTATTAAAAAAATGGGTTGGAATATCAGCGACTTTGATTAATTCCACTACTTCATAGATTTCCTTTAGTTCATAAATTACTTGCACTTTGATTTGATTGGTCTTACTTTCGTCTTGCCATATTCTTCGAGCATCCCCTCTCTATGAAGCTATTTGCCATGTCCAAGTAGCCATTATAGTAGACTGCTAGCAATACATATAAAGTTGATTGGAGTGGAGGGCGGGCGACTCCTGCTCAGAACGCACAGTACCTAAGACGCAACAAACCGCGCGTTAGCGAGGGTTGCGGCTTACGATGTGCCCGCGGAAAGCGACCGCCCGTAGCGGAAATCAACGACAGTAGTCACCCCCTATATTAGTTTTAAATAAAAATGACTATAGACAAATTCGAAAAACTTCGAGTTTGTCTATAGTCTGAGCTATCCTACAAAATAGGATAGCTTAAGATTTAAGGTGTAGAAAATAACCTAAATAGCGAACGTGCTGCTTCACCGATTTAAGACAGTAAATAATTTTAGTTACTGAATTGGCATAAAGGCAACTTGCCAAATACCGTTTTCATTTTTCACCATTTGATAGCCCATGTCACTTTCATTGTTTTTAAAAAGGATGGCTCCCCCATTATCGGACAATTCTTTAAATGTCCCATTTTTCATCGCTTTCGCCATTTCTAATGCCCAAGATCTATTTCTCTCTGCCTCTATTTGTGTATGTTGACGCATATGTTCTGCCTCGCTCCATCTTGTATAGTCTTCTCGAGTTGTATATAGGCGATACACGGTTTGTTCATCTGCTAAAAACTTCGCATATAACTGAACACGGGCTATCGTCAATGGATTTACATCACGGAATATTTCCGTATCGTTTTGTTCTCTAAAAGCATCATATAACGCTCTTTCCGTTTCGGTCCATTCATTAGACATCTCTACTGCTTCATAACCTAACACTTTCCCTATAATTTGAGAATCCGTAATTTTCGTCATTATTCCGTGTCCCCAATTATCTGCTGCTACAAAATATTCGTCTGCATTAAGGGTCAATTCATCCATATTCCAGAAAAAATATTTACGAATTTCATTTTCATCAAAAGTCGCACCATCCTCTTTCAGCTTGTCGATATATGCTTCAAACACATCGAAGCCCATTTGTGTGGCAAAACCATAGTATATATCTAGGGGTATTGTATTTACTATTATCGTTCCATCATGAATGGCAATCTTTTCTCCAGGTAATCCTACAATACGTGCTATCGTCTTTGTTCCATCTTCGGCATTTACATAAACAACGTCGCCACTATTTAGTTTTTCAATATTTGGCTCAACTACAATCGGATAAGAAGTATATTCGTTGTTACCCCGATTCATTGCATTACTTGTATACTGGACCTTATATTGTTGTCCCGACATATTACCTAGCACAGGGACCTTATCATCAATGTCTGTGTACGACCATTCTATGGAATTCATACGTTGCATTGAACCATCAATATATTCGTAAACAACACGTGCTACAGGTTGCTTGCTAAAGGCGAACCAAAACATCCCAGAATTGGATACCTCCAATATCTTTGCTTCCTGTTGTCCAACTATAACTTTCTTTAAACCGTTGCTTCTCTCTGCACCACAATATAAATAAGGTGCCTGTCTAGAGTTTAAATAATGCACAGTTACATCTTCTGTACCAAATCCATTCGTACAGTTGTCTTGGAAAACCCATTCGCTATCTTTATAAATTAAATATGTAGCGTGTACTAGCAAATCCGAATCCGTCTGTACTTTATAAACAACAAGAGCATCTTCCTTTTGCAACACATTCATTTCTTCATAAAGCACTTCATCTGCACCACTTTCCTGTAACCATAATGCTAATGAATCTTCTTTAGATAGCTTTGAATCAAACAAGATAATCACTGCTAGCAATACGATAAGAAAAACCGAGCCACTCATTATAAGAGGATACTGCCATGAACGTTTATGACTAGTATTTCTTCTAGCTTTTATTTCTTGCATGATTCGTTTCTCATTTGCCTCCGAAAATCTAGATTCATCACTAAATAACTTATCAAATTCATGCTTTATTTTATTCATGCCGTAACACCTCCCATTCTGCTTCATCTAGCCTCTGTTTTAGCATCTCCCTTGCACGTCTCAATCTTGTTTTAATTGTATTCTCCGATAGATTCAGTAACTCTCCAATCGCCGCAGTGGTCAGTTCTTCATAATAAAACAAGATAATTACTTCACGGTACTTCACAGATAACTGTAGAACACTTTTAGCAATATCCAGCTTCTCTAAACGTTGTAACATCTCACTATCTATTGAGCACTTTTCTGCATCGATTTGATTTAACCAGTAGTTAGAAATTATTTGTCTTCTACTTTTCCAGCTACGTAAATAATCATGACATCGATTGATTGTTATTTTAGCTAAGTAAGTTTTTAATGTAGCACGTTCCTCAAATTGATGATGTGTTTCGAAAAACTTTATAAAGACATCCTGTACAATATCTTCAGCCGTAGCCCAATCCTTAACATATAAATACGATAATCTCATTAAATAGTCTCCATATGTATGCATAATTTCCTTCATATTTTGTGCTTCATACTGCTCCATAAAATCCCCCCTTCTATTATGTTTGAATTACTAAATATAAATTTTACTCAATAGACGGATACAAATTAGGTATAGTTTCATTTTCTTTTTATGTAAATTTTTAAATAATAGTAAGTGCTCAATTACTGTTCATGATTGGGTTTTTTACTTTAGCAAAAACAAAAAAACATCGAAGATTTCTCTTCGATGTTTTGAATGCCTAGCGATGTCCTACTCTCACAGGGGGAAGCCCCCAACTACCATCGGCGCTAAAGAGCTTAACTTCCGTGTTCGGTATGGGAACGGGTGTG
>NZ_JBNNUU010000015.1:0-18919 GCF_050280025.1 Lysinibacillus sp. NPDC093712
ACAACAAGTTATTCGGTATTAGCCCCGGTTTCCCGGAGTTATCCCAAACTATAGGGTAGGTTGCCCACGTGTTACTCACCCGTCCGCCGCTAACGCCAAAGGAGCAAGCTCCTTATCTGTTCGCTCGACTTGCATGTATTAGGCACGCCGCCAGCGTTCGTCCTGAGCCAGGATCAAACTCTCCATAAAAGAAATTTGATTAGCTCAAATTGTTTTGCTGGCATCAATTTTGATGTCCAAAATTTTGTTTCGTTCACTAACGAAGTTAGTTAATAGAAACTATATTGATTACGTTTTGCTTGTTCAGTTTTCAAGGTTCATTTTGCTAGCTACTTAATAAGTAACTTTTTATAATTTAACATACATTCAATATGATGTCAACTGTTATTTTCTTTCTGTATGTTGTTCGCTTGTTTCGTAACAACGTGTTTAAATATATCATCTCACATTATAGTTTGCAAGTGTTTAATTGAAATAAAACTATTCAGTCAATATACGATAGTAGTTTCTTCTATATTATATAAGTAGCAGGTCTCTGAAACAATTCTGGATTCTGTCAGTAGTGTCCCGCGGCTTACCTTGGTGCCAGGCACTCAAACAATTTTAAATGAAAAAAGCTCCACTTAGTTTTCACTAAGCAGAGCCCATTTCGGCTTTACATTATCGAACCCAAATAAAGTATGCAAGGAATACGAAGAATAATCCGTACATCATTGGGTGAATTTCTTTTTTACGACCTGCTAAAAGCATTGTTACTGGGTAGAATACGAAACCAATTGCGATCCCTGTTGCAATGGAATAGCCAAGAGGCATCATTAAAACAGTGAAGAACGCTGGAACAGCAATTTCGAATTTATCCCATTCAATTAAACGTAGTGACGAAACCATTAACACACCGACGATAACAAGTGCTGGTGCCGTTACTGCTGGAGTAACAACCGCAAGTAATGGTGAGAAGAATAGTGCTACTATAAATAATACAGCTGTAACAACTGCTGCAAAACCTGAACGAGCGCCTGCTGCTACACCAGAAGTTGATTCTACATAAGCAGTAGTAGTTGAAGTACCAAATAAAGAACCAATTGTTGTTGCTAGTGCATCTGCCATAAGTGCACGGCTTGCACGTGGTAATTTATCGTCTTTTACTAATCCAGCTTGTGTTGCCACAGCCATTAATGTGCCGGCTGTATCGAAAAAGTCAACGAATAAAAATGTTAACACAACAACTAAAAATTTAACGTTTATTAACGAACCGAAGTCATGAATAATTGGGTTAAGTGCAACCATAAATGTTGAATCTACACTTGGGATTGATGATACAACAGCTTCAGGTGCTGCAATAACACCCGTAATCATACCAACGATTGCTGTAATAACCATTCCTAAGAAAATACCGACGCTTCGGAATTTAAGGATTAGGATGATTGAAATAATAATACCGAATACTGCTAAAAGAGTTGAACCTGTAAATGCTCCTAATGTTACTAGAGTTGCTGGACTATCAACAACAATGCCAGCTCCTTGAAGCCCTACAAATGTAATAAATAAACCAATACCAGCTGACACAGCATATTTAAGTTGTGCTGGAATTGCATTAATAACTGTTTCACGAATACCTGTTAATGAAAGGATAATAAATATAATCCCAGAGAAGAACACACCTGTTAAACCAGTTTGCCAAGGAATGCCATACGTCCCTACTACCGTGAAGGCAAAGAATGCATTTAACCCCATACCTGGCGCCAATGAGATTGGGAATTTAGCGAAAATACCCATAATCAAAGAACCGACTGCTGCTGCTAATGCTGTTGCCACGAAAACAGCACCTTTATCCATTCCCGCACTTTCCAGAATCCCTGGGTTAACAGCTAAAATGTATGCCATAGCAAGGAATGTTGTAATACCACCAATTATTTCGCGGCGATAATTAGTACCTAATTCATCGAACATGAAATATTTTTTCATTTTAAAAATATCCTCCGTATTGTCGTCTTCAATATCGAAAACAAAAAAGACACGCTGACTATTCTACTAGTCGCATGTCTACGATACATTTCATCACAAATAATGTGTGAAATAAATTAGTTATTATACATCCGTATAAAAACTAAAATCGTAGTCAAGTTATTTACGGTAACTTGGTAGAAACTCACGGGCCATATTCCCGACATTATACGACGACTTATTTACTTTACAATCGTAATATATCATTTCGTTTTTTAGATTTCAACCCCATTTCCGAACATTTCTTATAAAAAAAATACGAAAGTTCGTGTAAAATACGGTATTAATGTTCTGATTTTGTAAAAACAGCGTAAAAAAACAGGAAAAGTACTACACTTATAGAAGTTGCTTTTCCTGTTTTTTATTAATGATTAAAGGCTATAATCGGCCATTTTACATTTTATATTTTGTTTTTGTTTTGAAAAACATGAATTTAACTAACTATTAATTAGCCAAAAAAGCTCCCTATAATGTTTGCGCACTTAAGAGGGCGCTTTTCAAATGTATGTAGATGTGTCAAAGGCTTTTATATCTAATTACTCGCCCTTCTCCCACACAGTAAGAAGTACTTATGCAACAAATACGAAACCACAGATACCCATTACGTAAGAGCTCCCATTCTCATTTACACCATTATCCTTACTTCTCTACTCGACTTTCTAATAATTGAATTCTTTTTTCTAATTTTAGTTTCCAATCCATCGCTAATGCGTCTACTGCTTGAATACGTTTCATCGCGAGTGCGTTGTTGTTTGTAAAATATACTTCGTTGCAATGTAAAACCGATATACGAGCAGGGTGTCTTTCAACTATTTCAATTTTCGAGTCTGCACAAATTGTTCCCTCACTTAGCACACGCGCTAGGAAGCCTGTATAACCTGTTTCAATTAATCGTTTAAGTAATGTGTCTGCCTTTGTATATTTATCAATCGTACTACACGGAATACGTCCTTGCGTAATTTGAATGACGGCATCACCAATTCTATAAATATCTCCAATACAAACATCCGCTTCAAGCATATTTGTTACCGTTAAGTTCTCACCAAATGCTGCTGCTGGCAATGCCTTACCAAGTTCCTTTTCCCATTGTTCGTAATGTTCAGCAGGATATAGGCAAACAGCGCGATCAGGTCCGCCATGATGCTTTTTATCTGCCACATCATCTCCCTCAAATCCACGGGTAGCCAAATAAACTTCGTGCACTTTCCGTTTTTCAATCCCTGTAATCATTGATCGCCCTTTACTATAGTCCAATTCTTTCGGCATACCAACAGCAAGTGTATAAATCGTCGCTATATTTTTCTCCATTTTAATCCCCCTAAATTAAACAACAGCGTAATCATTTTACATAAATTTAGTTTACTATATATAACACTTTGCCAGCAATTTTGCCCTCTCTACGCCAGTTTTCATTATCTAAAGATTTCTAGTAAAAATGATCCAGAAAGTTCAATTGTCGCGACACTTAGGACATATCAGATATAAAAAAAGCCCTAAAAACCCTGTGTTACTAGGGCTTTTAGGACTCTTGCAATTAGCTATTATTCCCACTCAATTGTTGCTGGTGGCTTAGAAGTAATATCATACAGTACGCGGTTTACGTGTTTTACTTCGTTTACTAGGCGGACAGAGATTTTCTCTAGTACATCCCAAGGGATACGTGCCCAGTCAGAAGTCATACCGTCGATAGACGTTACGGCACGGATACCGATTGCGTAGTCATACGTACGAGCATCGCCCATTACGCCTACTGAACGGATATCAGGTAATACCGTGAAGTATTGCCAAACGTCGCGTTCAAGGCCAGCTTTTGCGATTTCTTCACGTAAGATGAAGTCAGATTCACGAACAATTTCAAGTTTTTCTTCTGTTACTTCACCAAGTACACGAATACCTAAACCAGGACCTGGGAATGGTTGACGCCAAACGATTTTTTCGTCAAGACCAAGCTCTAAGCCAAGTGCACGAACTTCGTCTTTAAATAATGTTTTTAATGGCTCAATCAATTTGAACTGCATGTCTTCTGGAAGACCACCTACGTTATGGTGAGATTTAATTGTTTGAGCAGTAGATGTACCAGATTCAATGATGTCTGTGTATAAAGTTCCTTGTGCAAGGAAATCCATACCTTCTAGTTTTGAAGCTTCTTCATCGAACACGTAAATAAACTCGTTACCGATAATTTTACGTTTTTTCTCTGGATCAGACACACCTGCAAGTTTGTCCATGAAGCGTTGACGTGCATCAATCTTAATTAGGTTCATATCGAAATCTTCCGTGAAAGTTTTCATAACCTGTTCAACTTCACCTTTACGGTTTAAGTTGTGGTCTACGAACATACATGTAAGTTGATCACCAATTGCTTTATGAATAAGTACTGCAACGACAGAAGAGTCTACTCCGCCTGAAAGTGCACATAATACTTTTTTATCGCCAACAATTTCGCGAATTTTTGCGATTTCAATTTCGATAAAGTTCGCCATTGACCAATCGCCTTTAGCACCACAAATATCGAATACGAATTGACGTAGTAAATCGTTACCATATACAGAGTGACGAACTTCTGGGTGGAATTGAACTGCATATAATTTACGTTCTACGTTTGCCATAGCAGCAATAGGGCATGATGCACTTGTTGCGATGATTTCAAAGCCAGCAGGTACTTCTGTTACGTGGTCGCCATGGCTCATCCAGACGATTTGTTCTGTTGGTAATTCACCGAATAATTTATTTGCAGCAGTCACTTGAATTTCCGCTTTACCGTATTCACGTGTTTCAGCGCCTTCAACTTTACCGCCTTGAGTATATGCCATTAATTGCATACCATAGCAAATACCTAGGATTGGTAAGCCTAATTCAAAAATGGCTTGATCTACATGGAAAGCATTCTCATCATAAACTGAGTTAGGACCACCAGAAAAGATGATACCTGTTGCGTTCATTTCTTTAATTTCTTCTGCTGTAATCGTATGTGGATGTAATTCACTGAAGACACCGAACTCACGAATACGACGCGTAATTAATTGGTTAAATTGGCTACCGAAGTCTAGAACGACGATTTTTTCTTGCTCTAATAAAGGGCTTGCTGACAATATTTCCACCTCTTCTTGTATTTTTAAAGGACGTTTTCATAGGTTCAAAGAAAAACGCGTATGAAAGTAAAAAACTTCCTACGCGTCCATAAGTTCATGATATATAAAGGGGAATGCGTAACAAAGAAAAGTGATTTATAAAAACTCCTCACCTAACCAAAACATTCACCTTCATAGAGAAATCATTTACGGTGATTTCGTAGAAACATCCGAACCCTATTTTCGAACTTATATGAAAGCCATCCTAATCATATATAATTTTTTTCATTTTACTCTTTGTGTCCATTAAAATCAACTGATAGTGCGATTGATTAAATATTCCCAACTTTCTCTCAGTTTAACGTAGTCAACATCCTGCGTATTCTTGCTATAAATATGTTGCTCGTATACCGCTGTTAACTTCCGCATTTCTTCCGTTTCTAAAGCGGCATCCACCCGTTCAGCAAACACTCGTAATGTCTCGCCATTTTTTCGACTTAAGCCAATACGTACTAATTGTTTCGTTAGTGCCTGATAAGATGAATCAAAGCTCGTCCAATCCGCTTCTTTTTTACGATAGGCACGCACATGCATTTTAGGAATCCATGTTTTTCGTTGTACAAATAATGTCACACCAATAATTATTAGCAAGACAATGAGTGCCAACCAAACATATTTTAATGTTTTTATCCACGTCCATACACTATCAAAACTAAATGCTGATTGGGTAGTTGTTTTCTTAGTTGGTTGGTCTTTCTTTTGTTGTTGCTCTGTTTTTTCTTCCGGTTGCAGTTCCTGTTCTTGCTGAGGAACATCTCGTTGCAAATCATAATTGATATTAACATTGCCAGAAAAACCAATTGTAGGTTCAAATTCTATCCAGCCTGTTCCTGGGACATATGCCTCTACCCATGAATGCGCATTATCATTCGTTACCGTATATTCCCGATAACCATCAGATACTCCACCAGCATTACCTGGTGCAAAACCCTTCACCCAACGGGCAGGAATACCAATAGTCCGAAGCATAACGACCATTGATGTAGAGAAATTATCACAGTACCCTACTTTCGTATCGAACAGAAATTGATCTACATAATCTTGATTTTCCGAAGGATAGGCGGCAGCTGTTTTATCATAACTAAAGTCACCTTTTGAAAAATACCCTTCTATCGCCTTTATTTTTTCATATATCGATGCTTTATTGCGCGTAATATCAATTGCTAAATCTTGTACACGCTGCGGAAGCGTATCCGGTAATTGTAAGAAACGATTATAGGAACTATCTATTGTTTCTAACATAGCTGGCTCTGACCTCTGAAGTTGTTGCAAGCTATAATTTGGCTCACTATAAGATATCGTGTAACTTGACAGTAATTTATTACTACCATTACTCATAGTTACTAATTCACCACTTGGTTGTTTCGTTACTATTTTTTCCGTTTGTCCATCCTGTACATATAATGTTGGATCCTCTGCAGAAACAGACAGCATACCATACGTTTGAATTAAAAATGGCATAGGTACAGCCATTTCCATCTGTATTTGTCGTTCATTCTGTGTTGGTCCAACAGGCAGAGAAGTAAAGATTGGGGTATCATTTTCAAAAACTGCTTCCCCTATATATTCACCTGACAATACCCAACCTTTTGATGTATACGTATCTTTTGTATCTATACGCCAATAATGACGGTCGAGGGAAGTTGCAGTGAAAATTAATGTATTATCACCTTTATACGGTCCACCTAATCTACTATCATCATCACTATAGCCAACTGTTTTTTGACCATCTCCTACGCCACCTTGTCCTGTAACGCCTTTAATAAATGGCACTGGATCGGCCCATGTAGGTCCTGCTTTTGGTAAAAAGAATGCTACCATACTAACGAGTGCCACCGAAATTAACATCGGTAATATAATTTTCCACTTTCTAACTAACGCACTTGGCGCATCGACTTGGATTCTTAAGCGTTTTAAGAAAAGTACACCAGTCATAATAAGACCCAGTACTACTACTTTAATAATAGCCGGTTTTCCATTATATTCGCTGAAAGTATCAAGAGTAGCGATGAAAAATACAGTTAGTACGAAGAAATAGAAAATATTATGATGCACTGTAATCCAATGGTGAATTAAATATATTAACATCCAGATTAATGCCAAAAACAGTACTGTTCTAAATGCATCTGATACTTGTCCGAAATTCCCTGAAAAAATGTTCACCATATTCAATGTCACTTCATTCACTAAAAATGGGATAGTGTGACCTGAGAAAAAAGGGTTCTCGCTATAAACAAATATAACGAACCATGTAATGTAGCCTAACTTGACAAGCCCCGACAATAACGGCCGAACTTTAAATAGGCACAGCACTAGTGCTAAGCCAATAAAAATTAAAATCAAATGACTTACACCGGTATTTGTTAATTGCATTACTGGTGTTAACCACTCACGTAATATAAAGAAAATAATGATATAAGCTATAGCCAGTTCAATAAAACTTTCTAATGATTTTTTCACGGCTTCATCACCTCCGTGAATAAGTGGTAATACTCTGTTGGGTCAACATACACGACTTGAATATGTTTATAACGCTTTATTACATCAGACTGTGTTTGTGTCTGTTGTGCCACAACAAAACAAATACAGCTTTTCACCGAATTACCTAGAATATGTAATAGTTCATCTGATATATCACTCGTAACATATAAAAGCGTTGCAACACGCTGAAAAACTTGTTGATCGCGTAATTGGAATTGTGCATTTTCAAGAGGTTTTACACTAGCTAAATGATGCATCACTCGATCTAGTTGCTTTTCCCCTTGAATGGAAGTAAACACTTTCGTCTTTGCGCCTGTTGACACAAAAGAAATTTCTCCACGACCTTGCACCATTGCTTTAAGCATCGACGCTACCAACTCAATTTTCTCTTCAAATAATGGAGAAGCACCTTCATCAAGCATTAACAGAAGTTCCTGAGATTGACGATCTTCAAACTCCTTCGACTGTAGCGTTTGCGTTTTTGCAAAAGACTTCCAATGAATCCACGAAAAGCGGTCCCCTGGTACATATTCGCGTAAACCAATAGCCATTGATGTATCTTTCACAATGGAATAAGGAGTCATCATAGACCCAACATCTAATTTTGCTTGTAATGTAGCATATTTCATATCATGCACTCTTGGATAGACAAGAACTGTTTGTTCTTTTTCTATCTGAATGCGTTTTTTTGCCCATCCGAAAAAATCATAGAAGATTATATTTGCACCTAAGTATTGATGTTCACCGCGTGGTAAGCTTTCAAGAGTATAGCTCCAATTAAAAACCTTCTTAAAGCCTACAAATTTGATAGCGTCTTTCTCTTGTACCTTTGACTGAACTAGCATCGTGCTGCCAACAAGCTCTTCTACTAGCATATATGCAAATGGAAATCGTGTTTTTCTTTCAACACTAATTGTTACGTTAACGGATTGTCCGCTTTCAACACGAGAAGGCTCAATTTTCCGCTCTACACGGTAAATGTCCTCCCTAACAAGTTGAAAAATAAAGGCGTATAGCAAAAATGGACTCATTGTGAAAAATACAAACCAGCTTACAAAACCGCCTTGAAACATTGCATAGCAAAACGTAATCAGCATTAGAAAGCTCACTAATAGAAAATGTTTACTTTTCTCAAAAAGAGCACGCCATTTCTTCATTTCTCTGCAAACCTCTTTGTTGGCACAGGTGTTTTCGCCAAAATACGCTCAATAATTTCCTCTGCTGTTACATCATCATAGCGTGCATCTGGCTTAAGAACTAATCGGTGACTAAAAACATATGGTGCTAAATGTTGAACATCATCTGGTATTACATAGCTACGCCCTTTCATAAACGCATACGCCTGCGATGCCTTCATCAAAGCAATTGTTGCACGAGGACTAACCCCTAAATACACGTAGTTATTCTCTCTCGTTTGAGAAGCTAGCTCAACCATATAGTTTTTTACGGAGTCTTCGACATACACACCCTGCACAAGCTCCTGTAATTCAATTAGTTGCGCAAGCGTAAGTACAGCATCAATTTTTTCAATGGACTTACCGTTTTCTGCACGTCGCAATATTTCTACTTCCTGTCCTCTAGTTGGATAGCCCATTTTTATTTTCAGTAAAAAACGGTCGAGCTGCGCCTCCGGCAGTGGATACGTTCCCTCATGTTCAATTGGATTTTGCGTAGCCATAACGAAAAATGGCTGGTTAATTTCAAGTGTATTACCGTCTATTGTAATTGACGCTTCCTCCATTGCCTCAAGTAATGCTGATTGTGTTTTAGGTGATGTTCTATTAATTTCATCAGCTAATACTACATCGCCCATAATTGGTCCTGGGCGAAATTCAAATTCCATTGTTTTAGGGTTATAAATGGAAACACCTACAACATCTGATGGCAGTAAATCTGGTGTAAACTGAATACGTTTAAACTGAGCATCGAATGATTTGGCAAGTGCACGCACCATCATTGTCTTACCCACTCCAGGCACATCTTCAAGTAATACATGACCTTTGGCAAGCAAAGCAACGATACTAAGTTCAGCAACCTCCCTCTTCCCAATCATTACTTTTTCTATATTTTCTAATACCATTTGTATTTGTAAATTCATAAAACAAAATCCCTCCCATTTCCACAAACCAATTATTTGAATTGCACGATAATTTTAGTTTAAGCATATCGAAAACTGCATTGTAACACAATCAATGTGCCATTAGCCGTCGCATACAAGAATTACATTTTAAATTTATAAGAGTATTCCCCTTGTATTTACCTCAAAAAATAGCTTGTTTGAAGTTTTTTATAAAACAAGCCTATCTAGTAGTATAACGGTTCACTTACAAAAAAGTTACAAATTTTATTTTTTTAACCATGAATTTAAGGGGTCAAAAGCACTACTTTCCGTGCTGATGGCATCGCCGATAACTCAAAGGAATGTACAGTAATATCCAGCAACAAAAAACCCTATACCAAGTTTGGTACAGGGTTCAGTTTGTCGACAAAAGGGATTAAGAATAGAAACCTTAATCCCTTTTGTTATTTTTATTGTAAAAAAGGGGTTCTTACTTTCGTCTTGCCATACTTTTCGAGCATCCCTTCTCTATGAAGCTGTTTGAAGTTGATTGGAGTGGAGGGCGGGCGACTCCTGCTCAGAACGCACAGTACGAAAGACGCAACAAACCGCGCGTTAGCGAGGGTTGCGGCTTACGATGTGCCCACGGAAAGCGCCCGCCCATAGCGGAAATCAACGGCAGTAGACCTCTAAATTTATTTAATGATTAAAGCAGATGACTATCATATATAATCATAAGTGCGATAATTGTACTGTATTTTCACTTTTTCCTTCGAAAGAGCGTGTTGACACTAGTTGATTGGAGTGGAGGGCGGGCGACTCCTGCTCAGAACGCACAGTACGTAGACGCAACAAGCCGCGCATTAGCGAGGGTTGCGGCTTACGATGTGCCCGCGGAAAGCGACCGCCCGTAGCGGAAATCAACGGCAGTAGTCATCACCTATATTAGTTTTAAATAAAAAAAGGACTATAGACAAATTCGAAAAACTTCGAGTTTGTCTACAGTCTGAACCCTATACCAAGTTTGCTATAGGGTTTTTAAAAAATTTATATGGAAGTTCGGTAACTATTGTGACGCTTCTTTAGCTTGCTAAGACGGCTCAGCTTATCGGCTGTTTCATTTAGTTCATTATGAATTTGTACGTTGCCTTCACTATCAACAAAAGTAGCCTCAATTTTATTGTGACGTTGTTGTTGAATTGGTCTCTTCTTACTTAATAGCTTTTTATCTTTAATTTTTTGAATACTTTTTTTAAATCGTTGCTGTGCGTTATGGCTAAAGTCATGACTAAGATCGCCAGCATGTAAATATTGTTGTTCATTACGAAAAGTACTATTTGTCGTCGCACTTACACTAGAAGTCCTCATAATTAGTTACCCTCCTTTTTATTTTACTAGCTTTATAGGTATTTATATCGACATTATATGCAAGAAATTAAGCAAACAGAACCAAAATACATAAAAAAGAATAGAATTGTTAAAAAAGTTTCTATCACTTTTTTGCACAACTCTATTCTCACAGGCTTTATTTCCAAAAATCATCAAAAATCGTGATAGGCATATGACGTTTATGTTGAGATCGCAAATAGTGTTGCTCTAGTGTTTCACGAGCATCCTTGGGAATTTCCTTCCCTTCTAAATAATCATCAATTTGCTCATATGTTAAACCAAGCGCCACTTCGTCTGGTAGAGACGGGCGGTTTTCCTCCAAGTCTGCTGTCGGCACTTTCAAATACAGATGTTCAGGGCAATCAAGCGCAGCTAACAATTGTTTTCCCTGACGCTTGTTGAGACGAAAAATAGGCATTAAATCTGCACCACCGTCACCAAACTTTGTATAGAAACCTGTAATTGCCTCTGCTGCATGGTCTGTTCCTAAAACGACTGCACTATTCATAGCAGCAATAGAAAACTGCACTTTCATACGCTCACGTGCTTTTTCATTTCCTTTTACAAAATCGCTAAGTGTAACACCTGCATTTTCTAAAGCACGTACACTGGCATCGACTGCTTCCTTAATATTCACTGTGTAAGTATACGTAGGCTTAATAAAATCAATAGCATCCTGACAGTCCTGTTCATCCATTTGAACACCGTATGGCAAACGCACGGCCCAAAATGAATAGTTCTCCTCGCCCGCTTCTGCGTTTAATTCATCAATAGCTAGTTGTGCTAATTTCCCAGTTAAAGTAGAATCTTGTCCACCTGATATACCAAGCACAAATCCTTTTACAAAGCTATATCGACGTGCATACGCCTTTAAAAAATCAATGGATTTACGAATTTCTTCCTGTGCATCAATTGTTGGCAAAACGCTTAATTCTTTAATTATTTGTTGTTGTAATGCCATAACATTCTCCACTCCTTAACCTTTCACAATTCGATTGACCATATCGCGCACTTCTTCTATATTGCGCATTTTATTATCCCAGCATTTTTGACTTAGATCGACCGGATATTCTTCTGGATTCATCGCACGTTTGTATTCATCCCATAACAATTCTAAATTTTCAGTTGCATAATTGCGCATGTCTACCAACGACGGATTTTGATAAATTATTTCACCTTTATTAATCACATGCTGATGTAAGTTTTTCGCCTCGAAATTCGTCACGAATTTTGACACAAATGTATGCACAGGGTGGAACATTTTTATACGTTCTTCAGATTGAGGGTCTTCATCGTGCATTGTAATGTAATCGCCCTCTGATTTACCATTTTTCAAGTCGATAATACGGTAAACATTTTTCAAACCTGGTGTTGAAACTTTTTCAGCATTTGCAGAAATTTTAATGGTATCTTCCAGCTGACCTTCTTCATTTTCAATAGCCACCATTTTATAGACAGCTCCTAATGCAGGCTGATCATAAGCTGTAATGACCTTTGTTCCAATACCCCACATATCTACGCGCGCACCTTGAGCCTTTAAGTTCAAAATTGTGTATTCATCTAAATCATTCGAAACAACAATTTTTGCATCAGGGAAGCCCGCTTCATCGAGCATACGACGTGCTTCTTTTGACAAGAAAGCAATATCACCACTATCTAGACGAATACCAATAAAATTAATTTTATCCCCTAATTCTTTTGCCACTTTTATCGCTGTCGGTACACCAGATTTCAATGTGTTATAAGTGTCCACTAAAAACACACAATTACGATGACGTTTAGCATAGGCGTGGAATGCATCATACTCATTTTTATATGCTTGCACAAGCGCATGAGCATGCGTACCAGCTACTGGTATGTTAAATAGTTTACCCGCACGTACATTACTAGTTGAAGCAAATCCGCCTATAAAGGCTGCACGAGTTCCCCAAATAGCTGCATCCATTTCATGGGCACGGCGTGTACCAAATTCCATAGCCATTTCATCTTTTACGATTTGCTTAATGCGACTTGCTTTAGTAGCAATTAACGTTTGGTAATTCACAATATTCAATAGAGCTGTCTCAATTAGCTGAGCTTCCACTAATGGTGCCTCAATGCGTACAATTGGTTCGTTTGCAAAAACGAGTTCCCCTTCCACCATTGAATACATATCACCTGTAAAGCGAATGTTTTTTAAATAATCAATGAAATCTTCTTTATAGCCAACTTCTTCACGTAAATATTCGATATCCGACTGACTAAAACGAAAGTCTCGTAAAAACTCAAGCATGCGTTCCAATCCGGCAAATATCGCATAGCCATTACCAAATGGTAATTTTCTGAAATATAATTCAAAGACCGCTTTTCTATTATGTATACCATCAGCCCAATAAGACTCTGCCATATTGATTTGGTATAAATCTGTGTGTAGCGCTAAGCTATCATCAGCATAGTTTGATCTCATAGGAAATCCCTTCTTCCACTATCATTGTTAGTCTTAGTATACACTATATACCCAAAATCTTGCGTTTCACACGTTTTCTGTCCTATGTTAGGTTTTCTAACATGAATATTCAGAAAATTTAGAACCGTTCATAATTTAGACACAAATTTTAGTACCGCTTTCATTCCTTTAATAATTAGCTTTTTAGTAAACTATTACGTAAAACGAAATACATGATGTTACAAAACCTAACATTAAAATTTAAAAAACAATTGCGCCGTTTAACAGCTCCCTATAGTATGTAAATTAAATTTACGCAAGGAGCTGGTGTGAGTGAAAAAAATCGAGGCAATTATTCGTCCAGAGGTATTTGGGATTGTACGAGATGGACTTGCAAAGGTTGGTATTGCAGGTTTAAGTATTTCTGAAATCGCTGGCTGTGGTCGTCAATTAGGTCATACAGGTTTGTTTCGTGGAAATGCTTACGAAATTGAGTTTTTACCAAAATTAAAACTTGAAATGATTATCGACGACGAAAAAGTAGAACCGATTGTGGAGGTTTTATTACGTGATGCTGCAACTGGTAAGGTTGGAGACGGAAAAATATTTATTTATCCAGTAGAACAGGCAATTCGTATCCGTACTAAAGAAGTCGGATCAATTGCTGTAGATTAAGGGGGAGATAGCTATGGATGACGTTATATTATCTGTAAATTTAGTTTGGGTTATGCTTGGTACAATTTTAGTTTTCTTCATGCATGCAGGATTTGCAATGGTAGAAGCGGGTTTCACACGTTCTAAAAATGCCGTAAACATTATTATGAAAAACTTCTTAACTATATCGCTTGGAGGAATTGTTTATTTTCTATGTGGCTATGCAATAATGTTTGGCGACACAGCTGGGGGCGTCTTCGGAACAAGTGGATTCGCATTAAACGGTGTAGATGACCTCTCCTTCTTTATTTTCCAAACGATGTTTGCTGCAACAGGTGCGACTATCTTATCTGGTGCCGTAGCAGAACGAACAAATATTTTTGCTTATATCGGTGTAATTATACTTATGACATCACTCGTTTATCCTGTAGTTGGTCATTGGATCTGGAGCGGTCAAGGCTGGCTAACTGATTTAGGCTTTATCGATTTTGCCGGTTCTACAGTTGTCCATTTAACAGGTGCTGTAGCTGCCTTTGTAGCAGCAATAATGATTGGACCACGTCTAGGTAAATACGAAAATGGCCGCGTCAACGTTATTACTGGTCATAGTATTCCACTTGGCGCATTAGGCGTGTTTCTACTGTGGTTCGGCTGGTTCGGTTTTAATGGTGCCTCTACGTTAGCTGCAGATCCTACCCTCGTTCCAAAGGTAATTGCCAATACATTTTTCGCAGCTTCTGCAGGCGTTGTTGCTACTGCATTTTATACAAAATTCCGTTATGGCCACATTGATGGCTCACTAACTCTCAACGGTGCGTTAGCAGGGCTCGTAGGTATTACAGCCGGTGCAGCGAACGTCAGCATTATCGGTTCACTCATTATTGGTTTAATTGCAGCACCCCTATTAGTAGAAGGTGTCCGTTTTATTGAATGGAAATTAAAAGTAGATGATCCTGTAGGCGCAATTGCAGTTCATGGTATTTGTGGCATTTGGGGCACACTTGCGGTCGGTCTATTTGATATTAGCGGTCAAGGGCTATTCTACGGTGGTGGCCTAAGTTTGCTAGGCATTCAAGCAATAGGTGTAATTGCGACAATCGCTTGGGTTGGCGTTTCAGTCTCAGCGGGTCTATTTATCATTAAAGCATTTGTCCCTTTACGTGTGTCAGTAGAAGAAGAAATCACAGGGCTAGATGTTACCGAACATGGTACACCAGCTTATGAATATCAAGAAGTTTTTAAAAGCTCTGCTATAAATGGTGAAACATTTGCACACCGTTTAACTCACTTTGGTAAACCTCAAACGAGTGTCACAGAAGAACATGTCTAAAAATTAAAATTATTGCACCTAGAAAACAATTACAAGAATCTGCTGGATGTCCCTAGTGAAGTTATGGGAATCCAGCAGATTTTTTTGTTACAGCACAGGCTAAATATTTATTCAGCCCTTTCTAATTCAAGTAAAAATTCTTTCATTGTTAGCCCACTACGGAATCCTGTCAGCTTACCGTTTTTTCCGATGACACGATGACACGGAATAATTGCCAATATAGGATTGGCACCTATTGCACTGCCTACAGCTCTTACTGCCTTTGGATTACCAATTCGCTCCGCAATTGCAGAATACGTTGTAGTCGTTCCATATGGCAACTCTTTCAACGCATCCCATACAGCTAGCTGAAATGATGTTCCTTTCACGTGTATAGGTAAATTAAATTCAGTAAGCTCTCCATTAAAGTAAGCTGTTAATTGCTCAACATAAGGGGTTAATTTTTCTTTATTTTCTTCAAAACTGAAGCCCTTAAACGGCTTGTGAGCCCATTTCTCCACTTCTTCAAACGCTGTATTCGGTGTTCCTATATATACGAGGCCTTCATCTGAAGCAATAATATACATATCACCTTGTGCGTATGTTAGTGTATCTACATATAAAACATCCATTATTCCATTCTCCTTACTTGTTTTCATTAGAAATTTTCTTTAAATAAGGTAAAATAACTGTAGTGTCGAATCATTACTTATTAAAGTTATTTTACCTATAATCTTAAAGGAGGTTCAACTACATGACAACGTTATTTGAGCCCGCTATTCACCTTCAACAAGTGAGTTTTTCAGCTAACGATAAAAACATTTTAAAATTAATTACTGGTTCATTCCCAAAAGGAAAAATTACTACACTTGTTGGTCCATCCGGTGCTGGCAAAACAACCTTACTGAAAATGTTTAACGGACTACTATCGCCTACAGAGGGCATTATATTAATTGATAATCAGCCGATTACTACCTACGAGCCTACTACTTTAAGAAAACATGTAGGAATCGCCCTTCAGGCAGCACCTATGATTAACGGAACCGTATTTGACAATTTGGCACTTCCACTTGTTTTACAAGGAAAACAACTCGCACAGCAAGATGCATTACGCTATTTACTGGACGTTGGTCTTGATGAAAGTTTTTTACATCGCACCATCAATAAGTTATCTGGTGGGCAACGTCAAAAGGTCTCAATTGCGCGCACTCTAATCAACCAATCTTCTATATTATTGTTAGATGAAATTACTTCTGCATTAGATCGACAATCTGCACAAGATATCGAAACACTCATTGTGAAATTAAACAAAAAATATGATGTCACGATAATATGGATTACACATAATTTACAGCAAGCATTAACGATTGGGCATTATACATGGGTCATGATGGGAGGAGAGTTGATTGAAACAGGAGAAAGCTCATTATTAAAAGCTCCAAGTAATCCGAGAGTCGCTGAATTTGTACAGGGGGTAAACTCATGACTTATACATCGCTTTCACTGACATTAATTTTCGTATTAATTCCGCTATTACTTTCAAAAACGTTTAAACTAGGCCTTGAAAAAGACACAGTTATTGCAACAATTCGTTCTATTATTCAATTACTTGCAGTCGGCTATATTTTAAAATTCGTTTTTGAAGCTGAAAGTTTTATTTATATATTTCTAATGGTAGCATTAATGATTTTAGTTGCAGCGTTAAATGCCCGTAAAAACGGTAAAGGAATTAAAGGAATCACTTGGAAAATAATAATTACGCTTGTTGTGGTGGAAATTGTCACACAAGGTGTTTTACTTGGTTTCGGTATTGTCCCTAGCACTGCACAATATATTATCCCTATTAGTGGTATGTTAATTGGCAACACAATGGTATTATCTATTTTATTTTTAAATCGTTTCACTGCTGAAATTACAAGTCACCAAAATGAAATCGAACTCATTTTATCTCTAGGAGGCACACCTAAACAGGCAATTCATCGCCAACTAATCAATGCCATTAAAGCAAGCATGATTCCAACCATTGAAAGCCAAAAAACTATTGGACTTGTACAATTACCAGGTATGATGAGCGGTCAAATAATCGGTGGTGCAGACCCTATCCAAGCAGTTCAATTTCAACTTTTAATAATTTTCGCGCTATTAACAACTGCAACATTATCGAGCATAATGATAGGCTTTTTAAGCTATCCTGTGCTTTTCAACGAAAGATTACAGATGTTGGAAACGAAATAATTGTTTTCGTGATATCATGACATTCTCTATAAATATGTTATACTAGTAAGAAAAATGCAGTGAGGAGAATGACCCATGTTATTACGCGATTTTTTCATCCAATTATCTGAAAACCAACTATTAAATAGTGCTGCTAAAAAATACGGCTTAAAATTAGGTGCCCAAAGTGTGGTAGCTGGTACAAATATAGAAGAAACGATTGCAAGCATCAAAGAATTAAACGCACATAATATCTCTTGCACAGTGGATAATCTAGGGGAGTTTGTTGCGAATGAAGAGGAAGCTACAAAAGCTAAGGATCAAATCCTCGCTGTCATTGAAGCTATTCATGAAAACAATGTTGATGCACATATTTCGTTAAAGCCTTCTCAATTAGGCTTAGACATTGATGTTGATTTTTGCTACGACAATTTATATGAGATTGTAGAAAAAGCAGCAGCCTATGATATTTTTGTAAACTTTGATATGGAAAATTACGGCCGTCTACAAACATCATTTGATATGGTAGAAGAGCTTTCAAAAACATTCAATAATGTCGGCACTGTTATTCAATCGTACTTCTACCGAGCAAAAGACGATCTTGAGAAATTTAAAAACTACCGTTTACGTATCGTAAAAGGTGCATATAAAGAGCCTGTGGAAGTAGCCTTCCAAGATAAGCTAGATATTGATTTAAATTATATCGAACTGATTGAGTATCATTTATTACACGGCAAATTTACATCAATTGCTACACATGACCATAACGTCATTGCACACGTAAAGCGCTTTGTTGCTGATAACAATATTCCATTTGATAAATTTGAATTCCAAATGTTATACGGCTTCCGTACAGATATGCAAAAAGAACTTGCAAAAGAAGGCTATAACTTCTGCGTCTACGTTCCATTTGGCGAAGATTGGTACGGTTACTTCATGCGTCGCTTAGCGGAGCGTCCTCAAAATCTTAACCTTGTGACAAAACAAGTATTTACGAAGAAAACGAATACAGTTCTTGCTGTAGCAGCTGGTGCATTCGTGCTTGGCCGCTTAACAAAGCGCAAAAAATAATAAAAAGAAGTTGGAACATAACTATTAAAATTTCAGAAATATCACAAAGATGTTCTTAAATTATTGGAGTTTATGGTAGCAAAGGTGGTGACTCCTGCGGGAACACACGCAACGTAAGACACAACAAACCGCGCGCTAGCGAGGGTTGTGGCTTACGTGTGTGCCCGCGGAAAGCATCCGCC
>NZ_JBNNUU010000015.1:19017-42853 GCF_050280025.1 Lysinibacillus sp. NPDC093712
AACACACGCAACGTAAGACACAACAAACCGCGCGCTAGCGAGGGTTGTGGCTTACGTGTGTGCCCGCGGAAAGCATCCGCCGTAGCGGACATCAACGATATAGCAAAAAAAGTGTTAGATTGATGGCAGTCAATCTAACACTTTTTCTCTTTTTCTGTTGAACATCTACTTTTTAAGGGTTTGTTGACCATAGACCTGCGTGTTTTAAAACAACACGCGGATGTAATTTTAATTGGGCTACCATTAAGTCTGCTAAATCTTCTGCCTGCATAACTTTTTCAGGATTGCCATCAGTTAGTTGTAATTCTACTGCCATATCAGTTGCAACAGTACTTGGTGTTAACGTTACAACACGAATATTATGTTTTCGAACTTCTAACATTAATGATTCACTCATGCCAATAACAGCCGCTTTCGATGCACTATATGCACTCGTAATCGGGGCACCTTTTTGACCTGCCGTAGATGAAATATTAATAATATCCCCTGACTCACGTTCAATCATTTCTGGTAGGACGGCACGTGTTGTGTAATAAACACCTTTGACATTTACATCTACAATATTCGTCCAATCTTCAGGTGAAAGTTCTAAAAACTTACCGAATTTCGAAATCCCCGCATTATTTACTAAAATATCGATTGGTCCTAACTCAGCTCGAATACTTTCTACAGCTGTTGTGATGGATTGCAAATTTGCTACATCAGCTGTAGCAATCGCGACTTTTACATCATATGCCTTTAGTTGATTTGCAACTTGTTGTAAATTCTCTAATGTACGACCCACTAGCCCAACGTTGATGCCCTCTTTTGCAAAGGCGATGGCTGTTGCACGGCCAATACCACGACCGGCTCCAGTAATTAAAGCCGTTTTACCAGTAATAGTTTGCATATATCTTGCTCCCTTATGAATAATGATAGATAAAATCTATGTTTTTTAGCATACCTATTCGCCAATCAAAAGTACATTCAGAAGACTTACTTATTCCATCCTTTTTCCTTAAAGCGTGCAATAGCCTCAATACGGTTCCCGACATGGAGCTTCTCTAATATCGTTGAAATATAATTGCGCACAGTCCCTGCCGATAAAAATAACTCCGCTGCAATTTCTTTTGTTGTTTTACCTTCTGCTACAAGTGTTAACACCTGACTTTCACGCTCAGTTAGTGGATTTTCACTATCGTCCTCGTAAACAAAATCAACAAGTTCAGGTGCGTAAATTCGTTTACCATCTACGATTGTCCGAATAGCACTCACCAATTCTTCGATAGGACTATCTTTTAATAAGTAACCTCGGACACCTGCTTTTCTTGCTCGTTCGAAGTAACCAGGTCTAGCAAATGTAGTTAATATAATTACTTTACATTCTGAGCTCTGCAATTCTTCAGCCGCATCAAGTCCAGTTTTCACTGGCATTTCAATATCCATAATACAAATATCAGGCTGATGCTCTTCTACAAGCGCCAATGCTTCCTCACCATTTTTTGCTAACCCGACGACCTCCATATCTTCCTCCATACTAAGTAAGGAACGAAGTGCGCCTAATAGCATCCCCTGATCTTCAGCAATTACAATTCGTATCAAGCCATAACCCTCTTTCTATAGGTTCTTCAGATTTTCTTTAACTTTTTGATGTGTAATAGTCACCGGTATAGATACCGTTAAAGTAGTACCATTTTCACTTTCTATTTTAAATGAACCATTTATAAACTCTAAGCGTTCATGCATTCCTTTTAAGCCATTACCTGACTTCAATGCTTGTTTTTTCGTAATACCCTGCCCGTTGTCACGAACAACTAAGTGTACTTCTTTAAAATTTTGATGGAAGGCAATTTCACATTTAGATGCTCCGCTATGCTTTACAATGTTCGTTACCGCTTCCTTTAAACACATCGATAAAACATTCTCCACGAGAGGTGGAACTTGCAATGATTCCTTATCCCCCTCAAAAACAAATTCCATCTCTGCCGCTTTTAAAATTTGAGAAATACGCATAAGCTCGTCTTCAAATCTAGTTGTCCGCATATCTGACACCAATTCTCGTACCTCTTTTAAGGCAATACTAGCTGTTTGACGAATATCCTTAATTTCAATTAAAGCTTGCTGTGGATCACGAGCAATCAGTCTCGAGGCTAAGTCGCTTTTTAAACCAATCATTGACAGCTTTTGACCAAGCGTATCATGTAAATCACGTGCAATACGTTGTCGTTCCTCAAAGACAATTAATTCAGCTATTCGTTCATTTGCAGTTTCTAGTTGACCTTCTAAATTTTCACGCTTATTTTTCGAATAAATCGTTAACGGTAGAAGTACTACTGCCAATATCGTTAGTACGACAAAAGGTAGCTGTGATAAAAATAATTGTAGTTCTACAAAGAAGCCAACTCCTGTAGAAATCACTGTAAAACCGATATGGAGCCCATACATTATGTAAAAGCCAACAGGTCTACGGATATTGCCTATGAAAAAGGCCGTAAAAATCGATAAATACACATAACCATACAATATAGTTAAAATAATATTAATGACCATTTCAAAGCTAATCCACATATACACAAGTCCGTTTTTAGAGTTCACAGAAAATCGATAAAAAATAAAATAGAGCATTAAAAAAGTTATCCCAATTGATATTTCAATGTACGATGATTTTCTGAATATAAAGAAAAACGGTAGAAAACAAAAAATAACCCATAAATAAACACTGAGCATAGGACTATTCGGAATGATACTATGCCATTTCTTCATCATAATCTCACGCTCTTTCCTACTTTTCCCTACATTATAACAAGAAAAGAATATTTGCGCCTTCACTTGCTATCCTGTAACTTTCAAACGGACATATCCTTATTTATATAAAACAGCCATCCCAAAAGAGATGGCTGACTGTATTCTACTAAGCAGCAATACTGCCTTTCGCTTTTCGTTTTATAATTTCATTTACATCTTTAAAAGTTATAAATTTGCCAAGATCTTCATCGTATAATTTGTAGCGTAAAGATTCTAAGCTTGTACGCAATGTAATTGTAGTAGCAGAGTGCAATGGCGGCGTTTCATTATGTGCTTTTTCAAGATTATAGTTTGGTACACGCGGTGCTAAATGGTGCACGTGGTGGAAGCCGATATTGCCTGTTGCCCATTGTAATAGCTTCGGTAGTTTATAGTACGAACTGCCTTCAACAGCAGCTTTTACATAATCCCACTCTGAGTCGTGCTCGAAGTAAGAATCCTCGTACGTATGTTGAATATAAAATAACCAGATGCCAAGGGAACCAGCGACAAATAAAGTAACACCTTGAACTAATAAAAATGCTTGCCAACCCATAGCGTAAATAAGACCTACACAGATACCTAAAATAATAATATTTGTTACGTAAGTGTTCGTGCGTTCCTTTTGTTTCGCATCTTTTCGGTTAAAACGATTCAAAATTAACACCATGTATAACGGCCCTAAGCCGAACATTACAAGTGGATTACGATAAAAACGATACCATAAACGTTGACCTTTAGAACATTGTAAATATTCCTCTACTGTCATCATATCAATATCACCAATACCACGCTTATCTAAGTTCGAGCTCGTTGCGTGGTGGATTGTATGCTCACGCTTCCATTTTTCATATGGGAACGATGTAATTACCCCAGTTACTAAGCCAACCCAGTCGTTTGCTTTTTTACTTTTGAAAAATGAACCGTGGGTACAATCATGGAAAATGATAAATGTTCTAACGACAAATCCAGCAGAAATAATACTTAAACCAGCAGTTAACCATGGCGAAACATCCACTAACATATAACCAGCAATCCATAGGACAATTAACGGAACAATTGTATTGACCATTTGAAAAATACTTTTACCTGTATCTGATTTCGCAAATGGCGCTACATCTTGGCGCAATTTCTTCGTTTTTTCTTTATTTGTTGCCATTCCCTTTTCCCTCGTTTCCTTTTGCTTATGACCTCATCATAAAACAAGAGTATAACTAGCAACAGACGCAAACATCATGAAAAGCGCATGACATTTGTCATACGCATCAACGATAGCCAAGTAAGATTTTTTCTCCCCACTACGCATACGTTTTTCACACTACTTTTGTGGTCCCGGTAAATGTAGTTGATAGAATACTAAATCCAGCCATTCGTCAAATTTATAACCAGCATTTTTAATTGTTCCTACATATTCAAAGCCTAGCTTCTCATGCGCCTTTATGCTTCCAATATTTTCTCCGTCAATACCAGCAACTAACGTTTTAACACCTTGCTCCTGTGCAAGCTTAATCAACTGATGTATTAACTTCGTTGCAATGCCTTTCTTATAATGGTCCTTGTGCACATATACCGAATGCTCCATCGTATACTTATAACCGGGATAAGGACGGAACTGACTGTAATTTGCAAAACCTGCGACTACACCGTTTTCTACATAGACTAGCAACGGATTACCAGCTGCTTTTTGCTCTTGGAACCATTGTTTCTTTTCTTCTAACGATTGTATTTCATACCTATACACTGCTTTACTCGTTAATATAATGTCATTATAAATAACTAAAACCTCTGGTAAATCTTTTTCTTCCATAAATCGAATCATCCTATTCACGTCCTCACCGTAAAAGAAATAGACCCCACCGATAACGGCAGGGTTGTACCTAGTGCAACTATTTAATTTGCCTCGCCACAAAGGGCATATTGCGCATTGATTGGTCATACGATCACTCCATATCAATATCCGCAACAACCCCTTGTAGACGTAGACGTTCACTTTATTAGGTTGGCAATAAAACCTTCTTCTCCATAAAGATAAACCTTTTTAATCTATATTACACGTTAAAATATCTTGCATCTGGATGTGCAAAAACAATCGCAGATACGGATGCTTCTGGCTCCATCATAAAGCCTTCTGTTAAATGAACCCCAATGTCTTCCGGCTTTAATAAGCCAAATAATTTCTCTTGGTCTTCCAAGTTCGGGCAGGCAGGATAGCCAAATGAGAAACGTTGCCCTTGGTATTTCGCCGCAAAACGATCGCGCATTGTGAAATCTGTGTTATCAGGGAAGCCCCATTGGTCACGAATTTCTTGATGCATACGCTCTGCAAAGCCTTCTGCAAGCTCAAGAGCTGTTGATTGAAGGGCATGGCTTTCAAGGAATTTCCCTTCCTCTTTTAACTGACGAGCTGTCGCCATAACACCTTGACCAGCAGTTACAACCATCAGTGCAATATAATCCATCTCTCCGCTATCTACTGTTTTTAAGAAATCAGCTAAACACATAAACGGTTCAACCTGCTGACGCGGGAAGGTAAAACGCTCAATTTCCGTTTTACTATCTGCTGGATCATAAACGACAACATCATCTCCATCTGCTTGCGCTGGGAAGAACTGATACAAGCCTGAAGGTTTTAATAGGTCACTTTGTAAATAACCATCAACTAGTTGTTTTAGTTCTGTTGCCCGTTCATCTCCTGCATCAAGCAATTGCTGAACTTGTCCTTTCAGCCCTAAGTGGTGACCAATCAATGTTCGCATATTCACATATGGATATAAATGTGACACGGAATAATCCTTTTTCACATGACGACGAACATCCGCAGGCAGGAACACAGTCGCATCTTTTACTGTACGTACAGGCTTCACAGTAATTTCTTTCGCAGGTCGCGCTGCACGTTTCTCATCAGCCTCTAATCGTTTTTGACGTGAGTCTGCTATTTCAGCTAAAAAGTTTTCTCGCGTCTCTGTACCCATTAAACGATTTACTTGCTCTAGCCCCTGCATCGCATCTTTTGAGTAAATAACAGGGCCTTCATATTCGTTTGCAATTTTCGTTTCAGTAAAGCGACGAGACAACGCTGCACCCCCTACTAATATAGGTACATTAATACCTGCTGCTTTAAAGTCCTGTGCAGTGATAACCATCTGCTGAGCAGATTTAACAAGTAAGCCCGACAGACCGATAAAATCAGGATTTTCCTTGCGAATAGCCTCGATTAACTGTGATGGCGTTACTTTAATGCCTAAATCAACCACTTTATAGCCGTTATTACTTAAAATAATATCTACGAGGTTTTTACCAATATCATGCACATCGCCTTTTACAGTGGCAAGCACCATTTTACCTTTACCGGAGCTGTCCTCATTTTTCTCCATAAATTGCTCAAGATGCGCTACAGCCGCCTTCATAACACCTGCTGATTGTAATACTTCCGCTACAATAAGCTGATTATCATTGAATAAGCGACCAACCTCAGCCATCCCTTCCATCAGTGGTCCATTAATAATATCAAGCGGTGCGTCAAAAATTTCACGAGCGGCATCAAGATCTTCAATAAGCCCTTCTTTAGTACCTTCTAAAATATAATAAGCTAAGCGTCCTTCCACTGTTTTCGGAATATCTGCTTCAGTTTTCTCTTTCTTTTTATCACGATAAAAATCAGTAAATACCGCTAATGTTTCATCATTTGTATTGAATAATAGGTCATTTGCAAGCTTAATTTCCTCTTCAGGAATTGATGCATAACGCTCTAACTTCTCTGTGTTGACAATCGCGTAATCCAAGCCTGCCTGTGTACAGTGATATAAATAGACAGCATTCAATACTTCACGGCCAACTGGTGGTAAGCCGAAGGAAATATTACTTACTCCGAGAACCGTTAACGTGCGAGGCAGTTTTTCTTTAATAAGACGAATGCCCTCGATTGTTTCAAGTGCTGAACCAATATATTGTTCATCCCCTGTACCAACTGGGAACATTAGCGGGTCAAAAATAATATCCTCTGGTGCTAAGCCCCATTTCTCAGTTAATAATTGATAAGAACGCTCGGCAATTTCTAGTTTACGATGGCGATCTACTGCCATCCCTTGCTCATCAATCGTACCGACAACTAAAGAGCCACCATATTTTTTCACTAATGGCATTACGGCGTCAAAACGTTCTTCCCCATCCTCTAGATTAATAGAATTGATAATGGCTTTACCTTGTGAAAATTTCAGCGCTTCCTCAATTACTTTCTCATCTGTAGAATCAATGACAAGCGGTACTTTTACTTTTTTAACCACTTCCTGCATAAAGCCACGCATATCCTCTAATTCATCACGATCCGGGTTCGCTAAGCAAATATCTATAACATGTGCCCCATTTTTCACTTGTGCACGTGCGATTTCTGCTGCTTCCTCATATTTACCGTCAATGATTAAATTTTTGAATTTTCGGGAGCCAATAACATTCGTTCGCTCCCCAATAAATAGCGGACGCATCGAATCATCGTATACTAAAGGTTCAATACCAGATACAACATGACCATGTGTACTTTCCGGTAATTGACGCGGCTTTTCATCCTTCAGCACCTTTCGGATTGCCGCAATATGTGCTGGTGTTGTTCCACAACAGCCGCCAACAATATTAAGCCAGCCTTTTTCAGCAAAACCTTTTAATTTTTGAGATAAAGATTCTGGAGATTCATGATAACAACCTTCCTCATCTGGCAAACCAGCATTTGGATAACAGCTAATATAGCCGGTAGAAAGCTCCGCTAACGAACGAATATGATCTGTCATAAACTCTGGACCTGTCGCACAGTTTAAGCCGACAGATAATGGCTTAATGTGCTCAATTGATATGTAAAAGGCATCAATCGTTTGCCCTGCTAGCGTTGTGCCCATTGGCTCAATCGTGCCTGAAATCATAACAGGTAGTTCTTTTCCAGTTTCCTCAAACGCACGTGACACCCCCAGTGTCCCCGCTTTTACATTTAGCATATCCTGACTTGTTTCAAGAAGCAGTACGTCTGAGCCTGCTTCGATTAGTGCCTTTGCCTGTACATAAAAGTTTTCTTCAAGTTCATCAAAGGTAATACCGCCAGTTACTGATAATGTTTTTGTCGTTGGACCCATTGCTCCCGCAACAAAACGGGGCCACTCAGGAGTAGAAAACTCATCAACTACTTTGCGCGCAATTTCTACTGCGCGTTTATTAATTTCTTCTGCCTTAGACCCAAGGTTATATTCATTTAATACGAGAGGCGTACCTCCAAACGTATTTGTACAAATAATATCCGCACCAGCCTCTAAATATTTACGGTGAACCTTGTCAAGCACATCAGGTCTAGTTAATACAAGATTCTCGTTACAACCATCAAGCTCCTCGCCACCAAAATCATCTGCTGATAAGTTTTCATTTTGAAGCATTGTACCCATTGCGCCATCCAGAATTAATATTCGTTTCTCTAGTTGCTCTTCAATCAAGTGCTTAACCATCTATACTTACCCCTTTTTTCTGTTCATCCATTTGCTCAATAAATTTCATTAACTCTAGCGTCATATCATAGCGTAAAAACGGTGTAATTAAGTAAATACCATTAAAATACTCTGCAGCTACTTCTACTAACTCTTTAGCAATTGCAATCCCTTCTAATGTTGAACGTTCCTTATCTTCACCACATGCCTTCATGCGTGACAGTGCATCGTCAGATAGTTTGATACCTGGTACTTCATGGTGTAAAAACTCAGCGCTCTTATAGCTCGTTACTGGCATAATACCAATATAAATTGGTGCATCTAAATGCTTGGTTGCCTCATAAATTTCAATGATTTTTTCTTTCGTATACACTGGTTGAGAAATAAAGTAATCTGCACCATGCTCTATTTTTTTCTCTAGTCGAGCTACTGCTCGGTCTAGTACACGTACGTTTGGGTTAAATGCTGCCGCTACAGAGAAGTTTGCCTTTTTACGAAGTGGCTTTCCGGAAAATGAAATACCGTCATTCAACTGTTTAATCAGCTGGATTAGCTCCATAGAAGATACATCATAAACGCTTGTGGCACCCGGGAAGTCACCTACCTTAGTCGGATCTCCAGTAACCGCTAAAATATCATGAATGCCTAATGCATTTAAGCCCATCAAATGTGACTGTAATCCAATTAAATTACGGTCACGGCACGTTATATGCGTTAACGGTCGGACAGCGTGCGTCTCCTTCAATAACGCACCCATTGCCACATTACTAATGCGGGGCGATGCGAGTGAATTATCTGCCATCATCACTACATCAGCGCCTGCTTCATATAATTTTTTCGCACCTTGAATAAAGCCGTCAATTTCTAAATGCCTCGGTGTGTCTAACTCCACGATAACCGAACGCTCGCGCTTTACCTTCTCATGCAGGGGCTCATACGTCGCAGGCTCTGCTTCACGTACAACCTGTACTTTTTCAGGCTTAGCTAACTTTTCTTCAATAGGTGTTAACTCTTCTAAATATTTTTTTGCTGCAGCTATGTGCTTTGGTGTTGTACCACAGCAACCACCGATTAAACGAACACCTTGGTCAACCAGTGCAACTGCGGCACGACCAAAATAATCTGCTTCTGACTCATATACGACACGCCCATCCTCTAAATCTAGCAATGATGCATTTGGATAGGCAGACATAAATGCTTTTTCAGGAAGCTCAACTCCTTCAAATGCTTGAATTGTATGATGCGGTCCTAAACGACAATTTACGCCTACTACATCTGCACCAAGAGCCTCTAGCTCGTGCAATGCTTGATTTAATGCCATTCCATTTTGTAACACGCCTGGTTCATGCATCGACACCTGCGCAATAATTGGTAGCTTTGTTTTGGCACGTAACATTTTCAATGTTGCACTTAACTCTTCGAAATCATAATACGTTTCAAGTAAAAGGCCATCTGGATTGCCTGCAAGTAACACATTTGCTTGCTCTTCAACTGTCGATAAAATTTCCTCTAACGTTGCATCACTTTTACGAATACCACGGATGCCCCCTATTGTGCCCAACACAAATTGTCCGCCATCTGCTGCGGCACGTTTCGCAATCGTGATTGCCGCTTCATTGAACTGCTGAACTCGCGATTCTAAACCGTAGCGTGCTAATTTAATTGCATTAGCACCGTAAGTATTTGTCTGAATCACATCTGCACCAGCAGCAATATATTCTTTATGGATTTTTTCAATTAACTTCGGTCTCTGTACATTCATTTCTTCATGGCAGTACTCCAAGCCGTAGCCATATAATACAGTACCAATAGCACCATCTGCAGTTAACACATGTGTTTTTAACTTTTCTAGCAATCCCATAAAACGTAACCCTCACTTTCTTTGTTTCCAAAAATATAAAAAGCCTTCTTTTACAAAAAAAGAAGGCTTTAACGAATCGTAATTGTTTTTCCTTCTCATCTTCGACCAAAAAGGTCTTCTGGATTTAGCACCTGACATAAGTTGGTTGCTGAAGCTTCATAGGGCCAGTCCCTCGGCTTCTCTCGATAAGAATGTAGTATGAATTTTTCAAATAATTAAAAGAATCATATCGTTTACAGGCGATAGAGTCAAGACTATTTCACTTAACAAAGGAGATTTCTCCAGAAAAATATCAAATTTCCGCATTTATTTTACGGTTATACTAGTTTTTCTGCAAGCTCTTCGCCTATTTTTTTGCCATTTTGAATACAAGCACCAATGCCTACTCCGAAATAAGAACAGCCTGCAATCGATAAATTTGGATACCTTTCTGCAAGCTCAGCTGTTAAGCCCTTCAATGCCTCATGATGCGCTAAATCGTATTTTGGCATTTGGTCAATCCATTTCGCAACATTAACTACAGTTGGCTTTCCATCAATTCCTAAACTTTTCTTTATATCGTCTAATGCAACAGCAGCTAGTTCTTCATCTGTCATCTTACGTAATTTTTCATACGCAGGATTGATGCTCTTGTAAAAGAGTCGTACAAGCAATTTACTATTAGCAGATGTATGCTTCCATTTTCGACTTGTCCAAGTTGCCGCATTGCATTGGACATTTGAATTATGTGACACAATAAAGCCCGTTCCATCTGCTGGTAGCACTGCATCCGGTACATCAAAACCTAGGTAAATTGTTATGGCAGAAGCTGTAGTAAATTCCTTAAAATAATGATCTAACGATGGGTCCTGTAATAAGCTTTGCACCGCTTCATTGGGCAATGCTAGAACAACGTGATTAGCCTCAAGCTTTCTACTATTTGCTAATGTAATTGTATATTGCCCTTCATGTTTCTTTACATTTGTTGTTGCTACGCCTTTAATAATTTCTACTTCTGTTAACGTTTCTTCAAGGCGATCAATTAGTGTTGATAAGCCTTTTTTAAACGAAATAAACTTTTTATTGGAAGCTTTCATAAATTGTTCGCGATTTGCATCAAACCCTTTGATGATGCTACCGTATTCATTTTTATAATCGATTAAGTACGGCAATGTTGAAGCAATCGAAAGTTGATGTAGGTCACCAGAATATACTCCTGCTAATACTGGCGCTATTTGATTTTGCACAAGTTCTTCACCCAAGTAATACGTTAAAAACTCCCCTATTGAGCTTTCTTTAGTAAATCCTTTATTCGGCATCTTTAAGTCCTGTAATGCGATTTGCTTACCAGCTTCTGATACAAGCGTACTTGCTTCCAGAGATGCTAAACTCATAGGAATACCGAATGTTGAATCAGCAGGTATTGCATGTAATTCGTCGTTTGTATAGATATAAGATACTCCTGTTTCGTTGTACACTAGCTCCTGTTCAAAATTAAGCTCCTGTACTAGCTCCATGACACCTTTATGACGAGCCACAATTGAATCAGCGCCCGTTTCCATTATAAAACCATGGTCATATGCGGAATGTAGCTTTCCACCTAAGTATGCATTTTTTTCAACAAGTACTAGGTTTACATCTATTTTTTTCTCCAATACTTGACGTTGTAGATAATGCATCGTACATAAACCTGTTATCCCGCCGCCCAATACAACTATTGTTTCCATGAAGAATCGCCCCTAATTTCTTTATTTATCTCCTATTAGTATAAACTGTTTTTGCAAACATTTACGTTCAACCCATTACAAATTTAGCAAAAATGAAACAATCAAAAATAAATAGATGAATACTGCCGTTGATTGCGCTACGGGTAAATTGTTTGAGTGCCTGGCACCCTTAATAAAAATCCACTTTGTTTTCCGTAAAGGAGGGCAAGAGCACAAAGACGATAAAGCTCCTATCCTACCTGCGGAAAGCAAAGCGGATTGTAAATTAATTTTTATTTAGAGGACATTTAAGCCCCATTTTATGAAATCATTAAATTAGTTTAAGTTTTGGGCAACATTTGCTAATTTATCTGCTGAATTTGTGACTTCATTAAATGCAAGACCAAGCTCATTAAGAATCTGAGCCACAGCGAGCACTTCTTTTTCCATGCGATCATTTTGACACTTAGCTTGTGTCATAGCATCTAAAATTTTGTTAAATTGCCCCTCAGTTTGAGCCATGTTTTCCTCACCTGACGCAACTTCTTCCTGAATATGACTAAGCGTGTGGGCAAGCTTATCCGTTCGCTCCGTCGTTTTTTCTAATAATTTAGCTACAGATGTGACAGATTCCTTCGTTTGACTAGATAATTTACGAACTTCATCCGCTACTACACTAAAGCCTTTCCCCGCTTCTCCAGCACGAGCTGCTTCAATAGCTGCATTTAAAGCTAATAAATTTGTTTGATTTGCAATGTTCGTCACAACATTCATAATCGCTTCCATTTCCTTAGACATTTCTGTCAATTGCTTAATATTGTCTGTAATATCATCTACTGATTGAATAATGTTACACATATTTTTTGATTGATGTTGTAGACGTTCCCGACCTTCAATCGCCTGACTTTCAGCTAGCGTACTGACCTGTAATGATCTTTTCGCCAATTCCTTAATCTCATGTGATTGATTATTTAATTGATGGAATGAGGCATTTGTTTCTTGAGAAATTGCAGCAAGCCCCTCTGAAGATTCCACGATTTTTCTCTCAACTGCCTCTTTCTCCCGTTCTACATTTGCCTTTAGTCGTTCGACTGTACTTTCAAAAGCCTCTAATACAAGCTGCTGCTCAAAATTAGAAATTTTAGAGATTGCACGAATCGTATTAAATTGGTCCATAGGGTGTTCTACATGTTTTTCTACCAAGTCAATAAATGAAATGGCTAAATCTTGGAAAGCACAAATATACCATTGTGTTCTAAGGCCGATATGTACATGTACTTTTGCGATACTTACTCGTCTTTTATAAAACTCTTCATCTATTGTACCGTTAAACATTTCAATAATATGCCGACGCAATGTGACCTTCAACTTATCTACAGAACTATGTTTATTAATAATATCTACTAAACTTTGCTCAGTTCCAATCATTCCATAGAATCGGTCAACAATTTGATTTATGTTGTCCTCAACAAATGGTTTAAAAGCCTTTAAATATTGTAAATCTAGTTTGGTCAAATTTAACATTTCAATCTGCTTCACCAAAGTTCGTGAGTTCGGAACATCCATTGTCACTGAATATTGTTGTAAATCTAATGCCATTGTCTTTTTCTGTTTTTGAAAAATCACACTTTTCCCTCTTTCATATACGTGTTCTTTTGAAGAGCTGAGCATAATCTATTTCCGTTTACCCAAATATATTTATAAATATACGAAAAAATACCACGTCCGCTAATAAATTAACAAGAAAATAATATAACAAAATAACATCATAATAATCAGTAATTCATTAATTTCACATTTTAAAATTACTCATTTACAATATACACTTTAAATATAATTGTCAATTTATTTTAACCTATTTTTTTCCATTTACCACTATAATATTTAATAATAAACAAAAAAGTTATCCATCATGGAAATGTGATAAAATTACTAATTCAACATTTTTCGTTAGCTATTTCTACGGTCTTTTTACTATTTAAAAAATATTGTTTGAATTACTACAAGCATAATTAAGTATCAGTAATTTCACTATCTATCATTTATTCATTTCAACGAGGTCAATTAACCTAAAATCACATCCGAAAATGGTTCAAAAAGACCATCATAAAGATTGTTGATAAATAGTTTTAAATAACCACTCTAATCATTGACCAATTATGCAAACATTTAATCCATTGCTTCCTTATTTCTTTGTAATATCGTATAAGCACTATTTTCTTTATAACAACAAAAAACCCGTAATGGCTAGTTTATAGCTATCCATTACGGGTAATTCCAGTATAACTACCGTCGCGCTTTACAAATTATCTAACTCCTCAAGTAATTGAGATGCTTCTTCAATTCCTGCTTCTGCAGCAAGTCCATACCATTTCTTTGCCTCTTTAATATTTCGTGGTATACCTTCACCTTTATTGTAAATGTGGCCGAGTTGTAATTTTGCTTCAGGATCTCCTTGAAGTGCCGCTTGCTTGAACCAATGAATACCTTTTTCAATATTACGGATTCCCGTTAACCCCTTGCTCCAAATAAAACCCAAATCATAAAATGCATCTACATGATATTGTTCAGCAGCTCTTTCAAACCAATATAAACCTCGATTTACATCACGCGTTTGCCCTAAATGACCTTCTAAATAGATTCCACCAAGCCTGTATTCCGCTTCAACATAGCCTGCCTCAGCCGCTTTTTTATAGAAGTTAAATGCCTGCTGCTCATCTATTGCAATCCCTAGTCCTTGCTCATGCATAATACCTAATGTAAACATTGCCTCAGCCACACCTTGTGTTGCGGCAACATCAAACCATTTCTTAGCAAGTACCATATTTTCTGGTACACTTTCCCCATTAAAATACATATCAGCTAAGTTATTGGCTGCATCTGCATGCCCCTGATTTGCAGCAGCTTCATACAATTGGAACGCCCGATCATAATTCTCGTCTACACCAATACCCTCAAAATAATAATTACCAAGTGCATATTGAGCATTTGCACTACCTTGTTTTGCTGCTAGTTCAAACCATTTTATCGATTTTTCGGGTTGGAATGGTGTTTCATCGTTTGTACTATAATATTCTCCTAGCTCAAGCTGGGCATCTGCATCTTGTTCTTCAATTGCTGCTTTGTATAAATCAATGATTTCTTCATGATCTAAATCTTCTTCTTCAAATAGTTCGACCGCTTCGTCCTGTTTCATAACATACCATTCCAGTATATCGAGAACATCATCCACAACTTCTGTTGTATAAGCTAACTTCTCTAAGGAAGTAATTTGCCATATTAAAATATAAATAGGGAGTGGTATTGCCTCACGCAATAAGTCATCGTATTCTGCTAACAGTGTTAAAACATTATCTTGTACTGTTTGTGTTTGCTCAGGATGTACAATTTGCAAGTGACGTTGTTGTTTTTTTCTTAACAACCCTTGAATAACTTGATACAGCATTTTTTGCAAGGTCGTCAGTTGTACTTCATCCAAAATGAGTAAAGATAAATTTTGTGCAAACCATGTATTCTGTATATGTGTTAGCTGTTGTAAGGACTCCGTTCGTTCCTTATTTTGCTTTGCTAAAAATTGCCCATACATTTGTTTTCCCCCCTTGCACACTATGTAAAAAAACCGCCTTGCTACTATTATATGGAAGGCAGTTCAAGAATGGTTACACATATGCTCTTAACATGAGTCCTATTAATAATGTAATGATGAAAAAGACCGTTACATGTACCCATTTATACATTTCTAATAAACCGATAAATTCCCGAGTAAAAGCGTTAGGTATATAATACAACGCTGTTTTAGAACCTACACCTTGTGCATCTAGCTTTGCCCTTCTTGCATAAATACTTGCGCGAAATACGTGGAAGTTATTCGTAACAAAAAGGGATCGATATTTCCTTCCTTGCGCATGCGCATCCATAGTTGCTTTTGAGAAAGCCATATTCTGTTCTGTATTTGTTGATCTATCTTCCAACAATATTTTGCGATGCGGTATTTGGTATTCATCTATTATATATGTTTCCATCGCAAACGCTTCTGAAACTTTCTCATCACTACCACGCCCACCTGAGACGATAATAAAGGGACGTTCCCCATATTTTTTATATTGCTTAACAGCTTCATCTAAACGACTTGCTAGCAGAGGGGGAACTTTGTCACCGATAAGGCCAGATCCGAGCACAATAATATAACGAGGCTCGTATGTTATTGGTGTAAAATGATAAATAATCGCGTAGACCATTACACTTGTATATAAAAATACTGTATAAGCAAAAATCAAAAAAGCATAAAAGAAAAGAATATGCCATAATCCATTTTCGATATTTGAAAAAAATACGAAGACATATCCAATCATCATTAATAAGAAAGCTGATCCGAAAACAGCTAATAATAAATTTCGAATTCTTCGTCCTTCTTTTTCAAGTAGGATTTTGCTATTGAAAAACATCGCGATGGATAATAACAACATTATACTCGGGATAATACCAAACAACGTCATTATGCCCATCTTGGACACAATCCCTTGTTCGTTAATGAATAATTCATAACGTGTTGTTATTCCTACAAATAAATTCAAGCCAATTAATCCTAAAACTACAGCATTAAAGAATCGCCTTTTTTCCGTAATATATAGCATTAAAAATACTGAAATCAATAATGTCATTGTTGGTAGCATTACAATTACCCCTTTCCTTCCTTTCTATTCCCCATTCAGCAGTATACTGACACTACTTGTTCATATATTGCAAATTTCCTAAATTACAGGTAGTGAATATTTTATTTTTCACTATAGTTCATGTAAAATTACTATTAAGAACTAGTTTATGACAAAATATAAAATTATATTGGAGGAATGTAAGTAATGAAAAAAATTATTGCTGCTCTTTTCGCAGCGACACTTATGTTTGCGTCAGTTGGTGCAACATTATTAATATCGGACACACCGACTGCTGAAGCGAAATCTTATAAGTCAGGTAAAAAAGGCTTCTCAAACAATAACAATAGTTCAAATATCCAAAAATCTCAGGATAAATCTAAAGACCAAAATAATGCTACAACAAATAAAAATAATACTACGTCTACAAACAAAACAGATACTACTGCGAAAAAAGGTGGCTTTTTCTCTGGTGGCCTAATGAAAGGCTTAATGCTAGGTGGTTTAGCAGGTCTATTATTCGGTAGTCTATTTAGTGGTCTAGGAATGCTTGGTAATATTTTAGGCTTATTAATTAACGTTGCTGCAATTGTTGTTATTGTGATGCTTGTCGTTAAAATTATCAATATGTTTAAAGATAAAAAACGTAAAGAACAGGAAGCTACACAATGGCACAAATAATTAACGAGCAAGATATTATCAATGCGATTTGCCTATCACAGGCCTATCATAAAAATCTTCGCCCAGAAGATGTACTTGTTGAGTTAACTTATGAAGATGAAACAGGCTTCGGCGCAGAAGTTGAAACAAATGGTCAAATGGAAGTTTTAAATACCGCTGCTATGATTGGCGCTTTACGTGTATGGATAAAAGACGTTCTACACCAAGACCCTTACTCAACAGGTATTGAACTAATATTAGATGATGAAGAAGGCATTATTGCCAAATTATCATAGTTCTTAACAAAAAGAATAGCCGTTCAATAAATCTTACAGTCGATTTATTGAACGGCTTTTTTGTAGGATTCATGGCCGTTAATCTCAACTATATGGGCAACATTACATTGCCCTCTCTAACTCTTACTGTTGATTATTTCAATAACTCACTAAAGTTAACAAAGATTTTAGCTGCATGACTACGCTTTGTTGGCGCCTCTGGAGAAAATCTCCCCTCACTCCCTATTACAATACCAAGCTCATATAACATTGTTATAGCATTTTTCGTTTCTTCATTATAGCTATCTATATCTGTAAAAGGTGTATTATTTTTCGCAACATATGGTTGATCGAGTTGCTTATTATATGCGCGGTTAATCATTAATGCTAATTGCGCGCGTGTAATTGGCTGACTCGGATTAAACTTGCCATCAGACCCTTTAATAAGCCCATGTGCGTAAGCTGCTGCAATTTCTGCTTGTGTTTCTGCATCGTAGCTTGCAATATCTGTGAATGGAGCTTTGTCTTTCGTTGTTAAACCTAAACTTCTAACGAGCATTGCCGCTGCTTGGGCACGTGTTATATTTTGTTCAGGTCTAAATGTTCCATCCGCATAACCCTTCAAAATGCCTGTTTCAGCTGCTTTTTGAATAAACTCCGTTGCCCAATGATTTTTTATATCTAGAAATTGTACTTTACTACCTGTTGTAAATGTTGCGGTTGGACTTTGAACACTTTCATTACCAGCCGCATCTAACGCTTTTATAGCAACTGTATAAGCAGTATTTTCTGTTAACCTATCGAGTGTTATTGTCATTTGATCAGCGTTAACTGTAGAGTAGAGCTTATTATTTACATAAACATTGTATTTCGTAACACCCTCATTATCTGTTGCTGCTTGCCAATTGACCTTTGCCGCTGTACTACTTTCAACATTAACTTGGATTGCAGAAGAGGCATCCCATATTGGGCTTGCTTTAATAATTGGTAAAAATGCTTGATTTGCTACAGCTAGATAGCCGGCTTCACTTAAATGAATGTTTTCTGGATTTGGTAAATAAGTTGGCACATCTTTAGCCACAACATCGAAAGTCGGCACAAATGTTGCACCTGCTTTTTCTGCAATTGTTTTAATAGAAGCATTCATAACACCTAATAGCATTTTAAATTGTGTCTGCAACTCTTCGCTATAATATGGGAAAGAATTATAATAGCCCATAACATAAATTTGCACTTGCGGATTCAGCTTTTTAATTTCCGCTAAAATGGCGGCTATATTACTTATCGCTTCTTGCGATGCTTTTAAAATGGCCCCAGTATCTATACCAGTTGTTGTCGCTTCTTTCAAAATAGGCAATAAATCATTCGCACCAGCAGTTAACGTAACCAGCTCCGCTTCCTGAATCGAAGCTCTAAGCTTTGCACGATCATTTGTATAACCAAACCCAGTCACAGGTTTTTCTACGTCACCTTGTAAGTCTGCCAACACATTTTTCGTTGTATAGCCTGAATAGGCAAAGCCTTTATTATACGATGTTAACAAACCCGCTTGTTGCAATGCCTGTGCAACAAAATCTGTATAACCAAGACCAATGGCCCCAACCTCATTCATGCCATGTGCCAATGAATCACCTAGCGCCACATAATCAGCTTGTACAACCCAGCTTGGCGCAATGTCATCTTGCTTATTTTCTGCATTTGCTCCTACAGGGACTATTAACTGTAAAGCTAGTACACTAGCAGCTAAAAAACGAAATTTCTTTGAAAATTGCATATTCCCACTCCTCCTGCACATCTAATAATTTCTAGTTTACTAGATTGAGGATAAAAATGGGAACATTAATAGTAAATACCTGAAATCGCCCTATATTCACCTAACGATTTACCCTATTCAGACTGGACCTTTCCGTAGACGCCTCCTCCACCAACTGCAATATTTAATTGTCCTGTTCTAGCTAAATCAATCATCTTTGCTATTTTAAGTGGCACAATTTCCGTAAGCTGCTCGGTTGTAATACGATGTAAAATTGTCATTTCAGTTCCAAATGCATGAAGTAATCTTTCCATCATTTTCGGACCTAAACCTGGTATAAAATCAAGTGGTACTTGATGAATATACGGTGGTCTCTCACGTTCAGCACTATTCAGATCAGATAGTTCCATAATTCGAGTCGCAACGCCTTTCACGATTTGTGAACTTCCACACGACCTGCAATTCGTGTCCCCATCGTTTAACTGCTCACCACATTTAGCGCATACTGTTTGATGGTATTTGCCAAGCAATGGGTTTAACCCATAATTAGCTATTACGGCTCGCCCTTCCTGTTCATGGAGTGCCATCTTTAATTCGTGAAAATTAGCTGCCTTTAATCGTAGCTTTTGATATTCACGTGCAATTTTGCCAAGCGAATGGGCATCAGAATTAGTAACAAATGTATACGGCTGGATTTCCCGTATATTTTTTACCATATTGGTATCAGAGCTTAAACCAAGTTCTATAGCATCTATAAGCTGTGGATCAAACACTTCAGTTAAACTATAGTGAACGCCTCTTCCAAATAAACTTTTAAATGGCGTAAAAACATGCGCTGGAATAAAAAGGCCACCTAATTCTCGAACTTTTTGTTGTAGCGCTTGTCCATCACAATAAATACGCTGTGAACTTAAATGAATGTTTTTCATAAAGCCTCTCATCCAATTCGAAAAATCCTCCATCACTGCTATAGTAGGAAAATACGCTAGCACATGAATTGGACCATGACAGTTGCTATCATAAATCTCAATTTCCGAGCCTGGAATAAGCGTAGTTTCTTGAAACCGAAGGCCCCCTTCCGATAACTCTTCTAGTTCACCTCGTTTTAGCATCATCTCCATTTCAGCAAGTACTTCTGGAGAATGACAATCAATTATACCGATTATATCAAGCCCTTTTTTTGCACTAGCCATCTCTAAAATTCGCGATAATGTTAAAGTTTTACTTCCCGTAATCTTAACTGCTCGCCCACTCATTGTTCGTCCAATGTGAATATGTAAATCCGTATAATAGTCCTGAAACATATATACAGCTCCTTTTTGTTCGATTATAAAATGAAAAAACCTTACATTGCTGCAAGGCGTTTTCATTATTTAAGATGGATGGTTTTGATTTGTACTATTATCAGCGTCGTATGAACCTGAACCTTGATTTGGCGTTGCCGCTGCATCATAAGCAACTAAAGTAACACCGATTTTCTTTTCTAGCTCATTAATTTTTTCAAGCTGTGTGTGATCTAATTGTGCAAATTTAATCTCTTCCATATTCGTCACGCATCCTTTCAAAAGTAACGTTCCCCGAATATCTCACAACTATACAAAAATTAAATCGCAAAAATCTTCTGAATTGTTTTGGTGACTGGCACTTATGTAGTTTTTGTGAATTGCTCAGATACATATGTTAAATACGGTTTGCCTGTCAGTGGATGTGTTTGAATATCGGCGTAAACTCCAAAAACATCACGAAGCAGTTTAGGCGTTAACACTTCTTCTGGTGTGCCGTAATGAACAATACTACCTTGTTGTAAAACATAAATTTGATCACAGTACATTGCGGCCATATTCAAATCATGTAAGGCAGCGACAACAGTCAAATGCAATGTTTGAATTAAGTCCATTAATTGTAATTGATGCTGAATGTCTAAATGATTAGTAGGCTCATCTAAAATAAGCACTTGCGCCTGTTGTGCTAGTGCACGTGCAACCATCACTCTCTTTTTTTCTCCTCCAGAAAGGGAACTAAAGCTACGCGTTTCTAAATGTGCAATACCCGTTTGAGATAATGCCTCTTTCACTATTTCAAAGTCTTCCTTATCGTCCATTTCAAAAAGCTTCTTATGTGGTGTTCTTCCCATGCTCACCAAATCTTTCACTTTAAAATCGAATAACACAGGTGTATCCTGACTAACTACGGCTAAATTTTTTGCAATCGCTCTACTTGATTGCTTAAAAATATCTTCCTCATTCAATAATACAGTTCCACTTTCGGGCTTTAATAACCGATACATATTTTTCAATAGTGTCGATTTTCCACTACCATTAGGACCAATTAAACCGACAAATTGCTTTTCCTTTATTTGCATGCTTACTTCTTTTAATATGCGCTGATCATGAATGGAGAATGATACATGCTTCGCCTCTAATGTCATAGCCTTTAATCTCCTTCACCAAATGAATAATTATTACGGCGTAGTAGCCAAATGAAAAATGGTCCGCCACAAAAGGCAGTAATGATTCCAATTGGCATTTCTTCTGGAGCTATTATCACGCGGGCAATCGCATCTGCCCAAACTAAGAAAATCCCTCCTAATAATGCGCTAATAGGGATAACATATTTATAATTAGACCCCACTATTAATCGTACGATATGTGGAATAATTAAACCAACAAACCCAATGGAGCCACTTACTGCAACGAGCACACCTGTTAGTAATGATACGAGTAGTATCAATTGAATTCGAAATTGTTGAAGATTAACACCTAATGTGACCGCCGCTTCTTCACCAAGTAGTAATAAATTTAAATTTCGATAATGTAGCCATAACAAACCAAAAACGATGAAAAAGATAATAGCTGGAATGAATAAATTACTCCACTTTGCGCCAGCAAGACTTCCAAGCATCCAATACATAACGGCTTTTATACCGCCCTCTTCCTTAGACATCATTAACATAAAATTTGAAGTAGCAGATAATATAAACGATACAGCCATTCCTGCTAGCAGCAAACGGAAAATAGAAATACGTCCCCCTACACGTGACAAGAAAAATACCAGCACAATTGCTATAAAGGAGCCTAGAAAAGCAGCTACTGAAAGGGCGTAAATGCCTAAAAATGAAAAAGCACCTAAAATGATGACAGCGGTGGCGCCAACTGTCGCACCTGAAGAAATACCTAAAATATATGGATCTGCAATAGAATTTCGGACAAGTGCTTGCACAGCTGCTCCAGCAATAGCTAAGCCTGCTCCTACAATAGCTGCAAGCAGGACACGTGGGACACGTATTTGCCATATAATAATTTCCTGTGAGCGGCTCCAATCAGGCTCTATCGTATTTGAGAAAATAGGAATTTTCGAGAAAATAACCTTCCAAACATGTAGCGGTGTAATTGACACTGAGCCAATCATAATAGCAACCGTCATTGAAGCAATCAGTACTAAAAGAAGGGTCAATGAAAATAACATAAATTTTTTATTCATTTGCTTATTAACTCCTTATCAATCTTGATAAATACGAAGCAATAAAAAAGGGTATTCTACGCATGAATGCATAGAAATACCCTAGGTTAAACAAAGTTGGAGAAGTATCCATCAATTGTCCGTAATTGCTTGCATCCTCGTGGGCATTACAGGTATGAACTAATTGGCAGGTCTCCTGGCTTCGATTCAACGTTACTATGATTGGCCTTCCCATTTTAAAAACAGTGGCTACTACATCATAGAACTCCTCGTTACAGTTGCGGGACAGCGTCGGACTTACACCGACTTCCCTTTTAAGCGGCACTCATTAACAAGCGTCACACCATTAGTTTCTGAAATTTTAAAATTATGACGATTCTATCATACATAATTATCGTAGTCTATAGCTCCTTTCATATAGGAATCAAGCTTTCCTCTTTTCAACTTCATACAAATGGATTTTTGTACAAAACCTAATCCATAATTTCTGCACATTTACTTGTTACATTAAAAATAATAAATAGTAAGGAGGAAATTCATATGGTATTAAATAGAAAATGGTTCTTAGGTTTAATGGCATCATTGGCTTTACTAATATTATCAGCTTGCTCTGAAGATGCAGCAAAGTCGGAGCCTACTAATAGTGAAGCAATAGATCATAGTACGGAAGCAGACCATGGTGAAGAGATGAATCATTCAAGTTCAGGTGAAGTTCCATCCACTTTAAAAACTGCTGAAAACCCTAAATTCCCTGTGGGCAGTACTGCTATGATTAAGGATGGACATATGTCAGGAATGAAAGGAGCCGAAGCAACGATTGTTGGGGCCTATGATACAACTGCCTATATTATTTCCTATGAACCGACTACTGGTGGAAAGAAAATAGAAAATCATAAATGGGTAATACATGAGGAATTAATAGATCCAGGTGCTGCCCCGCTAGCTCCGGGCACTGAAGTCAAAACAACTGCAACGCATATGAAGGGCATGGAAAACGCGACGGTTCGCATTGATGAAGCAGTACAAACAACCGTTTATATGATTGATTTCCCTTTAACAACTACTGGGGAAGAAATGAAAAATCATAAATGGGTTACAGATAGTGAACTAACGTCAAAATAAAAATGAAACACCCTCTGCCATCAGAGGGTGTCAGCTTGTCGACAAAAGGGACTAAGAATAAAAATCTTAATCCCTTTTGTTATTTTTATTGTAAAAAATGGGTTCTTACTTTCGTCTTGCCATACTTTTCGAGCATCCCCTCTCTAT
>NZ_JBNNUU010000016.1:0-40913 GCF_050280025.1 Lysinibacillus sp. NPDC093712
AGAGGTCACACCCGTTCCCATACCGAACACGGAAGTTAAGCTCTTTAGCGCCGATGGTAGTTGGGGGCTTCCCCCTGTGAGAGTAGGACGTCGCTAGGCAATTAAAACAGTCAGCTGTATGCTGGCTGTTTTTTTATATTTTTTCACAAAAAAGGTCTATAAAAATACTTGTTTTATTTAAAAAATGTAAAAATAGTATTGTAGTTTATTATATTATGTGTTATATTTATATATGTCTTAAAGAGGTCCCGTGGTGTAGCGGTTAACATGCCTGCCTGTCACGCAGGAGATCGCCGGTTCGATCCCGGTCGGGACCGCCATTTTTTATGAAAATACAGTTCTTATGATTTTTTATTAATCATAAGGGCTTTTTTATTTGTCTATTAACGATAATGTTTGTCGAATCGCTGATTGAGTTTCGGAAATCGCAAGTAAAGCCTAAGGAATGGCTGAATACACTAAAAGAATTGCACTAAATCTTTTTCCGTTGCATATGTATAGACAGTATAGGTTTCGCAAGGGAGGACGGAGGTGTGTCAATAGGGATACGTTTCTGCATACTTTGGTTAATCTTTATACTTAAAGTTGCTTGCGGAGTTCCAATTATTGATATAGAGGAATCGAATTCGTATCATTGGCAAAAAAATATGAATGAAAATGAATTTAAGCAATTACAACAAGGTATGAGTTATATGGAAGTAGTTGAAATAGCTGGTGGTAGCCCAAGCGAGACGATTAAAAGTGATTATTACCGATGGAATGATGAAATACTTTTGACGCAAGCCTATATCGTTCAATTTAAAGATAATCAATTAGTAAATAAAGAGGTTATTGCGGTGAAGGGATATTCAACAAGAGAGTAGACACGTCTTCGAAAGAGGACGTGTTTATTTTTTTGAAAATCACTCGATGCTTTGAACATTTGCGTGTGTTTCGGTAAACTAGAAGTAATGAGCTAGGAGAGGACATAGAGATGAAATTTGAAAAAATAATGAATTCACTAGAAGATACAGAGCACTTTGCCATGAAGCTAGCAAATTTACTTGCGGCACAAGATACCATTACATTAGAGGGTGACTTAGGTGCCGGGAAGACGACATTTACAAAAGCTTTAGCAAAAGGGCTAGGCGTAACTAGAACTGTTAATAGCCCTACATTTACTATTGTGAAACAATATGAGGGCCGTTTACCCTTTAATCATTTGGATGTATATCGTTTGGCTGAAAGTGATGAGGATCTTGGGTGGGACGAGCTATTTTATGGTGATGCGGTATCCGTTATTGAGTGGGCACATTTAATTGAACCGGATTTACCTAAAGAGCGTTTAGCAATTGAGATTTACCGTGTTAGTGAATACGAACGACGATTTGTGTTAATGCCCTATGGCAAGCGATATGAGGCAATATGTGAGGAGCTAATGAGATGATTTGGTTAGGAATTGAAACAGCGAATGCGCCACTTTCTGTTGCAGTTGTTAAGGATGGAAAAGTGTTGGCAGAGGTTGTACAAAATATAAAATTAACGCATTCTGCAGGTGCAATGCCGGCAATTGAAACGATACTAGCTAATGTTGGTGTAAAGCCAAATGAGTTAGATGCAATTGCTGTATCAGAAGGGCCAGGGTCATATACAGGTGTACGAATTGGTGTAACGCTTGCTAAAACATTAGCATGGACATTACAGAAGCCATTAGTCGGTGTTTCAAGCTTAAAAGTACTAGCAGCTAATGCAGCGCTTTTTGATGGACTAATATGTCCTATATTTGATGCACGTCGTGGCAATGTATACACAGCTGTCTATAAAGGGTCGAAGTTGGATGTAGTTTTCGAGGATTATCATGATCATATTGAAGGACTGTTAGCCCGTTTGAAGGCTTTAGATGCACCTATATTATTTGTAGGAGTAGATGTGAATCTATTTTGGGATAAAATTGTTGAAGTCCTTGGACATAATGCATATCGTGCACCTCTTCATGAGGATTTGCCACGTGCGAGTGCTGCGATTAGTTTAGCAAGCACAGCGAAATTACCGAGTGTAGAGGAAGTCCATCATTTTACTCCGCAATATAAACGTATTGCGGAGGCTGAAGCAAACTGGTTAAAAGAGCAAAAGGAGAAGGCACATGAGTAGTAATGTAATGTATCGTAAAATGGTATCAGAGGATGTACCAGCGGTTTATGCGATTGAACTTGCTACATTCCCGACGCCATGGACATTGGATTCTTTTTACTATGAGATGCATGAAAATCAATATGCATACTATGTTTTAGCAATAGATGAAAACAATAGCATAATAGGTTTTTGTGGAATGTGGATGGTCATAGATGCGGCTCAAATTACAAATGTGGCTGTTACCGAGGCAGCTCGTGGTCGAGGAATTGGAGAAGGCTTAATGCGGGAAGCGATGCGTATCGCACGGGAGCATGGAATGGAAGTTATGAGTCTAGAGGTACGTGAAACGAATACGGTGGCACAAAATCTTTATCGCAAGCTTGCCTTTCAAGATGGTGGCATACGTAAAGGTTACTATACAGATAACGGGGAGGATGCCCTAGTCATGTGGGTGAATTTATAATGGAAAATCGAGTTATTTTAGCAATTGAGTCCAGCTGTGATGAAACGGCAGCGGCTGTTATTCGTAATGGTTCTGAAATTGTTTCAAATGTAGTAGCTTCACAAATTGAGAGTCATAAGCGTTTTGGTGGCGTTGTACCCGAGATTGCATCACGTCATCATGTAGAGCAAATTACGGTTGTTATTGAAGAGGCGTTAAGACAAGCAAATATGCAGCCATCTGATTTAGATGCAGTAGCTGTTACAGAAGGTCCAGGTCTGGTAGGGGCACTGTTAATCGGCATTAACGCAGCAAAAGCATTTGCATTCGCTAACAATGTACCGATTTTGGGCGTACATCATATTGCGGGTCATATTTATGCCAATGCACTTGTCCAACCAATGGAGTTTCCACTAATAGCCCTTGTTGTATCAGGGGGACATACGGAGCTTGTTTATATGAAAGAGCATGGCTCATTTGAAGTGATAGGAGAAACGCGCGATGATGCGGCAGGAGAAGCCTATGACAAAGTTGCACGCGTATTAGGCTTACCATATCCAGGAGGTCCTCGTATAGATCAGTTAGCACATGAAGGTCAAGAAGCCGTTGCTTTTCCACGTGTATGGCTTGAGGAACAATCCTATGATTTTAGCTTTAGCGGTTTAAAATCAGCAGTAATTAACTATAGGCACAATATGGATCAACGTGGTGAAGAGATTTCTCCAACAGCTGTTGCAAAAGGCTTTCAGGAAAGTGTAGTTGAAGTACTAACTGCAAAAACATTGCGTGCAGCGCGCGAATATAAAGTTAAGCAAGTAATCGCAGCAGGTGGTGTAGCTGCTAATAAAGGTTTGCGTACATCCCTTGAGGCGGTATTTTCTAAAGAGGGTATTCCCTTTTTTGTACCACCATTAAAATTATGTACAGACAATGCAGCAATGATAGGGGCTGCTGCAACCCCGATGTTTGAAGCAGGTGTTCGCGGAAATATGATGATGAATGGTCGACCTGGTATGGAATTGAAATCATGGGTTGAGTAAGCACTTGAATGAGATGGCTCAGAGTTTTAGCTGAGTCGTCTCTTTTTTATATTTTTATAAAAATATTGGTATATAAAATCACAATAATGCTAGAAAATATATACTTATATTAGAAAAATAATTAATTGACAAATTTTTCAGAAAATTATCCACAGGAATTGTGAAAAAAGTGCATAAAAAAACTGCGAACATTCGTACTTATGCACAAATTGTGGATAACTTGTGCATAAGTTGTGATTATTCTATATATAGTAGCCCATTTTACACAGAACCATGTGGATTAAATAATTTGAAATTGTGGACAGTGTGGAAAAGTCTGTTGATATGTTGGTATTACTAGTTTTATAGTGTGTATAAAGTTGTGGGCATTTTTTGTCGAAAAATAGCACTTGACCAATATATATGAAAAATAAAGGCGAGTAAAGAAAAAAGCCATATGACATAGCATATGACTTTTTGAGATTTTATAAAATAATATTTTCTAGTTCCTCATTTAATTCGAGCCATTCCATTTCAATGACTTCATGCTGCTCTTTAATAGTAGCTAACTCACCTTGCAGTTGTGAAATTTTCTCATGGTCAGTGAAAATTTCAGGATCACAGAGAGCTTCTTCTAAACGAGCAATTTCTGTAGCTGCCTTTTGCATGTTGACCTCTAATTCTTCTATTGAACGTCTAATTTGCCGCTCACGTTTTTTTGCTTCTCTATCTATTTTGGAGGTAGAGGTCTTTTCAGGAGCTGTTACTTGTATTTGTGGTTGAGAAGCAGCCTTCATTTGAGCAATTTCAAAAAGTTCCTGTTTTTTCTCAAGATAATAATCGTAATCACCTAAATACTCAAAAGAACCTTCACCAGATAGCTCAACAACTTTCGTTGCAATTCGATTAATAAAATATCTGTCATGTGATACGAAGAGAAGCGTTCCAGGATAATCAATTAAGGCATTTTCCAACACTTCTTTACTATCTAAATCTAAGTGGTTCGTAGGTTCATCGAGAATTAAGAAATTTGCCTTTTGCATCATTAATTTTGCCAATGCTAATCGAGCCTTCTCACCACCAGATAAAGAGTTGACGGCTTTATCTACATCTTCTCCACTGAATAGAAAGCGACCAAGTACAGTGCGAATGTCCTTTTCATTCATTAATGGCCATTCATCCCATAATTCTTTTAAAACGCTTTTATTGCTAGAAAGCTTTGCCTGTTCTTGGTCATAGTAGCTAATTTGCACATTGGTACCATAACGAATTTCCCCTGCAAGTGGGGATAAATCTTTGACAATCGTTTTTAATAACGTCGATTTACCAACACCATTTGGTCCAACTAGTGCGATGCGATCTTCACGAAAAGTTCGTAGTGTGATGCCACTAGATATTTGCTTGTCACCGTAGCCAACAGCTAAGGAGTCAATAGAGAGCACATCATTGCCACTTTGTCGTTCTATCGTAAAGCCAAAGCTAGCTGATTTTTCGTTACCGTCAGGCGAGTCCATCCATTCCGTACGTTCGAGCATTTTGCGCCGGCTTTGTGCCATTTTGGTCGTAGAGGCACGGGCTATATTTTTTTGAATAAAATCCTCAAGCTTTGCTTTCTCATCCTGCTGGCGTTCAAACATTTTTACATCGCGCTCATAGTTTTTCGCCTTTTCATCTAAATAAGCACTGTAGTTTCCAGTGTATTTCGTAACGCGATGACGAGAAACTTCATAGACGATGGAGACAACTTGGTCTAAGAAGTAACGGTCATGTGAAACGATTAAAATAGCGCCTTCATAGCCTTTTAAATAAGTCTCTAACCAAGATAATGTTTCTATATCTAAATGGTTTGTAGGCTCATCGAGAATTAATAAATCTGGCTTACTTAATAGAAGCTTTGCAAGAGCTAAACGAGTTCGTTGTCCTCCTGACAATGAGCTAATTGCTTTTTCATAATCCTCTGGGTAAAATTGCATACCATGAAGAACAGAACGCGTATCAGATTCGTATTGATAGCCTCCTGAATCTTTAAAATCATGCTGTAATTGGTCATATTCGGACATGACCTTTGCATACATTTCTGGATTTTCATAAACCGCTGGATCAGCCATTTGCTGTTCGAGCGAACGTAATGTCTTTTCTTGTCCAAGAAGCGGTTCGAAAATTGTCATCATTTCGTCCCAAATTGATAAAGTTGAATTTAGACCCGCATGTTGTTCTAAATAGCCAACTTGTACGCCCTTTGGAATAATAATATCGCCAGAATCATATGACAATTGACCAGCGATGATTTTTAGTAAAGTGGATTTACCAGCTCCGTTACGTCCGACTAATGCTACACGATCACGGTGTTGTACTTCTAGTTTGACACCACTTAAAATTTCATCTGCAATAAAGGATTTATATAGTTGATTGACTTGTAATACAATCATTCTTGACACCTCAATTCTTTCTTAGTGTAAAGGATGACGGAATTGCTTGCAATGTCAGTGCTTTACTTATTCTAAGCTGTCATGTAAGATTGAAACGATTTCTCTTTAGTTAGTGACGTAAAACACGCCGTTAACTAAAGGGAAATCCTCCACTTTTATAAGTGGGTGATGAATATGATATGCATTGAACTCAGTGTGGGTTGAAACCCGTCTGAATCAAATTAGCGACCCAGCGGATGTCATAGATTTTATGAGAAGACTTTAAGCATGCTCAAAAAATTCTGGATGCATGTACGCTGAAATGTAATTGATTCATATAAGCATGTTTCAAAATGAGTATTCAAATACGCTTAGGTGAATTTGATGTGTTTATAAGGAGGAAAAAGTTTGAAACAAGAAGTAAAAATTCCACAAGCCACAACGAAAAGACTTCCTCTTTACTATCGATTTATCCAAAACTTTGCGCAAGAAGGAATGGAACGTATTTCATCGAAGGAATTGAGCGAGGCGATGAAAATCGATTCTGCAACGATTCGTCGAGATTTTTCTTATTTCGGTGCGCTTGGCAAAAAGGGATATGGCTATGATGTTCAGCATCTATTGAAGTTTTTTAGCCAAACACTTGATCAGCATGAGACAACAAAAGTAGCGTTAATCGGTGTGGGGAACTTAGGGAATGCATTTTTAAAGTATAATTTCCAAAAAAATCATAACACTCATATTGTGGTTGCATTTGACTCAAAGGCACCAAAAGAAGGGAAAATGATAAGCAATATTCCCGTTTATCATCCCGATTTATTAGAAGAAAAGTATGATGAATTTGGAGCAGACCTTGCTATTTTAACTGTATCTTCGCGCTCTGCTCAGAAGATGGCTGATCGATTAGCAGCAATGAATGCAAAAGGCATTTTAAACTTTACGCCAGAGCGTATTACCGTACCAGATACTATGAAATTATTAACGATAGATTTGTCGGTAGAATTACAAGCGCTTATTTACTTAATCCGAAATAGCGATAAATAAAGGGCATTCACAAATTTGTAAACTGTTACAATTGATGGTGTTTAAACTATTGAAATAAATTCGCCAAACGAAAAAATTTAAGTTAAAATGATATATATATAAGAGGAGGTGGCTGCAATGGTTGTGCACTTAAGTGCTTTTACACCAGTTAGCCTAGTTATTATCGGTGTGGTTGCAATTTTAATATTCGGACCAAAGAAATTACCTGAGCTAGGTAAGGCAATGGGTTCTACACTTCGCGAATTTAAAAATGCAACAAAAGGTTTAGCTGATGACGATGATGATACAAAAAAGAAAATAATTGAACATAAAGAAAATGATAACGTTAAGTAAGTTAAGGATGTCTAGTTAATATGAATCCAAGAGAATTAACAGTCGTAGAGCATTTAGAAGAACTAAGAAAACGGCTCTTTATTTGCGCTGTTTTCTTTGTTATTGCACTTATAGTTGGCTTTTATCTAGCCGAACCACTTATTAAACATATTCAATATAGTAAAGAAGCGGAGCAACTAACTTTAAACGCATTTAAAGTGACCGATCCACTTGTCGTATATTTACAAGTGACGGTTGCAATCGCATTTGTGATAAGTTCACCGTTGCTTCTTCATCAACTTTGGTTGTTTATTACACCAGGTTTACATGAGACAGAACGCAAGGCAACTTTAAAATATATTCCATATTCGTTTTTTCTATTTTTAGCAGGAGCTTCATTTTCATATTTTGTGTTATTTCCCTATGTCATGCACTTTATGATGGGTTTATCTACAGAGTTAGAAATACAGCAAACAATTGGTATTAACGAATATTTTTCATTTTTGTTTCGTTTAGTCATGCCGTTTGGAATCATTTTTCAGTTACCTGTAGTGACGTTATTTTTAGCGCGTTTAGGTATATTAAATCCTGAACTGATGGTGAAATTCAGAAAATATGCATATTTCGGGTTAGTCGTTATTGCGGTATTTCTTGCACCACCAGATTTTATTTCAAACGTTATCGTAGCAATTCCGCTATTTGTAATTTATGAGTTTAGTATTATCATAGCACGCAGAGGCTATCGAAAGTTTTTACAAGCCGAGGCATTGCTTTTAGAGGAAGAGCGTAAAGAAGCAGAACGCGAGCAAGTTGAGCGTTTGTTAGCTGAACAACGACGACAAATTGAAGAATTAAATGACTAATAAAAAGAGCTAGATGTTTTCCACATCTAGCTCCTAGCTTGTCGACAAAAGGAATTAAGAATAGAAATCTTAATCCCTTTTGTTATTTTTATTGAAAAAAATGAGTTCTTACTTTCGTCTTGCCATACACTTCGAGCATCCCCTCTCTATGAACCTGTTTGCCATGTCCAAAATAGCAATTATAGTAAACTGCTAGCAATACATATAGATTGGAGTGGAGGGCGGGCGACTCCTACGGGAAAGCACAGAACGTAAGACGCAACAGACCGCCCGTAGCGGAAATCAACGGCCGTAGTCATCACTTCTATATTAATTTTAAATAAAAAAAGGACTATAGACAAACTAGAAAATCTTCGAGTTTGTCTATAGTCGGAGAGCTAGATGTTTTCCACATCTAGCTCTTTTTTTATTGCATTTTTTGCAGTTCTTCTAAAAACTTTTGCAGCGGTTCTGCGTTTAATTGTACAAGTGTAACGAAGCCGTTCAGCATGACATGCGCAATAATTGATGTCCAAATCCTTTTTGTTTTATGGTATAAGAAAGCAAAGATTAAACCACAAATGGTATATAACAGAATATGTGAAAAATCAAAATGAATTAGCGCAAAGAAAATGGCACTGACTATGGCTGCCACCCAGAAGTTCGTCGTTTGGACAAGTGAGCCGAAAATAACACGACGGAAGACGAATTCCTCTAAAATTGGGCCAAAAACAACAATCGCTAAAATGGCAATTGGAGCACCTTTTGCTATCGCCACAATATCAGCAGTGTTTTGTGAGCCACCCTCAATCCCGAATACAGCCATCTCAATAGCTGCACCAATCATTTGCCCGAAGAACACAAGGAAGAAACCTAACACTCCCCACACGATTGTAAGTGGAATAGTCTCCTTTTTACCTTGATAGATATCCCAAAACGATTTATCGCGAGTAGTTAAAATCAAACTTAAAATCAATGCAATGGCAAAGCTGAGTGCGATATACCAGCCTTGCGTAATAGGGGCCGCTTGTGCATGAGGTAAACCCGTTGTACTCATCACAAATTTATGAAACGGTAAAAGTAACCACTTTCCTGATAATTGCATGACAATGTAAATGATTAAAACATAGAGAGCCGTTTTTTTATGCTGTACGTTTTTTAAAGTATTATTCACAGTCAAAATCCTTTCCATTCATAAGCTACCTTTCTATTGTAGAGGAATATGGAAAGAAAACAAAATTTTTCGTAGTTCTGACTTGCAAAAAAACAGTTGATTGATTATCATAATAAATGTATTAGCACTCGTTGATATAGAGTGCTAATAAACTTTTAAGAAATATTTAATTAATAGGAGGTTGTTTCACTTGTTAAGACCACTAGGAGATCGTATTGTCATCGAACTAATCGAGGTAGAAGAAAAATCCGCATTTGGAATTGTACTACCAGACTCTGCAAAAGAAAAACCACAAGAGGGTAAAGTAGTAGCAGTTGGGACAGGTCGTATATTAGAAAACGGACAACGTGTAGAGCTTGACGTTAAAGTTGACGACCACATTATTTTCTCTAAATACTCAGGTACAGAAGTTAAATATGAAGGCAATGAATACTTAATCTTACGTGAAAGTGATATTCTTGCAATTATTGAATAATAGTTATTATATTAATTAGGCTTAACGAATATTCCATTTCAGGAGGGTAAATTCAAATGGCAAAAGATATTAAATTCTCAGAAGAAGCTCGTGCATTAATGCTTCAAGGTGTAGATAAATTAGCAAATGCAGTAAAAGTGACATTAGGCCCTAAAGGTCGTAACGTCGTTTTAGAAAAAAAATTCGGTTCACCATTAATTACAAATGATGGTGTAACAATTGCAAAAGAAATTGAACTTGAAAATCCATATGAAAACATGGGTGCAAAATTAGTAGCTGAGGTTGCTTCTAAAACTAATGAAATCGCTGGTGATGGTACAACTACTGCAACAGTTCTTGCTCAAGCGATTATCCGTGAAGGTCTTAAAAACGTAACAGCTGGTGCAAACCCTGTAGGAATCCGTAAAGGGATTGACAAAGCGGTAGCAGCAGCTCTTACAGAATTACATGCTATTTCTCGTCCAGTAAGCAATAAAGAGGAAATCGCACAAGTTGCGGCAATCTCAGCATCTGACGACGAAGTAGGCCAACTAATTGCAGAAGCAATGGAACGTGTTGGTAATGATGGTGTTATTACAATTGAGGAATCTAAAGGTTTCACAACTGAATTAGATGTAGTAGAAGGTATGCAATTCGATCGCGGTTATGCGTCTCACTACATGGTAACAGATACAGATAAAATGGAAGCGGTTCTTGATAACCCATACATTTTAATTACTGACAAAAAAATTACGAATATCCAAGAAGTTTTACCGCTATTAGAACAAGTGGTACAACAAGGTCGTCCACTATTAATGATCGCTGAAGATGTTGAGGGTGAAGCTCTTGCAACACTTGTAGTGAATAAACTTCGTGGTACATTCAATGCTGTAGCAGTAAAAGCACCAGGTTTCGGTGACCGTCGTAAAGCGATGCTTGAAGATATTGCAATCTTAACAGGTGGTCAAGTAATTACAGAAGAATTAGGCTTAGATCTTAAAACTGCTGATATTACATCATTAGGCCGTGCTGCGAAAGTTGTTGTAACAAAAGACTATACAACAATCGTAGAAGGAGTTGGCGGTGCAGATGCAATCGAAAGTCGTGTCGGCCAAATTCGTGCACAGCTTGCTGATACAACTTCAGAATTCGATAAAGAAAAATTACAAGAACGCCTAGCAAAATTAGCAGGTGGTGTAGCAGTCATTAAAGTTGGTGCTGCAACAGAAACAGAATTAAAAGAACGCAAACTTCGCATTGAAGATGCATTGAACTCAACACGTGCAGCAGTAGAGGAAGGTATCGTATCAGGTGGTGGTACTGCACTTCTAAACGTTTTCGCAGCAGTTGAAAAAGCAGCTGATGCAGTTGATGGCGATGTAGCAACAGGTGTAAAAATTGTTCTTCGTGCATTAGAAGAGCCAGTTCGCCAAATCGCAAACAATGCAGGTCTTGAAGGTTCAATCATTGTAGATCGTCTAAAACGCGAAGAAATCGGTGTTGGTTTCAACGCAGCAACAGGCGAGTGGGTAAACATGATGGAAGCGGGCGTAGTAGACCCAGCAAAAGTAACACGCTCAGCACTACAAAATGCAGCATCTGTAGCAGCTCTATTATTAACTACTGAAGCTGTTGTAGCAGATATTCCAGAACCAGCAACACCAGGTATGCCTGATATGGGCGGCATGGGTGGAATGGGCGGCATGATGTAATAAACCGCTTAAACCTTTGATCTTTTGTATAAGATGAATGGGATAATAGCATTTTAACGGAGGCTTCTCATAAGTTCACTGAACTTGTGAGAGGCTTCTTTTTTCATTTCTTTCGTTACGAGGAGATAGACGTTTTTGGTAATTTGATCATCGTAATGCCCAAGTCTATCCATGATTTATTCGAGTGTGACACTTGCTCCTGCTAATAGTGAAGTGTGTTTATGTCTAAATGAGTGTATGGTGTTAAGTTAGGGTTTAACATTGCGAGTGTAAGCAGTCTAGCCACCCATGTATTTTACAAATAGATGTGAAATAATGCTGAAATATTTTATGGGTTGTGAAATTATGTATAAATTACAGCTGCAAAAAAATACAAAAAAAAATGGACATTTGATAATTTTACGTGGTAAGTTTATTTAAAATTATTAGATTAAAGAAAATAACAAAATAGATGAAATTGAGGGAGAGTAATAGAATTGAAGAAGTTTCAAATAACAGTAGATGGCAATACTTTTCACGGATGCGAATTTGGTGATAATAACCTTCCTTCACTTGTTTGTCTTCACGGAATGACTGGTGATTTAAACAGTTTTTCTAGGCTTGTTGAATACCTAATAAATGATTTTCATCTTATTCTTATAGATAACCCGGGACATGGAGAAACTGATTCACTAAAACTTGAGGAGGATTATATGTTTTCCTCCTTAGCAAAAACTATTTATCAAGTAATACAACAGATTACGAATAAACCTTTTTACATGTTGGGACATTCTTGGGGGGCAGACCTTTGCCTACACATCGCAAAAATATCTTCTGCTAAGGTAAAGGGCGTTATTTTATTAGATGGAGGATATGCGTTTCCTGAACATGTTGATGGACTGACAGAGGCAAAAGCCTTGATAGATTGGAAAGAATATGTTGAGTCCAGTATATATGGTTCTTGGGACGAAGTGGTCAAAGAATACCAAAATTACACAACAAAGCAATGGGATACAAATCTTAATTCATTAATAGCATCTAGCTTTAAAAAGCTTAATGATAATTATATATTTAAGGCTGACGTTTTCAGCATTTTAGCGATTATTAAGGCATTCTATAAAGAGCCTTGTTCAACCACTTTTGAAAGTATTCAGTGTCCTGTTTTATTACTGCATGCAACAATTCTACCGACAGATTCAGCCCGAAAAAAGGGAATACAGGAAATTAAAAAAGGCATCAAAGAATTAAAGGTAATAGGTATAGAAAACACTAAACACCACCTTCATTGGGACTTTCCTGAAAAAGTTGCTAATGAAATTCTGTTGTGGAAACAAGAAAGTAATCACGTAGTTTATTAACAACATGTTCTTCTTCAACAAATTGCGATTGTAGATGAAGATAGTTAAAGTAGCCTTGTTAAATTGTTTTTAACAAGGCTACTTTTTTTAACTCATTATATCTATCTTAAACTGCTATTGACAAAAGATTAAAAGGAGACTATCATTTTTAAATAGTAATGATAATCATTATCATTATTTTGTGAAAAAGATAATGATAATAAATATAAAGGAGAATCTTAAATTGAAAAGATTTATAATACCTTTCATCTTCATGTGTGTGCTTTTTCTTAGTGCCTGCGGCAATAGTACAAAGAATCAGGCAGCAGGGGATGCAAATAAAGAAGAAGAAAGTGAAACAATTACATATCAATCTGAAAACGGACCAATTGAAGTACCCGCTCATCCGAAAAGAGTAGTAGTTTTGACTGGTAATGCAGGTGACGTAATCTCATTTGGCGTCAATATTGTAGGGGTGGACGAGTGGTCTAAGGCAAGTCCGTTATTTAAAGAGCAATTAAAAGATGTTACAACTGTGTCAGATGAGGATCTAGAGACAATTATTGAATTAGAACCAGATTTAATTATTGGAGGCAGCGATAATAATAACCTAGATAGGTTGAAAAAAATTGCCCCAACAGTTACCTATACGTATAATAAAGTCGATTATTTAACACAGCATTTAGAAATTGGTAAATTGGTAAACAAAGAAAAAGAAGCTCAAGACTGGATTGATGACTTCAAAAACCGTGCAACTACTGTAGGAAATAAAATTAAAGCAAAAGTTGGCGAAAATTCAACGGTGACTGTAATGGAAAGTTACGATAAAGATATAGGTATTCTCGGCAATAGCTGGGGAAGAGGCACAGAAGTTCTTTATCAGGCGATGGGTCTGAAAATGCCTGAAAAAGTAAAAGAAATGACAAGTAAAGAAGGATACTACATGATTTCATCTGAAGTATTACCTGACTATGTTGGGGACTACTTGGTTGTGAGTAAATACAACGACCAAGATAATTCCTATCAAAAAACAGAACTATATAAAGAAATGCCAGCAGTGAAGAACGACCATGTAATTGAAGTGGACGGAAATGCCTTTATGTTTAACGATTCTCTAACTTTAGATTACCAGCTGGAATATTTTGAAGAACAATTTTTAAAATAAGCTGTTTTTTTAAGAGATATTTACTTTAAATAATATTGAAAACACAGAATGTGATAATTGAACTGAGCCCTGTTTAATGGACAGTTAAAAAGAGACACTATAATTCCAGGCTGCAATGAGATGACTTCGGTACAGTACCGAAGTCATTTTTTTAGATACTCTTGTTTTCGCGTGCAGCTATAATGCTCAATGTATTAATAACCATTGATCGTTCTAATGTTACCATATCTTAAAACTTTCTTTTTAGGGTCATAGGCAAGTATATTGGCTGTCAAATGAATGTAAGTAAACGCAACACCCACTGCAATCGTTTTTTTGTGAATTAAAGTATTTTCCTCCAATTCTCTGGGATTTTTGACTTCCGCTAAAAAGTTCGTTATAATTCGTTGTGTATAAAAAATGCTTTAAGGAGGATGTTAGAAAATGACAATAAAATTCCCAACTTTGAACCAGTAATTGAATACTGTCAAAGGCTCTGTTTGTGTATGCAGAGTAAATGGAATTAGTCTGTCCTTTTTTAATTATCTTCATTTCATATTGTGAAATTGTTATTCACCGAATTTCAGTAATTGTTCCCACTTAGTTGTGAGGGCTAGTTATATGTAATGAAAGAAAGGCGACTTGTTTTTCCTTTCTTTATTTTTGTCTAATTTAACCTTTTATTTGGTTTTACCAAAGGTAGGTTTCTTGTTCTTACTGACAACTTAATGAAATATGGATGGTTCTTTCCCTTTACTTTTATGATCACAGGCAGGTGCTTGTGATCTTTTCGTTTTTTTAGCGGGATACAATGCAATAAAGGTTCTTGTTTTAACTGAGCGTAATTTGCACATGCTCCTGTTTTCCGGTGGGCAGAACAACTGCCATTACTGGGGTGGTTGATGAGGTCATCATTTGGGTAAGATTGGTTTTGGATATTATTTTGTTGTTTATTCAATTCTAGGTTAGTTTGATATTCACTAAGAAGGGAGCAATTCTTAATCCAATGTTCTGCTCGATAATGGGATATTTTAAAAAAATAAAAGTTCACCAAAAAATACATGCTAGTAAGGAGTTATTAAATGGAACAAAATCAATCGATAAAATATGAATTCCTATCACAGGATCCTAACGTTAAAACATTACCAATTATGCTGTCGTTAATTATCGGGGCTTTCTTTGCCGTTTTAAACGAAACTTTGTTAAACATTGCCTTAACGACATTAATGCATGAATTCCACATTACTTTGCCAACTGTTCAGTGGATGGCAACAGGGTTTATGCTTGTAATGGGGATAGTTATTCCAATTTCTGCCTTAATGTTACAGTGGTTTACAACGAGGCAATTGTTCATTGGTGTTATGGTCACTTTCACAATTGGAACAATCATTTGCGCAATTGCACCTAGCTTTCCCGTTTTATTAGTAGGTCGATTAATCCAAGCAGTTGGAACAGGGCTATTGATGCCGATTATTTTTAATGTCTTTTTATTATTATATCCACCAGAAAATCGTGGGAAAATAATGGGGATAGTAGGTTTGATTTTTACGTTTGCACCGGCAATCGGACCGACTTTATCAGGTGTTATTGTTGAATATTTAGGCTGGCGCTATTTATTTATTATTGTTATCCCTTTCGCTTTATTTTCTATTGCTTTTGCTTCTAAGTATTTAACAAATATTTCGGAGGTCACAAAACCGAAAATTGATGTTCTGTCTATAATCTTTTCGACGATTGGCTTCGGATCCATTATTTATGGGTTTAGTGCTGCTGGAGAAAAAGGTTTCCTCAGCCCAAGTGTATTTGTGACGATTATTATCGGAATCATTGGTGTTGTATTATTCTCTTTAAGACAGTTTAAGCTAAAAGAGCCTGTTATGAATTTACGAGTATTTAAATATCCAATGTATACACACGCAGTATTAATGTTTTTAATTATTATTATGGCGATGTTTGCATCGGAAATCATATTACCGATATTTATGCAAGGTCCATTAGCCTTGACTGCAGCAGCAGCAGGACTCGTTCTACTACCTGGGAGTTTGCTAAATGGACTTATGTCTCCATTTATGGGGCAATTGTTCGATAAATTTGGTCCCCGTGTATTGATGATCCCTGCAACACTTGTTTTAAGTGCTACAGTGTTTACGTTAAGTAGGTTAACAGCTGAAACACCTATTTGGATAATCGTATTATGCTATATTTTATTAATGCTTAGTGTTTCTGCGATTATGATGCCTGCGCAGACAAATGGTTTAAACCAACTACCTAAATCTTTATATCCACATGGCACTGCGGTCATGACCACTTTGCAGCCTGTTGCAGGGGCGATTGGTGTTGCTGTTTTTATTAGTATAATGAATGCCAAACAAAATCACTTTTTAACAAAAGCCACCAATCCGAGTGATCCAGCTACAATTAGCCAAGCTATGGTTGCTGGTGTAGAACTTGTGTATCTTATTGCTTTTGTAATAACGATATTAGCGATTATTTTGTCATTTACCGTTTACCGTGCGGTTCCAAAAGAAATGATTGAAACAGAATCAGACTCTACATCTTGACCAATTTTCTTAGATGGAAGTCAACATCTGTCTGTTTGAATGGTTGAAGGCTTAAAATGGAAGCTTCTCATTAGTTGTGCAAACTTTTGAGTAGCTTCTTTTTGTGTGCGGATTATTAGTATTAGGAGCATTTCATATTAAAGAGGGAAGGTTTTTGAGAGAATCTTAAGGAAGTGTTATGGAAAATGCGTGTGGATGAATTAAGTGCCTTCTTTATGACCCTAGCTGTTTAATCTCCTTCAACCTTTAAAACCTCATATTGGAAACCTTGATATACATAGTTTTGTTTCTGGTACATGTCTCTCGGTGTATCTTCGCCATCAGCTACTAAAATAACGATTTTATGATGAAATTTCTGCATGACATATTGCTGAAGTTGCGTACCTATCCCTTTACGTTGAAAGGCTTCAAGTACAAATAAGTTATCAATTTCAACTGTTGTATCTTCCTCGATAAGCTCCGTAGAACCAACTGGAATGCCGTCATAGTAGGCTAGGAGCTGATGTTTGTGAGAATCATGGAAACGACGTTGTAGTAATGCTTGTTTTTCCGTGGCAAAAGTTTCGCCATATTTCAAATCCTCTTCATACTGTAGCTTTAAAAATACCTCTAAATTTTCTTCTGTCACTGGCTGGACGTCAACATGTCGATGCACGCTTGTTGCAAATTGGCTTGGCTCAATTGTATATAATTCTAAAAACCCAATGTCATAGTTTTCCTCAGTTAAATAATTAAGAATATCGGCGGAAATTTTCTCGTTAGATGGGAAAATAAATTTTAAGTGCATTTGATTATGTTTTTGATGAAAGGAACGTAGCATCCTTTCCGATTCTTTAAATGCCATTAATGAGGGCATCGTTTTAAATAGAATAAAATTACTATCATAACGACTTAGCATCTCTGGATAATGAACATGCTGACAAACTTCATCTTCATATATGACATGGCCAATTTTTTCGATATGGTCAAAGGTAATGTTGCTCATTGTTAATCTCCTTAATTTAATATTTTGTGAAATAACTCTAATAGATAAAAATTAAATCCCTATTGCTGTAAGTGTGAATGCAATTGGGCTTTTTAGCAAGGAAATGTATAACTGTCTTAATATTAATTTTCATGTTGTTTTTCACTACATTATCAATTACTATAGTAATTGATAATGAAAATCATTATCAATTAAAATTGTAAATAGAGGTGAAATTTTGGATAAACAGGATGTTAGCAGAATAGGCATGGGCAATATTTATTATGTGATTATCCTACTTTTAATCGGTGCCATATTTATATCTGCCGTTTATTCTGTATCAATTGGGCAAGTCAGCATACCCTTCAAGCAAACTATGAGCATTCTATTGCACGCAATGTCCAATGGCAAATTTGGATCGCTTGAAAATGTGGACAGTGAATCCTTTTTGAATATCATTTTACAGGTGAGAATGCCTCGGGTGATTTTTGCCTTATTAATTGGCATAGGACTTGCTTTATGTGGGACTGTTATGCAAGCAGTTGTACAAAATCCACTTGCTGATCCATACATACTTGGTATATCTTCAGGAGCTTCATTAGGAGCGACATTTGCGATTTTAGTAGGGTTTGGCAGCAGTGCACTGTTATCACAGTTTGGTGTAGCATTTGGAGCATTTGCTGGAGCAATGATTACATCAATGGCAGTACTTATATTATCGAGTATTGGTGGAAAGGCAACGTCAATAAAACTTGTATTATCAGGTGTTGTTATTGGGGCTTTATGTAGCTCTTTCTCAAGCCTGATTATCTTTTTTGCAAATAATGCGGAAGGCATTAAGACAGTTACTTTTTGGTCAATGGGGAGTTTAGCCTCTGCAAGCTGGGATAAAACACCGATATTAGCGATTGTTATTGTACTGGGGGCTACACTGTTCCTTTTCCAGTATCGTGTGTTAAATACAATGCTATTAGGCGATGAATCAGCTATAACATTAGGTATCAATTTAAGCGCATACCGTAAATTATATATGATTCTTACTTCACTTATAACAGGCACAATGGTTGCCTACGCAGGCATGATAGGCTTCGTAGGATTAATTATTCCTCATATTACAAGAGGAATATTTGGTGCAGATCATAAACGATTAATGCTAGGTACATTACTTTTAGGAGGACTATTCATGATTTGGGCAGATGTTTTGTCCAGAACTTTAATTCAAAATGTTGAATTGCCTATTGGGATCATTACTTCTGTTATTGGATCACCATTATTTATCTATATGATTGTAAAAAAAGGTTACAACTTCGGAGGGTAGAAAAATGGAATTAGTTGCACAGGAAGTGGAAGTTAAGATCGGCAAAAAGGAAATTGTTAAAGATATATCTATACAGGTTAAAAAGCAACAATTTGTGGGCTTAATCGGACCAAACGGATGCGGAAAATCAACTTTATTAAAAAGTATATATAAAAGCCTTGTTCCGCAGAAGGGAATGGTATTTTTAGATAATCTAGATGTTTTAAAAAGCTCAGAAAAAAAGATTTCAAAGCACTTAGGTGTAGTTGGTCAGTTTAATGAAATGCATTTTGATTTAACGGTTCAGCAAATGGTGCTGTTAGGCAGAACACCACATAAAAAAATGCTAGAGTCTGACACACAACAGGATTTTGATATTGTAGAGGAAGCGTTAGTACGGACGAACTTACTTGATTATAAAAATCGTAGTTTTCTATCATTGTCTGGTGGTGAAAAGCAACGTGTGATTTTAGCAAGAACAATTGCGCAGCAGCCTAAATTTATGATTTTAGATGAACCGACAAATCATTTGGATATTCGCTATCAAATTGAGATTTTATCTTGTGTAAAGGATTTAAACATTGGTGTACTAGCAGCGCTCCATGATTTAGAGATGGCAGCACAGTACTGCGATTATCTTTATGCGGTAAAGGATGGGGAAATTTATGCACACGGTACACCCGAAGAAGTACTAATACCAGATACAATTGAAGCTTTATATCAAATAAAATGCCAAACATTTATTAATCCTGTGACGAAGGGATTAGGATTTGCATATGGTCTTTAGGAGGATCACAATGAAGAATAAACTATTATTAGGAATTGGTTTAGCAGCTATATTAATGTTAACAGCTTGTGGTAATACAACAAAAAATACAACTGAGGAATCCGAAGCAACAGAGCATTATCCACTGACAATTACAAACTATTCAAAGGCAGAGGGTGGTTCTACTTGGGAAAAGAAAGATCAAGTATTCGATAAGGCACCTAAAAGAATAATGGCAAACACGCGACCAGCGGCAGAATTATTATTGCATTTAGGCTTAGGAGATAAAATTGTTGGTGTTGGTGCAAACTTCGGAGCAGTTGATAAAGCTGTAGAGAATGAGTATTCAAAGCTAAATATTTTAAGTGATGAGTACGTTGGAAAAGAAGTTACATTAGGTACTAATCCAGATTTAGTTTTTGGACGAGGTGGTTTATTTGATAATGCGGAATGGGGAGTAGGTACGGTTGATTCACTTAATGAATTAGGTGTTAAAACATATGTATTAGAATCGTCAGTCACAGGTGGCACGTATGATTCAATTTATAATGATATTGAAAACATCGGTGAAATTTTTAATGTTCAAGACAAAGCAGCGAGCTTTATTAAAGAATTAAAAGATAGACAACAAGACATTTCTTCGAAATTAGAAAGCATTAAAGACGAAAAAACGTTTGCTTATTTGCATACTAACGATCCAAAAGAGCTTTTTGTTTATCCAGCACACGATGAAACATTTTTTAACGATGCATTCAAAATGGTGAAATTAGATAATGTTTTTAAGGATGAGACAGGTGATGTGAGCATTGAAACGTTAATTGCCGCTGATCCAGATGTTTTAATTATTCCAAACTGGGATGGTTCTGATCTTACAAAAGTAAGGGAAGAAATTTATGCGAATCCGAAACTATCTAGTATGAAAGCTATTAAAAATAAGCAAATGTATATTGTAGATTACAATTATATGTTCGGCTATGGTTACAACACGATAGATGGAATGGAAGCTCTAGCAAAAGAAATGTACCCAGATTTGTTTAAATAATGGAGGTAGTTTTTTGAAAGGGAAACGTTGATTGAGTGCTTGGCACTTGGCATAAAGACGGCTCCTAAATCGGAAAAATCCACTACGCTTTCCGTGGGCACGAAGTAAGCCGCAACCCTCGCTGACGCGCGGCTTGTTGCGTCTTACAACTCGTGCTGTGCCCGCAGGAGTCTACGTGGATTTTTCCTTAGAGTTTCAAAAGGAAATTGTATAAGTGCCTGGCACCGCTCATCCGTGCCTAGTACAGTATCGTCTCTTAAATCGGAAAAATCCACTACGCTTTCCGCGGGCACGAAGTAAGCCGCAACCCTCGCTGACGCGCGGTTTGTTGCATCTTACGCTACGTGCGTTCCCGCAGGAGTCTACGTGGATTTTTCCTTAGAGTTTCAAAAAAATGCAAGGAAATTGTTTGAGTGCCTGGCACCGCTCATCCGTACCTAGTAAAGTATCGACTCCTAAATCAGAAAAATCCACTACGCTTTCCACGGGCACTAAGTAAGCCGCAACCCTCGCTGACGCGCGGTTTGTTGCGTCTTACAACTCGTGCTGTGCCCGCAGGAGTCTACGTGGATTTTTCCTTAGCGCTTCAAAAGGAAATTGTTTGAGTGCCTGGCACCTCAACTATATTCATTTAATATAAAAAAACAAAAGGCATCAAGTTTTTGATGCCTTTTGCCATCCGCTGAGCAACGTTATAGAAACTGATGTCTATGCAAAACGGTTAAATTTATCTGTGATGTGCGATCCCAGCAGATGGATACAGGGTGTCGTTCATCAAGATATATAAGCTGTGTAGAAATGTTTTGAACTATTTGTTCATCCGTCGTATCGATTAAGTGTGGTGATGGATGTGGAAATAAGGAAATTTTATAGAGAGCTTCCTTTAATGTCCACAGTTCATAAAATTTTTTTAATCGAAGCGGTTCCACAATTTCGTCAATGCTTGTTATTTCATTCTCTGTCATGGCATAGTGCATTACATCTATCGTAACAGGCTTAATTTCCTCCACATCAATGCCGACATGACCATTTGTCGTTACTGCTATGACAAGCCAATCTCCTGAATGAGAAAGATTAAAATCACCCCTCCAACCAACATTTCCTACAGCATAAGGCCGACCATGTTCGTTTCTTACAATCTGTACATCTTGTGTAGCAGTCAATTGCTGAATTGCCCATCTGGAAATAATGCTTCCTAATAAGGCTTGTTGTCGGTCCTGCCAATGTTGGTATTGCAATATCCTGATTTGCTCATCAGGAGGCAGTTGCGCATAATACTTCGCCCATTCAAATGTTGTTAATTGTGGTCCAATGGGGAGTGCAAATACTTGTACGCCATTGAATCTCAACATTATCGAACAGCAACGGGTTTAGGTTCAGGGAAATAACCTAACTCGATACCATACGTAATCATTGTGCGGATAAAGGCTGAATTTGGTTCTGCACATGCAATACCCGAGTTCACTAAAAATGCCTGTGTTTTTTCACTATTAAATATAAATGGTGAATCACTTGCGCCATCACCTTCAAGTTGTGCAATAGCTAATGATAAATATTCTTGTAATGCTTTAGGATGCTCCGAATTTAAAAGCCAATCTTCATAATCATTTGCCGAAACGATTTCTAACTCATATCCCATGTCCTTTATTGCTTCAATAAAATCAAGATAGGCTAGGGGTACGGGGTTACATAGGTGGAAAATGTGCCCATTGGATTTTGGTTGACGGGCTAATGTTATAAGTGCCTGGCTCGCATAATTGATTGGCGTAAAATCAACATGCCAATTAGCTGTCGGTGTTTTTCCTAAATGAAGCATCGATTTCATCATTCGATAAAACGCATTATCATCTATATTGCGCTGGAATTTTCCTGTTTGGGAATGACATGTTAAATTGCCAACACGATAAATTGAAACAGGAATTTTATCGTTCACGGCATTTTTAACAAGATTTTCAGCCACTAACTTACTTTGGGTATAAACATTTGTAAGTGAAACATCGTAATCAAATTCACCAAGTGCTTGCTTTTCTCCCCATTGTGTTGCTGCAAGTTCTTCAGGAATACCAATTGTTGAAACATAGTGGAAATGGACACCTGCTTTACTTTTAGCAAGCTCGAGCAAGTATCTAGTCCCTTCAACATTGACATCATTAAAATGAGTGGCAGCCCCGAAATGTCTTACATCTGCCCCACAATGTATAATTGCATCAATTTCTTCAGTAAGTGTAACGTAATCTTTAGTTGATAAATTAAGTTTCTCTTTACTCAAATCACCTTGTATGACAGTCACTCGATTATGTAGCATTGCCACAATGTCTTCACCGAAATAAAAAGCCATGCTCTCTTTAAGTTTTTCATCAAGTGTTGTGTGTGCGCTTTGTCTAATTAAGCAGTAAATATGAGTGTTTGTATTAATTAAAAGCTCATTTAAAATATGGCTTCCTAAATAGCCTGTTGCACCAGTTAACAGCACAGCATTCATAGCTAGAGGTGTTGGTGTTTGCGCAATGGAAAGACGGCTTGGCTCCATCAAATCTTTACGAACAAAATCTACATGCTGTTGAGGTGTGTCATTAGTTTCTGGTTGATAGTTACAAATATAATGATCTAGTTCGGCAATCGTTTGATATTGGAAAAAGTCTTGTATTTTTAAAAACGGAATATGCTTTTTCACTTGTACTAAAATTTCGAGTACTTTTAATGAATGCCCACCGATATGAAAGAAATTATCATGAATACCGACACGTTCAATACCGAGTACATGTTGCCAAGCAGAGGCTAATAGCTTCTGTATTGGGTTCTCCGGTGCATCATAATGACTTGGTAAAGGTGCTGTTACCTCAATGGCAGCTAACTGCTTTCGGTCGATTTTGCCAGTAGGCGACAAGGGCATTTCCTGCACTTCAATTAATCGTTCAGGCACCATATAGTCTGGTAAATGGCCTGCTAAATACTGTCTAATTGCTGTTTGTTCTACCTTACTACCGCCAATTAAAGTGTAGTAGGCAAACAAGCTATTATTTCCATCGTCCATTTTCTTTGCAAGTATAACGCCTTCTTGAATGCTTGGGTGATTACTTAATACCGTTTCAATTTCGCCTAACTCAATTCGGAACCCTCTAACTTTAATTTGAGAATCTTTGCGTCCTACAAATTCAATTACACCGCTCGGTAATAAACGAACTAAATCACCTGTTCGATACATTAATCTTCCAGGTTCATTTGATAATATATGTGGGACAAACGCTTCAGCAGTTTTTTCCGGTTGATTTAAATAGCCAGCAGCTAGACCAGCACCAGCTATGTAAAGTTCCCCTGCTTCATTGACAGGGCAAAGCTGCCCATCATTATTAATAATATACATTTCGTAATTGGCGATAGGCTTACCAATAGGAATGCTTGATTGATTATCAATTACAGTATCCTTCACTTTATGGTAGGAGGACAGCACTGTACATTCGGTTGGTCCATATACATTAATAATTTCAGTTGTTGTTCCGAATTTTTCATGCCACTTTTGTATAACTGCAGGCATAAGTGCTTCACCACCTACAGATAAATATTTAAGAGACGATAATTTATCTTGGTGTTCAATTGAGAGATGAGTAGCTAGCTGCGTAAAGAACGCATTTGGAATTGTGGCTGTTGTCACTTTTTCACGCTCAATCATTTCAGCAAATGCCTCTATTGATACGCGTTCAATACTTGTGAGCATATGTAATCGTGCGCCAGAGAAAAAAGCAGTAAATGTTTCAGTGACGGATGGATCAAAACTATAGGAGATAAATTGTGAAAAGACATCATATTTACTTGCTTGGTAGATTCTTTGATTGTCAGTAATTAAGTTGATCACAGATTCATGCTTAAGCATTACGCCTTTTGGCTTGCCTGTCGAGCCAGATGTATAAATAATATAGGCTAAATCAGCAGGGCTGAGATCGATATGGATATTGTTTTTTGAAAATGTGATTTCCATTCGATTAAGTGTAAACACTATACGAGTTTGGGAATCGTTATGTAGTAAATCATTAAGTAATTGAGTATGTTCTTCTTTTATTAATATAAATGACGCGCCTGTATCGTTTAACAAGTAATGACAACGCTCTTTAGGATAGCTAGGATCAATCGGTACATATATACCACCTGCTTTTAGAACACCAAGTAAACTAATAACAGTTTCCTGACTACGTTCTATAACAATCGCCACTTTGTCGCCTTTTTGCAAACCTTTGTCTCGCAGCATATGAGCAATTTGATTGGATCGTTCATTGAGCTGACGATAGGTCATTGAGCCACCATTAAATGATAATGCAATTCTATCAGCAAACTGTTCTACAGCTTGATAAAATACTTCAGGTATTGTTTGATCTTTCGCATAAAAGGCTTTTGTTTGATTTAAAGCTTGATAAATTACTTTATCTGCTTCAGTTAACAATTGCGTACAATGGGCTGGTAGGGTTTGTTGCACATTATAGTTCGTTTGATAATCTGCCGTAAGTAAATTAAGTTCTCTATTCAATCATCACAACTCCTATTTTTGAAAGTAGAGGGACAGTGCCCAATTAGTGCAACTAGAAGTAAATATTATTGCTAGGAAATGACATGAATAAATGCCTCGCCGATGCTGTAGCATCGACGAGATTAATAAAGCTATAAGGTTTTTTAGTACATCATTTCACAATAAAAGTATTTACAACAGTTAATAATTCATCTGATAAATCTGTTAATACTTGTGCTTCTTCTGAAACTCTTTGCACTGTGTTGAGCTGAGTAGCAGATGTTTCGGCTACTGTGCTTGTGTTGTTTCTGGAATTTTCAGAGAATTGTTCCATATCTTGAACAGCTGATGTAACCTCTTCCATACCAGCTGCCATTTCTTCAATAGTAGCTGATAATTCTTGAATCTGACCAGTAACATGATGTATTGAAGTTAAAATTTGGCCAAATGATTTTTCGGAATCATTGATCATTATTAAGCCATTGTCCACTTCCTCTACCGCATGTATCATGACATTTACAGATTCATTAGTATCATGTTGAATACGCGAGATTAGTGTAGAAATTTCTCTTGCTGATGCCTCTGATTGCTCTGCCAACTTGCGCACCTCGTCAGCGACTACAGCAAAACCACTTCCTGCTTCACCTGCACGAGCAGCCTCTATCGCAGCATTTAATGCAAGTAAATTTGTTTGGGAAGCGATACCTGTAATAATACCAACGATTTCTTGGATTTTATTTGAGTGTTCACCTAGCATTTTGACAGATGATGCCGATTGATTTACAGCTTTACTAATTGCATTCATTTGAGCGACAGATTTATTCGTTGAATCGTTACCTTTTTCCGCTTCCTCAGATGCAAGAATAGAGGATTCAGAAATCTGATTAGATGTCATAGCAATACGTTGAATACCAATGCTCATCTCCTCAATCGTAACTGAACTTTCTTTCGCCTTTTGAACTTGTAAATCCGCAACACTTGCTATTTCTTGCATCGATGAAGCTACACTATTATAAGAATCCGTTGCTTCCTGCATATTACTTGATAAAACTTGTGCAGTATTTGAAACACGTGAAGAAACATTTGTTGCGCTTTGAATGACTGTTCGTAAACTTCCAATCATTACATTGAAATTATTCGTTAGCACGCCAATTTCGTCATTTGATTGAACAGGTAAAGCTTCTAGCTCCAAGTTACCTTCAGCAACTTTTTTAGATTGTAAGGATAGCTGTTGGATAGGGGTTAGTTTCTTTTTTAATAGTGAGTAAACGACGATGGAAGACCCAATAAGGAATAAAACAGTAATTAACAGAACCCACATTGCTTCCGAAAGTGCTTTAGCAGTTACCATCGATACATCATAGTCAATGGCATACGCAGCTAACATTGAACCATCGTCATCTAATATCGGAGTAAGCCCTGTTTTATAGCTTCCAAACTCATCTTTATAGATCTCTGTAGCGGTTGCTTCTTTTGTTTCAAAAACTTCTTTTATTCTTGCAAGGAAATCTGGGGAGAGACCCATGGCAATCATATCTTGGTTATATTCTGCACCAACTTCAAGAACACTTGAGGATAGAACCGGTGCATTAATATTTTCACCATCTACTGTAATAAGAAAGAGATTGGTAATAATATCTGATTTATCATTGATGGCATCCATTTCTTCTGTTAAACGAACGACATCCTTATTATTAGCATTTGGTTGTTGCAGTGCAGATTTCAATGCTTTTTGATCTATTGTCTTTGATAAAATCATACCTTTATCATAGAGGGATTCATCCATATCTTTTAAGTTACTGTTTTTCACTATATAATAGGAAAATCCCATAGTAACTAGTCCAAATAGCAATAAAATACTAACCATTATGAAAGTTAATTTCTTGCTTATTGACATTTGCTGCTTCTTACTTTTCTTCATACTCTTCCTCCTAAAATTGTAAAAAACATATTTCAAGTGAAAAAGGGACGGCCGATAATGAGAAAGCCAAATGTAATGGGAATAGTACAATGTTACAATTGACCGTCATGATAATTTCATATATAGAAGTACGTTCCTATACTTTTTATCATTATTTCATTGCTAGTAAAATAATCCATTCATCCCCTAACCATAAACAACTATACTGCCAAAAAATACGATTCACAACCCAAAAATCCTACTATTTCAACTGTGAAATTTCGAAGTGCGAATTAAAAATATAGTGTTTTTATAACAAAAATTAATGGGGTGCTGGCATATTATTAATAGAAAATACACTAATAATAGTATAATTTGTTTCTGGTAACCAACTTTTGAAATTAATAATTGTTATTATAGACAAATATTATTACAATTGTTTGAAAAAAGTTAAGTATACTTTGTGTAAAAGAAAATAAAAAAAGGTTTTCCACTCGTTCATAACTGAACTTATGGAAAGCCTTTTTTATTATCTCGGGTTACCAAAGATGCCAGGTAGAATGTTGGGAAGACCTGGAGGTAGTATGGGAGGGAGACCAGGTAATTGACCACCTGGGTAGGGCATAGGCGGGAACGGTTGTGGGTATGGTCGTGGTGGGTATGGTTGAGGAGGGTATGGTTGTGGCGGATAAGGACGTGGTGGGTACGGTTGAGGTGGATATGGTTGCGGATATGGTGGAGGGTATGGAGGTGGATATGAGCCACCGCCTGGAGGGAAACCTGTCCCTGCTGCTGTAATTTGGCTAACATCAACTGTTATGATTTGACCAGAATCTAATTGAATTTCGGCTGTTCTTCCATCTTTTCCAAATGTTCGAATCAATGTGCCGGAATATGTGCCAGTAGGGAGCGTAACCCATATTCTCATACCGGGTCGGAACTGTTGATTAAAATCTTCAGGAGCTAATCTAGGATTGACCAATGAAACACACCTTTCTTCATTTTTCTTATCTAACATATGTCCCGTAATGTATTCGTCATAGGCAATTGGCTCAATATAAAAACAAGAATAGTATATTAAATTTAAAATTGTTATAAAATATAACGATTTTAACTATAATAGAAAGAAAAGACTTAAAGGGTGTTTTGATGGCTATTATAAAAATGAAGAAAATAAAGGTACAAAACTTAAGGAATGTACGAAATGGTGAGCTAACATTAGCAGTGGATTTTGCTTCACTTATGAAAGCGAACGTTGTTGGCGTATACGGGCAAAATGGTTCTGGGAAAACGACGATTGTTGACGCATTTAGCTTATTAAAGACGATTATTTCTGGTTGGATTGCTGAAGTGAAATTACCGTCACAAGACAAGCGTTTAATCATGGCAGGAGAAAACACTGCTAATATTGATTTTGAATTTCTAGTGGACAATCAATTTGGTACATTTTTTGTGAACTATTATGTAACATTGCGTGAGGATGAAAAACGGCTATATATTATTGCAGAGCGACTCACATATAGAGAAGATGAAAAAGGAAAACGATCAAAAGTTTTAGTAAGTGTCACAGATGAGGACGTTCAAATTCGAAAAAGCTTTTTACGAGATATGAATGAAAAAATGCGTATTAAAACGCTTGTTATTCAACAACTAGCGCGAAAACAATATATGTCATTTATCTTTCATAAAGATTTAAAGCCATTGCTACGAGAAAAGTTATCAGAATTAGAAATGCAGTTGCTTCATAATATAGCGATTGATTTTAATCGAGACTTACATGTTATCAACAATCAAAATATCGCGCCTTTATTTGAAGAACGCAGTATGCCCTTTAGTATCCATCTTGAAAAAACGCGTGGCTCCATTCCATATGATTTGAAAGGGCCAGCATTACTACCTAAGAATGCTTTCAATGTATTATGTGAAGTGATAGAGCAAAGCAATCAAGTATTATCGACTATTATTCCTGGGCTTACTATTAAGATTCATGTCATTACAGAGCAATTATTAGACAATGGTGAAAAGGGAATACGATTTGAGTTTCTATCGCAACGGGGTAATCGGGAACTACCATTGCGAACAGAATCAGAAGGGATTTTAAAAATCATCTCTGTGCTTAGTGTACTGATAGCTGTTTACAATAATCCAACTGCATGTGTCGTGATCGATGAATTAGATTCTGGCGTTTTTGAATATTTGTTAGGCGAGTTGTTAACAGTGATTGATGAGGGCGGAAAAGGGCAGCTTATTTTTACGTCCCACAATTTACGTGTGTTAGAGGTGCTTGCCATTAAAAACTTATGGTTTACAACGACGAATGAGAATTACCGATATATGCAGCTGAAAGGGATAAAAGAGGTTAATAATGCACGAGATGTCTATTTACGTGCTATACAGCTAGGTGGACAGGATGAAGAGGTTTATAAAGAAACGAAAACGTTCAAAATTAAACGTGCTTTTAGAAAAGCTGGTGTGCAACATGACTAAAAAAGTGCTTTTAGTAATTGTAGAAGGACAAACAGAGCAAATAATTTTAGAGGATTTTTTGGATGAGCATTTTGCTGATTCGACCATCCGCTTTGATGTGCAACGTGAGGATATTTTGACGAAATGGGATGCGAAAAAGCAAATCCCCAATATTAAAAATAGTGTCAGCCGAGTCATTCATAATTATTTAGAAAAGTATAAGTTTTTAGCGAAAGATTTATCGGCAGTCATTCATATTACTGATGCAGATGGTTGTTTTATCGCTCCAGAGTTTGTCAAAATCAATACAGATATTGAACAGAATCTCTATTATACTGAGGACGCCATTTTTGTAAAAACAGAGAGACGTAAAGAGCAAATTGAACAGCGCAATGAAATGAAGGCTAATAACGTTAAGATTTTGCTGGCAAATGACCATTTTAGTATTAATCGATTAAAAGTACCTTACCAGTTGTTTTATTTTGCTACGAATTTAGAGCATGTATTATGGAATGAGCGCAATGAAGTCGCCACGGAAAAAGTGCTAAAAGCAGATGAATTTATGGACAACTTATCGGGCTCTATAAAAGAGTATCTTTTGGAATTCCTGCATGTAGATACAGCACTATCTTACCGAGAAAAAATGAAAGAAAGTTGGACGTACTTAACAAAGGGATGTAATTCTTTGCAACGCAGTACGAATGTGCCATTATTATTTGAAATGATTACGTCCAATGCGCAGAAATAAACAATACACAAACCTCTCATCTAAATTGAGAGGTTTTTTCGCCTTTTTTCATCTAACTGCTGTTGATTTCCGCTACGGGCGGACGCTTTCCGCGGGCACATCGTAAGCCGCAACCCTCGCTAACGCGCGGTTTGTTGCGTCTTACGCTACGTGCGTTCCCGCAGGAGTCGCCGCCCTCCACTCCAATCAACTAATAATGTGGGCAAAGAAATTTTTACTTTAAGACCATGGAATGGATAAAAAATGATAACTACTGCTGTTGATTTCTATTGTGTGTGGACGATTTCTACGGGCACACGTGAGCTGTTCTCACTGGAGTCTACGTGGATTTTTTCTTTGGCAAGTCATAGCATAGAAATTGTTTGAGTGCCTGGCACTTATCGTCTCCTAAATCGTAAAAATCCACTACGCTTTCCGCGGGCACATCGTAAGCCGCAACCCTTGCTAACGCGCGGTTTGTTGCGTCTTACGCTACGTGCGTTCCCGCAGGAGTTTACGTGGTTTTTTACTTTGTTAACCATAAAATACAATACCCTACATAGCAAATTGTTTGAGTGCCTGACACTTTTATTGACACTTTTATTGTGATTGCTTCAAGGTGACATGTTTTCATATTTTATATCATAAGCTTTATGGCTATGGTTTCATTACGTAAAAAGGAGGCAAATCGCATTCAAATACATGTTGTACGAGCAGGAGAGTCCTTATATGGAATTGCAAATGCATATGGCACGACGGTTCAAAGTATAGTAGATGCCAATCAAATTCCAGAGCCCAATCGATTAGTTGTTGGCCAAGCACTTGTGATTCCAATCGTCGGTAGCTTTTATTATGTACAGCCTGGGGATAGTTTATGGTCGATTGGGCAACGCTTCGGTATTAATTATGTAACACTTGCACAGGTAAATGGCATTGATCCAAACCAGACTTTATCAATTGGTTTGCGTCTTTATATTCCACCTGCACCGAAAACGAGAGCGGAAACATTGGCATATTTAGAGCCAAGAGGGACAGCAGTTAGTGAAGCATTATTAAATGCAGCCCGAGAAGCATCTCCTTATTTAACTTATCTTGCCTTATTTAGCTATGAAGCACGGAGAGACGGGACATTGAAGCAACCTCCAAGAAATGGTGTATCGGAAATTACGAAAGACTCAGGAGCAGCTGTTGCAATGGTTGTATCGAATTTGGAGAACTTTCAATTTAGTGGCGACCTTGCAAGAGATATTTTTCAAAGTACCGCAGTGCAAGATTTACTCTTTGACAATATTCTTAAAGAAGCAAGGCGTTTAGAAAGCATTAAAGATATCCATTTTGATTTCGAAAATTTACCCCCTGATCAGCGAGAAGCGTATAACAATTTTTTAAGAAGAGCCGTGGAGCGCTTCCATGCGGAAGGGTATACGGTATCAACAGCACTTGCTCCAAAAACAAGTGCCAATCAAAAAGGGCCATGGATTGAAGCACATGATTATAAAGCACATGGAGAGATTGTTGACTTCGTATTGCTGATGACCTATGAATGGGGCTATTCTGCTGGACCCCCTATGGCTGTTTCGCCAATTCGCGAAGTTGAGGCCGTTGTCAAATATGCTGTATCAGAAATACCACCAAGAAAAATATTGCTTGGACAAAACTTATATGGCTATGATTGGACACTGCCGTTTGTACAAGGAGGTCCATATGCAGAGGCTGTAAGTCCGCAAAGGGCTATTGAGATTGCCAAAAAATATAATGCAGCTATCCAATATGATTGGAATGCACAAGCTCCTTTCTTTGAATATTATGATGAGCAAGGAAGAGCGCATATAGTCTGGTTTGAAGATGCACGGTCGATTCAAGCGAAATTCAATTTAATTAAGCAGTACAAGCTTAGAGGTATAGGGTACTGGAAACTTGGGCTACCGTTCCCGCAAAATTGGTTATTGATAGACTCAAATTTTAATGTGGTGAAGAAATGACATTGATAGGGATAATGGTATACCCAATCTATTTTCTTCTTATTGGAAATAATCTGTAAATACTATTCCCTATTTTGGGAATATAATATATAATTAGGTAAATTGTATTTTAGGAGGGATATTTTGGGTAAATTTAAAAAGTTAGGAATTATCCTAACGTCTACTGCATTTTCTGTAGGAGTACTTTCTCCAATGGCACAAGCTTCTGCTAATGTTAAGGATTCTCCAGAGAGAATAGAGATTCAAGTAGCTTCAACAGAAACAAAGGTAACGAAAAGTACACTTATAAAAAAATTACGTGAGCTTTTCCCAGAAAAGTTCAATTTTTTAACAGATAATGATTTCTATACGGGGCGCGGACATTACTATAACGATGATAAAACAATCCGTTATGATTTGAGCTTCCAAAAAACAGTAAATGGTAAAGATGTGTATGGTAGTATTACTTTTATGGGCGATGATTTAGAGTTAGAAAGTTTCTATTACCAGCCTGCTAATGTTGCAGACGCGCTATATCCTGCTAAATATTCAAAGGAAGATGCACAAAAAATTGCACAGGATTTCTTGAAGAAATTCCCGAATACAGCAAACTACAAATTGCAAGAAAATGATTTTGATTATGGATTTAATTACACGCGACCATTATCAGAGCCGATTAGTTATTCATTCTCATATGCACCGACACATAACGGTGTAACGCTTAGCAACCACACAATTTCTATTGGTGTGCTTGCCAATGGTGAAGTTGTAAACGTATATCGCAATTCAAATGTATCTAAAAAGGCAACGTTCGATGGTGTAGAACAGAAAAAGAGCGAGGCAGATGTTCTAGCACAAGTTCGTGATAACTTTGCTGTAGAGTTACGCTATTATTTAGACTATAACTATCCATCTGATAAGCGTGAAGTGAAGCTAGTGTATATGCCAACATCAAGCTTCTATGGTGTACATGCATTAACAGGACAATGGCAAACAGCAAATGGCTTCGTGGCACAAGCACCAAGCGTAAAAGGTGTTGAAAAGCTATCTTCAGAACAACTTAATCCGAGAAAACCTGGTATGACGGTTGAAGAAGTAGAAGAATTTGCAAAATCCTTCTTAAAAGTGGATCCTGACAAGGCAAAGCTACAAATTGATGTGGTTAATGAAAGAGAAAATGAAAATGGTGAAACACTTTACTCTGTAAATTACATGTATATGTATGAGAATGGTGGTTCAGGTTCTTCATTTGAAATAAATAAGGCAACTGGCGAAATAACACAATATTATGACATCAGTAGAGATTTCGTGCTGACAGATAAAAAAGCTGAAAAGATTACAAAAGATGCTGCAATGGCGAAGGCTATTGACTACTTAAAAGAGTGGGCTCCGTCATATATTCATAACTATGCAAAACCAATAGATGATTATGGATATGATAATTATAGCAACCAATACAGCTTCTCCTTCCCACGTGTTGTAAATGGAATTCCTGTTGTTGGTGATGAAATTTATGTGAGCGTCGGTACTGACGGTTCATTACGTGGATTAAACATTAATCAACAAAAAATTGATAACTGGCCATCTGTAAGTAAGGCAGTCTCAGCTGATAAGGCAAAGGAAACATTTAGCAATGCGTTAAAGCTGAAGTTACAGTACACTAAACAGGATAAAGAAGATAGCAATCATTATGATTTAGTGTATGCACCGTCATATGAGGGCAGCATATATAATCAAATTGATGCACTAACAGGCAAATGGGTAAGTAGTGCCGAAGATTCAAATAATAAACCGCAAATTTCTCACCCAACAGCTGCCAAGGAATTGAACTACTTATTAGCACAAAATGTGTTGGAAGTGAAAGATCCAGCAAACTTTAATGCTGATACTGCTGTGACGAAAGGTGAAGCGTTAAAAATTATTCTTAAATCTTTAACATATGGCTATTATGGATATGGAAATGAAGAAGAATCATATCAATCGTTTAATAATATTGATCCTAAACATCCGTTATATGCAATAGTTGAACAAGCAGTAAGAATGGGCGTTTTACAACCAGCAGATGAATTTGCTGTTGATGCGACATTGACTCGTCAAGAGCTTGCAGAATGGTTTATTCGTGTACTACGTTTAGAAAGTGCTGCAAAGCATAACGACATTTACAAGTTGAACTTCGCTGATGCAGGTTCTATTGATCCGGCATATGCAGGTTACGTAGCATTAGCAAGTGCAATGGGCTTAATCGATGCACAACAAAATAACTTTAATGCAACAGAAAAAGTAAGTTATGCAGATTTAGCTGTTTCAACACTTCGCTTGGCTCGTGCCATTCATGAAAATAATACTGGGCGCAATTACTTCTATTAATACGATTTGATTGATGGTCCTCCATCTATAGAAGATGATAGAAAAAAGGATATCTCCTGATTTTAGGGGATATCCTTTTTGCGTTTACTTAGTATGCTTTTAGGGAAGAATAATGACAGAAAAGGAGTGGAAAAATGTTGCGTAATTATAAAATGTTATTAGTATTCTCATTAGTAGCTGGATTACTTTATGGCTGTAATAAGGATGAGGTAAAGGACGTACCTACGAATGCTCCAGCAGGGGAAAACACTAATCAACAGGCTGGTGAAAATGTAACAGATCAAGTGCCCTTTAATTTTATAGAATTTTCATTGGACGTCGATTATTCAGCTACAGAATCTTATGAAGCTGAATATGAAAATAAGAAGAATGGTATAGAGGCTAAATTGGAAGATGACCGCAATAATGAAAAAATTCAAGGTGATGAGGCTTATACGAAGTTAGAACCATTATTTAAGCAACTAACTTTCGAGTCTACAACATCGAATGATGAAGTAATTGAGCAAGTCATTAAAGTGTTTAATATTACAGATGACTATCAATCGATTGAGGTAGAAGTAGAGTTTGCTGATGGAACAGAAAAAGAATTTAAACGATTGAAATAATAGAAGCGCCCTATACACTAATTTGTATAGGGGCTTTTAGCTTTTGAAGTAGATTTTTATTTAATAAAATGAATTTAGACAAAAATGATTGCTGTTAGGGAATATTTGTGATATTATTATCTCGAATTAAAGATATTCAATTTCGAGGTAAATAGAAAGAGGGCATCTTATGAAGGAAGAAAATCGGTGTTTAAAAGCTTTTACGATTATGTTCCGTGCTTATCAATCGATTCAGGATGCGACCAAAAAAGATTTGCTTCAATATGATTTAAATCAAACTGAATTTGGGGTATTGGATTTTTTGTACCACCACGGCGAGCAGCCAATTCAAGTAATTGGTAAGAAAATTTTAATTGCAAGTAGTAGTATTACGTACGTTATTGATAAGCTGGAGCAAAAAGGTTTTGTTTGTCGACGTGCTTGTCCTAAAGATCGACGTGTTACCTATGCATTTTTAACAGATGAGGGACAGGTCTTAATGGATAGAATTTTTCCACTCCATGAACAAAAGATCAATGAAATTTTTGAAGTATTAGACCAACAGGAGTTGGAAACAATGAACGTAGCTTTGAAAAAGGTCGGTCTTAATGCCATTAATAAATAAAATTTTTTTAAACATATATCTCGAATTCGAGATAAATAGGAGGAATTTAATATGAACCATTTAAAAGGAATTCACCATGTAACGGCTATTACAAGTAGCGCAGAAGAAAATTATAAATTTTTCACGTATGTACTAGGCATGCGTTTAGTTAAAAAAACTGTAAATCAGGACGATATTCAAACATATCACTTATTTTTTGCAGATGACAAGGGTAGTGCCGGAACAGATATGACATTCTTTGACTTCCCAAACATACCAAAAGGTGTACATGGCACAAACGAAATTTCTAAAACATCATTCCGAGTGCCAACAGATGCAGCATTAGCTTACTGGGTAAAACGATTTGAGCGCTTAAATGTCGAACATACAGGCATAAAAGAACAATTCGGCAAGCAAACATTATCATTTGTTGATTTTGACGATCAACAGTATCAACTAATTTCTGATGAAAACAACACGGGAGTTGCTACAGGTACACCTTGGCAAGATGGTCCTATCCCACTCGAATACGCTATTACAGGATTAGGTCCAATATTTGTGCGTGTTGCGAATTTTGACTATTTCAAAGAAATGCTAGAAAAAGTAATGCTCTTTACAGAAATTGCAGCTGAAGGAGACTTTCATTTATTTGAGGTTGGAGAGGGAGGCAACGGTGCACAAATAATTGTGGAATATAACACAATCCTGCCAGCAGCTCGTCAAGGTTTTGGTACTGTGCACCACGCAGCATTTCGCGTAGCAGATCGTGTTGTTTTAAATGAATGGACAGAACGATTAGAAGGCTTTGGCTTCAATACATCTGGCTATGTTAACCGTCACTTCTTTGAATCGCTATATGCACGTGTAGCACCACAAATCTTATTTGAATGGGCGACAGACGGCCCTGGTTTTATGGGTGATGAGCCTTATGAAACATTGGGGGAAAAATTATCATTACCGCCTTTCTTAGAGCCTAAACGTGCACAAATTGAAGGGCTTGTGCGTCCAATTGATACTGTAAGAAGTACGGTTTCATTTGAAAAAGAATATGAGTAAGGTGTCATTAATTAGTAAGGAACACAATTCTACGAAAGCATAATGGATGATTGGAGTACGTCAACATGGAATTTACAAAGTTAATTGATAAACGTCGATCGGCAAATAATTTTATAGACGGTGTTGTAATGACGGAGGAGGATATCCGACCGATTTTAGAGGACGTCAAGCTTGCACCTTCAGCATTCAACTTGCAACATACAGAATATATCGTTGTGTTAGATCAAGAATTGAAAGAGAGAGTTCGCGAGGCTGCATATGGACAATATAAAGTACATTCAGCTTCCGGTGTTATTTTAGTACTAGGTGATAAGGAAGCATACAAGCAAACGGCTCACATTAGTCAAGGGATGGTTGATCTAGGCATTATTACAAACTATGAGCTTGAAGGTCTCATTGATGATAATGCGAAGTTTTACGAAGAACGTGGTGAGGATTTTATGAAGGAAGACGCGATTCGTAACGCATCACTTTCAGCTATGCTCTTTATGTTAGCAGCAAAAAATCGAGGCTGGGATACATGTCCGATGATTGGTTTTGATCAACAACAAATGCGCGCATTATTCAATGTACCAGCAACACATGAGATTGTCTTGATGATGACAATTGGCAAGGAAAAGGAAAGTAGTCACCGCTTACGCGGGTATCGTAAACCAGTTGAAGAATTTGCAACCTATTATTAGGGCGGTATAAAATAAAATAGCTTAACAAATATTAATGGCAGTAACCATTTAGGAGGAAACAACATGAAAGTAGTAGCAATCGTAGGTAGTATCCGTAAAGAATCTTATAATATGCAATTAGCAAAATTTATTCAAAAACGTTATACAGAAAAGTTTGAACTAGAAGTATTAAGCTTACGTGATTTACCAATGTATGATCAAGATATCGAAAATGAAGCACCACAAACAGTACTAGATTTTAAAGCAAAAGTAAAAGCGGCTGACGCGGTACTTTGGTTAACACCAGAATATAACGGAACTGTGCCAGGGGTAATGGTGAACGCTATTGACTGGCTATCTCGTGTAGATAAAGTAATGGTTGGTAAACCATCATTCATGATGGGTGCATCAATGGGTAATTTAGGTACTGTTAAAGCACAATTACATTTACGTGATATTTTATTCTCACCTGGAATTAATTCTCCATTACTTAGTGGTAATGATGTATATATCGGTGCTGTACACACAAAATTTGATGCTGAAGGCAATTTAACAGATGAAGGTACTGTAAAATTCCTTGATACAGTAATTGAAAACTTTTTAGACTGGGTTAAAAAATATATTTAATAATTATGAAAGCCAATAAGTATTCGCCATACTTATTGGCTCTTTTTTATAAAGATCCAAGCATCACCGGCTCCTCAATCGTAAAAATCCACTACGCTTTCCGCGGGCACGACGTAAGCCACAACCGTCGCTGTCGCGCCGCTGTTGTGTCTTACATTGCGTGCGTTCCCTCAGGAGTCTACGTGGCTTTTTACTTGGTTATAAATTTTCAGAATTGTGTGGGTGCCTGGCACATCTCTTTATGGAAATCATGCTAATCTTAATTGCTACATATATAAATACAATATGATGATGAAAAATTAATGAGCGAGAAGTTTTTATTTTATAATATTTATAAAAGTATCTTTCTTCTGCATAAAATCTTCACACTTACACGTTATCATTTTGAAATATAGGTGGTTAAGGCATGAAAAAACTTTCATTGAAGCTTGGAATAATCTTTTTTATTACATTGTTTTGCATAGAAACATTTATGATGTTTTTTTTACATGTTTCTTTGACTAACTCGCGTGTTGAAGAAGAATTAATAAACTTGCAGACAACTGGTAATTCACATCGAACGATATTAGAGCAAAATTTCGATGAGGAGACGTTATCACATATATTATTAATGGAATCTAGAGAAAATACAGACGTTGTCATCACAGATAATGCTGGAACAATTTTAGCCGCTTCATCTTCACACCCTGAAATACACGTTTATTTAAAGAAGCTCAAGGGTAGGGTGCCTTATAGTGGTCAAGTATTGGAGAAAAATTGGCAGGATGAAAAATATATTGCAACGATTAGCCCTATCTTAAAACAGCAAAAGACTATTGGCTATGTGTTTATGTTACAAAATACAGATTCCATTCATGCGTTAATGGAACGATTAAACAAACATTTTCTAATTGTCGGTCTTGTATCAGGATTGGTGACGATTGCCGTCATTATTGTGTTATCTCGAAAATTAGCCCAACCATTAATGGCTATGAAGGAAGCGACGCTGAAAATGAATAGAGGAGATTTTACTGTCGCCCTTTCGACTAATGGCAAAGATGAATTGAGCGATCTTGCGAATGCCATTCAACAGTTATCCGATGATTTAAATCATTTAAGAGAGGAAAGAAAGGAGTTTTTAGCAAGTATTGCGCATGAGCTAAGAACACCCATTACCTTTATAAAAGGCTATACAGATATTCTTTACAAGCGAGATTTAACGGAGCAGGATCGCCAAAAATATTTAGGCATTATTATTGAAGAAACGAATCGGCTCTCAACGTTAATTAAAGACTTATTTGATTTAGCAAATATGGATGAAAACGCATTTGTAATTAACAAAGAACGTCTTCATTTGGATGAATTAGTGGCAAGTATCGAGGTAAAGCTAAGACCTGCTTTTCAGGAAAAAGAGATTCACTTGTTTGTTCAATGTGAAAAGGGATTAACATTAATAGCCGATTCAGTAAGACTAGAGCAAATTATTTTGAATCTGTTAAATAATGCATTAACTTATTGTTCATCAGGAGATTCTACTTTCTTTATAGTAAAAAGGCAAAATAACTTAATAAAAATCATTGTTAAAGATACTGGAAAGGGGATTCCGAAGAAGGAATTACCTTATATTTTTGAACGTTTCTATAGGGTTGAGAAATCTCGTGCCCGTGCACATGGAGGTATGGGATTAGGCCTTGCTATTGTTAGAGAGCTTGTCCATGCACACGGAGGGGAAGTAACCGTTGTTAGTGAGGAAAACAAAGGGACTACTTTTGAATTATTATTTAAGGGGTAGGAACGAATGAAAACATTATTATTAATTGACGATGAACCAAGGATGCTGGAGTTACTAACGCTTTATTTAGAGCCTTCTTTTCATTGCATAGCTAGGTCATCAGTTAGAGATGCATTAGACTATTTAGAAGAAAATCATGTAGATTTAGTGCTGTTAGATATTATGATGCCAGATATGGATGGTTGGCAAGCTTGTCAGGAAATTAGGAAGTTTTGGGATGTACCGGTCATTATGCTAACAGCAAAAGCGGAACAGGCTGATATTATAAAAGGCTTAAATTTGGGAGCAGACGACTACATTTTAAAGCCTTTCGACGAGGAAGAGTTAGTAGCACGCATACATGCTGTATTAAGAAGAAGAAAAACTGAAGAAACTATCATTTTTTTTGAAGGGCTACGATTAAATAAAGAATCCGTTGAATTGTCTTTTCAACAAGAGGCTATTCTTTTAACGCCGAAAGAATTTTCGATGTTAGTGCTGTTTCTTGAATATCAAAATAAAGTTTTCTCAAGAGAGCATTTAATTAATACAGTTTGGGGATATAACGTAACTATTGAAGACCGAACAATTGATTCGCATGTCCGCAATTTACGGGAAAAGCTAAGGAAAAGTGGCTTTCCTGTAGATGATTACTTACAGACAGTGTGGGGAATCGGCTATAAATGGCATAAGTTTGCTGACAAAAAGTAATTACAAACACCCTGTGAAGGCAGAGGGTGTCAGACTGTAGACAAACTCGAAGTTTTTCGAATTTGTCTATAGTCTTTTTTTATTTAAAACTAATATAGGGGATGACTACTGCCGTTGATTTCCGCTACGGACGGGCGCTTTCCGCGGGCACACCGTAAGCCGCAACCCTCGCTGCGCGCGGTTTGTTGCGTCTTACATTCTGTGCTGTTCCCGCAGGAGTCGCGCGCCCTCCGCTCCAATCAACTAGTGTCAACACACTCTTTCAAAGGAAAAAGTGATTATATATGATAGTCGTTTGCTTTAATCATTAAATAAATTTAGAGGTCTACTGCCGTTGATTTCCGCTACGGGCGGGCGCTTTCCGCGGGCACATCGTAAGCCGCAACCCTCG
>NZ_JBNNUU010000017.1:0-30953 GCF_050280025.1 Lysinibacillus sp. NPDC093712
GATGTCCAAAATTTTGTTTCGTTCACTAACGAAGTTAGCTAATAAAAACTATATTGATTACGTTTTGCTTGTTCAGTTTTCAAGGTTCATTTTGTCGCTTCGTATTTCAGCAACTCTTATATAATACCATCTTTTAAAATCAATGTCAACAATTTATTTTAATTGTTTTTGTTTTATATAAGTTGTTTCAGTTGTTATCTTAACGACTCTTATTACTATATCATAACATTTACAGTTTGCAAGTCTTTTATAAGAAAAATATTAAAAAAGTGATTCCTAGCACACCTGGAATTCCTAATATTGCAATTGTGAACACTGAAAACAGGTTGATAGGGACATTATACCCGCCATATCCAACACCTAAATGGATAATGAATAATAATAAAAACGCAAATGCAAATCGGAACCAAAAAACAGATATCCCTTCTAATACTTTTCCTAATTTAACATGCCTTCCTACTATATAAAGAAAAAGAAGCGCTACAGGTACACAAACACTTACAATTACGATCCACGGCATCCAATTGCCTCCTTCGATAATAATTATGTAAGTTTATGATTCCTATGTCGCTTCTATAACTCTCGACTATTATTTAATTAACACTCGCCGAATTCTAGCTTCTTTAAATAAATAGAAATGTATACTCTCAGCAGCTTTCCGTTGAGCAATAATCTCTAAATCATAATCATTTAGTAATTCTTCAATTACTTTCGCTTGCTGTAAATCTTCTTTTGTTTCTTTAATAAGATTAACAAGCTTTTCATCAAATTCTTTTTTTAGCTTTCCTTTATTGCGGAAGAACATCTCAATCCCTCACTCATAACTCTCGTCGGCCTTCCATTGCCTTCGATAACGTTACTTCATCAGCATATTCTAAATCTCCACCTACAGGTAATCCATGCGCGATACGAGTTGTACGGATGCCTGATGGTTTGACAAGACGAGAAATATACATAGCTGTCGCTTCACCTTCAATAGTAGAATTAGTTGCTAAAATAAGCTCCTGTACAGTTTCATCTTGTAGTCGAACTAAAAGTGAGGCTACATTAATATCCTCTGGACCGATACCATCCATTGGTGAAATAGCTCCTTGTAGCACATGGTACTTACCATGGTAATCACGCATTTTTTCCATTGCAATTACATCTTTAGTATCTTGGACAACACAAATTACAGAAGCGTCACGTTGTTTATCAGTACAAATATGACATGGGTCTATATCGGTAATATTGCCACAAACAGAGCAATAACTTAAATTACGCTTTGCCTCTATTAAAGCTTTCGAAAAGGATAGAACGTCATCCTCTTTCATTGTTAACACAAAAAACGCCAGTCGGGCCGCGGTTTTCGGCCCGATACCTGGCAATTTCATAAAACTATCGATTAATTTAGATATTGGTTCTGGGTAATACATATTGTTACCTCCTAGAATGGAAGGTTCATGCCTTGTGTGAATTTACCCATTGTTGCATTTGTTTTTTCTTCCACTTTTTTAAGTGCTTCATTCGTTGCAACAACAATTAAATCCTGTAGCATTTCGATATCGTCAGGATCAACTACTGAAGTATCAAGATTCACATCTACAACTTCTCGTTGACCTGTAACTGTTACTTTAACCATACCGCCGCCAGCAACACCTTCAAATTGTTCTACATTTAAAGCTTCTTGAGCTTCCATCATTTCTTTTTGCATTTTCTGCATTTTCTTCATCATGCCTTGCATATTTCCCATTCCACGCATAACCTATTCCTCCTAAGTAATCAGTCTTCAATAATTTCAATAAAATCCTTACCAAATAGCTTTTCCGCTTCCGTCACAAGTGGATCTTGTGATGCAAGTGGTTGTGCATCATCGATAAATGGTTCTTCTGGCATTTCTGCCGGTGGTGGTTCTAATAATTCAACGTTCGGATCATCATTCACTAGCTGTTCTTTCTTTTGTTGTAATCCATGATCACGAATGAACTCTTCACGCAACTTTAACCAAGTTTCTTCAGGTGCACAAAGCATTTCATACATCGTGCCCGTTTGACCTGCAATTAATTGTGTAAATTGTGCTTTTAGCGTTTGATTATCAGCAACCATTTGACAATGAATATCATACTTGAATTTTAACACAAAAGCACTCGAAGATGCCGCAACAGGTTCAGCTTCTGCTAAAAGAGCTGATTGTGACTTTTGCAATTGATTTAATGCTTGCGCCCATACAGCTTTTAAACGCTGGACATCTTGCTTTGTCGCATCCTTAAGCACTTCTTGTATACGTCCAGTAGGCGCTTTGTAGCCGTTGGGACTTTTTGCGCGAGGACGTTGTTCTTTTGCAGATTGGACAGATTGTGATGGCGCACCACTTTGTAATTGCGCTGACAATTGTTGCACCATTTGTTCAAGTGCAACTATTTTTTGTGCAAGCTCTGGACTCATTGTCGCTTCGCTTGACGTAACGTTGTGATTTACTACCCCACCTGAAAACTGAGTCATTTTCAGCAATGCCGTTTCCAAATAAATTTTTGTATGATGAGAGAAACGCATTTCTTGTTGTGTTTTCGCTAAAATATCAATGTATCCATAGAGCATATCCGGAGCAAAATCATGTGCCAACGCAAACACTCGCTCTTCCGGCGATACTAGCTCTAACAGTTCAGCTAAATTCTCACTCGTTTGCAAAAGAAGCAAATCGCGGAAAAAGGTAATTAAATCTTCCGACAAGCGCAATGGATCTTTTCCATCTGCAATTAGCTGTTCTAAAAGTGCAAGCATTTGTGCAACATCTTTCACTTTTAACGCTTCTGCTAAATCATAGAAAACATCTTGACTAATTGAGCCAGTGACTAAGAGCGCATCTTCAAGTTTCAGCATCTCGCCACTGAAGGATACAACTTGATCTAACAAACTTAATGCATCACGCATACCGCCAGCAGCTGATTGTGCAATTACTTTAAGTCCTTGTTCTTCAAATGGCAGCTCAATGTCTTCTAATACAACCTTCATACGGTCAATAATATCGTTGGTTGAAAGTCGTTTGAAATCAAAACGTTGGCAACGTGAAATAATCGTCGCTGGTAATTTATGAGGTTCTGTTGTTGCTAAAATAAATACAGCATGTGGTGGTGGTTCTTCTAACGTTTTCAAAAGCGCATTAAAGGCACTTGTAGACAGCATATGCACTTCATCAATGATATACACTTTAAACCTGCTACTTGCAGGTGCGAAACGTACTTTTTCAATAATGTCACGTATTTCTTCCACACGTGAATTAGAAGCCGCATCAAATTCGATAACATCTGGGTGTGAACCATCTGTAATACTTAAACAAGTTGCACACTCATTACACGGTTCACTTGCTGGAGCATGTTCACAGTTTAAAGCCTTGGCAAAAATTTTGGCTGTACTTGTTTTCCCGGTTCCACGAGGTCCTGAAAACAAATATGCATGAGTTGTTTTATTCGCTAGGAGAGCATTTTGCAGCGTTCTTTTGACATGTGCTTGACCTGACATTTCTCGGAATGATTGTGGTCTATACACACGGTAAAATGCTTGATACGTCAATGATTTCCTCTCCTCTTCTTTTTAAATATTAATAAAACCATTATAGCATCGGCTACCTTGTTTATAAAATAGTGGCCTTTTTTGAATATAAAAAAAACGCATTCGCCTACAGTAGACGAATGCGTTCGAATTGGCAATTTAATGCCGTGCACCTTTCTTCGACAGCCGCACATAAGCGTTACTCTTGTCGTTAGCTCAGATTAGGCAACCCCGCGGCACATGAATAAGGCCACTTAATGCTGCTTCCTTCCGGACCTGACATGGTTCATGGGTATCCATTGCGCAGGACCCAATCGTCAACACTACGTGCAAAAGGCAGACCAAACAATACGGACAGCCTCGAAAAAGGAATTCAGTCTCGCTAGAGCGGATTGCGAGTTACAGGACACCGCTACCTTCCCACCTAGCACGGCAATAACTAGTATACTTTCAGTTCTCATAAAATGCAACGAATTGCACAAATTATTTAAATTCGTTCTTACAAAATAATATAAGTATTATAAACAAACATTATTTTTTTAAAAAAGATGTTGACGGAAAAATTAAAACATGATAAATTAGTTCTTGTCGATAAGACAGCACAGCAATATAACATGGAGGTATACCCAAGTCTGGCTGAAGGGATCGGTCTTGAAAACCGACAGGCGGGTAACACCGCGCGGGGGTTCGAATCCCTCTACCTCCTCCATTTTTTAAAATACCGACTACATAATGTAGCCGTTTTTTTTTTGCTCAAAATTGTATGTCATACTTATTAAATACCACTTCCTTTTAGGTTGTGGTATTTTTTTATTAGCTATTTTGCTCTACTAATAATTTAGGGAGGATTTTAAATATGTACTTGAAGTTTTTTTTATCTCGCACTTCCCTCACATGGATTTTATTAATTGCCATATTAACTGCTCTCGGTAGTGAAATTAAAATTATCCCATTCGCTAATACTTCTTTTCGTTTTGGGTTGGGAACTATAATTTTCTTTTTATGCACACTACTTAAACCAACACCTATTATTTTTGCTGGCATCGCAACAAGCATTGTAACTACTGCTTTACGAGCGGCTATTAGTTTTTATACACAAAACATATCCATATTAGAAGGTATTTATATTCATTTACCTGCAGCTACATTTTATTTATTATTTGCAATATGTCTGCAGTTTTTAAATATCCATCAATATCGTGAAAAGCCACTTAAGTTAGGATTACTTGTAGCGCTAAGTGAGGTTATTAGCAATTTAGCGGAACAGTTGCTACGTTTCTTTGTACAATCGTATACAATTTTATTCATTCATGACCTTCTCATCCTATTAGCTGTTGCTTTGTTACGAAGCTTTTTTGTTGTCGGTATTTATAGCTCTATTTTAATTGCTGAGCAAAAAAAGCGGGTACAAGAAATACTTACTATTGGTTCAGACTTATATGTAGAGACACTTTATTTAAAAAAGTCTATGAATCATATTGAAGCAATTACCGCTAATGGATTTGATTTATATCGCCAATTAAAAGCTCAGGGCAATCGCTCAGAAAGTATACAGGCACTTCATATTGCCCAGGAAATTCATGAGGTGAAAAAAGATTCCCAACGTATTTATGCAGGTATATCTAAGATTGTCGGCGATAAGAGCTTTGGCTCTCTAAGATTATCAGAATTATTACATTATATAGAAGACGGTAATAGTAAATATAGTGAATTACTCGGTAAAGATATTCAATTTAACATTACTTTAAAGACCGATTTTCTAACGAATGAACATATCGCCCTTCTAGCGCTATTAAACAATTTAACTGCCAATGCCATTGAAGCAATAGAAGGACAAGGTGTCATATCAATTGATATTCAGCAACAAGAGGTTGATACTGTAATAACAGTTAGTGATGATGGAAAAGGAATCTCCGAAAGTGATCTTTCTATTATTTTTGAACCTGGCTATACGACAAAATATAATGTCGAAGGTGTAGCAGCTACAGGAATTGGACTTTCACATGTTGCTGAATTAATTTCTAAATTAAACGGCTCTATTTCAGTTGAATCAAATAACTTTAAAACAGTGTTTAAAATTATAATTCCTACGCAAACTATTCAAACGGGAGAGACTTAAATGAGGTATTTTATTGTAGATGATGATCGTGCAAGTCGCGTGATGCTAAAACAAATTATTGAAGATAGTGGTTTAGGTACAGTCATCGGCGAAGCACGTAATGGAGTGGACGCCATTCCTCAAATATTAATGACACAGCCAGAGTTTGTGCTAATCGATTTACTTATGCCTAAGCTTGATGGTATAGCTACAGTGGAGAATCTTCTTCAAAATCGATTTGAAGGACAATTTATTATGATTTCTCAGGTTGTAAATAAAGAAATGGTTGGTGAGGCGTATGAACAAGGTATTGACTTCTTTATCCATAAACCGATTAACCGTATTGAAGTTGAAAATGTTTTACGTAAAACTACAGAACAATTCCGCCTAAAAAACTCTCTTTTAGTTATTCGGCAATCGCTGACTAACATCGACCTAAGTGAGCAGATAAACAATAAAGCCACATCACGAGATCATATCCAATCTATTTTAAATGATATGGGTATTGTCGGTGAGATTGGCAGCGAGGATATTATAGCGATTATTGAAACATTGCTAGCACATCAACATAAGATTGCACCACTGCCTCCTTTAAAAGAGCTCTATGAGGAAATAGCAGCTGTTACGAAGGCCACCCCAGATGAAATATTAAAAGAGAGCAAAGCCATTGAACAGCGAGTGCGTCGAACAATTTTAGCAGCGATGATTAATCTCGCCAATTTAGGGGTAGTCGATTATACAAACTCAGAATTTGAATATTATGCACCTCGATACTTTGACTTTAAAGAGATTCGTCAGCTCATGACACAGATTGAAGACCATGGAAATCGCAAAGCAAAGGTCAATATCAAGAAGTTTATACAGGTGTTATATTCAGACATTTTAACAAAAGTAAATTAATTTTCTCGGATTTTGTCGGATTTTATAAGTCCTCCGTATTATTAAAGTAAGGCATGTCCTAAAAATTTTAATATAGGGGAGGAATTAAGATTTTGAAAAAGAAATTTAAACTCAGTTTAGCCGCTCAAATTCTAATCGGTTTAATTTTAGGGATTATTGTTGGTGGTATCTTTTATGGTAACCCCAAAATTGAGACATATTTACAACCACTAGGAGATATTTTTCTACATCTAATTAAGATGATTGTGGTACCTATTATTATTTCGACTTTAATTGTTGGTGTTGCTGGAACTGGAGACATTAAACAGCTCGGAAGATTAGGCGGAAAGACGCTTATATACTTTGAAATTATTACAACAGTAGCAATTGTTGTTGGATTACTTTCAGCAAACCTGTTTCACCCAGGTGCTGGCATAAATATGAACGAACTTTCGCAAGGGGATATTTCGAAATACGTTACAACAACTGAAGAAGTACAGCATGAAGGACCATTTGATATTATTGTAGGCATTGTACCAACAAATATTATTCAATCAATGGCTGAAGGCAATATGCTTGCTATCATTTTCTTCTCTGTTATTTTTGGTTTAGGGGTAGCTGCAATTGGGGAGCGAGGAAAACCAGTTTTAGACTTCTTCCAAGGTGTAGCAGACGCGATGTTCTGGGTAACTAACCTTGTAATGAAATTCGCTCCAATTGGGGTATTTGGTTTAATCGGTGTAACCGTTTCCAAATATGGGTTTGCTTCCCTCATCCCGCTTGGTAAGCTTGCAATACTTGTTTATGCAACGATGATATTCTTCATCTTCATAGTACTTGGTCTTGTAGCAAAATTTGCGGGAGTCAACATTTTCTACTTGATTAGAGTATTAAAAGACGAATTAATTTTAGCATTCTCCACTGCTAGTTCGGAAGCCGTATTACCACGTGTAATGCAGAAAATGGAGAAACTAGGTGCACCGAAAGATATTGTTTCCTTTGTTATTCCTACAGGTTATTCCTTTAACTTGGATGGTTCAACATTGTATCAAGCGATCGCTGCATTATTCATTGCCCAAATGTATGGTATTCATTTAAGCATTGGGGAACAAATTACGTTAATGCTAGTGTTAATGGTTACATCTAAAGGAATTGCAGGTGTACCAGGCGTATCATTCGTAGTATTACTTGCAACTTTAGGTACTGTTGGTATTCCAATCGAAGGCTTAGCATTCATTGCAGGTATTGACCGTATTCTTGATATGGGACGTACAGTAGTAAACGTAATCGGTAACTCTTTAGCGTCATTAGTAATGGCGAAATGGGAAGGCCGCTTAGATAAAGAAAAAATGAAAAACTACTTTAAAAACAATGAAAATTTAGCTTAATACCAGAAAAAATCCTCACGATGGACTAATGCATCGTGAGGATTTTTTTATTTTCCTAATACTTTATCTAAATACGCAATAATAGACTCTTTGCCGTTTGCATGTGCTTCTTGAGCACGCACTTCATCCTTTTCCACTTTCAGCTCAGCGGCCGCTACAATGCGCTCCGCATCCTCCTGTGGGACAACAATGACGCCATCGACATCGCCAATAATATAATCACCAGGCTGCACTGTTACACCGCCAATAGCAATTGGCACATTGACTTTACCACCACCATTTTTATTGCCAGCAGCAACAGTAGTACCAAGTGCAAATACAGGGAAATCCAACTCTCGAATGGCAGCAATATCACGAATAACACCGTCTACTACAAAGCCCTGTACACCAATACCTTTTGCTAAGGACATAACAAAATCCCCTGCTACAGCTCGATTTGTATTCCCCTTTGCATCAATAACTAAAATATCGCCCTCATTAGCAGCTCGAATGGCTTCAAGTACAGCTCCATTTTCCCCGTCTGGTAAACGTACAGTAACCGCTCGCCCTGCTATTTTAAAATGATCCGCTAACGCTTTAATATTACTTCGTAAATTTGTATGGCCCCCGGTTGCATCTGAAATTGCTGTAGTTGGTAAATGTTTGAAACTTACTTCCACCTTTGTCATGCACAACACCCCTATTATGATTTATGAAGCCCTTCCACAATTATTGTAAATAAAATGCAGCTACTATTTCAATATATTTAGGAAACTTTTGGTATTATTTATAAAGAAAATAGATGATTCAATGTTGTTTTCACGAATGGTATGGCTAATTCCTCGGTATCCTACCTACCCTAACTACTTTTATCAGAAGTTAAAAAAGCCTGAGGCATTGTTGGCATAATTGCCACTTGCCGCACGCTTGTTTTAAATTATCTCAATAAATTGTTTTGATCGTTCATCTAATGCCTCTGCAGCAGAGGCAATTTCAGCAAAATCACTTGTCGTTACATTTATTTGCCCATTTGACTTTTCAACTTCTTCAGAAATGCGTGTAATGCTTTCCGTAACTTGCCCGATTTCACGAACAATTCCTTCCACATTTTCTTTCACTTCTGAAATGGATTGCTCAACTCTTACTGAAAGTTTCCGAACCTCTTTCGCTACAACATCAAAACCTCTTCCGTACTCACCAGCTCTTGCGGCTTCAATTGCTGCATTTAAAGCGAGTAAGTTTGTTTGTGATGCAATACCTTGAATGGTTTTTACAATACCTTTAATAGATTCCGCCTGATTTTGTAATTGGGCAAGATTTTTTACATTCTCTGAAGATTCCTTCGATACTTGTTGAATAGTTTCAAGTAAACTCTCACTATTTTTTATGCCTGCCTCTGAACGACTATAAAGCTCGGTGGACATTTGCTTCAACTGATCTGCTACATTGACTATCGTTTTTTGACGATTCGTAACATTCGTTGCGATTTTAGATACGCCAATGACTCTTCTTGAGTTATTCTCAAATACAGGCATATAAGTCGCCTCAAGCCAAACACTATTGCCTAGCGCATCCATTCTCTCAATTTTATCCTGATAGCTATTACCCGCTGCTAGGTTGCGCCAAAATTTTTCATAGTTAGGGCTTTTTAAAAAGTTAGGAAAACAAAATTCTCTATGGTCTTTTCCTATCATTTGCTCTACTGAATAGCCCATCGTTTTCGCAAACAGCTCATTTACATAAGCCACTTTACGATTCATATCAAAACGGATAATAGCTATATTACGTTCAATTGCTTGAACGACTAAATCATCTGTGACTTGTGTATCATTCTTTTTCATTTAATCCACCTCCATCGTCCCAATTTACTAGTGTGAGTCATCCCGCACTTTCTTTTATGAAAAATTATATTGTTATATATTATAATATAACTAATTGCATATTAAAAATACTATAAATTTTCATTTTTGGTACTATAATCATATTATTTTTTATTCTATCAATGTTAAAACTTCTTCCGCTGTTGTGGCTACACGAATTAATGCTTTGTGTTCTGCGCGGATAAAGCCTTCCTCTAACATTCGATTAAAATGCTGTAGTAGCGCATCATAAAACCCATTCACATTAAATAAAATAACCGGCTTTTCATGCAATCCAATCTGGGCCCATGTAAATACCTCAAAATATTCGTCCAATGTACCGCCACCACCTGGCAACGCAATAAAGGCATCCGCTAAATCCACCATTTTTGCCTTTCGTACATGCATTGACTCTACGAAATGAATTTCTGTCAGTGCAGCATGAACGACTTCTTTTTTCTGTAAATGGGTCGGCATGACACCAATAACTTCTCCACCTGCTATTAATGTAGCATCTGCAACTTTCCCCATTAATCCTATTTTAGAGCCCCCATATACAACACCATGTCCATTTTGCGCTAAAACCGTTCCTAACTCAGTTGCTTTTTCAGCATAGATGGGATTAACGCCTAATCCTGAACCACAATATACCGCGATTTTCATAGTCATTCCTCCTATTACAAAAGACGTGATAACAATAGGCTTCGTATTGTCTCACGTCTTTTGGTCTTTTAATTTTTATTTAGTCTTACAATTTTTATTTTAAAAACAAGTCATGACTTGTTTACACCTGCCGCTTCGCTTTCGGCCAGAACGCATGGCTATCCTTACTTTAAAGCATTGAAAAAAAACTCCTATTTTCGTAAATGACTTGTTTGTTTTAGCATATGACTGATGCGGCTCACAATTGATTCAATTGCGTCAGGATTTTTCATTAAATCATAATCATTAATATCTAAACGTAGTACAGGACATGAATTAAAATTATTGATCCAATCTTCGTAGCGCTCATGCATTTCAATCCAATAATCATTTGGTGTTTGCTGCTCCATCTCACGGCCACGCTCTTGAATACGGCCAATTACATCATCAATTGGCCCCTCTAAATAAATTACTAGGTCGGGATGTGGGAAATAAGGTGTCATCACCATGGCATCAAATAAATTACGATATGTCTCGTAATCTATTGGACTCATCGTCCCTTTATCAAAGTGCATTTTTGCAAAAATCCCTGTATCTTCATAAATAGAGCGATCTTGCACAAAGCCACCACCATATTCGAAAATACGCTTTTGTTCTTTAAAACGTTCAGCTAGGAAATACACTTGTAAATGGAAGCTCCATTTTTCAAAGTCATCATAAAATTTATCTAAATATGGATTTGTGTCTACTTTTTCAAATGATGTACGGAAGTTTAGTGCTTCTGCCAGCGCCTTTGTCATCGTTGACTTTCCTACACCTACTGTCCCAGCAATTGTAATGACAGTTTGTGGGGGAATATCGTATTTCTCTCTCAAATTCATTATTGCAAGCTCCTTTGTTGTAACGTATCTTCAATTGTTTTTAAAACATATTGTAAATCTTGCGGATTTTTCACAAAATCAAGTTGATCTCCGTTGAATCGAATAACGGGAATTTCGGGATGCATCTTCTCAAAATGTTCAGTAAAGGTATGATAATCTGCTACCAGTTGCTCCATGTATTCACGGGAAATCATTTTCTCAAATTCACGCCCTCGTTTGGCAATACGTTGCATTAACGTATCTACGCTAGCATGTAAATAAACAACTACATTTGGCACAGGCATATCTTTCGTTAAAATTTGATAGATTTCTTCATACTTTTCATACTCAGCAGGTGCCAACGTACGCTTCGCGAAAATTAAATTTTTAAAAATATGATAGTCAGATACCACTGCCGTTTTTTGTGCTAACCGCAATTTTTTGATATCTGTTAATTGCTTATAGCGATTACATAGGAAGAACATTTCCGTTTGGAAGCTCCATTCCTCAATATCTTCATAAAACTTATTTAAAAACGGATTTTCGTCTACAATTTCCTTTAATAGATGGTAATTAAATGTCGCTGATACCTCTTTTGCCAAAGAAGTTTTGCCTACACCAATCGGACCTTCTACCGCAACAAATGGAACCGTCACTAGAAGTTCCTCCTTTATGTTTAGAATTCTATGAGTCAATTATGCCCTTATTTTAAGGCTATATTGTATAAAACTAAAAATGAATCAGTGCTTTTCATTGTATCATAGTGAGAAAATGAAAAACAGAATCAACGTGAATCTCAATTTTTAACATTTTTTAATATGCACGCTTAATAGATAATCCAATAAAAAAAGACCCACCGTAGTGGGTCCAGACTTTAGACAAATACTGCTGTAAATTTCCACTACGGTGGGCGTTTTCCGCGGGCATACTATAAACTTTCCCCTCGTAATTCGCTCACTTTGTTGCATCTTACGGTACTGCGTTCTAAGGAGGTATCTTCGTGGACTTTTACTTGGAAAATTGTTTGAGAATTGTTTGAGTGCCTGGCACTATAATTTCACTCGTTGTAAACGCAAGGCATTTAATACAACAGATACTGAGCTGAATGCCATAGCTGCGCCTGCTACCCATGGTGCAAGTAGACCCATTGCCGCTATAGGTATACCTAATGTATTATAAGCAAATGCCCAAAATAGATTTTGTTTAATATTGCGCATTGTTTTACGACTCATAATGATTGCTTCCGCAATGCTATTTAAATCTCCACGAATTAACGTAATATCAGCGGCTTCCATTGCTACGTCTGTACCTGTACCAATAGCCATCCCAATATGTGCTGTTGCTAATGCAGGTGCATCATTAATGCCATCCCCTACCATCGCTACATTTTTACCTGCAGCTTGAAGTTTTTTCACTTCATCGGCTTTTCCTTCTGGGAGTACTTCCGCGATAACATGATTAACACCAACCTCATCTCCAATTGCCTGTGCAGTCCGTTTGTTATCGCCCGTCATCATAATGACCGTAATACCCATTTCCTGTAAACGATGAATAGCTTCTTTGGAAGTATCTTTTACCGTATCCGCTACAGCAACAAGACCAGCATATTGACCATTAATAGCAGCCAACATTGCAGTTTTACCGCTCTCCTCGAAATGCTCCATTGTTGGCAATATATGCTCAATATTAATATCGTATTGTTGCATTAATTTACGTGTTCCGATTACAACACCTTGACCAGAAACTGTTGCTTGCACACCATAGCCTGGAATTGCCTCAAAAAATTGAACATCGCCAAGCTCGATACCTTTATCCTCAATTCCTTGAACAATTGCTTGTGCTAACGGATGTTCCGATTGTTTCTCCGCTGCGCCAATTAATGAAAGAACATGTGCTTCCTCTTGATTGGCTGCTAGTACGACGTCCGTTAACACCGGTTTTCCGTGTGTAACGGTACCTGTTTTATCGACAACGACTGTATCAATGCGTTGCGTTTGTTCTAAATGCTCGCCACCTTTAAATAAAATACCAAATTCAGCAGCCCGACCTGAGCCTGCCATAATAGATGTTGGTGTCGCTAAGCCAAGCGCACAAGGGCAAGCAATGACTAGCACAGCTATTAAAACTTCAAGTGCCGGTGTAAACTCTCCTGGTTTTACCCATAGAATCCAAATAAGGAAAGTGACAATAGCAATACCAACAACAATTGGTACAAAAATGCCGGAAATTTGGTCTGCTAAACGTTGAATAGGTGCTTTTGAGCCTTGTGCATCTTCAACGACTTTTATAATTTGTGCAAGTGCTGTATCACGTCCAACTTTTGTAGCCGACATTTTCACAAAACCATTTTTATTAATTGTTGAACCGTATAATAAATCGCCTTGCTTTTTATCGACCGGTAGACTTTCCCCAGTTAGCATGGATTCGTCAACGGCCGTTGTACCCTCTAAAACGGCACCATCAACTGGAATTTTCTCACCTGGCTTCACTAATAAAATATCACCTATTACAACTTCCTCTAACGGTACTTCTTTTTCTACGCCGTCGCGCACAACGATAGCGGATTTAGCTTGAAGGCCCATTAGTTTTTTTATAGCTTCCGATGAGCGACCTTTAGCTTTTGCCTCGAATAATTTACCTAATAATATTAACGTAATTAAAATGGCGCTCGTTTCAAAATATAAATGTGGGCCGTGATGCGAATTGATTGTGACAATTGCTTGATAAACACTGTAGAAATACGCCGCAGAGGTCCCCATAACGACAAGAACATCCATATTGGCACTTCCATTACGTAGTGCTTTATATGCCCCTACGTAAAATTGTCTCCCTATAATAAATTGAACCGGAGTAGCTAACACTAATTGCACCCAAGGATTCATTAAAAAATCAGGGACGTATAAAAATGATGTAAAAGAAAAGTGGCCAACCATCGTCCAAAGTAATGGTAGCGAAAGAATGGCAGAGAAAATAAGTTTTTGTTGCTGTTGTTTTATAGCCTTTTCTCGATAATCTTCGGTTGCTTGCTCATCCGCCTTCTGATGAGCCCCATATCCTAATTTCTCTACCTTTCCGATAATGTCAGATACAGAAACTTCTGTTGGATTAAATTCGATTGTTGCTTTTTCAAGAGCCAAGTTTACAGAAGCCGTTGAAACGCCTGACAGTTTATTTAAACCTTTTTCTATGCGTGTGGCACAAGCAGCGCACGTCATACCTGTAATATCTAGTTCCGCTTTTTGTTTCACCACACCATAACCTAATGCTTCAATCTTTTTTTCAAAATCTGCTTCACTCAATTTTGCTGGATTATATTTTATAGAGGACTTTTCAAGCGCTAAGTTTACAGTTGCTTGCTCGACACCCTCCATTTTTTTTAATCCTTTTTCTATTCGAGTAGCACATGCTGCACAAGTCATACCTGTAATTTGTAAATTCGTTTCCTTGAACTCAGAACTCATTACCTTTCCTCCTCATCACATACCGACTAGGGGTATATAGATTTGAAAATAATAGAGTGCTTTTTGAGCACCCTACTTATCTTATTCTACCTCATAACCTTGATCGTCAATCGTTTCTTTAATTTGCGCAAGTGATACTTGTGCGTCGTCAAATGCTACATCTACCAAACCATCAGCCAAATTTACTTTTACTTGTTCTACACCAGCTAGTGCACCGACACTTTTTTCTACTGAATTAACACAATGTCCACATGACATTCCTTGTACGTTTAATGTTACGTTTTTCATAAATACCTCTCCTTTAAGTTAAATTAAAATGCTATATAAGAGTATATACCCTAAAAAATTATTATTTTTTCATTAATTTTTGAATGGTCACTACTAACTCATCTAGGACCGCTTCATCACCTTCAGATAGGCGATCTACGACACAGCCTTTTAAATGACCTTCTAATAAAATTTTCGCTACGCTATTTAAAGCTGATTGCGTGGCAGACAACTGCGTTATAACATCATCACAGTAAACGTCCTTTTCGATCATCCCCTTAATGCCTCGGATTTGACCCTCGATTCGATTTAAACGAGTCGTTAAATCCTTTTTTACGCGCTCAGGGTGGTGACTTTTTCGACACGACGCAGTTTCTTCCGTATGACAAGCATCATCTTTCACTGTGTCCTCCAACTGCTTCACCTCCTATTTGATTATTATCATACTATACCCACGAAGGGTATGTAAAGTAGGCAATTTACTTTTTTTATTTTTTAATCATGATCGTGATGAGCTTGCTCACTTTTTATATTACATAAAATTGACTCATCATGACGATTCGCTACCGTTTCCAGTTGTATCGTTACATGCTTTATACCCTTATGTTCAAGATTATGTTCAATTTCTCGTAATATATGCTCGCTTTCCCCAATGCTTAGTTGGCTATCGACAACTGCATGACAGGAAAGTGCATTTGTGCCACTAGTAATCGTCCAAATATGAAGGTCATGGATACTTTGTACAGCTTCATTTTGCTCCATTATTTGAATGATTTCCTGTACATCAACATTTGACGGTGTTCCTTCCATCAGAACATGGATAGCGGCCTTTGTTACAAAATATCCACTACGTAGTACCAATACTGCTACAATGACACTTGCGAGCGGATCTGCCCATCCCCAGCCGAAAAACATTATAACTAATGCAGCGATGATGGCACCTACAGAGCCAAGCATATCGCTAAGAACATGTAAAAATGCTCCGCGCATATTTAAATTGTCTTGTGTATCGCCACCGCGCATCATAATCCAAGCAACTAAAATATTTATTAGAAGGCCAATTACACTAATAATTAGCATCCCTGTCGTTGCCACTTCTGGAGGATTAGCAAAACGCTCAATTGCTTCATAAAAAATAAATAATGCTATTAATATTAATGTCACGCCATTTAATACTGCAGCTAAAATCTCGAACCTTTTATAGCCATATGTTTTACTAAAGCTAGCTACTTTTTCTCCAAACATAAAAGCAAGTAGTGCAATCGCTAATGAAATTGAATCACTTAGCATATGTCCAGCGTCTGATAAAAGCGCCAAACTATTTGTTAAAACCCCACCAATCGCTTCAACAACCATATAACTCGTAATGATTATAAAGGATAACAAAAGTACCTTTTTATTTGCGCCATGTGTATGATCATGGCCGTGATCGTGATTATGCCCCATAGTTTTCCCCTCCAAAAATTTATTAATACAAAACTTTTAGTTGTGCGTCGCGTGTTCAATTGCTTGCTTCAATAAATTCATGATGTGATCATCATCTTTTGAATAATATAAGCTTGTTCCTTCTCTCCTGAATTTTACTAATCTTAAATTTTTTAAAAATCGTAACTGATGAGATACGGTTGATTGACTTAAGTCTAATATTTCAGCGATGTCATTGACCGAGTGCTCATCTGAACATAATAAATTTAAAATACGTATTCTTGTCGGATCACTCAATGCTTTAAACGTTTGAGATACAACAAATAGCGTTTCTTCATCTAAGTGCTGTCCCTTTCCGCTCTCTATTTCTACCTGTTTAACTTGTTCATCCATATTCCGTTCCCCCAATATTGTATTTATATATGAGCATGTGTTCATATATAAATATATATGGTTATTTTAGTAATGTCAATTCAAAGCAAAACACAAAACCCCACACGCGTGATACACTATTTGTAAGGAGAGATACTAGTGGATAATTATGAAACAGACCTTATGTTTATGGGCCAAGCCTTAGAAGAAGCTAAAAAAGCTGCCTTGCTTGGCGAGGTGCCAATAGGAGCCGTTCTTGTATATGAAGGAGAAGTCATTGCTAAAGCACATAATCTACGTGAAACAACCCAAAATGCTACAACGCATGCTGAATTAATGGTTATTCAAGAGGCATGTAAAAAAATAGGTAGTTGGCGCCTTGAACAAACAACACTCTATGTCACATTGGAACCTTGCCCCATGTGCGCAGGTGCCATTTTGCAGTCACGAGTGCCTCGTGTTGTATATGGTGCGAGAGATATAAAAGCTGGATGTGTCAATTCGCTCTATCATTTATTAAACGATGCCCGTTTTAACCATGAATGTGATGTTACAGAAGGTATTTTGGCTGAAGACTGTGGTCAAATTTTAACCGACTTTTTCCGAGTATTACGTGAACGAAAAAAGGCGGAGAAAAAAGTACGTAAAATGGCTGAAAGCACAGGATCTTGTGAATCATTGTAATTTAAGTTCTTTTGCTCTAATAAGAAAAAGGTACTTCAAAACTTATGAGGTACCTTTTTCTTTTCTATGATTATGGGGATGGCGATATATATGAAATGTGTCGTAGCAGCGACAACATCTTCATAACAAAATAATAGGTTCATGCTAGCAAAAATTACTGTTTAAAAACACACTCGCCTTCAATATAAGTAGCAAGTGGCTTCACATGCATAATCTGGTCTTGTGATATTTCACGAAGGTCTTCCGCTAATACAAAGAAATTCGCTTCATAACCCTCTTTTAGCTGACCGACCTTTTCCATACGTATCATCGTTTTCGCATCCGCCGTATAAAGCTGTAATGCTTCTTCTACTGAAATACGTTCTGCGGCACCTAAATCTGTACCATCATATGCAGTACGTGTAACAGCTGCCTGAATCGTTACGAAAGGATTGGCTGCTTCTGCCCAAGATGTCGCAGGTGCGTCAGATGATAAAGCTGTAGCAATGCCTTGCTGTAAAAATGTTTGCACACCATATAACGTTTGCGTTTTCTCTAGGCCGAGATTTTGTAAGTAGCTTTCAATTTCACAAAATAAGAAGATTGGCTGTGGCACAAAGCCGATGCCCCATTTTGCTGCCTTCTTCAAGGCGCTCTCTGACGGCATTGCAGCATGTTCGATACGGACAGATGGCGCATCTGTTAACCACGCTTGTTCTTCATAGAAAGTATCAACAATTAAGTCTATAGCCCTGTCGCCCATTGCATGAACGACTAATTGAATACCATGCTTCCTTGCTTCAATAGACGCGGCTAAAAGTTCCTCTTTTGTCGTCATGGCAATACCTGTTTCAGAACTGTTTAAAAATGGTTCAGAGACAAGCGCTGTACGTCCTGATACACTACCATCCGAAAATAACTTAATTCCGCCTATATATGCACCTGCTTGGCGATCTATATTTTCTTCTACTAATAAATCATGCTTTTGTATATCATCCCATACATAATTAACAGCGACACGTTGCTTCAAACCTTTAATACGCGCCTTACGATATATGCTTAAATAATCAAGCGGACTTACCGTTGCCATCATTTCTGTAATACTTGTTACGCCATAGGAAGCTAAAATATGAGATAGTTTCACAAGTCTTGCTACAATTTCATCTTCAGATGGTGATGGTAAATGTTGTAGTACTAAATTGCGCGCATTTTCACGTAGCACGCCTGTCGGCTCACCGTTTTGGTCTCGGTCAATTTGTCCACCTTGCGGATTAGGCGTGTCCTTTGTAATACCTGCAATTTCTAGTGCTTTACTATTTACAGAAATAATATGTCCACATGTACGCATAACGATAACTGGTAATTCTGTTGATGCACGATCTAAATCTGCCTTTAGTGGTGCACGTTTCTCAGCCAGCTTTCCTTCATCGTAGCCCCAGCCTAAAATCCAGCCACGTTGACTAGCATCGTAATTTTGCAAAGCTACAATCATTTCTTCGATTGAAAGAATTTGTGGTGGTAGGCAAGCTACTTGCTCAAGTACATCCGCCAACATTATTGGATGCATATGCGCATCGATAATACCTGGAATAATAACTTTTCCTTGTAGGTCTATAATTTCTCCTTCATATGAAGGCATATCTTCTTCTAAACCTAGCCATTGAATCTTGCCATCAGCAATCACCATTGCAGTAGCAGATTGACATTCGGAATTGGCTGTATAAATTTTTGCATTGCGAAAGATTTTCATTATTTTTCAACTCCTATTTCTTCAACACCAAGGTCGTTTTCGTTAGGTCGTCGGTTTTCACTACTATATGTAATAAAGCACCTACTCAAAAGCTGATGGGATGCATAATACAAGCGAATCCACTAGACTGTAGTAGGATAAAAGTTAGTGAGAACTGGCATGTTAATAGCAAGTTTTTAAATTACTTATGTTACAGGCGAACAATACACTGTCCCTTTAAACATCATCAAAATTTACATAAGATTTATCTAAATCATAAAAAACTTTTAGCAATGAAAAAAGGAGATAAATTTTTATCTCCTTTTTGTAAAAAAAATTTTACAACAACTCATATTTTAAACATTTATATTTAAGTAGCTGACGTGAGATGCCTAAACGGCGGGCTGTTTCTGCTAAGCGCCCTTCTGTTTCACGCAATTTTTCAGCAATAATTAGGCGTTCATAAGCTTCTGTTAAATCCCTTAAATGTCCTGAATGGATATTAGGCATGGACGGCTGAGCTTTTTGCTGCACCATTCTTACGATGCGCTCTGGAATATGCTCCAGTAAAATTTCTTGTCCTGTTAAGTTGTTATAGGCCGTTTCTAGCGCATTTTTTAGTTCACGCACATTTCCTGGCCAATGATATTCATAAAATAATTGAAGTACCTCTTCACTATAACGAACATCTTTTTGAATTGTATGCTCATTATAAAATTGAATATAAAAATCAAGAATAGCAGGTATATCTTCTTTGCGCATATGAAGCGGTGGCAAATCTATTTGCATAACGTTCAGACGATAAAACAAATCCTCACGTAATTTTTTTTCTGCTAAAAGTTTATCTAAATCTTCATTGACCGTTGTAATATATCTAATATCTAACGGCTCCCCATTCAGCGTTTTCAAATCTACCGCATGCAGTAATTTTGCCTGTAATGATAAATCCAGCATATTTAACTGATCAATAAGTAAGGTGCCCCCATTAGCCTCCTGCAGTTTTCCTTGTTTTCCTTCAGCCTCGATACCGTAAAGCTGTGAAAAAATATTATCCTCTGTCAATATGGAACAATTGAGCACAATATACGGCTTCGTAAAACGCTCGCTTTCATTATGAATACCTTGCGCTATAATATCCTTCCCTGTACCTGTTTCCCCTGTAATCAGAATAGATGAATTTTTCTTTGCACCACGGCGAGCCTTCTCAGTTTGAGCTTTCATTTCTGCATTCACAGAAATTAAATCTTCTAAACGGTAATTTGTATGGTTATCTCGGTATAATTTATGTCCGAGGAAATGATCCAAATATTTTATTTGTTTACTCTCATAAAAATGCTTTGAAAACTCAATAGCGCCAATAATTGCTCCATCTTCGATAATCGGATAGGTTGAGCTTAGCGATGTATAACTAAAGCCATTTAACGTCGTCAGAACCTGTTCAAAATAAATGATTGGTTCCCCTGTTTGCAGTACTTTAAAAATTGTACTTGTTTCAGTTGATAAATTTTGATAGCTATCAGTCACGGTTTTTTGGAAAAATTCATCTGGTGTTAAACCAATCTCTAACAATATATTTAAATCTGCTAAATCATAAAAAATTGCGCAGCCTTTTTCATCGGTAATTAACACATTATCAAACTCTCGTAATGCTTGTGTAAATTGATGTAGAACCATGAATTTTCTCCCCCCTTGTCCCCATGAATTATACTCATTATAACGAATTTTCTAAAATAATGAGAGATTAGAGCGCTAAAAAAGCAAAAAAAAGCTATTTTAGAAAATCTAAAACCAGATTAACTAAAATAGCTTAGCGTATTGTCTTTGCTTTTGCCTGTGGAATTACTACATTTCTATCAGTAGAAGCTTGTAATTACGGATCTGTGACCACAGTAATTTGTTATTTTGGCGCAATCACTGTTTTTCCGCCCATATAAGGAACTAATACCTCTGGAATCACTACACTTCCATCGGCTTGCTGATAGTTTTCAAGGATAGCAGCCACTGTTCGACCAATTGCAAGACCTGAGCCGTTTAATGTGTGCACGTATTCTGGTTTTGCATTTGGCTCACGGCGGAAACGAATATTCGCACGGCGCGCTTGGAAATCCTCAAAGTTTGAGCAAGAAGAAATTTCGCGGTACATATTTTGTGCCGGAATCCAAACTTCTAAATCATATTTTTTCGCAGCTGTGAAACCTAAATCAGCTGTACACATTTTTAATTTACGGTAAGGTAAGCCTAATAATTGCAGCACTTTTTCAGCGTGACCAGTTAATAATTCTAATTGCTCATAAGATTCTTCAGGTTTAACAAAACGTACTAATTCTACTTTATTGAATTGGTGTTGGCGAATTAAGCCACGTGTATCGCGACCTGCAGAGCCCGCTTCTGAGCGGAAACAAGCACTATATGCTGCAAAGCCCTGTGGTAAAGCTTCAATAGGGAGAATTTCATCGCGGTAGAAATTCGTAACTGGTACTTCTGCTGTTGGAATCATAAAGTAGTCTGTATCATCTACTTTAAATACATCTTCCTCAAACTTAGGTAGCTGACCTGTACCCGTTAAGCTGTCTCGATTCACAATAACAGGTGGCAGCATTTCTTCATATCCATGCTCTTCTGCATGTAAATCCATCATAAAGCTCATTAATGCACGTTCTAAACGAGCACCTAAGCCACGATAGAATAAGAAACGGCTTCCAGTTACTTTTGCACCGCGTTCAAAATCGACAATTTGTAAATCTGTTGCAATATCCCAATGTGCTTTAATATCGAAATCAAAAGTTGGTACTTCGCCCCAAGTATATTCCTCAACATTATCGTCTTCAGTAGTACCAACTGGCACAGATTCATGTGGAACGTTTGGTAAACGCATCATCATATCTTTAAAACGATCTTCTACTTCATTTAGCTGTGTATCTAACTCTTTAATTTCATCGCCAACCTGACGCATACGAGCGATTACTTCATCAGCATTTTCTTTATTACGTTTCATAACAGAAATCTGCTCAGACACTTTATTTCGTTCAGCTTTAAGCTCTTCTGCCTTTGCGATTAATTCGCGACGCTTCGTATCTAAAGCTTCAAAATCATCTAAGTTTCCTAAATCCTCGTTACGTGTTAATAGCATTTCTTTAATTTCCGCAAAGTTATCACGGACGCGTTTAATATCTAACATCGTTCATACCTCCAGTAGTAGATTTCATAATGATGGGTGTTTTATTTATAATGGAACACAAAAAAGCCCTCATCCCATGAAAGGGACGAGAGCTACCCGCGTTGCCACCCTAATTGACCAGACACTTTGCCTAGTCCACTTATCTCATAACGGCATTTCAGCCGGCGACAGCCTACTTCATTTACTTCGACTGCGCAACTCCAGGACGGATTCACAAGTGCTTTTATCAGCTTCCACCAACCGCTGACTCTCTAAAAAAAACGTGCTTGTTACTACTTCCCATCATCGTGTTTACTTATTTAAATTTTATCCTACTTTACTATATGATTCGAGATTTTGCAAGTCACACCATAGACGTCACAAAATATTCGAGAATACGCGAATCTGTCGTTAGTTCAGGATGAAATGAACATCCAAGTAAATGCCTATCACGTGCTAGCACAATTTTATCTTCATGCACAGCTAACACTTCCACACCTTCGCCGACTGACACAATATGCGGTGCTCGTATAAAAACGGCAGCTATCGCTTCACCAATAGCTGGAACATCCAATTCCACTTCAAAGCTATCTACTTGACGTCCATACGAATTTCTAGCAACGACAACATCCATGACAGCTCTAGCAGGTCATAGCGATTTAGCAACTTGCGCATCGTCGTACTTTCTCCGCCAGGTAATACTAGACCATCAAGCCCTATTAGCTGCTCCTGATGCTTTACTAAAACCGTTTGGCATCCAAGTGCATCTAACATTTGTACATGCTCTCGAACAGCACCCTGTAATGCTAACACACCGATTGTTTTCATGTTACCAGCCTCGTTCTTGCATACGTTCACTTTGACTCAGCTGTGCAATATCAATACCCTTCATCGGCACGCCAAGCTCCTTTGAAATTTCTGCAATCAATTGATAGTCTTTATAATGTGTCGTTGCTTCAACAATGGCACGTGCAAATTTCTCGGGATTTTCTGATTTAAAAATACCTGACCCAACGAATACGCCATCGGCACCTAATTCCATCATGAGTGCAGCATCTGCTGGTGTCGCAACACCACCTGCTGCAAAGTTTACAACCGGTAAGCGACCAAGCCTTTTAATTTCTCGTAATAATTCAAAAGGAGCACCTAGCAATTTCGCTTCTGTCATTAGCTCATCCTCAGTCATTCCGACAACTTTTCGCACTTGCGCATTGACCTTACGAAGATGACGGACAGCCTCTACAATATTACCTGTACCCGGTTCACCTTTCGTTCGTAGCATAGACGCCCCTTCACCGATACGACGAGCTGCCTCGCCTAAATCACGACAACCGCATACGAATGGTACTGTATAATCACTTTTTAATAAATGAAATTCCTCATCCGCTGGCGTTAATACCTCACTCTCATCAATATAATCAACGCCCATAGCTTCTAATACTCGCGCTTCAACAATATGACCAATTCGTGCCTTTGCCATTACTGGAATAGTGACTGCTCCCATAACCGCTTCAACAATACGCGGGTCTGCCATACGCGCAACTCCCCCAGCCTTTCGTATATCCGAAGGTACGCGCTCTAACGCCATAACAGCTACAGCTCCTGCCGCTTCAGCAATTTTTGCCTGTTCTGCATTTATGACATCCATAATTACGCCGCCCTTTTGCATTTCAGCCATCCCACGCTTTACTAATTCAGTTCCTGTTTGCTTCATTGTTTTCTACCTCCACCTTTGTGATAAAATTTAGTATAATAGAAATTGACCACATCAAAATATTCAGTTTACAAAATAATTATAAGGTCAGGAGAATAATCGCCCATGGATATGCTCTTATTTCAGCTTGAAAAAGATGGTGGAAAACCGCTATATGATCAGCTTTATAGCGGTATAAAAGAAGCCATTACTACAAAGAAAATTACCGTTGGAGAAAAATTACCTTCAAAAAGAAAATTAGCAGATTTTTTAAATATTTCTCAAACGACTATTGAAATTGCCTATGCGCAGTTACTTGCTGAAGGTTATATTATGTCTAAATCGAGGGTCGGTTATTTTGTTGAGGAAATTGATGAACTTCCATATATTCAGCAAGACACATCCACATACCTAACAGAGCAGCCTCGGAAAAAATCATATTCCATTGATTTTAACCCTGGTTCCATTGATATTGATGCATTCCCATTTCAAACGTGGCGAAAATATGCAAAAGAGCTATTTGATGATGCCTCGAAGGAACTATTATTAACAGGTGAGCCACAGGGAGAATTAGCATTACGTACGGAGATTGCTAATTATTTATATCAATCACGTGGCGTTATTTGTAGCCCTGAGCAAATTGTTATTGGCTCCGGTACTGAACAATTACTTCCGATGATATTACGTCTCTTCAGTGAAGATACTTGCTTTGCGCTCGAAAATCCTGGTTATCCAACAGTGCATCGGATGTTTCTACAACATAAGCGAAAAGTTTGTCCAATCTCTGTAGATGATGAAGGAATACTTATTCAGGAATTAGAAAAAACAAATGCCAACGTTGTTTATATAACACCATCGCATCAATTCCCAACTGGCGCTGTATTGTCTGCGACGAGACGTGCACAGGCATTAAATTGGGCCGCTCAAAGCCCATCACGATATATCATTGAGGATGATTATGATTCTGAATTTCGTTATACAGGAAAACCAATTCCTGCTCTTCAAGCATTAGATCGCAATGACAAAGTCATCTATATGAGTACCTTTACAAAATCATTAATGCCATCTTTACGAGTTGCTTATTTTGTACTTCCACCAAAGCTGCTGGCTACTTATAATGACGTCTTTAATTATTATTCATCGACAGTACCTAGATTTGATCAGCACATTGTAGCCAATTTTATGCGAGACGGTCATTTTTCAAAGCATTTGAATCGTATGCGAAAAGTGTATCGAAAAAAGCATGAGAAGCTAACTACCATTTTAGAAAATTATTCTACTCAAATTAAAATAACAGGAGAGCAAGCAGGCATGCATATCTTGCTCAATGTTCAGCATGAATTATCCGAGAAACAATTACAGCAAAGTGCCAATGCTGCAGGAATAGGTATCTATCCATTATCAGATTATCGACTTGATGAAAATATAGCCTCACAAGCTCGATTTTTACTTGGCTTTGGTGGTATACCTGTGCATGAAATTGAAACATCTGTCGAGAAATTAATGAATTGCTGGGCAATACAACTTAAACAACCATCTACATCACGATTAAAGTGATAAGATGGTTGTGCTTTTTAACCATTTTCTTTTAGTTGAATATTATAATGCTTAAACCACGTATGAATTTGCCCTAAATAGGCTAAGAGTTGCGGACCAGCCATTAATTGTCCGTACCAAGGCACTTTAAATGAACTTCCTCCAGACTCAATTAACTCCACTAGTTTTTGTCGTTCAAAAAATTCATGAAGAACTGAATTTTTATCGTTTAATATTTCTTTTAACCACGTTTGAACACCTTCAGTATAAATAGGATGATACGTTTTCGGATATGGATTCTTTTTGCGATATAACACTTCCTCTGGCAATAAATGCGACATCGCTTTTCGAAGTAAGCCTTTTTCCATACCGTCTAAATTTTTCATTTCCCAAGGAATATTCCACGTATATTCTACAAGCCGATGATCTGCAAATGGCACGCGCACCTCTAGACTTGCGCCCATACTCATCCGATCTTTTCGTTCTAGCAATGTTTGCATAAACCATACCATGTTTAAATAAAACATTTCACGGTGCTGTGCTGCCTCTGAACTTTCCCCCTCGAGATAAGGTACTTCTCCAATCGTTTGATCATATACTTGCTGTGCGTAGTTTTCCACGTCTAACTTGTTGCGCCATTCCTGCCGTAACATAGCCGTTCTTTCTGGAAGTGATCGAATCCATGGAAAGCCTGTAGTCCTTTCTTTAAACCATGGATAACCACCGAATATTTCATCTGCACATTCCCCTGATAAAGCGACCGTAAAATCTTTTTTTATTTCTCGGCAAAACCATAGTAACGAGGAGTCAACATCCGCCATACCAGGAGCATCTCTGACAATGACAGCTTCTATTAATAAATCGATTAATTGTTGCTGTGAAATTTGCTCAGCATGATGCGTTGTATCAAATGAGTCGTTCATTTTTTTAATCCAATAAATGTCAGTTGAAGTTTGAAAAGCGTGTGGATTAAAGAAACGTTCGTTATCCTCATAGTCGATAGAGTACGTATGAAGTTTGCCTTTATTTTGTTGCTGGAAGCTATTTGCCGCAATACCGGTAATAATACTAGAATCTAAACCTCCAGACAGAAATGTGCAAATCGGTACATCTGATACAAGTTGTCGTTCGATAGCATCTGTCAGTAAATAGCGTACATGATCAATTGTCTCTTCCAAAGATTCTTCATGTTTTTTACTTTGAAGCTGCCAATATTGCCATATACGTACCCCGTCTCTTGAATACCTCATTGCGTATCCTGGCCGTAATTCATTAATATTATGAAATAGCGACTTACCAGGTGTTTTAGATGGTCCTACAGCCATTATTGTAGCAAGCCCTTCTGTATTAACAATTGGATGGACTGCTGGATGAGCAAATAGCGCCTTTACCTCTGATGCAAAAAGTAACCCTTCTTGCTGCTCCGTATAATACAAAGGCTTTACCCCAAGACGGTCACGACACAGAAAGAGTGATTCTGTTTGTTCATCCCACACGCCAAAAGCAAATATGCCATTTAAATAGTTCACACATTGTTCTTTCCATTCAATATAAGCAGTTATTAATACTTCCGTATCTGACTGAGTTGTAAAAACATGCCCTCTTGTTTGCAGCTCTTTACGTAATTCTTCTGTATTATATAGCTCGCCATTATATGTAATGGCATAGTTTACGCCATCATGTTTTTTCATCATCGGTTGCTTGCCACCTATTAAATCAATAACTGCTAACCGTCGATGGCCAAATGCAATATGTTCATTACACCAAGTATTTTCATCATCAGGGCCTCGTTTACTTAATGCTTGCGCCATTGACTTCATGATTTTATCACTTGTTCGTAAATCCTTTTTAAAGCTAGCCCACCCTGTAATACCACACATTTAGCCACATCCTTTCGCCTATTAGCGTATGCACATAGCCTGCAAAATGTGAAAAAGAACACGTTATGCTTTTTCAAACATAAACGTGTTCTTTATATTAGTTTTTAAAATAATCCACCAACAAAGTCAGTAATACCGCCCCATAAGCTGCCGAAGAAGTTACCGATACCTTGGAAGAATAGAGCTACGCCACTTGCACGTTCAACAGATGCTGTTGTCACGACGTCAGATGCAAATTCCTTGCCATCGATAAAGCCGTAATCTTTGCCTTCTGTGCGCTCAATAACGACTTTACCTACGACCGTATCTTTCTTAACTTTAGCTTCAAGGCTTTTTTTATCTAATACCAATTTAGGTTGATATAAATCTTTTTCAGAAGATTTCACCATAAATGAAATTGGTTCTTTTACAGCGATAGCTACTTTATCTTCTTTACCTTTTGTAACTTTTACAGTCTTTTGGTCTTTAAATTTATAGTTCGCTGGAATAATTTCATGTTTTGTAAATTGTGAAAAGCCGTAGTTAAATAATTTTGCTGTAGCATCAAAACGTGCTTTATATGAACCTTGTCCATTTGCATCTACAGCTTTCATTACAACTGCAATTAAACGTGTCCCGTTGCGTTCTGCAGTACCTGTGAAGCAATGTCCTGCAAAGTTTGTAGTCCCTGTTTTTAGGCCGTCTACGCCTTCATATTGGAATACTAGCCCCGGCAACATAAAGTTCCAGTTTGACATCTCAATTGCATCATCTGTACCTGCACGGAATGTCTTTTTTGTAATCTTAGATGTTTCTAAAACCTTTGGATGGTCTTTTAATAAATGATACGCTAATTTTGCTACAGACTTAGCTGGCATCACATTCTCGTCTTCTGGGCCAGTGCCTGCTGGATGCATACCGAATAAATCTGCATTGTTAAGACCAGTGGCATTTACAAACTTATAGCCTTCAAGCCCAAGCTCTTCTGCCTTTTTATTCATAAGTTTTAAAAACTCAGTTTCAGTACCAGCAATAGTTTCTGCAATAGCTACTGTCGCTGCATTTGCAGAATAGATAGCCATCGCCTCATAAAGTTCACGAATTGTATATGATCCGTCTCTTCGTAATGGTACATTACTTAATGCACGATTTTGAGACATGCGATACGTATAATCTGTAACATGATATTCTTGATCCCATTTCACCGTACCTGCATCGATTGCGTCCAGTAGTAGGTACTCTGTCATCATCTTCGTCATACTAGCGATACCTAGTGAAGTATCTGCATTTTGTTCATATAAAATTTTTCCTGAATCTGCGTCTATTAGAATCGCAGCATCTACTGTAAGCCCTAAATCTGTTTCCGCATTTGCTTTCGCAGGCATACCCGCGAATATACTAAATAATAGAACAGGAATTAGGAGCAAACGTAATACGGTGTTCATTGTTTTTTTCACCTTCATTGCCCTCCAAAAAATAATCTTGTCCTCGACATTTTATCATAGATATCACCCTACGTGCGCAATCTGTATCATAAAAAATGCCCCCGTGCCATCTTTGTAGACGATACGAGAGCATAAAAGTTGCTTGAAATTTATTACATTGAATAGTTCGGTGATTCTTTAGTAATTTGAACATCATGAGGATGTGACTCACGAAGACCTGCACCTGTCATACGAACAAACTGAGCTTTGTCACGTAAGTACTCAAGGTTAGGAGCTCCACAATAACCCATACCTGCTCGAATACCGCCTATCAATTGATAAACTGTATCTGCTAGAGGACCTTTATAAGGAAGTCGCCCTTCAATTCCTTCAGGCACTAATTTTTTTGCATCCTCTTGGAAATAACGATCTTTTGAACCTTTTTCCATTGCACCAATTGAACCCATACCACGATAAACTTTAAAGCGACGACCTTGGAAAATTTCAGTATCCCCAGGAGATTCAGAAGTACCTGCAAGAAGTGAACCAAGCATTACGATGTTACCACCTGCTGCAAGGGCTTTTACGATATCTCCAGAGTATTTAATACCACCATCAGCAATAATTGTTTTACCAAGCTCACGAGCTACTGTAGCGCAGTCATAAATAGCTGTAATTTGAGGTACACCTACACCTGCAACAACACGAGTTGTACAAATTGACCCTGGTCCAATACCAACTTTCACTACATCTGCACCAGCCTCAAATAGTGCACGAGCGCCTTCTCCAGTTGCTACGTTACCAGCAATGATTTCTAGTTCAGGGTATGTCTCACGGATAGAACGAATTGTTTGTAGTACGCCCTCTGAGTGACCATGAGCTGTATCGATTACTACGATATCCACCTGTGCTTCAACAAGCTTCTCAATTCGAACCATTGTATCTTTAGAAACACCTACTGCTGCGCCTACTAATAAACGACCATGTACATCTTTCGCAGCTTTCGGGAATTCAATTACTTTTTCAATATCCTTAATTGTAATTAAGCCAGTTAATTTACCATCTTCATCTACAATAGGAAGTTTTTCAATTTTGTATTGTTGAAGAATTTTTTCAGCATCCTCTAAAGTCGTTCCAATAGGAGCCGTAATCAAATCTTCTTTTGTCATTACATCTTCAATTTTTAAAGAGTAGTCAGAAATAAAACGTAAATCCCTGTTTGTAATAATACCAACTAGTTTTTGGTTTTCCATGCTATCAACAATTGGAACACCTGAAATTCGGTATTTCCCCATTAAATGTTCTGCATCGAATACTTGGTGGGTTGGAGTTAAGAAGAATGGGTTTGTAATAACGCCATTTTCAGATCGTTTTACTTTTTCAACTTGTTCTGCTTGCTCATCGATTCCCATATTTTTATGGATAATACCGATACCACCTTGACGCGCCATAGCAATTGCCATCTTAGATTCTGTTACTGTATCCATGCCTGCACTGACCATTGGAATATTTAATTTAATCTTTGGTGTTAGTTGAACTGATAAATCAACATCTTTCGGTAATACTTCTGAATGAGCTGGTACTAATAATACATCATCAAAAGTTAAACCTTCTTTGGCAAATTTAGATTCCCACATTTTCGTAACTTCCTCCTATAGTTAAAAGAATATTAATTGTAAGATTAACAACGAGTCATGCTACTGTCAAGAAACTTATAAAAGAAAGACAATTCAGATATTTTTATCTAGTAAAATTTATACCCTATTCTCCATTTTTAAGACCGATTTTCTATATTTAATGTATGATTTTTTCTATTTAATATATTTTACTTGTGAAAAACTAACTACCTTTAAAAGACTCTAATCCTTAATGATTAAATTTCAGATTACAAATATTATATTCTTCTATAAAAAACATTTTCACATATTATAACAAAAATAGTAGCAACGAGATTCATATTAAAGTGCTGACAAAGGGGATTGAAATTAATTTTCAACCCAAATATAAAAAAACAGCCAGCTATTGCTGACTGCTTTGTGTGCCTAGCGATGTCCTACTCTCACAGGGGGAAGCCCCCAACTACCATCGGCGCTAAAGAGCTTAACTTCCGTGTTCGGTATGGGAACGGGTGTGA
>NZ_JBNNUU010000018.1:0-12276 GCF_050280025.1 Lysinibacillus sp. NPDC093712
TAAAGCTGCTTGTAATTTTTCCTCTGCAGTATATTTAGCCATAAAAAAATGCACCTCCAATTGTTAGATGTGTCTAACAATTGGGGTGCAGTTCACTGTACCAAGGTTTTTATTTCATAGTTATAATCACTCATGTATTCAGTTTAAGTAATCAGTATACAACTTTTTTGTCCAGTATAAGACTTTATTGAAAAGTATACGACTTTTTTGTCTAGTATACATCTTTATTACAACTCAACACAACAAACACTATAACTCTCCAGCCCTACTCCACAGTTACTGACTTCGCCAAGTTACGAGGTTTGTCAACGTCGCAACGGCGGTGTAATGCAGCATAGTAGCTAATTAACTGTAATGGCACTACTGAAACGAGTGGTGTTAAGTATTCATTGACATGCGGTATGATTAAACGGTCGCCGTCTTCGTCTACGCCAGCCATTGCGATAATACATGGATAAGCGCCACGTGCAGCTACCTCTTTCACATTGCCGCGAATATTTAATGCTACCGCTTCCTGTGTTACAAGGGCGAATACTGGTGTTCCTTCTTCAATTAAGGCAATTGTACCGTGTTTGAGTTCGCCACCTGCAAAGCCTTCTGCTTGAATATATGAGATTTCTTTAAGTTTTAAAGCTCCTTCAAGACTTACGCAGAAGTCGATATTACGACCGATGAAGAATGCATTGCGTGCAATTTTTAAATAGTCTTCTGCGATATCTTCTAATACATCTTTTGAATCGATAATTGTTTGAATACCGTTTGCTGCAATCGCAAGCTCTTTTTTCAAATCAAATTCTAAGCCTTTACCGCTTGCTTTTGCTGTCACATATGCTGTTACTGCAAGTACTGCGACCTGAGCTACGTATGCTTTTGTAGAAGCTACTGCGATTTCTGGACCTGCGTGTAATAATAGCGTATGGTCTGCTTCGCGTGACAGCGTCGAACCTGGTACGTTCGTAATAGTTAATGTTGGGTAGCCAAGCTCTTTAATTTTCACAAGCACTTGGCGGCTATCCGCTGTTTCACCTGATTGTGTAATAAAGATGAATAACGGCTTTTCTGATAGCAATGGCATGTTATAGCCAAATTCACTTGAAATATGAACTTCAACAGGAATGCCTGCCATTTTCTCGAAATATTGTTTACCAATTAAACCTGCATGATAACTTGTGCCCGCAGCGATAATGTATAAACGGTCTGCAGCTTGCAATGCATGTAAAATATCTGCATCAATTGTTAAATCACCATTTTCGCCTTCGTATGCTTGAATGATTTTACGAATAACTGTTGGCTGTTCATCCATTTCTTTTAACATATAGTGAGGGTACGTACCTTTTTCAATATCGCTCATATCAAGCTCTGCTGTATATGGTGCACGCTCTACTACTGTGCCGTCTAATTTTGTAATTTCAACACTGCCTTTGTGTACGATAACAACTTCTTTATCGTGTAATTCCACGAATTGATCCGTTACTTGTAGCATTGCCATTGCATCTGATGCAACTACGTTAAAGCCTTCACCTACACCTACAAGAAGTGGTGATTTGTTTTTCGCTACAAAAATTGTGTCAGCCACTTCAGCATCTAACAATGCAAGTGCATAAGAGCCGTGTAATAATGATAATGTTTTGCGGAATGCTTCTGCTGTTTGCAGACCATCCTTCACAAATAGCTCAACTAACTGCACGATAACTTCTGTATCTGTGTCAGACTTCATTGGAATGCCTTTTAAATATGTTTTTTGTAATAAATGATAGTTTTCGATAACACCATTATGCACAATCGTAAAACGACCTGACGCACTTTGATGGGGGTGAGCGTTTAAGCGGTTTGGCACACCGTGAGTTGCCCAACGCGTATGACCAATCCCAACTTTCGCAGCAACGTCCTCGTCTACTGCTTCACGTAAGTCAGCGATACGACCTTTTTCTTTGAAGATCGTTACGCCCTCTTCATTGCGCACAGCAATACCTGCTGAGTCATAGCCACGGTATTCAAGCTTTTCTAACCCTTTTAATAAAATTTCCTTTGCATCTGATTCACCAATATATCCTACAATTCCACACATAATTACTTTTCCTCCGATATTGTCATATTAACGCAATGACAAACTAGACCTCAGCGTATCGAAATTTTTTCAGTGGGCGTAAACAGTACTACTTATTTTATTCTCAAAAATAAGCATACTTATCCGCGCACATCCTCGTACTATTTCAGCCATCTAAAATAGTGCTTCGCTTCGATATGTGAAGTTTTTCTATTTATCTATTGCTTTACTTATACCTTCTCCATTTTCTGTACATTCAATCACTTAAATGCTTTCAAAATGAAAAATGACAATCGGGTATGTCGATTGGGAGGCATCCGCCGAATTTTCGATAAACCTCCACCTCGTCTGCTGAAGATGTCTTCGTCCAATTTCCTCAGCTCAGGCGCTATAATTGTTTTCCGATTTATGTGCTCTCTTTCCCCCTTTTGCACTTGCTAAGCGGACAAGATCTAGCCAAGCCGTCAGCTTCTCCATAATACTCAATCATATGCTATTCGTCAAATTTTCGTTATAAAAACTTCTTCTTTTTCTCCTTTTTTTAAGGCGAATTTTAGAGCAAAGACATAAAAAATTGGCTTCGACAAGATTCTAGCAGTATTACAACCTCATATTAATGAATAAGATTCTTTAGAAGCAATACAAAACGTAAGACACAACATGTATCACAGGTTGCATCTTACGTTATGATTATTTAGAGTTCCCTTTAATTAGCTCTCTTTACTTGCAAGTAATTTCACAATTTCTCGATTAAAAGCGGGTAAGTCTTTCGGCGTACGACTTGTTACTAATTGCTTTTGGCAAACAAATACTTCTTCATCATGGAAATTAGCACCTGCATTTTCTAAGTCCACTTGTATGGACTTATAGCCTGTCGCATCACGCCCGTTTAAAGTCTTCGCTGTAATTAGAAGCTGTGGCCCATGACAGATTGCAAAGGTTGGCTTCATGTCGTCCATAAACGTTTTGACGAAGGCTACAATACGATCATCTGCACGTAAAATATCTGGTGAAAAGCCCCCTGGAATGAACAATGCATCAAATTCTGAACCTTTGACTTCATCAATACCTTTATCGATCTTTACTTTCTCCCCATGTTTACCTTTTACTTCTTTTCCAGCCTCAGTATCAATTGTTACTAGCTCATGACCTGCTGCTTCTAACGCTTCCTTTGGACTTGTATACTCTACATCTTCAAACATATCTGTTATTACTGTTGCTATTTTAGCCATATCAATAAAACACCCCTTGTTATTGTGACTCAATAGTATTCTTCCCTCTCCCATCTATTTCAAACATAAAAAAACTCAATCTCCCAATAATGAGAGATCGAGTTACTTAACAATTATTCTGTTAAACCCATTTCGCTACGTACTACATTTGCAATACGTTCTACATAACGTTCACAGTCCGCTTCTGTAGCAGCTTCCACCATCACACGAACTAATGGCTCTGTACCAGAAGGGCGAACTAGAATGCGACCGTTACCAGCCATATCAGATTCAACTTCCGCAATTACGGCTGCAACTTTTGCATTTTCCGTCACTGCATGCTTGTCTGTTACACGTACATTTACTAAACGTTGTGGAAAAATCGTCATTTCCGCCGCAAGCTCAGATAGTTTTTTCCCAGTAGCCTTCATAATATTAACAAGTTGAATACCTGTTAACAGGCCATCACCAGTTGTATTGAAATCTAAGAAAACAATATGGCCTGATTGTTCGCCACCTAAGTTGTATTCATTGGCACGCATTTCTTCTACAACGTAACGATCACCTACAGCAGTTTGTACACTGTGCATATCGTTTTCTTCAACAGCCTTGTAGAAGCCCATATTACTCATCACAGTAGAGACAATCGTTTGCTTTTTCAAACGACCGACTGCATTTAAGTGTTTCCCAATGATAAACATAATTTGGTCGCCATCCACGATTTTACCCTTTTCATCTACTGCGATTAGGCGGTCCCCATCACCATCGAATGCTAAACCAACATCTGCACCCTTTTCAGTAACAAATGTAGCAAGACCTTCCGGATGTGTTGAACCAACACCGTCATTAATGTTAAGACCAGTTGGTGAAGCACCCATTGTAGAAATGTCTGCTTCTAAGTCAGCAAATAAATGAGTCGCTAGTGATGATGTTGCACCATGTGCGCAATCTAGTGCTACATGAATACCATCAAATTCTTCATCTACCGTTTGCTTTAAGTATTGAATATACTTTTGTCCACCTTCGAAGTAGTCACTTACAATACCTAAATCTGCACCAATTGGACGTGGCAATGTATCTTCTGGCGCATCAAGAATTGCTTCGATTTCTGCTTCTTGTGCATCAGTTAGTTTGAAACCATCCGGACCGAAAAATTTAATGCCATTGTCGGCAACTGGGTTATGTGAAGCTGAAATCATGACGCCTGCATCTGCACTCATAATTCGGGAAAGATAAGCAACACCTGGTGTAGAAATTACACCTAGACGCATTACCTCTACGCCGATTGATAATAGCCCAGCTACCAGTGCACCTTCAAGCATTTCACCTGAAATACGTGTGTCACGACCAATTAATACCTTTGGACGCCCTGTTGCATCCTTCGTTAAAACATAGCCACCTACGCGGCCTAGTTTAAATGCAAATTCCGGTGTTAATTCACTATTCGCGACGCCACGGACGCCATCTGTTCCAAAATATTTACCCATTTTAATTGTTCTCTCCTTCAATGCAAGACGACCGCATCATGCTGTTTCCTGCGGACAATCGGACGGCTCGTCTGCTTACTTTTGGAAAAGTCTTTTTTCATTCATGTAGTAGTAGTTAGGCCTCTCTCACTATCTTTCAGAGGCTCTATAGCTCCAAGCATTGGTTCTCAGGCGTTGTACGTTTAATCTTACTAAATCGTACTTGTACTAATGTTAGCCCGAGCCTCACTTGTTCGTAGCATTTTTATATATGCTAGAAAGCACGATTTGTTGAGACAGGAATCTCTAATGAATCAAGTTAAAATTATAGTCAGTTATTGTTTAAGAATCAATATCTTCTTCTGTGACAGAATCAGGATTTATTTCTTCAGGTTTCGTTTCGGCATTTGTAGGTGTTTCTTTTTCTACCTTTTCTACCTTGTCGGCTTTTTCAACCTTTGTAACATCTGCTTTAATTTTAATCTTTTGTTCAGATACTTTAGTCGCACCATCTGGTAATTTTACATCAAATTCATACGTTTTTGATTCGGTAATTTTTGATAAATCGATTTCAACAGGTACTTCGTTTAAAACATCAATAATCGATTTTTTCCCAAATAGCTTCAGTGTATGCGTAACAAGGGTTAATTGATTTATAGTAATACCTTCTGGTGCTTTACCTGTTTCCTTTATCGAGACAGGTAGTTCTTTGCTATATTCTGCAATATCTACCCGTACTTTTACTTTTTCTGGTTCTATCGTCACATCTAATTTATTTAAATCGCGATCTAATACTTTAACTGCCGCTTCTTGAGAGAAGGATTGTTTCAGACCTTGTTCACCCGTTACAGTTGCTTTGACATAACTAATGCTCTCAATAGCACTTTTTGCCCCTGTTACAAATACAGTCGCTGGGTTGGCAGACATTCCTTTTAGGTAATATCCTTCATCAATTAAACGGTTATTCATTTCAGGATCGACACGGAATTCTTGCGTGACTTTTTCCTCAATATTTACATTCACTGTCGCTGGGTCGAGCGTCACTTGCAATTTATCAGAAATATTCTCGTATTGTAGTTTGACATTATGTTCACCTATTAATAAATCATTTAGGTCAACAAATATTGAGAAATCCTTCACGAGCTTTGTATTTAAAGCAATTTGCTTTGGTCCTTTAATCGTGACATTAACTGTTTTCGGTATACCCGTTACAATAAGATTATCGTCATCATAATAAACCTCTACTGGGACATCTTGAATCACTTCCATCTGTTCACTCATCGCCGTCTTATCTGTAGAAGATAACTCGGTGCGAACAGAGAAAAATAGTAAGCACGCTAGGAAAAGCGCAATGATTCGCAATACCCAAGGGCTATCCATCATTTTATCCATTCTTTTTCCCCCTCCAAGTCAACTTAGAGGCTGCATTCGATTCTTGTACTGAGCCGAACCACATTTTACGTAATAGTGTTTCGAATTCCTCTAGAGAAAGATTGCGATGTAGATTACCGTTTAACGTAATACTAATTGCGCCAGTTTCCTCAGATACGACAATCGTAATCGCATCTGTTACTTCACTGAGCCCAAGAGCTGCACGATGTCGTGTTCCAAGCTCTTTCGAAATAAACGGACTTTCAGAAAGCGGTAAATAGCAAGCAGCTGCTGAGACCTTATCTTTCTGCATAATGACAGCCCCATCATGAAGTGGTGTATTCGGTATGAAAATATTTATAAGTAATTCAGACGAAACTTCTGCATTTAAAGCGATTCCCGTTTCAATATATTCATTTAGGCCTGTGTCTTTTTCAATAGAAATTAACGCACCAATACGGCGTTTAGCCATATAACTAACAGATTTCTTCATAGCTTCAATCAGTCTAGTTTGCTCTTCTTCTTCTTGACTTGTTGAACGTTGGAACAGCTTGCCTCGCCCAATTTGCTCAAGACCACGTCTGATTTCAGGCTGGAAGATGATAATGATGGCCAAGAAACCAAACTCGATTACTTGTTTTAGCATCCATCCTAATGTTTCTAACCCCAAAAAGTCTGTTGCAATGCGTGCAATAATAATGACGAAAATGCCTTTTAATAATTGGACAGCTTTCGTCCCTTTAATGAGGGTTAAAATTTTATAAACAACGTACCAAACGAGCAGTACATCTATGAAGTTAATAACAATATTCACTGGTGTTAAATCCGTGAATTGTTCGATAATTTGCACGTGGCATCCCCCACTTTTCATTGCGAATCCATACTCATTTAAGTATAGCACATTCTTTTCAAATGTAACTTTTTTCAAAAGAAAAGTCTACCCAGATGAGTAGACTTTTCATCCTCTCCCGTGCACTACCATGTAGGACGTATAGAGTTCTATTTAGTTTCTTTTTCCTCAAATGTCATTGCAGTCTTAACGGAATTTTTGATGGTATACCATAACCATTCAAACGCTTCGTCTATTTCTTCTATTTTACCTGAAACGACTGCAGAAGATGCCATATACTGGCCGTTAATAATTGTTACATTGCCATCTACTTCACCCTCAACAATTAAATCGCCATTTTTAACGACAATATCGCCCTTTACAACCTCACCTTTTGGTACTATAACCGTTTGTCCTTCAACAACTAGGTTTGGTTGTTTTGTAACAGAGAAATGCTGATCATCCATAAAGTTCCCCAATAAAGTAGCACTCATAAATAAACAGAAAACTGCTGCCGCAACAAAGAACGGATGACGGCGAATCCATTTTTGCATACCTACACGACTTTTAGGTTTCGGTAAACGAGCCATCACCGCAGCTTCAAAATCTGGAGGTGCTGTAATATGGGAAGCACTCTTCACAAAGGCGATCGTCTCACTCAATTCCTGCATCAATTGCTTGCAATCACCGCATGAATGCAGATGTTGTTTCAACTCTTGTTCATGCTCACGACTAATGTCACCGTCTAAATAATCATGCATATAATCTATGATATGCTCTGGACAAATATTCATGATGCTCCCCCTCCTACAGATTGTTTAATTGCTTTCGTAATGCTTCACGTCCGCGGTGAATTCTCGTTTTCACTGTCCCAAGAGGCATATCCAAAATTTCACTGATTTCTTGTAACGATAATTCTTCAATATATTTCAATACTATAACTGAACGATATTTATCCGGCAAACGTCCAATCTCATATTGAATGCGATCTTGTAGCTCCATCTGCTCTAACTGCTCTTCTGGTAGCTGGTCATCTGCTGCAATTTGCGAATACATATCCAGCCCTTCTGTACCAGCTACCTCCGCATCTAAGTAATAATCCGGCTTTTTCTTTCTAATACGGTCTATGCAGAGGTTCGTCGCGATTCGATAAAGCCACGTCGAAAATTTTCTTTTTTGATCAAAAGTATGCAAATTCATATAAGCACGAACAAACGCTTCTTGTGCAATATCCTCAGATTCTTGCTTGTTTCCTAACATTCGGTAGCATACTTGGTACAGTTTGTGCTGATAGAGACTCACAATATCGGCAAATGCGTTTTGATCGCCTTTAAGCACTTGTTTTATTCTCTTATTTACTAACGCATCCATTGTGTTTATTTCTCCACCTTTACAACTGTCTTATACTATACGGCCCGACTATAAGAAAAGTTTCAATTTATATTCAATTATAACAAAAGATTTTTATTCAATGTGGTGATAAACAATATTTTCACAATTTGGAATTAAACTAGTGTCTCACCAAATAGAGAACCGATTAATGCCACAGCTACATCTGCTGTTTTATTTTTTTCGTCTAATATTGGATTTACCTCAACAAACTCAGCAGATGTTAGCATTCCTGATTCTTGTAGCATTTCCATCGCTAAATGACTTTCTCGATATGTTATACCACCAGGCACTGGCGTACCTACTCCTGGTGTGTAAAGTGGATCTAAACCATCTAAGTCTAACGATAAATGTAAGCCATCTACTTTACGTTCTTGTAAATAGGCAATAGCATCTTCCATTACACGCGTCATTCCAAGGCGATCTACCTCATGCATTGTATATACTTTAATTCCTTGCTGGCGAATTAGCTCACGTTCACCAGGATCTACTGAACGCGCCCCGATAATAATTACATTTTCTGGTTTAACCTTTGGTGCATAGTTACGAATTTGCACAAGGCGTTCATGCCCTAAGCCAATACTAACAGCAAGTGGCATACCATGGATATTACCAGATGGTGTAGTTTCAGGTGTATTTAGATCCGCATGTGCATCGAACCAAATAACGCCTAAGTTTTTGAAATGTTCACCTAGGCCTGCAAGTGTACCGATTGCAATACTATGATCTCCACCAAAGACAAGCGGGAATTTTTTTTGCTCTAATGCTTCATGTACTTGATTTGCTAACGATGTACTAACATCTACAACTTCTTCTAAATTTAATAGCTGTTTATCTATATTACTCTCTTGTACTTGGCTAACAAGAATATCTCCCTGATCCTCTACCTTGTGACCAATTGCTTCTAATCGCTCTACAACGCCCGCATAGCGGATTGCGCTAGGCCCCATGTCAACTCCTCTTCGTGTTTGTCCGTAATCTGTTGGAACTCCAATAATTGATACTTGATGTTTATTCATTATTTTATACCCCCTTTTCTTAATAAGACTATTGTAAAGCCTACAATGTACTTGGCTCAACCCAACAAAAAATCGTATATTTATACATTTTGAAATAGCAAAAAAAATCTCCTGCTGTTTTCAGCAAGAGATTAGTATCTGTAGTTAATGTTACACTTTTGAATTTAAATTATAGAAAAGTGAGCCATGAAGGACTCGAACCTTCGACCCTCTGATTAAAAGTCAGATGCTCTACCAACTGAGCTAATGGCTCAAATAAGAAATGAATGGCTGGGGTACCTGGATTCGAACCAGGGCATGACGGAATCAAAATCCGTTGCCTTACCGCTTGGCTATACCCCATTCATTTGTATAAATAAAACTGGTGGAGGGGGACGGATTCGAACCGCCGAACCCTAAGGAGCGGATTTACAGTCCGCCGCGTTTAGCCACTTCGCTACCCCTCCGAAAAAACACTATATGGTGGAGGATGACGGGCTCGAACCGCCGACCCTCTGCTTGTAAGGCAGATGCTCTCCCAGCTGAGCTAATCCTCCATAGAAACAGGTGTTTATTTCTTCACAGTTTATTTATCTTTTTAAGCCTATGCATTACTACGATGCTTAGAAAATGGTGACCCCTACGGGATTCGAACCCGTGTTACCGCCGTGAAAGGGCGGTGTCTTAACCGCTTGACCAAGGGGCCATTTGTTATGTCTTAAACAAGACAAGATTTATAATAACATCATTTTCATTATGATGCAAGCCTTTTTCAATAATTTCTTTTTAAAAATAACTTTTAATTAAAAAAGGGCAAAAAAATGGCTCCGAAGGCAGGACTCGAACCTGCGACAACCTGATTAACAGTCAGGTGCTACTACCAACTGAGCTACTTCGGAACAATACTATTCAATTCGGTTTTAACAACCTCTTAAGTACATTTATTATTATAGCAAGCATTCTAAATTATGCAATACTTTTTCAAAAAAATTATTTAATTTATTGCATAATTTTTAATTCGTAGGTATTAAAGCATAATAGTTCTCTATTAAATCTAATATTTCTATTTTGTGCATCAAATATTCTTGCTGTATATTATTGTAATTGCTAAAATAAAAATAGTTTTAAGAATTTTCTATCAAATTTGTTTTGGGGAGGAATGTTCATATATGGTAACAAATGATTTAATTGCACCTGAACTTTACAACATTACAGAGGAATTAGAGAAGTTTTCCCAAGATAGTGATCGTCAAGCTATAAGATGGTTGGATACAAAGCAAAATCGTCGTACAATTTCTTATGCCGACCTTATTCAAAAAATGAACCAATACGCGAATGCCTTTACAGAGAGGGGACTTCAAAAAGGTGATCGTGTTTTAGTCATTATCCCACGTCTACCAGAAGCCTATTTTGTTTTCCTCGGTTGTTTAAAGGCGGGTCTCGTTCCTATCTCTTGTTCAGAGATGTTACGTGCAAGTGATTTAGAATATCGTATGGAACACTCTTCTGCAAACGCAGTTATTGCCTACGAAGCTTTTACTAGCGAGGTTGATCAAATTACTTCTTCCGTAGCTGCTTTAAATAATAAATTAGTCATTGGCAATGCTACAAATAATTGGGTATCTTTAGATGCATTAGCTGACACACAACCAACAAGCTTTACGACTGTTGCTACTAAACGTGATGATATGGCGTTTCTTTCTTATACTTCAGGAACAACGGGCAAACCTAAAGGAGTAGTTCACTCTCATGGCTGGGGTTATGCACATATTCGAACAGCTGCTTCCAAGTGGCTGTGTGTACGTGAAGGTGACCTAGTATGGGCTACAGCAGCACCAGGTTGGCAAAAATGGATCTGGAGTCCATTTTTATCGACGATTATGTTAGGGGCAACTGCTTTCGTCTATCATGGTAGTTTCGATCCTCATACTTATCTTCAGCTTCTTCAGGACGAAAAAGTAAATGTACTTTGCTGTACACCTACTGAATATCGTATTATGGCAAAGATTGATAATTTAAAAGATTACAATTTAGCTTCATTAAGAAGTGCCGTTTCTGCTGGTGAGCCGTTAAATCGTCCAGTAATTGAAACATTTATGAAAAATTTTGGCCTTAAAGTACGTGATGGCTATGGACAAACAGAAAATACATTATTAATTGGTACACTTGAAAACACCGAATTACGACCTGGCTCTATGGGTGTTCCTACTCCAGGAAATATTGTGCGTATTATTGACCATGAGGGCAATGAAGCATCTGTAGGAGAAGTTGGAGATATCGCTGTCCATAAATCTTCACCAGCTTTATTCAAAGAGTATTATCGTGAACCTGAACGCACACAAGCTGCTTTTAGAGGTGATTGGTATATTACAGGTGACCAAGCAAAATGCGATGAAGATGGTTACTTCTGGTTTGAAGGACGGGGAGATGACATTATTATTTCATCCGGCTATACAATTGGTCCATTTGAAGTAGAGGATGCTTTAAATAAGCATGAGGCTGTACAAGAATGTGCTGTTGTTGCGGCACCAGATGAAATTAGAGGTCATATTGTTAAAGCATTTATAATCCTACGTGAGAGCTTCCGAGGCCGTGATGAGGAAGAATTAACGAAAGAGCTTCAGGAGCATGTTAAAGCTTTAACAGCGCCTTATAAATACCCTCGCAGTATTGTCTTTATAGATGAGCTGCCAAAAACAACATCAGGTAAAATCCGACGTGTGGAGCTACGAGCTATAACTGTTTAAAAAATTTAAAGAGACATTTCATCTTCATGATGAAATGTCTCTATTTTTTGTTCTGTTTCAATTAAATTAGTTATATAGAAATAAAAAAAGCCACTACTGAGTGTATCAGCAGCGACTTTTTGCGCCTAGCGATGTCCTACTCTCACAGGGGGAAGCCCCCAACTACCATCGGCGCTAAAGAGCTTAACTTCCGTGTTCGGTATGGGAACGGGTGTGAC
>NZ_JBNNUU010000019.1:0-5983 GCF_050280025.1 Lysinibacillus sp. NPDC093712
CTCCTTCTCCGCCATTGGCCCCTTGGTCAAGCGGTTAAGACACCGCCCTTTCACGGCGGTAACACGGGTTCGAATCCCGTAGGGGTCATACTAAAGCACAGTCGATGTAATTGTTTACATCGACTGTGCTTTTTTTAACAGAAAAAATACGAAAAGTCGGCTACTGTTAAAGTAGGTAGACGATTTGAGGTTTTCGACTAATGGATAGATAAACGAAACATCAATCGCTGCCTCTAGTTTTCGAACTAAATGGTTTTGTGGCACCAATTGGTCAATGCATTTCTTATTGTTCACGTTCATTGACTTGATTCTTCGTCATCATTTTCCATCACCTCAAATAGATTATTTTATTTATAGTAGACTGTTAGCAATACATATAAAGTTGATTGGAGTGAAGGGCGGGCGACTCCTGCTCAGAACACACAGTACGTAAGACGCAACAGACCGCGCGTTAGCGAGGGTTGCGGCTTACGATGTGCCCGCGGAAAGCGACCACCCGTAGCGGAAAACAACGGCAGTAGTCATCACCTCTATATTAATTTTAAATAAAAAAGGACTGTAGACAAACTCGAAAATCTTCGAGTTTGTCCACAGTCTGAAATCGTCTACCGCTAAATAGGTAGACGCTTTTTTTGCTTATGCACGTGACAGCATTCTTTCAAGAGAGCTACGAGCTTCTTTTGCTATTGAGGTATTCACTTGAATACGGTTATGTGGTTTGCCCTGATCAATGCTTTCAAGTGACCACAGTAAATGTGGAAGGTCAATGCGATTCATTGTAAGACAAGGGCAAAAGTTTTCGTTTAAAGAAATAATGTGTTTATCAGGATGTTGTTGAATAATGCGGTTTACTAGATTCATTTCTGTTCCAATTGCCCACGCTGATCCGCTTGGAGCATTATTAATAGTATCAAGGATATATTTTGTAGAGCCTGCATCATCTGCAGCAGCTAAGACTTCTCGGCTACATTCAGGATGAACGATAATACGCATATTTGTATGTGATTGACGAACCATTGCTGTATGTTGCACTGTAAAGCCTTCATGTACCGAACAATGTCCTTTCCACAATATTATTTGAATATTTTCTGGCGATTGATCTGTTTCAAGCGTATTCGTATGTGGATTCCATACGGCCATATTTTCGAGTGGCACACCTAAATCGAACGCTGTATTTCTGCCTAAATGCTGATCTGGTAAAAATAAAATACGCTGTTTTTGTGAAAATGCCCATTTTACCATTTCTTTTGCATTGGAGGAGGTTACACAAGCGCCACCGTGACGTCCAGTAAATGCTTTAATTGCAGCAGTAGAATTAACATATGTTAACGGCAAAATTGTATTGCCGAAAAGTTGCTGTAGAATAGGCCATGCTTGTTCTGTTTGATAAATATCTGCCATGTCAGCCATCGAACACCCTGCTCGCATATCAGGTAAGTAGACATGTTGCTTCTCCGTAGTTAGCATATCAGCTGTCTCTGCCATAAAATGCACACCACAAAAAACAATATGCTCAGCTTCTTTATTAGCAGCAGATATTTGAGCAAGCTGTAAGGAATCCCCTGTAGCATCAGCAAATTGTATTACTTCATCTTTTTGATAGTGATGTCCAGGTATAAAGAGTTTCTTACCTAGCTTCTTTTTAATAGCTCGAATACGAGATTCCATTTCTTCTGTTGATAATGTTCGATAATGCTCAGGAAGTAGTGAGGTTTGTTGTAGTAAACTAGTGATGGACAAGTGTATGCTCTCCTTTCATTTGTACAAGTGCGCTAATATCAAAAGCTTTTACGGAATGGGTTAATGCACCTAATGAAATCCATTGAATACCTGACTTTGCATAAGCATTGAGGTTTTCTAATGTAATGCCACCAGAAGCTTCAGTCGCAATATGTGCTGGAACGATTGGAAGCCAAGCACGTATTTCTTCAGGTGTACGATTATCAAACATAATAATGTCCGCTCCAGCTAATATAGCTTCTTCTAATTGTGCTTTCGTTTCAATCTCCACTTCGATTTTTACAGTGTGTCCAATTTTTTTGCGAGCAGTTTGTACGGCTTTGGTAATACTTCCTGCAAAAGCAATATGATTATCCTTGAGCATAATAGCATCGTATAAGCCACTTCGGTGATTATAGCCACCACCTACTCGTACAGCATATTTATCGAGCATACGTAATCCAGGAATTGTTTTGCGTGTATCGCAAATTTTCGCAGAGGTTCCTACTGTTTCACGAACTGCTAAATTGGCTGCAGTGGCGATAGCAGACATGCGTTGAATAAGATTTAAAATCACTCGCTCACCTAATAATAATTTTTGTAGAGGTCCTTTAATAACAGCAAGAACATCTCCGATATTGACGGTATCACCATCATTTTTATGCATAGTTATATGCATGGAGGGATCGAGTAAACGAAATCCATGTTCGATAATAGGTGTTCCACAAAAAATGCCGCTGTCTTTTGCATAAAACGAAAAAGAACCTATTTGCTCAAATGAAAAGATCAGCTCGCTTGATAAATCCCCATCTCCTATATCTTCATTAAAAAATTGCTTGAGCATTTCCTCGAGTTTGATGATATTCATACAATGAATTCCTCACTTTCATTTGTCCTTGTTGAAAAATAATCCAGCGCTGTGCCCACTTTGCTTCACTGTTAGGCTTATCATTCCGAATGTGAGCACCACGAGTTTCTGTTCGTGTGATGGCAGCATGTACCATCAATGATGCAACAATATGCATCATGTAAAGTTCTAGTTGCTGTTGATTTAAGCCCATTACATTAACTTGACTTAGATTTTGTAATGAAGGTAGTTGTTCTATCAAAAGCTGCATATCCAAAGGGTTTCGGACGATGCCTAATAGTTGCATCATTGTTTGTTGTAAATTTTCCTTTGTGAATAAAGCAGGCATCGATTGATGGCAATGAGCAACAGCAAGCGTGAAATTTGTTTGCTTACAACCAGTTTGTATAATAAATTGAGCCATTTTTTGACCGAATGTTATGCCTTCAAGTAATGAATTGCTAGCTAAACGGTTTGCACCATGAACCCCTGTACAGGCAACCTCACCAACTGCATAAAGATTAGAAATCGAAGTTCTTCCCGTATCATCAGCAATCACACCACCCATTAAAAAATGGCTGCCTGGAGCAACAGGAATTAGACCGTTTTGTAAATCAATACCGTTATCCATGCAAAGTTTTGTAATAGTAGGGAATTTATCTCCAAATCCCTGAATGCTTGAAATATCAATAAACGTCTCTTGCCCGAATGTACGTTTAGTATATAACGTGTGTGCAGTAACATGACGTGGTGCTAAATCGAGCAATGGATGCACACCTACCATAATTGGTTGACGCTCTGCATTTACAAAAATTCCTCCAGCACCTCGAACAGCTTCAGAAACCAATCCTTTAGCCTCGTTATTACACCATAATAGGCTTGGATGAAATTGCATAAATTCCATATCACTAATGGCAGCACCCGCTCGATACGCTAATGCAATACCGTCTCCAGTATTCGTGGTGTAGTTAGAAGTGCTTGCGTAGAGAGCAGCAGCACCACCTGAAGCAAGAATGACATGGTGAGCAAAATAACGTTTTATTCCTTTATCGCTTTTTGTCATTACGCCAATACAAGCACCATCCGTATTCAATAACAATTCAAAAGCCATCTCGTTGCTATTCATGTGAACGTTTGGAGATAGATGCTGAAGCAAGTAATCAATCAGTATTTGACCAGTTCTATCACCACCGGCATGTAAAATGCGATGATGGCTATGTGCTCCTTCTAAGCCAAGGGCAGGTTCGCCATTATCTTGTCGATCAATTGGTAATCCATCTAATAGCAGTTGTTGGATAATCGTCATGCCATCCTTTATAAGTACATCAACAAATTTGTTTTCATGATGGTATTCACCAGCAGACAGTGTATCAGTGATATGAAACTTTATATGATCTTCTGGACTAGTAACAGCAGCTATTCCTCCTTGTGCACGATAAGAGCTACTTGTTTTAACAGAGGATTTTGTAACAATCTGTACTTGAAAATATTGTCCGAGTAGTCGTGCAGCTTGAAGAGAGGCAATGCCGCTACCAATAATGAGTATGTCAGTCTTTACATCCATAGCTATACCTTCTTTACAGTTGTCTTGACACATATCTTTACATAAAATAAAAAGGAAAACAAGAGTTGATGACTAGAAAGGGAGAATAAGATGATTTATATGGATTATGCAGCAACATCTCCAATGTCGAGTAATGCACTTCAAGCTTATTGTGATGTTGCAAAACGTTATTATGGAAACAGTGCGAGCTTACATGATTTAGGAGGACAAGCAAATTATTTTGTTGAGCAGGCAAGGGCTATAGTTGCAAGGACTCTCGGTGTAGAACGTGATGGGATAATTTTTACTGGGAGCGGAACAGAGGGAAATCTAATTTCAATTTTGTCACTCGCTTTAGCTTCAAAAAAAGGCAAGCATATTATTTCATCACAAGCCGAACATACATCCGTTCATGCAGCATTAAATACACTTGAAAAAATGGGGTTTACCATCACGAAATTACCTTTACAGTTTGATGGATGTATTGATGTAGAACAAGTTCGTGAGGAGATAAGGGAAGATACAGCATTAATAACGATTCAACATGTAAATTCCGAAATAGGTTCCATCCAACCTGTAGAGGAAATTGCCGTAATAGCAAATAACGAAAATATATTTTTCCATGTAGATTGTGTGCAATCCTATTGTAAACTAGCAATAAATTCATTTAGTGCATACGTAGATGCGATGACGATTTCAGCCCATAAAATAGGAGGACCTAAAGGGTGTGGGGCTATTTTTATAAATCCGAAAATTCGAGTTCCAGCATTAACGCCTGGTGTAACGCATGAACGAGGTTTACGTGGCGGAACATTAGATACACCTGCCATTGTTGCATTTGCGACAGCCATTGAAAATTATCAATATGAGCGTCAACATTATGATTTGCTGCGCCAATATTTACGAAAAAATTTACCTTCAACTTGTCAATTGATTGACAGTGTAGAGCAACTGCCTAATATATGCGGTTTGATAATGGAAAAAGTGGAAGGGCAATATGTATTGTTAAAGTTAAACGAGGCAGGTATTTGTATTTCTACTGGTAGTGCCTGTGATATACACAGTGAATCTGGTACGAAAGCAATTTTATCAATGGGCTATACGATGGAGGAGGCACGTCAATTTTTTAGAATATCCTTTGGACCAACAACAACATTCGAAGAAATTGATCAATTACTTGCTGCTCTGACGAATGTTTTTGCGAAATACTAAACGAAAATAATGGTAGGGAAATATATAAATAAAAAGCTTTAGATTTTCACTCAGAGTCGCCACTTTCAGCGAAAATCAAAGCTTTTCTTAAATATGACTAGGGAAATACAATTGAAAGGTAGGAGTTTAATTTTGTCAGGATGTTGAAAAAGAGTTGCTACATTTCGGTAAAGTAAGGTAAAGTTTTTACTTCATATTTACTAAGTAGTTTTAACTGCAAAACTATTGGGGAAACTACAAATAGGCAATTTCGTCATGGGTTCTCAAATTGTTTATCGATAGACTGCCAAAAGGACCGTAGTATTTAATGATAGGCTAAACTTTTTAATTTTTATGTAATAAAATGTTTTCTTTTGAAATAACAATTGCTATAATGATTAGCAGAGCGATTATTTCTCTCACATAACAAAAATATCTTCAAAAAGTAGTAATTTCTTTTTTTTATAAAAAAGTGTTGCATTATGTTGATAAACGTTATACAATAATTCTTGTCTTGAAGGACAGGTAAACAACTTCAAAACGAAATACATAAGGGTTTCAAGATACGTTATAAATTGGAAACCGAACATAGTCTAGTGATGATGGCAAAGAGGTCACACCCGTTCCCATACCGAACACGGAAGTTAAGCTCTTTAGCGCCGATGGTAGTTGGGGGCTTCCCC
>NZ_JBNNUU010000020.1:0-4477 GCF_050280025.1 Lysinibacillus sp. NPDC093712
GACGTTGACGTGACATAGTAGCACGCTCCTTTAAGTTGGTAGTCTAAGTGTACTAGCCCTTATTTTTTATGTCCAACTTAGTGTAGCCGATTCAGATTTTATATGTTGATAGACCAGGAGTTGGTGTGGTGTAAATAAAGATACTTGAGGTGAAGGTGATTCTAATTAAAATTTACTAACAAATTTGTCCTTCTTTTAAAAATGTTATGTATAAATATTATAGGTTGATAAAATACATGTTAAGTCCCCTTTATGAACAAAGGAGGTATTAATATGGATCAATCTATATTAATGAATTTTATTAGTAATGTTGGTTTTCCGATAGTAGCGTTTCTTATGGTTTTTTGGAAATTTGATAAATCCCTAGCCTTATTGACAGAAGCAGTCAATAATAACACGCAAGCAGTGCAGTTATTATTGCAAAAAGAGCAGAGGGAGGGGGGCGAACATATAAATTGATGTTGTGCTTTAGCGGTAAAGGATCGAAAAAAATATCATAAATATATTTGAGGTGATAGTGGTGGATGGCAGATTTGAACAAGAAGTTATTGAACTGTTGACACCAAAAATTAAAGCTGTGTTAAGGCAAACTAATAAGCAAAATCAAAAGGATTTAGAGCAAGAACTAATCTTAATAGTGTTATCAACGATAAAGAGAAAAGGATTTAAGCAACTCCCTTCCTTCTTTGAACTTTTGGATAAAGAAAAAAATACGCAAACAGAAAAAGAGAATTGACGGAAATATAGAGAATTGTGAAACAATTTTTGTAGAAGGGAACAGCAAAACCAAATCGTCCACTATGTACAAACTTACAATTAAAAGTATCAAACTCTCAAGTTAATTTTAAGCTGCCTAACTTCCATTTAGAGAGTGTTCCACACCCAAAGCGAACAGATTTCCATATTGAATTGTAAAATATAAGTTAGAAAAGGCTGTGCTACAGGTTTGAAAGATTTAGCATAGCCTTTATTTATATATTCTTTTATAGGAAATGTGATATTGAAGTAATGGACCAAATACAAATTGGAAATAAAATATAAGTCATTAAAAGTAATTTATACATGATAATTTTTGTATTAAAATATAATAGAAGTCAAGTATAAGAGATTTTTTGCAGGAAGTAGTAGCGCAACGACATACTATGTATTATATGGTTTAATATAGCTAGTTTACGCATATTCTCGATCAAATCGTATAACTTTGGCCATTTTAAAATATTAAAAATGATTAAAGGTTGTGAATAAAGATGTTGAGAAACAAAATAATTGCAGCAGTCGTTACACTAGTAATCGGGATATTTATTATTCCGCTATTTATTGGCTCTTCTTACAGCATATCATATGGTATTTATAGTACTATATTTACTGGGCCTGCAATGCTTGTAGCCATATTGGTATCTATACTGATTGAACATTATAGTAAAATTATGAATATCTATGTCATGTGTATTAAGCATTTACTTTGTGCTTTGACCTATTCTTTATTATTTAGCTTGGTAATGTCTGATAGTAAATCTACATTTAACGATAGCATTTATTTAACTATCTCAATAAGTAGTATATTTGTAACAATATTTGTGATTAGTGATTATTTGCTGAAAGTTTTTTATAAATGGCGAGTAAATAATCTTTCAAAAAATGATTAAAATTAACATAGAAAAACAAACTCTAGCACAAAAAGACCGTTAAAACGGTCTTTTTTCTAGTTATTTTGCCAACTATCATAGGAACGTCCAACGTTCACAAATTCACTTTTTAAAAATGGCCAAAGTCCCCCTATTTCTTTGGGGTTATCTGGAACAGCTGAATAAATTATTTCTGGTCCTTTCTTTAACGAATTAACGAAGCAGTTAGAGGTATGTTTTGATTTAATAATAAAAACATACTTTTTTATCAATAGAGTAAAAGGATGAATTTACGAGAATTTTAAGTTAAATAGAGTGAAAATATATGAAATTTGATATAATTTTTAAAAAATAAAAATGAGGAGGAACTCTATGCGGAAACGTACAATTTTCATAGTCATTTCTGTAGTTTTAGTCAGTATTGCTTTAATGGGATTAGATATTTATGAAAATAAAACAAGAGAAGCTGCTCTTAAGGCGGAAGCTGAAAAAGTTTATACTGTGTCTGATATTATGAAAGATGCTAACTTTGGTGATGAAAATGCAACTTTGTATATTGGAGCAGTGGTAGCAACATTGCAAGAACCTTTTCCTACAATCAAAATAGAAAATGTAGATCAGAAAAAGCGAATTATCAATGAAATAAATAAATTACAACTTAAACAAATCAAAGGTTTCACATCATTAGAAAAAACTGCGTATCTTATAGATATTACATTGAATAAAGAATATACATTGTATGTATTTGAAAATGAAAAACAAATACGTTTTCTAGATTATGATGACTCAACGGGAAGTGTAAAAGAATATCTTTATTACTATACCATTCTTAATGGAGAGGATTTTTTTGAAGCTTTAAAGGATGTAACTCAAACATAAAAACCTGCCAATTATAGGCAGGTTTTTTATGTTGAGAAATTAATTAAGTTTTTCTGTTGCATCAACGATGTACTTTAAAACTGTTCTGCTAGTATGAAGGTTAAACGCTACATAGTAAGTTATTGTTAGTGTGATATTCTTATACCCACTATTAATTGCTTTTCTATGGATAGCGCTCATTTGTCTTGCACCATTTTTAGCCCTGTTTATCAGGTCTTCTTTTACACCATTCATTCCGTCTGAATAAATTAGAGCGGTACGATTGGCAACTGTTTTAGCAGAAGTCTCGCCAAAGACGATATTTAAAACTTCTGGACTAGTAAGATAGTAAGCATCCGCCATTATATGCTCTGGATATTTAGATTCTAAATGTGATGCCCCAGTAAGTAATGCATGCTCCATTTTTAATAATGTTGCAGGTGTTACAGTAATTATAGAAGAAGCACCTCTTCGAGAACTAATAATCGCCATATTGAATTCCTCCTTAAAATTTAATAAAAAAGTGTTAAAGTTGGCCAACCTAACACTTTTAAAAGGGAAATTTAAAGCGATTTATCAACCACTTGTGGGAGTTTTTAATCTAAAAACCTTCTATAGACTTGTAGTTTAATTCTTATCTTTAATATTCTGCTTTGCCAATTCATACTCTTTTTTAATTTTTCGTAACGCTTGATTTTTGATCTTATTGATAGCTTGTATCGAAACACCAAGCGCCAAAGCCAATTCCCCTTCAGTCCAATCCTTCACAAAAAGTAAGTACAAAATCTCTTTTTGTTTTGCACTTAATCTAGAAACGATTTCGTACAGTTGTTTATCTTCAAAAATTATTTCTAATTTACAAGATTCAACAGGAGTGGAGAATTCAAAATCATGGAGGTTTTGTTCATCTGGAATTAAATCAAGCAATTTGCTCCCTCCATCGACGTTTTTATCTAATATCAATTGATTCAATTTACTGTTTTGGCGAATTTTTTTATCAAATTTTTGAGATTCAAAAATTAAAGTTTGTGAAAAATAACTAAGTAGTTGAATCTTTCGACCATGAATTTTAAACAACTTTTCAATCAATTCTTTTTTGCGAGCAGTAGGCTTTTCTAAATAACTTTGATACAACTCTTTTATTTCTGCGTTTTTCAAGAAGTTTTTTAGCAATCGGTTTTGAATCATAAAAACCAACTCCTTTACATTAGTGAAAACATGTTCTATGGAAGGGAAACCTAAAAGTAAAATTGGTCTATTCCTACATGTTTTTTATTTATATAAAGGACTTTTCTTGAAACAAAATCAACTTATACATTTGATTAAAATTGTTAGGGAATTTTCGATTAATTTACTGGGGAAATCGTATTTTTTAGTGGGATAATAGGAGGAAAGCGATAATTTTTTTAGAGAAAATATAGGGGGAAACCAAGGTTTACATGATAATAGGTGTTGCTTTAATTAAGTTTGGTATTTGATTTTAGGAAAAAATTTTTCTAGGTTGTTAAAAAGAGATCATTACCCCCTTTATGGAGTGTTAGCAGCTAACACAAAAATTAACATACTGGAGGTTATACTATGTCTTTCACAACATCTGAATACGTTAGAACAATTACAGTCTCAAAGTCTACATTAGAAAATATGATAATTGCTCAAAATAATACTGTAAGGTATTGGCGAGGTCAGCTTAATACGGCAAATTTTAGAGCTAGCATTATTGGTCTAGGTGCAACTGCTTTAGGTTTTGTGTTTAAATCAACAGTAGCTGGAGTGATTCTTACAGTTCTATCAGGTGCTCTAACATCGGCGACTACATCATATAAAGAAGTGGTTGTTTCGTATGCTTCCTCGGGTTTGGAATATATTATTGAATTGTTTTCAATTATGAAAAATAACCCAGGTATGTCAACACTAAACTGGACAAAAATTATAAGGTCTGTTGCTTGAATTCCACTGGAGTTAAATAGCCTAGTGTCCCATGAATTCGAATGTTA
>NZ_JBNNUU010000021.1:0-1108 GCF_050280025.1 Lysinibacillus sp. NPDC093712
GGGAGGACCATCTCCCAAGGCTAAATACTACCTAGTGACCGATAGTGAACCAGTACCGTGAGGGAAAGGTGAAAAGCACCCCGGAAGGGGAGTGAAAGAGATCCTGAAACCGTGTGCCTACAAGTAGTTAGAGCCCGTTAATGGGTGATAGCGTGCCTTTTGTAGAATGAACCGGCGAGTTACGATTACGTGCGAGGTTAAGCTTTAGAAGGCGGAGCCGCAGCGAAAGCGAGTCTGAATAGGGCGAATTAGTACGTGGTCGTAGACCCGAAACCAGGTGATCTACCCATGTCCAGGGTGAAGGTGAGGTAACACTTACTGGAGGCCCGAACCCACGCACGTTGAAAAGTGCGGGGATGAGGTGTGGGTAGCGGAGAAATTCCAATCGAACCTGGAGATAGCTGGTTCTCTCCGAAATAGCTTTAGGGCTAGCCTCGTGATGAGAATACTGGAGGTAGAGCACTGTTTGGACTAGGGGGCCATCCCGGTTTACCGAATTCAGACAAACTCCGAATGCCAGATATTTATACACGGGAGTCAGACTGCGAGTGATAAGATCCGTAGTCAAAAGGGAAACAGCCCAGACCACCAGCTAAGGTCCCAAAGTAATCGTTAAGTGGAAAAGGATGTGGCGTTGCACAGACAACCAGGATGTTGGCTTAGAAGCAGCCATCATTTAAAGAGTGCGTAATAGCTCACTGGTCGAGTGACGCTGCGCCGAAAATGTATCGGGGCTAAACGATTCACCGAAGCTGTGGATTGACATCTACGATGTCAGTGGTAGGAGAGCGTTCTAAGTGCGTTGAAGTCAGACCGGAAGGACTGGTGGAGCGCTTAGAAGTGAGAATGCCGGTATGAGTAGCGAAAGACGGGTGAGAATCCCGTCCACCGTATGACTAAGGTTTCCTGAGGAAGGCTCGTCCGCTCAGGGTTAGTCGGGACCTAAGCCGAGGCCGATAGGCGTAGGCGATGGACAACAGGTTGATATTCCTGTACCACCTCCTCACCGTTTGAGAAATGGGGGGACGCAGTAGGATAGGGTAAGCGCGCCGTTGGTTGTGCGCGTCCAAGCAGTAAGGCGTGTGTGTAGGCAAATCCGCACACTGGT
>NZ_JBNNUU010000022.1:0-2294 GCF_050280025.1 Lysinibacillus sp. NPDC093712
GCCGCCAGCGTTCGTCCTGAGCCAGGATCAAACTCTCCATAAAAGAAATTTGATTAGCTCAAATTGTTTTGCTGGCATCAATTTTGATGTCCAAATTTTTGTTTCGTTCACTAACGAAGTTAGCTAATAAAAACTATATTGATTACGTTTTGCTTGTTCAGTTTTCAAGGTTCATTTTGTTAACTGTTTTGTAAGAGTTAACTTTTATATAATAACATGTTTCTGAAATAATGTCAAACATTTATTTTATTTTTATATTTCGTAGTTACATGTTGTAACAGCAACTTTTATATAATAACATCTAGTTTATAAGTCGTCAATAGGTTTTATAATTTTTTTTAGACTTTTATATTCTAAACCTAGGCCAGGTCTTTAAGAATTGAATAGTACGATTCCTACCTATCTCTAGTAATGTTTCCTTTGTCTCCTCATTTAAATCAAATTGTGTAGCGCTGTAATCATCTACTGGAATAAAAACAATATCTCTTTCGTGTCTTCTTGAAATATATCTTTCATCATGTGCCCCTTTCATAGTTGCAAATAACGCTTCAAATAAATTTAAACCATTCTTTATTACTTGAGGACATTGTTCTTCACTACTTCTACTTAGTTTAAGACCAAGTACTGGTCGCTTTTTACGCCCTTCTTTATCATCAAAGATCCAGAGAGGAAAATTACTTAATACACCACCATCAACAATGACCGATTCGCCTTTTCCTGTTTTTAATGTAACTGGTTCAAAGAAAAACGGAATACCACAGCTCATACGCAATGCACTAGCAACAGAAAAATTACTAGCATCGATTTGATACTTGTGTAAATCATCCGGTAAAACAATAATTCTACCATTTGATAAATCCGACGCTACTAATTTCAATGAACCTTCGGGTATATCTGCAAAAGTGTAAACTCCCTTATCCGCCAATTTTTGAAAGAACCATTTTTCTAATGCTTTCCCTTTATATAAACCTAAATGGTTATAGACATTAATCCATTTCATAAATGGCAATGGCAAAAATGTTTTTCGAGGGTCTAATAATGAAGGTACATCCAACTCTTCAAGCATACATTCAATTTCTTTACCACTATAACCAGCAGCAATAAAAGCTGCTAAAATAGCTCCAGCACTTGTTCCAGCAACTCGCTTAAAGTGGAAATTTTCAGCTTCTAATACTTGATACGCTCCAACTAATGCAAAGCCTTTCAATCCCCCACCAGAAAAAACACCATCAATCCACAAAATTCCCTCTCCTTTTTCAAGTAATGGTTACATTATAGGAAACTAGCAAAACGATTAGAACTTAAAAAAGTGAAATTTGTCGATTTGTAAGGCATTATAATACTCAACTCTTAAAACAACTTGTGTGCCTAAATTGAAATCACCGTTTAGCAAATATTTTGTTAAAATGCGTTATTTAACTATAAAGTTTTAGCCTTATCGTACCTCCTTACTTATAGCTAAAGAATAGAGGAAACACAGTTCCTTAGTTTTCATCTGTGTAAATTTAGAATGATGGCCAAAAGTCCGTGTTCTCCATCAATTAAAAAGACCCTCTTGTATTAAACAGCCTTCATAGAAATTCATATATAAGCACTAGTAGGGACTAGCAATTCTGTTATGTAAAACATCCCTTTATACAAAAACAATCTTAACTGAAAAGGCAGCAATGACAAAGGATAAATCCCTTTCATTACTGCCTTTATCTTTTAACAACTGAGTATTATAACAAGAATCTTACTGAATAAATTTACTATTCATCATATAAATTGTAAGTTATTAGAACGATCAAAATAATAAATCTTATAAAAATGGACATTCTTAAATTGCATAAGTCATTAATATTTGCAATTTCTCTTAGATATGTATAAATATATATAAAATCATCTGAAAATACGCAAAAGTGTTACCATCATAGCTTTGAAAAGATTTAGTATTACTTTCCCATCTGATGTAAATATGCATCAATTACAAACTCTTCACAACAATTATCTCTTCAATAAGAAATGATAGATTGTTACCCCTAGAGAATCTATACTTACAGATTTCAGGTCTTAAGTCTCTTACATAGAACTTTCTCTGAATTTATACGATGGTCGTATTTACTTGAATACCCCTAACGGGCTTCTAGCATCTATCTTTCGCAATTCGCTCAATCATACTCTCGTCATCTCTAATAGATCTTTATTTTTACATAAAACAAAAAAACAGCCAGCTATTGCTGACTGCTTTGTGTGCCTAGCGATGTCCTACTCTCACAGGGGGAAGCCCCCAACTACCATCGGCGCTAAAGAGC
>NZ_JBNNUU010000024.1:0-1236 GCF_050280025.1 Lysinibacillus sp. NPDC093712
TGAATCGGCTACACTAAGTTGGACATAAAAAATAAGGGCTAGTACACTTAGACTACCAACTTAAAGGAGCGTGCTACTATGTCACGTCAACGTCGAACTTTTACATCTGAATTTAAATTGCAATTAGTAAAACTTTATGAAAATGGAAAATCCCGTGCAGATATTGCCAGAGAATACGATATAACGCCTTCGGCTTTAGACCGTTGGATTAAAAACCATCAAGAAACCGGTTCATTCGCTGCCAAAGATAATCGCTCTGAAGAAGATAACGAACTAGCTCGATTACGCAAAGAAAACCAACGTTTATTGATGGAGAATGATATTTTAAAGCAAGCAGCGCTGATCATGGGACGAAAATAGATGTGATTCGAAATAACGCTCACAAATATTCAGTATCAGCAATGTGTGACGTCCTTGATATTCCGAAAAGTACGTATTACTATCATGCCGATGTTTGTGGCAAACGTGCGCTAAAAACTGAAGATAAAGAGATTTCCAAAGAGATTGCTCGTATTTTCAAAGAAAGCCGTAATAATTATGGTACGCGTAAAATCAAGAAAGAACTAAGTAAATTACCAGAGCCAAAACACGTATCACGTCGTCGAATTGGTCGTTTAATGAAAGGTCTTGGACTAGTATCAAACTATACAGTAGCACAGTATAAGGTGCGTAACTCAACATGTAATGAAGCGCCGATAAAAAATGAATTACAGCGCCAATTTGAGCAAGAAGAGCCGTTGGCTGTCATCGTGAGTGATTTAACATATGTCCGTGTCGGAACAAAATGGCATTATGTATGCTTATTTGTCGACCTTTTCAATCGTGAAATCATTGGCCGTAGTGCTGGTGCAAATAAGACAGCAGAGCTGGTTTATCAAGCACTAGTAAGTATTAGAGGTAACTTGGGCGACATACAAATGTTTCATACAGACCGAGGAAAAGAGTTTGATAATAAGCTCATTTCAAAAGCCCTAGAAACATTCGGAATCCAGCGATCCCTGAGCATGAAGGGATGCCCTTATGATAACGCCGTGGCTGAGGCGATGTTTAAGGTATTTAAAACCGAATTCGCTAACGGAGCACATTTCTCTACTCTTGAACAGCTCGCACTTGAACTTGATGATTATGTTCATTGGTTCAATAACATTCGAATTCATGGGACACTAGGCTATTTAACTCCAGTGGAATTCAAGCAACAGACCTTATAATTTTTGTCCAGTTTAGTGTTGACATACC